>NZ_JBSWTP010000001.1:0-362147 GCF_056158605.1 Salipiger sp. ABN3_019
GGATCACCACATCGACGCTGTGCGCGCAGTAGCGGCGCACCTCTTCGAAGCTCATGTTGAGCCCGGTGCCGAGCACCATCATCGCCAGCCGATCGATGGCCTTGAGCGCGGTGTCGGCGTGAATGGTGGTAAAGGATCCGCCGTGGCCGGTGTTGATCGTTTCGAGGAAGGTGAGGGCCTCAAAGCCGCGGAGCTCGCCAAGGATGATCCGATCGGGCCGCATCCGCAGGCTGGATTCCAGGAGCTTGGCGGGGGATTTTTCCGAGCCCGGCAGCCGGTCCGATTTCATGGAGACGGTGTTGGCGTGGGCCGGGAAGAGCTCGAAGGCGTCTTCGATGGTGACCAGCCGTTCGCGCGGATCGACCATGCCAAGAAGCGCGCGGGCGAAGGTCGTCTTGCCGGTGGAGGTGCCGCCGGAGATCACCACGTTGAGCCGGTCCTCGATGCAGAGCTGCATGGCTTCAGTCACCTTGCCCGCGCCGGTCAACTCTCGCACCTGCTGTGCTCGGTCGCGACGGCGCTTGTCGAGATCGACGAGCTCGCCATGCAGCAGGGCCATGTCCCCGATCTCGAACTTGGACTGCGAATACCGCCGGAAGCAGATCGAGGGCGCGCCTTCGATCACTGGCGCCGCCACAACCTGCGCGCGCAGCGGCGCGCCGCCATGCGTGATCTTGCCCGAGACGATCGGTTTTTTCGCCGAGAGCGGCACATCGACCTCCGAGGCGATCGCCTTGGCGAGGTCTGCGGCCTGGGCCGGCGCGAAGCTCAGCGCTTCGGCCCGCTGCATGTGGCTGTCGCCCTGCCGCTCGACCCAGACGCCGCCATCGGGATTGATCACCACCTCCACCACGTGAGGGTCTCCAAGATAGGGGCACAGAGGCACAAGGTAGCTCGCAAGGAAGGAGGCGCGCGGCGGAGCCTTGTTCATCAGAAGAACTCCAGGTCGCGGTCGACCATAACGGTGATGGCGCTGCCTTGCTCGACTGTGATGATCGGGGGCAGGGTGGCGTAGTCCGCCGCCGCAGAGCTGGTGGCATCGCCAAGATCCTCAGTGACATCGCGGGCAATGTCGGAGGTGGTGTCATCGTCGATCTGCGCGGCGGCAATGCTGGGCCCCGCGCCGATGAGCGAGATCAGCGCGGCATTGCCGAAGCGCGTGCCAAAGCGCGTGTCGACCTGCCCGCTGATGCCGGAGCGGCCCATCTGGTCGCCGCCAAAGGCGGAGAGCTGCACCGATTGGCCGCCCGGTGTCACGAGGCGGGTCCAGCCGATGAGGATGCGGCCCTGGCCGATGTCGATGTCCGAGCTGTAGGAGCCGAAGAGGCGGGAGCCGGAGGGGATCAGCACCTGGCTCTGATCGAAGGACCAGACCGGGTAGTTGACCACGGCCGAGACGGCGCCGGGCAGGGAGGAGTCGACGGCGTTCTCTAGGCTGGCCTGGATCATCGTGCCCTGCAGGACTGTGTAGGACGGATTGGCAATCTCCGTCGCCTGCTCGGTTGGCGTGGCACCGCCGGTGTTGCCAGTGCCGCCGGCACCGCCGGTGACAAAGGCGCGCAGCGCGCTGTCGCGCGACTGCCCGCGCGGGCTCAGCTGGCCGGCTGTGTCCCCGGGTCCGCCGCTCGCCGGTTCTGCGCTGCCGGAGCTTGCGCCGCTGTCGTAGATCACCGCCTCGGACTCGACGCGGGCCTGCAGCTCTTCCTGCTGCTGGCGCCGACGTTCGGCCAGCTCGGCCTCGCGCTCAGCTTGCCGGCGGCGCGCGGCCTCGGCGTCCTGAGCCTCCTGCGCGGCGTCATTGCTGGCGGTGGTGATCTCGGTCTGCAGCGCCAGATTCTCGCGGCGCAGCGACTCCAGCGTCTCTTCCTGCTGCGTCATGCGCTCTTCATTGGCCGCCTGCAGGGACTTCAGCTGGTTGGCGAACTCCTCGCGCATCTGCTGCGCCATTTGGGCATTCTGCTCCTGCGTTTCCTGCAGAGCGCGGGAGAGGTCCGCGACGACGGCGCTATCCTCACTGCCCGCACGACCGGACAGATCGGCGAGGCTCTTCTGCAGCTGCTGCACCTGTTCCTGCAGAGAGGCATTGCGCTCTTCGAGCGCGCTGCGCTGACTGTCGAGCTGGTCCTGGATGAGGCCGAAGTCAAACCCGTCTTCCTCGGGCTCTGGCGCCGCGGCGGGCGCGATATTGCCAAAGCCGCTGCCGCTCGCCCCGTCCTGGAATTCGGTGACATTGGAGGTTTCCACGGGCGCGCTGTCCTCTTCGCCCGCGACCATGGCGTAGGCCAGCACCACGAGCAGGCAGCCCGCGATAATGCCGGAGACCAGTTTGCCGGCGAGCGAGGTCAGCCCCTTCGCCGCGCGGCGGGGTTTGCGCTCAACGTGGTAGGCTTTCTCCTGCGGTGCGCCTTCTGCCTCGAAGTCGGTGTCCTCGAAAGACTGATCGTCGGTGCCTTTATGCTCGGCCATCTCAGAACTCCTTCCCGGCAAGGCTGCGGAGGATGAAGGGATCCACGGTCTTGCCGCCCGCCACGTGGCGGATGCAGATCACCTCGTCGCCGATCCGGATGGTGAAGGCCTCGGCCACACCGCCAACGCGCACGACCCGGCCGCGGGTCTGCGAGTTCACCGTGAGCTCATAGCCCTCGCCGTCGACCGCGAAGATCGAAGGGCGGACCCCCTGGCGGAACTCGAAATACGTCGCATGCCCGTCGTTCCAGACCGCCGTGGGCCGGGCCTGACCGCCGCCGGCGTATTCGTAGCCGGTGTCGCGGGTGCCGATCGCCTTGGGCGTACTCGCGGTCCGGGCCGGCTGGTCCTCGGGATATTTGACCGCGACGCGGTAGGTCGGGGTCTTGCTGCGGCCCTCTGTGAGGACAAAGGCAATCGCGCGGCGCGAGGTGTAGATGGTCATGTTGCTGTGGGCGCTGCCGATGACCGGTTTTACCGAGACCGTGTTGCGGTTGGACAGAACCTCGACATCGAAGGCTTCGGAATCCCCGAGAAGCACCTGCTCGATCCGCTCGCCGCGGCCGAGCTCGAGCGCGGTGTTGGTCCGCAGGTTGGTGTCCACACGGATCACATCGGAGGGGTTGTACCAGACCGAGCGCACGCGGGCGTCCTGGCCCATGGTCTGCGGCGCGCGTTCGGCCAGCGCGGGGAGGGGCAGGAGGAGAAGGGTGGCAAGGGTGAGAGCTTTGGCGTGTCGCATGATCAGCCTCCCAGCGTCTCGGCCGAGACATTGAAACTGGTCACCGTAAAGCCGAGCGGGTTTTCCCAGACCCGCGCGAGGGCGCGTTCCTCGCGCGGCTGAAACTCAAAGCCGATGACCGCGACGAAAGGACGGGTGACGCTGTCCTGCCGCGGCGTGCGCAGGGTCTTTTCATAGCGGACCTGGGCGACGGTCGGCTCGAGGAAGGTGATGGTCTTCACACGCACGGTCACCTCCGCCCCCTGCCCATAGAGGCGGGGCGGGTAGGTCTCGTTGTCGCTGTCGTTGCTCCAGAGCGCCACCAGCGAGCGCCGGGCGCCGCCGGCCGAGCGGCGCTGCACGCTTTCGAGGCGCTCCTGAATGCCGGCCATGAGGAAGAACTCGCGGTCCGAGACGTAAGAGACCAGCAGGCTTTCCTTCACCGCCTGCTCGTCTTCGATGCCGGTGGGCTGCACCTGCATGATGCGCTCCGCCGCGCCGGTGTCGCGGTCCACCAGCACGGTGAAGACCTCGGTCGTCTTGAGCGGCATCATCGTGGCGATGGAGAGGGCCATGAGGACCGAGATACCGGTGGACACACCCGCGACGATCCAGGCGCGCTTTTCGCTGCGGCGCGGGGCCATGATGATGTCCGTATCTAAGCTGTGTTCTTTCACCAAAACCTCCTTCGCGGGCCGATTACTTGCCGCCCTTGGCGACCGATTTCTGCGCCAGGGACACGGCGAGCCGGGCGGCCGCCGCCGCGCTGCCAGGCGCGCCGCCCGCGGCGCTCGAGATTGCCGCGCCGACCGCATGGCCTTCCCGGCGGGCGCCGGAGCTGATCCCGTATTTGGGTTCCTTGCGCCCGGTCATGCCCTCGGCCATGCCGCGGGCGCCGGCCACGGCGCCATAGCTGTGGGACTTGGCCTGCTGGTAGGTGCCGGAGGCAGCTTGCCCGAGGCCGATGGCGGTCGAGCCGAGGGATTGGGCAATGGTTGGGACCATGAACATGAGCCCGGTGCCGAGCATCATGACCACCACGAAGCCGATGATGTCGCCAATGGTCTCGGCGCTCGCGGGATCGGGCGCGAGCATCTTGCTGGTCGCAATGGTGAAGCCGGCCATAGCTGCGGTCAGCAGGGGCACGAAGGCGAACCCCAGGGCGAGCTTTGCGTAGGTCTCGAAGATCGGCGCTGACTGCTTGAAGAGCGTGCAGGCAATCGCCAGCGGCCCCACCACGATCAGCACCGCGATCATCAGTTTCGCGGCGCAGATGACGACGATGGAGATGGTCGCCATCAGGGCTGCGATGAGGAACATGAGCAGGCTGGCGAGGGCGCCGGAGATGTAGGAGCCGTTTTCCGAGACCGCTTGCCCAAGGTCGAGGGCCCGTATGTAGAGCGTATCGAGGCCGTCGTAGAGGTCGGTGACGCTGTCACCTGTCGTGGCTGAAAGCACGGTCCCGCCCAACTGGCTCGGGGTTTCTGTCAGAACGCCGTAGACCGCATCGAAATTGGCAAAGGAGGACAGGAAGATCATGACCAGGGCGATCCGCGTGATGAGGCTCAGCCCATTGCGGAGCGTCATCGGGACGGCCTGGATGGCCAGGTTGATCCCTGTCATCGCCACGAGGAGCACCGCGCCGACGCGGAACACCGGGATGACCGAGCCAGCCACCTCGTTGTAGGCCGCGGCACCAACAGACGCGGCCGTCGTATCAACCGCCGAGAGGACATCTGCAATGATGGCCATCAGGGCGCGTCCCGGCAGGATTCATTGCGGAAAGTTCGGTAGTCCCGATACACCGCGTTCTCGTTTGCGATGTTGTACTCGCGTAGCTTTGCCATTTCGGTCTCGGAGATGTCCTCGGGCATCACGCCAAGGAATTCGACAGAGAACTCTTCGAAGGACCGCGCGGCCTGCGGGCAGGTGCAGGTCTGCTCCTCGAGGCGCTGGACCTTATTGAAGGTCTGATAGGCGGTGCGGGCCGTGCCGAAGTTGAAGCCCGGTTTGGCGAGCAGCCCGACCTTTGGCGGCTCCCGGCGGCAGAGTGCCTCGTCGCCTTCGAAAAAATACATGCTGCGGCTCTGCATCTCCTGCATGATCGCCAGGAGCTCATCACCATCTTCAGCCTCCACCGCCGCAACGGCCGCGGCGCTCAGCTCCGGTGCGGAGGCGGCGCTGTAATCCTCGGCCCAGGCGACACCGCTCGCACCTGCCAGGACGAGGCTCGCCGTCAGGCCCGTGATCATCTTCGCAAACATATCGGTCTCCTCTTTCAAATCGCGTGTGGGGCGCCGCTCAGTCGGCGGTGCCCGAGTAATCAAAGAAGCTGCGCTCCTTGGCCTGCTCGGCGGCCCAATTCACGCCGGTCTGGCCCTGCGCGAGGCCGGCGGCGGCGTTGAGCCGCCACATCTGGCCGAGCATGAAGTTGGTCTCGGCTGCCATGCGGGTGTTGAGATCGACGCTCTCCTTGAGCGTCTCCTGATTGGCGATCTCATCCACGAGCCCGTTGACCCGCTCGAGGCTGGATTCCGCCTCCTCGTAGGAGAGCTGCGCCGCGGCAATCGCCGTCGCGCTGGTGCCGGCGGTTTGGGCGATGACCTTGTCTTGCGGGTTCTCCGAGGAGGAGAGCTGCGAGAGCCGGTCGGAGGTCAGCCCGGCCGAGGCCAGCGTCTCGCGCATCTGCTCGGCGGCGTGCTTTTCGCCCATGGTGACATCGCCATCGAGGAGATTGTCGAGCAGGGCGTCGAAATCCCCCATGGCCAGGTCATCGGCAAAGCCACTGAGATCGGTGATCTTGGCCGCGCGGTCCCGCAGGTCTTCGGCGCTGTTGTAGAGCGTGGCGATGTCATTGAAGCCGGTCAGCGAGTCCCCGATGAACTCGAGGCTGGTGATCTGCTCCATCTGCAACTCGATCTGCTTTTTCAGCTGCTGGATTTGCTCGATCTGGTATTCGGCATCCTGCAGCGCCTGCTGCAACTGCTCGACGTTCTTTGCAAGGTTCGAGCCGTCGATGACCGGCACGCCCTGCGCGAGACCTGGCGCGGCCAGGTAGAGGGTCGCGACGCTGGCGGTGCCGAGGCAGATGGCAAGGCGGCGCAGGGCCGTGCGAGCGGTCCTTTCACTCATCGCGATACTCCCAGAAATTCGTGGCCTGCAGCCCCTGCGCGGCGTCTGAGATGCCGCGGGCGGCTGCAACCTTCACCTGCGCGGCGCGCAAGCGCAGGGTCAGCGCCATGAGACGAGCCCGCTCGGCCATCATGTAGGTGTTGTGATCGACGGCCTGCTTTTCGGTCTCGGTCCTGGCATGCTGCAGGAGGCCATAGATGCGCTGCATCGCGTGATCGATCTGGCTGTTCACCTCGCTGGCGTAGCCCATGGAGGCATCCGACCAGTTGCCCCATTGCGCCGAGGCGCCATCGACCCCGGCCAGGGTTCCCGTCTGATCCTTGCCGGTGATGAGCGAGAGATAGCCATCATAGTAGCTGCGGATCCGGCGAACGTAGTTCTGGGTCTCATCGAAGGGCGGCACGCCGCCGTATTTGTCGACATTGCCGGGCCCTGCGTTATAGGCGGCGAGGGCAAAATCGATCCGACCATAGGACTTGAGCTGGGCGAGAATGTAGCGCGCGCCGCCGTCGAGGTTCTGCCAAGGATCGCGCGGATCCACGCCAAGATCGGCGGCGGTGCCGGGCATCAGCTGGCAAAAGCCCATGGCGCCTACATGCGAGACCGCGGCGTTGTTGAAGCGGCTTTCCTGCTTGATGAGGGACTGGAAGAGGATGCGCCAGGTCAGCGGGGTCAGGCCCGCCGCGCCGACACCCGCATGGCCCTCGTATTTCGCGGCCGTCCCGATGATCATCTGCTCGACGCTGGCATCGTCACCAAAGAGCCGCTGCGCATCGGCGCTGCTTTCCTCCGTCACCGGATAGGTCTCCGCGGCACCCGGGAAACCTCCCGCGCCGTCTTCGAAGCCCGAGACATCGGTCGTGCCAGTCGTCTGCTCGAGGAAGCGCGCGTAGGCTTCGAGCTGCTCCTGGTGCAGATCCTGTTGCGCTTCGCGGCGGCCCAGCTTGTCCTGCTGTTTTTCAAAGTCGCGCTCGCCTTCGGAGAGTCGAGAGATCGCATTGGCGAGGTTCGAGCCGTCGACGATCGGCACCCCCTGCGCCAGAGCGCCGGGAGCGGGGACTGCAGCCAGTATCAGCCCGGCCACGCCCAGTCCCGCCGCCCCGGTCTGCGATGCGGCTGATCTACGTGCGGAATTAGAGCGGGGAGAACTGGCAATCATCGCTCCCCTCCGCGGCAAAACTCATTTGGGACGGGGATGCGACGCCTCGGCTCACCACGGCGCCGCGCGTTGCGGTGGCCGGGATGACCGCGTAGCTACCGTCGGTCCGGAAGGCGCCGGCGCAGGGCGACTTGCGCCCGGTCGAGACGCCAGCCGCGCAGCCGGCGAGGGCCAGCATCAGGGCAGCGGTGGAGAGGAGCTTTGTCATGCCATGTCCTTCCAGAAGTCAGGGTTGCGGCGCCACTCGAAGGGCGCGCGGTCTTCGCCCTTGGCCCCGCCGCCGAGCACGGTGACGAGATCCGCGCCGAGGCCCGAGAGATCGAAATTGACGAAGAGGCTGTCGCCGGCCGAGCGCAGCAGCGCGAGACGTAGACCGCCGGTGCTTTGCGAGACAAACTCCGCCTCGCGGTCATTGAGCTTGAGGATGCGGTAGTCCTCGGGATGGGCCGCGGGGTTCGGAAACAGGATCTGCGTCGAGACCATCTCGGAGATGATTGACCCAACGCTCGACTGCGCGAGGTGGCCGGGCGTCTGGGTCAGCATCATCACCACGCAGTTCTTCTTGCGCATGGTGACCAGCCATTCCTGCAGACGCTTCACGAACATCTCGTCGTTCAGCATTTTCCAGGCCTCGTCGATGACGAGGATGGTCGGACGCCGGTCTTCGATGACCCGCTCGATCCGACGAAAGAGATAGGCCAGAAGCGCGGTGCGCTCGGTGCCGAGATCGAGCAGCTCGCTCATGTCGATGCCGACGACGTCTTCGCCGATTTGAATGCCGGTCTCGGCCTCTTCATCAAAAAGCCAGCCAAAGCGGCCTGCCGCGGTCCACTCGCGCACCCGGGCGACGAGATCACCATCGTCGTCGGTCTGGTTCACCGCCGAGGCCAGGGCCGAGAAGCTGCGCAGTTCGGGCTCGGCGGCCACCACGCGGCGGATCGCGTCATTCAGCGCCACGGTCTGGAAGGTCTCGAGCGGGCGACCGCTCCGCGAGAGAATGTCGGCGGTCCAATCGGTGAGCCAGGCCGCGCCGCGGCTGTCGGTCTCGGTGAGGAAGGGATTGAAGCCCGTGGGCTGGCCGATGCGGACCGTGCTGTAGGTGCCGCCCAAAGCGCGCACCGCCATCTCAAGACCGAGGTCCTTGTCGAAGACCACGATGCGCGCGCCGACGCGGCGGGCCTGCGCCATCAAAAACGCGGTGCCGAGCGTCTTGCCCGAGCCGGGGCGCCCCAGCACAAGCGTGTGCCCGCCGGAAGGTTCCGCGGTCCGCGATCCCGGCTCGTGGAAATTGAACCGGTACTGGCAGGATGAGACTGAGGGCAAAACCGTGATGGTCTCGCCCCAGGGCGACTGGTGCTTGTCGCGCCCGGGCGCGCCGGCATGGAAGGCGGCAAAATCGGCGAAGTTGGTCGAGGTGGTCAGCGCCGCCCGGTGCCGGTAGCGCCAGTTGCCCGGCGCCTGGCTGAAGAACATGGCGCGGGCGGCAAAGCTCTCGCGCACCAGCGTGGCGCCCGACTCCTGCCCGGCGCGCCAGACCTCGGAGGCAGCCTCTTCCAGGGCCTTTTCGCTATTGGCGGTGACCATGACGGTGAGCTGGTGCTTGCCCAGCACGCCGCGCCCGGAGGCGATGTCGTCGAGCAGATCGTAGAGCCCTGCCCGCAGGGATTGCGCAGCATCCTCGGTCGCCCCCATCTGCCGGGCGGTGCGGGCGATCTTTTCTTCGGCCTCGTTGTTCCGGATCGGCGTGAAGCTGTTGGTGACAACGATGTCGTAAGGCAGCTCCAGCGCGTCGAGCACGGTTGGCAGCGACTTGTTCGGCCAGGCCTTCACCCCGAAGATCGCGCCGAAGCGGCGGGACATGCCGTTGTCGATGGCAAAGCGCTTTCCCTTGAAAAGGTATTGCGCGTTGGTCATGGAGGCCGCGAGAAACTGGCCGGGATGGCCGTGCATCGGCTGAAACTCCTGACCCTGCACCGTGCCGAGATAGCCCAGCCAGTCGCCGTCCGAGACGCGCAGGCGACGGAAGCCCACGGCGTGATACATCGCCTGCAGCAGGCCCATGGCCTCGGCAATGCGCTCCTTGCGCAGCGCGAGGTCGGCCTCGAAACTCGATTTGACAGCCCGCCCCAGCCCCATCTTCTGGCTGGCGCTCGGGCGCATGGCGAGGGTGAGCAGCAGGACCCGGCGCTTGAGGGATTTGGCCCTTATTGTCTCGCGCCAGCGCCGGTCGATTTCCGCAGCAAAGCCGCCGTCGTCCATGGGGGCGAGATCGAGTGCTGCGGGGATGGTGATCTTGTTCACATAAAAGCCGAAGCGTTCGCCAAGCTGGCCGACGAGGGGGGCAAAGCCCTGCGTCAGCGCCTCGATCTCCGGCGCCTCGGCGGTGAAGCTGTCGATGCCGCCGATGACGGCCGAGGCGAGAAGATCACCCTGCCGCGTGAGGATGAGGTCATCCTCGGGGGCAGAGAGATAGGGCAGGTGGCGCGCCACCGGCTCTTCGGCAAAGAGGCTCTCGGGCAGTACCGAGCGCAGCAGGGCGCTGTCTTCGAAGAGGGCGGAGAGGCGGTTAAGAGACATAGCGATCGCCCCCGTTTCGCTTGTAGGTCCGGGTGCGCGGGGTGGTGGAGAGAACGCCCGCGACGATCTGGAAGAGATGCGGGTTCCGGTCGGCGACGAGCCAAAGGGCCGGGTAGGCGATCAGGGCAATGCCGAGGAACCGCACATCGTCGAACGCTACAAAGGGGATCACCGAGCCGAGCGCCAGGCTGATGAAATAGCCCAGCGGCAGCCCGAAGAACTTCGGCGGGCGTGTCAGCCCGAGAAACAGGGGGTGCTCTTGCATCGGCATGCGCTCCAACGAAGAAGGCCTCCCGCGCCACACGGGGCGGGGAGGCTCATGGCGTCAGGTGGCCGTGAAGCCGTCGATGATGGTTTCGGCGGAGAAGACGATGACAACGCCGACGAGAATGACGAGAAAGAGCGGCCAGTTGAGGCGGCCGGTGAACATCATGTAGCCGGACCCCACGAGGGCGAGGATCGCGATCAGTCGGCCGATGGGCCCCGTCAGCGCATCGACGATCGTGCCGAGCATGTTCTCGAGCGGGTCGAGGTTTTGCGCCAGCGCGGGCTCGGCGATGAGCGCGAAGATGGGAAAGAGGTAGAGCAGCCCTTTCCAGTTGAGGGAGGTGAGGCGGCCTATAAGCCCTTTGCTGATCGTGGTCATATGCGGTCCTTACCGATGGTTGCCAGGTAGACGTCGAGCACCTTGCGAACGTGCCCTTGTGTCTCCCGGTAGGGAGGAATGCCCTGGTACCGGGCGACGGCATCCGGACCGGCGTTGTAGGCGGCAAGCGCCAGGGGCACCGATCCAAATTCTTCGAGCTGCATGAGGAGGTAGCGGGCAGACCCGTCGAGGTTCTCGCGCGGGTCGTGCGGATCGACCCCGAGGACCTGCGCGGTTCCGGGCATGAGCTGGCCAAGACCGATCGCGCCCACATGCGAGCGGGCCGATTGCCGGAAATTGCTCTCGATGGCGATATTGGCCCGGAAGAGGGCGATCCACTCGACAGGGGAAATGCCCGCGCGGCGGAGGCCGGGATGGCGAGCGTGGGCCTGCGCAACGGTGGAGATCAGGCGCTCGACCTCAGCGGAGCCATGAAGGCGCGAGAGGCCGGGGCGGGAGGGCGCGACGGCGGCAGCAATTGCCTGCGTGCCCCCGGCTTCAGAAGAAAAATCCCTCGGCTTGCCGAAGTCGAGAACCGAGGCGGTGAACCGCCCCGCGTCTCGCGGGCCTCCGAGGTCGATGACCTCGGCATGGGCCCAGGATGCCATCGCCGCGAGCGCGGCGGAGGCACAAAACCGTCTAGTCCTTTGACGTGTCCTCATAGGTTTTCCAAACCGCGCGCTCTCCTACGTGACGCGGAACGGAAATGGGGGAGACGCCGAGGTCCATGCCGAAGGACAGGAGGCCTGTCAGGGTTCGGATGGTCCTCGTCTTGATATCCCTACCGTGGACAAGAAGCAGTCGGTGCGTTTGACCGTCAACCTCGGCAACAGCGTAGAACTTCCACGCGGCCTGGAATTGGTTGCTCACGCGCGCTGGCGCTTCGATGCACTCGACTTCAACTGTCCCACCGGCTTCCAGGGTTTCCCTCACTCCCGCAAGCGTAATCACTGGTGAAACTTCTCTCATTTTTTTGCCTCGTTCCTGGGGTCGTTCGATGTGTCGAGTGACATGGAGGAGGCATACACATTTTTTGGGTAGCGTGAAACAGAAGATGGTGCAATACGTAATTGGTAGATACTACAAGCGTAAAAAGTGCCACATAGTGATGTACAAGACATGATGCGGATGTTTGTGCATACCACCCGCTGCGCCGGAAGTGCTGCCTCTGGGGCGGCCTTGGTTGCGGCGAGTTTTGCAAACTCGGCCGTAGCGCAAACGACAGCGCTGGACTGTGTGCCGCCGCCGGTCCCCAGTGCCGACCTGCCGCAGGACGTCATCGAGGAGTACCGCGATGAGCTTGGACTGGAGTTCTCGAATTACTTCACCGAGGCGCAGCGCTACCTGCAGTGCCTGGAGATGGCGGAGGAGACGGCGCGGCAGGACATCGACGCCGCGCTTGAGGCCTACGCGCGCCTGCAAGCTCTTCATTCAGATCAGAAACATATTCAAGAATGATGGATCGAGCGCAAAACCCGCTGGACATCCAAAGAAGTGATGTGATTGGTTGCAGGCACACTTTTAACGGGAGTAGGGCGATGAAGCATCTCCTCGGCGCTGCGGCCACGGCTGCCGTGGCATTTGCCGGAAGCTTGGCCGTGACATCGCAGCCGGCGCGCGCCTACCAGATCGATTGCGCGATCCTGCTCTGTCTTTCCGGCGGCTGGCCCGCTTCGGCGCCCTGCGTTGCGTCAAAGACGGAGTTCATCCGCCGGATCACGCCGTCGCCGATCGAGCCGCCGCTGCAGATCTGGCGCTGCCCGATGCACGCGGCCTATCCGGGAAACGCGGGGCAAACGCCGGCGCAGCGCCTCTATGATGTTGCCTTTGACCGAGGCGCGCACCCGGTCCAATCACCGTCGCAATCCAGCGGGTTCCACGCTGGCATGGGTGAAGGTGCGGTGCCGCTGGACGCGCTCATCTCTGCGGTGCTGAATGAGGCTGGGGTAGGGGGCGCCCCGAGGCGCGCCCTCTTGCAGCAGATCGCCGACTACACCTCCGAAAATGGCGTGGCCGACATCGACATCAGTGATCCGGTCTTCGACTTCGTGCGCTCGATCCGGGTCTACAGCGTCGAGGTCATGCGCCAGCGCGAGCGGGGCAGCGACAATGACCATTGCGAGCGCTCGAGCCGCGTGCGTGTCGGTCGATATGGCTTGCAGGGCGATTTCTACTGGCGTGACAGCAGTCCCTCGGCGCTACCGGCTGCCTTTGTCGGCGATGAGGGCTGGGGTGAAAGCTGCCCTTACATCTCGCGCCGGTCGGTCTTCGTGGACTGGTCGGACTACCAGGGCAACTACGGCTACGAGCAGGTGAATTACTAGCGGACCGTTTGCCGCGCGAGGCCGCGGCTTGCAGAGCGGACCAAAAGAGGCAGGCCCGTCGCCACATGCGGCGCTTGGAAAGAAAGGAGCAGTTTTCCCACCCCCCAAATAAGAAACCCCGCGAAGGCGGCAACCTTCACGGGGGGAGCTCTTAGAACAAGGGTGTGCAAACCCTTGGAAGCAAGCCTCATCACTTGCGACTCTATCAGCCTCCCCCATTGGCAGACAAGGAAAAACGCACCTGTGCGAACGGGTAAATCTTGTCTGGCGCCGCCTCGCCAATACCGGACGAGGAATACAGACCGATGCATATGGCTGAAGCCATTTTAGAGGCCCGACAACACATCTCCTTCCCCTCTTTGCCGCAGGGCATGGAGCGCGACGGGTTCGTTGCGCTGATTGACGCCGTGGCGCCGCTGCTCGGGGTCAGAAGCGCTTCGCTCGCGACCTTCCGCATCATGGTCGCTGCCACCCGCCCCAGCGCCTTCAAGAGCGGCGAAGAGGAGCCCTGCTGTTATCTCGCGCAATCCGAGATCGCCAAGAAGCGGAAGGTCTCGCCGAGCCGGATCCGGGCGGACGAGGCGCAACTGGTCGCGGCCGGGCTGATCGAGAAGCGCACCATGGGAAACGGCGCGCGCTCGGGCTTTGTCGGATGCGGCGTGTACTTCTCCGTGGCCATCAAAAGGTGCCAGGAGTTCCTGGCGCTCCGCGAGGGCATCGAAGAGGGACGCCAGCATCACGCGAAGCTGCGCGGGCTTCGCAGCATCCACAAGAAGCACCTGAAGAGTTGCCTCGCCGAGCTGATCGCGGAGCATGGCCGGACGGGCGAGGTCGAGGACATTGCCGAAGCCTTCGAGGCCTGGCCAAGCGCGGACAAGCTGCACCGGATGCCCGTGGAGGAGCTCGAGGCGCATGTCGCCGAGGCGGACGTGCTCTGCACTGCGGCGCTGGATCTGCTGCAAGCGATGTCAAAAACGCACGGTCGACCGCACAAAAACGAGCGGTCCTATATACAAGATACAACTCAAGATTTTAACGAAGTACCTTGTAACGCCAGCGTTGATCAGCGGAGCGCGGGCAAGCCCGCGCACACGAATGTAGAGGACGCCTCGCCTAGCGGCGCGCCGTCTTGCCGAGAAGAAAAGGCTGGAGCGGGGGACGCCGAGCACAAGTCCAAAATCCTCACAAACATCCCGATCCAGACATTCATCCCGCTCGCTTCCGAGGAGATGCGCTTCTACTTGGATGCCCGCCGGCAGGGCCGGGGCGGCTGGTCGAGCCTGCACCTGCATGATTTCACCGTCGCCGCACTTTGTCGCCTGCCCGAGCTCGGCATCAATCGCTCCGCCTGGAACGATGCGGTGCGCAAGATGGGGGTGGAAGACGCGACCTGGTGTGTGTTCATCCTCGATGCCAGGGCCAGCGATCCCGAAACACCGATCCTCAGCCCCGGAGGGTATCTACGGGCCATGACGCGCCGGCACGAGGAGGGCACGCTGAACATCGTTGGTGGGCTCATCGGGCTGTCGATGCGCCAGAATGCACAGTAGCGGCGGGGTCGCTGCGATGCGGCAGGGCGGGCAGGGCGGCGGCTTTCCAGCGTGAGGAGGTGAGTTCGGGGCGTTGGCCGCTGGCGTTAGGGCAAGGCGCGTAAGTGACAGAAAACGCGCGCAATTGCGCCCGTGACGTGGAGGGTGAAGCCGTAAAATGGCCGCAGTTACGTAAGGTAAGCAAATTCCCGCTCAGGTTGAGCCATTCGCATTGCAGTCAACGTGTAAGCTCTTGTTACTTCCCGTCATGGCGCGACCGAGTGCGCCGCGAAAGACGGCAGGCCGCGTGTTGGTGGGGTCCGCCGGGAAAGGGAATGCAATGAACCAATTCAACCACTCCGCCTATGAACAGGAGATTGGATCGGTCGAGGAGGAACCTCGACAACGGACGCGACTTGAGACCCTCGCCAAGGCGGGCGTCCTATGGGCCGACCCCTTGGTGCCCAAGAAGCAGGTGATCGCGGAGACGGGCTTTGACGCACGAGAGTTGCGCCGCCTCTTCGGCAGGAGACGCCGCCCGCCCGTGTGCGACCTTTAGTTAGGCCCGCATCCTCGATGCAGTTCCTTCGCGCGCCAGCTCGTCGCCAGAGCGCGCGAACGGTTTGCGGAACAAGGCCTCGGAAACCTGTCGGCCGTCGTCGATGTGGGGCGGGCCGGCAGGAGATAGCGGATTTTTCAGGGGTCGGATTTTGGCACCCCCTCAGGGACTTCGAAGTTCGTGGCGTCTGGGGAACATGCGATATGCAAAGGTTGATCTTGCCATGAATACAGAAACTCAGGAGCTGCTGCGCGAGTTGGCCCAGAACGCCGAAAGTGTGTGCCGTCACTATCTCTCCGCCGGGCGGCGTGAAGGCGGGTACTGGCTGGTTGGCGACCTGCAGAACACGCCGGGGCGCTCGCTTTACGTGCGCCTCACCGGCCCTGATGAAGGCAAGGGCGCACGCGGCCGCTGGACCGATGGCGCGACCGGCGAATACGGCGACCTGCTCGACATCATCAAGGCGCGGACTGGGATCGCCCGGTTTCCCGATCTGCTGGCGGAGGTCCGGGCACACCTCGGGCGGCCCATGCCGGCGGCGCATCCGAGCACGCCTCGAACGCGCAAAAGCGCATCCGGCAAACGGATATCCGCAACGCGTCTCTATGAGGGGTCGGTTCCACTTTCCGGGAGCCTGGCAGAAACCTACCTCCAGCGCCGTGGCATCACCCGCGCGGCGTCCGCGACAGCGCTGCGCTTTCATCCGCGCTGCTGGCATCGCGATCACGACGAGGCCGGATCCAAGCCGCGTCCCGCGCTGATCGCGGCGGTGACCGACAGGGCAGGGCGCCTTCGCGGCGTACATCGCACCTGGCTCGCGGAGGACGGATCGGACAAGGCACCCGTCGAGGTGCAACGCCGGGCCATGGGCGAGCTTCTGGGCAATGCTGTGAAAATCGATGCCCCGGGTGAGTGCCTTGCGATCGGCGAAGGTCTCGAGACCATGCTGTCGCTGCGCGAGGCCCTCCCGGGGCTTCCGGTCTGGGCTGCGCTTTCGGCTGCGCATCTCGGCGCCGTCGATCTGCCCGAAGGAATCCGCCAGCTCTACATCGCGCGAGATCTCGACGATGCCGGCCAGGCCGCGGCAGACAAGCTGAGCGCGCGGGCCAGGGACGCAGGTATCTCGGTTTTGGTGCTCGAACCCCGCCTCGGGGATTTCAACGATGACCTGCAGGAGGATGGCGCAGCCGCGCTGCGGCAGCGGCTTCTTGGCCAGCTTGAGCGCGCCGATCTGGTCCGCGTTGCGCTCAAGAGTTGATGGACCGAAAGCGCTGAGCGCCATGAAATTGTCACCATCCACGCTGCCACGCGCGGCAATCGAAGATTGATCGCGGCGCGCCACCTGCTCGGGAGCATGGCGAAGAGGCTCCGACCTAGGGGCCACTCGTGGTCCAGATTTATTCGGTGGCGCATCTTGGTTTTTGTAGATACATAAACTATATTGAGGATGCAGGGTGCGCTCATGATGATCGTCTGGGACGAGCCAAAGCGGTTGGTCAATCTGGCCAAGCATGGGCTCGACTTTTCCGACTTGGACGAGGCTTTCTTCCTGTCCTCGTTGGTCGTTCCGGCGAAGGAAAACCGTCATATGGCGATCGGACGGCTTGCTGATGGAACGATCGCAGTCGTCTTTGCTGTTCTGGGAAGCGAGGGCGTTTCAGTGATCTCGATGCGCCCCGCAAGCCGGAGGGAAAGGGAACTGCTATGACCAAGAAGCCACTTAGTGAAGCCAAGGTGCAAGCTATGATCGCCAGCGATCCCGATGCTCCGGAGGCAACGGATGCACAGCTCGCGCAGGCAAAGCCCTTCACCGAAGCATTCCCGGCGCTTGCCGAGAAAATGCGCAAGAGTGCAGGCGGGCGTCCGAAGGCGGCGAACCCGAAGGTCGCGGTCTCCTTGCGCCTGGATCCTGAAGTCGTGGCGCGCTTCAAGGCAGAGGGCCCCGGGTGGCAGACGCGGATGAACGAGGCATTGCGACACGCTGCCGGGCTTAGCTGAGCGTTTATGCGGCGCCATGGGCATCTTGCATGCCCTGCGGGCCGGGACATACCAAAGTCCGCGGGTGTCTATGCGGGCAGTTCTTTGCCAGCGTAGGTGCGATGTGGACCAACAAGGAAAAGGTCGAGCTCTCCGGGGTCGGTAATCGGGAAATTCCGGGTGCCGACGGCCGCCGCGGTGTCGCGGATGTTGTCGCCTTGGGCAATCCCGATCCGACGATCCCGGCGCTTGCAAGGCGTAAAGCTGCGACAAGCAAAATCGACAGGCATCGTCACTTTGGCCCAGTCTCTTGCCTCGCATCGACGCGTTCACAGCCCTCGGGCGCGGTGTCCGAGGCCCCGCGTTCAAGAAAGTACTGTCGGGCCTTATCGCTGAGCCCGTACCGGCTGATGTATTCCGCGAGCACGTCGCTCAAGGAGACTGCATTTTCCATTGTGTGTGTCCTCCGTTTCAGCTCAGCGTGCCGCAGAAGGATGAAAGGAGCGTTAATTGCCCGGTAGATGTCGCGGCATTTTTGGGCCGCGACTGGCGAGGCAGCCAAAGATCACTCTTTTCAGCGTGCGCATCTGAGCAGCGCGGCGCTGTTGAACCGGCGCGACCGTCAATGTGGAGATAGTAGCTGGATGCGGGAGTGCGGCGACCCCAAGGGAGGAGGAGAGGGGCCGCCGCTGAAATGCAAGGCTCAGGGAGGAGGAGAGAGCCCGGCAAATTCCGCCAGCACTGTGCCGTGCTGTGACGTCTAGATAGGAATTGCTGCGGCGCAGCGCAAGCTTCCCTGGCGCAAACCTGTCCTGCGCCAGATGCATGGGACGCTCGGCGCCGAAGTTACCGGCATGGCCCGGGCTTTCGCGGCGTGCACGAAACCTTGCGTACCGGCCCCGCTCGCGATCAGCCTGTCTGTTCGGAGCGCGGACGCGGACCCGGGTGACGGGTATGCGGCATACGCATGCTGCTTCTTATTGAGAGGCTTTCATTTCGCCCATAGATAGGGCGCAGGGTTCGGATTTGAGCTGAAAAGCTCATCTTTCCCTACCTCCCTGTTGGACTTCGGCCGAGCTTGTCTCGGCCATTTTTTTGTCTGCAGGCTTTTTCCTGCGGCGATCTCAGCGGTGCCGCAGCGCCTGCCGCGCCAGCGCCGCGATCAGGTCCGTGCGCGTGACGATGCCGACAATGCGTCCGCGCTCGAGCACCGGGATGGCATCGACGTCCCCATCCGCCATCATCGGCAGCAGCGCGGCGACAGGGGAAGCGCGCGTCGCGCGCGGGCCGGCGACCTTCATGATGTCCGAGGCGGTCACCGGCGTCTCGCGGCCTAGATCGACGAGCCGCCGGAAGGCGGGCAGGAAGCCCCGCTCAAGCCGCTGCGCATCCTCGCGGGCGCGGGTGATCAGGTGGATCTGGAAAATCACCCCGAGAAACCTCTGCCCCGGCCCGACCACCGGCAGCGAAGCGAACCGATGCCGGCGGAACAGCTCGGCGACCTCGGAAAGGGTGGTGTCGCCGCCGACGGTGACCAGATCGCGCGACATGATGTCTTCTGCCGTGAGTGGGCCTGCATGGTGGCTCGCGGCTTGCAATTCGGCGGCGCCGATGAGCCGGGCCAGATCCTCGACCCCGAGGTTGAACGACTGCCGGTAACGCTCCAGCAGCCCGGAGAGCTCGGCTTCGGAGAGACCGAGACGCTCGGAGGGGGCACGGTCCTCGGTGCCGTGCTGGCCGGGGGCGTCGAACTGCCGGAGCGGGTAGTGCCGCCCGGTCAGCCGGGCGTAGAGCGCGGCGAGGACGACCAGCGCGGTGGTGCCCGCGGCGATGGGGGTCAGGGCGAACCAGAAGCCGAGATGGTCGATGGCCTCGGGGCTCATGGCGGCGGTCATCGCCACCGCTCCCGCCGGCGGATGCACCGCGCGGCAGACGATCGTCGCGGTGATCGCCAGCCCGACGGCAAGCGCGATGCGCAGCGCCGGATCGGCGACCAGCAGGCAGGTGGCAACGCCCACCAGCGCCGCGGCGGTATTGCCGACGATGGCGGACCAGGGCTGGGCGAGAGGGCTGTTGGGCACCGCGAAGAGCAGCACCGAGGTCGCGCCGAAGGGCGCGACGAGATAGAGCCCGAGGCTCAGGTCGACCTGCGGCGAGAGTAGGAAGAGCCCGGTGACGCCGAGGCCGAGCAGCGCGCCGAAACCGGCGCGGAGCGCCTCGCCGAGGGAAACTCGCGCCACGGCCGGCCCGAGGGAGCGGAGAATGTGCATGGGGGACTGCCTTCTGTGCCTGCCGCGCAAAAATTCAGCATTCTGCGAAAAGTTCAACCGTAGGCCTGCGCGAAGAAGACGATGGTGGTGACCAGCCCGACGGTGACGATGAAGGTCCGCAGCAACGACAGGTCCTGCACCCTGCGGGCCATATGCGCCCCGACGTAGCCGCCCGCGGCGCAGCCAAGACCGGTGACGACCAGCGCGCTCCACTCGATCAGCCCGGCAAGGCTGTAGGTGACGACCGAGACAGCCGACAGCACCAGCGAGGCCAGCGTCTTCAGCCCGTTCATCCGGTGCAGGTCGCTCATGCCGATGAGTTCGAAGGCGGCCAGCAGCAGGATCCCGAGCCCGCCGTTGAAATAGCCGCCGTAGATCGAGACGAGCAGCAGCAGCGTCAGCGAGACGGCATCGGGCAGGCGGCGGCCCGAGGCGAGCAGCCCGCGCAGCAGCGCGGGACCGGTGGCAAAGGCCAGCGTGGCGATCAGCAGTAGCCAGGGAATGACGCCGGAAAACAGGTCCTCGGGGGTGACCAGCAGCAGCAGCGCGCCAAGGATCCCGCCAAGCATGGCGGTGACGACGAGCGCGCCCAGGCTCGGCCCATCGCCTGTCTGGGTGTCGCGGCGATAGGCCCAGCTGCTTCCGGCATAGCCGGGCAGCGCGGCGAAAGTGGCGGTGGCATTGGCCATGATCGGCGGCACGCCGACCCAGACCAGCGCGGGAAAGGTCAGGAATGTGCCTCCGCCGGCGATGGCGTTGAGTGCCCCGGCGCCGAAACCGGCAAGGGCAAGGATGGTCGTGGTCAGCATCTGGGTCCTCCTCGAGAGGCGCGCGGTGTTGCATGGCATGGCATTGGTCTGCAAATTGGTCTGGGTTTGGCCCGGAGCGGGAGGCGCGGCATGACATCGAAGCGGGGGCAGGTGGTCCTGTCGGATCTGCGCGGGCTGGTGGCCGATCTGGCCACCAAGGTCGGCGCGCGCCTGCCCGCGGAGCGCGCGCTTGCGCGTCAGCTCGGCTGCAGCCGCGAGACGCTGCGCGCCGCCCTGCAGGTCCTCGAGCACGAGGGGGAGATCTGGCGGCATGTCGGGCAGGGCACTTTCTGCGGTCCGCGGCCACTCGGCCATCCGATCCGCGAGCAGATCCTCGTACAGGGCGCCTCGCCGATGCAGCTCATGCAGGCGCGGCAGACCATCGAGCCTTCGGTGGCCGCCGAGGCGGCGCGGCTCGCTACTGCAGAGCAGGCAGCCTATCTGGCGGACCTGGCGCGGCGTGGCCGCAGCGCGCGTACGCGGCCGGAGAGCGAGCAGCTCGACGCGGCCTTCCATCGGGGCATCGCCGAGGTGACGGGCAACCCGATCCTGCTGGGACTGCTTGATTTTCTTGCGGGGGTGCGGCGTCACGCGGCCTGGCAGTGCGAGTGGGAGCTGACCTATCGCAGGCTCGGCGTCAGCGCGTTCACCGAGCGCCACAGCGCCCAGCACGAGGCCATTGCGTCGGCGATCTCGGAGCGCGACCTGGAGCGCGCGGCGGCGGCGATGCGGGCGCATCTCGAGACCATCTCGGAGGCGATGCGCGGGGCCGGGCTGCCGGGGGCGGGAGCGCGGGACGCGGCGCCGCGCGCATGATCGGCAAGGCGGCGCCGGTCCGCGGAAACGATCGGACACGAGTGCGCCAGACCCCCTTGAGCCGGGTCCCCCGGTGCCGCAGGCTGGCCGCGATTGCCACGAGAGGAGGACACCCTGATGGTCGATTTCGCCCGGACTGTCGTGCTGCTTGCCGCGCTTGCCGGCGTTGCCGCCTGCGCCGAGGGCCCGCAGATTTAACCGCTGACCAAGGGCTTTGTCGAGGGCAGCTTTTCCGCGAGCGACGCGGCCGTGGGGGCATGCCGGGCCAAGCTGGCGGCGGAAACCTCGGGCAGGCTGAAGGTCGTTGGATCGCAGTCCTCGGGCGCGAGAAGCTCGGTCTACATGCGGATCGGTCCGAGCGGCGCCCCCTGGCGCTGCCAGGTGGGGTCTGATGGCAGCAACCCGACCGTCGGCTTCATGGGCTACGGCGGGATGGGCTGAATTCGAAGGCAAACCTCAATCGAGTGGCGCCTATGCGGTTTCGGGGCGGGGTAGTGCGACATTCAGTCGGTGGTGGGGCCTGACCAAACGTCTGTTCAGCGCAGGAAGCCGACATAGCGAAGGGACGACCAGTGATCGCCCCTCATGACCTGACCGGCCCACACCGGCCGTTGGCCAGGATCACGATTGCCGCAGCGCAGCTTCCCCATACCGGACCTCCATGGCATCAAACAGCAGGATCGGATGGGCGAAGGTCCGCAGTGCGGACATCGCCGATCTTCGAGCCGATCTCGCCGAAACGCCTTGAAGCGCATCTGGATTAACTGACTTGCCGCCGGCCCCGCAAGATCAAAATCGCCAGCGCGGCGAGGGCAAGGGCCGACAAACCAAGTGCCACGACCAAAGCGAGGTCGTAGCCAGAGAGGCGCCAAAGCAAGGCGGCCGCCTGAGGGGCGATGGCTCCGGCGATCAGGAACAGCACCGCCATGAACCCAGCGATCATGCCAAAACCGCGACGGCCGAGGACCTCTGCCATCACGACCGGCTTCAGGATGCTGATGACGCCAAAGCTTGCCCCGAAAAGAAGCGCAAAGGCAAAGCCAGCTTGCGGCATGGCAGGCACTATGAACAACAAAACGGCGATTGCGCATGTCACACCGACAAAAGACATCGCGGCCACCGTCACGCCTGTCACCCGGTGCCCCGCCGCCATCATCGCAAGACGGCCTACAACCTGCATCGGTCCAAATAGCGAGGCCGCCAGCACCGCCTGTCCAAGGGTGAGCCCGCGATCGGTCAGGATCGGCATGACATGGGTTATGATCATCGCATAAGCGAGGCCGATCAGCGAAAATGCCAGCAGGATCAGCCAAAATTCCGGTCGGGCACGTGCGGCAACAAAGGCGGCGCGATCCCCCGCTTTGCGCTCGGTCGACTGCTCGTCCTCAGGGCAGCACTCCAGCATCGTGGCCCCGGCGAACATGGCGGGCAGCCCGACCAAGGCCACCGCCCCGGCAAAGCACAGCACCGCTCCGCGCCAGCCCAGGGCCTCTGCCAGGAAGGCCCCCGCCGGATAGGCAAGGGTCGAGGCAAAGCCCGCCACAAGGGTGATCCGCGTGATGCCTCTGCGCGCGCGATCATGGGCGGTGCGGGTCACGAAAGCAAAGCAGGGCTCATAAAGGCACAGCCCCTCGGCCACGCCAAGACCCAGCCACGCGAGGAAAAAGACCGGGTAGCTTTGTGACCCGGCCAGCAGCAGCAGCGACAGGGTGCCAATCACCAGCCCGCCAGTCAGCAGCCAGCGGCCCCGGCCCGCGTCGATCATGCGCCCGGCAAATGGCGACACCACGGCCGCCGTCAGCGTGGCGCACATGAAGGCGAAGGCCAGCCAGCCCTTCCCGTAGGGCAAGGCCTGCTCCCAGGCCAGAAGCAGCGCCGCAAAGATATAGAAGAAAGCGCCGTATCCAACTGTCTGAGCCACGCCCAGCAGCCAGAACGCCAACCTTTCCGCCCGTTCAGGTTGGGCCAGGGAAAAACGATGCGGGTCCAGTCCAATCACTGCCAGGGCCCGATCAATCCCCGCCGCCAAGCCGGTCATCACACGGCCTTGGTCTGATTGACCCGGGCCGAGAGCGTCGCGTGGTCCTCGACCCGTTCGGAATAGCGGTCCACCAGATGGTCGCGGATGTCGCGGGTCAGGAGGGTGAACCTGACCAGCTCCTCCATCACGTCGACGATGCGGTTGTAATAGGGCGAGGGCTTCATCCGGCCGTCCTCGTCGAACTCGTTCCAGGCCTTGGGCACTGATGACTGGTTGGGAATGGTCAGCAGCCGCATCCAGCGCCCGAGGATGCGCAGCTGGTTGACCGTGTTGAACGATTGCGAGCCGCCGCAGACCTGCATCACCGCCAGCGTCTTGCCCTGCGTCGGACGCACCGAGCCGAGCGACAGCGGGATCCAGTCGATCTGGCTCTTCATGATGCCGGTCATCGCGCCATGGCGTTCGGGCGAGGACCAGACCATGCCCTCGCACCAGCTTACCAGGTTGCGCAGCTCGGCCACCTTGGGGTGATCGGTCGGGGCGCTGTCGGGCGCGGGCAGCTCGCGCGGATCGAAGATCTGCACCTCGGCGCCGAAACGGGTCAGGATGCGGGCGGCCTCTTCGGCGGCAAACCGCGAGAAACTGCGTTCGCGGAGGGAGCCATAAAGGATAAGGATGCGCGGGGCGTGGGTGCTGCGCGTCGTGTTGAAGAGTGCGTCCGCGTCGATCGGCACGAAAGCGGCATCGGTGATCTGGGGTGTATCGCTCATGAGCGGTTTCCGGTTTCGTCAATCACCAACTGGCCATCTTCCTTGTATAGCGGGCCGGGTGGCAGTCGGTCGAGCAGGTCGAAAACGGCCTCAGAAGGGCGGCACAAGCGCACGCCTTTGGGCGTGCAGACGATGGGCCGGTTCACCAGAATCGGATGTTCCAACATCGCGTTCAGGATCGTCTCGTCCGAAATACCGTCTGCCAAAAGCCCCATCTCATGCGCCGGGGATTTCGTTTCGCGCAGCGCCGCGCGCGGGGTCAGATCGGCGGCGGCAAACAGCGCCAGAAGCTGCGGGCGGGTCCAGCCTTCGGCCAGGTAGTCGATGACGACCGGTTCCACCCCGGCGGCGCGAATGAAGGTCAGCACGTTGCGCGAGGTGCCGCAGTCGGGATTGTGATGAATGACGATCATGGCTCAGGCTCCGTCTGCGACTTCGGGAAACCGCGCCCGGGTGCGATTGGCGAAAGCGACCAGCGACAACATCACCGGCACCTCGACCAGCACCCCCACCACCGTGGCCAGCGCCGCGCCGGAATTCAGGCCGAAAAGGCTGATCGCTACGGCCACCGCGAGTTCAAAGAAGTTCGAGGTGCCGATCATGGCGCAGGGCGCGGCGATCCGGTGCGGCACCTTCAGCAGGTAGGCCGCGCCGTAGGCCAGGGCGAAGATCCCGTAGCTCTGAATCAGGATCGGCACCGCGATCAGCGCGATGATGCCCGGGCGCGACAGGATTGTGTCGCCCTGCAGGCCGAAGAGGATGGCGACCGTGGCGATCAGCCCGATCATCGACAACGGCTTGATCCGCGCGGTAAAGGCACCGATGGCGGCCTCGGATCCTGAACGCGCGACGGGTGATCAGGCCCGCAACGAGCGGCAGAACCACGTAGAGCACCGTCGCGAGGACCAGCGTGCTCCAGGGCACCACGATCTCGGTCACGCCAAGCAGCAGGGCGACGATAGGCGCGAAGGCTACCACCATGATCAGGTCGTTCACCGACACCTGCACCAGTGTGTAAGTCGCATCGCCCCGGGTCAGCTGGCTCCAGACAAACACCATCGCGGTGCAGGGCGCGGCCCCCAGCAGGATCAACCCGGCGATATACTGCGCCGCATCTTCGGGCGCGATCCAGGGCGCGAAGATATGTTCAAAGAACAGCACCGCCAAAAAGGCCATGGTGAAAGGCTTGATCAGCCAGTTTACGACAAGCGTCACCAGCAACCCCTTCGGCTGCCGTGCCACCCCGGCAACTGCGCCGAAATCGACGCTGACCATCATCGGGTAGACCATCGCCCAGATCAGCACGGCGACGACAAGATTGATCGACGCCACCTCGGCCGCGGCAATGGCATCGACCAACTCCGGCGCCACGGTGCCGATGGCGATACCGGCCACCATGGCGATGGCCACCCAAAGGGTCAGAAGGCGTTCAAAGCGGCCCATCGGGGCGGCGGTGTCGGACATGGTCAAACTCCGGTCTGTCATCAATCTGTCATTTCGCCTATTTACGAATTGAGCGATAGGTAAGTCAGCACAGGCTGGCTGGTCAATACGCTTAATTTCGCGTAATGACGAAATATGGACCAGCCTTCCGCCATTGACGCTTTCAGCGCCCTCGCCCATGACACCCGGCTCGAGATCTTTCGGCTGCTGGTGCAGCGCGGGCCCGAGGGAACACCGGCGATGGAAGTGGGGCGGCTGCTGGACATCAAGCCATCGACCCTGTCGGGGCATCTGGCGACCCTGAAACGCGCCGGGTTGGTCAGCACCGAACGCCAGCACCGGGAAATCCAGTATGCGCCACGTCTTGACGCGGTGAATGGTCTGGTGCGGTTCCTGCTCGAGGATTGCTGCGGCGGCGATCAAAGCGCCTGCGCGGGCATCGGCCTGCCGGACTAAGGCCGATGCCAGGGGTGCGCGGGGCACCTTGAGGCGATTGCGTCAGATGATCGCGCGGCGGACCGCGGCCGAGATCCATTCGCTGACCACGACGGTCGCGAGGATCAGCAGAAGGATCACCGTCACCTGGTCCCATGCCAGCACCGCCATCGACGCGTTCAGCTTCAGGCCGATGCCGCCCGCGCCGACAAGGCCGAGGATGGTGCTTTCCCGGATGTTGATGTCCCACCGGAACACCGAGATTCCCCACAGCGCGGGCATGACCTGCGGGACAACGCCATAGGTCAGAACCTGGCCCGGGCCCGCGCCGGTGGCCCGGATCGCCTCGACCTGCTTGGGGTCGGTCTCCTCGATCGCCTCGTAAAGCAGCTTTCCGACAAACCCGATGGATCGCAGCGCAATCGCGATGATGCCCGCCAGAAGGCCCGGCCCGATGATCGTGACCAGCAGCAGCGCCCAGATCAGCGAGTTGATCGACCGCGATGCGACGATGATGAACAGCGCGACGGGCCGCAGGAAGGCCGCCGACGGCGTGGTATTGCGGGCCGCCAGCAAGGCCACGGGCAACGCAAGGACTACCCCGCCGACCGTGCCGAGGGTTGCGATGTTCAGCGTATCCCACAGGGGCCGCGTCAACTCTGGCAGATAACCCCATTCAGGGGGCAGCATCCGCCCGCCGATGTCGCCGGCCTGACGTGGGGCGTCCCAGACAAAGGCCCAAATGGTGGTTTCCGTCATAACCTGCCAGCACCAGACGAACAGCGCGACAAGGCCAAGCCAGCCTGCCCAGATCGCCAGTCGCGTCGCTCTGCTGCGATAGGACCACTCGGCCGGTATGGTGAAGGTATCGCTCATTGCAGGAACTTTCTGAGATAGCTGGAGCTGTATTCCGCCACCATCACGATGGCGATCACGATCAGCAGGATGGCTCCGGCGCTGTCGTATTCATAACGGTCGATGGCGGTGTTCAGCGTCGCCCCGATCCCGCCCGCACCGACGATGCCGATCACGGCGCTTTCGCGGAAATTGATGTCGAGCCGATACAGCGACAGGCCGATGAGACGCGGCATCACCTGCGGCTGGATGGCGTAGTTCAAGAGCTGGAACCAGCTTGCACCGGTGGCGCGGATCGCCTCGGCCTGGGTCTCGTCGATTTCTTCGATGTCGTCGGCCAGCAGCTTGGCGATGAAGCCAATGGTGGCAAAGGTTAGGGTCAGGAAACCGGCGAAGGGTCCAAAACCGAACATCGCAACAAGAAAGATGGCAACGATCACTTCCTGCAACGAGCGGCTGACCGCAATGATCGCGCGGCAGACCAGATAGACAGGGCGCGGCACAAGGTTGCGCGCCGCGCCGATGCCGATAGGGACCGAGAGTAGCACGCCAACGACTGTTGAGGTCAGCGTCATGGTCAGGCTTTCCACCAGACCTTGGCTAATGTCGCGCCAGCGGCTTGAGAAGTCCGGTTGAAGGAACCCCATGACGAACCGCTGGCCGCGTTCGAGTCCTTCGGAGACACGCTGCCAGTTGATGTCAATGCTGCTGAAGGCCAGCACGAGATAGACCAGTACCCCGATTTGCAACGCGATGCGCCACCGTCGGTTGGTGATGATCTGCGGCGGGCGCCGCCATGTGGTGGGATATTGGCCGCTCATGCGGAGACCTCGGCAAGCTGGCGCATCGCATCGCTTTCGGCTTCGGCTTGTTCGGTGTCGTTCTTGCGCATGGCGTCCCAATCCTCGGCCCCGTAGATTTGGGTCAGGGCGTCTTCGGTCAGGGCTTCGGGGGAATTGTCAAAGACAACCTGCCCCGCGCGCAGGCCGACAATGCGCTGCATGAATTGCCGCGCGAGCGGTACGTCGTGGATGTTGACGATGGCGGGGAGGTCCCGTTCTTCGCAGATTTCTGTCAGCAGGCGCATGATCTGGCGGCTGGTTTTGGGATCAAGGCTGGCGGTGGGTTCGTCCACCAGCAGCAGGTCTGGGTCCTGCGCAAGCGCGCGGGCGATGCCGACGCGCTGCCGCTGACCGCCAGACAGCGCATCAGCGCGCTTGTTGGCATGCTGAAGCAGGCCGACACGGTCAAGAAGCTGATATGCGCGCTGGATGTCCGCGGCGTCGAACCGGCGCAGGAAACTGCGCCAGAAGGGCACATAGCCCAGCCGGCCGGAGAGAACGTTTTCCATCACGGTCAGTCGCTCGACCAGCGCATATTCCTGAAAGATCATGCCGATCCGGCGACGCTGCGTCCGCAGGTCGCGCCGCCCAAGCGTCACGAGATTGTCACCGCCCAGCAGGATCTCGCCCGAACTGGGCTCGACCAGCCGGTTGATGCAACGGATCAAGGTGGACTTCCCGGCCCCGGACGGGCCGATCAGCCCGATGATCTGACCCTTGGGCACCTGCAGGGACACATCGGTCAAGGCGGCGTCGCCGGTTCGGTAGGTCTTGGACAGGGATTTGAGTTCGAGCATGGGCAGGTCTTTCAGAAGAAAGTCAGGCGGGACGATTCCCGCCTGACACTTGGTGCGACACAGGTTGGGCTAGCGTTATTGGCAGTCGTAGGCGACGCCGTTGGCTTCATCGATCTTGCGGATGACCGACCAGTCGTCCTGAAACGAGATTTCGATGAACTGCGCTTCGCCGTTCTTGCCAAATTCCTCTTCCAGCCCGGTGCCGGACCAGTCGAAGGAGAAGAACGCCTCGCGGATGCTGTCCTGCAGCTCCGGCGTCAGGTTGTGGGCCACGCCGTAGCCCGTCGTCGGGAAGGTCTGCGAGGTGTAGATGACCTTCAACTGGTCTTCGGACACCACCTCGCGTTCGATCATGCGGCCCTTGACCGAATTCGCGATCGCCGCCGCCGGGTAGTCCTTGTTGGCAACGCCGAGGATCGAGTTGTCGTGCTTGCCCGAGAATGCCGGTTCAAAGTCGCGGCCCGCTTCCATGTCGAAATCGGCCTTCAGGATCGCGGACGGCGCCTTGAAGCCCGAGTTCGACGTTTCCGAGGTAAAGGCCATCTGGCCGCCCTTGATGTCTTCGACCGTTGCAATGCCCGACTCGGGGTGGGTGATAATCTCCATCTCGTAGCCGAAGGAGCCGTCTTCGGCGGCCATCATTGCGAAGGGGCGGAAGCCCGCACAGGCCACGGCGAGCGGGTTGGAACCGGTGTTGAATCCGGCCACATGCAGACGACCGGCGCGCATCGCCTCGATCTGGGCTGCATTGGACTGGACCGGGAAGAACTGCACCTCCTTGCCTGTCACCTCGGCCATGTGATCCAGAAACTCGGACCAGACATCTGCATAGACGGCCGGGTCTTCGACCGGCGTATAGGCAAAGATCAGCGTCGAGGGGTCGATCTGATCGGCCGCGTCCGCGGGGATGTCTGCGACGAGATCTCCGTCGGCATCGGTAAAGCGTTCGCCAAGCTTGAATTCTGCATGCGCCTGGGCGGCAAAGACCATGGCGAGGGCGACGCCGGTAACAGTTCTGGGAAGAAAGGACATGATGTCTCCATTGGGTATGCGGACGATGCCGCTTGGGCAGAACGATAGTCGCGGCTCGGCTGGGTGCGGGAGCAAGTTCCGCGGCGACCGCATAAGTTTCGATAATTCATAAAACTATATTGGCGCAATACTCACTGCCACAGATCGCGACAGGAATGCCCACTTTTCACAAAAGCTTCATGTATTTCGGCCGTGGCTGCGTTCTTTCGGCTTTGTACCATTCACACCTTGGTAGCCTGCCACGTCGGCTCGCAAGAGCCGCGCGGACACTTCCTTTCTCAATGATTTAATATTTCATGAATATACAAATTTGTTACATACTCATCATAGCAGGACCCGGAGCTTACCCATTTCTGACAGGAGGAACTCTGCTCATGCGTACTGCCACCCTCACCGCCGTCGCACTTGTTCTGCCGGGCTTCGCCATTGCCCAGGACGCCGTTCAGGTCGACGGCTCGTCGACAGTCTTCCCGGTCTCCGAGGCCTTTGCCGAAGAATACCAGATCGCGACGGGCAACCGCGTTGTGGTCGGCGTGTCCGGCACTGGCGGCGGCTTCAAGAAATTCTGCCGTGGCGAGACGAGCTTTTCCGGTGCCTCGCGTCCGATCAAGACCGAAGAGGCCGAGCTTTGCGCCGAGAACGGCATCGAGTTCCTTGAGATGCCTGTTGCGATGGATGCGCTTGCTGTCATCGTTCACCCTGACAATCCGCTCAACTGCATGACCGTCGAAGAGCTGAAGACAGCTTATGAAACCGAAGCGCAGGGCAAGATCGACAACTGGAACCAGCTGAACCCGGAATACCCGGATCAAACACTGACACTGTTCGGCGCGGGGACCGATTCTGGCACCTATGACTACTTCACCTTTGCCATCATCGGTGAAGAGGGCGCGTCGCGCGGCGATTTCACCGCGACCGAAGACGACAACATCACCATCCAGGGTGTGTCGACGGACCCGGACGCAATCGGCTTTCTTGGACTTGCATATGTCGAGGAAAATCGTGGCCGCGTGAAGCCGCTGGAGATCTCCTATAACGGTGGCGAATGTGTTGCGCCTTCGACTGAGAACGCCGCCTCCGGCACTTATCAGCCCCTGACACGTCCGCTGTTCATGTATGTCAACAAGGCGCACCTCGATGACGTGCCGAACGTCGAAGACTTTGCCAAGTTCTTCTTCGATCCCGCCCATGCTGTCGATCTTGTGGCCTCGACCGGCTACCTCGCGCTGCCCGAAGCGGCCTTTGTTGCCGCGGAAGAAAAGATCGCCGCGCGCAAGACCGGCTCTTTCTTTGACGGCGGTTCCAAGGTCGGCGTGACGCCCGACGACCTTCTGGCTGCAAACTAAACTTCGCGTAGCTGCGGCGGGCCGCCGGGTCCGCCGCAATTCTCTTCAAGACCGAATGAGGACGCCCGTGCCCCCATCCCCCATCCCCAGTTCTGCCGAGCTGATCCAGAGCGGTTTCGTCAGGCGCCGCAGGTGGATAGCGCGCGGCATGAAGACCTTCTTGTTTCTTTGTGCGGCGCTGTCCGTCTTTGTCACGACAGCCATCGTCTTTGTTCTGATCCGCGATTCCTGGGAGTTCTTTGCGAATATCCCACTGGCCGATTTCCTGTTCGGCACAATGTGGACGCCGGTCTTTGCCAACCCGCAATTCGGGGTGCTTCCGCTGCTGGCCGCAACGCTTCAGACCGCGGGTCTTGCGATGGTGATCGCGGTGCCCTTCGGACTGATCATGGCGATCTACCTGAGCGAATATGCGAAACCCGCGGTGCGCGAGACGATCAAGCCTGCGCTCGAGATGCTGGAAGCGGTTCCGACCGTGGTCTACGGCTACTTTGCCTTGCTGGTCATGACGCCGTTCCTGCAGCAGATCGTTCCGGGGCTTAAAGGTATCAACCTGCTGGTGCCCGGCATCATCCTTGGCATCATGATCCTACCCTACGTCGTGTCCGTAAGCGAAGATGCGATGCGAGCCGTGCCCAACAGCCTTCGTGAAGGCGGATATGGGCTTGGCATGGCAAAATGGCAGGTGGCCACCCGGATCGTCATTCCGGGCGCATTCTCCGGCATTACGGCGGCCTTTATCCTTGGCATGTCACGTGCAGTTGGCGAGACGATGGTCCTGGCTGTTGCTGCGGGGCAGAACCCTAATCTGACGTGGGATCCGCGCGAAGGCGCCGCCACCATCACGGCCTATATCGTGCAGATGAGCCTTGGCGATGTGGCCCATGGATCGATCGCCTACCAATCGATTTTTGCAGTGGGTCTGCTGCTGTTCGTCATCACTCTGCTGTTCAACATCATCGGCTTCTACCTGCGCCGAAAATTCCGCGAGGCGTATTGAGATGACACTGACAACCGAAGGCAGCCTCGGCGCTGCCGTGACCACCGATCAGACCGCTTTTGACGCCGTCCGCAAGGCCAAGCAGAAAGACATTCTCTTCGCCACCGGCGGGCTGATCGTAATGGCCATCGCCATGACCCTGTTGCTGACCTTGATCGGCGACCTGGTCATTCGTGGGGCCGCCCGCATCGATTACGGCTTTCTCACGAGCTACCCCTCGCGGCTGCCCGAACGGGCGGGCATTCTTTCTGCTTGGGTTGGCTCGCTGCTGGTGATGCTGGTGACCGCCTTCCTCGCCATTCCCATCGGCATCGGCGCGGGACTGTACCTTGAGGAGTATGCCCGCAAAGGCTGGTTATCGAACTTCATTGAAATCAACGTGTCCAACCTCGCCGGTGTGCCCTCGATCATCTACGGCCTGCTGGCACTGGGCCTGTTTGTCTATGGCTTCAGCCTCGGCAAGACGATCCTTGTCGCGGGCATGACGCTGGCCCTGCTGATCCTGCCCATCGTCATCGTTTCCACCCGCGAAGCGGTGCGGGCCATCCCCCGGATCATCAAGGAAGGCGCCTACGGGCTCGGCGCGGACCAATGGCAGGTGATGTGGAACTACATCATCCCCGCCGCTCGCCCCGGCATCCTAACCGGTGCCATCGTGGGCCTGTCCCGCGCAATTGGCGAAACCGCCCCGATCATCACCATCGGCGCATTAACCTTCATTGCCTTCCTGCCGCCCGCGCCAGTGACTGGAGACTTCCCCTTCATCTCCTTCGCCTGGCTGAACGACGGCTTCACCGTGTTGCCGATCCAGATGTTCAACTGGGTGTCCCGCCCGCAGGAAGGGTTCCACATCGCCGCCGCTGCCACCGGCGTGGTGCTCATCGCGCTGACTTTCTCGCTCAACGGCATTGCGATCTGGATCCGCTATCGGCTGCGCAAAGGCTATAGGAACTGACCCATGACAGATACAACCATGACACTTGGCCAGAAGACACGCCAGCAGGCAACTTCCGCGTCCAAAGAGACCGAGATGCCGCCAGCCATCCGGCCTGCGGACGAGCGTGACCCGCTGCGCGCCCGGATCGAGAACTTCAGTTTCTACTATTCGAACGGCTTTCAGGCGATCAAACACGTCGACATGCCGATCCTTGATCGCAAGATTACAGCGATCATCGGCCCGTCGGGCTGCGGCAAATCCACTTTGTTGCGCAGCCTGAACCGGATGCACGACCTTTATCCAGGTAATCGCTACGAAGGCAAAGTGATCCTTGAACCGGAGGGAGAGAACCTGATCGGCCCCAATGCCGACCCGGTGCTGGTGCGCCTGCGGGTGGGGATGGTGTTCCAGAAGCCGAACCCCTTTCCAAAGTCGATCTATGAGAACGTTGCGGCGGGCCTGAGGGTTCGCGGCATCAAAAAGCGCGCCGTGATCGACGAGGCGGTGGAAAGCGCCCTGCGCCGCGCAGCCATCTGGGATGAGGTGAAGGACAAGCTGCATGGCTCGGCCTATGACCTGTCTGGCGGTCAGCAACAGCGGTTGTGCATCGCGCGAGGCTTGGCCCCCAATCCCGAGATATTGCTGCTGGACGAGCCGACATCGGCGCTCGATCCCATCGCTACGGCAAAGGTCGAAGATCTGGTTCAAGAACTGTCGGAGACGGTGACTATCGTGATCGTCACCCACAACATGCAACAGGCGGCGCGGATCTCGCATCGCACGGCCTTCATGTATTTGGGTGAGGCGATCGAGTTCGGCGAGACCAATCAGATCTTCACCAACCCCCGCCACCCCCGCACCGAGAACTATATCACCGGTCGCTACGGGTAACGCACCATGGCCTCTCATTCCCACCTACTGAAGTCTTTCGATGACGGGCTTGTGGGTCTGCGTCGCAGTTTCCGGCACATGGGGGACATGGCTGCCGAAAATGTCACGCAGGCGACTGCCGCTTACCTCGCCCAAGACGAGGCGAGGGCTCTTGAGGCCATCAATCGCGACCTGGACATCGACGCTGCGTTCGAGCAATTGCGCGCCGAGTGTTTCGATGTGCTGCTGCGGTTCCAGCCGGTAGCGCGTGATCTGCGGCTGGTCATGGGGATCGAACACGCGGTCGGCAATCTCGAACGCGCGGGCGATCATGCGAAGACCATCGCCCGCCACGTGATCTCAGCCGCTGGCGCGGCGAAGCCACAAAGCCCGGACCGTCAGATCAAGGACATGGCCGACATCGTGTCACACACGCTTTCTCTCAGCGTGACGGCACTGGTCACACAATCGCCTGAGTTGGCCAAGCAGGTGCTTGCCAGCGATGCCCGGATCGACGCCTACAAAGATGCGGTGTTCGATGCGGCGCTGACTTCACTCAAGAAGAACCCAGGACAAGCACAGGCTCACGTCAGCCGGTTGTTTGTGGCCACCGCGCTTGAACGGATCGGCGATCATGCCACCAACATCGCAGAAGAGGTTCTGTTCGTGTCGCGCGGTGTGCCCCCCGGTGCAACCAGAACCGGATGATGATCGGAATGAGTTGGACGCAAGCATTGATCGCCGCCGAACCAGTGTTGGAGTTCAATGACATCGTGCTTGAAATCGAATGTCTGCGCGTGTGGCGCGCCGGGGAACTGGTTCATCTTGGACCGATTGAGTTCGTCATGCTTGTTGCTCTTATCGAAGCGCCTGGCCACATCTGGACACGCGCGAAACTTGTCGAACGAGTTTGGGGCCGCGGTGCGCAAGTTGACAAGCGAACCGTCGATGTCCACGTGGCGCGGCTGCGCAAGGCGCTTCGCCAAACCAACAGGCAATATCCAATCCGAACGGTGCGTGGCGTCGGCTATACGGCGGGCTCAGGCTAAGCCTGGCTCTATTGCGGTTGTCGGACAAGTCTTCGAAGTGCTATTTGCTGAGCCTTGAACGAGCCGTGATGGCCCGCACGGGCAAGCCATCGTTCGGAAACTGCTTTAGAATTTGATCAGGCATGAGCGAAAATACTCAAATAGCGGCCTTGTCCGCGCTGGCTCACCCAGGGCGCATGGCCGTCTTTCGACTTTTAGCGCGGCGCATGCCGGATTCCGTCTCGGCCGGTGAAATGGTCGAAGCACTGTCGGTGAAAGCCAGCACACTTTCGGTTTACCTCAGCATTCTGACCCGCACAGGGCTTATTCAGCAAACCCGGCATGGGCGGTCTTTGCGCTACGGTATCGATCTCGCGCTGACTGGCTCTTTGATCGAATACCTCGTGAACGATTGCTGTCGGGGCCGTCCCGAACTTGTGTCCGGACTATCATCTTCGGGTAATCACAGTGATTTCGGTCGCGACGACAAGGTGTTCAATGTGCTCTTTGTGTGCACCGGAAACTCGACGCGATCTATTTTTGCCGAGGCCATACTGAATTCTGAAGGCGGGAAAAGGTTTCGGGCATTTTCAGCAGGCACTCGGCCCAGTGCGTCACTAAAACCTCTTGCCGAAGAAGTCTTACGACTCAATGGCCACGACGTGTCGCTATACTACCCCAAGAGTTACCATGCCTTTTATGAGGCCTCAGCTCCGCGCATGGATTTTGTCTTTACAGTTTGTGACCGTGCCGCCAACGAGGAATGCCCGCCGCTGATGGGTCAGCCTGTGACAGCCCATTGGGGCATGGCGGATCCAGGCAAGACCGAAGGCACCGCGGCTGAACGTGCTTTGGCATTCAAACTGTGCTTCGCAACAATGGAGCGCCGCCTGAAGGCCTTCTCGTCATTGCCGTTCTCTTCGCTCTCTCAGATCTCCTTGCAAAGAGAACTGGACTACATCGGGAAAATGCCGGAACAGGTAAGCTCAATCTGACACAGCGCTAAGTAGTCTTTAGTGGATTTTTCTGTCTGCATACGTTCCAGAAGCGCGATGTCAGGCGATCTGGCAACCGCCAAGCCTTGGCCAGCAAGCAAGCACACATTAACGGGGTCTGGTATACCACGCCTTAACAAACTCAAGAGCTGGAGCGTCGTCGCTGGTGACCTGCTCCCCGTAGGGTCCGCGTTCTTTAGTTCGCTCTGTTCAGGTTTTGGTCCTCTACTGACCGTTGGTGATACTCCCACGGGGTGAGCCCGTCGAGGCTCGTGTGGGGGCGGTGGTGGTTGTAGTCGTCGCGCCACGCCTCAATCAGGTCGCGGGCGTGGCGCAGATTGGCGAACAGGTGCTCATTGAGGCATTCGTCACGCAGCCGTCCATTGAAGCTCTCGACGAAGCCGTTCTGCATGGGCTTTCTTGGCGCGATGTAATGCCACTCGACCTTGCGATCCTCCTGCCATTTCAGGATGGCATTCGAGGTCAGCTCCGTGCCGTTGTCACTGACCACCATACATGGATAGCCGCGCACCCGAGCGATGCTGTCGAGCTCACGGCCAACGCGCTGCCCTGACAGCGATGTGTCCACGACCGCGGCCAGGCATTCCCGGCTGAAGTCGTCGATGACGCAGAGCACCCGGAAGCGGCGGCCATCCGAGAGACTGTCCGACACGAAGTCCAGCGACCAGCGCTGGTTCGGCCCCTGCGGGATCGCCATGGGCGCCCTGGTCCCCAAGGCCCGCTTGCGACCGCCCCGTTTACGGACTGTTAAGCCTTCTTCTCGGTAGATCCGGTAAAGCTTCTTCCAGTTCACCTTCCAGCCTTCGCGACCAAGAAGCAGGTGCAGTCGACGATAGCCGAAGCGCCGCCGTTCGCCGGACAACTCCTTCAACCTCTCTCGCAACTCGATATCTGCAGGCCTGGTTGATCCGCGCCGATAAACACGCGGGTCGATCCCGGCCAAGGCACAGGCCCGCCGCTGGTTGTAGCTCTTCTCTGTCATGGCCCAGTCCACAGCTTTCCGCCTTGCACCGGGCTTCAGAAGTTTTTTCCCAGCATCTCCTTGAGCGTGGCGACATCGAGCATCTGCTCTGCCAGCATCTTCTTCAGCTTCGCGTTCTCGGCCTCAAGCGCCTTCAGCCGCTTGGCATCCGACACCTCCATGCCGCCATACTTCGAGCGCCACTTGTAGAACGTGCCATCGCTGATGCCATGCTTCCGGCAGAGATCCTTGGCGCCTATCCCGGCTTGGTGCTCCTTCAGGATGCCAATGATCTGCTCTTCGCTGAAACGGCTTTTCCGCATCGTCTGTCTCCTCGTGTGGAGAACAGGCTAACCTCAAACCGCGGACTTTTCAGGGGAGCAGGTCACTGGAAACCCACATCGTCCAAGCTATCGAAAATAGCTCGGAGCGAAACTGGCCGCTCTTCAATGTCGGCTTTGGTGGGGACGAGCTGGTAGCAACGCAATCGCAGCGAACGTCCGCTCCCCGCCCTCTGTGCCGGCACCTGGCGTGATGCTGCGGCGAGCTCGGAGGGCAGCTCTAGGCTGGCACCTGCCGAATGGACTCGCAGCGAAGGTGCGGCACGGCGAGGGCAAGTCGGGCTCGGAGCCGTCCTGCGGTGCTGCAGCGGTCAGGGCAAGCCTCCACAACAGGGCACATGGCGTTACCGGCCCGGAACAGCCATGCGCTCTATCCTATCGAACGCGGCGTTCCTCAATCGGCGGCAAGAACCAAACGGCCAGTCCCGCCAGCGGCAGGAAGGCACAAAGCCGGTAAACCGCCTCAACCCCGTAGCTGTCCGCCAGCATGCCGAGCAGCGCCGCCGCGATCCCTCCGAGGCCGAAGTTCAGGCCGTAGAAGAGTCCGCCGATCAGCCCGATGCGGTTCGGCAGCAGGTCCATTGCGTAGATCAGGATCGAGGCAAAGGCGCTGGCCATGATCAGGTTGATCGCTATCGTCAGCACGCCGGTCCAGAACAGGTCGGCGTAAGGCAGGATTAGGGTCAGAGGCAGCGGTCCCAGCACCGAGATCCAGATGATCTGCCGCCGTCCGATTGCGTCGCCGACGATGCCTCCGATCAGCACGCCCACGGCCGCGGCCATGAGAAAGAGGAACAACATCATCTGCGAGGCGGGAATTGACAGGCCGAACTTCTCGATGAGATAGAAGGTGTAGAAGGACCGGAAGCTCTCGCCATAAGTGTTCTTGGTGAACATCAGGAAGGTGAGGACGAACAATCCCAAGGCGACCGTCGCGGCGCTCCGCTTCGATGCGGGGGCCTCGGCCTGCCTGCGGGCCGAGCGGTGGGTGAACTCTGCCCGGATCCGGTGCTGCTGGCTGCCGATCCAGGTCAGGAGCAGCATCGCGAGTAGCGCGAGCACCGCAAACCAAGCGAGGCTTGGCTGCCCCCAGGGCACGATGATCAGTGCGGCAAGGACCGGTCCCAGCGCGCCGCCCGCCTGACCTCCCACCTGGAAAATCCCCTGCGCCAGCCCCTGCCGGTCGCCCGCGGCATAGCGCGCCGTCCGGGTTGCCTCCGGGTGGAAGATCGAGGAGCCGATGCCGATCAGCGCGACCGCTACAAGGATCCCACCATAGCTTCCCGCGAAGGCGAGGCAGATCAGCCCCGACAGGGTGAAGGCCATGCCGACGACCGGCGAATAGGGCGCCGGATAGCGGTCGGTCACCATCCCCATGACCGGCTGCAGCAATGATCCGGCGATCTGGAAGGTCATCGTGATCAGCCCGATCTGCACGAAATCGAGGCCGTATGCCTCCTTCAGGATCGGATAGGCCGCCGGGATCAGCGACTGCATCAGGTCGTTCAGAAGATGCGTCGCGCCGAGCGCGGTGAGCACGACGAGGTGGGTGCGGGCGGGCGTAGTGGTGGTCAAGGCAATCACTTGGTGCTGGTTGCGGCGGAGTATGCCCCTAATGGCGGGCGCGACAAGGGTGTCGATGAAACGGCGGACTTGCGCAATGTTGCGATAAGGATGTCCTGGCCTCCGAAATCGTGTTCAGAAGATTGCAGAGTTTCAGAATGCAGTAGCGGGGGCGGAGCCGGTGTTCGAGAATTCGGCAATCAGGGATACCGCCGAGGTGCTGCAGGTAGACGAGATCAACCGTGTCGGCGGGCCTGAGGACTGGACTTGGGCCCCTGAGCGCAGCGACCAGTGGGGCATCGCCCCGCCGAAGACCGTGGCGTGCAAGACGGCACGGCTTGCGGTGCCGGTCCTCTGAGCATTTCTACAAGACGCCGACCCCACAGGAGTCCGGCAGTCTTGGCGCCAAGAGAGAGGTCCAACGAAATGGCGCTTATGCGAATCCGGCGCAGGATAGGTAGGTCGCCCGAGCATCCGTCCGCGGCGCGACAAGCCGGCCCTTGAGCCCGTGAGAAGCCCGATCTTGGGGACAACGGTGGACGCTTGCCGAAGAAGCTTTGGGCCGACGGGCTGGTTGCCCGTCGGAGCCGGGTGTGTCCTAGCTTTTGACCCTGCGCTCCAGATCTCGCTTCTGGAGACTGTCCGGAATTCTGTGCCCCGGCGTGGTAACTCTGAAATGAGGAGACCCACGTATGAGCATCGACAAAGACCTTCTGGACCAGCTGATGAAAGGCCGATCGGCCGGGGACCTTTTCGGCAAGGACGGCGTTCTCGCCGAGCTGACCAAGGCGCTGGCAGAGCGCGCCTTGAGTGCCGAGCTGGAAGAACATCTGACCGAGGAACGAGCTGACCCACCAGCGGAAGGGGCGTCTCAGGCTCCGAACCGGCGTAACGGTAGCAGCCAGAAAACGGTCACCACCGACAGCGGCAAGGTCGTGTTGGACATCCCTCGGGACCGCAACGGCAGCTTCGATCCCGTGCTGATCGCCAAGTACCAGCGCCGTTTCCCGGAGTTCGATACCAAGATCATTTCCATGTATGCGCGCGGGATGACGACCCGCGAAATCCAGGGACACATTGAGGAGATCTACGGCATCGAGGCCTCCCCGAGCTTGATATCGGCGATCACCGATGCGGTGATGGACGAGGTCACGGCTTGGCAGAACCGTCCGCTCGAGCCCTGCTATCCGGTGGTGTTCATGGACGCGATCCGGGTCAATATCCGCAGCGATGGCGCGGTCTCGAACAAGGCAGTCTTCGTCGCCCTGGCTATCCTCCCGCCCTCTCGTGACATTTGCTGTGCAAATGCACTGCCGGGTGGCAGACGGCACGAGGGACGTGCTGGGGCTATGGTTTCAGGCCAATGAGGGCGCCAAGTTCTGGGCCAAGGTTCTCAATGACCTGCGCAATCGCGGGGTGCAGGACATCCTGATCGCGGTCGTGGACGGCCTCAAGGGCTTCCCCCAGGCCATCGAGGCAGCCTTCCCACAAACCCAGGTTCAGACGTGCATCGTGCATCTTCTGCGCCATTCTATGAGCTTCGCCAGCTACAAGGACCGCAAGGCCGTGGCAGTGGCGCTGAAGGCGGTCTACTCCGCCGTCGACGCGGCAGCCGCCGAGGCCGCGCTGACCGACTTCGAGGAGAGCGATCTGGCCGCCCGCTACCCGGCAATCGCGCCGAGCTGGCGACGGGCCTGGACCGAGGTGATCCCGTTCCTCGACTATCCACCCGAGGTCCGCAGGCTGATCTATACGACGAATGCCGTAGAGGCGCTGAATTCGAAGATCCGCCGGGCCGTCCGCACACGGGGGCATTTCCCCAGCGACGAAGCGGCGGCGAAATTGATCTATCTGGCCCTGAATGCTACTTCTCAGGAGTGGAAGCGCTCGGTGCGCGAGTGGCACGCAGTGAAAAGCCAGCTCGCCATCATGTTCGAGGACCGCTTCCCAATGGCGTAATCCAACGCGCCGGGGCACAGAATTCCGGACAGTCTCCGCTTCTGCAACCGATAGCCCTTCGGGCCATTTCGCCAACTGGTGCCCCTCTCTCTGTGATCAATGCCTGGGGTCAATGCGATCCGCCGGCGCTGCGTCGAAACTCCACCTCAAGCCTACACCTCGATGGCCACCCGGGATCACACCGTCAGCGGCGTCGAAACTACACCAGTTCCTCGGGCACTAACGGGATTGCCCGAATGGATGAGGGCGCTGCTGAAAGTCCGATCGGGACGCCTAACCTGTGGGGATGCGGTGGCGGGGCTGTCTACCACATCGCCGGAAGGCATCGCAAAGCGCCTATTGGCGCTTGCGTGGCTACTTAGGCAGCGTTGCTCAGGAAGCTGATAACGGTCACCAGGACTGCGGCTCCGATGATTAGCTCGAATGCCTGGGCACGGATCCAGCGGCGGGATTTCTGCTGTGCGGCGCGTTCGATTTCGAGCTGGCTCATGGTGTCGTCCTCCGGGTCTTCCTGGATTTGCGAGCAGGTCACTTGCTGTCCCGCTCTGAAAACATGGATACCGCGCGGCATCGCGGAGGAGCAGCCCCGCACCGGGCTAGATCAGGGCGAAAAGGGAGGCACTCGATAGCGCGGACGGAGAGGGACCAGCCCGCGGGTATCTCGAACCTATCCTTTAGGATTGGTTTTCGGAGAGGCCGCGGGCCGCAGACCGGCCGGTTCCGCGCGCCGCGGCAGGCCGCGCGTGCCGCATGGCGTGCTGGGCTATTGGCAAGAGCCTATTTTAAGGGGAACTTGACGGCGGGGACAGCCGGCGAGGGCTCGCAAGGGTTGCCTGCCAACGAGTGAGCCGCGCCACCAAGCCTTCCAACGAGCGGTCAGCGCCGGGGGAGGCGGCAACTAGAAAGTCTGCCAAGGGGGGCTGAACTGCGGACCGCGGAGGGGTGCCCGCCCGCAGGTAAGGTCAGCGCAGGGCCTCGGACAGCGCGCGGCGCGAGGCCGGTGTCGCCATCTGATCGTGAAGCTGCTGGAATTCGGCGCGGGCCTGTGCCTTCTGTCCCGAGTTCAGGTAGGCGTAGCCGCGCAGCAGCGCGAGATCGCGGCGCACCACGCCGGTAACGCGCTCAAGCTCGTCGAAATAGGCAATGGCGCGACCGTAGTCCCGGCGGTTGTAGGCGGCGACGCCACGCTTGTCGAGAATTTGGCTTTCGATCTCAAGCCGCTGATCCGGGGTGAAATGCGTCGCCGCCGCGACGCCCGCGGCTTCGTCCACCATGTTCAGCTGCAGCATGACCAGCGCCTGCCCATAGCGGGCATCGCGGCGGCCCTGCGCGGACGGCGCGCGGCTGGCGGCATCGGCGAAATCTGAAAGCGCCTGCATGGGCCGGTCCGCGTTGAGCGCGCACCAGCCGCGCTGCGCAACGGTCTCGGGATTGCGCGCGGTGGCAGTGGCGGCTAGGCAGCTGGCCCAATCGCCGCGCTCGGCGGCGCCGCGCGCCTGCGACAGCCCGGCAGAGGCGGGCGCGGTGCGGGTGGTGCTCGGTGCCGGCGACTGCAGCGCTGCGGCGCGCTGCGGCCGGCCCACCGGGCGCAGGCTGACGGCCGGGGGGACCCCCGCCGCGCCGGGCGCGCCCGGCGCGATCTCGAGCGGGGTCAGGGGATCGAGCGGGCGCGCGCCGGTCTCGGCCTGCGCCTGCGCCAGCATCCCGGCGCGGAGCCTGTCCTCGATCGAGGACAGGCGGACGGCGGCGGCGGGGGCCTGTTCGCGGGTGAGATCGGCGAGCCGCTCGAGCTGCGCGAGGCTGGCGATATCCGCGGATTTCTCCAGCGTCGCGACAAGGATGTCGGGGTCGGAGCAGCTGCGGGTGATGCCGGTGTAGACCCCGAGTGCCGAGGTGACATCGCCGATGGACTGGTATTGCTCGGCCAGAAGCCAGGCATTGTTGACCCGCTCGCAGCGCAGCAGGGCGGAATTGTTGCGCGCGACGCGGATGGCTACGTCGGGGTTGTTCGCGGCGACCGCGGTATCGAAACTGGCCTGCGCCTCAGAGAGCGCCAGGGTTTCCAGCAGCTCCGCCGAGGGGGCCCAATTGGGGTATTCCCGGCTGATGTCGGCGATGGTCCCGCGCGCGGCTTCGAATTCCCCGGCTTCGACCTGCCGGTAGATGCGGTCGATCATCTCGCCGGGCACGTTGCGTTCGAGCTGGCCCAGATCATCGGGAACCACCCAGCCGGGGTATTGCAGCTGCAGCCGTCGGATCTCGGAGGTGACCGCCTGCTGGTTGTTCTCGGACATGTAGAAGCGCAGCGCCTGAAGGTCGGCGTCGGTGGGAGACTGCGACAGCGCCGGTGCGCCGGTGAGGCAGCAGGCAGCGACGAGCGAAAGACCTATGTGCCTGAGTTTGCTCATATCGGGATACACATCGGCGAGGCTTCGATCTGGGCGATCATGGTAAAAAGTTGCAGCGTTCCCGGATAGTAGGGCGATCCGGTCGAGAAGGGCGGGATCTGAGAATCCGACGCTCTGCCGCACAGTGCATTTGGCGAGCGCCGAGATCGCCTTGTAGCCCGGATCGTTGCTGGTCGAGAGCGCGCGCCCGGTCTCGCGGTCAATAACCGTGGCGACCAGGCCCGGGGCTACCTGCTCCTGTGCCTCGGCGTAGCGATATACGGCGGGGTGATCGCGCAGCCCGGACCAGATCAGGTAGAGCGGCAGACGCATGGCCTCGTAGCCGGAATCGAAGGAATACCCCTCGGCGGCGCGGATGCCGCTGGGTGTCACCTCGACCCAATCGGGCACGACGCCGTCCTGCGCCAGTGTCCGCGCCACCTCGACGGCACCGCGGGCGGCCTGCGCGAGGACAGGCGCATCGAGGTCGGTGGCAAGCTCGGTCATGGCCAGCGGCATGGCGTAACACGGGTTGTAGATGAAGCCGGTGTCGGTCTCGAACCCCTGGGCACCCGGGATCAGCAGCGGATCCAAGCCTTCACCGCCGGGATGCGGCGCGATGCAGGACGCCACGATGTCGGCGACTATGAGCCGCGCGGTCTCGCGGTACTCGGGGACGTTGAACCGGCGCGCGGCGCGCAGCAGCGCCCAGGCCCGGAAGAGATCGCCGTCGCTGGCGTTGTTGAGGTCGGGCACCTTCACCGGATCGTCGGGGAACCAGCGCCAGGCCATCAGGTTGTCCGAGCGGATGGCGAGGTTCAGCCGCGCCCAGGTCTCCATACTGTCGAATGAGCGCTGGTCGCCGAGGGTCGCCGCCAACAGCATGCCGTAGCCCTGGCCCTCGGAATGGCTGGCTCTGCGCTGCAACTGATCGACGACGCGGCCGGTCGCATCCAGGTTCGAGGACCGCCACGCCAGCCAGACATCTTCCAGCTTCGCCTCCAGCCCGAGGGCCTGGGCCGCAACCTCCGGGGCAGCGCCATTCAGCGCGGCCAGGGCTGCCATTCCCGAAAGCAAACTGCGCCGGTTCATGTCTTTCTCCGTCGGCTCACGATCAGGAGCCCCATTGCCGACAGTGCGCAGCCGATGGCGAGCAGGAAAAGGGGGGCGATGTACCTTCCCGGCGAGAGTGTAACATAGTTGCCGACAACGGCGCGGGCGTTCCGCAGGGTCAGCGGCTCCAGCAGGCTGAGCGGGCGGTTGGCCGATCTCCAGACCTGCCACTTGCCGTCGAAGCCAAACAGCGAGACCTGTCCCTTCGGCCCTTCCGAGCGGTCATGCATGTCCACCAACGAGGCAACCAGTCGCTCGTAATCTGTGTTGGGGCGCACCACCAGCCACAGGTCTTCGGGGGTCTCCATGCTCGGCTGGATCAGCATCGCCTCGGCGGAGCGGTCCAGCAGCCAGCTGTCGAGATCGGATTCGGGGCCGCGCCAGAGCGAGGCGATCTTGCCCTTCAGCTCGCGCAGCCGGCCGATGGCCTCGCGGCGGTCGACGAAGACCCGCCACCAGCCGCGCTGATCGACGGTGGCCCAAGGGTCCAGGCCCTGTCCGGTGGGCGCCGGCGCCGAAAGCAGCACCTCCTCGAGCATCGAGACGTTCTTGCTGACGATATCGCCGGGAATGCTCGACAGGTCGGCGGGGATCCCGATCCGGATGCTGCCGATCCGCGGCAGGCCATTCTGCGCCGCCGCGCCGCGCTCGTCCGGGGCGTAGATCGAGGCGATCTGCGGCAGTAGGCCGATGGGCAGGCTGCGCTGCGCCGCCTCGCTCATGGAAATCCGCGAGACGTCGAGCGAGGCAAGGGTGCGGTCGATCCGCGGCAGCGTCATGCTCGGGCTTGCCGGGACATCGAGCCGGGTGGTGTCGAAGACCTGGAAGACCGGCTCGGATCTGGGCGCGCAGGCGGCATCGGCGGGCTCGCCAGGCACGAGCGCCTCGAAGCTCAATTCGTTCACCCCGGGCTGCAGCTTGCTGGCGGCGAAGGGGATCGGCAGCGGATCAAGCCGCCGTCCGGCCTGCGCGGGATCGTCCAGCGGCAGCAGGCGCACGGTCTCGCCGTTCAGCTTCACCAGCAGCAGCGAGCCGGCGGGCAGATCCTCTGCAAAGGCATAGTCCAGCCGCAGGCGCGCCTCTTGCGAGGCGAGCACCAGCCAGTCCCACGGCAATCGGAACGAAATCGACTGGTCGATGTAATGCCCGCGCCCTTCGAGCGTGCCGACGCCGAGATCAGACAGGGTCTGCGGCGCACCGGGGGTCGCTTCGGGCAGGGTCTTCTCGTAGCGCAATTCGCCGAGCGCGCCGGTCAGCAGCGCCTCGATCTTTTCGGCCTCGCCGCTGTTGGTGAGCAGCACGATGGCGCCGTCGCCGCCGTGGCGAAACGCCGGCAGGTCGGGCATCGCGTATTGCTCGGGCAGGGCGGTCACCCGCGCCAGCGTGGTGCCGGGCGGGGCCACGGAATAGTAGTCGTCGACGGTGATCTCCGGCGGCAGCCCGCCGAACAGGCTTTCGATCCGCGCCACCGACGGCGAGGCATTGATCACCTGCACGAAATTCGCGTTCGCCAGCTCGAAATTCCCGCCCTGACCGAGCTGCGCCGCGATGGCGGCCATGAAGCCCAGCGGGTCGGGGCCAAGATCGGACCGTGGCACCGTGATGCCGCTGCGGTGCGCGATGATATCCGTCCAGAGCCCAAACGAGGCATCCGGCCCGCAGAGCACCCGGTGGACCTGTTCGAGGCGCAGCTCCACAAGGTTGCGCCCGGCCTTCAGCACACCGTCGGGAACGGCGAGCGGTGCCGTGCCCGCCGCCGAAAAGTTGTCGAGCCGGATGGTGCCGATCTCGGTGCCGTTGACCATGACCGTGGCATGCGAACGCTCGGGCAGCAGGTTGATCGAGCTCAGCGTCGCCACCTCCAGCATCGCGCCGTCGATCTGCCGAGGTAGAAACAGCCAGAAGCCCTCCGCTGGGTATTCGCCCTGCATGCGGTGGCCGGCGGTCTCGCCGTCCTGCGGGCTGCGCGGACGCAGCGGCAGCAGCACATCGCTGGCCTGCTCGCTTTCGCCGAGGGCCGGTCCGGCGGCTGTGTCGGGGGCGGGCCATTGCTGCCGGCTGGCGGGCCCGTCCGGAAGCCCGGGCTGCGGGCGCAACGGGGCATCGCGCGAAGTCCCGGCGGGCGGGAACGCATCAAGCTGGATCTGCTGCGCGCTGGTCCAGGAAGTCTGCAGCGCGAGGGCGGGAAGGATCGCCAGGATCAGTCGTCTGGTCGCATGCATGGCGCTACTCCTCGACCCTGAGGTAGTCGTCGGGCTGCGCGGCAATCGCCGGAACCGTCACCGCAACGGTCGCTGGGACAGCCGCCCGCTCGGTGGTCCTTGCGGACGCTGTGAAGGCATCCTCGAACAGGGTTTCATCCGCTTCGGGCTCGCCGCTGCGCCGCGTCAGCTCGCGCGCGAAGTCGAAGATGGTGCGCGGCAGGGCGATCGCACTCTTGGCCAGAACATAGAGCAGACCGGCGACCAGCGTGCTGCTCTGCGCGTGCAGCTTACGGAAGAACTGCCACCTGCGGCTGTCGCCGTAGACCACATGGGCCGTCAGCCGCGCCGCCTGTACCATCTGCTCCGGGGCGACCCTGAGTTCGATCATGGTGCCATCGACCCCCGCGCGGACCTCTGAGACGGTCAGCGGCAGGGCGGTTTCGAGGTCGGGGGCCTTGGGCAGGCTCGGGTAGAGCGTGACCTTGGCGCCGATCTGCTCGGCGCTCCAGGCCTCATGTGCGGGGTCCTTGACCTGCAGCTGCAGGCGCTCGGGGCTGGCGGAAACGATCGCCACCTGATCCTCGCGCTGCGCCTCCGGGGCGCCGTATTCGGCGCTGAGGTTACCAGCAGGATCGGCAGTGAGATTGGCGCTGCCGGCGGGTTCGGCCCGGGTGATCCGCCCCGAGGCGGAAACCGCGGTGCGCGGCCGCAGCAGCCGGCGCGGGCGCTCGAAGACCGCGCGCAGGGCAAAAGCCGCCAGCACAAAATTGTAGAGCGCCCACGCCCCGACGATCTGCACGACCGAGCGGTCGCCGGGGAAGGCGTACCAGCGGTAGGCCCCGGCGGCGAGCCCCGCCAGCAGCAGCAGCACCAGAAGCGTGAGCGGGCGGTAGATCGGCGACAGGAACGCATGCTCGAGGCTGCCGTCCTTGGCGGTTACCTTGAAGGTCGCCGCGCGCGGGCGCAGCACGGTCTCGACCAGCGCTTTGAGCAAATAGGGGGTCTGCGCGATTTCGTAGACCTCGGAAATCTGCGGCCATCGCACCTCGGAGAAAAGCGCATTCTGCACCATGAAGCCGATCAGCAAGTAGGGCAGAATGTAGACGAAGACCTCTTCGGGCTCGACGACAAAAATCTCGAGGCCGAAGAACAGGTAGAACAGCGGGCTGAGCAAAAAGATCGTGCGGACCAGTGGGAACAGCCAGAAGCCCATGGAATTGAGGTAGCATAGCCGCTGCGGCAGCGAGAGCCCGCTGCGGAAAATCGGGTTCTTGAGGATCAGCATTTGGATCATGCCCGTCGCCCAGCGGCCGCGCTGCTGGATGAACGAGGCGAAGGTCTCGGGTTGCAGACCCGCGATCATGGCGTGATCGAGATACATGCTCTCCCAGCCGCGGGCATGGATGTCGAGCGCGGTTTCGGCGTCCTCGGTGATGGTCTCGCCTGAGATGCCGCCGACCTCGTCGAGCGCCCGGCGCCGCAACAGCGCGGCCGACCCGCAGAAGAACGCGCCGCCCAGCCGGTCGAGCCCCCGGTGGATCTCAGAATAGAACATCTCGTTCTCCGAGGGGCAGTTCTCGGGAAGGGCGAGGTTGCGTTCGATCGGGTCGCGGTTGGTGAAGAAGTGCGGGGTCTGCACCAGAAACAGCCGCGGGCGTTCGGCGAAGTAGCCGACGGTTCGCGCAAGGAAATCCGGCGTCGGCACGTGGTCCGCATCGAGGATCAGCACAAGCTCTCCGCTGACCTTCTGCAGGGCTGCATTGAGGTTGCCGGCCTTGGCGTGCTCGTTCTTTGGACGGGTGGTGTAGACCACGCCGAGCTCGCGGCAGAGCGCCTGCAGGTTTGCCCGGCGCGCCTGCGCCTTTTCAGAAATCGCCGGATCGCTATGGGCGCAGCGCTGATCGGTGCCGCCGTCATCGCAGAGCACGACGGTCTTCTTGTCATCGGGGTACGAGATGCGCTTGGCTGCGGCCAGCGTGACCGCCAGCAGCTCGGGGCTCTCGTCGTAGCTCGGCACAAGGATATCGACCGTCGGCACGTCGCTGAGCTTGATCGGCGCGGGTCGCGGGTGGGTGACAGGATCGGCGGTGACCAGCGCGGTGAGAAAGAACAGCCCGACGGTGAAAGTCTCGGCCCCGAACAGGATCAGCGCCGCGATCAGCGAGACCGGATCGTCCGGCGACGGCAGCGTCTCGAAGGCGCGCCAGAGCCAGTAGCGCAGCACGAACACTCCGGCGATCGACATCACCACGAAGCGTATCGAGATCCGCGTGCCGACCAGCGGTTTTAACGCGTAGATCAGCACACAGGCGATCAGCGCCAGCAGGCCCTGCGTGCTGACCGAGATCGGCACCGAGGCCAGAAACAGCAACGGCACGGTAAGCACCACCCAAACTCCGAACAGCAGGAGCGAGGTGGCGGGCTGCGCATTGGATGACTTCATGGAAGCGGGCCCGCCAGTGGTGAAAGCATTTGTGGGGCAGCGACGGGACCTAGCGGGCTTGCGGCAAATCCGACCGCTGCGGGCCCGATCGGGGCCAGCGCCTCTTCCTCGCTGCCATGGAGACAGTTGCGCAGCATCATGTCCATGGCCGGCGCGCCGCGCAGCACGGTGCGGCTGGTGGCCTCGAGACGGCGGAACGCCAGCACGCAGTTGAGCCCGGCATTGTTGGTCCAGCGCGCCCAGCTCATCATGCCGAGTGCGTCCTCGGTGGTGCGGAACGTCAGCTCCTCGAAGCGCTCGAAGGGCGTCGGCGTGCCCTGCGCCGAGGCCAGCAGATCGGCCGGACGGAAGCGCCCGCCAAGCGAGAGCGGCGAGCGTTCGGACTGCAGCAGGATGAAATTCTCACCGCGCATGGCGGTCAGATTGGGCAGTAGGATGCGCTGCTCGGTGATAGAGCGGTAGCGGCGCTCCAGCACCATCTCGGCCTCCGGCACCGAGATCCACGCGCTCGACAGCGGCTGTGATTGGTAGGGTGCGCGGTCAAGGCGCGCTTGAAACTCGGTGTAGCTGAGCGGAAAGCTTGCACAGGCACCCAGCACTAGGAACGGGACCCCGAGCCTGACTGCGCGCACCATCAAGGCAGCTCTTGCCAAGTTCTTGTTATTCTGAAAGTGCATCAACCTACAACCAAACCTAGCATCAAGCTTCGCAAGATAACCTGAGGGCAGCAGACATCGAGTTCCATAGGCGAAGTCTTGCCGCGTGACCATGCGTTGCGGTTTTGATACGCGCCAGAAAATGTCCACCCTTAGCCTTACCCAAACAGCGGACGGACAACTGGATTGATCACGAGGTGTCCGGCATGATCTATGCTGGCTGGTCTCCGGAATAGCCTAGCTGCGAATTAGCTCTCCCCCATCGATCATTTGCTGAGCGGCTGCCTAATAAGCTGTCGTTTGATCGAGATGCAGCATTGGTTGAAATGGGCTCGGTGCGGCCTTGGTGCAGTGCAGCGGCGGCGCCTCGGAGACAATCTTCTTCACCGGTCATTCAGGACATCGCTTAATATCTCGGGGTCACGTGATGTCGACGCCTGGGCCGGGAGGGACGGATGGAGAAAGTCTCATGTCCAGGATCCAACTCCCCGCCATCAAGCCTAAGCGACGCCCTTGGAACCGTGGTAGGCTCGTTGGCCAGAAACGGCCTCTGCTGCCGAAACAGGTCCGGGCGATCCGTAGGCGCCTCGAACGCGCGGGCAACCTTCGCGATCTCGCGCTGTGCAATCTCGCAATTGACAGTAAGGTGCGGGGCTGCGACCTCGTCGGTCTGGGGGTCGCCCAGCTCGTTGTCGGCGATCGTGTCCGCGAACGCGTGTCGGTCATCCAGAGCAAGACGCGCCGCCCCGTTCAGTTCGAAGTCACGGAAAACACCCGAGCTTCGATCTCGGCGTGGGTGAAGCGGCCGGAGATGATCGGCTGCGCCTTCCTGTTCCCGAGCCGGTTTCATGCCAGGCCGCACATTTCGACGTGACAATACGCGCGGCTCGTCCGAGAGTGGGTGACGGCGATCGGTCTCGAGCCGAGCGGCTACGGCACGCACTCGTTGAGGCGCACCAAGGCTGCACAAATCTACCGCAAAACGGGCAATCTTCGCGCAGTCCAACTCCTGCTCGGTCACACCGAGGTGGACAGTACGGTCCGCTACCTGGGCGTTGAACTTGAGGATGCTCTTAGCATCGCGGAGTTGGTCGATATTTGATACGTTTGGCGAACAGCGCACGCCGTTCGCCAACCAAGACCGGACGTGCGGGGATCTACGTGTTGACGTGGGTTTCGAGCCCTCACCTTCCTGATGCTGCGCCGCGAACGAACGGCGGCTTCGATGGCGCGAGTGGCGAAGATTTTTCCGTTTCATGCCAATCAGAGCCGGATTGGGAAGCTTGTGGTGTGCTTGGTCGGTTGCCGGGCATCACCTTGCTTTTTTTCTTGGTCCCCCCGATGCTAAGGGCTGAATGCAGTGCCTCCACAAATGGATTGCCAATGTCTCATCGTTTTGAACTTGTCGGCGTCGCTGCGCTGGCCGCTCTTCTGGTCTCACCGGTCTTTGCTCAAGGTCACGATGGCCCGCCGCCGATGTCGGAGGAGAATCAGGCGCTGAGCGAAACGCTTCAGGAGCGCATGGGCGACACCAGCACCTTGATGGAGACAGTGCCGATCCCGGACAGCGCTGCCGAATGCGGAGACACGCCGGGCTATGACCGGATGCTTTGCCTGATTGATCTGCTTAAGGCGGACGTGTCGGAGGATGTCCTCGAACACCTGCAACTGGAGTATTCTCGCACCGAGGCGGAATACTGGAGCAACTTGCCTGCGGGAGCCTTCCCCAAGCGTCCGGGTGTTCTGCTGGGCGAGCTGAACACCAAGCAGCGCGGGCTGGTCAAGGCGATCATGATGGAAGCCACGAGCCGTGAAATCGACGAGGGCTGGGACGAGATGATCCAGACACTCAACGCCGACGACTACATCAACACCGTCAGCACCGACTACAAGGCCGGCTATTCCTCTTTCAACACCAAGTTCGCCTTCCTGGGCACGCCCGGGCCGACCGGTGTCTGGGAGCTATACTACGGCGGGCACCACATGGCCTTTGCCAATACCTTTGTCGATGGGGAGTTGGCTGGGGCCACGCCGTCCTTCCGGGGCGTCGAACCTTTCCCCTATTTCGAAATGAACGGCCGGGTTAACCAGCCCCTGACGCAGGAACGTGACGCCTTTGCTACGCTGCTCAGCGCACTGTCGGAGGATCAACGCGCAGTTGCCGAACTGGAAGGAACCTACCGCGACATCCTCGCCGGGCCGCAAGCCGATGACGCGATCCCGGACAGCTTCGAGGGCCTGCCGGTCTCCGAATTGGGCGAGGATCAGACCGCCCTGCTTCTGGCCGCGATTGAGACCTATGTCGGTGATATTTCCGACACCGAGGCCGCAGCGTACATGGAAAGATACACATCCGAATTGCCCGAGACCTATCTCGGTTATTCCGGCACGCCGCAACTGAGTGCGGAGGATGATTACGTCCGGGTGCATGGGCCGTCGCTCTGGATCGAGTTCTCGCTTCAATCGAACAAGTCCACTGACAAGGTGGGGAACCACCCGCATTCTGTCTGGCGCGATCTGGCGGACGATTACGGCGGACAGAAAGAGTGATCTGGCGGTCCGGCCTGCTCGCGCTTGTGGTATTTATTGGCAGTATCGGGGCTGTTCTGGCACATGCCTTGCCCGGCAGCGTTCTTCTGTTGCGCCAGCAAGGATCCGCATTGCAGTTGACGATCCAATTCCCATTGGACGATCTCATTGTCGCGGCGCCGGAACTCTCTGCGTTGGAGGAAGTGGCGGCAGGCCAACCGTGGCCGCAGGAACTGACCACGGCCTTAGCGCGCTATCTCGAGCGTCATCTTCTCTTGACAGATGAGGATGCGCCCTTGGACCTGACAATGACCGATGCGCGCATTCAGTCCACTTACCATGACCACCTGGGTCAATTTTCCTTGGTCGTCAGCCAGTGGCACGTGACGGGCTCCGTGGATCGCTCACCCCGTCTGGTGCTAACCTATGACGCTGTGATGCACGAGGTGCGCAATCATCGTGCCGCGGTTCTATGGGGTGAGCAGAACGGAGAATTGCGTCCGATTTCAGAGTTCGGCTACTTCGGCGCAGCCGATGGCGTTCCGCTCAATCCGACCGCGGCCGGTCCGGAGTGAGCGAGTTCCAGAACCAGCTCCGATAGAGGTGGCCGGTGGAATCTGAACAGCCGGGATAAGTGGATTTTCCGCGCAAGAGCAGCATGATGCTGCGAGCGAGGAGAAGACCGATGGCAAGACGACCGCGCCGGAATCATAGCCCGGCGTTCAAGGCGAAAGTGGCAGTGGCTGCGATCAAGGGCGAGAAGACCCTGGTCGAGCTGGCGCAGGATTTCGATCTGCACCCAAATCAGATCAAGCAATGGCGAGACCAGCTCCTGGAAGGTGCGACCGGCGTATTTGGCGAAGTCCCGAAAGGCGATGCCCAGCCCAAGATCGACGTGAAGACCTTGCATGCGAAGATTGGAGAGCTGACGCTGGAGAATGATTTTTTGTCCGGCGCGCTCGGCAAAGCGGGCCTGCTGCCGAGCGCAAGAAGATGATTGATCGAAAAGCAAAGCTCAGCCTGTCACGTCAGGCCAAGGTCCTCGGTATTAGCCGCGGCAGCGTCTACTATCAGCCTCAGCCGGTCACGGATGCCGACCTCAAGCTCATGCACCGGATCGACCAGTTTCACATGGAGTTCCCGTTCTCAGGCAGCCGGATGCTGAAGGGGCTGCTGGCCCAAGAGGGGTTCATCGTAGGGCGCCTGCACGTCGCTACGCTCATGAAACGCATGGGTATCGAGGCGCTGTATCGCAAGCCCAACACTTCAAAATCGACGCCAGGCCACAAGAAATATCCATACCTGCTCAGGAACCTGCCCATCACGCGTCCCAACCACGTTTGGGCGATAGACATCACTTATATCCCCATGGCCCGCGGCTTCATCTATCTCGCGGCGGTGGTCGACTGGGCCACGCGCCGCATTTTGGCATGGCGAGTGTCGATCACACTGGACGCGGGCTCTTGCATCGAAGCGCTGGAAGAGGCCTTGGCCAGACACGGTCAGCCCGAGATCTTCAACAGCGATCAGGGCAGTCAGTTCACATCGACCGACTTCATCAAGGTTCTGGCAGCCCGGAAGATCAAGATCAGCATGGATGGCAAAGGGGCATGGCGCGACAACGTCTTCGTTGAGCGCCTTTGGCGGAGCATCAAGTACGAAGAGGTCGACCTCCGGGCATACGCCAGTGTGTCCGAGGCGCGCACAGGTATCGGCCGCTACATCGGCTTCTACAATCCTGCTTCATTGCGCCCATCTCTCTATGCCTCTGAAGTAAATAGGTTTTGCTGATCGGGGTGCGATCCGGTGGGGTATTTGGGGTTCTGCCGGGCGCGCTGGGTGATTTGCTGGGCTGGCGGTTTGCCGAGTTCCGCGCGGGCGAAGATCCACGGACCGTCCGGTAACGGATGAACGCCCTCGATGCTGCCGGCTTCGACGGCCAGTCTTAGTGTCTTGGTCGTGACGCCGAGCAGGCGCGCAGCGTTGGTCAGGTTGAGCCAGGGTTCGGTGCCGTCGGGAGCCGGGCGGAACACCGGGATCTTGTGATGCGACCTGAGTGCGGTGACGCGCTCCCGGGTCCATCGGTTGCCATGACCGGTCAGCAGACCGTTTCGATTTAGGATGCCGGCGATCAGATCGTCGGTGGCCAGGAGAACGAGCTGACGTACCGCCGCGATGATCTCTGGTGCTGTACTGTTGCGCTGGCCTCGACGCCGCTTCGGCAGGCGCAGTTCGGTATGCACGCCGCCGATCCAGTGGATCAGAAGGACGATCTCGGAGGCGTCGTCGTCGATGTCGGCGACCACCTCGAGGATGACGGTGCGCACGATGCGCTTCTTGAGCCGGGCATCGGTCGTTGGCGCCTCCCAGACAGTGCGAAGGTCCGTGCCGAGCGCGGCGGCATCCAGCGCCGCCAAGGAGGAAGGCCTGGGGGTTGCAGAATCATGCGCGGCGATCTTGGCCTCAATCTCGGCGGCGCGTGCGAGGGCGCGGTTCCACCGCGCTTCGAGTTCTGCCGCCACAAGTCGGTTCTCGGGATCGGCTGCATCATACTGGCGGAAGGCGCGGTCGGCACCGTAGCGGGCAGCTTCGAGGTCTCGCGCCAACGCGTCGCGAACCTGATCGCGGCGACTGGCGATCTGCGCCTCGGCCTCGGCGGTCGCAGTGATGGCGCCCGGCTCGACCACCCGCAGCAGCGCATCCTTGATGGCATCGTCGACCCGCAGGCCACCGAAGGCGATGCAGCGCGGCTCGCCGTTGTCGAGCAGACCGCGCCAGCAGGAATAGCGCGGGATGTCGTGCTTGGCCCCAGTGTAGCGGACCGTCAGCTTGCGGCCACAGCGCCGACAGCGCAAGAGACCGGCGAGCAGGGCATCGCCGTGCTTGGGCGCCCCATGGTGCCGGCTCGTGGGGGTGTTGTCGCTGACCATCGCGCGGATCGCCTCTGCCCGTTCCCAACTGATATAACCTTCGTGTGCGCCGGGCTTCAGCGCCAGCCATTCAGCGCGCGGTTTGCGGCGGCTGCCGGTTCGCGGAACGGCCGCGCCGTGTCTCGGCACAACTCGGGTCTTACCATAGGCGTAGGCGCCGCCGTAGACCGGGTTCTCGATCATGCGGTGGATGGTGGCATAGGTTGGCCTGCGCAAGATCACGTCGCCATTGGCGTGTCTTGCGGGCAGGTCCAGCCCGTGCTCCAGGAACCAGAGCAGGGCCTGCCGGGCGCTGCCGAGCTCGGCCACCTTGTCGAAGACAAGGGTGATGGCCTCCTGGACGCGGCGGTCGGGGTCCTTCTCGAGCCTGTCGCCGGCCTTCACGAAGCCGACGGGAGCCGCGACGATCAACTCGCCGCGCCGGGCCTTCTCGTAACGGGCGGACAGCGACCGTTGCCGCAGCAGATCGAGCTCGTACTCGTTGAGACTTCCTTTCAAACCGAGCAGTAGACGGTCGTTGCCTTGGCGTGGCGCATATACCGCCTCTTGGTCGACCAGGACGGTGTCGACGACCCGGCACATCTCGATCAGCTGCTGCCAGTCGCGGCTGTTGCGCGCAAAGCGCGACACTTCCCGCGCCGCGACCGCACCGACCTTGCCCAGGCAGACCTCGGCGACCATCCGGTCGAAGCCCGCCCGCGCAACGCCGCCCGCCGCGGACCGGCCAAGGTCGTCGTCGATCGTCTCGATGCAGGACCAGCCGAGCGTCGCCAGCCGGTCGCGCATCGCATATTGCAGAGCGCCGCTCTCGCGGTTGTGCAGCACCTGGTGGGCGGAGGACTGTCGCACGTAGAGGATCGCCTTGCGCTCCAGGTGGTGCGAACTGATCTTCTCATGCTTCATGTCGTGCCTCCGTCCGGCGAGGCGCCTGAGCGCCGGCGGCGTGGTCGAGGATCAGGCGGGTCATCAGTTCGGTCAGCGTTACCCGCGCCTCCTCCGGCAACGTCTGCCAGTGCGGCGCCGGGACCAGGTCGGCGTCGCTGGGGTGAGTGAACAACTCGAGCTGTTGTGGTGCTGGTCGGCGTGGCATCGGCATCTCCCGGAATTGCCTGCTGGGAGCTCGATGTTGCGCTCGAATCTGGCATTTGCGATGCGCCATCACGAACGCCGGCCGCATCGTGCAGCAATGCCGCCAGAGCTCGCAAAGCCGCCACTGAGGCAACCGGCGTTACCGCAACTTGCCAGCACTGGCAGGCCGCCCGATCGAACATCCAGACGGGAACCTCCAGCCGTCGGTCCGACGAGATACCGCTCAGGCTACAGCGAAACGCAGCCCAGCCCGCCTTCGCGATCACCTCGTGTACGTGAACAACTCGCCCCGTCCAGGGGTGCCAAGGGTAGAGCACCTCGCGCTCCTCGGTCCCGTGGGTGTTCTGTGATTGAGTTGTACAACGGACACCGACCCCATTCATCCCTTGACGGCAGGACGCCCGATTAAGCCTACTTCAACCCGCAGCTGCCCGATCTGGCAGCTGCGTAACCAAGGCGGAAAACCACTTAGAAAACGCCCAAGACCTGTTCAGACAAACCGAACCACCTCTCACGACACCAGCCCGTGAGCCTGATGCAAGCGCGGAAACTCTAAGGACGGCCGAGGGCGCGTCGGGTAGCACATCAAAACCTGAACAGAGCGAACTAAAGAACGCGGACACTCAGGGGAGCAGGTCAGCCCTGGTGCAGTCGACCCTGACCGGAGTCGAAGAATTCAACACCAAGCGCTGTGAGAAACGAATTCTTTGCGAACATTGCGAAACGCACTCCTTCTCTTCGGATGCGTATGAACTCGCAACGATGCCTATCGTCGGCAGTGTGGGGCGCAGACAGCGCTTGCGAAAAGGAACCACCCTCGACGAGCGGCGTGATCGCTTGCGCCGCAGAATGGCTTCTGCGGCGCAACAAGTACGGCGATCAGGCCGCCGCGAAATTGCTGGGATAGAGCGCCCGCATCAAATCTTCGTCGCCCGGTGTCTTGAAGCTCTTGCCGTCAGCGATGCTATTGGCCACCTCGACAGCCGGTCGGGCATTGATCGCCTCGAACCAGCGCGCGACCTCGGGAAAGCGCGCCAGCCCGTCGTCGCCCAGAACACGGCCGCCCCGCATTGCCCAGCCCCAAAGCGACATATCGGCGATCGAATAGCAGTCACCCACCACGAAGTCGCGGCCTTTCAGGTGAGTGTCCAGAACCTGGTAATGCCGTTCGATTTCGCGCATGTAGCGGTTCTTGGCATAGGGCACGTCTTCGGGCGCGGCATGGTGGAAATGCACCGACTGGCCCGAAAACGGGCCAAGCCCGGTAGCGACGAACATCAGCCACGAGAGGAGCGCGCCGCGCTCTTCCGGGACCACGCCGAACTGGCCGGTCTTCTCGGACAGGTACATCAGGATCGCTGTGCTGTCGAAGACCGCGAGCTCTCCATCCAGGATCGCCGGGACCTTGCCGTTGGGGTTGATCGCCCGGAACTCGGGCGTGTGCTGCTCGCCCTTCGCGGTGTCAACGGGGACCAGTTCGAACGGCATTCCGGTTTCGGCTAGAAATAGCGCGACCTTCATCGGGTTGGGCGTCGGATGGTAGAAGAATTTCAGCATAGTGTCTCCGTTTCTGGGTAAAATCATCAACTTGCAGGCGCGAGTTTGTCCTGCGTCCTCAGGTCGAAATCCGAGGCGTCGTGGCGTTCGCGGAGCTGTTCGTTGAGCGGCCCCGAGGTGCGGTTGACGATGCGCCCGCGCCGGACGGCCGGCCGCTGCAGGACCTCCTGCGCCCAGCGGCGCAGGTGCGTGTAGCGTTCGACGTCAAGGAATTCGCCGGCCTCGTAGGCATGGCCAAGGGCAAGATTGCCATACCAAGGCCAGGTCAGCATGTCGGAGATCGTGTAGGTGTCGCCGCCCAGGTAAGGACGTTCGGCCAGGGCGCGGTCGAGCACGTCCATCTGGCGCTTCACCTCCATCGTGAAGCGGTTGATCGGGTATTCGAACTTTTCCGGCGCGTAGAAATAGAAGTGCCCGAAACCGCCGCCCAGGTACGGCGCCGATCCCTGCAGCCAGAACACCCAGTTCATCACCTCTGCCCGGTGCGCCGGATCCTCGGGCACGAAGGCCCCGAACTTATCGGCGAGATAAAGCAGGATCGCCCCGCTTTCGAATACGCGGATGCCGGTGTCGCGGTCGAGCATGGCGGGGATCTTGGAATTCGGGTTCAACGCCACGAAGCCCGACGAGAACTGATCGCCTTCGCCGATGCGGATCAGATGCGCGTCGTATTCCGCGCCGGTCCGGCCGATGGCCAGCAGCTCTTCGAGCATGATGGTCACCTTCTGCCCGTTCGGCGTGCCCATGGAATAGAGCTGGATTGGGTGCCGTCCGACAGGCAGCTCGGCATCATGGGTCGCGCCGGCGACCGGGCGATTGATGCTAGCCCAGTTGCCGCCGTTCTCGGTGTCCCATGTCCAGACCTTCGGCGGGATGTAGTGCGCCATGCTCTACGCTCCTTGGTTGATGCTCGGTGTCGGTGGGTCGGATGCCGGCCGGAATCACCAGCAGCCTGGAGTGTCTTACTCCCTGCTACTAGCCTATTATTGAGCGACCGCTCAAGTCGAATTTGAGTGATCGATCAAGAAAATCCGCGGCCTCCCCTTCTGCCCGGCACAAGCATGAGTATGTTCGCGACATGGCACGCACTGCTTCATATGATCGGGACGCAGCGCTGGACGCCGCCATGACCCTGTTCTGGGTCTGGAGGGCTCTGATGATGGGTTGGGTAGCCCCTCCTGACGGCACTTGTGCCAGATTGATCCATGGAGGATCAGGAGGAAAGGGCTATGAAGGAAGTCTGTCAACGTGTATGGTCGCTCCCGGCTGAGCAAGAGTTTTCTGAAACTAGGTCTGGATGGAGCGGTCGAGTTCCTACGTGTATCCGCCCTCAAGTTGCGGCTTTCTACGCCGCGGGCCCTCATGGCAATTTCGTGGGCAGGTCCAAATCGGCGGATCGCGCTCGACCGCGCTCCGTTGACAACTGGTTTTCCCGCCCCGTTACTGTCCCGCTCTTCCATGATCTCCTGGCAGAACTTCCGCTCGGCCAGAACCGGCGAGGTCTACGACCTCATGCCGGAACTCTGTAGTATCCGCCCCGCGAAATAAGCGCCCATGCGACCCGGGCCATCTTATTTGCCAATGCGACGGCCACGAGCATCCTCGGCTTGCGACTCAGCATCTGAGCCAGCTAGGAACCGGGTTTCGGGCCCCCAGTTCGGCCGGCCGCCAGAATGACGGCCATCGCCCCAATGATCAGTAGGCGTCGAATGTCCTTCTGTCCCATCTTCGATGGTCTTGCCCAATCGCGTTTTCCCACCTGTCGAATGCTGTCGCGGGGTCAGCCCTACCCATGCCGCAAAATCCCTACCCTTGCGGAACATGTCAGTCGGTGGCGCCAGAGTGGCTAAGGTAATGGCGGTGATCGGACCAATTCCCGGTAGTACCCCGAGAGATGGTGTAAGAGCGCCGACCTTCGGAGAGATCCAAGGCTGATCAGGTCGCCACGGCGGACAGCCTAACGGTTGTAGTGTCGGTGACCCACCTTGGCACACAGATGCCGTCAGGGGGGCGGTCACATCATCAGAGCCTCGTGAACAGGCTGCCCAATAGTACCTCGCCCGGCACCGAAATAATCAGTGAAAGGTCCGCTCGTGCTATAGCGCCGACGATCCCAAGATCTACTCCCCCGGTTAGAGCGGAGCCGATCATCGACAATACGATGAACCTTATGACATTTTTCGTGTCTTTCAGCGCTGGAAGGGATGAGATCCCGCTAATGGGTCGCGATGGCAGACACGAAAACGGGGGCCACAGTGTGGCCCCCACTTGGGTCAGGTCTGGAACACTACGGCTGGTCAGGCGTCGGGCGTTTGTGCCTGGTCCTTGACGAAGGTCCGGTCGGTCTCGCCGCGGAAGAAGTCGCGACCGTAGACCAACAGGCAGAGCACCACGCCGACGCCGAAGGCCCAAGCGGCGCCACGGGTCGCCAGGACGGCGGCCACGATGCCCGCGATGCCCAGGTCCCGCTGCGAGCGGGCTTCCATCACCCCGATGCGGACCGAGACATAGCCCTGGATCAGCAGCGTAAGCGCCAGGGCGATTCCCAGGATCGGTTGCACCAGCGTGACGATCGGCATCAGCAGCAGACCGGTGTTGGTGCCCCAGCGGAACGAGCCCGCGCCGCCGAAGATCGAGTCCATGGTCTTCTTGCCCTGGGTAAAGCGCTCGACGATGACCACGTGCATGGCCGACCACAGCGGGCCGCACATGGCGACGTCGGGCCCGACGATGGACATGATCGAGTTCCGCGCGCCGAAGATCATGTGGGCCCGGTCAGGCGAGTAGTCGATCTTCTCGTCGGTACGCTCGGCGTCGGCTTCTTCCAGGATGGCCTTGGATTGCAGCACGTCACCGAAGAGGACGATGTAGGCCGCCAGCACCGTGGGGATGGCGGTGAGGAACATCGACAGCGGCGGCAGACCCAGGCCGAAGACGGTGTATTCCGCAAAGAGCGTGGAGAAGTCGGGCTTCGAGATGCCCCACTCAAGATCCGGCCAGGGCGCTTCGCCGAAGATCGGCGCGACGACGATGGCCAGGGCTACGATGGGGAAGATCCCCAGCTTGCCGATCATGCCGAACAGCGCGACCTCGCGCTTCAGCTTGGCGAAGTGGCGCGAGAAGATGACGTAGAAAGCGATGCCCACGGCGATGGTGATGGTGAAGGGGAAGCTGTCGAACCGGCCGCCGACCTTGAAGACCGAGATCACGGCCGCGATGCCCGCACCGATGATGACACCGGACTTGATCGCCTGTGGAATGGCCGCAACTACCTTGTGTGCCAGCCCCGAGGCGCCGATGAAGATCGAGAAGACCCCAAGCAGCAACTGGAACGAGATCAACGCATGCACCCGCTCCGGCCCTTCCGGGAAGGAGGCGCAATAGGCCATGAGCAGCGGAATGGCGGGGGTGATCCAGCCGGGCACCACCGGGTCGCCCAGCAGGTGGTGCATCAGGTACAGTACGCCGTTCATCATGACGACGGCCAGGGCGACCTCGAAGGGCATGCCCAGCAGCTCGACCATCAGCGGAATGGCGGCCAGGTCGACGGCGCACATCAGCAGGCCCTGGAAATAGTCCGGCCATTCGAAACGGTAATGCAGGAAGGGCAGGCGAATCTTGAACGGACCCGCGCCCCAATAGGGCGTTTCCTGCCCGTCGATACGTTCTTGTCTCACTTATCTCTCCTCGCTTGACGCAGTCTGCCCCTCCCTCCTAGGGCATGGGTTTGGCAGGCGCTCCACCATGCGATGCATGGGAGCGCCTATTTGCTGAGGGTCAGAATGCCTCGCGGTACAACGCGAGCGCATCCTCCTCCGTCACCTCGACGGGGTTGTTGATCAGAAGGCGGGTCTGCAGCATGGCGTCGCGCGCCAGCATCGGCAGATCCTCTTCGGGAACCTTCACGTCACGCAGCTTCAGGGGCGCGCCGGAGCGGTCCATCAGGTCCTGCATGAAGTTCACGAAATTGGCCGAGCGCGCCTGGGTGCCCTCGTCCGAGGGGCCGATTACCACGTCGGCCAGGTCTGCGTACAGCGCGGCCGCGGCGGTCATGTTGTAGCGCAGGACCGGGCCCAGCATCAGGGCGTTGGTCAGGCCGTGGGGCAGGTGGTAGTGGCCGCCCAGCGGATAGGCTAGGGCATGCACGGCGCCGACGGGGCTGTTGGCGAAGGCCTGGCCCGCCAGCGTCGCGCCCAGTAGCATCGCTTCGCGGGCGGCGCGGTTCTGGCCGTCCTCGCAAGCGGTGATCAGGTTCGCCGTCATCAGCCGCAGGGCTTCCTTGGCGAAGACATCCGACATCATGTTCTTCTTGTGCTGGCCGGTGAAGGCCTCGATCGCATGGACCATGGCGTCGATGCCGGTGGCGGCGGTCTGCACCGGCGGCAGGCCCACGGTCAGCTCTGCATCCAGCAGCACGCGGTCGGCATAAAGCTGATGCGACACGATCCCCATCTTGGTGGTCTCGCCGGTGGTCAGGATGGTGATGTTGGTCACCTCCGAGCCGGTGCCGGCGGTGGTGGGGATCTGCACCAGCGGCGCGCGTTTGCCCTGCACGTTGCCGATGCCGTACATCTCGGACAGCGGCTGGTCCGAGCTGAGCATCACGGCCACCAGCTTGGCGATATCCATGGAGGACCCGCCGCCCAGCCCTAACACCACATCGGCGCCTGCGGCCTTACCCTGTTCGACACAGGACATCAGCACCGCTTCGGGCGGATCCGCGACCACGTCGTCGAAGACGGTGACGCTGAAGCCCGCCTCGGCCAGCGAGGCCTTGGCCGGGTCGAGAAGCCGGTTCTCGTGCAGGAACTTGTCGGTCACGATCAGCAGGTTCCGCTCGACGAACCAGTCGCCCATCAGCGCGCCCAGGCGTTTCGCGCCACCCCATTCCACCAGCAGCGAACCGGGCGTGTCGAAGGAGAAGGGTTTGATACCATCGGTCATTGAACTTGTCCTTGGAGTGATGATTTCACGGTCCTCCGCCCGCATCAGGAGGGCAGGGGGACGGGCGACGCTTACAGCGCGCTGCAGAGGTACTTCAGCTCGAGGTAGTCCTCGATTCCGTACTTGGACCCTTCGCGGCCAAGGCCCGACTGCTTGACGCCGCCGAAGGGCGCCACCTCGTTCGAGATCAGGCCGGTGTTATGGCCGACCATGCCGTATTCCAGCCCCTCCGAGACGCGCACGGTACGGGCGAAATCACGGGTGTAGAAATAGGCGGCCAGGCCGAAGATCGTGTCGTTGGCCATGGCGATGGCCTCGTCTTCGGTGTCGAAGGCGAAAAGCGGGGCCAGCGGGCCGAAGGTCTCTTCGGTGGCGACCTTCATCTCGGCCGTGACGCCGGTCAGGATCGCCGGTTCGAAGAACAGCCCGCCCAGGCGCTTGCCGCCCTGGATCAGCGTGGCGCCCTTGGCCACGGCGTCGTTGATGTGGTCCTCGACCTTGTCCAGCGCCTTGGGCTCGATCATCGGGCCGATCTCTGTACCCTCGGCGGTGCCGTCCCCGACCTTCAGCGCCGCGACCTTCTCGGCCAGCTTGGCGGCGAAGGCATCGTAGACGCCGCGCTGCACCAGGATGCGGTTGGCGCAGACGCAGGTCTGGCCCGCGTTGCGGTACTTCGAGGCCATGGCGCCTTCGACTGCCGCATCCAGGTCGGCGTCGTCGAAGACGATGAAGGGCGCGTTGCCGCCCAGTTCAAGGCTGACCTTCTTGATGGTGTCGGCGCATTGCGCCATCAGCAGTCGGCCCACTTCGGTCGAGCCGGTGAAGGACAGTTTTCGCACGGTGTCGCTGTCGGTGATCACCTTGCCGATGGTGGAGGCCTTGCCGGTCACCACCTGGAAGACGCCGTCGGGGATGCCCGCGCGCTGCGCCAGCTCGCCCAGGGCGAGGGCGGTCAGCGGGGTCAGGTCGGCAGGGCGCACGATCATTGAGCAACCAGCCGCCAGGGCCGGCGCGGCCTTGCGGGTGATCATCGCGGCGGGGAAGTTCCAGGGGGTGATCGCGGCGGTCACACCGATTGGCTGGCGCAGCACGGTGATGCGCTGGTTGGCCTTGGGCGCGGGGATCGTGTCGCCGTAGACGCGCTTGGCCTCTTCGGCGAACCACTCGATAAAGCTGGCGGCATAGGCGATCTCGCCCTTTGCCTCCGCCAGGGGCTTGCCCTGTTCCAGCGTCATGATCAGGCCCAGGTCGTCGGTGTTCGCGATCATCAGCTCGAACCAGCGGCGCAGCACGGCGGCGCGGTCCTTGGCGGCCCAGCCGGCCCAGGCCTTCTGCGCGCGGGCCGAGGCTTCGATCACCGCCGGAATTTCTGAAGGGTCCATGTAGGGCACGCTGCTGACCATGGATCCATCGGCGGGGTTGGTGACCTCCGCCATCTCGCCGGAGGCCGCCTGGACCCACTGGCCATCGACTAGGCAGGCTGCCTTCAGCAGGGTTGGATCATTGAGCTTGGGCATCGGGAACTCCTCCTCCACGACGTATTCGAACTTGACTGCTCAATTGCCATTGTTTCATATATGGAACGCTGGTTGCAGTATGGAACGGATGCAACCGTATACAGTCAAACGAAGCCCAGGCAACCTTCTTTGGCGCTAACGGGGGAGAAAATTGAAATGACAGAGAATGCGAAGCGTCGCGCGCCGGCAGTAGAGAGGGCGGTTCAGCTGCTGGATTGCCTTGCGGCCAAGGCCGGGCCGGTGGGCGTGTCCGAGCTGGCGCGAGAAGTCGGCGCCCCGAAAAGCTCGGTCTACGGCGTCTGCGAATCGCTCGTGGCGACCGGGGTGCTGCATTACAATTCGCGCGGGTACAGTCTGGGCTCCCACTGCCTGAGGTGGAGCGGCGCCTACCTGCAGCGGTCGTCCCTGGTGTCGGAATTTCAGCGGGCCTTGGCGGTGGACCGGCGACTGGCGGACTACACCGTGACCCTGTCGTCGCTAGAGGCGGACCAGGTGGTCTACCTGGCCTGCCGCAACTCCGACAAGCCGCTGGGCTTCACCTTCCAGATCGGAATGCGCCTGCCTGCGGTCTATTCCGCGACGGGTAAGGCGATGCTGTCCTACGTCTCGCCCGAGGAGCGCGCGGAGGTCCTGTCGGGCGCCTGGCCGCAGGGCTTCACGACGAACAGCGTCCCCGACCGCGACCATTTCGAAGCCGACATCGAGACCTGGCGTGCCAAGGGCTACGCGATCGACAATGGCGAGATCCGGGAGGGCATGGTCTGCCTCGGTGCCCCGATCCTGGGGCCAGGTGGCCTTCCGGTGGCGGGCATCGCCATCTCGATGACCAGCGCCGAGGCCCGCCAGGGCTCGCAGGACGACCTGGGCCGGACGGTGCGCGAAATCGCCAACGCCCTGGCGCTTCATTACACGGGCTGAGAGGGCAGATCAGGTCCCGGCGTCCTGCCCCTGTCTGGCATCCTTGCTGTCCATCCGCAGGGGCGCACTCCAATTTTTGCCGAACTGGGCTCCTTCGCGTCTATGAGCCGCCGCGGCAACCCGTACGATAACGCAAAGGCCGAGAGCTTAATGAAGACACTGAAGGTGGAGGACGCTTACCTTACGGAGTATGAGTTGTTCGACGACGTCGCCACCGGCCTGCCCCGGTTTATCAAGGCTCAAAACAACCGCCGCCTGCATTTAGCCTTGGGCGATCTTAGCCCTGTACAGTTCTAAGATCGCCACGCCCGCGCCACAGTCAAAACCGCCGCCTAAGAATGTCCATCGGCAGGGGCGCACTCCAGTCGCTCAGCGGACAGCGAATGCGACCGGACTGACAGGCCATGAGGTGACGCTGTTGCTGATCCTTGAGGGACTGACCCAGGCGTGGCCCCTGCATGATCAGGCCGCCGTCACGGCAGCCAAGGCGCTGGTGTCAACCGTGCCAGCAGAAAGTCCATGAACACTCGCACCTTCGGTGTCAGGACGTTGGACCGGGGATAGATCAGCCACAGCACCGACGCATCGGCAAGCCGCCAGTCGGGCAACAGATGTTCCAACCGCCCCGCGCGGATATCGTGGGAAACGCTCCAGAGCGAGTTGATCGAGATCCCGCCGCCGGCCAACGTGGCAATGCGCTGTGCCGTTCCGTCATCGAGGATCGTGCGGCAGATCATGCGGGCCGGATCGAGCGTAAAGCGACGGGTCCCGGCAAGCAGGTCACGGGGGGCGGTGCTGCCCCAGGACAGCAGGTCGTGGCCGTCCAGATCTTCCGGCGTCATTGGCGTGCCATGCCGCCCAAGATACTCCGGCGCGGCGCAAAGAACGCGGGTGTCGTCGCCAAGTTTGCGACCCCGCAAGCTACTGTCCTGCAAGGGTGCGCTGCGCAGGGCCAGATCAAAGCTGCCTTCGATCAAGTCCATGCGGGTGTCGGACAGCCGCAGATCCAGTGTGATGTCCGGATATCCCGCGTGAAATGCGGGCAGAAGCGGCATGATGTGCAGCTGTGCAAAGCTGCTTGGCGCGGCAAAGCGCAGCGTCCCCGTGGGGCGTTTCGCATTTAGGCCAAGGGCGGCGCGAGCGGCCTCTGACTGCGCGAGGATCTCGCGCGCGTAGGGCAGAAATGCGGCCCCTTCCTGCGACAGCGACACTTTGCGGGTAGTGCGGTGTAGCAGCTCTGCGCCCAGCTCATGTTCCAGCTTCGCCAGCCGCGCGCTGGCCATGGCGGGCGCAAGGCCAAGGCTGCGCCCGGCAGCACTGATGTTCAGCCGCTCGGCTGCCGCAACGAACAGGCGCAGAGTCTCAATCTCCATGCAGATTATCCTGAAAATCGGAAAACTGAACTCTGATATGAGCCGTTTTTTCTGCAGTTCAAAGAAGTATCTCTGCCTGCAAGCAAGTTGCAGAGGAAACGCCATGAAAACCATCGGATACACTCAGACCGGCGCCGCCACCGTATTGACTGCGCAAGAGGCCGATCGCCCGGCGCTGCGCCAGCGTGACCTTCTGGTCGCGGTCAAGGGGATCTCGGTCAATCCGGTCGACGTGAAGCTTCGTGCGAACCGGGCACCAGAAGGGCTTGGCATCCTTGGCTTCGACGCCGCAGGTGTGGTGGTCGAAACCGGACCAGAAGTGACGGGCTACAAGGTCGGCGACGAGGTTTTCTATGCCGGCGACGTCACCCGCCCCGGGACCAACGCCGAATTTCACGCGGTGGATGAACGCATCGTCGGGCGCAAACCGGCCTCGCTGGATTTCACCGAAGCCGCAGGCCTCCCGCTGACCGCAATCACGGCTTGGGAAATGCTGTTCGACAGCTTCCGCCTCTCCGAAGGCGCAGGCGGGGGCCAGAGCCTGCTGGTCATCGGCGGCGCGGGTGGTGTCGGCTCGATCCTGATCCAGCTGGCCAAGCGGCTGACCGGGTTGACCGTGATCGCCACCGCCTCGCGCCCAGAGACGCAGGAGTGGGTGCGCCGGATGGGCGCGGATCACGTGATCGACCATCGCGGCGACATGGCCGCGCAATTGCGCGACCTGGCACTGGTGCCGGACTACGTGTCCGCCCTGACCGCCACCGACCAACACTGGCCCGCCATCATCGAGCTGATCGCCCCGCGCGGCCACATCGCCTTGATCGACGACCCTGAGGGGCTCGACATCGCGCCCGCCAAGCCCAAGGCGCTGACTCTAAGCTGGGAGTTCATGTTCACCCGGTCGATGTTCGGCACCGATATGGAGGCGCAGCGCGATCTGCTGAACCGTGTGTCGGCGATGCTGGATGCGGGCGAGCTGATCTCTACCGTGACCGAACGCGCCGATGTGCTGACGGCCGAGACCCTCGCCGCCGCGCATGAACGGCAGAAAAGCGGGCGTGTGATCGGCAAGCAGGTGCTGCCGGGCCTGTCCGCCTAAACTTGGGGGAAGGAGCCAGACATGCGAGACCACTTGGACAGCTTTCCGCAAATCAACAGGGGCTACGACGGCACCTTTCAGGCCGGGCGGTTGAGCCTTGGTCTCGTGGTCCCGATCACCGCCTATCCGGATAGTCCGGTGCCAGACATGATTGGCCATCTGGCGCGGATCCAGCGGGCCGAGACGCTTGGTTTTCGTGCGGTCTGGCTACGGGATGTGCCGTTTGACGTGCCGAGCTTTGGCGATGCGGGTCAGCTGTATGATCCGTTTACATACCTTGGCTACCTCGCGGGACAGACCAGCGACATCGCGCTTGGCGTCGCATCCATCGTGCTGCCGCTGCGCCATCCCGCGCATGTGGCCAAGGCCGCGGCCTCGGTCGATCAGCTGTCAGGCGGACGGCTGATCCTTGGCGTGGCCTCGGGAGATCGCCCCGAGGAATATCCGGCCATGGCCGCCGATTTCGACGGTCGGGGCGACGCTTTTCGTGCAGCGTTTGATTACGTCCGAGCGATGGCCGACCCCTCGCCGCACATCGACAACCGATTTGGCAGGATCGATGGTCGCATGGGCATGCTGCCCAAGCCCCAGGGCACGCGTTTGCCGCTGCTGGTCACCGGCTCCAGCCGCCAGTCGCCTGACTGGATCGCGCAGAATGGCGACGGTTGGATGACCTATCCCCGGGCCGGACAGGCGCAGGATCGGGTGCCGCAGGATTGGCGCGACCGGCTGGAGGCGCTTGGGCAGCCCGCGAAACCTGTCCTGCAGCCGCTGTATGTCGACCTGTCGGACAATCCCGGTGACGGACCGCAGCCCATCCACCTTGGGATTCGGACAGGGGTGCGCTGGCTGACCACCTACCTCAAACACCTCGAAGAAATCGGCGTGAACCATGTTGCCCTGAACCTGCGCTTCAACCGGGCGCCCATCGACGAAACGCTGGACCGTCTCGCACGGGACGTGGTGCCGCAGTTCTCCTGAAAGGATCACTCATGAAGACCATCCTGATTACCGGCGCGACGCAGGGCCTTGGCCTTGCCACCGCGCAGGCCCTGGCCGAACAGGGCCATCGCCTCATCGTGCATGGGCGCGACGCGGCCAAGCTTTCGGACATGGCCGACGACCTTCGGCGCAAAGGGGCCGAGGTCTCGACCGAACTCGCGGACCTGTCCGAGCTCGCGCAGGTCGCGACATTGGCGGGTCGCGTGATGCACGGGGCACGCACAGGTCGACGCTCTGATCAACAACGCGGGTGTGTTCAAGACCGGGCAACCCCGTGCAGGCGCATTCGACGTGCGCTTTGCGGTGAACACGCTGGCCTCGGCGCTGCTGGCCATGCGTCTGTTGCCGGTCATACCGCAGGACGGCCGCATCATTCACTTGTCCTCGGCGGCACAGGCCCCGGTCGACCCACAAGCCCTCGCGGGTGTCACGCCCCTGCAAGACATGGAGGCCTACGCCCAGAGCAAGCTGGCCATCACACTGTGGAACCAGGCCTTTGGCGACGCGCACCCGGAGGGGCCAATGTCGCTGTCGGTCAACCCCGGCTCGCTTTTGGCGACGCGCATGGTGCGCGAGGGCTTTGGCACTTCCGGCAATAATCTGAACATCGGCGTCGACATCCTGACCCGCGCCGCGCTGTCGACAGAATTCGCCGCAGCAACCGGGCGCTACTACGACAACGACGCACGACGGCTCGCCCCGCGCTACGACGCGGCCACTACGGCGCAGATCGCCGGCCAGATCGACGCGCTTCTCTCCCAAATCAACTGAGGACATTCCCATGAAAACCATGACCCTGAACGCCTACGGTCCCGACGCTGTCTTTACCGAAACCGAAACCCCGCGCCCCACAGCCGCCCCCGGCCACGTGATCGTCCGCATCAAGGCGACCAGCGTGAACACCATCGACACGATGATCAAGGATATGGGCACCGACCTCCCGCTTTCCCCCGCGTTGCCTGCCGTGCTCGGCATGGATTTCGCCGGGGTGATCGAAGAGGTCGGCGCCGATGTGACCGGCTTTGCCGTGGGTGACGAGGTTTACGGCTGCGCCGGTGGGCTGGCCGATCTGAAGGGCGCGCTGGCAGAATACATGCTGGCCGATGCTCGGCTGATCGCGAAGAAGCCGCAAAGCCTGTCAATGCGCGAAGCCGCTGCCCTGCCGTTGGTGGGCATCACCGCTTGGGAGGGGCTACACCGGGCAGGCGTCTCGGGTGGCCAGTCCGTACTGGTGCAAGGCGGCGCAGGCGGCGTCGGCCACTTGGCGGTGCAGATTGCACGGCACCTTGGCGCAAAGGTTACGGCCACCGGCACAGGTGCCGCGCAGATGCAGGTGATCGAGGACTTCGGTGCGACGCCGATCGACTTCAAGACCACGCAGATCGACGACTATGTCGCCGCGCAGACCGGCGGGGCCGGCTTTGACGTGGTATTCGACACCGTGGGTGGGGCGAACATGACCAACTCCTTTGCGGCGGCGGGGCTGAACGCGCATGTGGTCTCAACCGTCGCGCTGCTCGAAATCGACCTAAGCCTCGCGCATTTCAAGGGTCTGTCGCTGCACATTGTCTTCATGCTGCTGCCGATGCTGCATGACGTAAACCGCGCTGCGCATGGCGAAATCCTTGCCCAACTGGCCGCGCTCGTAGATGCAAGCGCGGTCAAGCCGCTGCTGGATGACCAACGGTTCACACTGAGCCAGGTGGGCGAGGCCTACGCCCGACTGCAATACGGCGCCGCCCTGGGTAAGGTGGTGATCGAGGTCTGAACGCCCCCAGCCCGCCCTCCATGGGGCGGGCGGTCACCCCTGCGCCAACTGCGCCCGGTAGTGACCGAGGCGCGCATCGGCCATGCTGTCCACCACCATCACCACGCTCAGAAAAGCGATGGCCGTGATAAACGACGCTCGCCAGAGCGGAGCGTCGAGGAACACGATCCCCAGCGCCGCCGCTGCCACCATCAGGGGCATCACCTTGAAGACGGCGGTGGCATAGCCCGCGCGAGTTTGATCGATCCGGGCAAGCTCTGACGTGACAAAGCTCTGCATGTCAGTTGCCGCTTCGGCAAAGCCCGACAGGCTGGACCACGTGCCAAACAGCAAACCACCCCCGAGGATCAGCAGCAACACGCCTGCCACGCCCATCGGCCAGACAAAGGAGCGGGCCATCTCGGTGCGGCACATGTGCCATAGGGCGAAGCAGGTGGCCAGAAAGACCATCCCCATCAGGATGAAGGCGCTGTTCGAGAGCATCTCGGCCCGGGCCCAGCCGGTTGCAGTCTTGAGTGGGGTCATGGCCCACCTCCGTTGTTAAGGGGGCAAGCCGCCCCGGTGCGTGCAAGGTCGCTTAAAGAGACCATGTGAAGCCCGTAGCCGTCTCGGAGACGCTCCAAAGCCGGGTCATGACCTCCTTGTCATAGGCGTGGGACTTCAACGTTCCCTTACCGACGGGGCCCACAAATTCCATGCGGCCGGTTGGGCCGTAAAGCGCACGTTGCTGGAGGCCGGTTTCGGTGGCGCACATCACCTCGGGGTAGGCGCCTTTTTCGGCGGACTGTACCATCGGGGTCAGGGTCATGAGCTTGAAGATCAGCTTCGACAGCGCGCTGCCGCTGGTGTTGATCAACGAGGTCGCGGACGAGCCGGGATGGCAGACGTAGACCTCGACCGAGGTTTTCGCTGCCGACGCCAGACGGTCCTGCAATTCGTAGGCGAACATCATCTGCGCCAGTTTCGACTGGCTGTAGGCGGTGTTCGCGCCATAGCCGCTGTTCCAGTTCATGTCGTCGAATTTGATTGTCTTCAAACCCATGTTGTAGCCAAGGCTGGCCACCACGACGATCCGGCCCGCCGACTCTTCAATCCGGTCGAACAGCAGTCCCGCGAGTAGGAAATGCCCATAGTGGTTGGTGCCCAGCTGGCTTTCGAATCCATCCTTGGTCATCTGGCGCGTCGGCACCTGCGCGATGGCGGCGTTCTGGATCAGCGCGTCGATGCGCGGTACTTCCGCCAGAACCCGAGCGGCGGCCTCGCGCACACTGCAGAGATCCGACAAGTCCACGCGGATAAAATCGACCTCCGCCTTCGGTCCTAATTTTGCGCGCAGCATCTCCACAGCGGCCTTCGACCGCTCGGCGCTGCGGTTAAGCATCACCACTTTCGCGCCCTTGGTCAGCAAAATCTGTGTCGCCTGATACCCGGCCCCCGCGTTGCCACCGGTGATCAGAAAAGTCCTGCCGCTGAGATCTCCGAGGCGTTCCGGTGTCCAGCCCTTGGGTCCAAATGTCGTGTCGGCCATCGTCTTGTCCTTCATTTTCTGCTGTGTCAGCGTTGGGGGGGAGAAATAAATCTCAAAGCCGGTTCAAAACAGGCGAGATACTCTTGAATACTTGCCTGATTGTATCGATCCTATCGCGCGACCCGTTTCTTGAGAGCAAGCCGCACCCATGACAAAAACGACCCTCCGACACATCATCGAACGTCGCATGCCCGAGGACGGCCTTGTTCAGACCGGGGTTCGCGGTGTGCAGCTCTTCCGCGCAACCGAGGCCGTGCCTTGTATCCCGGCGGTTTATGAGCCTTGCGTGATCGCCATCGTCAGCGGAGCGAAGGAGGCCGTTCTGGACGGGTATCACCATGTCTACGACCACCGCGATTACCTGATCTGCCCCCTGTCAATGCCGGTTGAGGCGGGCACCCCGATGGCCGCGCCGGACAACCCGCTGATGGGCGTCTACATCGCGCTGGACACGCGGCTGATGACGGGGCTCACGATGGAGATGGGTCATGCGACGGCGGCAGGGCCAGTGGTCGAGGCTCGAGGCATCCGTCTCTCGCCATGGGATGACGGGTTTGCCGAGGCGCTCTTGCGACTGGTTCAGCTGGAGGACCCGACAGACCTGGCCATTTTGGGAGCAGCCCGTTTGCGCGAGCTGCATTATGCGATCCTGAAGGGCGACGCCGGGGCCTTTGCCCGTCAGGCCTTTGCGCCGGGCAATGGCATCGCGCGGGCCATTGCGCATCTGTCCAACCATTTGCACGATACTGTCACAATCGACGACATGGCCACCCGTGCGGGCATGAGCCGCGCCGTTTTTCACCGTCGCTTCAAGGAGGCGACCACCATGTCCCCGATCCAGTTCGCCAAGGCGATGCGGCTGAACCACGCAGCGATGAAGATCTCTGCCGGGATGACGGTCTCAGAGGCGGCGATGGATGTGGGCTATGTCAGCCCATCGCAATTCAGTAGGGAATTCAAGCGCATGTACGGCACTTCTCCTCGTCATTGGAGCGCGTCCTACCAGCCGGGACGCGCCTGAATCCCGGACAGTTCGGCGTGACACGGCGCGTCGCCAAAAGAAAACGCCCATGCCCCGCCTCACCACAGATGATGCCCGCAGGTAATTGCGCAAATCCTTGTGGCCGAAGCGGCGGATTCGAGGCTTGCAATATGTACACTGCCGGTGTCGTCAGCCCCGCCAAGGTGTCAGCCGAGACCATTTACTTTCTTGTCGGAAACGAGGGCGACATGCTGCGAAAGGTTTGGTGGAATTTAGTCTGTGGATGATGTCCCGGGAAGTGGTGTAGCTCCTCATGGGCCTCGCGCTCATTGGCGGGCCGAGCTGGTCAGTCGCTCTGCGCTGCAGGCAGGCTGACATTGAGATCATCGCAGACAGGGGCGAGCGTTTCCAGCGTCATGTATCTGGCGCGCTGGACCGTCCATTCCTCGGTCTGCTCCATGAGGATCGCGCCGACGAGGCGCCGGATCGAAGCCTCGTTGGGAAAGATACCGACGACGTCCGTGCGTCGCTTGATCTCGCCGTTCAGCCGCTCGATCGGATTGGTAACCGGTATGAAGATCCCGGTGCCGATGTTCGGCCCCGATTTTCGGATCAGGGTGTATGCTGCGAGCATCCGGGACAGAGGCACCGGGAGCACGAAGGTGCGGGCAGGCCGATCCACACGATGAGCTGCGAGCTCGTGTTAGTAGCTGGCCGCCTCTGCGACTCGCCCGGTTGCGCCGAGAGCGCGAATCCGTAGTTGTCATGTCGCCCGCCGCTCCCGCCTGTTTCCATTGGCAAGGGAGGCGCGCATGCGACGCGTGATTGGCATCGACATCCACCGGACCTTCGGAGAGGTGGTGATATGGGAGAACGGCCTGACCCGGCACGAGGGTCGGGTCGATATGACACGAACGGCGCTCGAGGGTTTTGGGCGGCAGCTCTTCAAGACAGACGAGGTCGTGATCGAAGCGACAGGGAATTGCATGGCGGTTTCGCGGGTGCTTTCACCTCACGTCTCGCGAGTGGTGATCGCCAACCCGCTTCAGGTGAAGGCGATCGCTCATGCCCACGTGAAGACCGACAAAGTGGATGCGGCGACTCTGGCGAGTTTGTACGCCGCGGGCTATCTGCCGGAAATTTGGACACCGGATGCGGCGACGGAGCGGCTGCGCAGGCTTGTCGCTCGCCGCTACCAAATCGTGCGCCACCGGACCCGGATCAAGAATGAAGTGCATGCCATCCTGCACGCGCATCTGATCCCGAAATGCCCGCATGCAGATCTCTTCAACAAGCGCGGCCGCGACTGGCTGACACGCCAACCGGTTCCGGAGGATGAACGCGCCGCGATTGCGCGCCATATCCGCGAACTCGACCGGCTCGGGGACGATCTTGCCCAACTCGACCGCGACATCGCGCAAGATGCCTTGAAGGACGAAGAGCTTCAGCGCCTCCTGACAATCACTGGGGTTAATCTGGCGGTTGCCGCGGGCCTGATGGCGGCGATCGGCAGCATCGAGCGGTTCAAATCGCCGCAAAAACTGGTGAGCTACTTTGGTTTGAACCCACGTGTGCGCCAATCCGGTCTAGGGCCTGCCCACCATGGCCGGATCAGCAAGGCTGGCCGCAGCCATGCCCGCGCAATGCTCGTCGAGGCGGCCTGGGCCGCCGCGAAGGCACCGGGACCGCTGCGGGCTTTCTTTATCCGCATCAGGGCGCGGCGCGGACATCAGATCGCTGCCGTGGCTGTGGCCCGCAAGCTTGCGACCCTTTGCTGGCACATGCTGACGAAAGGCGAGGATTACCGCTGGGCCCGGCCCAGCCTGGTCGCCCACAAACGCCGCGCCATGGAACTGGCGGCCGGGTTGCCGCAGAAGAAAGGCAACAGGCGTGGCTCAAGCTATGCGTACAACGTAAAGGAGTTGCGCCATCAGGAAGCCAAGATCGCCCAGCATGCGGAAAAGAGCTATGAGCACTTCGTTGCGGCGTGGCGGACGCATCCTCCCGGAAAGGGCAGAGGGTGTGCGGCCGCCTCAAACCGGCAGGAACTGAATAGGCTGCCCGGTGACGCTTCCAGCCGACACGCCACGCTTCGCCCCGAGGTCGACCGCACCGTCAAAGAATAGAGAATTCCGGCGGAAAAGTCTTGTCGATCTCATCCGTGCTGTGCAGCTTGGTGCGATGCTGGGCCGGGAAGGTCATATAGGCCAGGACGTCCTCCTCGGCCGTGTCCATGAGCGTCGCCAGTTTGGGGAGCTTGCCGCGCATCTGGTCCGCCACGAGACGCCACTGAGCCTTCGCCGCCGCATGGTCGGGCTGGGCGAAGGCCGTGGCGATGAAGGCCGAGACCACCCGGCGGCTGTTCTTGCCGGCATGGGCGAGCGCATTGCGCTGGAAGTGGACGCGGCAGCGCTGCCAGGTCGTGGAAAGGACTCGAGCGGTGGCGGCCTTGATGCCCTCATGCGCATCGCTAATCACCAGTTTTACGCCACTGAGGCCGCGCCGGACGAGATCGCGCAGGAACTCGGTCCAAAAGGGTTCGGCTTCGGAGGCACCGATCGCCATGCCCAGCACCTCGCGCCTGCCGTCGGTGTTGACGCCCACCGCGAGCGTGACCGCCACGGATACGATCCGCCCACCCTGGCGCACCTTGAGATAGGTGGCATCGATCCAGAGGTAGGGCCATTCGCCCTCAATCGGCCGCGTCAGGAAGGCGTCGACACGCTCGTCGATCTCCTCGCACAGGCGGCTCACCTGGCTCTTCGATACCCCGGTCCCACCCATGGCCTGCACCAGGTCGTCCATCGATCGCGTTGAGACGCCATGGACATAGGCCTCCTGGATCACGGCGGTCAGCGCCTTCTCAACCGAGCGCCGCGGCTCGAGAAACGAGGGAAAATAGGAGCCGGTGCGCAGGCGCGGGATGCGCAGCTCGACGCTGCCGGCCCGGGTCTGCCAGTCCCGATCGCGGTAGCCGTTGCGCTGCGCCAGGCGCTCGCTGCTCTTCTCACCATAGTCAGCACCGGTCTTGGCGCCGACCTCCAGCTCCATCAGCCGCTCAGCAGCAAAGCCGATCATCTCGCGAAGCAGGTCGGCATCGGCGCTCTTCTCTACCAGCGCACGCAGGTCCATCATGGGTTTGGTCATCGGGGGCATCCCTCGGTTCAGGTTGGCTCAGCAACCCGACCCTACCGAGAAACCCGATGGCCACCGAAAGCTACACCACGACCTGGGACGTCACCTAGTCTGTGTACAACAATGCTTTCGACCGTATCATGCTGCGGCAAATCAACTTAGGATCAGCTCGATATGGCCAACAGATTGAACCACCGGGCCTGATGCAAGTTCCTGACCTGAGTGAGTGGATCGTTTGTCCGCATCTATGCCGATTGAAGGTGGCTGGCGGCCGCGCCTGCGGCGAAGGTCCGCTCTCGGCAAGTGCGCCTGCAGCACGGACCTCCTGCCATGCCGCCAGTCCCGTCGCGTTTGCAAATGTTCCTATCTGCGAACTGTCGCCATCCGCCCATCTCGATATCGTGGGTGCAGCGAACGGCGGCAATGTCCCCACTTGAGCCGCTCGGGCGGGTGGCGGCGAAGGTCGGTAGCCAGCCTATTCCGTTGAAAAACTCGGCTCGGTGATCGCGTTGACCCTCGCCCAGGATTTGCGGTGCCTGTGCCTATCCTACCTCAACAGGAGACCGGTGAGGTCGGAAGGAGCTTTGCGAGCTTCCGGAGGTTCTGTGCGGTGGCTGCGAGGTGGAATTCATCTCGTGCGCCGCTCGGGCCTCGCAATCGGAGACGGTTGAGGCCCAGAATTCGCTTCAAATGCGCGAAGAGCATCTCCACCTTCTTTCGGAGCTTGCAGGAGATCGCGTAGTCGGGCGTCTGAGCGATCGCACGCGCCCGATCCCGGGAGGGCTCGAAGATTGATCGGGTTACCTTTCGAGACGGCCCCTTGGGGCAGCAGCGCGCCTTCAGGTCGCAGGCATCACAATCGGCCTAGCCGGCGCGGTAGCGAAGCATGCCATCGTCATCTGGTTTCTTCTCCCGGGGTTTCGTGAAGGTCCGGCGGCTTTGCCTCAACTCCTTGCCGCCCGGGCAGATGTAGACATCCCTCTCGGCGTCATAGGCGAAGTCGGCGCGCTCGAATGTTCCGTCCCGGCGAGCTGACTTGTCGAACACCGGGATATGGGGTGCGATGCCGCGCTGCTGATCCAGCCAGTCCAGCATGACGCCGGTGCCGTAGGCGGTGTCGGCGATCAGCCGTTCCGGCGTGATGCCGAATGCATCGTTCACCCGATCGATCATGGTCTGCACCGATCCGACCTCGGCCTGACGGATCGACCGAGTGGCTTCGACATCGAGGATCACGCCGTTGTCGGTGTCGATCAGGTAGTTGGTGGAATAGGCAAAGTAGGCCGGACCTCCCCTGGCCCCGGTCCATTGCGAGGCCGGATCGGAGTGCGAGGTGAACTTCGCCTCGACCGGGCTCGCCGCGCCGAATGCGGCATCGTCGAGCGTTTCCAGGTATTCCCTGACGGCCCGAGGCGCGTCTCCGGGATCCATGCTGGCGGGGTGCCAGTCCGACTTCGGCGTGGAGTTCTGCCGGTTCGCGTCAGCCTGGATGATACATGCATCCGCGGCGAGGCGCTGGCCGCTGGCCAGGCCCTCTGCGATGCACCGGGCCACCACGGTCTCGAAGAGATGGCGCAACAGGTCGCTGTCGCGGAAGCGGCCGTGACGGTTCTTGGAGAAGGTCGAATGATCCGGCACCGGCACGGTCAGATCAAGGCGGCAGAACCAGCGGTAGGCGAGGTTGAGATGGACCTCCTCGCAGAGCTGGCGCTCGGACCGGATGCCCGTGATGTAACCGACCAGAAGCATGCGGATCATCAGTTCCGGATCGACCGACGGCCGTCCGGTAGAGCTGTAGAATGGCGCCAGGTGCTGACGGATGATGGCCAGGTCGACGAACTGGTCAACCGATCTGAGCATGTGGTCCGGCAGAACGTGTGTTTCGATCGAGAAATCGTAGAACAGAGCGCCTTGCGCTTCCTGCCGGGACCCTATCATCGCCGTTCACCTCAAGCTGCCGCAGCCAAATTGAATTAGCGGCCAGCCCTTCAGGCAAGCGGAGTTTTTCAACGGAATAAGCCCAAAACGGCCGTCGATATCCGCGGCGACTTGCCGGCTACCTGTATCCCAACGCGACGTGCACCGCATCCTAGTAGACCAGCCTATCGCCCCGCTTGTAGGGCGTCATCTCGGTCCCAACATCTTCGATCAGGTCTGAGCCAGTTCATTTTTGCCAATCCACATCGCGGGATCAGCAGCCAGTACAAGCGATCCGGCTTCTGATCCCGGTACGTTGCAGGTTTCCGCCAAAGGTTCCCAGCAGCACTTCGACGACAGGTCGATGTTCGTCAATAGGTTGTGCCGCAGAGCAATGGAGAGGCGCATGACGGATACAGTTGCTAGGCGATCTCGATCACCAGGGCTGTCTTCCGTTTCGCCGTCCAACGCTTGATGCTGTCATCCATCGTCATACTCATCGCTACTGTTTCCCGGAATGCGACCACCACGAGCCTGGAGCAGGCCTACATCTTGCGTTACAATTCTTACGGATTTTTCCTTTAAGCGAGTTTTGGATGCGCATACTGTTGGCTGACGACCATTCTCTTATAAGAGATACCTTAAGCGCCTTCATCTCTACCGCGGATGGCTATGAGGTTGTCGCTGCTGGTACTCTCGAAGAAGCGGTGAACCTAGCAGATGATGGTCAGACATTTGACCTCGTCGTGTTAGACTACGACATGCCAGGAATGCATGGGCTCGAAGGTCTGAAGCGGATGATTAGGCATCCTGATATTGAGAAAGTTGCCCTCATCTCTGGGGTGGTCCGCAAGGACGTCGCTGAGGAGGCACTTGCCCTAGGAGCTGCTGGGTTCCTGCCCAAAACACTTAAGCCGAAATCTCTCTTAAACGCATTGCGGTTCATGGCGATGGGCGAGGTCTATGCGCCCCTGGCATTTATGACGCAAGAACACAGTGAACCCGACCACCCCGTCCTTGCGAAGCTGTCATCTCGTGAACGCGAAGTCTTGAAAGGTGTACGCGCTGGGAAATCTAACAAGCAGATAGCGCGCGACCTCGACCTCGCAGAGCCAACAATAAAACTGTACCTGAAAACACTCTACCGAAAGTTGGGTGTGTCGAATCGAACGCAAGCGGCACTGTTGGCGCAGGAGATTTCGTCACTTTGAGGTAAATCGGCACGACCGATGATACTGAATAGCTCCGCGTTTCTTAGACGCCTTCCTGTCTCAATCTCTGCTGCCGCTCGAACTCGAAAGGCGACAGCATTCTGTTCCGCGCGTGCTTGCACTTTGGATGTACGCCTCCGGCGAGGGCCGTCTGACGGGGAATTGGGAGTGATGCTAAGGCACGATGCTTCGACACATCCAGCCCATCCGTCAGAACCGCGCTGAGATCATCCACCATCTGCCGATCGCCATTGGATGCTCGCCCAGCTTGCGCTGGACCCGTCGCATGGCAGGTAGCAGCTCCCACTCCTTGAAGGGGCACCATTCCGCAGGGCACCGGCTTCCGTGCGAGCACGGGGATTTAGTGCAGCGGGTCGTAGACATCTTTGCCGCGTCCGAAAACGCGCGCATGCTCACCCGCGAGCTTTCCATCCTGCCAGAGCTCGACGCGTTCAGCATAAGCGCGGATCTCGACGGGACGGCCGACGGCATGAGCCTCGACCGAGTAGCGGTTGTTGTCGAACCGGACGAGGCAGGTCTTCGAGACCGAGGCCGGCACCGCATGGTATCCGTCGAAGGGGCCAGCATAGGGCACAAGGCTGATAGTGCCCCGCGGCGTGGTGTAGGAAGCCGCGAGCGTCGCTGATCGCAAGGCTGGCGGTCATCGTCGATCTTCGGAGTAGGTTTGGGTTGCGACACCTGAAATCTGAGACGGAGATGACGATGACCGACGACAGAATGGCTCTGATGGAGCTGGTTGAGAAGCAGGCTGATGGCGATCTCGTGCGCGAGATGCTGGCCTTTGCAGCCGAGCGCATCATGGAGGCCGAGATCGAAGCGCGGACCGGCGCGGCCAAGGGCACGCGCTCGCCAATGCGAGAGGCCCAGCGGAATGGATACCGGGAGCGGGGTTGGGATACGCGTGCCGGCCGGATCGCGCTAGAGATCCCGAAGCTGCGCAAGGGCAGCTATTTCCCCAGCTTCCTTGAACCGCGGCGGACAGCCGAGAAGGCATTGGTGGCGGTGATCCAGGAGGCTTACGTTCACGGCATCTCCACGCGGTCCGTGGATGACCTGGTGAAGGCCATGGGAGCTGGCGGCGTGTCTAAGAGCCAAGTCAGCCGGTTGTGCATGGAAATCGACGAGCGGGTCGACGCCTTCCTGTCGCGGCCGCTTGAAGGCGCGTGGCCCTACCTGTGGTTGGACGCCACATACCTGAAGGTCAGGGAGGGCGGGCGCATCATCAGCAAGGCGGTGATACTCGCGGTGGCGGTCAACGAGGACGGCAAGCGCGAGGTTCTGGGTGTCGCAACCGGTCCATCCGAGGCGGAGGTGTTCTGGACTGATTTCCTGCGCAGCCTCGCCGACCGGGGCCTGCGTGGCGTCAAGCTGGTCATCGCCGACGACCACAAGGGCCTGCGGGCCGCCGCACGCCGAGTCTTCAACGCCACTCATCAGCGCTGCCGCATCCACTGGATGCGCAATGCCCTGGCGCATGCCCCTGCGAAACAGCGCACGGCAGTGGCGGCGATGTTGAAGACGGTCTTCGCCCAGGAAAGCAAGGCCGACGCCGAGAACCAGTGGGCCGTCGTGGCGGACGCCCTTCGGGAGAAACAGCCCAAGCTCGGCGCCCTGATGGACAACTCCCGCGACGATGTGTTGGCCTACATGTCGTTCCCTCGAGAGCACTGGACCCAGATCGCTTCGACCAACCCGCTGGAGCGGGTGAACCGAGAGGTAAAGCGACGTGCGGATGTCATCGGGATCTTCCCGAACGACGCCGCCATCATCCGCCTCGTCGGCGCTCTGATGCTCGAAACCAACGATGAATGGGCAGTGGCGCGGCGATACATGAGCCTTCCGTCTTGGGGCCTTGGTCGTCAATACGTAATGTGCATAGGAACGTTGCCGCATTTGCCGGGCTGGCAGCGGAACGCGAGGCGCGGGTGGCGCGTAGACCCCAGATATCGGAGCGCAACCCGCGCCTCGCGTTCCGCTGGGTAGTATGTTCCCTCAGCAGCGCCATCAATTCCACTCCCAGCTCCCGTACCGGTGTCATGCTTCCGTCCGTGGTCAGCACATTGGCCGCCTACTTGATGTCGGTGAGATCGGTTTCCGGGCACCCATCTTGAAAACGCACTCGGACGGAACGTCCGGTGGCAGGCACATGTCCGGCGTCGCCGGAAACCGCGTCCCGGTAGGGACTTCGTCGTGGCGAGGGCAGACCCTGCCAGGAGTTGATTTTCTCCTTCTTTCCGTGTCGATGGTCGTCTCAGGAGGCCAACGTCACCGTATCGCGCTGCAAGCGGAACTCAGTGCCGTCCAGCCACATGCGGTGAAGCACGACACCGATCCGTCGTGCCACGGCGACCGTGGCGCGCTTCGAACCGCGGCGCCTGGCAACCTGCATGCCCCATGCCTTGAGCCAGCAGGGCCTCGCATTATGCATCATCACGGTGGCAGCGTTGAAGAGCGCCGTTCGCAGGGCGACATCTCCTGCCTTGGTGATCCGGCCGGTGACATCGCGCTCGCCGGACTGCTCGCGCCGAGGTGTGAGGCCGACCCATGGTCCGACGTCCCGCGACGATCTGAACCGTGCCGGGTCGTCGATCGCCGAGCGCACCGTCAGAGCGATCACGGCGCCGATGCCCGGCATTGTCATCATCAGCCGACAGGCTTCGTCCTGCCGGGCAAGCTCGATCACCCTGCAGTCCAGCGCCGACAACTTGTCGCGCAGCATCGCCCGGGCGTCGAGGATGGCCGAAGCGGCTGTCTCCAGCGCAGCATTCCCCGCGACAAGTTCGCGGACCCGTGCCTCATAGCGCCCTTTGCCCTTGCCGACGGGACCGAGCTTCATACCGAAATTACGCAGCACGCCGCGTAAGGACTGCTCGATGTCGAGTGCTGCTTTCTGGACCGACTTGCGGGCGCTGAGCAGGGCGCGCATCTCCTGGGCAGATACAGACTTGCAGTGAACCGGCCTGAACCAGCCCATGCGAAGCAGTTGCGCAATCCCCTCGGCATCGCGGCGATCTGTCTTCACGGGTATGGCCTTCAGGACCGCCTTGACCTGCCGCGTCTCCATCAGGATCAGCGCGAAGCCGGCTTCCCCCAAACTGCGGTGAAGCCACTGCGACAGCGGGCCGGCCTCGAGCCCAATCGCCTCGATGGTCCAGGGCAAGTCCCGCAGGAACGCAGCGAACGCCTCGGGCTCGCTGTCGATCTGCGCCCGCTTGACGACCTGCCCATGTTCGTCCAGCACGCAAACTGCGGAACTCGCAAGCGAAACGTCAATGCCGATGAAGGTCTTCATGTCGTCCTCCTCTGGGATGCGGAAGCGCCAGCCTATCCGGTCTTGGCTGCCCCATGACGACATCTTGAAACCCTGGCCCGCGTCACCGACAATCCCACCGTCAGGTTGCCCGCCGTGGCATCCTGATCAGACCCGGACCTCTCCGAAGGTCGACGCTCCTACACCACGCGCGGGGGCACTATCCACAAGGCTTGGGCGCTCAGCCTCGAAGACGTCCCAGGTCGATCGCTCGCGCAGCTCGGGGTGCGGGTGGGACTTGGCCCAAGCTAAGCAGCGATCTCGCAGCCAAGCATTCAGTTCGGCAAGGCTTTTGAAGCGCGGTCGCGGCACGAAGAAGCGCCGACGCACCACACTAACTTAGTTCTCGACCTGGCCTTTCTCCTACCCCGATGCAGGCATGCAGGCAACCGGATCGACGAGATAATGCCTGCACATCTGTTGGAAGCGGCGATTGCGCAGCTCGTCGGTGACTACAACGCGAGTTGCGCCAAACTGAGCGTTCAGACGCTTCAGGAACCGCTTCGCCGCCTTCGCGTTCCGGCGCGGCTGGACGAAAATGTCCCGAATGTAGTCATGGGCATTGATCGCGCGCTAGAGCCAGTGCTTCATGCCACGTATCGAAAACATCACCTCGTCAAGATGCCATTTGTCCGCTGCGCGCGGCCGGTCCCGCTGGATGCATGCTGCGAAATAAGCGCCAAAGCGGTTCACCCACAGCCGCACAGCCGCACAGCCTCCCGGCTGACGGTGACGCCACGGTGTGCGACAAGGTCCTCGACATTCGCCGCGCTCAAGCGAAACGGTGGTACGCCCAGATGGCGTAGGCGACCACCTCGCACGGAATACGAAAGCTCTACAGGAGAGGCATGGAAGCCTAATCGGTCATATCCGATCGCTATCTGACACGAACGCCATCATCAACTTGGAATGCCGGTGACGGCAAAGCCAATGCGGCCGGTTTCGGGGCAGCGTCCAGCAAGCGAATAGGTCATTGGTCGATCTCCACCCCTGTCTGTGCTGTGATCGGTCCGTAGTGTTCGATCCGGCGATGTTTCGCGAAATTGAAGACCGAGCGGCGGATGTATTCGCCGAGCGCCAGGTCGCAGTTATAGGAGATCACCTCGTCCTCTTCGGTGACCGCGCGAGTGACGGTCTCGCCGGTTGGGGCGATGATGGCCGAGCCGCCGATCATAGTGAACCCGTCCTCCGAGCCGCATTTTCCCGCCGCCATCACCCAGGCACCGTTCTGGTAGGCGGCCGATTCAAGGCTCAGGCGGTGGTGATGCTCGCGCAGGTGCACCGGCTCGTTGTGGTGGATGTTGCGGGTGGGCGTGTTGTAGCCGAGCATGAAGATCTCGGCGCCGCGCAGAGCCATGACGCGGAAAGTCTCGGGCCAGCGCCGATCGTTGCAGATGCACATGCCGATGCGGCCGGCATCGGATTTGAACACCGGGAAGCCAAGGTTGCCGACCTCGAAGTACCGCTTCTCCAGGTGTTCGAATTCGGGATCGCCGATCGGGTCCTTGGTGCCGGGCAGGTGGATCTTGCGATACTTGCCAAGCAACTCGCCCTCAGGCGACATCAGGATCGAGGTGTTGAACCGGTGCACCGTGCCACCCTCGGTCACCTTCTCGGCGTAGCCGAGGTAGAAGCCGACGCCGAGCTTTTTTGCTTCCTCGAACAACGGCGCCATCGCGGGCGAGGGGAAGCCCTCTTCGTAGAAGCGGTCGTATTCGGCGGGATCGTCATAGACATACCGCGGGAAAAATGTGGTCAGGGCCAGCTCGGGGAAGGTCACCCAGCGGGCGCCACGGCCATGAGCTTCGCGCAGCATCTCGATCAGGCGAGCGACGGCGGCCTGCTTCGTGTCGTTGAGATGGACAGGCCCCATTTGGGCCACGGCGAATACGGTTTTACGGCTCATTGCCTGCTCCTTCGAAATCTTGAGGAGGAGGGTAGACAACGTGATTTTCATCTGGAAATAAAAAAGCAGCTACAACAAATAATGTCAGGTTATTCGATATGATCCGGTTGAGACAGCTTGAGGTGCTTTGCGCGGTCATTGATCTTGGGACGACTTCCGGGGCGGCCGAAGCGCTTTCGGTGAGCCAGCCCGCGGTCTCCAACATGATCCGGCATATCGAGGACCTGGTGGGCTTTCCGCTGTTCAAACGGGAGAAGGGGCGACTGACGCCCACCCCCGAGGCGCTGCACATCGCCCAGGAAGCGCAGCACCTCTTCTCGCAGCAAAAGCGCGTGGACCGGATCATCAACCAGCTGCGCGGCGGCACAGTGGGGCAGCTCAACGTGATTGCGACGCCCTCGATCGGCTACGTTCTACTGCCGCGGCTGATCACCGAATTCACCCGCACCCGGCCCCGGGTGAAGCTGTCGATCGAACTCGGCAGCGTCGATGACATTATCCAGCAACTGATCAGCGGGCGGGCGGACCTGGGGTTTTCCATTACGTTCCCGCGCCATAGTGCGTTGAGCGTCCGGCCCATGGCCTCGGGGAACATGGTCTGTGCAATGCCCGAAAATCACGAGCTGGCGTTGTCGCGCCGAATCAACGTGCTCGACCTGAACCATGTGCGGCACATTTCCTACGGATCCGGCACGCCCCTCGGGCAGATGGTCGACGAGGTCTACCGCAAGCACGGTATCGAACGGCGCTATTTCTGCGAGGTTCGCCACACGTCCACCGCGCTCGAAATGGCATCCGCCGGCGCGGGCGTCGCCTTGGTGGACAATTTTGCGCTTCTGGGGGTCGCGCGGCGCAACATCGCGGTGCGGGACATCGAGCCCGCGATGCCGGTCACGCTGCACGGGGTGACCTCGAACCTCTTCCCGACGTCACATGTCGCCATGCAGTTTCAGGAGTTTGTGCGGGACGCGCTGAATGATCCCGCTGCGTTGGCCGAATGGGGAATAACCGCAGATTATTCCTGATGTCGAAATTTTTATTTCAAAATGTTGGTCGGCCCTGCTCTCTTCACGTCAACGACGGAGCTCACAGCTTCGCACCGACGTCAGAAGGCAGCAGAATGTCCGACCCCATCCTCTCCGTCCGCCAGGCCGTAAAGATCTATGGCAGCTTCCGCGCGCTTGACGCCGTGGACCTCGATATCCGGGAGGGGGAGTTTCTGACCCTGCTTGGGCCGTCCGGCTCCGGTAAGACCACGCTGCTTTCGGCGATAGCCGGTTTCACCGCTCTCGATGGTGGCGTGGTGCATGCCCGAGGCGGGGACATCACCCGCTTGCCACCCGAGAAGCGCGATTTTGCAATGGTGTTTCAGGGGTATGCGCTGTTCCCGACGATGACCGTGGCAGAAAATGTCGGCTACCCGCTGCGGGTGCGCAAATGGGGTAAGCAGGAAACCCGCGATCGGGTCCGTGAGTGCCTCGATCTTGTACAGATGGGCCAGTTTGCCGACCGCATGCCGAACCAGCTATCAGGCGGGCAGCAGCAGCGCATCGCGCTGGCGCGCGCTTTGTCCTTCAAGCCCGACGTGCTGCTGCTCGACGAGCCGCTCTCGGCGCTCGACAAGAAGCTGCGTGCCGACCTGCAATGGGAGCTGAAGGCGCTGCACGAGCGGCTTGGCGTGACCTTCGTTTATGTGACCCACGATCAGGACGAGGCGCTGTCCATGTCCGACCGTATTGTCATCCTAAAAGACGGGGCAATTCAGCAGGAAGGTGCCCCGGGCAACCTTTACGACTGGCCCCGCACTCGCTTCGTGGCGAACTTCCTCGGCAAATCCAACTTCATCGAGGTGCGCATGGCGGGCCGCGAGGGCGAGCATCTGATCGCCGAGGCCGCCGGCCAGCGCTTCGCGGTGAAGCCCGCCGCGGGGGCCCCGGAAACCGGGGCTGGCTGTTTGGCTCTGCGGCCGGAACGCATCCGCCTCGGTCACCCCGGCGAAGAGACGTTCACCGGCCGCGTCCGGCAGATCAGCTACCTCGGCGAGCGCTGCCAGGTGCTGGTGGATCACGATGTGCTGGGCGAGGTGCTGGTCTCGCAACCGACCTGGCACGCGGGCGTGCGTCCCGAGCCGCACATGGACGTGAGTTTCGGCTGGGACGCCGAGGCCTGCGTGCCACTGATCGACGCCTGACACTCCGTTCCGATGCCGCGCATCTCCCTCCCTGCGCGGCGGACGCAAGAAGAGCTGCCCGCTAAAAGGACAGCTTCCCCAACAAGGAGACTTCACTTGGACACTTCCGATCGTCACTTCCAGTCCGATCTCGCCGAGATCGCGGCGGAGAAATACAAGGCCGGCACGCTGTCGCGCCGCGGCTTCCTCAGCGCCATGGGCGCACTCGGCCTCGTGCCCCTGCTCGGCAACCGGGCGCTGGCACAGGCCACCGAAGTGGTCGTCTGCAACTGGGGCGGGCAGGCCTCGGACATCCTGCGCGACCTGCTCGGCAAGGCCTTCGAGGAAGAGACCGGCATCCCCGTCCGTGTCGACGGCGACGGCCCGAGCCCGGGCAAGGTCCGCGCCATGGTCGAGAGCGGCGCGGTGGTCTGGGACCTCTGCGACAGCGCGGCGGGCTCGGCGATGGTGATGAACGACGCAGGCGTGATCCAGGAGATCGACTATTCCATCGTCGACAAGGGCAAGGTTCTCGAGGGTACCGCGCTGCCCTTTGCCGTGGGCAACTACATCTTCTCCTACGCCATGGCCTACAACCCGACCATGCTGCCAGACGGTGTGCCGCAAAGCTGGGCGGATGTTTGGAACGTCAAGGACTTCCCGGGGATGCGGACCTTCCGCAAGTCGGTGCGGGGCCAACTCGAGACCGCGGCGCAGGCCATGGGCATCGCCAGGGAGGAGGTCTACGCCTTCCTCGACGACGAGGGCATCAAGGCCGCCATCGCCAAGTTCCGCGAGCTGCGCGACAACATCATCGTCTGGGGTTCGGGTTCTGACAGCCAGAACCTGTTCCTGCAGAACGAGGTCGCCATGGGCAACATCTACTCGACCCGGGCCTTCTTGCTGAAGGACCAGATGGAGCCGGGCACCTTCAAGATGACCTATGACGGAGCGCTGCTGCAGCCGGGTATGTGGGTCGTGCCGAAGAACAACCCGGCGGGCGCCGAGACCGCGATGAAGTTCATTGCCACCGCGCAGGATCCGCAGCTTCAGGCGGATTGGTTCGTCGCCATCGGCAACGGCCCGATCAACCCGGCCGCCGCCCAGCTGGTCCCGGCCGAGTTGGCCGAGTGGAACCCCAACACGCCCGAGAACGTGGCCAAGCAGGTGATCTACAACGACGAGTGGTACGGCAAGAACCAGGTCGCCGCCGAAGAGCTCTACATCGACGCGCTGATCGGCTGACACGAGCCCAGGAATGCCCCGAATGAACGAAAAACTCCGCTACTGGATGCTGGTCCTGCCAGCGCTGGCCGTGATGATCCTCTTCTACATCTGGCCGGTGCTCAACATTTGGGGCATCTCCGTCACCGAGCCCTCTTCGGGGCTCGGCAACTACTCCAAAATGTTCGACTCGAACGCGGTGCGGGTCAGCTTCGTGCTGACCTTCCGCATCGCCGCGATCACGACCATCCTGTGCCTGCTGCTGGGCTACGTGCTGGCCTACACGATCTCGAATTTCGCCACGAGGGTCAGGCCGCTGATGCTGGGGCTGGTGCTGTTGCCCTTCTGGGTGTCGGTGCTGATCCGCTCCTTCGCATGGCTCGTGCTGCTGGGCCGCTCGGGGCTTGTCAACGATGCGCTGATGGACACGGGGCTGATCTCTACCCCGATCCGCTTCATGCACAACGAGCTGGGCGTGCTCATCGCCATGGTGCACGTGATGCTGCCCTTTGCCGTGCTGCCGATGCTGACCAACATGCGCGGCATCGACGGCAGCTACATGCGGGCGGCGCGCGGGCTGGGCGCCAGCGAATGGCGCGCCTTCCGCGAGGTGTATTTCCCGCAGACGCTGCCCGGTGTCTTCTCGGGCGGGCTGCTGGTCTTCGTGCTGTCGCTCGGCTTCTACATCACCCCGGCGCTGCTCGGTGGCGGCCGCGTGATGATGATCTCGGAATACATCACCTACCAGATCCAGGAGTTCCTCAACTGGGGCCTCGGCGCCGCGCTCTCGGTCGCGCTGCTCGTCGCCACCGCCATCGTCCTTCTCGTCGCAGCCCGTTTCGTGAACCTGCGCAAGACCTTCCTGGAGCGAAGCTGATGACCCGGTCCCCTCTTCGCATTTTCTTTGCCACCGGAAGCTGGGCGATCCTGGCCTTCCTGGTGCTGCCGATCCTGGTGGTAATCCCGGTCTCGCTGACCGACACGGCGTTCATCGGCCTGCCCAAGGAGCATCTGTCGCTCCAGCACTTCGACACCTTCCTGCACTCGCCGGAATGGCTGCACGCCACTTGGACGAGCATCTGGATCGGGGCCATAGTGGCCGCGGCCTCGACGGCGCTCGGCACCGCCTTCTGCATCGGCTGCTGGTTCCTGTCGGATCGCGCAGCGATGATCGCACGCTGGGTGATGATCGTGCCGATCCTCGTGCCGCCGGTGGTGCAGTCGCTGGGATTCTACAAGTTCTGGGTGACCCTCGGGCTCATCGACACCCATTTCGGCGTGATCCTCGCCCACACGCTGCTGGCATTGCCCTACGTCACGATCTCGGTCTTTGCCGCGCTCACCAACCTCGACCGGCGCATCCCGCAGGCGGCCCGCAACCTCGGCGCGCCGCTCGGCATGGCGATCCGCACGGTGATCCTTCCCTCGATCCGCCCGGGGATGATCACCGGAGCGATCTTTGCGTTCATCGTCAGCTTCGACGAGATCGTCGGCGTGCTTTTCCTGACCGTGCGCCGGGTCGAGACCCTGCCCAAGATGATCTGGGAGGGGATCCAGGAATCCGTCGATCCGGTGATCGCCGCAGTGGCGACGATCCTCGTCTTCATCACCCTCCTGGTCACCGCAGCCGCGGTGGCGCGGTCCTACCTGGCCTCGAAACCCCAAGCGTCCTGAGAGGAGCAAGACATGACCTTTTCGATCATCGGGCACTGTGACCGCACGGGGGCTTTCGGCGCTGCCATCACCACGTCGGACCTCGCCGTCGGCAGCCGCTGTGTCCGGCTCGCCCATGGCAAGGGTGCCTTCCTGTCGCAGCACCGCACGGACAGCCGTCTGGGCGATCTCGGCATCTCGCTTCTGCGCGAGGGCCTGTCTGCCGACGACGCCATCACGCAGGTCGCGGCGAGTAGCCCCGACATCGAGTGGCGTCAGCTCGGCGCCCTCGATGGGCGCGGTCAGAGCGCTGTCTTCCACGGCCGCCGCATGTATTCGATCTACACCCATACGGCCGGGAAGAACTGCCTCGCCCTCGGGAATATCCTCGACAACGATCAGGTGACTGCCGCCATGGCTGCTGCGTTCCTTGCTGATCCGGAGTTGCCGATCGCGCAAAAGCTGTTGCGGGCCCTCGAGGCCGGGCGGGACGCGGGCGGAGAAGTCGCGGGCAGCCTGCGGTCCGCGGCGCTGCAGGTCACCGGAGATCACGGCATCCCGAGCTGTGATCTGCGCATCGACATCTCCGAGGGGCGCGCGGTCGAGGATCTGCGCGCGCTCTACGAGGCCTACAAGGGCCGCGAGGCGGCGCTGCGTGCGGTCGCTCTCTCGCCAGACGCGGTGCCCGTGCAATCCGGGCTCTTCGAGACCAGCATCGACCGGATCGCGGAGCTGGGGCTCGACGCGCGCTTCCCCACGGCGCTGCACCGGGACAGCTGGACGGTCGCAGGTTGAGAGAGGACAGGGACATGCAGTTCGACACGGTGATCCACGGCGGCACGATCGCGACCGCCGACTACACGGCGAAGGGTGACATCGGCATCCGCGGCGGGCGCATCGCCGCCGTGGCCGAGAAGCTCGAGGGCGGCGCGCGCCGCATCGACGCGGGCGGGCGCATCGTCGTGCCCGGCGGCATCGAGGCGCACGCGCATATCGCGCAGGAAAGCTCCTCGGGCGTGATGACCGCCGACGACTACCTCTCGGGCTCGATCTCGGCGGCCTATGGCGGCAACTCGTCGTTCATCCCCTTCGCGGCGCAGCAGCGCGGCCAGTCGGTCGATGACGTCATCGCCACCTATGACGCCCGCGCCGCCCGCTCGGTGATCGACTATTCGTATCACCTGATCATCTCCGACCCGAAGCCCGAGGTGCTGGAAGACCAGCTGCCCCGCGCCTTCGCCCGCGGCATCACCTCCTTCAAGGTCTTCATGACCTACGACCTGATGAACCTCGGCGACGGCGGCATGCTCGACATCCTCACCGTCGCGCGCGAGCACGGCGCGATCACCATGGTCCATGCCGAGAACAACGACATGGTCAAATGGATGAACCGCAAGCTGGCGGCCAAGGGGCTCACCGCGCCGAAATACCACGCCGTCTCGCGCCCCGAGCTGGCCGAGCAGGAGGCGATCAACCGCGCCATCCAGCTCGCCAAGCTGGTCGACGCGCCGCTGTTCATCGTGCACGTCTCGACCGAGGGCGGCGCCGAGATCGTCCGGCGCGAGAAGTTTGGCGGCGCCAAGCTCTTCGCCGAGACCTGCCCGCAGTATCTCGCGCTCACCCGCGAAGACCTCGACCGCCCCGGCATGGAAGGCGCGAAATACATCTGCTCGCCGCCGCTGCGTGACGCGCAGACCCAAGACGCGCTCTGGCATCACATCGCGCAGGGCACCTTCGAGAGCGTCAGCTCCGACCACGCGCCCTACCGCTTCGACGAGACCGGCAAGTTCCTGAACGGGTCGGACATTCCCTATCCGAAGATCGCCAACGGCATGCCCGGCATCGCCGCGCGCCTGCCCTATCTCTTCTCCGAAGGGGTGGTGAAGGGCCGCATCACGCTCGAGCAGTTCGTGGCGCTCTCGTCCACCAATGCCGCCAAGACCTTCGGCTGCGACAGCAAGGGCCGGATCGCCCCGGGCATGGACGCCGACATCGCCATCTGGAACCCCGAGGCGCGCGTCACCGTGACCGCCGCGGACCAGCACGACAATATGGATTACACGCCCTTCGAAGGCATGGAGATCTCCGGCAAGCCCGAGATCGTGATGAACCGCGGCGCGGTGATCGTCGAGCACGGCGAGCTGAAGGCCAAGGAAGGCCAGGGCCGCTTCGTCGCCCGCCAGCCCGTCGACCTGCGCGGCAAGCCCCGCTACACCGCCAAGGAGCTCGACCCGGCCCAGAACTTCGGCGCGGAGCTGCGCTGATGCGGGTGCTGGTGGTCAACCCGAATTCCTCGTTTGACGTGACCGAAGGCATCGCCTCGGCTTTGCTCCCGCTCGGTCCGGTCTTCGAGGTGGTATGCCGCGAGGACGGCCCCGAGACCATCCGCACCGACAAGGATGTGGCAGAGGCTGGCGAGGCCTTTGCCCGCCGTATCGCGACCGAAGAGGCGGACGGCTTCATCACCGCCTGCTTCTCCGACCCCGGCCTCGATCTCGCGCGCGCCCGTGTGGGCAAGACGGTTGTCGGCGCGCAAGAAGCGGCGGTGCTCGAAGCCTGCGCGACCGCCGAGCGCTTTGGCATCATCGCGCTGTCCGAGCGGGCCATCCCGCGCCACCTCAAGCGGATCGAGGCATTGGGCTGTCTTGACCAACTCGTGGCCGAGCTGCCGCTTCGCGACGTGTCGGCGGCGGACTCGGGACGCGACCCCGAGGTCTACCGTCACGTTCTGGCGCTTGGCGAAGAGCTGCGCGATCGCGGGGCAGGGGCCATCGTGCTCGGCTGCGCTGGCATGGCGCAGCTTGCGGCGCGGCTCGAGGACGATCTCGGGGTGCCGGTCATCGACCCCGTGGCCGCCGCGGGCCGCCTCATTCTTGCGAGGTTGGCCCCGCAATCCTGACTTCCCCGTCGGGGTCCGAGCTACGCTCTGGCCTCGCCAACTCCAGCGTCGGCGCAGAGCGTCGACGCCTTCTTACACCCCGCCGTCGGCCTCGCCGCGGCACGTTCCTGGTGCCTGCCGGTACCGCTTCGAAAGGCCCCGATCATGACAGTCTCCCCGATCTCCGCCCTGCCGGACATGGACGGCAAAACCACCGCGGTCTTTGGCTCCTACGTGCTCGCGAGCGGCGCAGAGGGGCAAGAGGTCCTGCGTGATCGCTGGGTGATCCTCGAAGGCGACCGGATCGCCGCTGTTTCCGAGAGCCGGCCAAATCAGGCCGACCTGGTGATCGACCGGCCCGGTCGCTTCGTGCTCCCCGGTCTGATGAACCTGCACAACCACTGTTTCAGTGAAGCCATCGCCCGCAGCCACGCCGAGGACGGCGTCAGCAAGCGGAACGATCAGAGCATTGTCTATACGGTGCTTCTGCCCCTTTCGAAGACCGGACTGGACATCCTGACGCCGGATGAGCGCCTGGCGGTCGCGCGCATGGGCATCGTGCAGCTTCTCCTGGGCGGCGCGACTTCGGTGATGGAGCCGTTTCGCAACAATCTGCCCGAGATGTTCGACGCGGCGGCGGAACTGGGCCTGCGCTTCTGGGGCGCGCCCTATCTCTTCTCGGCCTCCGATCCGCGAGCGGGCGCCGAGGGCGGCGTTTCCTACAACGCTGCCTCGACCGATGGCAGCGACAATGCGGTAGATCTGGCCACTTGGAACGCGCTGTTCGACAAATGGCACGGGCAGGAGAATGGCCGGATCAGCCTGGCCATGAGCCCGCATGCGACCGACACCTGCGACCCCGACCTCCTGCGGGCAGCGACCGCCCGCGCGCGCGAGCAGGAGGTGCCGATCACCACGCATGTCGCACAGAGCGAGGGCGAGGTCGCAACAATCGCGAGGCGGTGGAGCGGGCGCACCCCGGCAGAGTACCTCGACTGGCTGGGCGTGCTGGGGCCCGACCTTCTTGCCGCGCACTGCGTCTACAGCAGCGAGAGCGACCTTGCGCTGATGAGGGCGCGGGACGTGACCGTGATGAACTGCCCAAGGGTCTTCGCGCGGACCGGCAAGACCGCCTCCTTCGGGCGCTTTGAAGCGGCAGGGCTGCGCACCATGGTGGGCACCGATGGCTACAACATGGACCTTCTGGGAGAGATCAACGCGGCCGGCATCGTCTCGAAGGTGACGCAAGGCGACGCGCGCAGCGCCACCGCGCCGGCGCTGCTCAGCGCGATCACCGAGGCTGGATCGGTGGCGCTCAATCGCCCCGATCTTGGGCGGATCGCGGTCGGCGCAAAGGCTGATCTCACGCTCATCGACATGACCCATCCGCACCTTCAGCCGCACTTTGATCCACGCCGCGCCCTTGTGGCCCTGGCGAACCGGGCGAATGTCGAGACGGTCATCGTGGACGGACGACTTCTGGTCGACAACGGGAGAATCGCCATCGCCGACGGGGCCGCCTTGGCCGAGGCCGGGGCCTCCGCGGTCCGCAAGATCTGGAATCAGCCAGAGGCGCGTGAGGCCTTCGCATCGGCATAGATTCTCACCTTGGCTGGGCTGCGCCGCGGTGCCGGTCAGGCGCGGTGGCGGGAACGGGCCACCGCCCATATGCGCGCGATATCGAGGCTACATATTTATGTAGTAACAGGGCGGAGGCTGCACTCCTCCCGAAAGATCACCGGCCTGCATACTTCTATCCGTAGCACGTCGAGAACAAACGCTGCCAACAGGTTATGGCCACGCGCGCTGCCTCCAGACAGCACAGCCTGTGGGCATAACCTGGTCTCAGGTCTCAACAGTAGTTTTGCACAACCACACCGCTGAGGAGACCGGCTATGACAGCCATCCATTCTACCGCTGCAACCTTGCTGGTCGCCATCGACATTTCCAAGCACCGGCATGAGGTCCTGACCAGTATCCCGGACAAGATGCGCCGACGCCGCATGACTGTGACCAACACGCTGGACGACTTCCGGCGGCTGTCTGCGGCCCTCGTCAGCTACAATCTGCCGGTTAAGATCGGGTTCGAGGCGACCGGCAACTATCACCGGCCGCTGGCTTATCTTCTCTAGAATGGGCCCCAATAGTGAAGCTTCTTCGACCTTCAGGGGCTGAGCGCAGAAGCGATAAAGTGCTCGGGCCAGATCACAACCAGCCGAGATCAAGGACGGACTGGATGGCCTCGCTGCGCTTCTTTGCGCCCAGCTTCGCGTAGAGAGGACAGAGACCAAGCTCGCCTAGAATGCTCTGTGCGAAAAATGCAGCACCGCTGTACAAATGATGAGTGCTGGATATTCCGGAATGTTGCTAAAGAGCGTCAAGTTGGCATCTTGAACGTGGCCGCCGAATTGGTCTCTTCCGCCCGCGCCATTTCGTGAGTGTAGGCGCGTGGCAAGTGGTCAGCCAACGTCCTTGTAGACAGACCGTGTGGCGGACATTCCCTACTCTGATTTAGGAACTTCATGCGCGGAACGACAGATAGAAGTTCTGTCCTGCCGGGCGCTGCGACGGTAGCCCCGCCGCAACCGTACTAAGCCCTTTTGTCTCGGGCAATGTTGATCCGCAGGCCCGCGAGGCTAGGTGCGATGAGAACTCGCGCAGGACCACAGGGGGCAGGATCTTTGACACGCCGATTGATGAATCTTGGGAACGGATTTTGGAATATCCGTTGCACCATGAAGGTGGCCGGTGTCGTTAACGTCGGCACGCAGGTCTCGATCGTTCGGCTACAGAGCGGCCGTTTCATATTTCTGGACAGCTACACGTTGAATGGCGAAATCCGCGAGCTCGTCATGGGGCTAACCCAGGATGGCAGTCTTGTGGAAGCGGTCCTCAATCTCCACCCGTTCCACACACTGCACTGCGCTGCCATGGCTCGGGATTTCCCAAAAGCGAAATTCTATGGCTCTGAGCGGCATCATCGTGTCTGCACCTCGGTGCCTTGGGAAGCTGAGCGCGTGGAAAGCGCAGCGGTGGCAGAGCGGTATTCTCGCGATCTCCAGTTTTCGCTGCCGTGGGGCATCCAGTATTTTTCTGAAAATGAGAAGGTGCATGCAGGCTCACTCCTGGCATTTCATCCGGCCAGCGGGTCTCTGCACGTCGATGACACGCTGAATGTTCTGCCTGTGCCAGGAGCTCTGCGGGGGTACGTGCCGCGGCTCGTCCTGCATCCCACGCTAGGGGCGGCGATGAATGCCGAGGACGGTGCTGAAGAGAAGTTCTGCCGCTGGCTAGAGGAAATCGGTGCGCGATGGTGCGGCACGAAGTCCGTCTGCGCCGCACACAATGGGGTCGCACGTTTTGCTGAGGGCGATTTCGAGCAGGTCATGCGCGGCCTCGCAGCACGAACCCGGAAAAAGCTAGCTGCCTAGCCTTTCTCAAGGCCCGCGCTACAGACCTTCCTAGATGCCCATGACCCGCAATTCCGTGGCAGACTCCGGGATGACGAAGGTGCCGTCCGCGTTCGCCTCGACCTTGCGCCCGTTGCCCAGAACATAGCGTTGGTGGGTTCCATCAGATTGCCTGAACACGGTGACGGCGCGGCCGACCACGTCTTCGCATTCCATGATTTGGATGTTGATCCATTCGGCTGACATGTCTTCCTCCAGCGCAGTGTTGCCGTCGCTTGATGTCTTGCCTGCTGCAGTGTTCTGCTTTCTTCCACCGTCGGCGATTGGGCCCGGTCACCGCAAGAGAAGATTTCAACCTCAGTCAGATTGCGCTAGCTTCTGCTCTAGATTTGCCGTGTGAATAAACGCCCAAGGTGAGGTACTGCAAATCATTTGTTCATTATTTGTTCTGTTGCAACCAAGTTGAAATGTCAGCGCGTCTGCAAAGCAGGAATGTCATCAGGCGGCGCGAGGGTAGCAAGGCTTAGCAGCCCGAAGACCCCAAATATCGCAGGGCTGAAAAGCCTTGCGAGTTGCGGAGTTGATCCTTGGTTTCCAGCTATGCACCGCCTCAAGATGCTTGGATGTTGCTCCGAGCGAGGCGCTTGCGGCAAGCGCGTTCAGAGTGGCGTTAGCTTTTGAGCTTCAGCTGCCCGTTCTTTGCGGCGGCGCTCGTAGTAGGCTTCCATCTTTGATGGCCGACCTGGTGGGCGACGTCCGGTCTTCTTGTACCCATTCTTGGCGCTGACCGGTTTTACCGTTGGCGGCGGCGAGGTCTTCTCCTGTTCTTTCTTAATGTGGGCGAGGACAGCGCTCAGGTGTTTGTTCTCGGTAATGGCGGCGTGTGTGACGCGCTGCTGGTGTGGATCAAAGATGCTGCAGGGTAGGGCGACGCCTTTGGCGCGGACTTGGATGCGCCCGTCGGGCATCTCGTAGACATCCACGTATTTGCCAACGAGCCCGCGCGTCAGCTCATTGACCTCCAGCCGGATGCGCTTGCGATCGTACTTCAGAGTTAAATCCTTGGTAACATAGCGTTTGTCACGTAGGCAGAAGACTTCGGCGAGGCGGTCCGGCGCGATGTTCAAGGCCCGGTTCAGATTGTCTGGCTTGGCCGGGGCCTTTGCAAACTTGGCGTTGTAGCGGTTAACGAAACCAGCAAGGAACGCGTTGCCGTCTGCCATGTTTGAGATGCCTGCGATGCGCAGGTCCTTGACCAGCCGGTCTTACAGCGTCCGGTTCGCGCGTTCGACGCGGCCTTTGGCTTGGGAGGAATTGGCGCAGATGATCTCTATGTTCAGCTCGGCCAAGGCCCGTCCGAACTGCGTCATGCCCGTCGTGTGCTCGTTTGGTTTGGGAACCCTGAACACCGAGTGTTTGTCGCTGTAAAATGCAACGGGTCGGCCATGCTTCAGCAGGTAGCTTCCCAGAGCCTCGAAGTAGCTGAAGGTGCTCTCGGCGGTGACAAACCGTAGTTCCATCAACGTACTGGTCGCATCATCAATAAAGACAAGCAGGGTGCAGGGATCGCCGCGATCTTCGAACCAGCGGTGATCCGAGCCGTCGATCTGAACCAGCTCGCCAAAGCACTCTCGGCGCAAACGCGGCTGATGAAAGGTCCGGCGTTGTTTGCGCGATAGCCAGATGCCGTCTTCCTGCATCCACTTGCGGACGGTCTCGCGCGAGACCTTAATCCCGTGGTGTTCGGCCAGCATCTCCGTCGCCAATGTCGGGCCGAAATCTGCGTAGCTCTCCTTGATCAGGCTCAAAGCATAGTCGCGCTTGGCTTTGTGGATGTGGTTGTTCGGAGGCTTCCCGCGCGCCTTATGGCGGATCGCGGCCGCGCCATTCTGGCGGTATCGCTTCAACAGCCTGAAGATCTGCCGACGCGTCAGCTCTAGCATGTTCGCCGCGTTGTCCACGGTCAGTCGACCGTCATCGACCTGCGCCAGAACCTCCACACGATTCAACTCGCGCTCGCTCATAATCAGCCATCCCACGTCCGCTCATCCTCGCATCGTTTTGCGGGGAGAGTGACATTCCTGAATTGTTCATGGGTGACATTTTAGCTTTGCCGCTACACAGCTCCTGTTGCAACCAAGTTGAAATGTCTTCGGCTGCGCAAAGCAGAAATGTCTCACCGAGGGTGGAGAAGCATGGCCGGGCAGGGCGAAGACCCCACATATCGCAGCCCTGATCGGCCATGCGTTCAGAGCCGGAGCTTGCGGCGCTCCTTTGCGCTGTAGAAGGCACGGAAACCTTGCTCATCGAGGAGCTTCTCGAAGGCCCGCCAGGCAAGGCCGTCGGCAAAATATGGAGGGTTGTCCAAGATCGTCAGCGTCCCGAAGGCGTTCTCCACTGACAGGATCCAAGAAGGATCATCTGAGGTTCGGTAAATCTCCACGGTGAAGCGGTGGCCGTCGATCACCACGTCCTGCGTCAGGTTCGAGAAGATGATCTCCGGCTCTGTATTGCCTGCCATGTGCCTGCCTCGCTCATTCGCTCGCGGCGGAGGTTAGCATCGCGGCGACGCGGCGACAGCGTCATTCCGGGGGTGCTGCGGCCCGCGCCTTTGCCTGGCGCGCTGCCAGCGAGTTCCAGCCGTCGTTGCGGCGACCTGTCGGCTCGTAGCGGGTCCGCTGCTTACCGGCCCGCCGCTTCTTCGGAGGCGCCTTGTCCTGCTCGGCCTTGATGTATTCCAGCACCGCGCTCAGATGCTTGTTCTCGGTGATCGCGGCATGGCTGACACGCTGGTCTTTGTCGAACACGGAGTAGGGCAGCGACACGCCTTTCCAGCGGACCTCGAACCGGCCATCGGGGAACTCGTAGGTGTCGACATACTTGCCAGGCAGTGCGCGCGTGATGTCGTTCTCCGCAAGGATGATGCGCTGCCGCTCATAGGAAAAGGCCAGTTGCCTGGTGACATAGCGCTCATCGCGGAAGCACAGGATCTCTCGCAGACGTTCCGGTTCCATGTTCAGGGACCGGTGCAGGTTGTCGGCCCGTAGCGGCACCTTGGCGAACTTCGCATTATGGCGCGCCAAGAACCTTGGCAGGATCGCGTTGCCGGCTGCCATGTCGCAGACGCCCGCCAGCCGTAGTTCCTTCACCAGCCGATCCTGTAGGGTGCGGTTCGCGCGCTCGACGCGGCCCTTTGCCTGGCTGCTGTTTGCACAGAGGATCTCGATGTTCAGATCGTTCAGCGCCCGACCGAACTGGGTCATGCCATGGCCCGACTTCGCCCCTTGCTTGGCGACACGGAACACCGAGTGTTTGTCGGAATAGAAGGCCACGGGCCGGCCGTGCGCCGCGAGATACCGCTCGAGCGCGCCGAAATAGCTGAAGGTGCTCTCAGAGGCTACAAACTCCAGGTGCATCAGCGTGCTGGTGGCGTCGTCGACAAAGGCCAGCAACGTGCAGGCCGGACCGCGTTCCTCGAACCAGGCGTGATCAGAGCCGTCTATCTGCACGAGCTCGCCATAGCAGTCCCGGCGCCGGCGCGGCTGGTGAAACGTTCTGCGCTGATTGCGCGACAGCCAGATGCCGTCTTCCTGCATCCATTTGCGCAAGGTCTCCCGCGACACCTTCAGGCCATGGTCTTCCGCCAACTTCTCGGCTGCGAACGTGGGCCCAAAGTCGGCGTAGCGCTCACGGATCAGCGTCAGCGCAAACTCACGCACCGCGGGATCGATCCGGTTGTTGGACGGACGTCCGCGGGCCTTGTGCCGGATCGCCGCCGGACCATCGGCCTGGAACGTCTTCAGAAGCCGGTGAACCTGCCTTCGACTCAAGCCCAGGACCGAGGCCGCCGCCACCGCAGACATCCGGCCTTGCACCACATCACTCAGGACTTCGATCCGGTTCAGCTCGCGCTCGCTCATGACCACCAATCCCACGGCCGCACTCCAATCCTGCCCAATCAGGGGAGTGTGACACTTCAGCTTTGCTCATGTGAGACATTCTAACTTGGCGCTTACAGCTCCACTGCGCGTAAGGATAATTATGTTAATATAATAGGTCAGAAGACAGCGCTTCGAAAACATCTAGTATGCGTGGCATCGGCGGCGGGGCGCCTTCTGCAATAACCGTAAACGTCGTCAGGCGCTTGCCATTCCACGCCCGACTAGGCATTCAGATTGGCGGCTCAACCTAAGCAGCTTCCGCTGAGTCGATACTTGCGCTCGCAGCCAGTCCGAATCTCGGTTAATGTAGGCTCTCGCTCGGTTTAGATGCGAACCGCGCGCTGTTTCGCGCTTCCCAGATGCGCCGCCAGCGCCTCTTCCGCGGCTGCTGCATCGCGTGCGATCAGCGCATCGATAAGAGCAAGGTGTTCGTCCATGACGGAAACCACGAGTGCTGGCAGCATCCGCGTGTCTTCGTTGCGGATCAGCCGGATTTTGATCGAGTTGGTGCGGTAGATCGCCGAGATGATGTCATTGTCGAGCGCGTCGATCATCCGGTCGTGCATGTCCCAGTCCATCTGCTGCGCGGTGGCCAGAAGCTGCGGGCTCACCCCCTGCAACGCCGCCTCGCGAATGTCGAGATGGCGGCGCCGCAACTCCTGAAGTTCGTCGTCGGTCGCGACCGTGACGAAGTTGCGCACCGCCTCACGCTCGAGCACCGCGCGCAATTGGAACGCGTTGCGGATCAGGCCAACGTCCACCTGCACGATCTGCAACCCGCGGTTCGGCACGGTGCGGATCAGGCCATCCGCCTCAAGCCGGGGGATCATCTCGCGGATCGCACCTAGTGGCATGCCGGTGATCTTCACCAATTCGCGCTGCGACACGAACTGTCCCATCGAGATCTGACGGGACAGAAGCTGTTCGGTGAATGTCTCGTAGGCCTGGTCGCGCAGCGTCATGTCTTTCTCCGTCAGGGGACCTGTGTGGCCGCGAGTTCTTCCACGCGGGGGGCCAGTGCGGCAACCACTGACGCGTCGGCAGGCTGCAGAGGCGCGCGGGTGCGTTGCCATCCGTCCTCGCCGCGGGCAGCGCCGACAAGCGCCTTGACCAGCGGTGTCACCGGAACCTGCACAATCTCGTCCACGAGGGAATCCAACGCGGGCTGCGGCTCGCCCGCGTGCACGAGGCCCCGCATCACCCCGGGAAGCAGGTTGGCCATGCCGCTGATCGCGCCGGCACCACCAAGCGGGGCCGCGCGGGCAAGCAGCCGCTCGTCACCGATCAGGATCGCCAGATCGTCCATCGGCAAGAGCGCCGCCGCGTGATCCCAGCTGCCCGCGCTGTCCTTGACGCCGTAGATCGCCGCGCCGCAGGCATCCTTCAGGCGGCGCACCAGCGGTGCATCAAAGCTGACGCCGGTGACTTGCGGAATATGGTAGAGGATGATCTCGGGGCTGGCATCGCCAAGGCGCGCGACAAATTCGGTCACCCAAGTGAAGAGCGCATCGTCGGTGATACCCTTGAAGTAGAACGGCGGCGCCAGCAGCAAGCGCGATGCCCCGTCCCTGAAAGCGGCCCGGGCCTGAGCCTCTGCGGTCTCGAGATCACAGGCTGCAATGCCGACGGTGATCCTGTCGGCGGGCACGCCCGCGTCTTTCACAGCGTCCAGCATCGCCGCGCGCTCGGTCATGCCAAGCGAGGCACCTTCGCCCGTGGTGCCGTAGAGCGTGATCCCGTCCACCCCCTGCCCCACGACATCGGCGGCATGCGCCGCCAGCCGCGCAAGATCCACCGATCCGCTTTCGGTGAACGGTGTCACCATGGCCACCGAGACCCCGAAAAGATGGGCACGGGGCGCGCTTTTGGCGCTCTGGTCAAGGGTCAAAGGGGCGGACATGTGTTTCTCCGAGGCTGAATGCATGACTGACATGTTGGTGGGTTGACAGTGATATTGCAAGCTGTAAATTTCGAAGCAGTTGGTGCCCTAGAGGAGGAGTGCGCTGCATGGACGGAGGAGTCCCCAATCCTGCATGCCAGCCGGAGGCCTTGGCCGCGATGCTGTCCGGACTACCCGAGATCGCGCGCGCTGCGCTTGTCGATCCGGTGCCGCCGCGCAATTGGAACGACTGGTCAGCGCTCGCGCCGGAAGCGCCTGCCGCGCTGTTCTGTCCACGCTCTGCCGAACAGGTCTCGGCGATCCTCGCCGCCGCCAATGCCGCACGCGTGCCGGTGGTGCCGCAAGGCGGTTTGACCGGGCTTTGCGGCGGAGCGCGCCCGATCGCGGGCGGCATTGCGCTGTCGCTCGAGAAAATGGTCGGCATCGAGGAAATCGACGAGGCATCTGCCACGATGACGGTGCTCGCGGGAACACCGCTTGAGACTATCCAGAAGGCCGCCGCCGAGCGCGGGCTGTTCTTCTCGCTCGACCTCGGCGCGCGCGGTTCCTGCGCCATCGGCGGCAATGCCGGAACCAATGCGGGCGGCAATCGGGTGATCCGCTATGGCATGATGCGCGACCTCGTGCTCGGCGCCGAGGTGGTGCTGCCCGATGGCACCATCGTCAACGCGCTGTCCAAGCTCATCAAGAATAACACCGGCTACGACGTGCGGCAGCTGTTCATCGGCTCGGAGGGCACGCTTGGGGTGATCACCCGCTTGGTGCTTCGCCTGCACCCTGCCCCCGGCTGCACCCATGCGGCGATCTGCGGCCTGTCGGATTATGGCAAGGTGGTCGATCTGCTGCGCGGCGCGCGGCGCAAGCTGGGACCGACGCTTTCCGCATTCGAGGCGATGTGGCCAGACTACTGGCAGGTGGCCTGCGCTGTGCCGGGGGTGCGCGATCCGCTCGAGCGGACCCACGCCCATACCGTGCTGATCGAGGCGCAGGGCACCGACGAAGAGATCGACGGGCCGCGCTTCATGGCCTTTCTCGAGGCGTTGTTCGAAGAAGGGGTGATCGAGGACGCAGCGATCTCGCAGAGTCTCTCGGACGTGCAGTCCTTCTGGGGCGTGCGCGATGCCTGCGCCGAGTTCAAGACCACGCTGGGGCCGCACCATGCCTATGACGTCGGCCTGCCTACGGGACAGATGGACGCCTTTGCCGATGCCTGCCGTGACGCCGTGGCCGCGGCGGTGCCCGGAGGTCGGTCGGTCTATTACGGCCATATCGGCGACGGCAACCTGCACCTGCTGGCTTGGGTGCCGGGAGCAGAACCGCAGCCGGGCGAGGCGCTCGACGAGGCGGTCTATGCCACGGTGCGCGCTTTCGGCGGCTCGGTTTCCGCCGAGCACGGCATCGGCACGACCAAGAAGAAATATCTCGAATTCTCCCGCACGCCGGAGGAACTGGAGGTGATGCGCCGGGTCAAACACGCACTTGATCCCAACGGCATCCTCAACCCCGGCAAGGTGATCGACGCATGAGACTGCTCCGCGCACTAGAGGCGCATTTCGAGCGCGCCATCCTTGCCACCATCCTCTTCGCGCTGGTCGCGATCCTCGCCGCGCAGGTGGGGTTTCGCTACATCGTTGGCTCGCCGCTGGTGTGGTCCGAGGAACTGGCCCGCTACCTTCTGGTCTGGTGCACTTTCATCGGCGTGAGCCTCGCGGTGCGCGAGGGACGCAATATCTCGGTCGATCTGCTGCCGGTGCTCTGCGGCACGCGCTGGCTGCGCGCCTTCGCGGTGCTGGCGCTGCTCGGCTCCGGGCTCTTCTTCGCGCTGATGGTCTGGTACTCGGTGCCCCTCACCCAGCGGATCGCGAAGATCGGACAGGCCTCGCCGGGGCTGGGGATACAGATGTGGCTGGTCTACCTCGCGGTGCCGGTCGGCATGGGCATGGCCTTGCTGCGCGCCCTTCAGGCGCTCTGGCTGCTGGTCCGCGACGGGGCCGTTCCGGGCCTTGACCTGACGGACGAGCACGCCGTCATCCACGAAGACGTGTAGGGGGCCATGATGCTTGCCGTTTATTCTCTTGGCTTCTTTATCGTCGTCTTGCTGCTGAGCATTCCGGTTGCCTTCGCGCTCGGTTACGCGGCGCTGCTGCCCGGCTGGCTTGGCGCTCCGACCAACCCGGGGCAAGTGGTACGCTCGGTGGTCACTGCGCTCGACAGCTTCCCGCTGCTGGCAGTCCCGCTGTTCATCTTGGCGGGCGAGATCATGACGCAGGGCGGGCTGGCCCGCCGTCTGTTCAGCTTTGCGGACGCGGTCTTCGGCCGGTTCCGCGGCGGTTTGGCGATGTCTACCGTGGCGGCCTGCATGCTGTTCGGAGCGATCTCCGGCAGCTCGCCCGCGACGGTGGCGGCGATCGGGTCCATGGCGGTACCCTTGCTGGTGGCGCGCGGCTACGACCTTCGCTTCGCGACCGCACTGGTCACCGCGGCGGGCACGCTCGGCGTCATCGTCCCGCCCTCAATCCCGATGATCATCTACGGCATGTCCGCGCAGGTTTCGGTCTCGGCGCTGTTCATTGGCGGCATTGGCCCGGCCCTTGTGATTGGCGCGCTGCTGATGCTCTACGCCCATTTCTACGGGCGCAAACACGCCGCGCGGATCACCTCTGACGCCGGAACGGTGAGCGCTGCGAAAGCCTTCCGCCAAAGCTTTTGGGCCCTCGTCGCGCCTGTCTTCGTGCTGGGCGGCATCTATGCCGGGGCGTTCACCCCGACCGAGGCAGCGGCCATCGCCTGCGTCTATGGCGGCTTTGTCGCCATGGTGATCTTCCGCGAGCTTTCGCCGTCCGATCTGGGCCGCGTGCTGGTCAACACAGGGCTGACCATCGCACCGATCCTGATCATCGCCGGAACCGGGGCGGCGCTTGGCCGGGTGCTGACACTGCTGCAGGTGCCTGCCGCTATCGGCGAGTTCATCGGCGGCGCGATTGACGAGCGGATCATCCTGCTGCTGCTCATCAACGTGATCCTGCTGGGCGTTGGCATGGTCATGGAAACGCTCTCGGCGATCATCGTGTTGACCCCGATCCTGCTGCCCGTGCTCGCCCCTTACGGCGTCGATCCGGTGCATTTCGGACTGATCATGGTGGTCAATCTTGCGATCGGCTTTGCGACGCCGCCGGTGGGGGTAAACATCTATGTCGCGAGCGGCATCACCAAGCTTTCGGTGATCCAGATCTGCCGCGGCCTCGTGATCCCCATCGCCTTGCTTATCATCGGCCTTCTGGTCGTCACCTATTGGCCGGGGCTGACGCTTTGGCTGCCAAGTCTCGCCGGTTGACGACCGCCGAGCGCAACACCCACAGGGAGGACACCACCATGAACTTGAAGACGCTTTCGGTATCAGCAGTGCTCGCGCTTGGCGCAGCGATGCCCGCCGCCGCCGCCGATTACACGATGATCCTCGCGCATACGCTCAACGACAAGTCGCACCCGCTCTACCAAGCGTTCGACAAGATCGAAAAAGAGATCGAGGAAAAATCCGACGGCCGGATCGACGTGCAGCAGCAGGGCGGCGGCGCATTGGGCGGAGACCGCGAACTGATGGAGTCGCTGATGCTGGGCGACGTGCAGTTCGTACCGACCTCGACCTCGGGCGCGGTGCAGTTTGTGCCGGAATTCGCAGCCTTCGAAATTCCTTACGTTTTCCCGACCGACACGGCCCGGCTGCGCACTATCCTCAACGACAGCGAGTTCTCGGCCTTCATCGACGGCAAGCTGGCGGAGAATGGCGTCAAATTCGGCCTGTTCCACAACGCTGGCTTCCGGCAGCTCACCACCTCCGAAGTTGCGGTGCACACGCCGGAGGACATCAAGTCGAACAACCTGCGTATCCGCGTGCCCGAGAACCCCTATTCGGTCGCGACCTGGGAAGCCATCGGCGCCGCCCCGACCCCGATTGCGTTCCCCGAGCTCTACGGCGCGCTGCAGCAGAACGTGGTGGACGGTCAGGAAAACCCCTTCGGCCACATCCTGTCGCAGCGGTTCTATGAGGTGCAGAAATATCTGACCACAACCAGCCACATCCTGCTGGCCAACGTGAACCTCATCAACAAGGAGTGGTACGACAGCCTGCCCGAGGATCTGCAGCAAGTGGTCGACGAGGTGCTTGTGGATGCTGCCAACTTTGAGTGGGACGTGCAGGACGAAATGCTGAGCGAGCAGCGCGCACAGATCGCCGAGCATATGGAGATCATCGACCTCAGCGAAGACGAACTGCAGCAGTTCCGCGATGCGACCGCGCCGCTGCAGGACATGGTGCGTGAGAAGATCGGCGACGAGGCCGTGGACTCGCTGCTGAGCGCGATCAACGCCAACAGCTGATGAGACATAGGCGTGGGGCGGCATTTGCTGTCCCACGCCATCGCCGATGCGAGCTTCCTCCCCGGGATGTTGAACGGAGTGGGACCGGCACCCAGCGCCAGATCGCGCGGCACTCTAGCTGTTGATCCGTGTCGCGATGCGGGCTCCCGCCCCCTCAAACGCACACTGGCCAAGACGCAAATTCCTGAAGGAACATCCGCATGACCATCACTGCATCCACGCCCCGGCCTGTTGGCGACACCGGGCTGACCCTCACCGCCCTTGGCATCGGCACGGCGCCTCTTGGCGGCCTCTATGCCGATGTTCCGCGTGAGCAGGCGCTGGCCACGCTTGAATGCGCTTGGGACCTTGGCATCCGTTATTTCGACACCGCGCCGATGTATGGGCTCACCCGCTCCGAGCATCTCGTCGGGCACGTGCTGCGCGAGAAGGACGACAGCTACGCGCTCTCGACCAAGGTTGGCCGGCTGATGACCACCGAGCGGCACGGTCGGCCACTCCCCCCCGAACCGCCGAAGAACCCGCTCGATCCCGGCTTCGTCAACGCCCTGCCCTTCCGCGAGGTCTTTGACTATTCGTATGATGCCGTGATGCGGAGCTATGACGACAGCCAGCAACAACTCGGCCTGCGCCGGATCGACCTGCTCTACGTCCACGACATCGGCCCGGTCACCCATGGAGAGGCGAACGCCCACCATTGGAACGCCCTGACCAAGGGCGGCGGCTTCCGCGCCCTTCAAGAGCTGAAATCTGCTGGCGACATCAAGGGCTTCGGGCTTGGCGTCAACGAATGGGAGGTGATCCGCGACGCGCTGGAGGAAACCGACCTCGATTGCTGCATGTTGGCTGGGCGCTATTCGCTTCTTGACCGCGATGCCGAAGACAGCTTCCTGCCGATCGCGCAAAAGCGCGGTGTCGCGCTGGCGCTTGGCGGGGTCTATAATTCCGGCATTCTCGCTGCACCCAAGGGCGGGCGGCGCAAGTTCAACTATGCTGACGCACCTGCCGAAATCATCGCCCGCGTCGAGGCGCTTCGCGAGGTCTGCGACGGCTACGGCGTGCCATTGGCCGCCGCAGCGATCCGCTTCCCGATCCGGCACCCTGCTGTCACCTCTGTGGTGATCGGCGCCAAGAGCCCCGAGCAGCTTCAACAGAATGTCGACTGGTTCGGCACCGAATTGCCGGACGGCCTCTGGTCCGACCTCGACGCCGCGCTTCTCGCGACCCAAGGCCACTGAAAAAGGGCTTCGACAATGCTCAAAAATATCGACCCGCTGCTGACCGGGGACCTGCTCGCCATCCTGCGCGACATGGGGCACGGCGACGAAATCGTCCTGACCGACGCCAACTTTCCGGCGGCCGCCTTGGCCCGGCGCCTGATCCGCCTGCCGGGCATCGGTGTTGACCGCGTCGCCGAAGCAATTCTTTCGGTCATGCCCCTCGACGATTTTGTCGATGCCCCTGCCGCCGCCATGTCGTCTCCCGACGGTCGCCCGCCGATCTACGATGACTTTGATCGTATCCTTTCCGATGCCGCAGGCGCGCCGGTCACGATGGAGGAGATTGACCGCTTTGCCTTCTACGACCGCGCAAAGACCGCCTATGCCATCGTGGCGACGGGCGAACGGCGGCTCTACGCCAACCTCATTCTCAAGAAAGGGGTGCTGCGGGCATGACGATCGACGCCCATCAGCACTTCTGGCAGGTCGACCGCGGAGACTACGCTTGGATGACGCCGGACCTGACCCCGCTGTTGCGTGACTTCGGGCCCGAAGACCTTGCGCCCCTGATGGCCGAGGCCGGGATCGAACGCAGCATCGTCGTGCAGGCCGCAGAAACCGAGGCCGAGACGGATTTCCTGCTCGATCTTGCCGCACGGTCCGATTTCGTCGCGGGCGTGGTGGGTTGGCTCGACATGACCTCGCCGGATTTCGCCGCGCGGCTCGACCATTACGCGGAGCATCCGAAGTGGCTGGGGCTTCGGCCCATGCTGCAGGACCACGACCCCGCCCTCATCACCTCGGATGCCTTTCGGGCCAACCTCCGGGAGGTCGCCCGGCGCGGCGTGCCGTTCGATATCCTGACCTTCCCGCGCCACCTGCCTGCGCTTCTGCAGGTGCTGCCCGACGTGCCCGGTCTGCGCGGCCTTGTCGACCATATGTCAAAGCCGGACATGACCTCTGGCGAGCTTGGACAATGGGGAGAGGACATCACCCTCATCGCCGCGCACCCCAACCTTTCGTGCAAAATCTCGGGCATGGTGACTGAGGCAGGAGCGGATTGGACCGCAGAACGCATCCGCCCCTTCCTGAGCCACGTGGCACGGGCCTTCGGTCCCGACAGGCTGATTTTCGGAACCGACTGGCCGGTGTGCACGCTCGCCGCGACCCATGCCGAGGTCACTGCGCTCGCCCGCTCGCTCCTCGGCGAGCTCTACACCTCCGAAGATCTCACCAAGATCTTTGAAACCAATGCGGCCCAATTCTACCGGCTCCCCGCACGCTGATCTGCTCGATACCACGGTTCAACGCTCGGCCTGGGCGTGGCGGTTTGTCCAGGCTCCTATGAAACTTGGTAGAAGGCTGGAGTTCGTCGAGACGCTCACACGGTAGGGCGTCTCGCCACTCGATTAGGACGCACATGCCACCGGCAGAGATCCAAACATCAATGCTCTAGTAGACGCCGGAAAGGACTTTAAGATGCACGGCTCGATCCGGAACTTCACCCGCACGGCAAACACCTAATCGCAGGCGAATAGATCGCCACCGATGCGCAACCTTCCTCCCAGGCCGTTACCGGCCCGGGGCACCAATTCTGCGTCGGCACCCCCGATCTCGTTGATCAGGCCTTCAAGGCCGCTGAAGACGCTACGGCTACACCACGCGCGCCGCCCGCGCCGAGTTCCTGAACGCCATTGCCGACGAGATCGAGGCCCGCGCCGAGGCGATCACCGAGATCGGCACGCAGGAAACCGGCCTGCCCGAGGCGCGCCTGCAGGGTGAGCGCGGCCGCACCACCGGCCAGCTGCGGCTCTTCGCCAGCCACATCCTCAAGGGTGACTACCTCGACCGCCGCCACGACGAAGCGCTGCCCGACCGCCAGCCGCTGCCGCGCCCCGACATCAAGCTTGTGATGCGCCCGATCGGCCCGGTCGCGGTCTTCGGCACCTCCAACTTCCCGCTCGCCTTCTCCACCGCCGGCGGCGACACCGCCGCCGCGCTGGCCGCCGGCTGCCCGGTGGTGGTCAAGGGCCACGGCGCGCACCCCGGCACCGGCGAGATCGTCGCCGAGGCGATCCTCGCCGCCATCGAGAAGACCGGCATGCCCAAGGGCGTCTTCTCGCTCGTGCAGGGCGGCAAGCGCGATGTCGGCCAGGCGCTGGTGCAGCACCCGCTGATCAACGCCGTGGTTTTCACCGGCTCGCTGGGCGGCGGTCGCGCGGTGTTTGATCTCTGCGCGCAGCGCGACGTGCCGATCCCCTTCTTCGGTGAGCTGGGCTCGGTGAACCCGATGTTCCTGCTCCCCGAGGCGATGAAAGCGCGCGGCGCTGACATCGGCACCGGCTGGGCCGGCTCGCTGACGATGGGCGCCGGCCAGTTCTGCACCAACCCCGGCAATCGCCTTGGTGGAGACGGGCGCCGCGGGCGACGCCTTTGTCGCCGCCGCCGCCGAGGCGCTGAAGGGTGTGACCACCCAGTGCATGCTGACCAATGGTATCGCGCAGGCGTATAAAGACGGTAAATCCCGCTTCGATGGCCGCAATGCCGTCAAGCCGGTGCTGACCACCGACAGCGAGGGCCGCGATGCGCTGCCCAACCTCTTCGAGACGGATGCTGCGAATTACCTGCAGGATCATTCGCTTGGCGAGGAGGTCTTCGGCCCGCTCGGGCTCGTGGTGCGGGTCTCGGGCCCCGACGAGATGGAGACGCTTGCCAAGGGCTTCGAGGGCCAGCTCAACGCGACGATCCATATGGACGAGGGCGACACGCCCCTCGCGCAGCGGCTGATGCCGGTGCTCGAGCGCAAGGCGGGCCGGGTGCTGGTCAACGGCTTCCCGACCGGCGTCGAGGTCTGCGACGCCATGGTCCACGGCGGACCTTACCCCGCTTCCACCAACTTCGGCGCCACCTCGGTCGGCACCAAGTCGATCCGCCGCTTCCTGCGCCCGGTCATCTATCACAACCTGCCCGATGCGCAGCTGCCGGTCGATCTGAGTGGAGTCAGCGAAATTATCGCTTGCTCAGTCCTTGCAGAATGCACAGTGTGCCATCCCTGTGACTCACAAATCATGGTACATTCGTTGCCACGGACCGAGCCATCAGGGAATTGAACGCGCGACCGTCTTCGACCTGGCTCCGAGGCGCTACGTTCCGCCGACCGGGCGCTGGCTGCGCGCACGCCCTAATCCGGTAATTAGGAGCGTAAGGCAAAAACGTGTACTTTAAACCTGCCGTCAGGTGCTGCTCCAAGGTCGCGCTCGAAGGGAATCGCGGGACGGCAACTCTCAGAAGGCCACAATCAGCGAATACGCGAAGCAAAAAGGGTCACAACTAAACGCTTGGCCTTCATAACGCAGGAGCTGAGCGTCCTTGTCATCCCGATCGCAAGCGCGCATGGTGTCCACTCTGAGGCGTCGCCCGCCAACGCGAAGATCGCCGCGTTTCCAGCGCGTCGGACACTTCGGACCTCGCGAGACCAACGGTCTTGCGGCTTCAGCAAGGCGGTGTAGGGAGGGCCGATGACGTTTATCGGTATCGACGTGGGCACCGGAAGTGCGCGCGCCGGGGTGTTCGACACGGAGGGCAGGCTGCTCGCCGCCAGCGGGCGCGAGGTCGCGATGTGGCGGCCGCGTCCCGACTGGGCGCAGCAGAGCAGCGCGGATATCTGGGAGGCGATCTGCGCCGCGGTGCGCGAAGCGGTCGCGGCCTCGGGCGTCCGGCGCGAAGATGTGGCGGGGCTCGGCTTCGACGCCACCTGCTCGCTGGTGCTGGCGGATGCCGTGGACCGGCCCGTTTCGGTCGATCCCGAAGGCGCGCCCGAGCAGGACGTGATCGTCTGGATGGATCACCGCGCGATTTCGGATGCCGAGGAGATCAACGCCATCGGCGGCGCGCCGCTGCGCCACGTCGGCGAGATGATCAGCCCCGAGATGCAGATGCCGAAGCTGCGCTGGCTCCAGCGCGAGATGCCTGACCGTTTCGCCCGCGCCGCGCACCTGTGGGACCTGCCCGACTGGCTGGTCTGGCGCGCCTGCGGCAGCCGGGCGCGTTCGCTCTGCTCGCTGGTCTGCAAGTGGACCTATCTCGGCCATCTCGGCCTTGAAGGCGAAGGCTGGGACGACGGCTTCCTTTCGTCGATCGGCCTTGCGGCGCTGACCGGCCCCGAGGGCCATACGCGGATCGGCACCGAGATCGGCGCCCCCGGCACGCGGCTCGGCGGGCTGACCGCGCCGGCGGCGGCCGAGCTTGGCCTGCCCGAGGGCATCGCGGTCGGCGCGAGCCTCATCGACGCCTATGCCGGGGCGATCGGCACGCTGGGCGCGGGTGGCGAGCGCAGCCTCGCGATGATCGCCGGGACCTCGACCTGCCACATTGCGGTGACCGCCGAGCCCGCCTATGTGCCCGGCGTCTGGGGACCCTATTTCGGCGCGCTGCTGCCCGGGCTCTGGGTCAACGAGGGCGGCCAGTCGGCGGCGGGGGCGCTGCTCGACGCCCTGCTCGCCCGCCACGGTGCCTTCCCGGCGCTGAAAGCCGAGGCCGTGGCGGCGGGCCGTCACCCCGCCACTCTGCTCGATGCGCGGCTCGCCGGGATGGCAGAGGAGACGGCCACGCTCACCCGTTCGCGCCATGTCCAGCCCGACGCGCATGGCAACCGCTCGCCGCTGGCCGCGCCCTGGCGCAAGGGGGGCATCGACGGGATCACGCTCGACACCGGACAGAACGACCTGGCGCTCGACTACCTCGCGACGCTGCAGGCGCTCGCCTACGGCACGCGGCACATCTTGGACGAGATGCGCGCCGCCGGGGCCGGGATCGACAGCATCGTCGTCTCAGGCGGTCTGGCGAAAAACGCGCTCTACCTGCGCGAGACGGCGGACGCCTGCGGCGTGCCGGTGATCGTCCCGGAAGCCCCCGAGCCGGTGCTGCTCGGCTCGGCCATGCTGGGCGCGGTGGCGGCGGGGTCGCAGCCGTCGCTTGGCGAGGCGATGCGCGCCATGGCCCCCGCGGTGCAGCAGATCACGCCGCGCGGCGGCGGGATAGCCGCCTACCACGACGCCAAGTACCGCGTGTTCCGCCGGATGCAGGCGGATCACGCGGCCTATCGCGAGATAATGGCGGCGGGGTGAAATCCCCTCGCCCTGCCGGGTCACCCGTGCAGGGCGCGCTCGGGCCCCGCGAAACGGGCCCTGGCGAACTGCGCCTGGTGCCAGTGCGGATAGATCAACGGCGGGCGGCTCACCGCGTCGATGCGGGCGAGTTCGTCGTCGCTGAGATCCACGTCGAGCGCGCGCAGGTTGCGCTGCATCTGTTCTGGCGCGCTGGCACCGACCACCAGCGAGGCCACCGCCGGACGGCCCAGCGTCCAGGCCAGCGCCACCTGCGCCGCCTCGACCTCATGCGCGGAACCGATCTCGGCCAGCACGTCGACGATGTTCCACAGCCGATCCCAGTCGCGGATCGGCGGCTCGGTCCAGCCTTTCGCCTGCCGGCTGCCCTCGGCGAAACCGTCGCGGCGGTGCTTGCCGCTGAGCAGCCCGGCGGCGAGCGGGCTCCAGACCGTCACCCCCAGCCCCTGGTCGAGAGAGATCGGCAGCAGCTCGTATTCCGCCTCGCGCGCCTCGACGGTGTAATGGATCTGCTGGGTGACAAATCGCGTCAGATTGTGTCGCTCCGAGGCCATCAGCGCCTTCATCAGCTGCCAGCCGGTGTAGTTCGAGCAGCCGGCGTAGCGGATCTTGCCCTGCCGGGTCAGCGTGTCGAGCGCCTCCATGGTCTCCTCGACCGGGGTCAGCCCGTCCCATTCGTGGATGTGGTAGATGTCGATGTGGTCGGTGCACAGCCGCTTCAGGCTGCGCTCGCACTCGCGGATCAGGTGCCAGCGGCTGGCGCCCTCGTCGTTCGGCCCGTCACCGATGCGCATCCGCGCCTTGGACGAGATCAGCACCCTCTCGCGCCGCCCCTCGAGCGCCGCGCCGAGGATCTCCTCGGCCAGACCCGTCGAGTACATGTTGGCTGTATCGAGCAGATTGATGCCGTGATCGAGGCAGGTGTCGATGAGCCTTTGCGCCTCGGGCACGCCCTGCGCGCCCACCATGCCGAAATCGCCCTTGCCGCCGAAGGTGAAGCTGCCCATGGCGAGCGCAGAAACCTTCAGCCCGCTGCGTCCGAGTTGCCTGTAATTCATGTTGTCTCCTTCTGTGCGTCGCGGTCGTGGCGGCTGGCTCAGCCCTGCGCCGCATCCCGTGCCACGTCGCGCATGACCTCGATAAGGATCAGCGCCACGGTGCCGCCGGCATCCGGCAGGCCGCGCGATTTTTCCTGGAAGGCCGCCGCTTTGCCGTGCTGCGCAACCATCAGCTTGGTCGCTTCCAGCGCTTCTGCCGCGGCCTCTGCCGCGGCCTCCAGCGCCCCAGAAAGACCCACGTCGCTGCCCTCGAGCGCGGCGGCGATCGGGTCGAGCACGTCGAGTACCGTCTTGTCGCCGAGCTGCGCCTTGCCGCGCTGCGCCACACCGTCCGCATAGGCGCGCCAGAAGGCAGCCGCCTCGGCGGTGCCGAACTGCTCGGCGCCCTCCAGCGCCTTGAAGCCGCGCAGGAAACCGGTGGCCATCAACGTGCCCATGGTCGAGGGCGCGGCCTTGGCCAGCGCCGCCCCCGCCGCCTTCATCTGCCCGGCGACGGACGCGCCCTCGAGCCCCTGCACCGCCTCGTTGGCGGCGGCAAAGCCCTTGGACATGGTGATCCCGAGATCGCTGTCGCCGACCTTGCCGTCGAGCGCGATCAGCGCCTCGCGCTCGGCCGCGAAGCGCTCGGCCCAGGCGGTGTAGAGCGAGCGCATCTGCTCCGCAGTCAGTGCCATGGTCTTATCCCTTGATGTGCTTGAAGAACGGCGTGTTCGCCGGCTCGGCAATCAGCGGCTCCAGCTCGTCGTCGAGGTGCAGCACCGAGATCGACGCCCCGGCCATCTCCATCGACGTGGCAAACTCGCCGAGCCAGCAATGGCGGATCCTCACGCCGCGTTCCTCCATCAGGATCGAGACCCGGCGGAACAGGACGTAGAGTTCCTCGAGCGGCGTGCCGCCGAGGCCGTTGAGCAGGACGGCCACCTCGTCGCCGGAATTGTAGTCGGTCTCGGCGAAGATCTTCGCCATCATCGTGTCGACCACCTCGTCGGCGGGCTTGATCGTCTCGCGCGAGATACCCGGCTCGCCATGGATGCCCATGCCGATCTCCATCTCGTTCTCGCCGATCTCGAAACCGGGCTTGCCCACCTCGGGCACGATGCAGGGCGAGAGAGCTACCCCCATGGTGCGGGTGCGGGCGCGGGCCTTGTCGGCGATGCGGGCGACCTCTTCGAGCGGCAGCATCCGAGCCGCCGCCGCGCCGGCGGCCTTGTAGAGAAAGAAGATCCCGGCCACGCCGCGGCGCTTGTGCTCTTCGCCGACCACCGAGGAGGCGACATCGTCATTGCCCATCACGGTGCGGGTCGCGATGTCCTCCAGCTCGGCCAACTCGCCGGCCATGTCGAAGTTCATGATGTCACCGGTGTAGTTGCCGTAGAGGTAGAGCACCCCGGCGCCCTGGTCGACGTATTTGGTCACCTCGAGGATCTGGTCCGAGCTCGGCGACTGGAACACCCCGCCCACGGCGCAGCCGTCGAGCATGGTCTCGCCGACGAAGCCGAGGAAAGTCGGCAGGTGTCCTGAGCCGCCGCCGGTGACGATGCCCACCTTGCCGGGCACGGGATTGGCGGTCACGTAGCAGCGCAAGTCGCCTGCGGCATAGGTGACTTCAGGGTGGGCGCGGTAGATGCCGTCGAGCATCTCGTCGACGAAGGCCTCGGGATTGTTGAGAAACTTCTTCATGGGCTCACTTCCGGGTTCGGGATTGCAGTTTGCGGCGGCGGGTCACGAAGAAGGCCGCGGCGAGAAGGATGAAGGCGCCGACCACGACGCGCTGCCAGGTCGAGGGGATGCCCACCAGCACCAGCACGTTATTGACTACGGTGATCAGCAGCACGCCCGTGACGGTGCCTAAGACCGAACCGGTGCCGCCGGTGATCCGCGCCCCGCCCAGCACCACGGCGGCGATCACGCCGATCTCGGTCCCCACGAGGTCGAAGGGATTGGCCATGCGGTTGGCGCAGACGTGCACGATCCCCGCCAGCCCGGCGAGCCCGCCGGCGAATGCGAAGACGAAGAGATGCACCCGGCGCTGGTCGTAGCCGAGCCGAGCCGCCACCTCGGGGTTGCCGCCGGTAGCAAATATGGCGCGGCCCATCAGCGTGCGGTTGAAGATCACCCAAGTCAGCAGCGCGGCGGCCGGGAAGACCAGGAAATACCAGGGCAGCGTCACCGTCGCGCCGTTCGCGGTGGTGACGTCGAACATCGAGGCCTTGCCGAAGGCGACCATCTGCGGCGGCAGCTCCATCAGCCAGACCGTGCCGACAAAGGCCAGCAGGATGCCTCGGAACAGGTATTGCGTGCCGATGGTGACGATCAGCGCCGCCACCTTGAGGCCGTGCACCAGCCAGCCGTTGACCGCCCCGAGCATGGTGCCGCCGAGCACGGCGATGACCAGGATTGCCGCCATCGGCAGCCCCGGCGCGACCTTCAGCACGAAGAGCGTCAGCGAGTACATGCTGAGCGCCGCGATTGCGGTGAAGCTAACGTCGATGCCCCCCGCCGCGAGGATCGCGAAGACCCCCAGCGCGAAGAGTCCGGTGACCACCGAGGCGCGCCCCATGTCGATCAGCGAAGTCGGCGACAGGAAGGCCGGGTTGATCACCGCCACTGTGACGCAGATGGCGATCAGCAGGCACAGGCTGACCAGTTCCGGACGGCGCGCGAAGGTCTCGGCGATACCCGGGCTGCGGCGGGCCTCGGCCTCGGCGGTCTCTGTCGTGTCTGCGGTATCGAGGGAAGATTGGGTCATGGTCATTCCGCGGCCTCCAGCTGGGAGGCGAGCATTGCCTGGTAGATGTCGTCTTCGCTGGCGGTCGCACCGGCGACCTCGGCCGCGACCCTCCCGGCGTTCATCACCAGGATGCGGTCGCAGTTCTGCAGCAGCTCGGGCAGGTCGTCCGAGACGATGATCAGCCCGATGCCGCGCTCGGCCATGGCTTGGATGGCGCGATAGATCGTGTCCTTCGAGCCCACGTCGACGCCCACGGTCGGCCCGTGCAGTACCAGCAGGCGCGGCTCGATGCTGAGCCATCGGCCGATCAGCACCCGCTGCTGGTTGCCGCCCGAGAGCGTCCCCACAGGCAGGTCGATGTCGGAGGTGTTGAGCTGCATCTCTTCCGAGATGCGCCGCGCGGCGGCGCGGGCCTTGCTACGATCGACGGTGCCGAGCGGTCCGAGGATGCGGTCGAGGATCAGCGTCACCTCGTTGTCGAGGATCGATTTCTCGATGAACAGCCCCTCGCCCAGCCGGTCCTCGGGCACGTAGCCGATGCCAAGCTCGATGGATTGCGCGGGCGTGTCGATGCGCACCGGCGCGCCGGCCATGCTGACCCGCCCGTCGGTGATCGCGCGATGCCCCGACAGCGCCAGCGCCAGCTCGTTGCGGCCCGAGTCCGACAGGCCGGTCACGCCGAGGATCTCGCCCTTGTGCAGCACCGTGCTGACCCCCTGGAAGGCCTCGTCCGAACCGAGCCCCTCGAGGCGCAGCAGCTCCTCGCCCGAGGGCGCGCCCGAACGGTAGCGCCGGGCCTCGATCTCGCGCCCGGTCATCAGCGCGCTGAGCTGGCTGCGGCTGTAATCCTCGATCGGCCCCTGCGCCACGCATAGCCCGTCGCGGAAGACGATGGCCTGGCCGCCGATGCGGTAGCATTCCTCGAGCTTGTGGGTGACGAAGAGCACCGCGACATTCTGTGCGCGCAGCCGGCCGACCACCTCGATCAGCGTCTCCACCTCGTGCCGCGTGAGCGAGGTCGTCGGCTCGTCCATGATCACCAGCCGCGCATCCTGGGCAATGGCGCGGGCGATGGCGACACGCTGACGGATCGCCAGCGGCAGGTCCGACATGCGGGTGCCCAGCAGCGTCCGGCTCGGCTCCAGGCCGACCTCGCGCAGCGCCTTGGTCGCGGTCTCGCCCAGCTTGCCGCGGTCGAGCCAACGCAGCATCCGGCCGTGCCCGCCGACCAGCTGTTCGCCAAGCGCGACGTTCTCGGCGACCGTCAGGTTCGGCAGCAGCGAGAGATCCTGGTAGACGGTCTCGATCCCCGCCTCGAGCGCCATGATCGGGCTCAGCGCGGCGTGGTGCACCCCGTCGAGCAGGATGTCGCCCTCGGTCGGCGCATGGGCGCCGGACATGATCTTGATGACCGTGCTCTTGCCGCAGCCGTTCTCGCCCAGCAGGTGGTAGGCCTCGCCGGCGCGCAGGGTCAGATCGACCCCGCGCAGCGCGTGCACGCCGCCGAACCGCTTGTGGATGCCGCGCAGCTCGAGAAACGGCTGATCCTGAAGATCGCTGTGGGTCACGGGAAAAGCGCCTCTTGATCGGATGTGTCCGAGGGCGCGGTCAGGCGCCCCCGTGCGAAGGGCAACCTCAGAAGAGGTAGTCCTTGTAGGTGTCCTTGTCGGCCAGCACCATGCCGTTGCCGATCAGCAGCTTGCCGTCGCCCGGGCCATCCTTGAGCGTCACGCTCTCATAGCCCTCGACGCCGAGATCCATGCCATCAGAGAGCTCGCCGCCCTCGAGCAGCAGCTTGGCCACGGCGTTCATCGCCATTCCGGCCTTCTGCGGATCCCAGAAGCCGATCGCGGTGATCGCGCCGCTGTCGAGATAGGCCGCCGAGGGGTTCGGCAGACCGGTGCCGACGAGGCAGACCTGATCGGTCAGGCCGGCCTCCTCGACGGCGCGGCCCACGCCCAGCACATCGTTGCCCGCCGAGGTCTGAAAACCCTTGATGTCGGGATGCTTGCGCAGCACTTCCTTGGCCTTCTCATAGGTGCCGTTGGCGTCGTCAAAGCTCTCGTTGTTGGGATCGACCAGTTCCATGCCTGGGTACTTCTTGGCATTCTCCTCGCCGGCACCGACCCATTGCATGTGGGTGCGGCTGCCCAGCGAGCCGACGAAGGTGGTCCACTTGCCCTCGCCGCCCATGCAGTCCGCCAGACGTTCGTTCAGCGCTGCGCCATACTCGGCGTTGTCGAAGGCCTCAACATCCACCATCGTGTTCATCTGGTTGTCGGCCTCGTGGGTCACGATGATCGTGCCGCGATCCATGGCACGCTTGAAGATGCCTTCGAGGATTGCCGGGTCCATCGGCACCACCGCCAGCGCGTCGGTGCCCTTGGCAATGAGATCCTGCACGATCTGCAGCTGCTGGGCGCTGTCCGCCTGCGCCGGGCCGACCTGGCTGATGGTCATGTCAGGGTTCTGCTCGGCAAAGAGCTCCACCCCGGTCTCCATCCGGTCGAACCACGGAATGCCGCTGATCTTGACCACCGTGGTGATCGTGCTCTCGGCTCTCGCGGCGCTAGCGGCGGTGACCATCAGGGCCGCGGCGCAGCCCAGTTTGAACGTCTTCTTCATGGTATACTCCTCCCTAGAGTTCCCTCGTACTCAGACCTTCGACGCGCGAGGGACCCGCCCCGAAGTTATCCCAGCGGCCAGCCTCTCGATGAGTTCGAACCGCCCCACCGCGAGGAAGGCGAGCAGCAGCGCGCCCCAGGCGAAGTCGCGGACGAAGTTCGACAGGCCGATGAAATTCAGAAGGCTCGACAGCAGCTGCAGCACCACGGCCGAGAGCAAGACGCAGAACACCCGCCCGTAGCCGCCCTCGGGCCGTACCCCGGCCATCACCGCGATCAGGATCGCGATCAGCAGGTAGCTGGTGCCATAGTCCCACTTCACGTTGACGTTGCGCGCGGCGATGATCACCCCCGACAACCCCGCCAGCGCGCCGGACAGCGTATAGGTGACGGTAAAAACGGTGTTCTTCGAAAAGCCGCTGAAGTCCGCCGCACGCGCGTTGGCACCGGTGAGCATGAGCCGCATCCCGAAGGGGGTGAAGCGCAGCACCCCGCCCAGCACCAGCGCCACGCCCAGGAAGATCAGGAAGCCGTAGGGCACGCCGAGGATAACCCCGTTGCCCAGCTCGTAAAGCGGGTCCGGCGAGCCGATGGTCACCGACCGCCCGTCCGAGAAGACCACCGCCAGCCCGGTGAACAGCATCTGCGTGCCCAGCGTGCAGAGGATCGGCGTAATCCCCAGACGCGAGATGATCAGCCCGTTCAGCAGCCCGCCGAGTGCCCCCACCACGAGCGCACCGAAGGCGAAGGCGAGGGTGAAGGCCCAGGGCGCCTCGTAGGCCGAGAAGAGCTGCGTCGCCACCAGCCCCGACGCCACGCCCGACAGGTTCGCCAGCGCGATGCCCGACAGGTCGATCCCGCCGTTGCCGGCGCACATGGCCAGCATCACGCCGATCGCCAGAAGCCCGATCTCGGGCACCTGGGTCGCCATGGACTGCAGGTTGAACAGGGACAGGTAGGTACCGCCCGAGGTGACCCCGCCGATCGCCAGCAAGACGATCACGAGCGCCCAAAGAATGGCCAGGCGGCCATCGAGCTTACGCATCCTCTCCTCCTAGGATTTAGTAAACTGACTCTTGATTTAGTAAATCGCTAACAAATAATTCAGGAGCGTTCAATAGTCTTTCCGTTGCAGTCACGAAGGCGTTCTGTCTTGAACATCCCTGCGTCCGGAACGATGTTTACTAAACAACACCAGTGCCAGGGGCCCGCGACAAACCATGACAAAGCAAGAGAAAAAGCCGGTCACCCTGCGTCAGGTCGCCGAATGTGCCGGGGTTTCCGCCGCCACCGCCTCGCTGGTTCTGAACGGCAAGGGCGACATCTCGGAGGCGACTCGCCAGCGGGTGCTGAGCGCCGTGCGGCAGATGAAATACAAGCCCCGCACCGGCCGCACGCGCCCCGATTCCGTCAACACGCTGCGCTTTCTCAAAATCGCCCGCCACGGCCACACGGTGAACCGCGACCACAATCACTTCATCTCCGACTACATCGACGGCATGTCCTACGAGGCGACCCGCCGGGACTATTCGCTGCAGGTCGAGAGCTTCGAGGGCACCGACGTGGACAAGATCGCCGAGTCCCTGCGCTCGGGCGACCTGCGCGGAGCGGTGATCCTCGGCACCGAGCTGACCAAGGAAGAGGTGCAGTGCCTCGCCCGCGCGCCCCTGCCGGTCGTCTTCATCGACACCTACCACCCGCTGCTCGACCTCAGCTTCGTCGACATGGACAACGACCAGGCGGTCTTCGCGTTGCTGCGCCACCTCGCCGGGCGCGGCTTCCGGCGCATCGGCATGGTGGCCAGCCACACCGCGGTGACCAATTTCGCACTGCGCCGCGACGCCTTCCTGCGCGGCATGGCGGCGCTGGGGCTCGAAGCGGACGAGACGCTGATCCTATCGGTGGATTCGACGCTCGAGGGCGCCTACAGCGACGGACTCGCCCAGCTTGCTGCCGCCCCGCGCGTGGCCGAGGCCTATTTCTGCGCCAATGACATGATCGCCTTCGGCTTCATTAAGGCGCTGCGCGAGCACGGGCTGCGCATCCCAGAGGATGTCTCCGTCGTAGGGTTCGACAACCTGCCGATGAGTGCAATGAGCGAGCCCGCCCTTAGCACCATCGAGGTGCCGAAGCGCCGCATCGGCGCGATGGCGGTGCGCTTGCTCGACGACATGCTGATCGCCCGCGCGCCGGAGCCCGCCACCAAGGTACTGATCAGCGGCGCGCTCGTCGGCCGCGAAAGCGTCGGGACTCCAAGCGGCGACTGAGGATCAGCGCGGCGCGGGTCCGACCGTGCCGCGGCGGATGAGCGCCGGGGGCAGCACCGAGACCTGCGCTGGGGACTCCCCGAGCAGGCAGCGCGCCGCGGCGCGGCCGATCTCGGACTTGTCCACCGCCACCGTCGTCAGCCCGGGCCAGGTGAACGCCGCCTCGTCCATGTCGTCGCAGCCGATCAGCGACACCTCCCGCCCCGGCTCGAGCCCCAGTTCGCGGATCGCGGCCAGCACCCCGAAGGCCACCAGGTCGCTGAAGCAGACCAGCCCGGTCGGGGCGTCGCTTTCCCGCAGCAGGTCGAGCGCTGCCGATCGCCCGAAGGCCCGGCTCGTCGGCCCGTGGCGGACCAGCGGCGGCGGCAGCCCGGCCTCCTTGAGCGCGGCGCGGAAGCCGCCAAACCGCCCGCGCGCGGTCGAGGTGTCCTGCCCGCCGCCGATCCAGCCGATGCGCCGATGCCCCGCCTCGATCATGCACTCTGCCGCCAGCCGCCCGGCAAGCGGGTCATCGTTGAGGAACTGCGGCAGCGCCACCCCCTCGACCTGCCGCGAGAAGATCGCCGTGGGCACGATCGGCGTCCCCCCGGGTCCACGCGGCAGCAGCACGTCGAGATCGGAGGGGCCAGTGCCGTGTACCGGGCAGAGCACGATCCCGCCCACCCCATGCTCGAGCGCAGTCTGCAGGAAGCGCCGTTGTTGATCGAGGCTCTCGCGCGCGACGCCGAGAAAGACTTTGCGGTCACGGGTGCAGAGCTCGTCCTCGATCTGCACGAGGAACTCGTTGAACACCGGGTTGGACAGGTCGCTGAGGCAGACCGCGACGAGGTGGCTCTCGGCTCGGCGCAGGTCGGCGGCGGCGCGGTTGTAGATGTATCCGAGCCGCACTGCGGCCTGGCGCACCGACTCGGCCGTGGCGGCAGAAATCCGGGGATGCGCGCGCAGCGCAAGCGAGACGGAGGACACCGATAGCCCCAGCTCCTCGGCGATGTCGCGCAGCGTCGTTCTTTTTGTCATGCCATTCCCGCCTTTATTCCTTCAGTATCCGCGCGCTTTCGCCGAACCAATCGAAAAATGCTTAGTCAAACGATTGACTAGAGATGGTATACCATGGTCCAACTATCCCCGGGCACTGTCGGAGGATGCTTTGAGGCAGTGCATCAATGGGAGGATTACATGTACAGATTTGCTCGGGTGGCCGCTTGCGCCGCCGCCATTGCCACGTCCGGAACCGCGGTGCTTGCGCAGGACAGCTGCGATTGGAAACCCGACCGCGCGGTCACCTACATCGTGCCCTGGGGCGCAGGTGGCGGCACCGATGCCAACTCGCGGATGCTGGCGAGTCTTCTTGAGAAGTCCTGGGGCGTGCCGTTCAACGTGGTGAACCGCACCGGCGGGAACGGCGTCACCGGTCACTCGGCGATCTCGCGCGCCGAGCCCGACGGCTACACGGTTGGCGCTGTCACGGTCGAGATCAACACCATGCACTGGGTTGGCCTGACCGAGATGACCTACGAGGACGTCACCCCTATCGCGCTGATCGACATCGTCCCCGCCTCGGTTCTGGTAGGCAAGAATAGCCCGTTTGGTACTGTCAACGAACTGCTCGACTATGCGCGAGAGAACCCTGGCGAACTGACCGGCTCGGGCACGTCCCTCGGGGGCATTTGGCACCTGGCCCTGGCCGGGATGCTGAACGCCGAGGGGATGGCCCCCGACGCGATCCGCTGGATTCCCTCGCAGGGCGCCGCCCCGGCGCTGCAGGAACTGGTCGCGGGCGGCGTCGACGTCGCCACCCCCGCCCTGTCTGAGGGCAAGACGCTCGTAGAGTCCGACGAGGTCAAGGCGCTGGCCTACATGCACGACAGCCCGATGGAGGCGCTGCCCGATGTTCCGCTGACCTCCGAGGCTCTCGAAAGCGGCTGGACCCTTGCGGCCTACATAACCATCTCCGGTCCCGATGGGATGCCCGCGAACATCGTGTGCTCCTATGAAAAGGCTGTGGCTGAAGTCGTCGCCTCGCAGGAGTGGGCCGACTTCAAGGCCAGCCGCGGCGCCGAGGTGGTCGACATAGGCGCGGAAGATCTCGCCGCGTACATGCAGCAGCAGGACGCAGCGCTCGGCGAGGTGATCCAGGCCGTCGGCCTCGCGAAGTAAGCGGGCCGGGACAAATGACTGCAACACGGGACATCGTGACGGGGGCGGCGCTTGTCGCCCTCGGCACACTGATGATCTGGATCGCCTCGGGCTTTCCGCAGATCGGCGCCATGGCTTTTGGCCCCGACCTCTTTCCGCGCATCATCGCCTCAGGGCTGATCCTGTCGGGGCTCGGCATCCTTCTCGAGACGGCACGCGGCATCGCCCCGGCAAGCGAAGGAAGTCGCCTTCAGGCGCTGCCGATCCTGATCTTGCTGGCGTTGGTGGCCGCCTTCGCGGTCCTGCTGCCGGTTCTCGGATTTCACATCGCCGCGGCACTGGCGCTGCTCATTGCGGTGTGGGTTTTTGGTGGCGGCTGGCCAATCGCGACTGCCGTGGCGCTGCTCGCGCCCATCGTCCTGCATTTCGTGTTCTACAGCGTACTGCGGGTGCCGCTGCCATGGGGCCCACTAACCCAGGTGGCCTGGTAGGGGACTGGTAATGGATATTTTTGCGATCTTCACCGCCGTGCTTGAACCGCACCTCATGGCGACGGTTCTGCTGTGCACGCTCTACGGCGCCTTCGTCGGCTCGATGCCCGGGCTCACCGCGACAATGGCGGTCGCGTTGCTGGTGCCCTTCACCTATTTCATGGGCCCGGCGCAGGCGGTGGCGGCCATCGTCGCCACCACCACCACCGCAATCTTCGCTGGCGATATCTCGGGGGCGCTGCTCAAGATGCCCGGCACTCCCGCCTCGGCAGCCTATGTCGAGGACAGCTACGCGCTGGCCCAATCCGGCAAGCCACGCACCACGCTGTTCGTCTCATTGTTTGCCGGGGTCCTCGGCGGTATCATCGGGGTGATCCTGCTTGCCTTGGCGACACCACAGCTCGCCCGGCTCTCCGCCAGCTTCTCAAGCGACGAAGCGTTCTGGCTGGCGACGCTGGGGCTTAGCTGCGCAGTCTTCGTCGGCGGTGCATCGGTGGCACGCAACTTCGCATCGCTTTTCATAGGACTCGCTATTGCCACGGTCGGCATCGACGTCGCCGTGGGCCATCCGCGCTACACGTTCGGGCTCATGGATCTCTACGACGGTGTCAGCTTCATCCCGGCGATGATTGGCCTCTTCGCGCTGTCCGAACTCCTGCGCAATGCCGGTTCGGGCGAAGAGACCAAGCTGCGACGGATCAAGATCGAGCCACTCAGCGCGGCCCTGTGCGGCGCGCTGCACGAGATCCGCACCCGCTGGGTTTCAGTGATGCGCTCGGGGCTCGGCGGTACAGTAGTTGGCGCTCTGCCCGGTGCGGGCGCCGACGTGGCCGCGTGGATCGCCTACGCCCTGTCGCGGCGGTTCTCGCGCACTCCGGAGAAATTTGGCAAGGGCCATCTCGAGGGGATCGTTGACGGCGGAGCCGCGAACAACGCCGCCGTGGCGGGTGCATGGACCCCGGCGCTGGTATTTGGCATCCCCGGCGACAGCGTAACCGCCATCGCGATCGGCGTGCTGCTGATGAAGGGCCTCACGCCCGGTCCGGATATCTTCACCACCGATGCCAACCTCGTCTACACGATCTTCGGCGCCTTCTTCATGGCCAACCTGCTGATGCTGCTTACCGGCGGACTAGCAGTCACCGTAGCAACCTACCTTCTGCGCATCCCTCGCGCCGTGTTAATGCCACTGGTGCTCATGCTCTCACTAATAGGCGCCTATGCCATCATGGGCAGCACGATGGCGATTTGGATCGTCTTGGTTCTCGGACTGCTCGGCTTCGTCATGGCCTGGGCGCAGATCCCGCTCGCCCCGGCGATCCTCGGCATCGTTCTCGGCAAGGTGGTCGAGGGCAACTTCATGGTATCGATGATGAAAGCGCAGGGCGATCTTACAGGCTTCTTCGAGCGCGGCACCGCCGCAGTGCTGGGCGCAATTACCCTCCTCGTGTGGGGCCTGCTGCTGCTCCGGGCGGCGCTCGAGATCATTGGCAAACGTTCTTCACATTCTGAAAGGGAAGCAAACTCATGACTGGCAAGAACAAGCTCAAGGCGCGGCTCCAGGCCGGCGAAACCGTCACCGCCGCGTGGCTCGAGTTTGGTACTCCCGAGGTGGCAGAACTTCTCGTGCACACCGGCTGGGACGTGGTGGTGATCGACTGCGAACACGGAACCGCTGGGCTCGAGGAAGGGCTCGGACTGATCAGGGCCGTTGAGGCCGCGGGCGGACAGGCTATCGTTCGCGTCCCTGATTCCTCGGAGGCTACGCTGAAACGTGCGCTCGACCGCGGCGCGCGTTCGCTCATGGTGCCGATGGTGAGCTCTGCGGCCATGGCGCGCGACATTGCTGCCTTCTGCCAGTATTCCCCCCGCGGTCGTCGGGGCTATGCAGCCCCTATCGTCCGCGCCTCGGACTACGGCAAGCGTACAGACTACGCCAAGACCGCTCATGACGAGCTGCTGATCATGGCGCAGATTGAGCATGTCGACACGGTACGCGAGGTCGCCGAAATCGCGGGCATCGAGGGTATCGACATGGCCTTCGTCGGACCCAATGATTTCGCCGCATCAATGGACCATCTCGAGGACATGACCCACCCCGACGTCCAAGGCCAGATCGCTGAGGTCGAGAAAGTGGCGCGCGCCGGAGGGCTGATGCTGGGAACAATCGTCGGCGCAGGCCGCAGCTATGCCGACCTGCGGGAAGCGGGCTATAGCTTTATTGTTGGGCCGAACGACATCAGCCTGCTGGCCGCGGCGTCGCGCGCCGCGCGGGCCGAAAGCGAAATGAACCTCGGTTGCTGAGGCACTTGAGCCTACTGACTTGTAAATTCCGAAGTAAACACTGGCTATGAAGTACTGCGAGAGTCCCGGCGAAGTGCACTGCATTTCCTACGGATATGCTCAAGAGGGCCTTCGCCGACCACGATGCCTCTTTCTTCGATCAGATGCCGAACCCCGGCTCCCATCGGAAATGGTTAAGCGAGTAGCCTCACGTCTGATTGGTTCGAATTTGTAGTAGCGCAAATTTGGGCGAGACAAGCAAACAGGAACATGGGAGGGCCGGAAATGGCTAATGACACACTAAGGGTAGCGATCGCAGGTGCCGGAGCGATCAGCCAATTTCACCTCATTGGATGGCAAGCGCAGGCAGGCGTTGAGATTGTTGGAATCTGCGATCCCGACAAGAACAAAGCACACGCACAAGCGGAGGCCTTCGGTATCTCTCGCGTCTTCGGCGACATGGCGGAAATGCTGGACGAGACCCAGCCCGACGCTGTCGACATCATTACCCCGGTGGGCAGTCACGCGCCGCTGGTGCGCATCGCCGCCGACAAGGGCGTGCACGTGATATGCCAGAAGCCCATGACCCCTACGGTGGCCGAGGCCGAGGCTCTCATCACTGATGTGGGTGAGCGCGTGCGCTTCATGATTCATGAAAACTACCGCTTTCGTCCGCATTACGCCGAGCTCGCGCAACGGATGCAGGACGGAGAGGTCGGCAGGCTGCGTCATGCTCGCATGACGGTCCGCGCCTCGGCAGTGTGGGACTACGAAGGCAAGAAGCCCTTTCTACTGGGGCGCCAGCCTTACCTCGCGGATTTCCGGCGCCTCTTGGTGTTCGAAGTGCTGATCCACCATTTGGATGCTCTGCGCGCGATCATCGGCGAATTGGACGTGGTCAGCGCAACCCTGGACCGCATTAACCCGAATCTGAAAGGCGAGGATGTCGCGTTGATACAGCTACGCGCTGAGAATGGCGCGCTGGTCGTCATCGATGCCAACATCGCCGCTCCCGGACACCCGCCACTTCCGACAGACAGGTTGGAACTTCTGGGCGAGACCGACACCCTAATTTACGATCGCGACCGGATCACGCTGCTCTCGCGACCAGACGCCGTATCACTGCATGACCTCACGGCCAACTACCAGGCCTGCTTCACCGGCGCGGTTACTGACTTTACCGAAGGACTGCGCAGCGGGCGAAAGTTCCAGACCGATAGGCTGGACAACCTCAAAACATTGCGGCTTATGGAAAGCATCTATCGCGCCGCGGGGATCGAGATCTAACCGTGCGCACGTCCACAACGGAGGCAAACGTGAGCAGCGCCGGAAAACCATCCTTCGCAGATCAGTTCTATAAGCAACTTCTGACGCGGAATACCGACGGAACTTGCGAATTGCGCATCCGTTTGCCCAACGAGGAATCTCTCACGCAAGAGTTCGGCGTATCGCGGCCCGTCGTTCGGGCCGCACTTGCCTGGCTCCGCACCGAGGGCATTGTCCAGTGACGCCGAGGGTCCGTGCGGCTACGTCGTAAGCAGGTTGGGCGGCGTCCCGGCGGGACCAAGAAGACCTTCGCAAGATCGAGAAGGCACTGCGAAAGTTGGAAACTCGCTAGCAGGAAAAAGAACTGCCGACAGAAGCAGACCAGCGGTTTCACCTCGCCGTCGCGCGGGCCTCACACAACGTGTTCTTTGTCTGGACTCTTAAATCGCTGCGACACCAGATCGCTTTCGGCGTGTCCCTATCGCTTTCACTGACGATTCTGGATGAACCGCAGCGGCAGGTGAAAGTGCTGTCCGAGCACCACGCCATTTTGGATGCCATCCGCGCCAAGGACCACGGAAGTGCGGAACGAGCCATGCGCGCGCGCATCACCGTCGCTAAGAATTGGATATGTATCGGCCAAGAACAGTGACGGGCAGCTTTACGCTTACACTCTTCGCGGCCCCCTCATCGCGCGGTGTGATCTGACTTGGTCGTGGGCCTCGCCGACCGCGTTTCTGTTGCGGGTCGCGCCGGCCTGCCCGGCACGTGTTACGAAGGCCATGCGATAGAGAAAGAGCGCTCAGGGGAGATAATTGGGCCACTTCCCTCAACCCTCGTATAAGGTCAAACTATGTAAAACAGCGGCGAAAGCGTTCGCTCCGGCCGTTCGTTTCCATGATCGTGGTCACTCGAAGTCGCATGTCCCAACGTGATCATTCGCGGTCGGACCACGCGCAAATCGCTGGGTCTGCATGTGGTCCCGGCTCAGAGCGCCAAGCTCTCAGCTTGGTTAAGCATTGGTCACAGGCTGGGGTCACATCACCCGCGCAGCGCGGCCACCATCCTTCTGAAGAGGCAGCCGCCGCGTAGACACTCAGGTCCAGGTCTGCCCGAACAGGCGCATCCAATTGCCGCCGAGGACCTTGCCGATGCGCTCGAGGCTCCAGCCACGGCGGATCATTTCGGCGGTCAGATTGGGGAAATCGTCGTTGCGGCGGATGCCCTCGGGCTTAGTGATCTTGGCCGAGCCGAACTCGGTGAGCGTCCGACCGGTGCCCTTGTCCTTGTTGGCCCAAAGCAGCCACGGGCCCGGGCGGGCACGGTTGTGGTTGAAGTCGGTGCCGATGGCCACGTGGTCTTCGCCGACCAGATCCATCGTGTATTCCATCGCGTCGATGACATCCGCCACGGTCGCATCATTGCCCTTGGCCAGACCCGGCGCGAACAGCGAGGTGCCGATTACGCCGCCCTTTTCGGCGCAGGCCTTGAACACTTCGTCGGGCTTGTTGCGGGGCACGTCGCGCAGACCGCGCGGCAGGCAGTGGGTGATCGCCACCGGCTTTTTCGAATGCGCGATGGTGTCGAGCGAGGTCTGGATGCCGACGTGGCTCAGGTCAATCATGATCCCCGCCTCGCCCATCGCGTCCACCGCCTCGCGGCCAAAGCCGGTCAGCCCGCTGTCTTTCTCCTCGAGGTAACCCGCGCCAAAGAAGTTCTGCGTGTTGTAGGTCAGCTGCATGATGTTGACCCCAAGATCCTTGAAGATCGCGAAGTAGTCGAGCCGATCCTCGACCGGCGAGGTGTTCTGCCAGCCGAAGATGATGCCCACCTTGCCCTCAGCCTTGGCCCGCTCGATGTCTGCCAGCGTCTTCACCGGCATGGCGATATCGGTGTTTTCGGCCAGCTTCTGCTTCCACATGATGACGTAATCCATGCCGCCGCGGAAGTTCTCCCACAGCACGGAGGAGGCCGAGATCGCGGTAACCCCGCCCTTCTGCGCCTCGAGCAGCAGCTCGCGGTTGAAGTCCGAGCATTGCAGGGCGTCGATGACAAGGGATTTGGAATGCAGGTCGCTGTCAGTCACGGGAGGTGTCCTTGGATCGGTGGAGATGTCGGTTGGAGAGCGCGGCGGAATGGCGTCAGGCGGTGACGGCCATGTCGGAGGGCAGCCATTCCTCGCCGGTCATGTCGGGCGTGTCGAAGGCGCGGAAGCGCTCGAGGTGCCGGTCGGCGTCTTCGGCGAAGAGCGAGCGTACCAGACCAGACGCCAGACGCCGCGCGCCTTCGCTGGCCGAGGGGATGCCCGATGTCACCTTGCCGTGGCTCGGCACAGCGGCATAGGCAAAGCAGGTCAGCCGCGCCAACGCCGGGCAGGCACCGGGGATTTTCTCCTCGAAGCTGAAATCGTCTCCAAGGTGCGGATGCGCGGCAAGAACCGGGTTCTGCGCCGCCCGGTCTGCGCCGACCACATCGCCCCATGTGCGGATGTGCGGAGCAAAGGCCGAAAGTTCGGGGCGCTCATCCAGCGCCACGCCGAAGCCGGTGGCAAAGATCGCCACATCGGCCTCGATCACACCCTTGGGCGTGGTCACGCGGATGCCGCCCGCGGTTTCTTCGACCTTCTCGACGGCGGCTCCGAGGTGCAGATGGGCGTGGGCATGGCGCGCAACGCGCTCGACCGAGTGTTTCGGCGGCGGCACCGGGAAGCGGTCGCCTTCGTCCATCAGATCCCACTTTGCCTCATCAGGCAGGCCGACGTAGCCGGCGGTCATCCCGCGCGAGCCGGTGCCGGTGAACTTGTCGATGACCGGGATCGCGGCGCGGCGCACCAGCAAGTCCATGCGGGCGCAGCCCGCTTCCAGCGCGGTGGCGGCGTTGTCCATGGCCGAGGCGCCCGCCCCCACCACGATCACCCGCTTGCCCGCCAGCTCCGAGAGGTCGAACTCATCCGCCGAGTGATAGACCTTGCCACGCGGCAGGCCGCGCGCCGCCGCAGGCAGACGCGGTGCACCAAGCGCGTCGAGCCCGGTGGCGAGCACGACTCGGCGGGCCAGCACCTCGCCTTGCGCGGTGGTCAGCCGTAACAGCGTACCTTCGGGCGCGATCGCGGACACGTCGCAATCGTTGACCACATCGGCACCGGTCATCTCGCGGTACCAGATCATGTAGTCCATCCACATCTCGCGCGGGGCGAGGTCCATCTTGTCCCAGGCCTCGGTGCCCCATTGCGCCTCGAACCACGCGCGGAAAGTCAGCGCCGGAATGCCGAGGGCGGGACCGGCGGCCTCCTTGACGGTGCGCAGCGTCTCCATCCGGGCATAAGTGATCCACGGCCCCTCGCGGTCCTTCGGCGCACGATCGAAGAGACGGACCTTGAACACCCCTTCCATCGCCAGCGCGGCATTCGCGGCGAGACCGCAGAGCCCCGCGCCGATGATCGCCACGTCGAGCACCTCTTCCCCGGCGGGGCCCGTGGTCAGCGGCATCCAGGCCTTCGGCGGCAGGTTCAGCAGGCTGCGTTGCCGGGCCAGTTCGGCTTGCAGGGCGGGAAGGCCAATGGGTGCGGTCATGGTCACGTCCTCATCAGGTTTCCGACCCGTTTCAGCAGGTCCGGGTCCTGCGGGTCTTGGAAGGTGCAATCGGGAATGATGCCTTGGCAGGCGGTGCGGAAGGCCTCGACAAAGCGCATCTGCGACGGCGCGAAGGCACGGTCGGCGGCACTGAAGAGGCCCCAGAAATAGGGAATATCGGTCGAGATCGGCAGCACGGTCACGCCGCGTACAGGGATTCCGAAGGCGGTCACCGGGTCGACCAGCGCAATGCCAAGCCCGGAGCGCGCGGCCATCATCGCGTTGAGCGACGAGTTGGTCGAGAGCGTCTGCGCCGGGCGCACCCGCTCGGCCTCGAGCGCGAGATCAATGGAATGGCGGATGCGGTAGGCATTGCCCACGGTGATCAGCCGGGCGCCATCGAGCCGCGAGAGCGGCAGGGGCGCGGCGCTGTTCAGGTCCGCTTCGGGCGCAAACTCAGAGACCACGGCCACCAGACGGGATTCGCAGATCACATGCCGTTCGAGCCCCATGTGATCCAGTGGATAGGCTGCCACGCCGAAATCCGAGGTGCGGCTGCGCACCGCGCGGACGACATGCTCGGCGCTCATCGTCTGCAGGTCCATGTGATCGGGCAGTTCATCCCCCAAAGCCTGCAGCGACGGCCCGATGAGCCCGCCCGCCATGGTCGGCGTTGCAGCGATATCAAGCGACGGCAACCGCTCTTCTCGGATCGCCTCGGCACGCCCGCGAACCTGCCGCAGACCCGCGATAACCCGTTGCACTTCTTCATGGAATCGCAGCCCGCGATCGGTCGGAGAAATGCGCGGGCCATTGCGGTGAAACAATTGAAAGCCGACCTCGGCCTCCAGATCGCGGACCAGCCGGGTCACCGCCGGCTGCCCGACCCCAAGCTTGCGCGCGGCACCGGTCATCGAGCCGCAGGACATGGCGGCTTCGAAGGCTTCAAGCGCCCGGACGTCGAAAATCCTATCATTCTCTCTTGACATGATGGCCTCATCATTATCCAAAATGTGCATACTGACAAGCCTAGAATGCGCGTCTGGAATAATCGCTCCGAAGCGCGGCGCCCCGCCTGCGCACCGCTCGAACTGCACAACAGGAGATCACCCATGTCCTTCCTTGCCCGCCTCGCCGGCACTGCGGTCCTCGCCACCGCCGCCCTGCCGCTGCACGCCGAAACCTGGCGCCTCAGCTCGATGATGACCCCCGACAGCTTCGAGGGGCAGACCTATCAGCGTTTCGCGGATCTGGTGGAGGAGTACACCGACGGCGACATCGAGGTGCGCATCTACCCCAACGAACAGATCGGATCGATGGACTCGGTGGTCGAACAGCTGAGCCAAGGCGTCATCCAACTGGCCCCCTCGGCGATCTCGTTCATGTCGCGCTGGGAAGAGGGCATCAACTTCGCCGTCGCCCCGTTCCTGTTCGACGATTACGACCACTGGGCCAACTTCATCAACGGCGAGCTGTTCCAGTCGTGGCTCGGCACCGTCGAGGAAGAGGCGAACATCACCATCCTCGGCAGCATCCCCGACATGCCGCGCGGCTCGTTCCGCACGCTGCTGTCCAACGAGCCGGTCGAAACCGCCGCGGACATCGAAGGCCTGAAGCTGCGCCAGTACCAGAACGACCTGATCATCGACGCCTGGACCCACCTTGGCGCCGAAGTGCGCGTACTGCCGTGGGGCGAAGTCTATGACGGCGTGAACCGTGGCATCGTCGATGCGGTGACCTCGCCCGCCGAGTTGATCGAGTCGATGCGCTTCTACGAAGTCGCGCCGAACATCATCCGCACCGACGAATATCCGCAGGCGGTGTCTTGGATGATGAACCAGAACGCCTGGGAAGCTCTCAGCGCCGAGCAGCAGGACGCGATGACCCGCGCCCACGAAGAGGCCGCCGCCTATGGCCGCGAGCTTCTGGCCGAGCAGGCCGCCTCGCTGCAGGCCGACCTCGAGGCACAGGACGGCGTCAGCGTGAACTTCGACTTCGACAACGGTCCGCTGGTCGAGAAGATGCAGGCGTTCTACGCGGATCTCGACAGTGCCGGCGAGCTGCCCGATGGCCTGCTCGACGCGGTCGAAGCGGCGCGCGGCGAGTAATCCATGACGCCTGCCCGGGACACCTCCTCCACACCCGGCACCGGCCCTCGCGGGCCGGTCGCCGGGCTGAACGCCGCTCTCGACGGGATCGCGCAGCTTTTCAAGGTGCTGGCGACGCTCTGCCTTGCCGTGATGGTCGGGCTCAACCTGTTCAACGTCATTTCGCGATCCGCCTTCGGCGTCGCCTACGGCTGGATCTTCAGCTGGACGCTGCTGCTGTTCGTGTGGATGCTGCTTCTGGGCCTCTTCGTTTACGTCCGCCAGCGCCGTGACGTGGTGGTGGACATCTTCGTCACCCGGCTGCCGTCGCTGCCGAAGCGCATCGCCGCGCTGTTTGCCTGCGCGGTGGGCGCGGCGGTCATGCTGGCCATCTTGCGCGGCGCACCGGCGCTGCTGTCGATGCAGAGCGCCAAGATGGATGGCATCGACCTGCCGATCTACGTGCGCTCGATGCCGCTCTTCGTCTCTGCAGGGCTGGTACTGGCGCATTTCGTGCTCGATTTCTTCTCGATCGCCACCGGGGCCCGCGCCGCCTTTCCCAAGCAGACCGACCCGGTGGAACAAGGAGCCGTTGAATGACCCTCGGATTCATCGTGATCGGCGGGTTCATCCTGCTGATGCTGCTCGGCGTGCCGGTCACCATGGCGATCGGCGCCGGCTCCATCGCCGGGCTCTACTGGGCTGGCTTCGGCGACATGTCGATGGTCGTGCCGCAGCAGATCCTCGACGGCGCCGCCAAGCCCGCGCTGCTGGCCATCCCCTTCTTCATCCTCGCCGGCAACCTGATGAACGCCATTGGGCTGACCGATCGGATCTTCAATTTCTGCCTCGCCCTCGTCGGCCACTTCCGTGCCGGTCTGGCCTATGTCAACGTCATCGCCTCGCTGCTCTTCGCCGGGGTGTCCGGTGCCGCCACCGCCGACATTGCCGGTCTCGGACAGCTTGAGGTGAAAGCGATGCGCGCGCGGGGCTACAAGCCCGAGTTCGCCGCCGCGCTGACCGTCGCAACCTCGCTCGTTGGCCCGATCGTGCCGCCCTCGATCAGCCTCATCGTCTATGCGTGGCTGGCCAATGAATCCGTCGCCCGGCTGTTCCTCGCAGGCGTGGTGCCCGGCATTCTGGTGGCGCTGAGCTTCATTCTCTACATCCGCACCGTCGCGCAGTGGGTTGAGATGCCGCACGAGCCGCGCGCCAGTTGCTCCGACGTTCGCCGCGCCGCGGTCGAGGGTCTGCCAGCGCTCGTCGCGCCGGGCATCATCCTTGGCGCCATCGTCTTCGGCTTTGCCACCGCCACAGAGGCCGGGGTGATCGCCTGCGGCTACTCGATCCTGATCGGCCTGTTCTACCGCTCGCTGTCGTTCAAGGGGGTGTGGGACGCGCTGGTGGAAAGCGCGGTGCTGTCGTCGCTGATCATGCTGATCATCGGCTTTTCGCAGATCATGGGCTGGCTCTTTGCCTTCGAGCAGGTGCCGCAGGCCTTCGCCTCGGGCATCCTCGAGACGATCAGCCAACGCTGGGTGTTCCTGACCTTCACCATTGTGCTGCTGGTGCTGATCGGCTGCTTCATGGAAGCCTCGCCGGCCAAGATCATCCTGCTGCCGCTGCTGCTGCCCGCCGCCGACGCGTTTGGCATCGACCGGGTGCAGTTCGGCATGATCATCACGCTGGCACTGCTGCTGGGCATCGCGACGCCGCCGCTCGGCGTCGGGCTCTACCTGATGTCGGCGGTGTCGGGCGTGCGCTTTGAACGCCTCGCCGTGGCGATCCTGCCGCTGATGATCCCTCCGGTGCTGGTGCTGATCCTGATCGCGGGGTTCCCGCAGATCACGCTCTGGCTGCCGGATCTGGTGATGGGGCCGCAATGACCAAGGACTTCGCCATGACACCACCCCCCCGCACCGCCGACGCGATGGACCGCGCAGCCGGGCTCAATCCCGCGGGCGAGGTCTTCGCCCTGCGCGGGCAGCGCCCGGAGTATGCGATCGGCGCCGAAGCTTGCCGTACCTCGGTGCTCGCGCCGGAAGATGACCTCGGCCTCGCACCTCCGCTGCGCGCCGCCATCGCCCGGCGCGTGGCGCTCAGCGCAGGCAACGACGTGCTGCTGGCGGGCTACGCCCTGCCCGACGACCCAGCGCTCGCAGCGCTGGCCACCGGCGAGACGCCCACCGACCCGCTGCAGCGCGCCCTGGCCGTTCATGCGGACATGATCGCCACCGACCCGGGAAAATCTGGCCCCGGGCACCTGCAGGCGCTACTGGACGTCGGCCTGAGCGTGCCACAGGTGATCGCCTTGTCGGAACTTCTGGCCTTTGTGTGCTTTCAGATCCGCATCGCGCACGGGCTTTCGCTTCTTGAGGAGGTCTGCGCATGACCACGCCGAACGGCGCCCCCCGCACACTGCCCCGCATCCGCCTCAAGGCGCTGAAATGGTCGCCGCATATGCCGCCCGTCGAGGTGGAGGATGCGACGCCCGCCCAGCTTGAGGCGATGAAGGTGACCCCCTCGGCCAAGAAGGTCTCACCCTATGTGCGCACGCTTGCGCATGATCCCGAAAGCTACGTCGCGCGAACCACGCTGTTCAACGCGATCATGTATGCCGAGGGCGGCCTGCCCCGCGCCGACCGCGAGCTTGGCGCGCTTGGCGCCTCGCTGGTCAACGGCTGCCAGTATTGCGCCAACGTCCACGCCCGCCAGCACCACAAGCTTTCCGGATCGTCCGCGCTGATCGCGGCGCTCTGGACCGCGCAGCCCGAGACGCTCTCGGAGCGAGATCAGGCCATCCTTGCGCTGGCAGAGAGCCTGACCCAGACCCCGCCGACCGCCACCACGGCACATATCAAGCGCCTGAAGGCCAGCGGAATGGAGCCGTTCGAGATCGTCGATCTGATCCACTCGATCGCGATCTTCGGCTGGGCCAATAGGCTGATGCACCCGCTGGGCCATTCCGGAACTTAGGTAATGTTGACAAATGACGGATCCAGAGGCGGATCGAAGTGATGTCAATGAAACCGAGGAAGCTTTCCGCCGTTATGTCGTAGCGTGTCGCGACACGCCTGGCGTTCTTGAGCTTGCTGAAGCAGCGTTCGACCAGATTACGCAAGCGATACAGCGAGCGATCGACACCAATCCGCTTCTTGCGGGACTTGCGCATCGGTATCACGGGCAGGACGTTGCGCGCCTCCATGCCCTTCCTGATCTTGTCTGCATCGCAGCCGCGATCCGCGAGAAGCACGCTCGGAAGGGGCAGATTGTCCTCCATCACCAGATCGAAGCCGCGAGTCCGGTCTGACCAGGCACGATCTCTGTCCTCATGGGGAGCCCGTGTGCGTTGACGAGAAGGTGGAACTCTGTCGTAAAGCCATCTCGAGAACAGCCGCAACTCTGTCGTGGCGCCCCCCTTTAGCGCCGGCTGCCTGATGGTGGGCGCGGATCACGGTGCTGTCGATCATTTGCAGGGCGCTTGGCACGGCTCCGCTCTCGTTCAAGACATCCATGCTGGTCTCCCAGAGACCCGCTAGTGTCCAACGTCGGAATTGTCGGTAGACGCTTGACCATCTGCCGAACTCACCAGGTAGGTCCCGCCGAGGCGCCTCGGCTCGGGGCCTTCGCGCGGATGCGCTCTGCTACTGGATCTCGTTAATATATACGTCGGCGCGCGTGCAGGCGCGGTGGTCGTTCAGCAGGATCGGCTGCGCCATCTCATCATAGGCGACCTCGCGCAGGACCAAAACGGCGGCCGGGGAGTCCAGCCCCAGCAGTTCAATGTCCGTCGCATCCGCCAGCTCCGCCTCGATTTGCTCGCGGATGGCGGAAATCTTCAGCCCGTAGTCATGCCAGAGCGTCAGGTACATCAGCTGCGGCACCTCGTCGGCCTGCGTCGGAAAGTCCGCCACCAGGTGCATCGGCAGGATCACCGTCTCGTGCATGACCGGACGCCCGCCAACCAGGCGGAGGCGGTGAATCTCATGCACCATCGTCGGCTCGGCCAGCGCCAGCCGCTCGGTCTCGGCCTCGGTCGACAGGCGCTGGCGCATCCGCAGCACCTTGGCGCTCGAATTCTGCAGGTCACCGGCGCGGGAGTGCAGCCGGAAGTAGTTGTAGACGATGCGTAGCGAATGGCGCGGGGTGCGGCCGGTGACCACGGTCCCGGTCTTGCGCCGACGCGTCACCGCACCGCCGGCGGCGAGCTCCCCCAGAGCGCGCCGGATCGTGCCGATTGAGACGCGGAATTCCTGTGCAAGCGCCGTTTCTGACGGCAACACCGTTCCCGCCGGCCAGACGCCGGTTTCGATTCTTCTGGTCAGCTGATCGTATATTGCCCTATAAATAGGCACAACTGGGGGTGTATTGACTGAAATTTGATCACTCCAACGCTCTCAGGGCGCGCAGGCACGCCATATCCATGACCTTCGCTGTTTCAGCATTGACGTCAAGCCTGACTGAACATCATTTATATATAGTTTATAGTTTATCTCAAGACACCGAAGGTTTCGCATGACCGGGACAGACGTACTCGACACCGCGATGTCGCTCATCGACTCCGAGCTTGACCTCGCCGTCGCGGACCTTGCCCGGATGGTGGCAACGGACACGAGCTTCCCGCCCGGTGCGGGATATGCCGATTTCGCAGCGCTGATGGAGGATGTGCTCGCCGAGCTGCCGATGCTCACCCGGCGCGTCACGGTACCCCAAGAGCTCTGGCATGTTCCACGCGGGCCCGCTCATGGCGCGCGGGTCAACCTGATCGCCGACATCCCCGGCAGCGGCCCGGTGTGCAGCCTGTATTTCCACACCGATACGGTCTGCGCCGCCTCGGGCTGGCAGACCGATCCCTTCGCGCTGACCGAAAACGACGGCCGGCTCTACGGCCTCGGAGCGGCGGATATGAAGGGTGCCGTCGCGGCCGCGGTGCATGCGCTTCGCGCGGCGCACAAGGCCGGGGTGCCGCTGGCCTACCGCCCGCAGCTGCTGTTGTGTTCGGACGAAGAGGGCGGGCTTTACCCGGGCATCCGCTACCTCGCCGAACAGGGGATGATCGACGGCCATCTGCTCAACTTCAACGGCTCGGCGGGGCCGCGGATCTGGGGCGGTTGCTTCGGCAGCTTCAACCTGCAGGTCACCGTCACCGGCTTCGCCGCCCATGCCGCCGACCGCTCGAAACAGGGCGTCAACGCCATCGAGGCCGCGCTGCCGATGATGCAGGCGGTGCAGGAACTGCGGCCCGCCGTCCTTGCCCGCACCTCGGAGCTGCCGGTGCCGCCGGGTGCCGCGCCGCTCGCCGGGCAGATCGCCGTGACCGTCGCCGCGGGCGGCACCTGCGGCGGGCAGGTGCCGGACCGCTTCGTCTTCGTGGTCTCGCGGCGCTACGCCCCCGAAGAGGATTTCGCGACCGCCCGCGCCGAGATCGAGACGGCGATCCGGGCCGCCTGCCCCGCCGGGGCGGCGCTGGACATCGACCTGATCGGCCACCTGATCCCCACCGCCGATCCCGAGGGGCCGCACACCCCGCGCTGGATCCGGGCGGTGCAGCAGGGCTTCGGATACGCCCCCGGCGACTTTGTCAAATTCGCCGCTGCCAGCGCCTCGGATTCCGGCTACATCCAGCGCGCCGGGGTGTTGCAGGAAGTCAACCTCGGCGGCCTGATCCGACCGGACTCGAACGCGCATGGCGCGCAGGAGCACACCAGCCGTGCCGACCTGTCGGCGCTGGCCAAGACGATCCTCGCCTATCTCGCCGCGGATTTCGCCCCCGATCTCAATCCAGACCTCAACCCAGACAACTAAAGCCCAACAGGAGTTCCCCATGCCCTTCAATCGACGTGCGTTTCTGTCGAGCAGCGTATCGCTGGCCGCCATCGCCAGCATCCTTCCGCAATCCGTCATGGCGCAGGCCGCGCCCGAGGCCGGCGGCACGCTGCGCGTCGCCATCGACCAGGCGGTGAGCGTCATCCACCCGCTGCTGAGCCGGGTGAACCCGGAATACATGGCGGCGGAGCTGATGTATTCGGGCCTGACCCGCCTTGGCCGCGACATGCAGGCCGAGTCCGATCTCGCCCTTGACTGGGACGTCAACGACGACCTGACGGTCTGGACCTTCGTGCTGCGCCCGGACGTCACCTTCCACGACGGCTCGGCCTGCACCGCGGCGGACGTCGTCGCCTCGTTCGAAGCGATCCTCAACCCCGATTTCGCCTCGCCGGGGCGCAACAACGTCGGCCCGATCGCCTCGGTCGAGGCGGTGGACGAGGTGACCGTGCGCTTCACGCTGACCTCGCCCTATGCCGACCTTCCTGTGGCGCTGGCCTACAACAACGCCCGCATCATCCCGGCGTCGGTGATCGAGGGCTCCTTCGACAGCCTGCGCAGCGAAGCCAATGGCACCGGCCCGTTCAAGCTGGTCTCCTACGAGCCCGATCGCCTCATCGTCGTCGAGAAGAACCCGGACTACTACGACCCCGAGCGCCCCTATCTCGATCGCATCGAGATGCATGTCTTCCCCGACCTCGGCGCGCAGGTCTCGTCGCTGATGGCCGGCGACATCGACATGATCGCGACGCTCGCCCCGAACGATTTCCTTCGCCTCGAAGGCCAGGACGGCGTGGATGTGCTGCGGTCGCCGTCGGGCCAGTTCTGCAACGTGAACTTCGGCACCGACATCGCGCCCTTCGACGACCCGCGCGTGCGCCGCGCGCTGGCTCTGACCGTGGACCGCGCGGCCATGGTCGACTTCATGACCGAGGGCTTCGGCGTCAAGGGCAACGACACCCCGTTGAACGAATCCTATCCCTTCTTCGAGGCCCTGCCGCAGCGCGAACAGAACCTCGAGGAGGCGCGCGCGCTGCTCGCCGAGGCCGGCTTCCCCGATGGTTTCGAGGCCGAGCTGATCGCCTCGGACCGCCCGGCGATCCGCGTGCAACTGGCCGTCGCCCTGCGCGAGATGGCCAAGGAAGCGGGCATCACCATCAACGTCACGACGATGCCGCATGCCACCTACCTGGATCAGGTTTGGACCAAGGGCGCCTTCTACGTCGGCTTCTACAACATGCAGCCGACGCCTGACGGCATCCTCAAGCTGCTGTTCACCTCGGACGCCGCCTGGAACGAGACGCGGTGGAACAACACGGCCTTCGACGAGCTCGTCGCCAACGCCCGTGCCACCATCGAGCCCGCCGCCCGCACCAAGCTCTATACCCAGGCGCAGGCGCTGATGAACGAGGAAGTGCCCTCGATCATCCCGGCGTTCTTCGACGTGCTCGGCGCCAAGCGCAGCTGGATGCAGGGCTACGACATCCACCCGCGCGCCTCGGTGTTCCGTCTCGATCACGCCTGGCTCGAAGCCTCGGCGCCGACCCGGGGCTGAACCATTAACTGACCGGCCTGCTCCCACGCGGAGCAGGCCAAAGCACAGGGAAGTTCCGTGTCAGAGAGCTATATCCTCAAGCGCATCGCCTTGATCTTCTACACGCTGTTCGTCGTCTCGATCCTCGTGTTCGGCATCACCCAGATCCTGCCCGCGGATGCCGCCGTCATGATGCTGGGAGAGAATGCCACGCAGGAAGCGCTGAACGCGTTGCGGGAGCAGATGGGCCTCAACGATCCGATCTGGATGCAGTACCTGCATTGGGCCGGCGCGGTGATCCAGGGCGACTTCGGCACCTCGCTGCGCACCGGCCAGCCGGTCGGACCCGCGCTGTTCTCGGCGCTTGGGACTTCGCTCACGCTGGCCGTGCTCGCGCTGGCGCTGATGCTGGTGCTGGCGGTCCCGATGGGGATCATCGCCGCCGTGCGCCGCGGCAAGATCGCCGACGTTGCGGTCGGTTTCGTGTCCTATATCGGCGTCTCGCTGCCCGAGTTCGTCACCGCGACGCTGGCCGTCGTGCTGGTCGCCGACCTCTGGGGCATCCTGCCGCCCGCCGGCTACGTGCCGCTGTCCGAGGACTTCTGGGGCGGCCTGCAACGGCTGGTGCTGCCGGTCTGCGTCGCCTCGGTGATGATGATCGCCCACGTCTCGCGCATGGTGCGCTCGGAGCTCGTGGACGTCATGCACACCGACTACATCCGCGCCGCGCGCCTGAAGGGCCTGACCCGGCGCCGGGTGCTGTTCCGTCACGGGCTGCGCAACGCGCTTCTGCCGACCATCACCATCGTGGCGCTGGATGTCGGCTATCTTCTGGGCGGCATCATCGTGGTCGAAGAGATCTTCTCGATCCCGGGCATAGGCCGCTCGCTGATGTCGGCAATCCAGGCCCGTGACCTGCCGGTCATCCAGGCCGGCGTGATGATCATGGCCGCCACCTATTCCATCGTGAACTTCGCCGCCGACCTCATATATGCCTGGCTCGACAAGAGGATCCAGTATGATTGAGTTTCTGCGCCGCCTGTTGCGGAGCCCGCAGGGAGCGCTGGGATGCCTCATCGTCGGGCTGATCCTGATCGCGGCACTTTTCGGCGGCTATCTCACCCACTACGGACCCGAGGACATGTCTGCCCTCGCCCGCTACAAGGGCCCCTCTGCCGAGCACTGGCTGGGCACCGATCAATATGGCCGCGACATCTTCAGCCGGCTTCTCGACGGCGCGCGCTGGACCGTGCTGATGGCGGTGCTCGCCACGGTGATCGGCACGCTCGGCGGCGCGATCATCGGCACCGGCTCGGCCTATCTGGGCGGGCGCGCGGATGAGTTCATCATGCGCACCAACGATGCCGTGATGGCGATCCCGTCCCTGCTGATGGCGCTAATGGTCGTGTCGCTGCTGGGCTCGAACTCGGTGAACGCGCTGCTGGCCATCGCCATTGCCTTCATGCCCTCGATGGCACGGATCAGCCGCTCCGTGGCGCTGACCGTGCGCAAGCAGGACTACGTCAGCGCGGCCATCGCGCGCGGCGAGCGGGCGAGCTACATCGTGCTGCGTGAAATGCTGCCCAATGTGATCGCGCCGATCGTCGTCGAGATGACCATCCGGGTGTCCTTTGCGGTGATGCTGTTCGCAACCCTGTCGTTCCTCGGCCTCGGCGCACAGCCCCCGGCCACCGACTGGGGCCTGATGGTTTCGGAGGCGCGGCAATACCTGCACCGGTCCTATTGGATCCTGCTGTGGCCGAGCGCCGCCATCGCCCTGACCGCCATCGGCTTCAACCTTCTGGGCGACGGGCTGCGCGATGCCCTGAACCCCCGCACCTGAGGACCGGACATGACACAGACAACCAAGGTGCTCCGGGTCGAGGACTACTCGCTGGCCTATGAAGTCAAGGGCGGCGCGGTGCAGGTGCTCAACGGCATCGACCTGGCCATCGACCGCGGCGAGATCCTCGGGCTGGTGGGCGAAAGCGGGTCGGGCAAGTCGAGCATGGCAAGCGCCATCATGCGCCACCTTGCCGGCAATGCCCGCGAGAATGCCGGAGCCATCTTCCTCGGGCAGACCGACCTGCGAGCGCAATCCGAACGGCAGATGTCGGACATCCGCGGCAGCCGGGTCTCGATGGTGTTCCAGGATCCGGCGACCTCGCTCAACCCCACGCTCCGGCTTGGGGAACAGCTGGCCGAAGTGCTGGTCCGGCACCAGAAGCTCTCGCCGGCGCAGGCCTGGGCCGAGGGCGAGGAGCGCCTCGCGCATGTCGGGCTCAAGACCCCGCGCGAGATGATGCAGCGCATGCCGCACGAGGTGTCGGGCGGCGAGAAGCAGCGCGTGGTCATTGCCACCGCCTTTGCCTGCAACCCCGAGCTCATCATCTTCGACGAGCCGACCACGGCTCTCGATGTGATCACCGCCCGGCAGATCCTCGACCTCTTTGCCGGCCTCCAGCAAGAGACCGGCGTGGCCTCGCTCTATATCTCGCACGATCTGGCGCTGCTGTCGCAGACCGCCGACCGGGTCGCCGTCCTGCAAAAGGGGGTGATCGTCGAGGAGGGTGAAACCGGCGCGCTGTTCCGCGCCCCCCGCCATGCCTACACGAAGGCGTTGATCGCCGCCGCGCCGCAACCCGAGCGGCGGCTCGTCAAACCGCTGGAGGCGGCACAGAAGCCGTTGGTCTCGGTGCGCGACGTGACCGTGAGCTATGGCCGCAAATCGCCGATCGACAGGCTGGTGCGCCGCGAGTCCCCGATCGTCGTGGGCAGCCGCGCGGTGACGCTGGACCTTCGCCCCGGCGAGGTGCTGGGCATCGTCGGCGAAAGCGGCTCGGGAAAATCGACGCTGGCCAAGGCGATGACCGGCCTCAACCGCTTCGAGGGGCTGATCGAGATCGACGGCAAGCCGGTGCGCGGTCTTTCCGACATGGATGCGGACTACCGGCGCGACGTGCAGATCATCTTCCAGCATCCCGACGCCTCGCTGAACCCGCGCCAGCGGATCTCCGAGATCCTCACCCGGCCGATCAGGCTCTATGGCAAGGGACAGGGCAGCGCCCGTGACCGGATCGCCGCGATGCTCGAGCGCGTGCGCCTTCCGGCGAGCTACATCGACCGCTACCCGCACGAGCTGTCGGGCGGCGAGAAGCAGCGCATCGCCATCGCCCGCGCCTTCCTGTCGAACCCCCGGCTGGTGATCTGCGACGAGATCACATCGGCGCTGGACGTCTCGGTGCAGGCCTCGGTGATCGAGCTTCTGATGGAGCTGCATCGCGACACCGGCGCGGCCTATGTCTTCATCACCCACGACATCAACCTGGTGCGCCAGATCGCGCATCGGATCGCGGTGATGTACCGCGGCGACCTGGTCGAGATCGCCGACGCCGAAAGCATCACCGACCCCGGGCGCGCGCCCTACACGCGCCAATTGCTGGAGGCGGTCACTCCCCCCGCCTCGACCCACAGCGCATAACTCCAAGGACAGACTGATGGACCGCACTACGCTGCTCGACAGCATCGACGCCAAGGATGCCAAGGATGCCACCGACTTCGTGTCGATGATGATCAAGCACAAGACCTACTCCGAGACCGAGGGCGAAACCGTTCTGGTCAAACGCATGGTCGAGGAAATGGGCGCGATCGGCGTCGACGCCTACATCCACGGCTTCGGCGAGAAGGGCCGCAGCAATGCCATCGGCGTGCTGAAGGGCACCGGCGGCGGCCACAGCCTGATGTACAACGGCCATCTCGACACCAACCCGGTGACCGAGGGCTGGACCGTCGATCCCTGGGGCGGGCTGGTGGATGACAAGTTCATCTACGGCATCGGCGTCTCGAACATGAAGTCTTCGAACGCCGCCTTCTTCTGCGCGGTCCGGGCGCTGCAGGCGGCTGGCGTGAAGCTCAAGGGCGACGTCATCCTGACCTATGTGGTCGGCGAATTGCAGGGCGGCGTCGGCACCGAGGCACTGCTGCGCGACGGCATCCGTGCCGACTATTTCGTCAATGGCGAACCCAGCGACCTTGTCGCGGTGACCATGCACAGCGCCGCGCTCAAGTTCCAGATCGAGCTGACCGGCGACACCCGCCACCTGTCGAAGCGCGAGGAAGCGGTCGATGCGCTTGTCGCGGGCTGCGATCTCGTGGGGCGGCTGAACGCCATGACCTTCTCGGGCGCGCAGAGCCCGGAGCACGCTTCGGTCAACCGCTGCCATGTCGGCGTGTTCAAGGCCGCCCTCGGCCGCGAATTGGAGGAATGGCGCCCTCCGCAAGTGGCGGATTTCTGCGTGCTGAAAGGCTCGTCGCGCTATGCGCCGGGCCAGACCCGCGACGGCGTGCTGGCCGACATGGAGCTTGAACTGACGGCGCTGCGCGCGCGCTACCCGGGCCTCAAGACCAAGCTGATCTCGATGGACACGATGGAAGAGCAGGGCCTGTCGCTGATGCCGCCCTACGAGGTGCGCCGCGACAGCGCCATCGTCGGCGCGATCAACGCCGCCTATGAGGCCGTGCGCGGCGAGCCGCAGCCGACCGGCGCCATCACCCCGACGCGGTTCTATGGCTCGGACGCCGGGCACCTCTACGAACTGGGCGGCATGGAGGGCATCGTCTGCGGCAGCGGCGGGCGCTACAACACCATGCCGGACGAGCGCGTGGACATTGCCGACTACCTCGACCTGATCAAGATCTACATGCTCACGATCATGGACATCTGCGGCGTCGACGATGGCAACTGAGATCCCCGCCGAATACCTCTGGCGGATCGAGAAGGCCCGCGCCGCGATGGCCGAGGCGGGTTGCGACCTGCTGGTCCTCGACAGTGGCGAGAGCCTTGCGTGGGTCTCGGGCTACAGCGTTTCCGAGACGATGTATCGCGCGGTGTTCCTCCCGCGCGAGGGTGCGCCGTGGTTCGTGCTGCGCCAGCTTGATGCCGAACCCTGCCGCGAGGGCGGCTGGATCACCGATGTCGTCGGCTACCCCGACACCGCCTGCCCCGAGCAGGTGATGGCACGCGAGCTCGAGCGCCGGGGCTTCGGCGCGGCGCGCATCGCGGTCGACTTCAATTCGATCAGCTGGAACCCGGCCCGGATGGCCGCGCTGGGGGACGCGCTGCCGCAGCTGCAGTTCCGCAACCTCGAGGGGCTGACCGACGCGCTGCGCTGGGTGAAGTCGGACCACGAGATAAGCAGGCTGGCCGAGATTGAACCGCCCCGGGTTTACCGGAGAGTTTCTGGTTCATTGATTAGGCCGCTTTTTCAGCAGCGTTCAAGTTTTCGTAGAATGCCTCCTCTGCTTCGTGCGGCGTGATGTATCCTATGGCGCTGTGCAGGCGGGTGTTGTTATACCAGTCGACCCATTTCAGGGTTTCCCATTCGACCTGACCAACGGACTTCCAGGGGCCGAGGAACTTGATGACCTCGGTCTTGAACAGACCGATGATGCTTTCTGCCAGGGCGTTGTCATAGGAATCGCCGACGCTGCCGACTGAGGTGTCGATGCCTGCCTCGGCGAGCCGCTCGGTGTATCGGATCGACAGGTATTGGCTGCCGCGGTCGCTGTGGTGGATCAGCTTGTCAGCCTCGGACGGCGCCCGCTGGCAGATGGCCTGGTTCAGGGCATCAAGGACGAAACCGGTGGTCATCGAGGTCGAGACGCGCCAGCCTACGATCTTGCGGGCAAAGACGTCGATGATGAAGGCCACGTAGACCATGCCCTGCCAGCTTGAGACATAGGTGAAATCGCTGACCCAGAACTGGTTCGGCATGTCTGCCGCGAAAACGCGGTTCACCTTGTCGTCCGGGCAAGGCTGGGCCGCATCGGGGTTGGTCGTGATGACCTTCTTCCCGCGGACAACGCCCTGTAATCCCATCACCTTCATCAGCCGCTCCACCGTGCAGCGAGCGATGTCGCGCCCTTCACGGCGCAGTTGGTGTCAGACCTTGCGCGCGCCATATCGTCCCCGCCTGCCATCGAAGACCTGCCTGATCGCTGCCATGTCCTGCCGATCCTGGCGGACCCGGCCCGATGCCAGCTCCGGATCGCGCTCCACCGCCTTGAAGACATAATACGTCGATGATGCGATCCCCAGAACCCGGCAGATCGGCCCGACACCAAAGACGCCACGATGATCGTCGATGAACGCGATCATTTGCGGAATGGGCGGTCGAGCTCCGCCGCAGCGAAATATGCGCTGGCCTTCTTCAGGATCTCGTTGGCTTGCCTGAGTTCACGGTTCTCACGCTCCAGGGCCTTGATCCGTGCTTTCTCCTCGCTCGTCGGTCCGGACAGTTCGCCTGCATCACGCGCGGCCCGCCGACACCAGTCCCGCAGGCTGAAAGTCGAACAGCCCAGCTTCGAGGCAATTGCTCGGTAGGCGGCACTGTCGCTGCTGTAATCAGAGCGATGTTCGCGGAAGAGCCGAACGCCGCGCGCGCGGAACTCGGCCGTGTAGCTCGGGCTGTGTTTCTTGTCTGTCATGAGGCTCACCTCTTGAGAGTTTTACTCTCCGGTAAACCCGGGGCGGTTAAAACGTCACCCCGGCCGACGTCTACTTCGGTCGCGCCAAAGCCATCTTAGCCGAACGAAGGAGGATCAAGTCCGACACCATCCGCCAGCGCCGCTTGCTCAACCGAACTCAGGCGGCCTAACCTCGAACAGTATGAGCCAGACCCTCCTGACCGGCTGAGCATTCCGGGTCCCAAATTATTTGATGACGGACAGTCCTTAGAAATAAGCCACACGTAGCCTTCAGCCGAGCGCCTCAAGCCGGGTCTTTCGGGGTGATAGCCAAGAAACGTATCGCTCACGACCGCCCATTGGATGTTCTTCACGCGGCAATAGGATTCCGCTCTGGCCGGCGCACTCGCAAATATCTGTGACGTGCTGCATCCTTGCGCGCGTGAGGGAGGGAGACACAATGACCACGATCCGAGGCGAGGACATCACCGAAACGATTCGCGCAGCGCTTCAGTACATCGCGGTCTACCACGCGCCGGACTACATGCGACGCCTCACCGAGGCTTATCGGAGCGAGGAGAGTCCCGCAGCACGGGACGCGATCGGCCAGATCCTGCAAAGTGCGCGGATGGCGGCGCTCGGCCACCGCCCTGTCTGCCAGGACACCGGAATGGTGACGGTCTTCGCGCGCCTCGGTCAGTCGGTGACGATCTCCGGCGACCGGACATTGGAGCAGTGCATCAACGAAGGTGTCCGCCTTGCCTATCTCGACGAGGGTAATCCGCTGCGCGCCTCGATGGTGTCCGACCCGATCTTCGCCCGGCGCAACACCCGCGACAACACCCCGGCCGTGACACACGTGGAGAGCTGTCTTGGTGACAGGCTCGAGCTGATGGTGGCCGCGAAGGGCGGAGGCTCGGAGAACAAGGCACGCTATGCCATGCTCAACCCCGCTGCCTCGGTCGCCGACTGGGTTGTTGAGACCGTCGAGGGCTTGGGTGCAGGCTGGTGCCCACCCGGGGTGATCTCGGTCGGTGTTGGCGGCAGCGCCGAGAAGGCCATGCTGCTTTCCAAGCGCGCGCTGATGGACGAGATCGACATGCACGACCTGCTGGAGCGCGGCCCCGCAACACCCGAGGAGGAGTTGAGGGTCGAACTCTATCGGCGGATCAACGCCCTGGGGATCGGCGCGCAGGGGCTCGGCGGGCTGACCACGGTGGTCGACGCGAAGGTCACGTCCTACCCGACTCATGCCGCATCGAAGCCGGTGGCGCTGATGCCGCAATGCGCGGCAAACCGGCACGCCAAGGTGACGCTCACCGGCGAGGGTCCGGTCTACCTCGATCCACCCGACCTCTCGCTTTGGCCCGAGATCGACGGCAGCGCGTCTGACAGGACCCTGCGCCGGGTGAATGTCGACACGCTAACCAAGGAGGAAATGGCCCAGTGGCAGCCCGGAGAGTTGCTGCTGCTGAGCGGGCACATCCTCACGGGGCGCGATGCCGCTCACCGGCGTATCAGCGAGATCCTCACGCGGGGTGAGACGTTACCCTTCTCACTGCAGGGCCGGGTTATTTACTACGTCGGGCCGGTTGATCCGGTCGGCTCCGAGGTGGTGGGCCCCGCCGGGCCGACCACCTCGACCCGGATGGACAGCTACACGCAGATGATGCTCGACCAGGGGCTGCTGTCGATGATCGGCAAGGCAGAGCGCGGGCCCGATGCAGTCGAGCGCATCGCTGCAGCCGGCGCGACCTACCTCATCGCCGTGGGCGGCGCGGCGGTTTTGGTATCGCGGGCGATCCGGGGCGCGCGCATGGTCGCCTTCGAGGACCTCGGCATGGAGGCGGTCCGCGAGTTCGAGATCCGTGACATGCCGGTGACCGTGGCGGTGGACAGCACCGGGCAATCGGTACACCGGCTCGGCCCGGCGCGCTGGCGCCGAAACCCCGCGCCTGCCGAAAGCTGAACCGACCCTCCGCGCGTCAACCGGAGGGGCCATAGACTGAACATATGGCCCCCATGACAAACCCGTATTTCCGCTGATCCGCCGCGATGCGGCAGTCTGCAGACCAGGGCGCCCCCGGGCGCAGGTAAGCCGACGGAAGGAGAGCGCGTTGCTTCAGCACGTTGAAGAAGACTTTCAGGACATTCGCGATGCAGTGCGCGCGCTCTGCGCCCAGTTTCCCGACGAGTACCACCGCAAGATCGACGAGGCCCGCGGCTATCCGGAAGAGTTCGTCGACGCGCTGACCAAAGCCGGCTGGATGGCCGCGCTGATCCCCGAGGAATACGGCGGCTCGGGACTGGGGCTGACAGAGGCCTCGGTGATCATGGAGGAGATCAACCGCGCTGGCGGCAACTCCGGCGCCTGCCACGGCCAGATGTACAACATGAACACGCTCGTGCGGCATGGTTCCGAGGAGCAGCGCCGCCGCATCCTGCCCAAGCTGGCCTCGGGCGAGCTGCGCCTGCAATCCATGGGGGTGACCGAGCCGACCACCGGCACCGACACCACCAAGATCAAGACCACCGCCATCAAGAAGGGCGACCGCTATGTGATCAACGGGCAGAAGGTTTGGATCAGCCGGGTGCAGCACTCCGATCTGATGATCCTGCTCGCCCGCACCACGCCTCTTTCGGAGGTGAAGAAGAAATCCGAGGGGCTGTCGATCTTCCTCGTCGACATCAAGGAGGCGATGGGCTCGGGCATGGAGGTCCGCCCGATCCCCAACATGGTCAACCACGAGACCAATGAGCTCTTCTTCGACAACCTCGAGATCCCCGAGGAGAACCTGATCGGCGAAGAGGGCAAGGGCTTCAAGTACATCCTCACCGGGCTCAACGCCGAGCGCACGCTGATCGCGGCAGAATGCATCGGTGACGGCTACTGGTTCATCGACCGGGTTGCGAAATACGTCGGCGAGCGCACCGTTTTCGGCCGTCCCATCGGTCAGAACCAGGGCGTGCAGTTCCCCATCGCGGAAAGCTATATCGAGGTCGAGGCCGCCAACCTCATGCGCTACAAGGCCTGCGCGCTCTTCGACGAGGGGAAGCCCTGCGGCGCCGAGGCCAACATGGCCAAGTATCTCGCAGCGAAGGCCAGCTGGGAGGCGGCCAACGCCTGCATCCAGTTCCACGGCGGCTTCGGCTTCGCCTGCGAGTACGACGTCGAGCGCAAGTTCCGCGAAACGCGCCTCTATCAGGTCGCGCCGATCTCGACCAACCTCATCCTGTCCTATGTCGCCGAGCACGTGCTCGGCCTGCCGCGGAGCTTCTGATGACCCTCCCCCTTGCCGGCCTGAAGGTCGTTGCCGTCGAGCAGGCGGTGGCGGCGCCTTTCGCCACCTCGCGTCTTGCCGATGCCGGCGCCGAGGTGATCAAGATCGAACGTCCCGAGGGTGACTTCGCGCGCGGCTACGATGCCGTCGCAGCGGGGCAATCGAGCTATTTCGTCTGGCTCAACCGCGGCAAGACCTCGGTCGCGCTCGACCTGCGGTCCGATGGTGGACGCGCGGAACTGGCGCGGCTACTCAAGGATGCCGACGTGCTGGTCCAGAACCTCAAGCGCGGCGCACTTGGCCGACTGGGCTTCACACCCGAGCGCCTCGCCCGCGACTACCCGAAGCTGATAACCTGCTCGATCACCGGCTATGGCGAGGGTGGTCCCATGGCAGACCGCAAGGCCTACGATCTGCTGATCCAGGCGGAGTCGGGGCTCTGCTCGATCACCGGCGGCCCGTCGGAACCAGCGCGCGTTGGCATGTCCATCGTCGATGTCGCCACCGGCGCCACCGCCCATGCCGCCATTCTCGAGGCGCTGATCGCGCGAGGGATCACCGGAAAGGGCACGGCGATCACCATCTCCATGTTCGACGTCATGGCGGAATGGATGACCGTGCCGCTGCTCAACCACGAGGGCGGTAAGACCCCGCGCCGCGTCGGTATGGCGCATCCTTCGATCTCGCCCTACAGCGCCTTCGAGACCCGCGACGGCCAGCTCATTCTCATCTCGGTCCAGAGCGACAGGGAATGGCAGATGCTGTGCGAGCACTTCCTGCAGCGCCCCGAGCTTGGACGCGATCCGCGCTTTGCCACCAACGTTGCGCGGGTGGCCAACCGTTCCGAGACCGATGGCCTCGTCGTCGAGGCCTTCGCCCGGATGAGCCACGACGAGGCTATGGCCGCGCTGGACAGGGCGGATGTGGCCATGGCATCGGTGAACGATATGGCAGGGCTTTCAACCCATCCCCACCTGCGGCGCATCGAGGTCGACACGCCCAACGGGCCGGTGTCCTACCCTGCACCTGCCCCGCGCGTTGCCGGAGAAACCCGCAGCTACGGTCCGGTGCCGGGCCTTGCCAGCGCCGCATCTCGAGACGGAGAATTGAGCATGAGCGAAACCATGACCGATCCGGAAATCGACATCGACGCCCTTCGTCGCTGGATCGGCCGGACCGAGACCCGCTCGGAACTGCTCACGCCTGCGTTTGCCGAACGTTTCAACGCCACCTTCGGGCGCAACGGGCCACTCGACAACGGCGCCGAGGCTCCCCTGCTGATCCACCTCTGCCTCACCCAACCAGCTGTGCCCGCAGGCGAACTCGGCCCGGATGGACATCCCACGCGCGGAGGCTTTCTGCCGCCGGTTCCGCTGCCCCGTCGCATGTGGGCCGGCGGTGCCTTCACCTTCCACCGTCCGCTGCGCCTCGGCGCGACGGTTACGCGGCTTTCGACCATCCGCGACGCAGTGCTCAAGCGTGGCCGCACCGGCCCGCTCTGTTTCGTCACCGTCGAGCACGAGATTTCAGACGGCGATGGCCCCGCGGTCACCGAGCGCCAGGACATCGTCTATCGCGGTGTCGATACCGGAGCGCCAAAGGCCGAGCCCGACGCCGCCGCGCCCGGCGCGCACCGCAAGGAGATTGCAGCAGATCCCGTACTCCTGTTCCGCTACTCCGCGCTCACCTTCAACGGCCATCGCATCCACTATGACCAGCCCTATGTCACCGGTGAGGAAGGCTACCCCGGGCTGATCGTGCACGGCCCGCTGCAGGCGACGCTGCTGGCCCAATATGCCGCCGACCTGCGTGGCGCGATGCCTTCCGAATTCCGCTTCCGAAGTCTGTCCCCGCTTTTCGACACGGCGGACTTCGCGCTGAACGCGCAGGACACCGCGGAAGGCATGAGCCTCTGGACCTCGCGGCCGCGTGGGCCCGTCGCGATGGAGGCAATCGCCCGATGGTAAGCATCGAGACGCTCCGCGCCCCGCTCTTCGTGCCCGCCGACCGCCCCGACCGCTTCGCCAAGGCGGCGGCCTCGGGCGCCTGCGCGGTGGTCCTCGACCTCGAGGACGCCGTGGCGGTGGAGGCCAAGGACGCGGCCCGCGCCGCCCTCGCCTGCGATTTCACCGATCTTCCCGTCCTGGTCCGGGTCAACCCCGCCGCCACGCCATGGCACACGGCGGACGTCGAGGCCGCCGCCGCCCTCCCCTTTGCCGCAGTCATGCTGCCCAAGGCGGAATGCCCGGATGCCGTCGCCGAGGTCGCGCAGCGGGCGGGCCGTCCGATCCTGCCGCTGATCGAAAGCGCACGCGGGCTTGCCGCCGCGCGCGAGATCGCCGCCTGTACGGACGTGCCACGCCTCGCCTTTGGGTCGATCGACTTTTGCGCCGACATCGGATGCGAGCACCTGCGCGACACTCTGCGCTCGGTGCGGCTCGAACTGGTCATCGCCTCGCGCCTCGCCGGGATCGCCGCGCCGATCGACGGTATCACCACCGACCTCTCGGACCCCGAAATCACCGAAGACGACAGCCGCCATGCCCGCAGCCTCGGCATGACCGGGAAGCTCTGCATCCACCCGCGGCAGATCGCACCGATCCGGGTCGGTTTTGCCCCGACCGCCGCCGAAAGGGACTGGGCCGCGCGCGTGCTGGCCTCGGGGGACGGGGCGGTTGCTGTGGATGGCGCCATGGTCGACGAGCCGGTGCGCCTGCGCGCCCGCGCCATTCTGGCGAACGCGGACTGAGTTCAGCCTGGCAGCTTACGCAGGACCCGGACCATGTGCGGCTGGGTGAGCTGGTAGGGCGCCTCGTCGCCGGGGGTCTCGGCCCAGTGCAGGAAGTCCCGGGTCACGGCCTCGGTATCAGCGTCGATGAGGGCCTGGCGCGCAGGGTCCGCGGCGCAGAGATAGGTGATAAAGGCGTCTACGGACGCGAAGCGGCTGATCCGGTCAAGCTGCACATCCTCCACGGTCTCGCAGCGCTGACCCGCACCGAAGCGATCCAGCGCCGCGCGCGCCTGCGCGCGCACCTCCGTTTCGTCGTCAACCCGGCGCATCGCCTCGAAGAAGCTGCCCCGGGCCAGCGGCTCTACGACCACAAGAACGCCGTCCGGCCGCAGCAGGCGCCATGCCTCCGCGAGCCCGGCGTCCATCATCCCCTCCGGAACATGGTGCAGAGAATTCAGAAAGACCGCCGCGCCGAAGCTGCCCGCCCGCGCGGGGATGGCCTCGGCCCCCGCCTGCAGAAACTCGGCCCCCGGTGCCCGGCCCCGGGCGATCTCCAGCGTTTCTGCTTGCGGGTCCACACCGGTGACGGCGTAGCCGCGACGCACCAGCGCCGCTGCGAGATCACCCCTGCCGCAGCCAATGTCGATGACGCGGCGCACCTCCTCGGCGGCAAGCACACCGAGGATCTTGGCCGTTACGACGCTGGTCTCGGGCGTCGCCCCCTGCCCCGTCGCCTGGCGGGTCGCGTCGAGCATCTTGCGGCTTGGCATGGGTCTTCTCCTCTGGCCTGGGGGTACCGGGACGGGATGCAGGATCAGACAGTTCTGCCGCCGTCGACCTCAAGGATCACGCCGGTGATGAAATCCGCCTCGTCCGAACCGAGATAGAGCGCGGCATTGGCGACGTCGCGCGGTTCGGAGAAGCGACCCATGGGGATCGTCGCGAGGAACTTCTGCCGGTTTTCTGGGGTGTCAGGCATGCCCATGAATTGTTCGAGCAGCCCGGTGACCCCCATGACCGGCGCAATGCCGCAGACCCTGATCTTGTCCGGCGCCAGCTCGACCGCTAGGGACTTCGTCATGATGTTCACTGCGCCCTTGGACGAGTTGTACCATGTCAGGCCGGGCCGCGGACGGATGCCCGCCACCGATCCGACATTGAGCATCACGCCGCCACCCTGCTTGCGCCAGAGCGGCACGCAGGTCTTGGTCATGTGGAAGACCGACAGCACGTTGATGTCGTAGATCCGCCGGAAAGTTTCTTCGTCGGTTTCCATCAGCGGCCGGTTCGGGTTGGTCCAGCCGGCGTTGTTGACCACGATGTCCAGACTGCCGAAGGCCTCGATGGTCTGCGCCACCGCCGCCTCGACCTGGTCGGACTTGGACACGTCGCAGGTGACCGCGATGGCGTTCGGCCCGAGTTCCTCGGCCACGGCGCGGGCGCCATCGGCGTTGAGGTCGGCCACGGCGACTTTGGCCCCCTCGCGGATATAGACCTCGGCGATGCCCTTGCCGAAGCCCGAGGCCGCGCCGGTGATCATAGTTGTCTTGCCCTGAAGTCTCACTTTCATTCTCCTAGCCATGTCTTTCGGGCCGGCCCCCGCGGGCCGGCGAAACCTGTCGCAATGTCTTGCAGCCCCGGCGCTCAGCCGTGGTTGTTCACGATCGTCTTGATGTGGGAAAACTCCAGCAATGCCGCGAAGCCCTTCTCGCGGCCGTGACCGGATTTCCGGATGCCGCCGAAGGGCAGCTCGACACCGCCACCCGCGCCGTAGCCGTTAATGAATACCTGCCCGCAGCGCAGCGCCTTGGCGACACGTTGCTGCCGGGCGCCGTCCTTGGTCCAGACCGCCGCGACCAGCCCGTAGTCGGTGCCATTGGCGATGCGGATGGCCTCGGCCTCGTCGTCGAAGGGGATCATCGCCAGCACCGGGCCAAAGACCTCCTCTTGCGCGATCCGCGCTTCCGGCGCGCAGGGGCCGAAGATGGCGGGGGCAACGTAGTAGCCGCCCTCGGGCGCGTCAGCCGCGATCCCGCCCCGCGCGATCAGCGGCGCATCGGCCTCCGCGATGTAGCCCTCGACCCGGCGCTTCTGCTTGGCCGAAATCAGCGGGCCGAGCACCGCCGCCTCATCCGAAGCGCTGGCCTCGATGCCCTCGAAGGCGGTCTTCAGCTCGGACACGACGCGGTCCCAGAGGCTGCGATGCACCAGCGCCCGCGTGCCCGCCGAACAGGTCTGCCCGCCGTTCTGGATCAGCGCTTTGACGACCACAGGGATCGCCGCGTCGAGATCTGCGTCTTCGAAGAGGATCTGCGGCGACTTGCCGCCCAGTTCCAGCGTGCAGCCGATGAAGTTCCGCGCCGCCGCGGTCTGGATCATCACGCCCACCTCGGGCGAGCCGGTGAACGAGATGAAGTCGATGCCGCGGTGCTCAGACAGCGCCTTGCCCGCGACCTCGCCACGCCCGGTGACGATGTTGAGCGCGCCGGGCGGGAAGCCAGCCTCGACCGCCAGCTCGCCGATGCGCAGTGCCGTGAGGCAGGCGTCCTCGGCGGGCTTGAGCACCGTGGCATTGCCCATGGCTAGTGCCGGGGCCACCGAGCGGCCGAACATCTGCGCCGGGTAGTTCCAGGGGATGATGTGGCCGGTGACGCCATGCGGCTCGCGCTGCACCTCGACGTTGTAGCCGGGCTGGAAGGGGATGATCTCGCCATGCACCTTGTCCGCCGCGCCGCCGTAGAATTCGAAGTAGCGCGCGGTCACTTGCATGTCGGCGCGCGCCTGCACGATGGGTTTGCCATTGTCGGCGGACTCGAGCTGCGCCAGTTCCTCGGCATGCTCGAGGATCAGTGCTGAGAGCTTCAGCATGAGCCGGCCGCGTTCCGCCGCCGAGAGCTTGCTCCATGCGCCGCCGTCGAAGGCAGCACGAGCGGCGGCAACTGCCGCGTCAACGTCCTCGAGGCCACTGTCAGCAATCCTGGTGAAGGGCAGGCCATCGAGCGGCGAAAGCACCTCCATCTCGGCGCCCGAAGCGGCCGGGAGAAAGTCGTTGCCGACGAGGTTCAGGGGTTTCGGCAGCACGAGGCTGCGCGAGCTAACAGGGAAGTCTTTCATGCGCTTTTCCTTTCCGGATCGAGCGACCCTTCGCCGACCTCGCCGCGTTCGATGACCAGCGTCCGGCTGGCGAAACCTCGCAACAGCGAGGGATTGGATTCAGTAATGATGAGGGTGATGCTGCGGTCGCTGTCGCGCAGGGCGCGCAGCGCGTCGGCGTAGCGCAGGGCCAGCGCCGGTGCGAGGCCCTGGAACGGCTCGTCCAGCATCACCAGCTTCGTGCCGAGCATGAGCGCCCGGGCAAGGGCGACCATCTTGCCCTGCCCGCCCGAGACGTTGCCTGCAGGACGTCCCGCCATTTCCTTCAGCTCGGGCAGGATGTCGTAGACCTTGTCCAGCCGGCGCTTCGTCTCCGCCGCGCCGAGCCGAGCCGCATCGGCGGGCAGCAGGATATTTTCCTCGACGGTGAAGGCCGAAAACAGCCGCCGGTCTTCGGGAGAGTAGCCAATTCCCAGTCCCGGGCGCTTGGGTGGCGCCACCGAGGTCAGCGGCTTGCCATCAAAGTGAAGCTCGCCGCGCACTTTGGTGAAGCCCATGATTGTGCGCAGCAGCGTCGTCTTACCCGCGCCGTTGCGTCCGATCAGAGCAAGCGTTTCGGCCGGCTCGATGCGGAAGTTCAGGTCCCGCAGGATCTCGATGATACCGATCGAGGCGGTCACATTGCGAAATTCGAGCATCAGGCCACCTCCTCGCCGATGACGTCCCGGATCACGTCGGGGTGTTCGAGTATCTCTTCCGGCGTGCCGCGCAGTTGCACGTTGCCAGCGTTCCAGACCGCCACTTCGTCGGCGTGGCGGGCGACGATGCCCATGTCGTGCTCGACGAAGACCGAGGTGACCCCGGCCTCGGCGAGCGCGCCGACGAGGATCTCCATCACTTCGTGCTTTTGCGACGAGGCCACGCCCGAGGTCGGCTCGTCCATCAGCAACAGGCGCGGTTTCAGCGCCAGTGCCACGGCGATGTCTATCAGCTTGCGCTGCCCCTCCGAGAGCTCGACCACGACCCGGTCCGCCACATCGGTGCAATGCACCAGATCCAGCAGATGCATCATCTCATCACGCTGGCGAATGTTGTGCAGGTTCTGCAGCGGGTTGCGCAGCCCCTCGCGGGCCGACGCCGAGATCAGCAGGTTCTCGAGCGCGGTGTGCTCGGTGAACAGTTGCGGGATCTGGAAGGCGCGCGCCACACCGCGCCGCACGATCTTGCGGGGCGGCAGCGGGGTGATGTCCTCGCCCTCCAGGAAAACCTTACCCGAGCGCGGTTTCAGCCAGCCGGTGCAGATGTTGAGGAAGGTCGTCTTGCCCGCGCCGTTGGGGCCGATGATGGCGAGGTTGCGCCCGGCCTCGATCTGCATCGAGACATTGTTGGCCGCAGTCACGCCGCCGAACTTGATCATCAGCTCGCGCGTCTCCAGCAGCGGCGGCTTGGCGGCATTCGGCATGTTTATCGCGTTCATTCTGCGTTCTCCCTCGTGCTGGTTCGGCTCTTGCCGCCGCGGTGCATGAGCCCGTCCGCGATGCCCATGATGCCGCCCGGCGCAAAGAGGATTATGACCAGCAGGAAGGCTCCGAGCAGCATTTGCCAAATGTCTCCGGCGTAGGCCGAGGCATAGACCCGCACGATCTCGTAGATCAGTGCACCGATGAAGGCCCCGCGCACCGAGCCCGCGCCGCCAAGCACTGCGATGAAGACCATCTCGGCCGAGCGAACCCACCAGACGTATTCCGGTGTCACCACGCCCTGGGTCATCGCCATCAGCGAGCCGCCGACACCACAAAGGATCGCCGAGAGCAGGTATCCCGACAAAAGTACGCGCTTGGGCGAGAGCCCGAGGTATTCAAGCCGCGTCTCGTTGGTCTTGATTGTCTGGAAGACCTGACCCACCGGGGAGGCGAACCAACGTAGCGTGAACCATCCCAGCACAACCATAAGCGCGATCGATAGGTAGAAGATCACCGCCTCGAATCCCGCCCGTTCGAGCGCCATGCCCAGCACCGTGGGACGCGGGAGGCGGATGCCGTCGGCGCCGCCGGTGACGTGGTAGAACTTCTCGAGGATGGACCAGAAGATCATCGAGAACGCGAGGTTCAGCATTCCAAAGAAGATACCGCGGTAGCGCACCACGAAGAGCCCGACCAGCAGCCCGCTCAGCGCCGCGCCGATGACGCCCGCTATCAGCACGAGAATAAGGTCCGCCGCCGGAAGCGAGGCCATCAGGAAGGCCCCGGCATAGGCCGAGATACCAAAGAACAGCGCGTGTCCGAAAGACACCTGGCCAGCCCGCAGCAGCACGGTCACGCCGAGCACGGCAATGCCCTTGGCCAGCGCCAGGTTGATCAGAAGCTGCATCGAGGGCGCGATGAAGGGCACCGCTGCCAGCAACAGCACCGTCAGAAGCGTCAGCAGCGCGCGCAGCGAGGGCATGCCGCCGGATTTGACGGCGCCCCGTGAAGTGGAGTGTTGAGAAATATCGCTCATGTCGCGTCCTCAGATCTTGCGGGCGACAGGGCTGCCGAAGAGCCCCTCGGGGCGGACCAGCAGGACCAGCACCATGATGAGATAGGGCACGAGTACGGCAACCTCGGGCCAGACGTAGACGGCGAAGGACCGCCCCAGGCCGATCATCAGCGCAGCGATCGCCGCGCCGCCAATCTGGCCCAGGCCCGCCGTGGCGACCACGGCGAAGGACAGCACGATCATATCTGCGCCCATGCCCGGCAGGATCGAGGTGGTGGGCGAGGCGAGCGCACCTCCGAGCCCCGCGAGCACCGCGCCGACGACGAAAGTGAACAGGAACACGCGGTCGGCATCGATGCCGATGGATTGCGCGGCCTCGCGATCCTCTGTGGTGGCGAGGATGAGCTTGCCGATCACCGTATGGCGCAGGAAAAAGCGCAGCCCGAAGAGCAGGCCGATCGCGACCAGCGGCAACAGGATCAATTGGTAGACCGTGTAGGTCACGCCAAAGAGCGTCACGTTGCCAAGCGCCTGCAGCGCGCTGGCCTGGAAATAGGGCTGCGTGCCCCAGACGAGACGTTGAACGTCCTCAAGGATCATGAACACCGCGAACGTGACCAGAAGCTGCAGCACCTCGGGCTTGTCGTAGATGCGCCGCAGCAGCAGCCACTCGATTGGTCCGCCCAGCAGCACGCCCACCAGGACCGCCGACACGAGCATCAGCGGGAAAGCGAACACCGGGGCGAAGCCGAGCGCGAGGAAGAAGCCGGTCAGCGAGACCGTGGCATAGGCCCCGATCGCGTAGAGCGAGCCATGGGCAACATTCAGGATGCGCATCACGCCGAAGATCAGGGTCAACCCGAGCGCGACGATGAATACCAGCGCCGCGTAGGAGATTCCGTCGAAAAGCGCGAGCAGGAAGATGGTCAGGTTCATGAGACCGCCTCTTGTTGGTGGGCCGTTCGAATGTGTCGCGGAAGAGCGACCGGGCGCTCTGCATGGCCCAAATCGGCCGGCAACCGGCCCGGGTCCTCAGATCAGCCCAGCACGAACGCCGGCCATGTCGAGAGCCCGTCCGGCGCGTGCGCCGGACGGGAGCGCATCAGTTCTCGTAGGTTTCGACCGACAGCCCGTCGGCGAAGCTCGCATCGAGGCCCTTGATCCAGTCGATGGAGGTCTCGCCCACCGGAGGCAGCAGCCCGTCGCCGTCGAAGATCATGATGTTCTCGAGGGTCGCGAACGGGTACTCGCCGGTCTGCGCGCTGGTGCCCATGAGCTGTGACTCGACGCCCTGGTGATCCTCGCGCAGGTGCAGCGCGCGGCCGAGGCCCTGAAATTCGAGGCCGTCGAGCGCCGCCAGCAACTGCTCCTCGTCCGGCCAGTCAACGCCGTTGTCGGCAATAGCCTTCTCGTAAGCGGTCTTCAGCGCCGAAAAGGCTTGGCTGGCGTGGAAAACTGAATAGACGGGGATGTCGCCGGTTGCTTCCTTGTATTGCTCCATGAACCCTTTGAAGTCGGGGTCGTCGCGGCGCTCGGGGTGCAGGAAGTAGTGATCGCCGCGCGCGCCGACGATGTGGCCTGCGGGCAGGCTGCTGCCGAGACGCTCGAGCGAGCTTTCGGCCAGCGGCAGCACGAAGGTCGAGGTATTCATCAGCCCGCGCTGGAAGGCCTGCTGCACGAAGGTGTCGAGATCGCCGCCCCAGGAGGTCGAGAGCACCACGTCCGGACGCAGCGCCTGCAGCCGCGAGATCTCGGTCGAGAAGTCCGGCGCGCCGAACTTGGGAAAGAACTCGCCTACCACTTCCACGTCGGGCTTCATCACTTCGAGCGCGGTGTGGAAAATGTCCCAGCTGTCGCGGCCCCAGGCGTAGTCCTGGTTCACCACTGCGATCGTCTTGAAATCCGGGTGGGTCTTCAGGAGGTAGGCCACGGCCGCGAGCATCTCGGACGTCGCGTTGCCCTGCGGGCGGAAGACATAGTCATAGCTGCCTTCCTCGAAGATGCGCTGCGTGCCGCAGTCCCACATCAGGTTCGGCACCTTCAGGTCCTCTGCCAGCGGCGCGAGGGTCTGGCAGTTGCCAGAGGAGATTGAAGCGAGCATCACCTCGGCGCCCTCTGTCTGCGCCACCCGGCGATATTCCGAGGTCAGCGCCTCGGCGCCGGCGCCCTCGTCGATGTAGGTCACTTCGATGGGCACCCCGTTGATGCCGCCCTCGGCGTTGAGGTTCTCGACAAAGATGTTCATCGCATCGCGCGCCGGAACGCCGAACACCGAGGCCGGGCCGGTCAGGAACGTAGTCATGCCGATCTTCAACGCCTCGGGCTTGTCCGCCGCCATCGCGGCCAGCGGCATCGCAATGCAGAGCGCCGATGTGGTCAGTAGCTTCTTCATGTTGGTCTCCTCCCTGTTTCAGTCCCGATCAGCGAATTGCGATCGGGTTGATGATCATCTGCACGGCGCCCTGCAGTCGGGCCTGTCCAAGCACGAACAGGAACTCGTGCACGCCGTCCTCGGCGAGCGCGCGGGTGTCCATGTTCTCGAGGATGTAGATGCCGTGTTCGGGCTGCAGAATCTGGTGTGCGCGGAAAGCCTGTCCTTCGGTTTCCGCTGGGACCACCTCCATGCCCCAGGTGTCGGCGCCCACGGCCATGACACCGATCTCGGCCAGGTACTCCGCCCCGCTCACTCCGACGCCGGGCTCGACCGCGCCGAAGCGTTCCGGATCCGGCGCGTCGCCATCGAGCAGGTCCATCCAGTTCGAGTTGAACAGGACCACATCCCCTTCGCGCAGTTCGACGCCCTGCGCGTCCGCCGCGGCCTGGATGTCCTCCTTGCTGTAGGCCGTACCCTCCTCGACCATGTCGGTGCCGTAGTAGGCCGCCATATCGAGCAGCACGCCGCGGCCAACGAGACCAGGCAGCTTTTCAAGCCCCAGTTCAGTGAGGCCCGATGCCGGAGCGAAGTCGCCATAGGTCCGGCCGCCGTAATAGACATGATCGACCCCGGCATGACCGAGGCCGTCGATCTGCGGCCCGATGCCGAGCCAGCCCATGAAAATGTCGTCGTTATAGGTGAAGTTGTTCTCACCAAGCCCCGAATTACCGTTCTGACCCGGCTGTAGCACCGTCAGCGACAGGCTGCGCGGCGGAAAGGCCGGCGTGTCCGGTCCGACGATCATGCCAAGGCTGTAGACCTTCCCCTCGGTGACCAACTCGGCGGCCATCTTCACCCGCTCGGGGGTCATCAGGTTCGCCGCGCCGAGTTCGTCATCGGCGCCCCACTGACTTTGCGTCCAGTCCTGCGCCGACGCGGTCTGCATCGAGAACGTCAGCGCGAGCCCGGCAACCACCAGACCAAGGCCTTTGATCCATGCGCCGTCGCTTGCGCTCTCTGCTTTTGATTGAGTCCTCATAGCTTCCTCCCAGAGCCCGAGATGTGATGGAGCGTAGGGTCAGAGCGTGAACCGCCGCCAATACCTTGGCGCAATTCCGGTCATAGGTTTAAGCTATGCCCCTAGGGAAAGGTGTTTCGACCCTCGCCCGAAGCCTTAGCCTGAGCATCGGAGGAGCCGCTCAGGCCTATGGGAGGAGAGAAGGATGAAGATCGAAGCTGCCGTGCTTTTGCACGGGGGGGTGGAGCGCGATTTCGAGGCCGCGGGCACATTGGCGGTGTGCGAGCTTGACCTCGCGGCGCCCGGCCCGGGTGAAGTGCGGATCCGCGTGGCCGCCGCCGGGGTGTGCCATTCGGATCTGTCGGTGATCAATGGCACGCGCCCGCGTCCGGTGCCGATGGTTCTGGGGCACGAGGCGTCGGGCTACGTCGAGGAGGTCGGCGCGGGGGTCGACGATCTTGCCCCCGGGGATCATGTTGTCTGCATCTTCGCACCGGGGTGCGGCAGCTGCCTGCCCTGCGCCGAAGGACGGCCCGCGCTTTGCACCCGCGCGGCGAAGCACCATGGCGTCGGCGAGCTGATGACCGGACACCGCCGGCTGTCGATGGACGGCGCGCCGGTAAATCACCACGTCGGGGTTTCCGCCTTTGCCACCCATGCCGTTCTTGCGCGCCAATCGCTGGTGAAGGTCGAAGCTGACCTGCCCCCACACATCTCGGCGCTGTTTTCCTGCGCCATGCTCACCGGCGCGGGTGCCGTATTCAACACCGCGCGGGTGATGCCCGGCTCGAAGGTCGCGGTCTTCGGGCTGGGCGGTGTCGGCCTGTCGGCCATCCTCGGCGCGGCGGCGGCCGGCGCGGGCGAGATCATCGCCATTGATCCGTTCGAGACGAAGATGCAGACCGCGGTTGAGATGGGCGCGACCCGCACGGTGAAGGCCGACGATCACACAATTGAAGCAGTGCGCGACGCCACCGGCGGCGGAGTCGATGTGGCGATCGAGCTTGCCGGTTCGACCAGAGCGCTGGAGACCGCCTGGGGCTGCACCTGCCGCGGTGGCACGACCGTCACCGCCGGCCTGCCCCACCCCGACGCCCGCATGTCCCTGAACGCACTGCAACTGGTGGCCGAAGAACGCACACTCAAGGGCAGTTACATCGGTTCCTGCGTTCCGCAAAGAGACTTGCCTCGCATGTTCTCTTTGCACGCGCAGGGCAAGCTGCCGGTCGAGAAAATGCTGACGCACCGACTGAGACTGCGCGACATCAACCGCGCGATGGACCAGCTCGACCAGGGCACCGCCATCCGCCAGGTGATCGAGTTCGGCGGATGATCGACATAAGACAGCTACGCTATTTTCTCGCCATCGCCGATTCGCCGTCGATTTCGGCGGCGGCGCACAGCATCGGAGTTGCTCAGCCCTCGCTGTCACAGCACATCCAGCGCATGGAGGAGGAACTGGGTGTCAAGCTGATGGACCGCTCGCCGCGCGGCACGCTGCTGACGCAGGAGGGTCATGTCTTCGTCGAGCACGCGCGGAAGATATGCGATAGCCTCGACCGCTGCATCGACGACATGCGAGAACTCGGCGGCGTGGTACGCGGACGGGTGGGTTTCGGCATGCCGCCGTCGTGCTCGATGGTCATGTCGGTGCCGCTGGCCGAAACGGTCCGGCTGGAGCTGCCCGAGGTGCGCCTGCGCGCGGTCGAGGCGATGAGCGGCTATCTGAAGACCTGGATCGAGGATGGCACGGTGGACATCGGGTTTCTCTATGACCTGACCGATGCCGGGCATTTGCGGGCGACACACGTGATGGACGAGGAACTGTTCTTCTATTCGGCCCCCGACGCCTGGCCCCTGGATACCCCGCCCGGCACGCCGGTGCCACTGGCCGAACTGCAACCGCTCGATATGATCCTCACGTCGAATGGGCTGCGCAACACGATCGAGGGCTACTGCAGCAAACACGGGATCAAGCTCAACGTGGTGGTCGAGATGGACGCGATGACGCAGATCAAGGAGCTGGTCGCGCGCGGCTCTGGCTACACGATCTTTGCCCCCGTCGCCGCGCAGGATTTTGTTCAGCGCGGCGAATTGCTGCGCGCGCCGATCATCGCACCCACCATGATGCGACCGGTCTATCTTGTTTCGAACCCGGCGCGCGTGATGACGCGGGCCTGCCGCGCGGTGGAGCAGGTCACGCTCGACGTGGCGCGCGAATTGGTGCAGCGCGGCATCTGGGAAGGCACCCTGGTCTGATGCCGCCTGCCGTCACGCGCGGATCAGCGCGCCGACATTGCGGGCGGAAACGCTATGCGGGTCGGCATCGATCCGCTCCGCCATGTCCAGCAGCGGCGCGGCGCGCGCACCGAGCACGGTCCGGGCCTTGCCAGCAACGCGCTGCATCAGCTCGGCCGGAGGCACGGGCGCGGCGAGGTCATGCCTGTAGGTGAGATGAGTTCCGTCTCGCAGAACCAGCGTGCCCGCGCCTTGCTGATCACTGAGCGTGGCGTCGCCCGTGACCTCCACCTTGCGTGCGAAGGCTGCCAGTATGGGGTCGGCCGCGAGGGCATCGGTGTAGAGCCCGCCCTCGCCGGTCTCGAGCCCACTCAGCACCATCCCCGCCAGCCAGACATAGCTGAACTTCACCTCGAGCCCGGTGCGTGGTGCCTTCAGGTCGCAGACCTTGAGCCAGCGCGGGTTGGTCCTGACCTGCAGCCTCTCGACCTGCTCGATATCGACCTGCGCGGCAATCGCGCGCAGCCCCTCGATCATCGCGTGCAGGCCGTGGCAGCAGGCGTGGAACTTGTAGCGGTTGTCCATGAACCGCATGTCAGACAATCCGTAGATGAACGGCTCCGGCGCGTCGGCATGAGTCTCGACGAACCCCTGCTGCCCGAAAATGCCATCGTCCGGCGAACTCAGCCCCAGCGCAGCAAGCTGTACGGCCTCGACGCCATTGGACGCCGCAATGCCCGCGTTTAGCGGTTTTCCCATGGTGCCAAACTGGTTCTTGAGCCCCGACGCCCGTGTCGCGCAGAGCCCGAGCGCCGCGCGCATCTGCGCATTGTCGAGCTTCGCGATGCGTCCGGCTGCGAGTGTCGCGCCAAAAGCCCCAGCCGTCGCCGTCTGATGAAAGCCGCGATTGTAATGCGCCAAGCCAAGGACTCGGCCAAGACGTATCGCGCCTTCAGCCCCGACGAGAAACGCTGTGACAAGCTCCTCCGCCGAGGCATCCTGCGCCTCTGCCATGGCCAGCGCCGCGGGGTAGATGCCGACCGAAAGGTGACCGACGTGGTCAAAATGTGTATCGTCGTAGTCCAGCGCATGCGAGATGGTGCCATTGACCATCGCCGCCGTTCGCGCCGGCGCATGGCTGCCGCCGAAGACCGAGACCGCGGCGGACGCCTCCCCCTCCGACACGGCAAAGCTGCGTATTTTCGTGGCCACAGGCTCGGACGCCCCGGCGATGCCGCAGATCAGCCAGTCGACCAGCGAAACGCGGGCCAGCGCGAGGGCCCCTGCCGGGCAGTTGGCCAGCGGCAGGGCCGCCAACTCGATCAGTGCATCAAGCGGTTCTGCGACGGCGTTTTCCCGCGTGGCGACGTGTGCTTCGAGCATGGGTCGACCTCTTTTGTTTATCACCCGTAGCATTCCGTTCAGGTCCTTCGCCGACCAATAGTTCTTGGCTCTGTCGGCCATAGAGGGAGGTTCTGACCGGCGATGCCAAAGGGGGATCTGGCTTAAACAATGGCAGGCAAGTTCGCGATGAGCCGGTGTACGGCAAAGAATTTGGACGGCTTTCGCGGGTCTGTAGCGACCGATAACTTGAAAATATGTAATTTCAATCAATGAATTGGAGATGCTGAGCTTCGCTGAGAATACAGCGCCATCCGAGCCAAAGCAACTCCGCATGCCAGACGTCCAGATATCGTTCTGTATATCAACCTGTCCATGACAATCTTTCCGACCCATGCGACGTCGGGTTTATCGCAACGAGACCGGTGTATGCAGGTCAGATCGAGTTATGGAGGTCCATCTTCATGACGGTGAGGATGCCTACTGGCAATCCTCACCCGACATATTCTCTTGTCGGACAATAGCTGGATAAGATCTGGCGTCGCCCGGCTATTGACGTGCTGAGATGCGCGGATCCCTTCCGGGAGTGGCGCGGTCCGGATGGCACGCCAAACGAGCTTAGTCCAGCTCCGTCAGAAAGGGCAATCCAACCGGCAGGTCTTCGGGCGTCAGATTCTTGACGCGTCCGACCGCAACGTCGCAGGCCTGCTCGAGGTGCCGCTCAAGCGCCGCGGCCGCTTCGCGCACGAAGCCGCCCTGGAGCGCCTCGAGTACAAGCAGGTGCTGGTCAATCGTGCTGTACACTGACGCTTCGGAACGGGTCGCGGTGAAGGAGATATGCGTCGAGATAAGGGGCAGCTGGCTGCGCTCGATGGAATCCGCAAGAATCCGGTTCCGGCAGGACAGCACGATATCGCGATGCAGCCATTGCTCGATCAGCAACAGCTCGGGAACGCCGACCTCCGACACCGCGCCGCGCATACGCCGGAGCTCGGCAATCTGGTGCGCCACCGTCCCTTGCGGCAGAAGGCCAACCGCCTCGACCAGAGCCACCGGCTCGAGCAGCAGGCGCATGGTGTAGTGGTCCTGCACGTCCTGCTCGGTCATCGGGCCGACCTGCCAGCGCCCATTGGCCTGCTGCCGCACCAGCCCGACGCGCTCCATCCGCGTAATGATTTCATGCGCGACGCTGCGGCTGACGCCATAATGCTCGGCCATCGCCTTCTCGTTGACGCCGAAGCTGCCAAACACCATGGCCGAGGCGATCGCTGTCTGCGCCTCCTCGAAGAGCCGTTGTCGCCAGTTGCGAGATTCAAGCCCGTCTCGGGCGATGGTCGGAATCGCAAGAACCGGGGCGTCCTCGTCGCACGCGTCTGTGCAATCACCCAGCACGCGGTAACCGCGACGGCCGTTGAACTCCAGCAGGCGCTCGCTCTCGAGCCGCTTCAGCGCAGCGCGAATCGGCACCCGGCTTAGCTTGAACTGACGCGCCAATTCGGACTCTCGCAGACGCATGCCCGACCGCAGCTTGCCAATCGCAAGGTTGTCGACCAGCACAGCGTAGACCACGTCCTGCAGGCGTTTTGGCTCTGGTTTCATACGATTAGTCGCCCTTTCCCGTCGGTTTCAATTGAATGCTTTCTGTTGGATTTTTGCAATGCGTCTCCGCATCTTTGTATCTTGTCGCCATTATACATTTGTTGCTACAACTCTTACAGAGGCACTCATTTTGCCAGGGAGGAAATCACAGTGACCCGACAGAGATTGACAGCTACCGCCATCGCCTTGATGACATCCACCGCTCTTGCCGGCCCGGCACTCGCGGCCGAAACCGAGCTGAAGTTTGCCCATGTCTACCCCGACGGCAGCCTGTTCGATCAGGCCCTGGAGCGGGCCTCGGACGCGATCGAAGAATCCACCGAGGGGCGTTACGCGCTGGCCATATTCCCGGCCTCTGCACTGGGCAACGAGGAGGCGCTCAACGACGCGCTGTCTCTCGGCTCGATCGATCTCATCTACACTGGCGTCGCCTTCATGGCGCAGTCGGTTCCTGAGATCGCCATCTCGGACTACCCTTACGTCTACCGCGACTTCGCCCACTGGGAGGGCTTCTGGCAGAGTGATCTTCTGAAGGGGCTGATGGAGTCCTACACCGAGGTGACCGGCAACGAGTTCGTCACCAGCACCTACTACGGCCAGCGCCACGTCACGGCGAACAAGCCGATCCTCAAGCCTTCCGACATGGAAGGGCTGAAGATTCGCGTCGCCAATGCCCCGGCCTACCTGATGTTCCCCGAGGCGACCGGAGCCAACCCGACGCCGATGGCCTTCTCCGAGGTCTACCTCGGGCTGCAGCAGGGTGCGGTCGACGCACAGGAGAACCCGCTGCCGACGATCCAGTCCTCGCAGTTCTACGAGGTCCAGAGCGACATCAGCCTGACCGGCCACATCACCGCGACGCTGGTGACGCTGATGTCGGGCTACACTGCCGAGAAGCTCTCGGAAGAGGACCACGACGCGATCTTCACCGCGCTGCAGGAGGCGGCGGACTGGGCGACCGAAGAGACCCGCGCCAATGAGGCCGACCTGATTTCCTTCTTCGAGGACGAGGGCGTCTCGGTCCACGAAGTCGACCGCCAGCCGTTCATCGACGCGGTGACCCCCTACCTGACGGATTACGACAACGTGCCCTGGGACGAGGCGACCTTCACCGCGCTTCAGGCCATCGGGCGCTGAACCGCCATGATCCAGCATCAGACCCACGCGAGCCATGAGGCTCGCGACCCCCATGCCGTGCCCGAACCTGACGCGCTCGACGAGACCATCGTGCGAGAGATGGATGCCGGGATGGAGGATGTCTCCGACGTCCGCTGGTGGGACTACCCGGTTTTCGCCGTCTTCTGGGCGCTGATGGCCGTGGTCTTCCTGCAGTTCTTCTCGCGCTACGTGCTCAATTCGTCGATCGGCTGGACCGAGGAGATCGCCCGCTACCTGCTAATCGTGCTGACCTTCACCGGCTCGCTGATCTGCCTGCGCAAGCGTAGCCACATCCACCTCGAGATCGTGCTCGATCGGGTCTCCGAGAAGACCGCCCGCGTCCTGCGCCTGATCGGTGACCTTGTCAGCCTGGTGTTCTTCTGCGGGCTCGGCTGGACCGGCATCGCGCTGGCCGAGCGGATGAGCCGACAGCGGCTGATCAGCCTCGATCTGTCGCGCGGCGTCTTCTACTGGATCGTCACCGCCGCACTCGGCCTGGCCGCGATGCTGGTGGCCTGGCAGATCCTGCGCAACCGGGGAGCGCGCTGAAATGGCCCTGACTCTGATGTTCGCCGCGCTGGCCCTGCTGATCGCCATAGGTGCGCCGATCTCGATCGCGCTCGGCGCCTCCTCTTTGCTTTACATTCTGCTCGAGGGGCTGCCGTCGATTACCGCGCTCAACTACATGATCAACGGGGTAAACAGCTTTTCGCTGCTCGCGGTGCCCTTCTTCATCATGGCCGGCAACCTGATGAACTCGGGCGGCATCACCTCGCGCATCTTCGACTTTGCCCGCGCCGTCGCCGGCTGGGCCCCGGGCGGGCTCGGTCACGTCAACGTCGGCGCCAGCGTGATCTTCTCCGGGATGTCCGGCGCCGCCGTCGCCGACGCCGGCGGGCTCGGCAACATCGAGATCAAGGCGATGCGCGACGCCGGCTACGAGACCGATTTCGCCGTCGGCATCACCGCCGCCTCCTCGACCATCGGTCCGATCATCCCGCCCTCGCTGCCGCTGGTGCTCTACGGGGTCACCGCCTCGGTCTCGATCGGTGATCTTTTTCTCGCAGGGATCGTGCCGGGGCTGCTGATGGCGCTGTCGCTGGTGCTCATGGTCGCCTGGTACTCGCACCGGCGCCACTACCCGCGCGATCGCGCCTTCGATCCGCGCTATGTCTGGCACACCTTTCGCCGCGCCTTCCTGCCGCTCTGCACGCCCGCGATCATCATCGGTGGCATCGGCACAGGGGTATTCACACCGACCGAGGCGGCGGTGGCGGCGGTGGCCTACGCGCTGGTACTTGGGCTGCTGGTCTACCGCACGCTGACCCCGAAGGCGCTGATCCGCATCACCATGGACAGCCTCGAGACCACCGCCTCGATCATGATGATCGTGGCCGGCGCGGCGATCTTCGCCTGGATCCTCACCGCCAACCAGTCGGCACAGGCTGTCGCCGGTGCGGTGCTCGCTCTGACGCAGAACCGAGAGCTGGTGCTGCTGCTGATCATGCTGCTGGTGCTGGTGGTCGGCTGCTTCATGGAGACCATCGCCGCGATCACCATCCTGGTGCCGGTCTTGCTGCCGGTGGCGCAGACGGTGGGCATCGATCCGGTGCATCTTGGCATCATTGTCGTGCTCAACCTGATGCTGGGCCTGCTGACACCGCCCGTTGGCATGGTGCTCTTCGTGCTGAGCCGCGTGTCGCAGGTGCCCTTCGAGCAATGCATGCGCGCCACGCTGCCCTTCCTCGTACCGCTGGTGATCGTGCTGTTCCTGCTCGCCTATTTCCCGCAGCTCAGCCTCTGGCTGCCCGACCTGCTGAACCCCTGAACGTGGAAAGACCTATGAAAATCACGTCTCTCAAGACCTTCATCCTGCACGTGCCCGTGACCCGCAACGGCGTTGCGGACAGCACCCACACGCTCACCCACTGGGGCGCCCCGGGGGTCATCATCGAAACCGACGCGGGGATCACCGGCTATGGCTACACCGGCACCCATGCCCACCTGCCCTCGGACCGTCTGATCACCCAGTGCATCGAGACCTGCTTCGACTGGATCGTCGGCCGCGACCCGCTGGAGACCACCGCCCTCTACCGCGAGATGGAACGCTTTCCGCCGGTGCAATGGGTCGGGCGAGGCGGCATCTCGCATCTCGCCATCGGCGCGATCGACGTGGCGCTCTGGGATATCAAGGCCAAAGCGGCGGAGCAGACGCTGTGGCAGAGCATGGGCGGAGCTGAGCGACCGATCCTCGCCTACAACACCGACGGTGGCTGGCTGAACTGGCCTCTCGAGACGCTGGTTTCGGACTGCAAGCGGCTGGTCGAGGAAGAGGGTTATCTCGGCGTGAAGATCAAGGTCGGCTCGCCCAACCTCGCCACCGACATCGAGCGGCTCGAGGCGGTACGCAAAGCGATCGGCAACAAGGTCACGCTGGCGGTCGACGCCAACGGCCGCATGGACCTGCCTACCGCGATCCGCTTCGGCCGGCACCTCGCCGACTGCGACGTGATGTGGTTCGAAGAGCCGCTCTGGTACGACGACGTCATCAGCCACAAGCGGCTGGCCGAGACTATCCAGACCCCCATCGCTCTCGGCGAGCAGCTTTACCTCGCCCATAACTTCCAGACCTTCTTCGACGCCGGGGCGTTGCATTACGCGCAGCCTGACGTGGCGCGGCTCGGCGGTGTCACCCCGTGGATCCAGGTGGCTGACATGGCCATGGCGCGCGGCCTGCCGGTGGTCAGCCACGTCGGCGACATGGGCCAGATGCACATCCACACCGCCATTGGCCACCCGTCGAGCGATATGCTCGAGTATATCCCCTGGCTGCGCGAGTGTTTCACCGAACCCGTCAGCGTCACCGACGGCTGGTACGACGTCCCGCGCGAGCCGGGCGCTGGCACCACGCTGCGCGCGGACGCCCTCGAACGTTTCGGTGTGGCATGAGCGGCGCCGGAATGATGAAGGCCGTGCAAATCGACGCGCCCGCGTCGATTTCGCTGGTCGAGCGCCCCAAGCCCGCGCCCGCGGCCGGCGAGGTGCGACTGGCGCTCACCCACGTAGGCTACTGCGGCTCGGACCTCAGCAGCTTCCAGGGCCGCAACCCCATGGTCAGCTTCCCGCGAGTTCCCGGCCACGAGATCGCCGCGGTAGTGGATGCGCTTGGTGAGGGTGTCGAGGGGCTGAGCCCCGGCCAGCCCTGCACCGTGCTGCCCTATTTCAATTGCGGAACCTGTATCGCCTGCCGCAAGGGCCGGCCAAACGCCTGCCGCAACAACCAGACGATGGGCGTGCAGCGCGAGGGCGCGATGGCCTCCTACGCCTGCGTGCCGGCCGCCCATGTGATCCCCGTCGACGGCTTCGCGCAGCGCGATCTCGCGCTTATCGAGCCAATCGCGGTGGGCTTCCACGCGGTCGAACGTTCCAACCTCGGTGCCGACGACACGGTTGCGGTGCTCGGCGTCGGGATGATCGGCCTCGGTGTGCTCCTGGGCGCAGTGGCGCGCGGCGCGCGGGTGATCGCGGTTGATGTAGCCGATGCCAAGCTCGACCTCGCCCGCCGACTTGGCGCGACCGAGACGATCGACGGCGCCGCTGAAGACACCGTCCAGCGCCTTGCCGAGCTGACTGGTGGCGATGGGCCGACGGTGATCATCGAGGCGGCGGGCGCCGCCGCCACCTTTCGCCAGGCGGTCGATGCGGTCTCCTCCTGCGGGCGCGTGGTCTATGTCGGCTACACCAAGACCGAGGTCTCCTACGAGACTCGGCTGTTCCCGATGAAGGAGATCGAGATCTTCGGTTCGCGCGGTGCGACCCGCGACGATTTCCGGCGCGTCGTCGACTTCCTCCGCGCTCGGCCCGGCACCGGCGATCTCATTATCAGCAGCATGCCCGGGATCGCACAGGCGACCGAGGCGATGCTGGCCTGGGCCGCAGACCCCGGCTCGGTGACAAAAATCGTCATCGAAATGGACACCGCCGCGACGGAGACCGCGTGATGCCGCTCGATCTCTCCGCCTATTCCCTTGCGGGACACCGCGTTCTGCTCACCGGAGGTAGCGGCGGCATCGGAATGGGAGTGGCACGCTGCCTTATCGCTGCAGGGGCCGAGGTCCTCCTCTCGGGGACGCGGGCCGAGAAACTTGCCGCGGCACGGACCGCGCTGGGGGGCAATGTCGGGACGGTGGTGCATGACGTCACCCGGTTTGGCGAGGCCGAGGCGCTCGCGATGCGCGTAGAGGCAGACTACGGCCCGGTGAGCGCGCTGATCAACAACGCGGGCAACACCGTCAAGAAGCCGATCGCCGAGATGAGCGACGCGGATTTTTCCTCGGTGATGGAAACGCATGTGGCCGGAGCCTTCGCTCTGAGCCGGGCGTTCCTGCCGCAGATCACGGCCTCGGGGAAGGGCTCGATCCTCTTCACCGCCTCGATGGCCTCCTACCTCGGCATCCCGCATGTTATCGGTTATTCGGCCGCCAAGACCGCGCTGCTTGGCATGGTGCGTGCGATGGCGACCGAGCTTGCACCGGAAGGCGTGCGGGTCAATGGCGTGGCGCCGGGCTGGATCGGCACCGATATGGTGCGCAAGAACACGGCCACCGACCCCGAACGTCTGGCAAAGATCATGGGACGGATTCCGATGAATTGCTTCGGTGAGCCTGAGGACATCGGCATGGCCATGACCTTCTTGCTCTCCCAGGCCGCGAAATACGTCACCGGCCAAGTGCTTGCGGTCGACGGCGGCGCGCAGTCGGGCTTCTGAGAGACGCGCCCGGCGAAGATCTTGGCGCCGCTCCCCTGCGCCAAGAAATTCTCTTCAGTCAAAGCGAAGCTCGCTCGATCCCGCCCGGCCCGGCAGCTGGGCGGGCCGACCGGGGCCAAAGATTTCTTAATAGACAGAGCCCTCCGGACCCGGGCGTACAGCCGCATACCGCAACCCCGCCGGGAAGAAGAGCATTTCTCCCGCCGTCACCTCGTAACGGGTCTCGTCAATCACAACCTTGGCCGTGCCGGAGTTCATGCCAATATCTGGTCATTACCCTGCCAATGGGTCTGACCATCGAAATTCGCTCCCGGCTCGGTCATCACTCGGACAGCCGAAAGGTGATCACCGCAGATGCCCTGCCGGCTCGACCCCGACCTCATCCCCATGATTTCCGCGAGGCTCTCCCAGTCAACGTGCATAGGCTCAGGACTTCGGTAACGGGAGCGTCCCAGTCAAGGGTTTTCGCGCATGTCGAATGTCCCGCTTAACCGCGGTCTAGTCCTTTGAACCGTTGATCCGCTTCCCTATTCGGCGGCCTTCTTTTGAGATCGACCCGGGTACATGCTTCGGTCCGTGCTCGGCGCGGTGGCCGCCAACATGATGCTGGTTCAATGCAATTCCGGTGTGCCCATCTCATTGGCGTGCTCGACATGGTCGGCATCAGTCCTGAGCACGGCATCACCGAAACCGCGTCCCGTGGGGACCTCAAAGGCCCGCGATTAGGTGGGCAGCAGTCTGGAACCTGTGTCGTCAACCGGCATAAAGCACCGGCGTATCGAAGCGGAAGTCGGTGTCATCCTTCCACATCCGGTGCAGGATCACGGCGATACGTCGGGCCAGCGCAACCATTGCGCGCTTGGTGCCCCGGCGGCGCGCGAGTTTCGCCGCCCAGGTTCGCAGCCATGTTGCCCGCCCGCGATGCATCATGACGGTGGCAGCCTGGCACAGGGCACGACGCGGGTTGACGTCGCCCGCCTTGGTGATCCCGCCCGAGATGTCGCGCTCGCCAGACTGGTTGCGAGACGGCGTCAGACCGACCCACGGCCCGACCTTTTTCGAGGATGTGAAGCGACCAGGATCATCGATCGCAGATCGGTAGGTCAGTGCCACGACCACGCCAATCCCGGGCATCGACATTAGGCGCAGACAGACCGGATCGTCATGAGCAAGTTGGCGGACATGGCGTTCAAGCCCTGCCAGTTCTCGCCGCAGCGCTGCCCGCGCGCGAAGCATGGGCTCGGTTGCCGCTTCGGTAACGGGAGCGTCCCAGTCAAGGGTTTTCGCGCATGTCGAATGTCCCGCTTAACCGCGGTCTTGTCCTTTGAACTGTTGATCCTGAGAACGGCGGTGCAAAATTAGTCCACGGTGTGGAGTGCGCCCCTCGGGCTGGACCAGTCAGGCGGCTCGCTTTGACCGGGGCGCGGCGTTTCTTTCTTCGAACTGGTTGGGGCTCAAGTAGCCGAGCGCAGAATGCAGCCTGGTGGAGTTGTAGACGTTGTCGATGAAGTTTGGCAAATCCGCTGCGACGTCTTCGAAGGTCTCGTATTCGGTCACATAGACCGCCTCGACCTTCAGCGTCTTCATGAAGCTTTCGGCTTGCGCGTTATCGTAGGGATTCCCTCGACGGCTCATGGACCCGAAGAAGCCGTGGCGCTCGAGGATGCGGCGATGCCGGGATGCGGCATATTGCGCTCCCCTGTCGGTATGAAAAACACATCCCGGCAGCGGGCGTCGGGATGCGGTTGCAGCCTTCAGCGCAGCCGCTGTGAGGCGCACGTCGATGTTGCGGCCCAGCCCGTAGCCCACGACCTTGCGCGACCAGGCGTCCAGAATGACGGCCAGATATACGAAGCCGGTCCCGATGGCGACATAGGTGATGTCCCCGACCCAGAGCTGATCCGGTCCATGGACTTCAAACCCTTTGGCAACATTCGGATAGATCGGGCTATCGTGGCTGCTGTCGGTGGTTGCGACATAACGGCGTTTCCGCTTTGGATTCAGATCATTCTCACGCATGATCCGCCGCACTTTCTTCGAGTTCACGACAAGACCACGGTGGCGTAATTCAGCAGTGACACGGCGATACCCATAGTTGCGGCAGGTCTCCGTGATCAACAGGATCTCGCTGACGGCCGGATCTTCTGCGGTTAGGCTGGAAGCGTCGTAAAAACTGGAACGGGGAAGATCCATCAACTCGCACCCCCGTCTGACCGAGAGGCCGACGGGCCGGTGATCACGGATGTAGATCCGTTTCTCTGCGACCGTGTGTGCGCCCGCGCCGTTTTTAAAAACTCGATCTCGAGCGCCTGACGGCCGACAAGCCGTTCGAGCGCCGCGATCCGCGTTTCGTATTCGGGGAGCAGTTCCTCTTCGATGGCGTCATCGTCAAATTCGCCGCGCTCATACTTGTCGATCCAGATCGGGATCAGCGTGCGGCAAATATCGTGCCTCTGGCTGAGCGCGCGCATCGACTCGCCGTTGAAATAGGCTTCGACGACTTCGCGTTTCTTGGACGTGCTGTGACGACGGTGCTTCTTGGTCATGCGGTTCTCCTTATCAGAACCACGACCCGGTCAAAATCTTCAGCTCAAGCTGTCCAGCCCGAGGGGCGCACTCCATGCGGCGGCAGGGAGGGCGTGGAGATCTATACCGTGGAGTTATATCGAAAGGTTCGTCTGGCCTGCGCCGACGGCATGAGCAAGCGTGCGGCAGCAGCCCATTTCAACATCTCTCGTGATACGGTGGAGAAGGCCTTGGCGTTCTCGGTGCCGCCTGGCTATCGGCGAACGGCGCCGATCAAGCGGCCAAAGCTGGACGGGTTTACCGAGATCATCGACGGGTGGCTCGATGGCGACAAGACGGTGCATCGCAAGCAGCGGCACACCGCCAAGCGCATCTTCGACCGGCTTCGTGATGAGCATGGGTTCACCGGCGGCTACACGATCATCAAGGACTACGTTCGGGAGCGCCAGCGGCGTGGACAGGAGATGTTCGTGCCGCTGGCGCATCCTTCGGGGCATGCGCAGGCGGATTTCGGCGAAGCGGTCGTTGTCATCGCTCGCCATTGCGCTTGAACCAATGGCGCACAATGGCTCGCCGTCGAACAGAAGGCTCATTTCTTCGTCATGGATCTGCCGCAGAGCGACGCGTGTTTCGTGCGAGCCTACCCCGCAGCGACGGCGGAGGCCTGGATGGATGGCCATGTCCACGCCTTCGCGTTCTTCGGAGGCGTGCCGCTGTCGGTGCTTTACGACAATGACCGCTGCCTGGTCTCGAAGATCCTGCCTGACGGGACACGTCGGCGCGCCACGCTGTTCAGTGGGTTGCAGTCGCACTACCTGTTTCGCGACCGCTACGGGCGACCGGGCAAAGGCAATGACAAGGGCAACGCCGAAGGGCTCGTGGGATATTCGCGGCGGAACTTCATGGTTCCCGTCCCGCGCTTTGCCAGTTGGGAAGCTTTCAACGCTGATCTCGAAGTCCGGTGCCGCAAGCGCCAGCGCGACGTCTTGCGGGGCGAGGCCGAGACGATCGGCGCACGGCTGCAACGCGATCTGGCGGAGCTAAGAGCCCTGCCAGGAACGCCGTTCGACGCCTGCGAGCAGGTCAGCGCCCGGGTCAGCTCTCAATCTCTCGTTCGGTACGGCACCAACGATTACTCGGTGCCGGTTGCTTATGGGCATCGGGATGTTTGGGTGCGCGGCTATGTTGATCAGGTCGTGATCGGCTGTCGCGGCGAGGTCATCGCCCGGCACCCGCGGTGCTATGCGCGCGAGGACATGATCTTCGACCCGATCCATTACCTGCCGCTGCTCGAGAAGAAGATCAATGCCCTGGATCAGGCCGCCCCCTTGGCGGGCTGGGTCCTGCCAGTTGAGTTCGAGACCCTGCGCCGCCTCATGGAGGCGCGGATGCAGAAGATGGGCCGCCGCGAGTACGTGCAGGTGTTGCGCCTTCTGGAGACCTTCGAACTCGCCGACGTGCATGCCGCGGTGAAGAAAGCGCTGAAGCTGGGGGCGGTCGGCTTCGACGCTGTCAAACACCTCGTGCTGTGCCACGTCGAGAGGCGGCCACCGAAGCTTGATCTCGACGTCTATCCCTACCTGCCGCGGGCCAACGTGGGGACCACCTCGGCGGCAAGCTACATGTCTCTGCTGTCGGGAGACGCGGCATGACCGGTGCGCCGCAGATCCTGCTTGCTCATCACCTGAAGACGCTGAAGCTCCCGACCTTCTTGCGGGAGCACGAGAAGCTGGCGCGCCAATGTGCAGCCGAGGGCCTGGACCACGTCCAGTTCCTCGCCCGACTGGTCGAACTGGAACTGATCGACCGCGAGGGACGGATGATCGAACGCCGGATCAAGGCTGCAAAGTTCCCCGCCAAGAAGAGCCTGGACAGCTTCGACTTCAAGGCGATCCCGAAGCTCAACAAGATGCAGGTACTGGATCTCGCCCGTTGCGAATGGATCGAGCGGCGCGAAAACGTCATTGCGCTCGGACCGAGTGGCACGGGCAAGACGCATGTTGCTCTGGGGCTGGGACTGGCCGCTTGTCAGAAAGGAATGTCGGTCAGCTTCACTACGGCCGCGGCACTGGTCAACGAGTTGATGGAAGCCCGCGACGAGCGCCGCCTCCTGCGGCTCCAGAAGCAGCTGGCCTCGGTCAAACTGCTCATCATCGATGAGCTGGGCTTCGTGCCTCTGTCAAAGACCGGCGCCGAGCTACTCTTCGAGATGATCTCGCAACGCTACGAGCGGGGCGCCACGCTCATCACCAGCAACCTGCCGTTCGACGAATGGACCGAGATCTTCGGAACAGAGCGGCTGACCGGCGCTCTGCTCGACCGCCTGACCCACCACGTCAACATCCTCGAGATGAATGGCGAGAGCTACAGGCTCGCGCAAAGTCGGGCCCGAAACGCCGGCCAGACCCCATAGAAAACCGCAACGCGCGCTTGAGCCCGCCGCTCGGGCTACGCCCTCCCGGCGGGCTCAAGCGCGCAAGAAAGTGGCCTGCTTTTGCGCCGCCCCTGGAGTGCGCCCCTCGGGCTGGACAGCTTGAGCTGAAGATTTTGACCGGGTCGTGGTTCTGATAAGGAGAACCGCATGACCAAGAAGCACCGTCGTCACAGCACGTCCAAGAAACGCGAAGTCGTCGAAGCCTATTTCAACGGCGAGTTGATGCGCGCGCTCAGCCAGAGGCACGATATTTGCCGCACGCTGATCCCGATCTGGATCGACAAGTATGAGCGCGGCGAATTTGACGATGACGCCATCGAAGAGGAACTGCTCCCCGAATACGAAACGCGGATCGCGGCGCTCGAACGGCTTGTCGGCCGTCAGGCGCTCGAGATCGAGTTTTTAAAAACGGCGCGGGCGCACACACGGTCGCAGAGAAACGGATCTACATCCGTGATCACCGGCCCGTCGGCCTCTCGGTCAGACGGGGGTGCGAGTTGATGGATCTTCCCCGTTCCAGTTTTTACGACGCTTCCAGCCCAACCGCAGAAGATCCGGCCGTCAGCGAGATCCTGTTGATCACGGAGACCTGCCGCAACTATGGGTATCGCCGTGTCACTGCTGAATTACGCCACCGTGGTCTTGTCGTGAACTCGAAGAAAGTGCGGCGGATCATGCGTGAGAATGATCTGAATCCAAAGCGGAAACGCCGTTATGTCGCAACCACCGACAGCAGCCACGATAGCCCGATCTATCCGAATGTTGCCAAAGGGTTTGAAGTCCATGGACCGGATCAGCTCTGGGTCGGGGACATCACCTATGTCGCCATCGGGACCGGCTTCGTATATCTGGCCGTCATTCTGGACGCCTGGTCGCGCAAGGTCGTGGGCTACGGGCTGGGCCGCAACATCGACGTGCGCCTCACAGCGGCTGCGCTGAAGGCTGCAACCGCATCCCGACGCCCGCTGCCGGGATGTGTTTTTCATACCGACAGGGGAGCGCAATATGCCGCATCCCGGCATCGCCGCATCCTCGAGCGCCACGGCTTCTTCGGGTCCATGAGCCGTCGAGGGAATCCCTACGATAACGCGCAAGCCGAAAGCTTCATGAAGACGCTGAAGGTCGAGGCGGTCTATGTGACCGAATACGAGACCTTCGAAGACGTCGCAGCGGATTTGCCAAACTTCATCGACAACGTCTACAACTCCACCAGGCTGCATTCTGCGCTCGGCTACTTGAGCCCCAACCAGTTCGAAGAAAGAAACGCCGCGCCCCGGTCAAAGCGAGCCGCCTGACTGGTCCAGCCCGAGGGGCGCACTCCACCCGTGGCCGGTTTTTGCTCCGCCCTTGACATTATGAATTTCGACCCCAACGCGCAAGACTGCAATTTAGCGGCAAACAGCGCCCCCCCTTTCACCGCGAGGCGTCTACCGCCAGCGCGGCAATCCTGTAGAACCCATGCGCCATCTTTGTGAATGGTGTAAGCACGAAGAATGCCAGCACCGAGCCCAGATGAAGGGCAAGCAAAACCGGCATCACCGAGCTCTGCCCGAGCCCATAGAGGAACAGCCCGCTGAGGCCTACGAACCCCAGAAGACTGACAAAAGCGATCTCGCCGCCGAAGGCTCGGTTCGCTCCGAGCTGCCTGTCGGACTTCAGCTTCAGCCGGATCATCTCAACACACCCGAGCACTAGCAGCAGCCCGCCGGAGAGCCCCAGCAATTTCGGAGCGGAAATGATCCCATAGGGAGCGGGCATGCCCAGGACATAGTGCATCACGGTCGCGACGCTGGTGGAGGCAAAGCACAGCAGGAAGCCGTACATCACCGCTTGGTGTGCCGCCCGCCGCGCGTGGCTGAAGCGATCCTCGACCTCGAAGTTGCAGCCGTCGCCATGGCCGCCCTTCAGGTTCTTCATATTGGCGGCCTGCCGGAAGGCCCGCGCAAGGTGCACCATCTCCAGGGGCTGAGCTCCAACGCGGTGCCAGTATCGACGCAGACTGATTCCAATGCTGAGCAAAGGGAAGAGGAACGCGGGCAAGAAAATTGCCACCATGGCATTGTGCGACTGGACAGCGTAGAAGCCCTCCCCGCTGACCGGTTTCAAGATGCTCGCCAACCAGAACAGCAGCGCAAAGCCGAGCACGGCAGCAGCTGCGATCATCACGCCATTCTTCTGAAACGCCTTGCCCGCTGCGCTTGGGAAGGCCAGGTCTTCCCAACTCTCCTGGCGGACGTTCGCCAGCGCCTGCGGCAGGTTCAGATCGAATTCATGCGGGGCGGTGTATTGGCAGGCGTAGTAACAGCCCCGACAATTGTGGCATAGATTGGCAAGCTGCGTCAGATCTCCGTCTGAGAAGGCGCGCTCAGCATGGAGCGCGGGGAAAACGGAGCAATAGCCCTCGCAATAGCGGCAGGCGTTGCAGATTTCGGCCTGACGGCGGGCCTCGTTCAGGAAATCAGTTTGCATGGGCTGCGGCCTCCCTGCCTGCGATGCGTCCGAAGACGGTGCCGATCGTCATGCCAAAACCGGCGAGATAACCCTGCCCCAGAATGGATCCGGCCATGGTTTCTCCTGCGGCCCAGAGGTTTGAGACAGGGCGGTTTCCGATGGAGCACTGCGCACGCTCGTCCACTTTCAATCCCAGGTAGGTGAAGGTTACGCCCGTCCGGAGCGAGTATCCGTAGAAGGGCGGCTCGGTGATGGCGCGCGCCCAATTTGTCTTGGGCGGGGTAAGCCCCTGCGTAGAGACGCCGTCCAGCTCGGTCGGATGGAAATCGGAGGGGTCGCCGCAGGCTGCATTGAAGTCGGAGATGGTCTGCAGCAGTGCGTCCGCGGGAAGGCTCATCATTTCTGCGAGTTCCTCCAGCGTGTCGGCCTTGATCGGCGGGAAGACCGAAGGCATGAACAGGTTGAGGGATTTCGCATCGATGATGACATATCCCACTTGGTCGGGCTGCGCGGCCACAAGCCTCCCCCAGATCGCATAGCGTTTTGGCCAGACGTCTTCGCCTTCGTCGTAGAAGCGCTGGCCGTCCTTGTTCACCACGATCGAGAACGGGACGCAGTCCAGTCGCGTGACGATGCCGCCGTCGAATTTCGGCGCGCGCCCGTCGATGGCGACGGCGTGGCACTGGGTCGGATCGCCCACCTGTTCGATGCCCTGTTCGAGCAGATCTCCCAGCACCACACCCCGATTGTAGGGCGTGCCCCGAATGAGGAAATTCTTGGCCGCAGGTCCCCAGGCGCGGGCAAGCCAGTCGACATCCGCCTGAAAGCCCCCTGCGGCCACGACAACGGACTTGGGCGCCAGGCGATGACTCTTGCCGCCTTGCGTGTAGTCAAGGAAATCGATGCGATCTTCATTCAGTTCGAGGTGCGTCACCTTCGCCTCGTATTCGACTTGCACGCCGAGGGCTTCGGCGGTGCGGTAATAGGCGTTCACGAGGCTTTTGCCCCCGCCGAGGAAAAAAGCGTTGGTCCGGGCCAGCGACAGCGTCCCGGACAGCGAGGGCTGGAACCGGACACCGTGCGCTTCCATCCACGGCAGGCATTCTTCCGAGGTGCGGATCGCCAGGCGTGCGAGCACTTCATCAGTCTTGCCCCCGGTGACCTTCATCAGGTCTGCCAGGTATTCCTCTTCGCTGTAGCTCTCGACGAGCGGACCCAGTGGCCCATCGTGCATGCACCGAAAGTTGCGGGTGTGTCTCGAATTTCCGCCGCGGTACGTTTTGGGCGCGCCTTCCAGGATCAGAACGCGCGCGCCGGCCTCCGCAGCTGTGATGGCGGCGCAGAGCGCCGCGTTGCCGCCGCCGATCACGACGATATCGGGGTTTTTTTCAGGGCGGGTCACAGCAGGTCTCCATCGAAGCCGGAGGTCCGGCCGGGTTGGGCGCGCAGGGCACGGACACGCACCCGCTGTGCCGCTTCGATATGCGCGCGCATGGCGGCCTCGGCCAGGGTGCCATCGCGCCTCTTGATCGCGTCAAGAACGCCAAAATGCTCTTCCACGGCCTTTTCGGCGCGGTCCGGTTCGGTCAACGTCGTCGGGCCTAGGATCATGAGCGCTTTTTGCAGCGCGTGGATCGACCGCGCGAGAAACCGGTTCTTGGCCGCATCAAGAAGGGCGGCGTGGAACTGGCGGTTCAATACGAAGGCCTCGGGCGCGCCGCCAAGCTGAGCCATCTGCTGGTTCATCTCGAAGAGCTCTTCGATCTCGATGTCCGAGGCGGCGCGCGCGGCGAGCCGTGCGGCGGTGCCTTCGAGGACGCTGCGCATCTCGTAGAGCTCCATAACCTCGGCATAATCCAACGTTCGGATACAGGCGCCCTGACGGGGTACATGTGTCACGACGCCATCTGCTTCGAGCTGCCGGATCGCTTCACGCACAGGCGTGCGCGACATGCCCAGCCTTTCCGCCAGCTCCGTTTCCCGCAGACGGTCACCGGGGTTCAACCGCCCTTCGCGAAGTTCGGTCATCAGCCGAGCGTAGGCGCCGTTCGCCTGCGGGCCGCTGTCATCTTCGGTCGCCATCGCCTCCTCCGAATACACCTTGTATGCAACTGGATACACGCGTATTCATTTAATGGTCAAGAGAGGCAGGAGGCAGGTTTGCGCAAACATTTCTTGGAACAGGTGACTCTGCGGCGAATGATGACCCTAGCCCTGGCGGCGCTCGGCACCCTGATCTTCCGGCTCTGCCACCTGCCGTTGCCTTTCCTCTTCGGCCCGATGACCTTTTGTCTCGCCGGGGCGCTGGCGCACGCCCCGCTGAAAGGCTTCGGGCAGGTTTCCGTTGCGGCCCGTACGATCCTCGGCGTCGCGGTGGGCGCGTCGATCACGCCCAGCGTCATCGCCGAGCTGCCGCGCATGGCAACTTCGGTCGCCCTGATTCCGCTCTTCATTGCGCTGATCGCACTCGTCGGAGTGCCTTTCTTCCGGCGGCTCTGGGGCTTCGACGCCCCGACAGCCTATTACGCCGCGATGCCGGGTGGACTTCAGGACATGGTGATCTTCGGCAGCGAGGCCGGGGCCGATCCCCGCGTGCTGTCGCTGGTCCACGGCACCCGCGTGCTCATCATCGTGACGCTGGCACCCTTCATCCTCGGACATTTTTATGGCGCGCCGCTGACGAACCCGATCGGGGCACCGGTCACCGATTTACCCGTGCATGAACTGTTGATCATGGCCGCAGCGGCCTGGATCGGTTGGAAGGGAGGAGAGCGCCTCTGCCTATTCGGCGCGTCGATCCTGGGGCCGATGATCGTCACGGCGGTCCTGTCGCTGACGGGCCTGGTCCACTCCCGGCCGCCCGCCGAAGCGATCCTCGTCGCGCAGTTCTTCATCGGCTGCGGGATCGGGGTGCAGTTCCTGGGGGTGACCTGGAAGGAATTGACCCGCGTCGTGGCGGCGGGCATCGCCTATGTCTTCGTGCTGGCACTGCTCGCCGCAGGCTTTTCCGGCGTTGTCACCGCGCTCGGGCTGGGCGCACCGGTTGCGGCATTCCTCGCCTTTGCACCCGGAGGTCAGGCCGAGATGACAGTTCTGGCCATCGTGACCGGCGCTGATCTGGGCTTCGTCATCACCCACCATCTGACGCGCATCGTCATCGTGATCGTCGGTGCCCCGGTCCTGGCAGCGTTCATAGAGCGAAGACGGAAGGGTTGACCATGTGGATCGGCACCCCGGCGCTGTAGGCATTGACCTGCTCGAAGATGTCGGCGAACTGCTTGTCGAATTCATCCTCTGTCACGAAACCAATATGCGGCGTGGCGATCAGCTTCGGATGCGACAGGAGCGCGTCATTGGCATCGGTAAGAGGTTCGGACTCGAATACATCCACGGCCGCCAAGCCGGGACGGCCTGCTTTCAAACCCGCAAGCAGCGCGCCCGGCGTGATGAGCCCTGCTCGGGAGGTGTTCACAAGCACGGATCGTGGCGACATGCGCCCAACGTCTTCCCTGGTAACGATGCCGCGTGTTCCGGACGTTAGGCGCAAATGGAGGGACACGACGTCGCTTTGCTCGAAGAAAGCGGCTCGGCTCTGAGCGACGTGAAGGCCTGCGGCGCTCGCCCTCGCACGCCCTTCCTCCGAAGCCCACCACAGCACGTCCATGCCAAAGGCCCGTGCGTAATCGGCTACGGCGCGGGCGATGCGCCCGTAACCGTAGAGCCCCAGAGTGCGGCCTCGCAGTGTGCGTCCCACGCCCATTTGCCAGCGTCCAGCCTTGGCGCTCGCCATCTGTTGCGGCAGCTGCCGCATGGCCGCGAGAATCAGCGCAAAGGTCAGTTCAGCTGCAGCGTAATTCACGCCATCCGCTCCGGTGTTTGAGCACAACAGCACGCCACTGTCTGTACAGGCGCCGACATCGACATGCGGCCAGGCACCCCGCTGAGAGATCAGCCGAAGGTTCGGCAAACGCTCAAGCAGGCCGCGTGTGACGGCTGTGCGCTCGCGGAAGAGCACGATACATTCGGCCTCGGCGAGACGGGCAGCGAGCGCAGCCTCGTCGGATTCGTGATCCGTCCAGACCGTGACGTCATGTCCCTTGAGCAAGCTAAAGCAAGGCAGCTCCCGCAAGGTGTTGAACCAGTCGTCCAGGATATGCACCTTCATGCCGCCGCTCTCTCTTCAGCCCTGCGCAGAGAGCGCCTTGATGGCCCGGCAGACGCGGTCATGCAAGATCACTAGATCGGCCTTCCTTGGTGCCTGCTCGAGGATCCGCTGAGATAAGTCATTACGGATCTCCTCGAGTTCGCGCCGCACATGGCCGAGTTTCTCAAAATCGCTCATTCAAGGCTCCTCAATGCGACAAGAGTACGGGAATATCAATCTGCGCCAGGACCTCGGAGGTGACACCCCCCAGCAGATCCTCCCGGAACTTCGAGTGCTCGAAGGCCCCGAGCACCAGCAGCGACGGTTGATGCTTCCGGCACCAGGAAATCAACGTGGCAGCCACCGGATGTGACGTGGGCCATTCCTCGTGAACGGCGTCCACACCGTGGCGGGAAAGATGCTTCATCAGATCCTCGATCGGCCAGCCGGTACGTGGCCCGACGGTCAACACACTGACGCGCCCGTCGTCCTCGAGAATGCGCAGGCTGTCCGACAGGGCACGCGCCGCGGCCCGGCCCCCATCCCAGGCCAGCGCTGTATGGCTGAGCCTCCCTCCGCCTTCGTACCCGGAGGGCACGACAACGACGGGACGACCGGAAAGCAGTGCAATGCGATCCGGGTGAAGGGTCACATGTTCATCGTCGGTGTCTGAATAGCTGCCCACGATGAGCATGTCATAATGCCGCGCGGCCTCGGACAGGACGGTGTCGACACGGCCCGTCACCTCTTTGAGTTGGAGCGCGTTGACCAGTCCCAAGGCCGTCCGTTCAGCTTCGAACTTTGCTTCAATCTCGCGCAGGATACTGGAGTTGGCCGCATCCAGCAGCGCACGCGCCTCCTTTGGTATCCAGCGCGAGCGCTTGTCGATCACCTCGTGCGCGCTGTGCGCCATCATTGCGGTGACATGCGCCCCCGAGCGCTCCGCAAGCGAGGCGGCATAGCGCAGGGCCGCGATCGAGCCCTCGGAACCATTGAAAGCCACGAGCAGGTTCTTCATCGGCATGTCAGCGACCCTTCCAGACAGAAGCAGGCACGTAGACGAGCCCGTCCGCCAGCTTGCGCGCAGTACGCAGCAGCCCGGCGGAGTTGAGGGTGAAGTGGTTGTTCAGCTCAAAGTCCACCAGCACCTCGATATTACCGGAGGCATGTTCCAGAACCACGTTTGCAGGGCTTTCCGTGGGCCGCTCCAGCATTCCATCGGCGACGGTTCCGGGGGTCAAAGCACAGGACGCGAGGCATTGTGATCCCGTCACCGCCATCGAGGGATGCGTCGTCCAAGGCATGAAGTAACGTGTACAGATCGTGCCTCCATCGCGGGCGGGCGCCAGCAGGCCGAACTTCGGCGTGACGGATTGCGAGACATCCCCCATACCCATCGCGGCCCCCGCGAGGCGCCGCACACTCTCCATCCGGGCAAAGAAGTCCCGGTTCGCGTCCAGATCCGCCACGGTTTCGTATCCGGTCAGGCCGAAATCGGCGGCCCGGGCGATGACCATCGGCATCGCCACGTCCATGCAGGTGACCTCGATGCCCTCGAAGGTGTCGCGCAGGTTGCCCGTGGGCAGGAAGGCACCGGTCGAAGATCCCACCACACCCATGAAGTTCAGCGCAATCGGTGCGGCGGTGCCAGGAACCCCGGCAATGGCCGTGTCGCCCTCGTAGCGCACCGCCCCGCCCGGGGTGTGCACCCGGGCAAGCACCCGTGCCCCGGTATTGACGGCGCGAATGCGGACTTCGGTATCGTCGCCGGACGGGGTGACAATACCCATTTCGATTGCGGCCGGGCCGACTCCGGACAGGATGTTGCCACAGGTGGGTTTGAAGTCCACGAGCCGGTCCTCGACCGAAACCTGGGCGAAGAAGTAATCCACGTCCGCCCACTCGTCCGCCGACGGTGAAAGCATGGCGACCTTCGTGGTCACGGCGACGCCTCCGCCGATGCCATCGAGGTTGATCGCATTGCCCGAGCCAAGCGCCGCGATCAGCACCTCGGCAAGGGTCTCGCGGTCGTCCGGCAGGTCGGCGCGGTTGAAGTAGGGTCCCCGCGAGGTGCCACCACGCATGAAGACAAAAGGAATGCCTGTCTGTGTCATGTCATTGTCTCCGGAAGGATCATTTCAGTGGCCAGGGGAGATCGACGGCGTGCTGCAGCAGCCCCGGCGGGAAGTCGCGGTTCAGCGCGCCCCCCATCACGCACATCAGCGTGATTCCGGCGGCCGTCAGGATCAGCGCCTTCGGCCATACGGCCTGTGCCCGAACCCTGAGGAAGATCACGAGGAAGCCGGCCAGTGCGAGGATGAAGCCAAGGAAATATGTCGCGACGATCAGCCCGCCGAACCATGCAAGTGTGCCCCAGAGCCCGTAGGGCGCGTCAGCGTCCTCGCCCGCCATTTCCTTGTCGGCAAAGATGCTGTCACCCTCGGGCCGCAGGATCATCTGCACCAGCAGGATGAGCAGCGCGGCCAATGTGACGCCGCCGATCACCAGCGGCACGATCTTGTCCGTCATGTTGTAATCGGGGATCGCGTTGGCGTTGATCAGAGCGGTGACGACATAGGCCATGATGACCATCAGGAAGATGATCGGCGCGCGCTTGGACCCCGACTGCACGTCGCCCTCGGCCATGATGGTCTTGGCCTGGCGAAGACCCAGCACCACCGAGACGACCGTAATGATGAGCAGAACGATCACGATCGGCGAGAAGAGGTAATCCATGCCCTCTTCGAATGACTTGCGGAAGCGGAAAGACGCGATCTGGAACGCCTGGTTCGAGAATTTTTCGACCGGGTTCGAGAGCACGAAGCCGATCAGGAAGGCCGGACGCGACCAGTCGAAGCGGCGCAGGAAAATGCCGATCAGGCCGATGGCAAAGAGCGCGAGGATGTCCTCGAAGTTCTGTCCCGACTGGAAGGCCGCGAAGGCGATCAGCATGAACAGGAACGGCGCAAGGTAGGTGAAGCGGATGGTGGTCAGCTTGGCGATGCCGCCCGAGACGCCGATGCACAGCAGAGTGCCGACGACATTGGCCAACGCCAGCAGCCAGACGATGGAATAGGTGATGTCGAGGTTGTCGCGCAGCATCGCCGGGCCGACCTCGATGTCGCCCGAGCCCAGCAGGGCGATGGCACCGATGAAGATCGCCATCGAGCCCGAACCGGGAATGCCGAACAGCAGCGTCGGAACCAGCCCGCCGCCCTCCTTGGCGTTGTTCGAGCTTTCCGGCCCGATAACGCCGCGGATCTCGCCCTTGCCGAATTGCGACTTGTCCTTTGTGGTCTGGACAGCGTGGCCGTAGGCGATCCAGTCCACGACCGAGCCGCCGAGGCCGGGGATCACCCCCACGACAACGCCGATCAGCGAGCAGCGCACCGACAGCCACTTGTTGGCGAACCAATCGCGTACGCCGTCCATCCAGCCGGCGCCAAGGGAGGCATCCTTGGCGATGGAACGGTCCTGCCTCAGCAGGGACACGATCTCGGGCACGGCAAAGATACCCAGGCCCACGATCACCAGCTGCAAACCGTCGGTCAGGTAGGGGAAATCATAGCTGGCCATGCGCAACGAGCCGCCCGCATCGGCTACGCCGATGGTGCCGATCAGCATGCCGAGACCCGCCGCCGCGAGACCTTTCAGCGCAACGCGCCCTGCGAGCACGGCCACCATGGACAGGCCCAGGATCGAGATCATCAGCATTTCCGGCAGGCCGAAGGCCAGGACCAGAGGACGTGCGACCACGATGAACAGCGTCAGGAACACCGCGCCGACGAGACCGCCGAACAGCGAGGCGGTGAAAGCCGCCGACAGCGCCCGCGCCGCCTGCCCCTTGCGCGCCAGCGGAAAGCCGTCGAGCACGGTGGCCTGGGATGCGGACGAGCCCGGAATGCCCATGAGCACGGAAGAGAACGTGTCCGAGGTCGGAACCACGGCCACCATACCGATCATCAGCGCAAGACCGAGCACGGGTTCCATGCCGAACATGAAGGGCAGGAGCAGCGACAGACCGGCGATGCCACCGAGACCGGGAAACACGCCGACGGCAAGGCCCATGACCACGCCCAGAACCAGGTATCCCAGAACGACAGGTTGCAAGATGAGAGCCCATGCGTCGGCAAGCGCCGGCAGGGCGGTCGCGAAGAGTTCCATCGCACCGTTCTTTCGGTTGAGTTTTCAGGGGGAAGAAGCGCTGCGGGTCGCGGCCGTAGGGACGCGACCCGCAGGTGTGTCGATTACTCGATCGTCACGCCGTAGGAGACCTTGAGCCAGTCGATGACATAGGCCTTGGCCTCAGCGCTCACGGTGGTGGCTTCGTCTGTGGCCTTCTTTGCGCCTTCGCCGACGAACATCTGGTACTTACCGACTTCGTTCGAGGAGATCTCTGCGAAATCAGCGCGCGCGCGCACCGCCTCGAAGGCCGCGACATAGGTGTCGATCACCTCCTGCGGGGTGCCCTGCGGCAGGAAGGCGATCTTCTGCGACGGATAGCCGGCGATGAAGAAGGCCTTCCATGCGTCCCAGGCGACACCTTCGGTCTCGCAGCCTTCCGTGGCGGCGCAAACTTCCTTGAAGGAGGGCATGTCCGGGAAGGTGGGGTCGCGCACGATCGCACCTTCTTCGTCCAGCGCGCCCCAAGTCATCATCGGAATAGCGGTGCCAGCCTCGACCAGATCCGAAGCGCCGGACAGGTAACCGGAGGATGTCTGGTAATCGATCGTGGCTTCGCCGCGCTCGAACATCAGCCGGCCGTCACCGCGACCTTTGATGCCGAAGACCGGCTCCACCTTCATGCCCAGCAGTTCCCAAGCCAGCAGCGGAACGAGATCGAGACCGGTGGCCCCCTGCGAGCCGAAGATCAGGTCCACGTCCTGCAGCGCGTTTGCCGAGCCGTCGAACTTTGCGCCGTCTTCCGGGTTCAGATAGGCTACGCCGCCGGTGCCGGTCGCCATGACCGCGATCCAGTCCTTGAATTCGTAGCGCACGCGGGGGTCGCTCAGCAGATAGGGAAACTGCGTCGACCCCGACGAGCCGAAGAGCAGCGTTCCGTCCTTGTGCTCCTGCTCCTGGAACCAGTTCGCGCCTTTCGTCGATCCGGCACCCGGCATGAACTTCACCACCACGGTGGGGTTGCCCGGCAGTTCCTGAGACAGGAGCGGCGCGAAGAAGTTAGCCCACTTTGCCGATCCGCCGGTTTCCGAGAAGGGGATCACCCATTCAATCGTCTTGCCGGAAAAGTCGACTTCGGCCAGCGCCGGGCCAGTCGTGAGTGCAAGGCCGGCAACGGCAGCGGCGAGGTTCTTGATGGTCATTGGTATCCTCCCGTAGAGCACGGCGCGGCGCATCCACGTGCGACGCTCCGAGTGATAGTGTTTCAAGGGAAACAATTCCCTCCTCCGATGCCGCCAATGTGCCGTTCCAACCTTGCGCGAAACTTGCGCAACATGACAAAGAAGTAATCATGCGTATCGCCGTCATCGAAGACAATGAGGCTCTGGCCCACGGAATAGCCTTCCGCTTGCGGGACCGTGGGCACTCGGTAGACCTGCTCCATGACGGCGCGGAAGCCGATGCCTTCCTCGCGCAGGAGGGCGCGGATCTCGTCGTTCTGGACCTGAACCTGCCACACATGGACGGGATCGACGTACTCCGGGCCCTGCGCCGCCGCGGCGACGGAACGCCGGTCATCCTGTTGACCGCACGCTCGGAGACGGCAGAGCGGGTGGCGGGATTGGATGCCGGGGCGGACGACTATCTGACCAAACCCTTCGAGATGGACGAGCTCGAGGCGCGCCTACGCGCGATGGCGCGTCGCAAGAACCTCGAGTTTGCCGCGCGCGAACCGCTTGGCCCCTTGGTTTTCGACCGCGCCGGCCGGCAGCTCTTGCAGGACGAGCAACCGCTCGACATCCCGCGCAAAGAGATCGCAACCCTCGAGTGTCTGCTTGAGCGGCGCGGGCGCCTCGTCTCCAAGTCACAGCTCATCAGCCATGTCTACGGAATTGGCGCTGACGCAGACGACACCGCAATCGAGCCGCATGTCTCGCGTCTGCGAAAACGGCTCGACCCCTTCGGGATACGGATCAAGACAGCGCGCGGGCTCGGATACATGCTGGAAGTCGGTGGTGCTTGAGCCTCGCGGAAGGAGGCGTCGCAAGGCCATGTCACTTCGGCTGCGGCTGTTCCTGGTGATCTTGCCTCCGCTTCTGGTCGTTGCCGTTCTGCTTGGCCTCTGGCGTTTCGCCGCGGCGCAAGAGACCTCAGAAGAGCTGTTCGACCGCAGTCTCCTTGCCGCGGCGCTTGCGATTTCGCGAGATGTGGCGATCTCCGATGGCGATGCCCTTTCGCCGAGCACCCGAAACTTCATCTCCGACGCAGGCGGGGGAGAGATTTTCTACCATGTCACCGGACCTGGTGGCTACTACGTGACGGGATACGCCTATCCCCCGCGCGCCGCCGGGCAGCTGAGCCGGGACATGCCCAGCTACTACGTGGCCGACTATCGGGGCGATCAAATGCGCGTCCTGCGCATGATCGAGGACCGCACCATTGGCAACCTCTCGGGCGAGACGGTAGTCACCGTCTGGCAGCGGGTGAGCGACCGTCAGGCTTTCGCCCGGGAGCTGGCTCTGCGAGCCATTGGTATCATGGCGGGCTTGATGGCCACGCTGGCTCTGGTGATCTGGTTCGGCGTCCAGATCGGCCTGCGCCCCCTCAACGATCTGCAGGAAGCCATCCGCCGACGCTCTCCCGACGAGCTCGGACAGATCCGCCGACCGGTTCCAAAAGAGGTCGCCGGGGTGGTCTCGACCCTCAATCGCCTCTTCGGACAGCTGCGCGACAGCATCGAGGTGCACCAGGCGTTCATATCCGATGCAGCCCACCAGTTGCGGAACCCGGCCGCAGCGCTCTTGGCCCTTGCAGAGACACTGCCCGATGTCCGGGACGACGGCGAGCGGAACGCCCGCCAAGCCGAACTCATCTCCGCCGCGCGCGCCTCTGCGCGCCTGGCGAACCAGTTGTTGCAGCTTGAACGCCTGCGCTATGGCGATGGCGGCACACTTTCCCGGTTCGACCTGAACGATGTGGTGGAACAAGCCTGCCAAGGTCTCGCGCACGCTGCACTGTCCCGCGATATCGAATTCTCTTTGGAACGTTGCGCGCAGAGCCTGATGATGGACGGGGACCCCACACTCCTTGGAGAGGCGATCACCAACCTCTTGGAAAACGCCCTGCGCCATGGCGGCGACGAGATGACCAGAATTTCGGTGCAAACGGGCATGGACGACGCCGTGATTACTGTTACTGTGCAGGACGACGGCCTAGGCATTCCGCTTGACCAGGCTGAGACGGCGTTCCGCCGGTTCTCACAGTTGCGCAACGGCGAGGGAACCGGCCTTGGACTTGCGATCGTTGAACAGGTGATGCGCAAACACCGCGGCAGCGTGCGGCTGGAGAACGTTGAAAAAGGTACCAACGTGCGTCTCGAAGTGCCGCACGCGTAGGGGTTTCGCCAGTGACGGGAGCGGCATTTTGCGTGCCAATGTGACTGCAATCCGCTCCGCGGGACGCGGCTTCCGGAGCCAGACCAGAACTGACATGCTCGTCGAGCAGACCCCCGGCTTTTTCGAGTTTTACGACCTGCCGACCATCGCCCTTAAGACCTTGCCTCGCGTCGCCCGCATCGCCTCCTGAGCCACGCGCTCTTCTCTCCGACGCGGGTGAACTCGACGGCCGCACTCTCTGTTGCAACCAAGTTGAAATGTCCTCGGCTGCGCAAAGCAGAAATGTCTCACCGAGGGTGGAGAAGCATGGCCGGGCAGGGCGAAGACCCCACATATCGCAGCCCTGATCGGCCATGCGTTCAGAGCCGGAGCTTGCGGGGCTCCTTTGCGCTGTAGAAGGCGCGGAAACCTTGCTCATCGAGGAGCTTCTCGAAGGCCCGCCAGGCAAGGCCGTCGGCAAAATATGGAGGGTTGTCCAAGATCGTCAGCGTCCCGAAGGCGTTCTCCACTGACAGGATCCACGAAGGATCGTCTGAGGTTCGGTAAATCTCCACGGTGAAGCGGTGGCCGTCGATCACCACGTCCTGCGTCAGGTTCGAGAAGATGATCTCCGGCTCTGTATTGCCTGCCATGTGCCTGCCTCGCTCACTCACTCGCTCGCGGCGGAGGTTAGCATCGCGGCGACGCGGCGACAGCGTCATTCCGGGGGTGCTGCGGCCCGCGCCTTTGCCTGGCGCGCTGCCAGCGAGTTCCAGCCGTCGTTGCGGCGACCTGTCGGCTCGTAGCGGGTCCGCTGCTTGCCGGCCCGCCGCTTCTTCGGACGCGCCTTGTCCTGCTCGGCCTTGATGTATTCCAGCACCGCGCTCAGATGCTTGTTCTCGGTGATCGCGGCATGGCTGACGCGCTGGTCTTTGTCGAACACGGAGTAGGGCAGCGACACGCCTTTCCAGCGGACTTCGAACCGGCCATCGGGGAACTCGTAGGTGTCGACATACTTGCCAGGCAGTGCGCGCGTGATGTCGTTCTCCGCAAGGATGATGCGCTGCCGCTCATAGGAGAAGGCCAGTTGCCTGGTGACATAGCGCTCATCGCGGAAGCACAGGATCTCTCGCAGACGTTCCGGTTCCATGTTCAGGGACCGGTGCAGGTTGTCGGCCCGTAGCGGCGCCTTGGCGAACTTCGCATTATGGCGCGCCAAGAACCTTGGCAGGATCGCGTTGCCGGCTGCCATGTCGCAGACGCCTGCCAGCCGTAGTTCCTTCACCAGCCGATCCTGCAGGGTACGGTTCGCGCGCTCGACGCGGCCCTTTGCCTGGCTGCTGTTTGCACAGAGGATCTCGATGTTCAGATCGTTCAGCGCCCGACCGAACTGGGTCATGCCATGGCCCGACTTCGCCCCTTGCTTGGCGACACGGAACACCGAGTGTTTGTCGGAATAGCGAGCCTTGGTCCGCCATTGGTTCGAGGACAATGGCGAGCGCCACGGGCCGGCCGTGCGCCGCGAGATACCGCTCGAGCGCGCCGAAATAGCTGAAGGTGCTCTCAGAGGCTACAAACTCCAGGTGCATCAGCGTGCTGGTGGCGTCGTCGACAAAGGCCAGCAACGTGCAGGCCGGACCACGTTCCTCGAACCAGGCGTGATCAGAGCCGTCTATCTGCACGAGTTCGCCATAGCAGTCCCGGCGCCGGCGCGGCTGGTGAAACATTCTGCGCTGCTTGCGCGACAGCCAGATGCCGACATCCTGCATCCATTTGCGCAAGGTCTCCCGCGACACCTACAGGCCATGGTCTTCCGCCAGCTTCTCGGCTGCGAACGTGGGCCCAAAGTCGGCGTAGCGCTCACGGATCAGCGTCAGCGCAAACTCACGCACCGCGGGATCGATCCGGTTGTTGGACGGACGTCCGCGGGCCTTGTGCCGGATCGCCGCCGGACCATCGGCCTGGAACGTCTTCAGAAGCCGATGAACCTGCCTTCGGCTCAAGCCCAGGACCGAGGCTGCCGCCACCGCAGACATCCGGCCTTGCACCACATCACTCAGGACTTCGATCCGGTTCAGCTCGCGCTCGCTCATGACCACCAATCCCACGGCCGCACTCCAATCCTGCCCAATCAGGGGAGTGTGACACTTCAGCTTTGCTCATGTGAGACATTCTAACTTGGCGCTTACACTCTTACTTCGGGTAAAAACGGATTATGTGATTCCATTACCCGTGGCACAGCTGCTGGCAGGATCGCTGATCGCGCTTGTCGCCTGGATGATGCTGTCGCCGTTCCTCTGACAACCCATTCACGGCGCGGACGGTCGCCTTCGCCCACAGTGCAGAGCGGAAAAGGCCCGCCATTGGCGGGCCCTTTGGCAATTGGCATGCATGTGCCCTCGCGCGGGGCAAGTTGGGCCTACTGCTCGGCGTCTGCCGCCGCTCAAGCGGGATCAGTGGGTCAGGCCGCTGTCGCCACGGCGAGGATGTTGTAGGGCAGCCCCTCGACCGGGATCGTCACCGTTCCTGCAAGACTTGCGGGGTCGACAAGCCGCACCAATCCCTCAAGCGGATCGGTGAGCGCGATGCGGTCCCCCGCCACGGCCAGGCGCGGACGTGGATCGCGCCAGTGCCCATCCATCGAGCAAGGCTGCGTGATGCGGGCCGAGGCCTCGATTTGCGCCGGGTGTTGTCTGCGGCGGCGGGCCAGGCGCGCCTGATGCAGTGTGCGAAATGCTGACCAAACCGGTTCACCCATTTGCGAACGGCTTAACGGCTGACGACTACGCCTCGCTCGGCGAGCGGACCCTCTAAATCCGCCGTACTCAGCGCGAGCCGATGGTCGGCCCAGACGGCGTCTGGGGATGATCACGCGGGGGAAATGCAAGCCTTTCAGGCGCGGTATCTAAGGTGGGATCTTCATTTCCACCAGTTAGACCGGCTCAACACGGAAAGCAAATTGGCACTCCCTCCTCCAATTGTCGCCCAAGGAATGAAAGAGCCATCGGCGAAACTGCCCGTTTCTTAGGCGAAAACCACACCCTTTGCAACTGATGAAAAAGTGTTGTCTTTTTTCACTTGTGCGAAATGAAAATATTTACGAGTTTTTCACTGAGCCTATTTGGTGGCAACCAGCATAGCGGACCACGACTGGGACGAGAATCCGGAGATCATATGATCGGACAAGATATCAAGGCGTTACGGGTAGCCCGTCAGCTCACGCTTCAGGCATTGGCGAAGGCGCTCGACCGTTCCGTTGGCTGGATGAGCCAAGTGGAGCGCGGCTTGTCGGAGCCCTCCATGAAGGATCTGCGAGCGATGGCGCGGATCTTCGACGTGCCCCTGTCGATGTTCTTCGGCGCCACCGACGCCCCCCCGGAGGAGCGCGGATACGTGGTCCGGGCAACTGCGCGCCGCGAAATCGGTGAGCGGGACGAAGGTCTTGTCGAGTCGCTCGTGTCGCCCGATCTGACCGACGATTTCGAAGTCATCCACTCGACCTTCCTGCCGGGCAGTGCGCTCGACGAGCCCAAACAACGCGCCACCACCGAAGTGGCCTACCTTATCTCCGGGCGGCTCGACATCTTCATCGGTGATCAGCGGTTCACCATCGACGCGGGCGACAGCTTCCGCATCAAGGGCTCGGAATACCGCTGGGCCAACCCCTACGACGACCCCGCCTGCGCGATCTGGGTCATCTCCCCCCCTGTCTACTGAGGTTTCATCATGGCTCTTCCCTCCACGGCCCGTGTGGTCATCATCGGCGGCGGTGTCGTCGGCACCTCCGCGCTGTATCATCTGGCCAAGGCCGGCTGGACCGATTGTGTCCTGCTCGAAAAGAACGAGCTGACGGCGGGCTCCACATGGCATGCGGCGGGCAACTGCCCCAACTTCGCCGCTAATTACGGCATTATGAACATGCAGCGCTATGGGCTGGCGATGTATCGTGATCTGGCCGCCGAGGTGGATTACCCGATCAACTACCACGTCACCGGCGCGGTGCGGCTGGCCCACACCCACACGCGCATGATGGAATTCGAACGCGTGCGCGACATGGCCGCCCAGATGGGTCTGCAAATGGACATGTGCACGCCCGATGAACTTCAGGCCCACATGCCTTTCATGGAAACCCATGATCTGGAAGGCGGGCTGTGGGATCCGCTCGATGGCGATATCGACCCCTCTCAGGTCACGCAGGCACTGGCCAAGGGCGCTCGCGCGCTTGGCGCCACCATCGCCCGCTTTACCCCCGCCACCGGCGTCAGCCGGGAGAATGGGGAGTGGGTGGTGCACACCGATCAGGGCGATATCCGAGCCGAATTCGTGGTCAACGCCGCCGGCTACTACGCCGCCCGCGTCGGCGAATGGTTCCTGCCCCACGGCGGGCGCGAGGTGCCGCTCACCGTCATGAGCCACCAGTATTTCCTCACCGAGGCGATCCCCGAGATCAAGGCCTGGACCGAGGAGAACAAGCGCAAGGTGCCGATGCTGCGCGACGTCGACAGCTCCTACTACCTGCGGCAGGACACCTTTTCGCTGAACCTCGGCCCCTATGAGCGAAACTGTCAGGTTGGTTGGGCGTCGGGCGCGGAGATGCCCGAGGATTTCAGCTTCCAGCTTTATCCCGACGATCTCGACCGTCTGGAGTGGTACATCATGGACGCGATGGAGCGCGTGCCGCTTCTGGGGTCCCAGGGCGTTCAGCGCAACATCAACGGCCCGATCCCCTACGCCCCCGATGGCCTGCCGATGATCGGCCCGATGCCGGGCGTGCCCAATGCCTTCGAGGCGCACAGCTTCACCTTCGGCATCGCGCAGGGGGGCGGCGCAGGCAAGGTGCTGTCGGAATGGATCATGCACGGCTACACCGAATGGGACATGTGGTCGGTCGATCCGCGCCGCTACACCGACCACGCCGATGCCGGGTTCACCACGGCCAAGGTGATAGAGACCTACGGCCACGAATACGCGATGCACTTCCCGCATCACGAATGGCCTGCGGGCCGCGACAAGAAGCTCTCGCCCAACCATGAGCGCCTGCTGGCCGATGGCGCGCAGATGGGCGCCTACAACGGCTGGGAGCGCGCAAACTGGTTCGCCAAAGAGGGTGACGACACCTCCGAAGATGCGACGCACACCTGGGACCGAAATGGCCCATGGCAGGCCCGCGTCCGCGAAGAGGTGCTGGCCGTGCGCGATGGCGCAGGGGTGATCGATCTTGCCGGGTTCTCGCGCTTCGGCGTTTCGGGCGACGGCGCGGCAGAGGCGCTGCGAGGCCTCATTACCGGGGCCCTGCCCAAGGTGGGGCGGATGAACCTGATCTACATCGCCGACGACCGGGGCCATGTGCTGACAGAGATGTCCTGCATCCGCCACGGCGAGGATGATTTCACCCTGACGACCGCTGCCGTCGCCCTCTGGCACGATGCCGAGATCCTGCGCGCCGCCATGCCCGAGACTGTGACGGTCACCGACAAGACCCGCGATGTCGTGGGCATGCTGGTCACCGGTCCGACCTCGCGTGATGTGCTGGCCGGGATCTCTGATGCCGACCTCACCCTCGGCTGGCTCACCCACCAGCAGGCCAAGGTGGCGGGCAAGCCCGCGATGCTGGCGCGCGTCTCCTTTGTCGGGGAACTGGGGTGGGAGGTGCATTGCGCCCCCGAGGATGCCGCGCCGGTTTATGCCGCGATCCGCGATGCAGGGGCCACGCCCTTCGGAATGTATGCACTCAATTCCATGCGGATCGAAAAGGGTTATCTCACGTGGAAGGGCGATCTGTCCGCCGATTACACCCTGTTCGAGACCGGCCTCGGCCGCTTCGTCAAACTGGACAAGCCGCAGGATTTCCCCGGCAAACCCGCGCTGGCAAAGGCGCAGCAACAGCCCGCCAAACGGCTCGCGTCTCTGACCGTCGAAACCGGGCAGCAGGATGCCCCCTACATGGCCAGCGTCTTTGCTGACGGCGAACTGGCGGGCGTGGTGCTGTCCTCGGCCTACGGCCACCGCGTTGAGGCGGCCATCGCGCTGGCGATGCTGGATGCCTCTGTCCCTGCAGGCGCTTCGGTCGAGGTGGCCGTCTACGGCCAGCGGCTGAGCGCCACGGTCAATGAAACGCCAACCCTGTGGGATGAAGACAACGCCCGCATCCGCGCCTGACCCCGGATCTGAAAGGACGCCCAACATGGCCCTCCCCCCTGAACGCGCCCGCGTCGTGATCGTCGGCGGCGGTGTGATCGGCTGCTCTGTCGCCTATCACCTCACACAACTCGGCTGGAAAGACGTGGTGCTGCTCGAACGCAAGCAGCTGACCTCCGGCACCACATGGCACGCCGCGGGCCTCATCGCCCAGCTGCGCGCCACCAAGAACATGACCAAACTGGCGAAATATTCGCAGGAACTCTACGGCAAGCTCGAAGAGGAAACCGGCGTCGCCACCGGTTTCCGCCGCAACGGCTCGATCACCGTGGCCCTGAGCGACGAGCGCCGCGAGGAGATCCTGCGGCAAGCGTCGATGGCCCGCGCCTTCGGTGTCGAGGTCGAAGAGATCAGCCCGTCGGAGCTGAAAACCCGCTATCCGCATGTGAACGTTGATGACGTGAAGGCCGCCGTCTACCTCGACAAGGACGGGCAAGGCGACCCCGCCAACATCGCGCTGGCGCTGGCCAAGGGCGCCAGGATGCGCGGCGCACAGGTGATCGAGCGTACCAGGGTCACTGGCTTTGGCCGCGACGGGCGCCGTATCGACAGCGTTTCCTGGCAGTCCGAGAGCGGCGAGAGCGGCACCATCCAATGCGAAATGGTGGTGAACTGCGCCGGCATGTGGGGCCACGAGGTCGGCCGCCAGATGGGCATCAACGTGCCGCTGCATGCCTGCGAGCACTTCTACATCGTCACCGACACCATCCCCGGCCTGACCCAGCTGCCCACCCTGCGCGTCCCCGAGGAATGCGCCTACTACAAGGAAGACGCCGGCAAGCTGCTGCTCGGCGCCTTTGAACCGGTGGCCAAGCCCTGGGGCATAAACGGCATCTCCGAAGACTTTGAGTTCGACCAGCTGCCCGAGGATTTCGACCATTTCGAGCCGATCCTCGAACAGGCGGTGAACCGGATGCCCCTGCTGGCCGAGGCGGGCATCCACACCTTCTTCAATGGTCCCGAAAGCTTCACCCCCGATGACGCCTATCACCTTGGCCTTGCGCCGGGGATGGACAATGTCTGGGTCGCCGCCGGCTTCAACTCCATCGGTATCCAGTCGGCGGGCGGCGCGGGATCGGCGCTGGCCTCGTGGATGGACACGGGCGAAAAGCCGTTCGATCTGGGCGATGTGGACATCGCGCGGATGCAGCCCTTCCAAGGCAACAAGACCTATCTCTTTGAGCGGTCGAAGGAAACGCTGGGCCTGCTCTACGCCGATCACTTCCCCTATCGGCAAAAGGCCACCGCCCGCGGTATCCGCCGCTCGCCGCTGCATGACGCGCTGCTGCGCGAGGGCGCGGTCATGGGCGAGTTGGCCGGCTGGGAGCGTGCCAACTGGTTCGCGGACGCAGGCCAGACGCCGGAATATCGCTACAGCTGGAAGCGCCAGAACTGGTTCGACAACGCCGCCCGCGAACACAAGGCGATCCGCGAAAACGTCGGCATCTACGACATGTCGTCCTTCGGCAAGATCCGAGTTGAAGGCCCGGATGCGCAAGCGTTCCTCAACTACGTCTCCGCCTCCAACCTGTCGGTCCCGGTGGGCAAGATCGTCTACAGCCAGCTACTCAACGCCTCCGGCGGGATCGAAGCGGATGTGACCATCACCCGCCTGTCCGAAACCGCCTACCTCGTCGTCACCCCCGCCGCCACGCGGCTGGCCGATCAGGAATGGCTGCGCCGCCACATGGGCGATTTCCGCGTGACGCTCTTTGATGCCACCGGGTCCGAGGCGGTGATCTGCGTCATGGGCCCCAAATCGCGCGATCTGCTCTCCCGCGTTTCGCCGGCTGATTTCTCCAACGAGGCCAACCCCTTCGGCACCGCGCAAGAGATCGAGATCGGCATGGGCCTCGCCCGCGCGCACCGCGTCACCTATGTCGGCGAACTGGGGTGGGAGCTGTATGTTAGCACCGACATGGCCGCCCATGTCTTCGAGGTGCTGCGCGAGGCAGGCCGCGACATGGACGCAAAGCTCTGCGGGCTGCACATGATGGACAGCTGCCGCATCGAAAAGGGCTTTCGCCACTTCGGGCATGACATCTCGTCCGAGGATCACATCTTGGAGGCCGGCCTCGGCTTCGCCATCAAGAAGACAGATGTGGATTTCGTCGGCCGCGACGCCGTTCAGCGCAAGCGCGACGAGGGCCTACGAAACCGCCTCGTCCAGTTCAAGCTGACCGACCCGGAGCCGATGCTCTATCACGCCGAACCCATCGTGCGCGACGGTGCCATTGTCGGCTACCTCGCATCCGGCGCCTACGGCCACCACCTCGGCGCGGCGATGGGCATGGGCTACGTCCCCTGCCCCGGCCAGTCGGTTCAGGATGTGCTTGGCTCCACCTACGAGATTGAGGTCGCCGGGCGCCGCATCAGGGCCGAAGCCTCGCTCAAACCCTTCTATGACCCGAAATCGGAGCGCGTGAAGGTCTGACCTTCCCGGGCCCCCGCAACCAACAGGAGCACGCAAGAGATGAAGATCCTTGTCCCCGTCAAGCGCGTGATCGACTACAACGTGAAGGTCCGCGTCAAACCGGACGGCAGCGGTGTCGATCTGGCCAACGTCAAGATGTCGATGAACCCCTTCGACGAAATTTCGGTCGAGCAGGCGATCCGCCTGAAGGAAGCCGGGACCGCAACCGAGGTGGTCGTCGTCTCCATCGGTGACAAGAAGGCGCAGGAAACCCTGCGCACCGCACTGGCCATGGGCGCCGACCGCGCCATTCTCGTCGAGGCCGAGACCGGCGACGATATCGAGCCGCTGACCGTCGCCAAGATCCTGGCCAAGATGGTAGCCGACGAGGCCCCCGAGCTGGTCATCGCCGGCAAGCAGGCGATTGACAACGACATGAACGCCACCGGCCAGATGCTGGCTGCGCTCCTCGGCTGGGGTCAGGCAACTTTTGCCTCCGAGGTCGAAGTAGAGGGCGGCAAGGCCTCTGTCACCCGTGAGGTCGACGGTGGCTTGCAGACCATCTCGGTCAAGTTGCCGGCCGTCATCACCACCGACCTGCGCCTGAACGAGCCGCGCTACGCCTCGCTCCCCAACATCATGAAGGCCAAGAAAAAGCCGCTCGAAGAGAAGACTGCCGCCGATTGCGGCGTCGATCTCGCCCCGCGCCTCAAGGTGCTGGCAACCGAAGAACCGGCAGGCCGCGCGGCGGGGATCACCGTCGGCTCGGTCGAGGAATTGGTCGGCAAACTCAAGGAACAGGGGCTGGTCTGATGGCTGTACTTCTACTGGCAGAAATGGCAGGCGGCGCGCTGGCGCTGGATGCAACCGCCAAGGCCGTCACGGCGGCGGCGCAACTGGGCGAGGTGACTGCGCTGGTCTGTGGTCCCACGGCAGCGGGCGAAGAGGCCGCAAGCCTTGAGGGCGTGGCAAAGGTGCTCGTCTGCGAAGATGCCGCCGTGGCCAACGGTCTGGCCGAGAACCTGGCTCAGCTGATCCTCGACCAGGCGCAGGGCTTCACTCATATCGTGGCCCCGGCGGGCAACTCCGGGCGCAACGTGCTGCCCCGCGTAGCCGCTCTGCTCGACGCGATGGTGATGACCGACGTGACCGAGGTGGTCTCGGCAGATACCTTCAAGCGGCCGATCTACGCTGGCAACGCGATCCAGACCGTCCGGTCGATCGATCCGGTCAAGGTGCTGTCGATCCGCACAACCGGCTTCGAGGCCGCCGGCACCGGCGCGGCCGCTCCGGTAGAGACCGTGGCACTGTCCGCTGTGTCCGACCTCAGCGTGCATGTGGAAGACAAGGTCGTCTCCTCCGACCGGCCCGAGCTGACCTCGGCCAAGGTGGTCGTCTCCGGCGGTCGCGGCATCGGCTCCGAGGAGAACTTCGCCCTCGTCTCGACCCTCGCGGACAAGCTGGGCGCGGCGGTCGGTGCCTCGCGCGCGGCGGTGGACTCGGGCTTTGCCTCCAATGACCTCCAAGTCGGCCAGACCGGCAAGGTGGTGGCGCCCGACCTCTATATTGCCGTCGGCATCTCCGGCGCGATCCAGCACCTCGCGGGGATGAAGGACAGCAAGGTGATCGTCGCGATCAACAAGGACGAAGACGCCCCGATCTTTCAGGTCGCGGACTACGGCCTTGTGGCCGACCTCTTCGACGCCGTGCCGACACTGACAGAGGCGCTCTGATCGATGGGCGCGCAGCTGATAGACGGCAAGGCCTACGCGCAGGCGGTCCGAACCCGCGTCGGTCTGCGCGTCCGCGAACTGGTGGCCGAGACCGGGCAAACGCCCGGTCTGACCGTGGTGCTGGTGGGCCATGACCCCGCTTCGGAAATCTACGTCCGCTCCAAGGGCAAGCAGGCGGTGGAGGCAGGCATGGCCTCCTTCGAGCACCGCCTGCCCGCTGACACCAGCGCCGAAACCCTCCTAGCGCTGATCCACCAACTCAACGAAGACAGCCTCGTGCATGGCATCCTCGTGCAACTGCCGCTGCCGGATCATCTGGATGCGCGCGCGGTGATCAACGCGATCTCGCCGCAAAAGGACGTGGACGGCTTTCATATCTCGAACGTCGGAATGGTCGGCACGGGGCAAGATGCCATCGTGCCCTGTACGCCGCTGGGCTGCATGATGATGCTGCGCACCCTGCACGACGACTTTCGCGGCAAGACCGCGCTGGTCATCGGCCATTCCAACGTGGTTGGCAAACCGATGGCGCGGCTGCTGCTGAATGCCGATTGCACGGTGATGGTGGCGCACAAGTCTTCGACCAACATCCCCGAACTGGCGCGCATGGCCGATATCGTCGTGGCCGCCGCGGGCGTGCCCGGGCTGGTCAAGGCCGATTGGCTCAAGCCCGGTGCCACGGTCATCGACGTCGGGATCAACCGCGTTGCGGCCCCCGACCTCGGGCCGGACAAGACGCGCATCACGGGCGATGTCGACATCGCCGCGCGTGAGATTGCCGGTGCCATCACCCCCGTGCCCGGCGGTGTCGGCCCCATGACCATCGCCTGCCTGCTGGCCAACACACTCTCTGCCTATTGTCACCTGCTCGGCCTGCCCGACAGTCCCATCTCCCTAGACCCCCAGGACCCGACATGACCAAGTTTTGCCTGACCGTGACCTGCCCCTCCCGGCGCGGAATTGTCGCTGCGATCTCGACTTTCCTTGCCGACCATGCCTGCAACATCACCGACAGCGCCCAGTTCGACGATCAGGAGACGGGCCAGTTCTTCATGCGCATCAGCTTCGTGCCGGAGGACGGCGCGGCGCTGGAGGCTCTGAACACCGGATTCGCCACCATCGCCGAAGAGATGGAGATGACCTACGCCTTCCACGACGAGGCCGAGAAGATGAAGGTCGTCATCATGGTCTCTCGCTTTGGCCACTGCCTGAATGATCTGCTCTACCGGGTGAAGATCGGCGCGCTCCCTGTCGAGGTGGTGGCGGTGATCTCCAACCACATGGATTACCAGAAAGTCGTGGTAAACGCCGATATCCCCTTCCACTGCATCAAGGTGACGAAGGACAACAAGCCGCAGGCCGAAGCCGCCATCATGAAGGTGGTCGAGGATACCGGCGCGGAGCTGATCGTGCTGGCCCGCTACATGCAGATCCTCAGTGACGAGATGTGCCAGAAGATGTCGGGCCGGATCATCAACATCCACCACTCCTTCCTGCCGTCGTTCAAGGGCGCGAACCCCTACAAGCAGGCCTACGAGCGCGGCGTGAAGCTGATCGGCGCGACCTCGCACTACGTCACCGCCGACCTCGACGAGGGGCCGATCATCGAACAGGATACCGTGCGCATCACCCATGCCCAAAGCGCGACGGACTACGTGTCGCTGGGCCGCGACGTTGAAGCCTCCGTGCTGGCGCGCGCCATCCACGCCCACGCCCATCACCGCGCCTTTCTCAATGGCAACAAGACGGTGGTCTTCCCTGCTTCGCCGGGCAGCTTTTCCTCGGAACGGATGGGCTGAACCGGACGCCGAAACCGGCCTTACAGATAGAGATAATTGGACCTAATCGCAGGTGTGATCCGGCGGTACGCAAGGGTGACCGCGCATGATCACGCGCCTGAAGACGAGAGCACACATGACCACACCGCAGCAAACCCCCGAAGACATCATCGCAAGCTACGCGGGCGTGAACCTGATCGGCAATGCCCGTGTCCCTTCCGCTGTCACGCTCGACGTGCTGAACCCGGCCACCGGGGCCGTGATCGGCGCGGCTGCTGCAAGCGACGCGGCAGAGACCGCCACCGCCGTGGACTGCGCGCGCGAGGCACAGATCGCCTGGGCGCAGGTGCCCGCGCGCGACCGGGGCAAGGCCGTCGCTGCCGCCGCCCGCGCCGTGGCGGACAAGGCCGAGCTGATAGCGCAGGTGCTCGCCCGCGAGACCGGCAAGGCCATCCGCACCGAATGCCGGGGCGAGGTCACTGTCGCCACCGACATCGTGGAATTCTACGGCGGCCTCGGCTCCGAGCTGAAGGGCCAGACCGTGCCCTACAACCCGCGCATGCTGACCATGACCACGCGCGAGCCGCTCGGCGTCGTGGCGGCCATCGTGCCCTGGAACGTGCCGCTCGTGCTCTTCGCGCTGAAGGTCGGCCCGGCGCTGGTTGCGGGCAATACCGTGGTGGTCAAATCGTCAGAGGAGGCGCCCTTTGCCACTTATCTCTTTGCCGAGCTGATGATGCAGCACCTGCCGGCGGGCGTGCTGAACGTGGTGAACGGCACCGGCGCGACATGCGGCAACGCGCTCACCAGCCACGCGGACGTGGCCAAGATCACCTTCACCGGCTCCGAGGCCGTAGGCGAGACCATCAACAGGATCGGCGCGAGCCGGATCATTCCCGTCTCGCTGGAACTGGGCGGCAAATCCGCGATGATCGTCTGCGCCGATGCTGATCTGGACAAGGCCGTAGCCGGGGCGATCTCGGGCATGCGCTTCACCCGGCAGGGCCAGAGCTGCACCGCCGCCAGCCGCATCTATGTTCATGACAGCCTGCACGATGCCTTCATGGAACGGCTCGGCGCGGCGCTCGACAAGCTGGTCATCGGGGACCCGCTGGACGAGGCCACGGACATCGGCACCATCATCAACGCCAAGCAAGTTGCGACCATCGACAGCTACATCGCCAAGGCCGAGGCCACCCCCGGCGCGCAGGTTCACCGCTATGGCGCCCTGCCAGATGATGCCGCGCTGTCGCCGGAGCTGTTTGCCCGGCCGACCATCCTCACCAGCCTGCCCGACGATCATCCGTGCGTGATGGAAGAGATCTTCGGCCCCGTCGCCGTGGTCAAAGGCTGGTCTGACTACGACGCGGTGCTGACCTTGGCGAACTCGACGCACTACGGCCTGGCCGCGTCGGTCTGGACCGGCAGCCTGTCCACCGCGCTCGACAGCACGGCGCGGCTGAACGCGGGCTATGTGCAGGTGAACCAGAACCTGACGATCCAGCCCAACGTCTCCTACGGCGGGTTCGGCCGGTCGGGTCAGGGCAAGGAAGCCTCGCTGGAGGCGATGGTCGAGCATTTCACGCGCTCCAAGACCATCGTGATGAACTTCGACTGATACGGCGCTGATGCCCGACATCATCATTCTGGCCGCTTCCACTCTGGCGGCGGGATTCTTGCGGGGCGTGACCGGGTTCGGCTTCGCCCTCGCTGCCGTTCCGCTCTATTCCCTCAGCGTGCCGCCGCTTCAGGCGGTGATCCTGGCGCAGATGCTGCAGATCGCTGCCGCGCCGGTCGATTTTCTGCAAGTTCGCCGTCATGTGGATCGGCGCGCGCTTGGCCTCCTTTGTACCGGGGCGCTGGTCTTTACGCCCGTCGGCGCATTTTTCGCGCTGCACCTGCCGGCGGATGTGCTGCGGCTGGCGATTGCCGTGGTGGTGCTCATGGGGCTGGTGGCGCTTCTGGCACGGTTCGCAGTGCCGGGCGGGCGCGGCGCCACGATCATCGCAGGAGCCATGGCCGGGTTGCTCGGAGGCCTTGCAGCGATGCCCGGCCCGCCCGCCGTCGCCTATTTCTTGGGCCGAAGCGCCGATAGGCGGGTCAGCCGCGCCTCGCTGATGCTGTTCTTTGCCTTCACCGCCTGCGTAGCGCTTGGGTCTCTGGCCCTTGCCGCAGATGTGCTGCGGTGGGAAATGCTGGCGCGGGCTGCCAGCGCCTGGCCGCTGATGATCCTCGGGACATGGGCCGGCACCCGCCTGTTCGAACGTCTGGGCGAAGGTCACTACCGCATCGCTGCGTTGGCGGTGCTGTTCGTGTCGGCGTTTCTGACCGGGGCGAAGGGGCTGACCGGACTGTTCTGAGTAGAAGGACAAAGGCCCCTGCTTGGGTGCGCCATGCCGTGCCTCGACCTCGTTCGGCGCAAGGATCGCCCCCCCGATCGCGCAATCAGCCATACCCACAGCCCCGAACGCAAAACGCCACCCCCGACGGGGTGGCGCTTCTTCTTGCAGGCGGCGGCTCCGGTCAGGAGCGGCCCTTCCACGGCACGAGGTGCCCTTCGGCCTTGCGCATGAGGATGTCGATGGCGAAGCCGATCACGCCGATGATCACGATGCCCATCATCACGATATCCGTCGACTGGAACTTCGAGGCGGCGACGATCATCTTGCCCGCGCCTTTCTCGGCGGCGACCAGCTCGGCGGCGACGACCGTGCCCCAGCAGACCCCCATGGCGACCCGCGCCCCGGTGAAGATCTCGGGCAGCGAGTTGGGCACTATCACATGGCGCAGCACCTGCCATTTGGAGGCACCCAGAGAATAGGCCGCATGGACCTTGATTATGTTCACACCCGACACGCCGGCCCGCGCGGCAATGATCATCACCCAGAGCGCTGCGAGGAAGAGCAGCACGATCTTGCCTTGCTCGCCGATACCGAACCAGATGATCACCAGCGGGATCAGGGCCAGCGGCGGCACCGGGCGCATGAACTCGACGATCGGATCGAACCAGCCGCGCGCCCAGCCCGACAGCCCCATGGCATAGCCCAGCGGGATCCCCACGATGGAGCCCAGCACGAAGCCCGCGACCACCCGCCAGAGCGACCAGCCGACGTGTTCCCAAAGCGAGACATTCTGGTAGCCGTTCTTCGCGATGTCGAAGAACTGTCCCACCACGGCCTCGGGCGCGGGCATCCAGATCGGCTCCATCTGCAGCCCGCTGTCGGGCGTGAAGTTGAGTGAGCCCTTTGCTGTCATGACCACCTGGCCGTGAGGGACGGAGGCCATGCCCCCCGGAGCGATCGGCTGGCCCGCGACGGAGGTGATCCGCGCGTCCTCGCCGTCGTTGCGCTGCGCGCTGATGAGCACCGACCGCCAGGCGGCGACGGTGGCGGTGTCGCTGGTGACGAAGCCGGTCGCCGGGCCGGGCTCAGGGTCTTCGGCCGCCGTGTCGGCGTCATGCACGGTGACGGTCACGGTGCCCTGCCCGGTGCTGCCGTCCGGCGCCTCGGCGGTGTATTCAAAGGACGTGGTGCCGGTATAGGGCCCCGGCACATGGATCGGCACCAGCTTCGATCCGGTGAAGGCGCCCCAGACGAGGAAGACCACCACCAGCGACAACACCGAGGCGATGCGATCCGGTTTCACCGCGCTTTCGTCGCCGAAGGTCACGGTCTTGAGCGAGGTGAAGTCGCGCATCTGCCCGATGCGGCGGCGGATCAGCGTGATCGCGAAGGCCGCGCCGAAGAACAGCGCGACGTAGACGGCAAGTATCAAAAGTCCGGTCATGTCAGTGTTCCGCCCCGCCCATGATTTCCTCTTCCATTTCCCAGATCATCCCGAGGATCTCGTTCTTCATCTCGCCGAACTTCGGGCCTTCCTTGACGCGGCGCAGATCGCCGCCCACGGCCGCGTCGGCAAAGGGCAGACGGTATTCGCGGTGGATGCGCCCGGGGCGCGGCGCCATGACCAGCAGGCGCTCGCCCAGCAGCAGCGCCTCATCGACCGAGTGGGTGATGAGGATGATGGTCTTGCCGGTCTCCTTCCAGAGTTTCAGCACCAGCCCCTGCATCTTCTCCCGGGTCAGCGCGTCGAGCGCGCCCAGCGGTTCGTCCATCAGGATCACGTCGGGATCATTGGCCAGGCAGCGGGCGAGCGCCACGCGCTGCTGCATCCCGCCGGACAGCTCATAGACCGCCTTGCTCTTGAAGGCGCCCAGACCCACCGTATCGAGCAGGTTCTCGACGATCGTGTTACGGTCGACCTCGGACATGCCCTTCATGCGCGGGCCGAAATCCACGTTGTGGCGCACGTTCATCCATTCGAACAGAGCGCCTTTCTGGAACACCATGCCGCGTTCCGACCCCGGTCCGGTCACGGGCCTGCCGTTCAGGGTCACGCCGCCATCGGTCTGCGACAGGAACCCCGCGAGGATGTTCAGCAGCGTGGACTTGCCACAGCCCGATGGCCCGAGCACGGAGATCAGCTCGCCTTTCTGAATGTCGAGCGACACGTCCTGCAGCGCCTGCACATGGCTGCCGTTGGGCAGGTCGAAGCGCATGGACAGGTTGTCGATGCTGAGAAATGACATGGGTCGCCCCCCTTCGATGATCATGCGGCTGGCGGGTCGTGCAACCCGCCAGCCGAGCCGGTGTTATTGCGTGGTGACTGTGGCCGCGAGCGGACCGGTGTTCACCGCGTCCTCGTAGCTCGGCAGCGCAGAATTGATGCTGCCTGCCTCGACGAAGACATCCGCCACGCCCTTCATAAAGGTCGCCGCATTGCCGCCCAGCCACTTTGCCGAGAGTTGCTCTTCGACCGACGGGAAGGAGAAGGTGGCGATGGAGGCCTCGGCCGCTTCGGGCGTCATGCCCGCTTCGGAGGCGATCTTCGCCAGCATCTCGGGCGATCCGGTCTGGGTCCACTCGGCGTTGTACTGTGCGGTGACGGCGAGGAAATCAGACAGCATGTCGGCGTTTTCGATGACGAAGTCGGTGGGCGCCGAGGTCACGTCGAATACGAGAATTCCCAACTCTTCCTTCTCGGCACCGGTCAGCAGCACGTTGCCGTGTTCCTTCATCCGCGCGAGCCCGCCGCCGTACCCACAAGCGAAATCGACTGCGCCCTGCGCCAGCGCCGCTGCGCCATCGGTAGGGGCCATGTCCACCACGGTCAGCGAGGCAACATCGACGCCGAAATGCTCCATCTGACGCAGGAAGCCATAATGCGCTGCGGTGCCCAGCGGCACTGCGACCTTCTTGCCCGCCAGCTCGTCTGCCGAATCCTTGTCGATCTCGAGCATGGTGGCAACGACGCAATTGTCGTTCTCGGAGTAGCTGACGGCCACGTCGACCACCTGCAGCGGCTGGCCTGCCGATGCCGCGACGACGAAAGGAGGCACGCCCTGGCTGATCGAGATCTGCACGTCGCCCGAGGCCATGGCGGCGGACATCGCGGTGCCGGTCTCGAAGGAGACCCAGTTCACATCCATACCGAGCGCCTCGTCATAGGCACCATCGGCCTTGGCGGCGAGGAAGGGCATCGGCCATTCGAGGAAATAGCCCACGGTCAGCTCCTGGGCTGCCGCGGATTGCGCGGTCAGGGCCAGTGCGGCGCCGGTCATCAGTCTGGAAAGGGTGGTCATGGTGGTGTCTCCGTTGTTGGCTCTGTACCGCGGGGCTGCGTCTTCGGGTCTTGTCGCCCGCTGCCTGACGATTGCGGTTGAGACAAAGCAGACACCGCCCGACCGGAGCGGCTCAACGGCCTTCATCAACTGGACTTACAGGTTGGAGCAAACCGGCCCTATTTGAACGGCCTGCCTGGTGAATACCTGGGCGCATTGCGGGCCGCGGGTCGACCACACCCCAGGCTTGCCCCTCCCACCCCCCGTCTTCTCCCCTGAAAGGTCCCGAACGATGAACCGCATCACGCCTCCGAACGATTTCACCGACATCGTCAGCGCCGATCGCGCCCATGTCTGGCACCACCTGACGCAGCACGCGGCGCATGACACGGTCGATCCCGCGATCATGGTCGAGGGCAAGGGGATGCGGGTCTGGAATCAGGCCGGCAAGGAACATCTGGACGCGGTCTCGGGCGGCGTCTGGACGGTGAACGTGGGCTATGGCCGCGCCAGCATCGGCCAGGCCATCGCCGAACAGGTCACGAAGATGAACTATTTCGCGGGCAGCGCCGGGTCGATCCCCGGCGCGCGATTTGCTCAAAAACTCATCGAGAAGATGCCGGGCATGAGCCGGGTCTACTACGTCAACTCGGGCTCCGAGGCCAACGAGAAAGCGTTCAAGATGGTGCGCCAGATCGCCCATAAGCGGTTCGGCGGCAAGAAACACAAGATCCTCTTCCGCGAGCGCGACTACCACGGCGCGACCATCGCCACCATCTCTGCGGGTGGCCAGCCAGAACGCAACGCGGGCTACGGCCCTTTCACGCCGGGCTTCGTCCAGGTGCCGCATTGCCTCGAATACAGGGCGCAATGGGATGTGGAAAACTACGGCGAGCGCGCCGCTGATGCCATCGAGGAGGTCATCCTGCGTGAAGGCCCTGACACCATCGGCGCGCTCTGCCTCGAGCCGGTGACGGCGGGCGGCGGCGTCATCACCCCGCCGGTGGGCTACTGGCAGCGTGTGCGCGAGATCTGCGACCGCTACGATATCCTGCTGCATATCGACGAAGTGGTCTGCGGCGTCGGACGAACAGGCACCTGGTTCGGGTATCAGCACTACGGCATCGTGCCGGACATGGTGACGATGGCCAAGGGCGTGGCCTCCGGCTATGCGGCGATCGCCTGCCTCGTGACCACCCAAGAGGTCTTCGACCGTTTCAAGGACAACGCCGCCGATCCCATGAGCTTCTTCCGCGATATCTCGACCTTCGGCGGCTGCACGGGCGGACCGGCTGCCGCGCTGGAAAACATGGCGATCATCGAAAGCGAAGGGCTGCTGGCCAACACCACCGCCATGGGCGCGCGGCTGATGGACAACCTGCATGCGCTGGCAGAGCGCCATCCGGTGATCGGCGACGTGCGCGGGCTGGGGCTGCTCTGCGGCGCCGAGCTCGTGTCCGACCATGTCAGCAAGGAGCCGGTGCCGGAGGCGCAGGTGAAGGCCGTCGTGGCGGATTGCATGGCGCAGGGCGTCATCATCGGCGCCACATCGCGCGCCCTGCCGGGGATGAACAACACGCTGTGTCTTGCCCCTGCGCTGATCGCCACGGGCGATGACATCGACACGATCACCGATGCCATCGACAGCGCGCTGACACGGGTCTTTGCCTGACGGAAAGGGGCTTGCATGGGGGACTGCCGCGCATAATCTTGCGCGGCAGTCCCCAGAGGAAACGACGTGCCCATTCCGCCGGAAATATTCCTGCTCCCCCACGGGAGCACGGCCACGCTGCAGCAGCAGATCCAGCAGATCGTGGCGGACGCCATCGTCATGGGCCGCTGCGCCCCCGGCGAGCGACTGCCGTCTTCGCGGCGGCTGGCGCAGCACCTTGGCGTGTCGCGGATCACGGTCACGCTGGCCTACAGCGAACTGGTCTCCAACGAATACCTCCACGCCCGCGGCGGCTCGGGCTTCTATGTCGCCGAAAACGCGCCGCGACGTCCGGTCTTCAACGACAGTTGCAAGGGTAGCGCGCCGGGCATCGACTGGCAGCGCCGCCTGCCGCGGACCATTCCCGAACGCGACGACATCCTGCGCCCGCCGAACTGGAGCGACTACCGCTACCCTTTCATCTACGGCCAGTCCGACACAACGCTCTTCGATCACGCCAACTGGCGCAAATGCGCGATGCAGGCGATGGGCCGAAAGGACTTCGACAGCCTCACGCACGACAGCTATCAGCAAGACGATCCGCTGCTGGTGGAATACATCCTGCGTCACATCCTGCCCCGCCGGGGCATCCACGCCGCGCGCGACGAGCTGATCATCACCATGGGCAGCCAGAACGCGCTTTGGATGATCGCGCATCTGCTGCTGGATCAGGCGCCGAGGACCGTGGTCGAGAACCCGTGTTATCCCGGCCTGCGCAAGATCTTCGACCAGAAGGGGCTGGTCGTGACCTCAATCGACGTGGACGAGGACGGGCTTCCGCCAGAGGCGCTGCCGCCGGAATGCGACCTGGTGTTCATCACGCCCAGCCATCATGCGCCGACGAATGCGACCATGCCAGTCGCCCGGCGCAAAGCTCTGCTGGAACGCGCCGACGCGGATGATTTCCTCGTGGTCGAAGACGATTACGAGTTCGAGATTTCCTTCGGCAGCGCCCCCGCCCCTGCGCTGAAATCGCTCGACCGGGCCGGCCGCGTGGTCTACGTCAGCTCGTTTTCCAAGTCGATCTTTCCGGGGCTGCGTCTGGGCTACATGGTGGCCGCCCCCGAGCTGATCCGCGAGGTGCGCCGTCTGCGCAACGTGGTCATGCGCCACCCGCCGAGCCACCTTCAGCGCACCACCGCCAACTTCCTGTCGATGGGTCATTACGACAGCCAGATCCACCGCATGACACGGGTTTACGGCCAGCGCCGCGCCCTCATGGAAAAAGGCCTGAAGGATCTCGATCTCGGCACGGTCGCCCGCAGCGGCTCGGGCGGGTCGTCCTTCTGGATCAAGGCCCCCCCCGGCATCGACACCTCCCGTCTGGCGATGGATCTGCGCGCGCAGTCGTTGCTGATCGAGCCGGGGCAGGCCTTCTTTGCCCGTCGCTCGCCGGACACGACACACTACCGCCTCGCCTATTCGACCATCCCCACCAACCGCATCCAGGACGGTCTGGAGTTGATCGCTGCGGCACTAACAGCTTGATTGTGCGCGAGACGCCGTTGCGTGACCGGCCCGCCGCTCAGATGTCGAAGGCTGCCACGAAAGCATCCAGCGCGGCATCGCTGTCGCCCGCGGCGAAGGCTTCCATACCTACCGGCCCGGCATACCCCATACGCTGCAAAGCACGTGCGACGCCGGAATGGTTGATCTCGCCAGTTCCCGGTTCGCAGCGGCCGGGATTGTCGGCGACCTGCACCTCGCCGATCCAAGGCAGGCAGGCTTCGCACCAGCGGATGAGATCGCCCTCGCCGATCTGCGTGTGATAGAGATCGAGGTTGATGCGCAGCTGCGGGCGGTTCACCGCAGAGACAAGTGAAAGGACATCTGCGGTCGATCCGAACGGGCAACCGGGATGATCCAGCGGGTTGAGGTTCTCCAGCGTGAAGACCACGCCGAGCTCCTCGCCCAGATCGCAGAGCCGGTGCAGCGTGTCGCGCGCGCACAGCTCCATGCCGGGCGAGAACGCCCCGTGCTGCGGGATCGGGATGCCCCCGTCTCCAAGCCCAGTACCATGCAGGTTCAGTCGGTCCACGCCAAGGCGTTTGCCCACGGCGGCGGTCTCACGGGCCGAGGCCAGAAGCATGTCAGCCCCTTCGGCATCCGTCAGCCGACCCTTAAGATAGCCATTCATGATGGTGTAGTTTGCGCCGACCTTTTCCAGTTTGCACAAGTCGTGATCGGGCCAGTTCCAAAGGCCCACGCCCAGGCCGCGCTCGGTCAGACGTGTTGCGCGCCAGTCGATGGGACGGTCCAGCCAGAGCATTTCGGCACAGGCGGCGAGTTGAAAGGTTCGGGACATGCGGGTCACTCCTGCGGGCGCGATGGCCTGGATTTACATGAGGTGTGCAACGGGAGGCGCGGCGACGAAACGCCATTTGCGCAGAGGCCCGGCCATGACGTTAAGGTAGTACATCTCGAAGCCATGCGGCGCTCCGCAGGGGTGGTGGCCACGCGGGACACAGACGACGTCACCATCATGCACGGCCATGGTTTCGTTCAGCTGCAGATCGTCGGTATAGACGCGTTGGATGCCGAAGCCATCCGCCGGGTTCAATCGGTGGTAATAGGTTTCTTCGAGATAGGTGATCCGCGGGAAATCATCTTCGTCGTGGCGATGGCTGGGATAGGACGACCAGTTGCCCGCCGGGGTGAAGACCTCGGTGACCAGCAGGCTGTCGCAGTAAACCTCGTTTTCCATCGCAATGTTGTTGATGAAGCGGATGTTCGACCCTTCACCGCGCTGGGTCAGCTCGATTCCGTCCGGGCCGATCCGCCGCGCCGCGTGGCCCCCTTTGCCGGGGGCCTTGCAGACCGCAATCACGCAGTCCGTCGTGGCCACCGCGGTCCAGTCCGATCCGTTCGGAAGATACAGGCAGTGCGGCGGGGTTTTCTCGAAGACACTCATGCGCGCGCCGAGTTCGCCCCACACCTGACCCGCGCCGCTCAGCTGCGCCTTGCCCTCGACCATGACGAGGATCACCTCGTCGCTGCCGGTGCTCTCTGCGATGCTTTCGCCGGCACGCAACCGCCACAGGTCAAAGCCAACATAGCGCCAACCTGCGCTTTCCGGCGTGATCCGATGCACCTTGCCGTGGGTGCCAAAGGGACGTTTCAAAAGCTCGGGCATTCGGGTCTCCGTCAGATCAGGCCGGTTTCGGCGGCGATACGTTTCAGCGTTGCAAGACCGAGCGTCTGGTACAGCAGCGGGTTGCGCTGGTCCGGGTCCTGTTCCGCTTCGATGACGATCCAGCCGTCGTAGCCATAGGTGCCAAGCACCTTGAGCAGCGGCTCGAAATCAACCTCGCCCTCCTGATCACCCGGGACCGTGAACACCCCGGCCCGCACCCCGTCCATGAAGGACATGCCTTCGGTCTCCACCCGCTCGCGAATTGACGGACGGACGTTCTTGGCATGGAAATGCCGCACGCGGTCGATGTGACGGGACAGGACCTCAGCCGGGACACCACCGCCGAAGGAGCAATGCCCGGCATCGAACAGCAGCTTTGTCGCAGGGCCGGTGGCCGCCATGAAGGCATCGATGTCCTCCGGCGACTGCACCACGGTCCCCATGTGGTGATGGTACACGAGCTCGATGCCCTGCGCCGCGGAATACTGCGCGATTTCCTCGACCTTGGCCCCGAACGCTTTCATGCCTTCTGCATCCAGCACGGGTCGCGTGGTGAGCGGCTGATCCAACCCCTGCACGGAATTGGAGGTCTCGCAGGCGATGCACACCTTGCAACCATTGTGCTTCAGCCGGTCGAGATGCGGCTGGATCGCTGCCTTCTCCTCCTCCACCGACTGCGCCAGCAGGTTCAGCGAATGCCAGGCGGAGATGAAGGCAAGGCCCGCCTCCTCCATCATCACGCGCAGCTCTTCGGGATCGGCGGGCCAGCGGTGGCCGTTCTCGATCCCGTCAAAGCCGATCTGGCGGCCTGCCTCGTCGAGGATGCGGTCGGTGGGAATATGGGCGCCGAGCGTCTGGTCGTCGTCATTGGCCCAGGCGATGGGGTTGGTTCCGAAACGGATCATGTATGGTCTCCTCGGGAGCGCTCAGTTCACGAGACGCTGACGTTGCTTGTTGTCGAGATACTGCGCGTAGGCGCGGGCCAGCGTGTCACCCTCGCCGGTCTCCGGCACGGCCACATCCCACCAGTGTCCGGCCTCACCGAAGCCGGGGCCTTCGGTGGCGTCCGTGTCGATCACGATGACCGTGGGGATGTCGCGCCCCCGTGCCTCGGCGATCTGACCTTCGAGATCGGCAATGCTGCGCGCCTTGACCGCATGGGCGCCCATCGACGCGGCATGGGCCACGTAGTCGATCTCCGGCTGGGCCACGACGTTGCAGTCCTTGTAGAGGTTGTTGAATTCCTCGCCACCGCAGCCCTGCTGCAGCCGGTTGATGCAGCCGTAGCCGCGGTTGTCCGTCAGGATCACCGTGAACGGCACGCGCCGCATCACCGCCGTGGCAAGCTCGGAATTGGCCATCATGTAGCTGCCGTCACCGACGAAGCAGATCACCTCGCGTTCAGGCCGGGCCAGCTTGATCCCCATTGCACCGGCGATCTCATAACCCATACAAGAAAAGCCGTATTCCATGTGATAGCCGCTCTGCGAGGGCCGCCACAGCAGCTTGAGCGCACCGGGCATCGTGCCTGCGGCACACATGACAATCGCGTCCTCCCCCGTGGCCCGCTGAACCGCGCCGATCACCTCGGCGTCGCTGGGACGCTCGTCCTCGGGGCGCTTGCGGTCGCGGCAATGGTCGGTCACAGCATCCAGCCAAGCGGAGCGGGCAGCCGCATCGGCTGTCTTTGCCCGATAGGGCCCGAGGGCGGCAGTCAAAGCGTCGAGTGCGACCTTGGCGTCGCCCATGACTGGGAGGGCGCCATGTTTGACCGCGTCGTAGGCCGCGACGTTGATCGAAACCAACCGCCGCCCCGGGTTACTGAACAGTGCCCAGGACCCCGTCGTGAAGTCCTGAAAGCGCGTGCCGACACCGATCACCAGATCCGCCTCGGACGAGACGGCATTCGCCGCGGCCGATCCATCGACACCGCTGGCACCGAAGTTCATCGGGTGGCTTTGCGCCAGCGCCGATTTCCCGGACTGGGTTTCGACCACGGGGATATTGTGGGCTTCGGCAAAGCGGGCAAGAGTGTCCTCGGCCTGTGAATATATCACCCCGCCGCCGGCGACGATCACCGGTTTGCGCGCGGATCGGATCAGCGCGACCACATCCTCGATTTCGCGCGTATCGGGCTGCGGACGCCGGATGCGCCAGACGCGCGGTTCGAAGAATTCGACCGGGTAATCATAGGCCTCAGCCTGCGTATCCTGACAGAATGCCAGAGTGACGGGCCCGCAGGTTGCCGGGTCGGTCATGGTGGCCAGCGCACGCGGCAGCGCGGACAACAGATGCTCCGGGCGGCTGATCCGGTCGAAGTACCGCGACACCGGCCGCAGGCAATCATTGGCAGAGACCGTGCCATCCTCGAAATCCTCGATCTGTTGCAGCACCGGATCGGGACGGCGACCCGCAAAGACGTCACCGGGGATCAACAGGATCGGCAGGCGGTTCACATGGGCCAGCGCTGCCGCGGTCACGAGGTTTGTCGCCCCCGGCCCGATCGACGAGGTCACCGCCATGGCGCGGGTCCGCCTGCTGGCCTTGGCATAGGCGATGGCCGTATGCGCCATGGTCTGTTCGTTCTGGCCCCGCCACGTGGGAAAGTCCCCCTGCGCCTTTTCCAGAGCCTCGCCCAGACCGGCCACATTGCCGTGGCCGAAGATCGCCCAGATGCCTTCGACAAAGCGCTGACCCTCTTCATTGGTCTGCACGGCGAGCCATTTGACCATGGCCTGCGCGGCGGTCAGTCGGATCGTGTCGGTCATGCGTCCACTCCAGCTGCAAGAGAATTGTCTCCGGCGCGCGCGCGGTCCCAGACTTCGCACAGGCGAGCATAGCGCTCTGCCATCTGTGCGACGGCGGTCTTGTCGTCCATCTCGCCGCGCATCCAGGCCCGCGCCGCATCGCCGAAGATCGTGCGCCCCACGGCAAAGCCCTTCACCAGAGGCTGCTTCGCGGCGAGCGCAAAGCTCTCCGCCAGCTCGGCCTCCGGCGCATCGAGGCCCAGCACCACGATGCCGCGCGTCCTCGGGTCATTGCGCTCGATGGCGTCGACCGCCTTCTGCCAGGCTTCTTCGGTGCGGAACGGCTCGAGCTTCCACCAGTCGGGGAACACCCCCGCGTCGTAGAATTGCTGGATCAGCGTCGCGGTGGTGTCGTCATCGACCGGCGCCACCTTCGAGGGGATGACCTCAAGCAGGAACTCCAGTCCATTGCGGCGCGCCGCGGTGAAGATGCGCTTCACGCGCTCTTCCTGCAATTTGCGCGTCGCCGCGTCGTCGTCGGGGTGGCAGAAGACCAGCAGCTTGACCACGTTCTCACGCGCCCATTCGCGGAACTGCCCGTAATCCTCACCGAGCTCAGGCTCAAAGCGGATCGGGCGCGAGCCGGGAAGCTCGGTCGGCCGCCCGATCCAGAGCCCGGAGCCGCTGGCCGCGTGCAGCGCAGACCGTCCAATGCGGTTGTCACAGAGTATGCCGTAGCCGCCCTGGCCGTCTTGCACCTTGAGTGCCGCCTGAAGGCAGAGCGCCTTGAACGCGCCGCCTTTTTCCAGCGTGTAGCCTTCCATCTCCTCGAGCTGCATGCGGTGGTCGAAGGCGAAGGTGCGCAGGATCGACCAGTCGCCGCGACGATTGGTGGCCCAGTGCACCTGCTCAAGCTCCGCATCGTTGCGCAGGTCGGGGCGGATGATACCCCGGTTGAAGAAAAACCGAAGCTCTTCCCAGCTTGGGTAGGCTGGCGTGCAGCCATGGCGCGACACCGCGAAGGCGCCACAGGCATTGGCGTATTTCAGCGCCACCGGCCAGCGCTCGCCGTCAAGCCACCCCTTGAGCAGACCTGACATGAAGCCATCGCCTGCACCCAGCACGTTGAACACCTCGATGGGGAAGCCGGGGCCCGTCTGGCCATCTTCGAGGCTGCCAGGGATCTCACCCTCAAAAGCCACCGCGCCCATTGGCCCGCGCTTGCAAACCAGCGTCGCGCCTGAGACCGCGCGCACCGCGCGCAGCGCCTCGATGGTGTCTGTGGAGCCCCCGGCGATGTGGAACTCTTCCTCGGTGCCCACGATCAGGTCGAAATGGCGCAGCACCTCCTGCAGGCTCGCGGTCACCCGCGCGCTCTCGACAAAACGACTCTCGCCGTCGCCATGGCCTGCCACGCCCCAAAGGTTCGGACGGTAGTCGATGTCGAGCGCCGTTTGCCCGCCGTGCTTCTTCGCCAGCGCCAGCGCCTTGAGTACCGCCGCGCGCGGGGTTTCATGCGCGAGATGGGTGCCGGTAACGACCACGGCGCGGGCAGAGGCTACGAGTTCCTCGTCGACGTCGTCCTCGCAGAGCGCCATATCAGCGCAGTTCTCACGGTAGAAGATAAGCGGGAATTGCTCCTGATCGCGGATTCCAAGGATCACCAATGCACTCAGCCGGTCTGGGTCGGTTTTCACGCCAGCGACCTCGACACCGTGGCGCACCAGCTCTTCTCGGATGAAGCGCCCCATGTGCTCGTCGCCCACGCGTGAGATCAGCGCTGAGCGCATCCCGAGCCGCGCGGTGCCGCAGGCCATGTTGGTGGGCGAACCACCGATATACTTGTCGAACGAGCCCATATCCTCGAGCCGCCCGCCGATCTGCGCGCCGTAAAGGTCCACCCCCGCGCGGCCGATGGTGATGACGTCCAGTGTCTTGCTCATGTCGCGTCTCCCAGGGTGACAGCCTGGCCGCCAGAGGCGGCCATGGCATGGATGATGCGCTCGATCTCGAGCCCGGCGGCGAAGTCCGGGCCGGCGGGCACGGCGCCAGCGATGGCTGCGCAGAGGTCGCGCGCCTCGATGACCTTCTGCTCGTTGAAGCCGAAATTGTGCCCGGGTGCGGGGCAGAAGGCGGCGAATCCGGGCTGCCCGGGTCCACTCAGGTGCCGCGTGAAGCCGGGCGTTCCGGCGCGGTGCACCCAGAGCTCGTTCATGGCTTCCTGATCGAAGAGGATCGTCCCCTCCGAACCATGTACCTCCCATTGCAGGCGGCACTTGCGGCCCCGCGCCACGCGGGAGGTCGCAAAGGATCCCTGCGCTCCGCTCTCGAAGCGCAGCAGGGCCAGCGCGCTGTCTTCGTTCTCGACCGGCCGCATGCCTTCGGGCGAGGCCCGTTCCGGGATCGCGATCTGGGTCATCGCGGTCAGCTCCGCCACCGGGCCCATCAGCGCCAGCATCTGGCTGATGAGATGGCAGCCGAGATCGCCGAGCGCGCCCAAACCGCCGCCCTCATGAGTCATGCGCCACGACCAGGGCAGCGCGGGATCGGCGGAATAGTCCTCGTCATAGACACCGCGGAAGCTGCGCAGCTCACCGATCTCGCCGCGCGCGATCATCTCCTGCGCGGCGCGGAAGGACGGGTTGCGCAGGTAGTTGTAGCCCAGAAGCGTGCGCTGCTCAGGGCGTGACAGCGCCAGACCCGCCATCGCCTCGGCATCGCTGAGGGTGAGCGCCATGGGCTTTTCCAGCCAGACATGCTTGCCTGCCTCGAGGGCGGCGTCCGCCATGGCACGGTGCATGCCGTTGGGTGTGGTGATCGAGACCACGTCAACGCCTGGGTCCAATACCGCCGCGCGCCAGTCCGTCGTGGCGCGGGCAAAGCCGAACTGCGCCGCATGCGCCTCGGCCTGCGCCGCGCTGGCATCGCAGAGGATCTCGAGCCGTGGCCGCGCGCCCCCGAAGACGGTGGCGACGTTGTTCCAGGCCATGGCGTGGCACTTGCCCATGAAGCCGGTCCCGATCAGGGCCACTCCGAGCGATGTTTGGGGCATGTCATGCATGGTCGCACCCGGTTGTTCGGTGGGAAAAGGTGCGGACGGCACAGCGTGGCGCCGCCCGCGGGGGGAGGACCTCAGATCGTGCCGCCGAGCGAGCCTTCGAGCTCGGCCAATTCCTGACCGCCGGCCATGAGATCCTGAAGCTCTGCCGAGCTGATCTCGCCCTTCACGGCGGTGCCGAGGGTCTGGCCGCGATTGAGCACGGTGAAGCGGTCTCCGACCGCCATCGCGTGGCGCACGTTGTGGCTGATGAAGACCACGCCAACTCCCTGCTGGCGCACCCGGTCGATGGTCGAGAGCACGTTCGAGGTCTGGCGAACGCCGAGTGCCGAGGTCGGTTCGTCGAGGATCAGCACCTTGGCCCCGAAATAGACCGCCCGGGCGATCGCGACGGTCTGGCGTTCGCCGCCCGAAAGCGTGCCGACCGCTTGGTCGGGGGCGCGGAGGTTGATGCCCATCTTGCGCATCTCCTCCATGCAGATCTCGTTGGCGCGATCGATGTCGAAACGCTTGGCGATCCCCCTGCCCCTGGTCGGCTCGCGCCCCATGAAGAAATTCCGTGTCACCGACATCAGCGGGATCATTGCGAGATCCTGGAACACCGTCGCGATGCCCGCCTCCATGGCATCGCGCGGGCTGTCGAAGGCCAGCGGTTTTCCCTCGAAGAAGATCTTGCCGGCAGTGGGCTTGTGCACGCCTGACATGGTCTTGATGAAGGTCGACTTGCCGGCGCCGTTGTCGCCCAGGAGGCAGTGGCATTCGCCCGGGGTGACATCGAAGGTGACGCCGTTCAGGGCGATGACATTGCCGAAGTGCTTCTTGATATTCTCCATATGGATGATCGGCTTGACTGCCTTGGGAACATCACCGTGATGAAACTTGGTATCATGCGACATCTCAGCGTTCCCCCGTCACGCGCTTGCGGATCACGTTGTTGAAGACCACGGCCAGCAGAAGCATTCCGCCAAGAAAGATCTGGAACCAGTCCTGATCGAAATCGGTGTAGGTCAGGCCGATGGTGACCATGCCGAAGATGATGGCACCGAAGAAGGCGCCGATGGCCGAGCCGTAGCCGCCGGTCAGCAGGCAGCCGCCGATCACCGCCGTGATGATCGCCTCGAACTCCTTCATGAAACCGCGGCGCGCATCGGTGGAGCCGGCGTCGATCACTGTGATCACGGCGACCAGCGCTGCGGCGCAGGCGGTGAGCATGAAGAGCGAGATCTTCACATTGCGCACCGGCACGCCGGAGTTCTTGGCGGCGTTGGTGTCGCCGCCGGTGGCGAAGACCCAGTTGCCGATCGGGGTGCGCAGCAGCACGTAGGTGGCGACCAGTGCGAAGGCGATGAACCAGAGGATCTCGACCGGGATGCCGGGAACCTTGGGGGCGCCGGACTTGAAGGTCTCTATCAGGCCGATCGAGGCCAGCCAGCCGAAGAGCCCGGTAAGGGCATCGCCGGAGAAGACCGGCGCGAGCCAGTCGCCCTCGACCGCGTCGCGGACGCCGCGCAGTTGGGTCGAGCCGCCGGTGAAGAGCTTGAGCCCGACCAGCGAGGCGCCGCGCAGGATGAAGAGCCCGGCCAGTGTCACGATGAAGGAGGGAAGCCCGGTACGCAAAACGATCATTCCGTTCACCGCGCCGATGCAGGCCGCGAAGGCCAGGGTCAGCGGAATGGCGAGGATCAGCGGCAGGCCGGCATTGACCGTGAGCACCCCGAAGATCATCCCCGCGAAGGCCACCATCGAGCCGATGGAGAGATCGAACTCGCCGCCGATCATCAGCATCGCCGCGGCGATGCCGAGAATCCCGAGCTGAGCCGCCGGGGTCATGAAGTTCATGATGCCCGACAGAGTGAACATCGCGCTGTCCGCGGTGAACAAGAAGAACAGGGTGACGAGCACGACGCCGCCGATGGCTCCCAGTTCCGGTTTCTTCATGAGTTTGGTTGCAAAGGATTCCGCGCGTATGCGCTCATCCGGCTGCTCGATCATGTCGGCAGACATCGTCCCCTCCCGTAGCGGTGGTGAGTGGGCCGCGCGCGTCCCGCGCGACCCCTTGATCGTTCGATCAGCGGATGCCCTGAGCGGACAGGTCGATCACCTGCGCGGCGCTCTCCTGGGTCACGAGGTTCGGGCCCGAGGGCACATCGCCACCCGGCACCAGCCCGTAGGCTGCGTTGAGCGCCAGGAAGGTGACCGGCAGGTAGCCCTGCAGGAACTGCTGCTGGTCGATGGCGAAGGCGGCTTTGCCATCGGCCACCGCCTCGAGGAACCCGGCCGAGAGATCGAAGCTCGCAACCAGCACGTCGTCACGGCCAAGCGCTTCCACGGCGGCCACTGCCGGCTCGCCGACCAGCGAGGCGCCGAGGCCCAGAACGGTGTCGACGTCGGGATCGGAATCGAGCGCCGCGCGGACCTTGGATTCAACCTCGGTCGGGTCGTTCATCGTCGGGATAACGGTGACCTCCTGCCCGAAGCCCTCGGCGAAACCCTCGCAGCGCATGTCGAGCGCGACGTTGCCGACCTCCTGGTTGACGCAGATGCCCTTGGTGCCACCCATCTCGGCCAGCTTCTGGCCGGCGGCGAGGCCCGCATCATACTCGGACTGGCCGACATGCAGCAGCGCGCCAAGTTCGCGGGCCACGTCGGAGCCCGAGTTCATCGAGATCACGGGGATGCCGGCCTCGACGGCGCGCTGGATCGACGGCCCGAGGGCGTCGGCATCCGGGATCGAGACCACCAGCCCATCGGGCTCCTGGTTCACCGCAGCATCGATCATCTGGCTCATCTGGACCATGTCGAAGGTCTCGGGCGAGCGGAACTCGACATTCGCGCCGGTGTCTTCGCCAGCCTTCTGGACGCCGTTCTTGACCACGGACCAGAACGGATCGTTGGCCTGTCCATGCGCCACGACGATGATGTCGGCGGCAAGCGCGGGCGCGGCCACGGCAAGCGCGGTTGCGGTCGCGACGGATGCGAGCAGTTTGTTCATGATGGTGTTTCCTCCCTGGAAATATGCGCGGCTAGAGCGCGCCGCTCCTCGATACCCGGCACAGTCGGGGCCGGCCCCGTTCGACCCGCGCCCGCGGCGTCTCCTCTTGCCGCGCGTACGGGAATTCCTGCCCGTCAAAGCGTGACGATCTCGCCGGTCCCGAGGGATTGCGTCGCCGCCTCGGCAAGCTCCAGCGCCGCGACGCCATCCTCGAGCGTCACCGGCATCGCAGTGCCATCGAGCACCGCAGAGACAAAGGCTTCCCACTCGGCGGCATAGGCCGGCATGTAGCGCTCGAGGAAGAAGTAGGTCGGCTTCGCCGAGACCACGCCGGCGGTGGTGGATTTCACCACGCTGTTCTCGAGCATGTTGCCCGCCTGAAGCAGCCCCTCCGAGCCCAGCAGCTCGATGCGCTGGTCATAGCCGTAGACCGCGCGGCGGCTGTTCTTGATCACGGCGATGCTGCCGTCGGCATAGGTCATCGTCACGACGGCGGTATCGACATCCCCTGCCGCGCCGATCTCCGGGTCGACGATGCTGCTGCCGGTGGCCCGCACCGACACCGGGCGCGATCCCATCAGGAAGTTCGCCATATCGAAATCGTGGATCATCATGTCGCGGAACAGCCCCCCAGAGACCTTGATGTAGCTGACCGGGGGCGGCGCCGGATCGAAGGAGGTGAGCGACAGCAGCTCGGACTTGCCGATCTCGCCGCCGACCGAGGCCCGTTTCAACGCCGAGAAGTTCGGGTCGAAGCGCCGGTTGAAACCAATCATCACCGGCTGGCCGGTGGCGGAGACGGCTTTCAGGCAGGCGCGTGCCCGCTCGAGCGAGAGGTCAACGGGCTTTTCGCACAGCACCGCCTTTCCTGCCGCCGTTGCTGCTTCGATCAGGTCGGAATGGGTGTCGGTGGAGGTCGCCACCAGCACCGCGTCGATCTCGGGATCGGCGATGATCTCCTCGGAATTGCAGACCGCCGCGCCATAGCCGGCGGCGAGCTTTTCCGCGCTCTCGGCATAGACATCCGAGACCGCGGCCAGCGCCGAGCGTGGATTGTTGGCGATGTTGACCGCGTGTACCTGACCAATCCGGCCAGCGCCGAGCAAACCTACCTTGAGCATGATGTCCTCCCATTTTGCGGCGCCTCCAACGCCGCAGTTGATAGAAGGAATACAATCTTTGCACGCGCGTGCAAGAAATTTTTGCACGCGCGTGCGCAACGCTGACAATGAGCTTTTCCAACTCCTTGCTCTCGCGTGCAAAAACGCGTGCGAATTTCGTGATAAGTTGCTAGAACTGCGATGGCGGCGCAGATCCTGCACTGCGGAAATCAACGTCGAGGGGAATCAGATGACGGCAAGCGAGGGTCGGGGCAACGTGACGGCCGATGACGTGGCTGTCGCCGCCGGCGTCTCGCGCTGGACCGTGAACAGGGCCTTCAAGAAGGAGGCCTCCATCTCGCCCGCCACCCGTGAGAAGGTCATGACCGCGGCCAGATCGCTGGGCTACATCCCCGATCTCAGCGCGGCGGCGCTCGCCTCGGCGCGCTCGAATCTCGTGGCGCTGCTGATCGACGATTTCTCCAACCCCCACAAACTCGTCATGCTCGAGCGGCTGACGCGGGCGCTGCGCGGGCGCGGCTGGGACACGCTGCTAGTCAACACGCTCGATCGCGACGACACCGCCCCGGCCCTGCTCAACGCCAGCCAGCGCCGGGTCGATGCCACGATCCTGATCGGGATCCAGTTCGACGACGACGTGCTCGATGCCGCCCACGGCGCGCGCCGTTTCAAGAAGCTGATCATCTTCGCGCGGACCTCGGAAAACCCCGACACAATCTCGATCGCGGTGGATGACGTCGCGGCGACTCGCGAGATTGCACGATATGTCACCGATCGTGGCTACAGCCGGCCGCTCTATGTCGCCGGCCCGCGCACCGTCTCGGCGCACCTGATGCGCAAGGAGACCTTCATCGAGTTTTGGCGCGGCCATTTCGGCGTCGAGCCCGAAAGCGTCACTGTCGAGGCTTATGACCCGATCCTGGCCGCCGCCTGCAGTCTCGAACTGCTCGAGAACCGGCCGCGCGCGGAGCATCCGGACATCATCGTCTGCGAAAACGATGCCCTCGCCCTCGGCGTCATCGACACCATCCGGCACCGGCTGAAGCTCCGGGTGCCGGAGGATATCGCCGTGATCGGCTTCGATGATGTGCCGCAGTGCGAAAGCCCGAACTATCGCCTGACGACCTATCGCCAGCCCCTGACCGAGATGGCAAACTATCTCGTCGACGTGCTCGAGAGCACCGAGCCCGGCAATCTCGACCGGACCTTCGAGGGCCAGCTGATCGTGCGCGAAAGCGCCTGACGCGAAGCAGGGCCATGATCGCGCCCGTCGCGCGGCTCACAGGATCAGGGTCGCGCGGAAGTCGTTGACATTGGTGTGAGTGGGCCCGGTCTTGATCAAGGCGTCGCAGGAGTGAACAGACTGTAGCTGTCATGCGCGACAAGCATCTGGCGCGGGTCGAGGCCCGCCCCCGTGGCCCGCGACAGAATATCCGGCCCGATCAGCGCACCGGCGGCATCCTCGGTCCCGTCGATGCCGTCCGTGTCAGCAGCAAGCGCGCTGACCCGTGGCGCTCCGTCGAGCGCCAGGGCGAGAGAGAGGAGGAACTCGGTATTTCGGCCTTCCCGTCCGGGGCGCTCCTGTCCGATCGTGACCGAGGCCTCGCCGCCAGAGAGCAGCACGGCGGACGCACCTGCGGGTGCCGCGTGCCGCCGGACGGACGCCGCGATGCCCGCCATGACCTTGCCGAGCTCCTGCGCATCCGCCTCGAGCGCGTCGCCAAGCAGCACCGGCGTGACACCTGCCGCCCGAGCGACCGCCGCCGCGCAACACAGGAACAGATCCATGACTGACCCCTCCCCGATCCGCGTCGATATCGTCTCCGACGTTGTCTGCCCGTGGTGCGTGATCGGCTATCGCCAGCTGGCCCGCGGCGCCGAGGCGACAGGCATCCCGCTCGAACTGAACTGGCACCCGTTCGAGCTGAACCCCGAAATGCCCCCCGAGGGTGAGAACCTGCGCGCCCATCTTGCGGCGAAATACGGCACCACGCCCGAGGCCTCGTGCCAGGCTCGCGACCGGCTGACGGGGCTTGGCGCCAGCCTTGGCTTCACCTTCGATTATGCCGACGACATGCGTATGGTGAACACCTTCAAGGCACATCAGCTCATCGAGTGGGCCGGCGAGAGCGGACAGGCCCACGCCGCGAGCCTCGCGCTGATGGAAGCGTTCTTCACTCGGCGCGAGGTTCTCAACGACACCGAGGTTCTGGCGAGGGTCGCTACCTCGCTCGGCCTGTCGCCCGACGACGCCCGCGCCATGCTTGAAAGCGGCGTCAATGCGGCGCTGGTGCGGGAAAAGGAGCGGTTCTGGACCTCGCGCGGCGTCTCCGGTGTGCCAACGATGATCTTTGCCCCGCGCCACGCGGTGAGCGGCGCGCAGGGCGAGGCCAATTACGCCCGCATTCTCCAACATCTCTCGCAGGAGGCCGCATGACCGAGATCCACCGCGAAGAGACCGAGACCAAGGGCCGCTACTGGACCGTGGTCGACGGCCACGAGGTCGAGATGACCTATTCCCGCGCGGGTGCGACGCAGATCATCATCGACCACACCGGCGTTCCCGACGCGCTGCGCGGCCAGGGGGTCGGCCTGCGGCTGGTCGAGCTCGCGGTGCAGGATGCCCGCACCGAGGCGCGCCAGATCATGCCCCTCTGCCACTTCGCGCGGGCTCAGTTCTCCCGCCAACCCGAGTGGCACGACGTGCTGTGAGACGAAAGACGATAGGCGCATGGCACGGCTGCTCCAAATCTGTCAATCGGCAGCGAACTTTGGGTCTGACGCATATTTGATGCAGCTGATTCCTTGCAGCGCTACATTTTGGCAATCTTCGCGGGAGGTTGCCCATGGCATCTGGAATGGATCGACGGGCGTTCCTGCCCGGAGGGTTGAAGGCGGAACGTGTCGAAGAGGTGGACGACAGGGTGTTGATCTATGCGCGTCCGGTCGGGGGAGCTGCCGCCTGCCCAGGATGCGGCGAGATTTCCCGACGCATTCATAGCCACTACCAGCGCCGTCTTGCGGATCTGCCGGCGCATGGGCGGCAAGTAAGCATTGTTCTGTCTGCTCGGCGCTTTCGGTGCCGGTCGATCTCATGCCGGACACGGATCTTTGCGGAGCGGTTCGCGCCAGCGATTGCTCAGGCCTACGGACGGCGGACGGGACGCCTGCAAGACCTGGTCCGTCATCTCGGTGTCGCCCTCGGTGGACGCCCGGCTCAGGCGCTGGCCACACGACTGCTCCTGCCAGTCAGCAAGGATACCTTCCTGCGCAGCGTCCGCACCGCGCTGAGACCGCCGGCCAGCGCGCCACGGGTGATCGGCTTAGACGACTGGGCTTGGCGGCGCGGCCAACGCTACGGGACAGTGATCTGCGACCTCGAGAAGCGGCAGATCATTGATCTGCTGCCCGACAGGGAGCCGGCGACCGTGGAAGCATGGCTGCGGAGTCAGCCTCAGATCGAGGTGGTCGCCCGCGATCGGAACGGCGGCTACGGCGGCGCGGTCACGCGTGCCCTACCTTGGGCGATCCAGGTGGCGGATCGTTGGCACCTCCTCGAGAACGTCAGCGCGGCATTTCTGGCAGCGGTGCGACGCCAGATGCCAATAATCCGCCGCACGGTTGGGGCGACGGAGCTCGACGCCGCCCTGCTCACCGCGGCCGAGCGCCTGCAATACGACGGCTTCCAGCGCCGACAGCATACAAACGAAACCGTCCGCCGTATGACCAGTGAAGGTATTCCGATCAAGCGCATCGTGCGGACGACAGGGCTGAGCCGCGGCCTCGTCCGCCGGATCGTGCGTGGCGAGCGCGACGATGTCTTCCGGGTGCGCCAAAACAGCCTGACCCCTTGGTTACCTCGGCTGGAGGAAGATTGGGCCGGCGGGTGTCGCAATGCCACAGAGCTCTGGCGCCGGCTTCGCACCTCGGGCTTCGGCGGTAGCCTCCGAGTGGTTGGCGAATGGGCGACGCGACAGCGGCGTGCAGAGAGTGCGATGCTGGCCGGCAACGGGAAATGCCCATCCGCGCGCAGGATCGCGCAGCTTATGACCTCGGCACGAAACCATCTGTCCAAGGCGGACGCCGTGCTCATTGCGCAAATTGAAGCCGCGCTGCCAGCTTTGGCGGCCACCCGTCTCCTCGTCGATCGGTTCGTCGCCATGGTGCGCAACGGCACATCGGGCGACCTGGCGGCGTGGCTCGTTGAAGCAGCGACCAGCGAGATCGCCTCATTCTCCCGCGGCCTCGCCGCTGATCGAGCTGCTGTGGTCGCAGCCCTGACGGAGCCTTGGTCCAACGGTCAAACGGAGGGACAGATCAACCGCCTCAAGACCCTCAAACGACAGATGTACGGCAGGGCCAACATCGAGCTTCTGAAAGCGCGTCTGGTCGCTGCATCATGACGCTGGAGATGCACCAAATTTGATTCGTAGCCAGTTTTCCATGCCTGTTCACAGACAAGACTGCGGAGAGCTTCCTGGGCTTCATCGACATAACTTCGATCCGCCTCTGGCTTCGCCATTTGTCGACATGACCTAATGCGCCCACACACGCCGCGAGCGACGCGCCAAGATGAAGGCGAGAGTCGCGAGATGATTTTCTGCCAGACTTGCGCTCGCGCGCTGAGCCGCCGGAGCGATCATCCTCATTCGCGACCCGGGACGCCAAAGCGCTCGGCCTGCGCCCGAGCGCAATTTTCGAGCACCGCGAACAATTCGAGGCTGCCCGGACCGCGCACGAAAGGATGCGGCTGATCCTGCATCCGATCTCTCAGCGCCGCGAGCCGGGGCAGCGTTCCATCCCGCCGAGGGTGACCGGACAGAACCACGTCAACCCCTGCCTGCTCCGAAATCCGAGCCATTCTCGCGGCAGAGTCGGCGTAGGTTTCGAACATCCACCGGGTCTGCCCAAAGTTGAAGCCGGTTCCGCCCCACAGCATGGCAACGTGATTGTTCTGCCCATCGGTCACCTCGAACACCGGCGACAAGGTGCCAGGCGTATGACCAGGGGTTAGGTGTATCGTCAGCTCCGAACTGCCGAAGCCGAGGGTCTCTCCGTCGGTCACGGTTCCGCCACGCTCCGGCGGTGGGCCAAAGCGCGGATGCGTCCCAAGCCGCTCCACGAAGTCCCAGTCCTGCGCCGACATCAGCACCTCAACTCCAAGTTCGCGCGCGATATAATCCGCGCCGCCATAGTGATCGCCATGTCCGTGGGTCACCAGAACCGCCTGAATGTGGGTGGGGTCAAGACCGAGCGTTGCCATCCCGCCAAGGATGAACTCCTCGGCCTCTTCATCGCTGTTCAACCCGTCGATCAGTATGTAGCCGTCCTCGGTGCCATAAAGCCATGCCGTAACCGTCGGCGTTCCGAGAAACCAGAGATTGTCGAAGACCTGCGTCGGTGGAACCGCCTCGCGTGGGATGGTCTCTAGGGTGCTCCTCGAGGCGGCACTGGGCTGCGCGCCGGGCTTGCGAGGGAGATTGACGTCGCGGATCCGAGCCTCGAGATCGCAGAGCGACGCATAGCCAGGAAACGCTTTGGAGGCAGCGATCCCGCGTTCAGCGAACCGCTGTGCTTGCGGTGGGACCTCAGCGATCGCAGGACAGGTTACGGCCGCCGCCAGGATCGCGATGAGAGATGATCTGAGCATGGTGGCCTCGTGCAAGTGGCAGATCTGGACCGCCGGCCTGACCGCTCCGGCCCAGCGGCTTACATCTGGGCATAGCCCCGCGGCCGATAGGTGACAATCAGAGACCGAGATGCGGCGAAACCGCGGCCTGCTCAGAGGGTGAAGGCCGTGACGAAGGCATTTAGAGCGGCGGCGTTGTCAGCCGCCGCAGAGGCCTCTACGCCCACAGGTCCGCGATAGCCCGCTTGTACCAGTGCCTAGGCGACGCGGTCATATGCGATCTCGACGGTTCCCGGCTCGCAGCGGCCGGGCTTGTCGGCGACCTGGATCTCGCCGATCCAAGGCAGGCAGGCCTCGCACCAGCGGATGAGACCGCCCTCGCTGATCTGCGTGTGATAGAGATCGAGGTTGATGCGAAGGTGCGGCCGGTCGGCGGCGGCGATTAGCGCCAGAACGTCGGCGGTCGCGCCGAAGGGGCAGCCGGGATGGTCACGCGGGTTTAGGTTTTCCAGCGTGAAGATCACGCCTCTTCCTCGCCCAGATCGCAGATCCGCTGCAGACCCTGGGCCAAACTTCTCGCGCCGCAATTCGCCGACAATACGTTCCACCCACCGCTGCGCCTCAACCGCGTCTTCCAGGGCGGCCTCGGTTTCCGAGAAGCGCGCGTTTAGGCGGGCGCTTACTTCAGCCAGGGCCATGTCGGTCATTGCCACGATCTTGCACATGGCCTCCGGAGGCTCCATCGCACAGCGCTGCCGACTCATTCCACTGCAGCTTATTCCGTCAGCTACGGCCGGGCTGGCCCCATCGAGTGGTCCTGGTAAATGCTAATGCATCGTCAGTCTTCAATCTACCCGGATGAAGGTCTTCAGTGCCGGTACCCGATATCCAAGAGCGCTTTGTGGCCGAGCGAGCCAAGCAGACACTTATGCCAATTATATCGACTATGAATATAAATATAACGCTCTGCTTTCGCCACGCGTATTCCGCCTACGCTTCCATGCGCCCTGTGATCAGGAGGATCGCAAGACGCCGCCGAAGCGGCTGCTCCGGTGATTTTTTAGGAGGAGATTCCCATGAAATCCTTGGCAACAAGCGCTATGCTCATAGGCTTGGCTCTGCCCTTGTCTCCGGCTCTTGCGCTCGACACGACCGATATGATCGCCGCGCGCCAGCTCATCTTTGGGCGAGAGAACGTCGACCCCGAAACCGGAGAAACATCATCAGACAAGGTGATTTTCTCATGGCTTTCCGCGTCGAGTTTTGCGGCCTCGGTCGAAGGACGCGTGTTCATGCTCGACAGCTACATGACGCGTCAGGAGATCACGCCAGGCCGCACACCGCTGGTCATCGCAGACCTCGTCAATTTGAACCCCGAAGCAATCTTGCTTGGCCATGGTCACGGCGATCACGCCGACAACGCGGCCTATATCGCGGGCAAGACCGGTGCGACCGTTTATGCGACAGAAGAAACCTGCGGCACCTTGCAAAAGGATTTCGAGCGCATGGCATCAGACCCTCTGATTGCAGAGGTTCCGGCGCGCGCCTTCCCGGACGAAGCAAAATTGAACTGCTCGGCCGTAACCACAGCAGGTTCGACGCCCGGCACCGAAGTGCTCCGACTGCCATTTCTTGAACCCCAGGCCTGCACCGTCGCATTCCGGCATCTGCATTCCGTCGCCGTGGATCCTGACCATGACTTCCCGCCCACGCCGGTCGAAATCATCGTTGATGAACGCGACGAGTACCTGTTCCCGGCCGGTGTCGAGCAATGGCCCAATCCCCGCAACATGCCAGACAATTTCCAACCCTCGGAGGGCCAGTTCAACACGCAGACCACACCTGGTGCACCCGGTGGCCCCGAGTTGCTCTTCTTCAGCTTCATGCTGCGGAACGGCAGCAATTTTTCCTTCGTATATCACAACACCGCTGGTGCGCTGAAAGAAGGGAAAGGCAATGGCTGGGACGGCAGTCCCGAGGATGGCGCGAGGATAGTGCACCTGCTGGAAGCTCTTGGCCCGACAGACGTCCAGCTTGGAACTGCGGCAACGGGGAACTTCGACAATAATGGCCTGCGTGATCTCATCATGTACCAGCAGGCAATTCAGCCGAAGATCTACATCCCGAACCACATCACGACAGGCAGCAGAGCTCGCGAAGGGTCCTCGCTTTCCGTTTATGCTGGCTATGTGAATCAGCTCGATCTCATGGGGATCCCAAAAGAGGAGCGTCCCCGCCTGCACTGGCTCGTCGATCCTGTCGACTACATCAAGCCAATCGTGTTCGACGTCGACAACACCGCCTGGGCAGATCCAGCGAAGCCTGACATCTTGTCCGGATATTGCGAGATGAGCGGTATCGACCAACCCGCCCCGATCACGCTGGAGTAAGAAATGTGGTGCTGGCATTGCCAGTCAGGGCGATGCCAGCACCGCATCCGGGGCAATGCTCGTGCTGCTGTGCCATGTACATAAGGCGCAAGATCGCCGGGCGCTCTCTATCAGTCCCTGAATGGATAGGTCGGATCGATTGCCTCCTGAGCCGCCCTCGTCGCGCCGTTTCTGGCAGCAAGTCGGGCGAGCCTCGCTGAATGGATAAAAGCTTTCAGCTCCACTCGTGCCGTCTTCGAAAACTCGACGTCACCGGTACGTCGCCACGCGGATGTTGTTGGTAGAGCCCGATTGGCCGAAGGGCACCCCGGCGACGATCAGCAGCCGTTCGCCGCTGCGGCAGTCGATCAGCCGAGCGCTTTCGTCGCGGGCCATCGAGATCATGCTGTCGTAGTCCAGCGCCGAGCTTTCGAGCACCGAGCGCGCGCCCCAGACCAGCGCCATGCGGCGCGAGACCTGATCGCGCTGGGTGACCACGATCAACGGCAGCATCGGGCGGCGGGCGGCGAGCCGCGTCGCGGTGGCGCCGCTCATCGAATAGGCCACGATGCAGCGCGCCCCGACCGCATCGCCAAGCGCCGCGCCGCTGTCGGCGATCGCGTCGGCGGCGGTCTGCGGCGCTTCGCGCGACGCGCAGACGGCGCGGGCGTAATGGTCATGCGCCTCGGTACTGCGGATGATCCGGTCCATTACCTCAACCGCCTCGGCGGGGAAGGCGCCGGTGGCGCTTTCCGCCGAGAGCATCACCGCATCCGCGCCGTCGTAGATCGCCGTCGCCACATCCGACGCCTCGGCCCGGGTCGGCGCGGGCGAGGCGGTCATCGACTCCAGCATCTGCGTCGCCACAATCACCGGGCGGCCCTCGCGGCGGCAAAGCGCGATAATCTCCTTCTGCCGCGCCGGCACCTCCTCGGGTGGGATCTCGACACCCAGATCGCCGCGGGCGATCATCACCGCGTCGGCGCCGCGCACGATGGCGCCGATCTCCTGCAGCGCCGAGGGTTTCTCGATCTTCGCCACCAGCCCCGCCTGCCCGGCGATCAGCGGCAGGATCTCACCCAGATCAGCGGCCTTCTGCACGAAGGAGAGCGCCACCCAGTCCACCCCTTGCGCCAGCCCGAAGGCCAGATCGGCGCGGTCCTTTTCGGTCAGCACCGGCAGGTCGAGCAGGGTGTCGGGCAGGTTGACCCCCTTGCGGTCGCTGACCTTGCCACCCTCCAGCACCTCGGCCTCGATCCGACCCCCGGCAGCATCCAGAACGCGCAGCCGCACCCGCCCGTCGTCGATGAAAAGCCAGTGCCCGGGGGCGGCGGCGGCAAAGACCTCGGGGTGCGGCAGCGGCAGCGCGGCGGGATCGGCGGTGGTCTCGGAGAGCACGAAGCCCACCCGCTCGTGACGGTCGAGCACACGGCAGCCACCGGCGATGCGGCCAAGGCGGATCTTCGGGCCCTGCAGGTCCTGCAGGATCCCGATCGGCACGCCGACCTCGGCCTCGAGCGCGCGGATCGCCCGGATCACCGCCGCATGGCCGGCATGGTCGCCATGGCTGAAGTTCAGGCGGAAGGTGTCGACCCCCTTGTTGAACAGCGTGCGCAGCATGAACGGGGCGGCAGAGGCCGGCCCCACGGTCGCCACGATCTTGGCCCGTCGGTTGCGGATCATCGGAAGTGTCCTTTGCAGAGGTTAGCCGGCCGGTCCCGAGATCAGGATGGCGCGGAAGTCGTTGACATTGGTCAGCGTCGGCCCCGGCACCACCTGCGCGCCGAGCGCGGCGAAAAAGCCGTGGCTGTCGTTGGCGGCAAGCGCGGCCTGCGGGTCGATCCCCAGCGCGGCGGCCCGGCTCAGCGTGGTCTCGTCGATGATCGCCCCGGCGACCTCGGCGGCGCCGTCGACGCCGTCGGTGTCGCAGGCGATGGCACTGATCCCCGGCGCGCCCCGCAGCGCAAGGGCGAGCGCCAGCGCGTATTCGGCATTCGGCCCGCCGCAGCCATTCCCCCGGCGCGTCACCGTGCATTCGCCGCCCGAAAGCAGCAGCACCGGCGGCGCGTCCGGGCCAAGGCGCGCGCGGGTCTCGAGCGCCAGCGCGGCGTGGGCCTGGGCCAGATCGCGCGCCTCGCCCTCGAGCGCATCGCCGAGCATCTCCACCCGGCAGCCCGCGTCTTCCGCCAGCGCGGCGGCGGCCTGCAGCGATTGCGACGGCGCGGCGACGATGCGGGTCTCGCTGCGCGCGAGCTTGGGGGCGCCGGGCGGCTGGGTCACCGGCGGGCCGGCCAGCACCGCCCGCATCGCGGGGCTGAGCGGGATCGACCAGCGCCGGGCAATCTCCAGCGCCTGCGCGGGCGTCGAGCTGTCGGCGACGGTCGGTCCAGAGGCGATGAGCTCCGGGTCGTCCCCCGGCACGTCCGAGACCACCAGCGAGAGCATCCGCGCCGGCCATGCGGCGGCAGCAAGGTTGCCGCCCTTGGCGCGCGACAGGTGCTTGCGCAGCGTGTTCATCTCGGCGATCGGCGCACCCGAGGCGAGCAGCGCGCGGGTCATCTGCTGTTCTTCGTCAAGCGTGATCTCTCCCGCCGGGAAGGTCAGCAGCGACGAGCCGCCGCCGGAGATCAGCGCGAGCACGAAGTCGCCCTCGCCGCAGCCCTTCAGTAGTTCGATCATCCGCCGCGTCGCCTGCAACCCGCGCGCATCCGGCACCGGGTGCGCGGCGAGCGCCACCTCGATGCCCCGCAGCGGCCTTGCATAGCCGTCGCGGGTGAGGATCAGCCCCTCGCAGGGGCCCCAGGCGCGCTCGACCGCCTCGCCCATGCGGGCCGAGGCCTTGCCCGAGCCGATGACCACCACCCGGCCCGCGGGACGCACCGGCAGCCAGTCGGGGATGCAGCGCATCGGGTCGGCCGCCGCCACCGCCGCGTCGAAGAGCCCGCGCAGGAAGGTCTGGCGCTCGGTCTGGGCGGCTGCGCCATTTGCCTCAGCCAAGCGCATCGGCCACCGCCTTGCCGCAGGTCTGCGTGTCGGCGCTGCCGCCAAGGTCGCGGGTGCGCAGGGCGGGTTCGACCAGCACCCGCTCGATGGCGGCGACGATCTCGGCCGCCGCCTCGGGGTGACCGAGGTGCTCGAGCATCATTGCCCCGGCCCAGATCTGCCCGATCGGGTTGGCGATCCCCTGCCCCGCGATGTCGGGCGCCGAGCCGTGCACCGGCTCGAAGAGCGAGGGGAAGCGGCGCTCGGGGTTGATGTTGCCCGAGGGCGCGATGCCGATGGTGCCGGTGCAGGCCGGGCCGAGATCCGACAGGATGTCGCCGAAGAGGTTGCTGGCGACCACCACGTCGAAGCGGTCGGGGTTCAGCACGAAATGCGCGGTCAGGATGTCGATGTGATACTTGTCCCAGCTGACCTCGGGATAGGCGCGGGCCATCTCCTCGACCCGCTCGTCCCAGTAGGGCATGGTGATCGAGATGCCGTTCGACTTGGTGGCCGAAGTGAGCCGCCGGCGCGGCCGGCGCGCGGCCAGCTCGAAGGCATATTCCAGCACCCGGTCGACGCCGGTGCGGGTCATCACCGTTTCCTGCAGCACCACCTCGCGCTCGGTGCCGGGGAACATGCGCCCGCCGATCGAGGAATACTCGCCCTCGGTGTTCTCGCGCACGATCCACATGTCGATGTCGCCCGGGCCGCGCCCGGCGAGCGGCGAGGCCACGCCCGGCATCAGCCGCGCCGGGCGCAGCGAGATGTATTGGTCGAACTGCCGGCGGAACTGCAGCAGCGAGCCCCAGAGCGAGACATGGTCGGGCACCGTCTCGGGCCAGCCGACCGCGCCGAAGAAGATGGCGTCGTGACTCTCGATCTGCGCCTTCCAGTCGTCCGGCATCATCTGGCCGTGTTGCGCGTGGTACTCGCACGAGGCGAAGTCGAACCCGTCGAGCTGCAGCCCGAGGTTGTGGCGCTTCGCCACCGCCTCGAGCACGCGCAGCCCCTCGGGCACCACTTCCTTGCCGATGCCGTCACCGGGGATGACGGCGATTTTCACCCTGTTGCTGGTCATGGCTCCGGCCTTTCTCAGAGGTTCTCGCCGCGGATCGCTTCGCAGACCGCCTCGGTCACCTCGTGGGTGGTGGCGCTGCCGCCGACGTCCGGCGTCAGGATGCCGTCGGCGCAGACCTTCTCGACCGCGCGCATCAGCCGGTCGGCGGCCGGCTTCTCGCCGAGGTGCTCGAGCATCTGCGTCGCGGTCCAGAAGGTGGCGACGGGGTTGGCGATGCCCTTGCCGGTGATGTCGAAGGCCGAGCCGTGGATCGGCTCGAACATCGAGGGATACCGCCGCTCGGGGTCGATGTTGCCGGTCGGCGCGACGCCGAGCGAGCCGGCTAGCGCCCCGGCCAGATCCGACAGGATGTCGGCGTGCAGGTTGGTCGCGACGATGGTGTCGAGACTGCGCGGGTTCTTCACCATGCGCACGGTCATCGCGTCGACCAGCATCTTGTCCCATGTCACGTCGGGGTATTCCTTCGACACCTCGGCGGCGATCTCGTCCCACATCACCATGCCGAAGCGCTGCGCGTTCGACTTGGTGACCACCGTCAGCAGCTTGCGCGGGCGCGACTGGGCCAGCGCGAAGGCATAGCGCATGATCCGGGTGACGCCGACGCGGGTGAAGATCGAGACCTCGGTGCCGACCTCCTCGGGCAGCCCCTTGTGCGCCCGCCCGCCGTGGCCGGAATATTCGCCCTCGGAATTCTCGCGCACGATCACCCAGTCAAGATCGCCCGGCCCGACCCCCGCCAGCGGCGAGGAGATGCCCGGCAGGATCTTGGTGGGGCGCACGTTGGCATATTGGTCGAAGCCCTGACAGATCGGCAGGCGCAGCCCCCAGAGCGTGATGTGGTCGGGCACGTCGGGCGCGCCGACCGCGCCGAAGAAGATCGCATCAAAGGCCTTCAGCTGCTCGGGCCCGTCCTCGGGCATCAGCGCGCCGGTCTTCTTGTAGCGTGCCGAGCTCCAGTCGAATTCGGTCACGTCGAAGCCGAAGCCGCCGTCGCGCCGGGCCAGCGCCTCGAGCGCCTGCAGCCCTGCGGCGATGACTTCCGGGCCGATGCCGTCTGCCGGGATGGCTGCGATCTTATAGGTCTTCATGGGCTCTCACCGTTCTGTGTCAGGGGCAGCCGGCGGCCGGCGCGCATGACGAGGGGGCCGCCGCTGCCGGCGCTGCCCTGTCTCCTCCCCTCGCGACGCCGCTGCGGCAATCACCGGGAAAACCTACGAGGCGAGGCATGGACAGCTCAACTTTCGCAGGATTATATACAGAACTGAAATAGTGGGCGGAGGGCCAAGATGGACATCGCGCAGCTGAAATGTTTCCTCGCCGCCGCCGATGCGCTGCATTTCGGGCGGGCGGCGCAATCGCTCGACATGCTGCCTGCCTCGCTGGGGCGGCAAATCCGCATCCTCGAAGAGCGGCTCGAGACCCGGCTCTTCCTGCGCACCACCCGTTCGGTCGCGCTGACCGAGGCGGGCAAGGCGGTGCTCGAGGACGTGCGGGGGCTGGTCGAGCAGGCGGAGCGGATCGAAGCCCGGGTGCGGGAAATCCGCAAGGCCGAAAGCTCGGTGCTGCGCGTCGGCGCGATCGACAGCGCGGCGGCGGGGCTGGTGCCGCAGCTGCTACAGCTGATGCGCGCCGAGCACCCGGAGCTTGAAGTGCAGATCGTCGAGCAGAAGACCATCCACCTGCTGCCCAAGCTGCTGAGCGGCAGCCTCGACCTTGCCTTCTGCCGCCCGCCCGACATGCGCGATCCGCGGATCAACTTCCGCACGCTGTTCTTCGAAAGCGCCGTGGTCGCCCTGCCCTCGGACCACCCGCTGGCGGCCCGCGCCGAGGTGTCGATCCGCGATCTGGTCGACGCGCCGCTGATCGTGCCCGACCGCCGCTCGCGGCCGCATTCGCACGACCTGACCATCAAGCTGTTTCTCGACGCCGGGCTCACCGCCCGGATCGCGCAGGTCGCCGAGGAGAAGCACACGATCGTCAACCTCGTCGCCTCGGGTTCGGGCCTCGCCATCGTGCCGCGCTGGACCTCGCGCATCGCGGTGCCCGGGGTGACCTTCGTGCGGCTGACCATCCCCGAGGGCACCACCCGCTCGAAGCTGATCCTCGCCGCCGCCTGGACCCGGGGCGCGCGCGACCCGCAGCGCGACGCGCTCTTGGCAACGCTCGAGCAGCACCTTGCCGAGATCGAGGCCAGCGCCTGAGAGGGTGCCTGATAATAACGATTTTGAATATAATCTACGGCGCATTCATCTGAGCGCCCCGCCCCGCCATGGTGTCCGTCGTGGGTGCGGCCCTGTCGCAAGGCGCCGCACCGGAGGAGACCTTGGGAGGAAGATCATGAAATTCACCACCATCTCGGCGTTCGTCGCCGGCGCGCTTGTCGCGCTGCCCGCCGCCGCGCAGGACAAGTCCGACTGGCCGTCGAGCCTGTCGATTTCCACCGGCTCGCAGGGCGGCGCCTATTTCGTCTGGGGCTCGGGGCTGGCCTCGATGATCGGCGAGGCGCTCGGCGTCAGCGCCTCCGTCGAGGTCACCGGCGGGCCGATCCAGAACGTCGCGCTGGTCGAGGCGGGCGAGACGCTTGTCGGCTTCACCACCATGGGCCCGGCGCAGGAGGCGATGGCCGGCGAGAGCGAGCTGATGCCGGGCATGGAGGCGGCCAACCTGCGCGCGCTCTTCCCGATGTACCGCACGCCGCTGCAGGCGGCGGCGCTGAAAAGCTCGGGCATCGCCACGGTCGAGGATCTGGCCGGAAAGCGGGTGAACTTCGGCCCCGCCTCGGGCACCTCGGCGACCTACTGGCAGCGCTACTTCTCGGACGCGGGCATCGAGGTGAACGCCAGCTTCGCCGGCGCCTCCGACGCCGCGGGTCAGCTGGGCGACGGGCTGATCGACGCCTTCGTCTACGCCTCGGGCATCCCGACCGGCGCCTATTCCGAACTGGCGATCCAGCAGGACGTCACCTTCATTGGCCTCTCGGAGGCCAATGTCGCCGAGTTCACCGCTGCCGTGCCCTCGATGCAGCCCTTCACCATCCCGGCGGGCACCTACAAGGGGCAAGACGCGGATGTCGCCACCGTCGCCATGTGGAACTACGCCATCGCGCATGAAAGCCTGCCCGAGAGCCTTGCCTACGAGATCACCAAGCTGGTGCTGGGCGACAACGCGCGCATGCAGCAGGTCCACAAATCCGCGGTCGAGACCATGGCCGAGAACTGGGACACCAACGATTTCATGACGTTCCACCCCGGCGCCGTGCGCTATTACGAGGAAATCGGGATCACCATCCCCGAAGAGCTGCGCTGAGCCGGTCTCGCGCGCTGCCCCGCGGGCCGGAGGCACCGGCCCGCGGTTTCCCTGACACGCTTTGCATTCCGGTGATGCCATGACCACACCCGCCCGCGGTGACCTTTCCGCGCCGGGCTCGCTCGACGAGCTCGACGCCCCCGTCTCGGCGACCTCCGCCGTCGACGAGGAGCCCCCCGCCAGCAACCAGCGGATTTTCGATGGCATCCGCAACCATGCCTTTGCCACCGCCTGCGCCGCCTACACGCTGTTCCACCTCATCGTGATGAACCTCTACCCGCTGGAGACCTGGACCTACCGGCTGCTGCACCTCGGCGGCGGGCTGGCGCTTGGCTTCCTGCTGTTCGGCGCGCATACGGTCGATCCCGACAGGCCCTCGCGCAGCCGCAGCCTGCCGAGCCTTGCGCTGCTGGTTCCCGCCGCGGCCTGCGTGCTCTACGGTTTTGCCGCCATCGCCACGCTCTGGGGAAGCTGGTGGCTGACCGGCGCCGCCAAGCCGCCGGCCTGGACGATCACCAGCTTCGGCCTGCCGCTGACGCTTGGCACGGCGCTGACCGTGGTGCACGGCTGGCTGTTCTCCGACAGCAAGCTGAACCGCTGGACGCCGACCGACGTGCTGCTGACCCTCGCGGCCATCGCCTCGACCGGCTATGTCATCTACTTCGCCCGCGCCCTGCAACTGCGCGCGGGCATGCCGATGGCCCAGCCCTCGGACATGTGGGCGGCGATCACCGGCGTTATCCTGATCCTCGAGGCGGTGCGGCGCATGGCCGGGCTGGCGCTGGTGATCATCGCCTCGGTCTTCGTGGCCTATGCCTTCGCCGGGCCCTGGCTGCCGGGGATCCTGCATCACGACGGCTACACGGCGAAGCGGTTCTTTTCCTACATCTTCACCGACAACGGCATCCTCTCGGCGCCGATCGCGATCTCGTCGACCTACATCATCCTCTTCGTGGTCTTCGCCGCCTTCCTGCAGGCGACGCATGTGGGGGCCTATTTCGTCAACGTCGCCTTCGCCGCCGCCGGGCACAAGCGCGGCGGGCCGGCCAAGGTGGCGGTCTTCGCCTCGGGGCTGATGGGCATGATCAACGGCACCTCGGCGGGCAACGTGGTAGCCACCGGCTCGCTGACCATCCCGCTGATGAAGCGGGTCGGCTACCGCGCGCAGACCTCGGCGGCGGTCGAGGCCGCGGCCTCGTCGGGCGGGCAGATCATGCCGCCGATCATGGGCGCGGGCGCCTTCATCATGTCCGAGATCACCGGCATCCCCTACACCGACATCATCTGGGCGGCGCTGATCCCGGCGGTGCTCTACTTCGCCTCGGTGTTCTTCATGGTCGACCTCATGGCGCAGCGCTTCGCCATGGTCGGGCTGCCGCGCTCGGCGCTGCCGAAGCTCGGCGCGCTGATGCGGCAGGCCTATCTTTTCGCGCCGATCGTGGTGCTGATCTGGGCGCTCTTCGTCGGCTACTCGGTGATCCGCTGCGGCACGCTGGCGATGATCACCGCCGCCGTGGTCTCCTGGCTGACGCCGAACCGCATGGGGCCGCGGCAGCTGTTCCACGCGCTCGACCTCGGCGCGCGCATGGCGCTGCAGCTGGTGGCGGTCTGCGCCGCGGCGGGGATCATCGTGGGGGTCATCGCGCTCACCGGCATCGGCACGCGCTTCTCGGCGCTGCTGCTCGGCATCGCCGACCAGTCGCAGCTGCTGGCGATGGTTTTCTCGATGTTCGTCGCGGTGATCCTCGGCATGGGCATGCCGACCACCGCCGCCTATGCCGTCGCCGCCTCGGTGATCGCGCCCGGCCTCGTGAACCTTGGGATCGAGCCGCTGACCGCACATTTCTTCATCTTCTACTTCGCGGTCATGTCGGCGATCACCCCGCCTGTGGCGCTTGCCGCCTACGCCGGCGCGGCGCTGGCGCAGTCCGACCCGATGAAGACCAGCGTCGAGAGCTTCCGCATCGGACTTGCCGCCTTCGTGGTGCCCTACATGTTCTTCTTCTCGGACTCGCTGCTGATGCAGGGCGACTGGATCGACACCATCCATGTCACCGTCTCGGCGCTGATCGGCATCTACCTGCTGTCCTGCGGGATCATCGGTTGGTTCTTCGGGCGCATCGGCTGGATCCCCCGGCTGCTGCTGATCGGCGGCGCGCTCGGCATGCTCGATGCGGGCTGGCTGTCGGATATTGTCGGGCTCGGCATCGGACTGGGGCTGTACCTCTGGCAGCGGCAAATCGTCAACGCTGCGCAGGTGGCGCACGGCAAGGACTGAGCGAAAGGCGAACAGGAAAGGGCGGCCCCCCGGGGCCGCCCTTTTCTATTGCCAAGTTTACCCACCCGATATTCACCCCGCGGCAAGCGCGTCTATCCAAACGGCTTGCTGCAAACGATCAACCTCCAACTGGCAATGATCACCCCGCACTTGAGCATCAACCGCTGTGCAATCAGGGGCAATACGCCCGCTCCGCTGCTCCAGATCGCACGAGGCGCCTTTCCGTAGTGCGGCTCATCTTCCTCCGGCTCGCGACCCAGCTGCCTAGTGCCGGCGGGTTCGAGCGATGAGCCGGCCCCTGACCGATGCGAGACCGGAGGCAAACTTCACCGCGGGAAGTCTGTGCTGCCGGGCAAATCCGACCTCGCAAGTCCACCATCCGGCACGATGCAGCGTGCCGGGAACTGTATTTCGGTGATCGACGCAATCCGAGTGCATTGCTCGGAAGTGTAGAGCACTTGCTTGCTCCAACGGATAAGGTCAAATTATGTAGCAACTAATCGGGAGATGGATGACCTTGGCATTGGGGCAAGCTCCATCAGTGCAAAAAACCCTCGTGACGCGCCCAGGCGATCGTTGGCGCAAATTGTCCACTTCCTTCCGCTCGAGGCCTTACAAAATTTCAGGCAATCTCGCAGCAATCAAGACTACGTTGCGCACATCTGCAAGGCCCCAGCTCCAAAGTTGTGATAGGCGCTATTGCGCCAGCCAGCCCCCCTCGACCGGAAGCACGGCGCCCGTGGTGAACGAGGCCGCGTCGCTGGCGAGGAAGAGCGCGGCGCGCGCCACCTCTTCAGCGGCCCCGAAGCGGCGCATGGCGTGGCGCTCCTTCGACATCCGCTCGCGCGCCGCCGGATCAGGCGCGCGCGCGAAGGACCGATGCAGCATCGGCGTTTCGATGGCACCGGGCACGAGGCAATTTGCGCGGATGCCCTCTTCGGCGTAATCCAGCGCGATGTTGCGGGTCAGCGCCAGAATGGCGCCTTTGGACGCCACATAAGACGCGTTTCCCCGGCCCCCCGCCAGCGCAAGCTGCGAGCTGACGGTGACGATCGAGCCGCCCCGCCCGCGCATACCGGGCAGCACCGCCTCGATCCACGTGACGCAGCCCATGAGGTTGACGCTCAGCACCCGATCCCATGTATCGCGCGTGGTCTCATGCAGCTGCCCGCCGACCGAAACCGCCGCGTAGGTGACCAGCGCATCCACCGGGCCAAAGTCGGCGACCGCCGCCTGCGCCGCCGAGATATCGGTGACATCGGCGCAGAGCGGCGTGATGCCCCGGCCCGGGGCCGGCATGTCGCGGTCCACCGCCAGCACCTCGGCACCCTCCTGCACAAACAGCGCCGCCGTCGCCGCGCCGAGGCCGCTGGCGGCCCCAGTGATCACGCAGCGGCGTCCCGCGAGGGCACCGCTCATGCCAGCACCTGATTGAGGAACCGCTGCAGGCGCTCGCTTTTCGGCGCGGTGAAGACCTGCTCGGGGTCGCCCGCCTCGACGTCGCGGCCGCCGTCCATGAAGACCACCTTCTTCGCCACTTTGCGGGCAAAGCCCATCTCATGGGTGGCGACGATCATCGTCATCCCCTCGGCGGCCACCTGCTCCATGGCGCGCAGCACATCGCCGACAAGTTCAGGGTCGAGCGCCGAGGTCGGCTCGTCGAAGAGCATGACCTTGGGCCGCATGGCCAGCGCCCGCGCAATGGCGACGCGTTGGCGCTGACCGCCCGACAGTTGCTCGGGAAAGGCACCCGCCTTGTCCGCGAGCCCGACCTTGGCCAGAAGCTCATGCGCCACGTCCACTGCATCCGCCCGCGAACGCCGCAGCACGGTGATCGGGCCGGTGATGATGTTCTCGATCGCGGTCATATGCGGCCAGAGATAGAAATGCTGGAAGACCATGCCGATCTGCGCCCGCATCGCCGCGAACTCACGCCCGTTCATCGCCCGCCGCTGGCCGTTCTGCTCGCGGTAGCCCACCGGCGCGCCGTCGACGAGAATGCGCCCGCCGGTGGGCGCCTCGAGATGGTTGACGCAGCGCAGCAGGGTCGATTTGCCCGAGCCCGAGGGGCCGATCAGACAGACGACCTCGCCTTTGCCCACATTCATCGTCAGCCCGCGCAGCGCCTGCACCGAGCCGTAGCTCTTCGAGAGGTCCTCGATCTGGATCATCGGTGTCGCGCTCATGCTTCGCGGCCTCCTTCGGCAAGAATGCGCAGCCTTTCGCGCTTGGCCCGGCTCAGCGGGCGCTTTTCGACCTGCAGCAGCCGCTCGAGCCAAAGCTGCAGCCCGGTGAGCGCGCTGGTCAGCGACAGGTAAATGAGACCGGCGAACGAGAGGATCTCGATGGCGCGGTAGGTGCTGGAGTAGATCATCTGCGAGGTCAGCATCAGCTCTTGCACGGTGATGACCGAAGCCAGCGAGGTGTTCTTTGTGTGGGTGATGCAGTTGCTCATATAGGCGGGCAGGATCACCCGGATCGCCTGCGGCAGAATGATCCGCAGCAGGATCGAGGGATAGCGCATGCCAACCGCCTGCGCCGCTTCGGCCTGACCGGGATGCACCGCTTGCAGGCCCGAGCGGATGATCTCGCAGTTATACGCCGCCGAGCTTGCCGAGAAGGCGATGATGGCCGCGGGGAAGGCCTCGAGCATCAGCCCAAAGCTGGGGGCCGCGTAGTAGATGAAGAAGAGGTGAAGCAGAACCGGCGTGCCGCGAAACACCCAGACGTAGACCAGCACAAGGTTGCGCAGCCAGCGAAAGCGCGACTTCCGCCCGAGGGCAAGGAAAAGGCCGCAGATCGTGCCGATGTTCTGGCTGAGCACGGCGATGGCGATGGTCATGAGGGTCGCGTGGAACAGCGCGGGCACGTAGTTCAGCACGATCGAATAGTCGAGCTGCATAAAAGCCTCCGGGGGTTAGAAGCGCCCGGCCGCAGAGGACGGCCGGGCCGGGGTGGTGATCAGGAGGGAAGCTCGTCGATCAGCTGGTCAGTGTAGTTCTTGATGCCGAAGTATTTCTCGGCCCATTCGTCGAGCAGGCCCTTTTCGCGCATCTCGCGGATCGCGGCGTCGATCTCGGCCTTCAGCTCGTCCGAGCCGGGCTGCATCGGTACGCCGACGAAGCTGACCTTGTAGGGCTCGCCGACGATCTCGGCCACGCCGGGGTTTTCGCGGATGAAGTTGGCGGCGGCATTGTCGGGCGCGATCAGCGCGTCGATGCGGCCGATCTCGAGATCGCGGAACATCTCGACGTAACCGGCATAGCCGTTGAACCGGTCGAAATCGCCGAATCTCGCTTCGATTTCCTTGGCCGGGATTTCGCCGTCATTGCCGCCGGCGATGCCGCCGATGCGCTTGCCGGCCAGCGTTTCATAGCCGTCGATATCGGTGGCGTCGGTGCGGCGTACCACCACCACAGCGGCCCGCGAATAGGGGATCGAATAGAGGAAGGTACCAAGCCGTTCCGGCGTCATGTTCACATTCGAGAAGACGGCATCGAAGCGCCCGGCCTGCAGACCCGGCAGGATGCCTTTCCAGTCGAGACGGTTGAGCTCGATCGGCACGCCGATCTTCTTCTCGACGTAGCGGGCGATCTCGATGTCATAGCCCGTAAGCTCGTTGTTCTCGTCCACATAAGTGTTCGGCGGCAGGTTGGCGGTGGTCACGGCGATCAGCTTGCCGCGCTCGCGGATGGCCGGAAGGTCATCGGCCTGCGCCAGCACCGGCAGCATGGCTGCCGAAAGAGCGGCAGCAAGAATAAGACGCATCGACATGCGAAACTCCTGTTGGTTGGTCGGGATCGGTGGGCGGTATTTTTGTGGTATCCCACTGGTGCTCATCCAAAACACAGGCGCGAATTTGGCGTCAAGCCGCAACGAGCGCTGGGGAAACAACAAAGGAAACAAAGATAAATTACTGTGCAAACAATGGCTTAGATGATTTTCGGCAATAGCAGACACCTCCGCCGGAGCGGGTGGAAAAGCCGTAAGGCGCGCGGGTTGGCTGTCCCTGCGCGTCGCTGTCAGGCGGCCATCCAGCCTCCATCGACCAGCAGGTTGTGCCCGCAGACGAAGCGGGTCTGCGGGTTCGCCAGAAACAGCACCGCCTCGGCGACGTCAGACGGCGCTCCGAGCCGCGGCATCGGGGTGCGCGCCTCGGAATAGGCCATCGCTTCGGGGCTCACCGCCGCGCCGGTCTTTCCGGTCAAAATCTTGCCCGGCGAGACGGCGTTGCAGATGATGCCATCCGCCGCATGATCGGCGGCGATCTGGCGGTTCATCTGCAGCACCGCCGCCTTCGAGACCCCATAGGCAAAGGAGTTGGGCGAGGCGATCATGCCGTGCTGCGAGCCGATGATCACCATGCGCCCGCGCTCCTCGTCCCGCAGCGGCTGGCCAAGCATCTGGCGCAGCGCCGCATGCAGCGTGGTGTAGACCCCGGTGAGATTGACCTCGGTCACCCGCCGCCATTCCGCCATATCGGTCTCGGGCAGCCCCTTGCCACCGGGCACCATGGCATTGGGCACGACGATATCGAGCCGGCCATGCTCGGCGGCGATCTGCGACATCAGCGCCGCGCTGGCCCCGGAATCGCGCACGTCGAGCAAGGCAAACCGAGACTGCGGCGAGAGCCTGCGCAGCGGCTCGATCACCGGCGCGCCGCCCTCGACCACCGCCCCGGTCACATCGCTGGCCCAGACCAGCGCCCCCGCCTCGGCCAGCCGCAGCGCAATGGCCCGACCGATGCCCGATGAGGCGCCGGTGACCAGCGCCGTGCGTCCGGCCAGAGGTCCCTGCCCGCTCATCGCAGGATCCGGTCGAGGAAGGTACGGGCGCGGGGATGGCGCGGATCGCTGAAGAACTCTTCGGGCGGGCGGCGTTCGAGGATGATGCCCTGATCCATAAAGACCACCTCATCCGCCACGCGCCGCGCAAAGCCCATCTCATGGGTCACGCAGATCATCGTCATCCCGTCTTCGGCCAGTTCCGAGATCACGTCGAGCACCTCGCCGATCATCTCGGGATCGAGCGCCGAGGTCGGCTCGTCGAACAGCATCGCCTGCGGCTTCATGCACAGGGCGCGGGCGATCGCCACGCGCTGCTGCTGGCCGCCCGAAAGCTGCGACGGCAGCTTGTCGGCGTGATCGGCGATATGCACCCGCTCGAGGTATTGCATCGCCCGCTCGCGCGCCTCGGCCTTCGGCACCTTGCCGATGCGGACCGGCGCGATGGTCAGGTTCTGCAGCACCGTCAGATGCGGGAAGAGGTTGAAGTGCTGGAACACCATGCCGACCTTGCGGCGCACCGCATCCGCGCCCTTGCCGCTTGGCGCAAGGAAGGTGCCGTCGACGGTAATCCGGCCCTCGAGGTAGCTTTCGAGCCCGTTGACGCAGCGGATCAGCGTCGATTTGCCCGACCCCGAAGGCCCGCAGATCACCAGCTTCTTGCCCTTGGGCACCGACAGGCTGACTTCCTTGAGCGCCTGATATTTGTCGTAGAACTTGCTGACCGATTGCATCTCGATCAAGGCGTTGGTCGTCTGCGCGGTCATGCAAGCGGCCTTTCTTCACTGTAAATCTGGTCGAGCCATGCGGCGTGGTCGGCGCAGGCCTCGGGCAGCGGGCGCATCCCTCGATAGCCGATGCGCGCCGCCAGTCCCGAGATATCGAGCGGTGGCCGCCCGTCCGAGACGCGGGCCACCAAATTGGCCGGACCACCCGCCGCAACCCCGGCGGGCGCCCCCATCTGTTCAGCCCAGTCGAGCGGGCTCGACACATAGCCCGCGCCAAGGTTGAAGGTCTCGGTCTCGGCCACCGTGGGTGCCTCGGCCAGCGCGGCGAGCGCCGCGCCAACGTCGCGGGAATAGACCCAATCGGCGATCATCGTGGAGGGCAGCGTCGGCGTGATGCCAGCCCGGTGCAGCGCGAGGATCTGCCCCTGCGCCGACAGGCTGGGCCGGGCTGCGCCCTGCACTTCCCACGCGCCAAAAAGCGGGCCGAGGCGCAGGATCGTCGCATCCAGACCGTCGCGCGCGGCGACCAGCCGCACGAGCTTTTCGCTGGCCTCCTTGGTGATGCCATAAAGCGAATTGGGCCGCAGTTCGGCGTCTTCGGGCAGGGTCTCTCCCGGCCTTGGATCACCGCCATAGACCGCGGCGGACGACAGGTAGAACACGCGGCGGATCCCCAAAGCGGTGGCGGCGTCCAGAACGTTCGATGTGCCGGTGAGGTTGACCGCGATGATCTTGGCGGCTGCGGCGCGCTCCATGGCGGCATCGGGGGTCAGCGCGGCGGTGTGGATCAGCAGGTCGGGCTCGGCACTGGCGAGGGCCGCACGGACCTGCGCCGCATCGGTCACGTCGCAGGGCAGAAAGCGGGCCCCGTTCAGCGCTGGATGCCCGGCGTGCTGCGGCGGTGCGAGGTCGAGCAGCACCGGCGTATGACCGCGCTTCAGCAGGGCCTCGGCGGTGGCCAGCCCGACAAATCCGGCCCCGCCGGTGATGGCGATACGCATCAGCGTCCCCTCAGGATGATGGCCCGGCGTTCGAGGATCGAAACCCAGCGCGAGAACGGCCAGAGCAGAATGAAGAAGATCACCGCGACGGCGGTGAGCGGGGTGGGGTTGTAGGTCTGCTCCTGCGCCACCCGCGCCGAGCGCAGCAGTTCCGGCAATGCTACGATGGCGGCGATGGAGGTGGCCTTGACCAGTTCCAGCGCGTTGGAGGCGCAGGGCGCCAGCACCCGGCGCATCGCCTGCGGCAGGATGATCGCGGCCATGGCGTGCAAACGCCCGAAGCCAAGCGAATAGGCGGCCTCGAACTGGCCCTTGTCGATCGACACGATCCCGGCACGGAAGATCTCGCCGAAATAGCCGGTGTTGTTCAGGCAAAGCGCCAGCACCACCGCGCTGAACGCGCTGATGCGGATGCCCACGGCGGGCAGGCTGTAGTAGATCAGCACCAGCAGAACCAGCGCCGGGAAGGCGCGCAGAAGGTCGATCACGGCGATCAGAAACCGGCGCATCCGCGGCCCCGAGAACGACCAGGCCACCCCGGCGCAAAGCCCGCAGAGCGCGGCCAGCGGCAGGCAGACGGCGACCAGCTTCAGCGTCACCTCCAGCCCCTGCAGCAGCAGCGGCCAGATGCGCAGGAACGATTGCCAGTTGGCGAAATTCGCGAGGAAAAGCTCCATATTATCCTCTCCTCACTTCAGGCTCATCTGCGCTTCGATGCGGCGCGAGAGCACCACGAGCGGGATGAAGAACAGCAGATACATCCCCGCGGCCAACATCAGCGGCGAGGGGTTGGCGGTGATCGACATGTAGCTCTGCGCCGCCCCCAGCGTGTCGTCAAGCGAGACCGAGACCCCAAGCGCCGTGCCTTTCGACACGCTGATGATCCGGTTGGTGACCAGCGGCGTCGCCAGCCGCACCGACTGCGGCAGGATGATGTAGGCCAGCGTGCGGATCGGTCCGAAGCCTAGCGCCTTGGACGCCTCCCACTGGCCTTTCGGCAGCGCCATGATCGCCGCGGTGAAGATCTCGGCGCAGAAGGCCGAGAGCACCGCACCGAGGCCGATCGCCACCGCCACGAAGGGCGACAGGCGGATCCCGGCGTAGGGCAGCGCGAAGTAGCAGAAGATCAGGATCACCAGCTGCGGCAGCGTGCGGAAAAGCTCGATCCACGCGCCCACAAAGACATTCACCACGCGCCAGCCGGGCAGCCGCGCCAATGCCAGCGCCATGCCCAGCACCAGCCCGATGAGGATCACGCAGAGCGAGACCTCGACGGTGATGACAAAGCCTTTCAGCACCACGGGGAAGGCGCCCGCGATGACATCCATATTGAAGTAGTTACGTATCAGCTGATCCATGCGTGCTCCTGAGCGCTGCAGCCCAGAGGCCGGGCTGCAGTCTTTTCACGTAGAGGAGGGAGACACCGCGGATCAGCCGCAGGTCAGCTCGTGCTCGGTCTCGTCATAGCCCTTGAAGCCCGGCGCGCCGTAGCCCGGGTAGACGGTGACGAGCGGGCTGTCCTCGGCGACATCGCCGCCGTACCACTTCTCATAGAGACCCTTGAGGGTGCCATCGGCCTTCATGCATTCGATCGCGCCCTCGACGGTGTCGCGATAGGCTTCACTCTCGTAGCGGAAGGCATAGCCGAACATGCGGCCATCGTAGTCTTCCATCGCCAGCGTGATCGCCGGGTTCTGACCGGCCGCATAGGCGGCGGTGGGGATCTCGTTGATCGCGGCGAAGGCACGGCTGGTGATCACCGCCTGCACCGAGTCGGGGAAGGTGTCGTAGCGCTGAACCTCGAAGCCATATTCTTCGGCGTTCTCGGTGGCCCAGGTGTCGGAGATGGTGCCGCGGTTCACCGCGACGGCCTTGCCTTCCAGATCCTCGAAGGCGGCCATGCTCTCACCCTCGCGGGTGATGAAGCCATTGCCGGTGGCGAAGAACGGCTCGGAGTAGAGCATGGTCTCGGCGCGCTCGGCGGTGATGTTAAGCGGGTTCACGGTGAACTCGATACGGCCCGACAGCAGCGCGGCGAACAGGCCCGAGAAGTTGATGTCGGTGATTTCGACCGAGGGACGGCCGATGCGCTCGGCGATCTCGGTGATCATGTCGTAGCCAAAGCCCTCGGGACCGTCGACACCGCGCACCATCCACGGTGCGAGGCCAAAGTCGGAGCCCACGACCAGCGGCTTGTCAGCCGGATGGGCGTCGTCCTGGGCAAAGCCCGCGACGGGCGAGAGGGTTGCAGCAAGCAAAAGGGAGGCGGTCAGCTTTTTCATCATTCAGACCCTGTTGTGGTGGTTTTCTTGTTTTGATCGGCGGAGGGGAGGTAGGGGTGCACGTCCCGCCAGTGCCGTGCGATGTCCGAGCGGCGGCAGATCCACAGATCGTCGCGGCCACGGACATATTCGAGAAAGCGGCGCAGCCCGGCAGCGCGGCCGGGGTGGCCCGCGACCCGCAGATGCAGGCCGACGGACAACATCTTGGCATCGGGTTCGGCGCAGAGCGTCTCGACGCTGTCGCGCAGGAACTCAAAGAAATCGCTGGCGGTGGCGAGGCCCCCGCGCAGGAATTTCGCGTCATTGGTCGCCAGCGAGTAGGGCAGCACGAGATGCGGCTTGCCACTGACCTCGGTCCAATAGGGCAGCTCGTCGTTATAGGCGTCGCTGTCGTAGTCAAAACCGCCGTGCTCGGCGATCAGCGCGCGGGTGTTCACGCTCGGCCCATAGCGGCAGTACCAGCCGCCCGGCGGCGTGCCGAGCAGATCGGTGATCACATCAAAGCAGCGGGCGATGCGCGCCGCCTCCTCATCACGGCTGAGACCGCGGTGCTGCTCCCAGCGCCAGCCATGGGCGCAGACGTCGAAATCCGACTGGCGCAGCCATGCGGTGATCTCGGGATTGCGCTCGAGCGCGAGGCCGCAGACCATGGCGGTGGCGGGCAGCCCGGCCTCTTCGAACATCCGCGCGATGCGCCAGAACCCCACCCGCGATCCATATTCGAACATCGTCTCGGCGGCGAGATTGCGGCCCGGAATGGAATCCGCGGCGACTTCGACGAGCCCGGTCTCGCTGAACCCGTCGCCATCGGGCACCGAGGGCTCGGAGCCCTCTTCGATGTTGAGCACGAAGTTCAGTGCGAGCTTGGCCCCATTGGGCCATTGCGCCGCGGGCGGGCGCGGACCGTAGCCAATGAAATCGCGGTCGAGATGATCAGCCATCAGACAAGCTCCTCTGCCGGCAGCACGTGGATCGGGGTCGAGACCGGCATGAAGATGTCATCCGCTTCCTGCGGGTGGCGCTGCATCTGGACAAAGAACTCTGCCGGCGCGTCGAACACCTGCATGCCCGCGTGCCAGACGTTGCGCCGATAGATCACCCCCTGCCCCGGCGTGGTGACGAAGGCGCGCGCCGTGGCCGCATCGGGCAGGCCATCCGCGTCGTCGCAGACCACGATCAGAAAGCGCTGGCCGCTCAGCGGCACAAAGGCCTGATCCGAGAACGGGTGCCGCTCCATCTCGGCGATTTCCACGACCCCCTCGATCGCCGTCTTCAGCCGGCTGACCCAGCTCGCCACGCTCAACCCCTCGGACTCGGTGGCGGCATGCAGCGCCACCGGATGCCGCCGCTCGGTGCCGCGATGCGCGATGACCTCACCGTAAGGAGCGAAAGCCTTGCTGGTCAGCAATTGCGGCGTCAGGACACAGGGGGCTTGGGTCATCCGAGGGGCGGTTCCTACTTGGTGTTTTTATGGTGCCTTAGTGGTATACCACTAGAACACCATCTGGATCTTGCTTGTCGAGTCCTTTTTTGCGAAGGTGGCGAAATCCTTGGGAGGCAGGCGGCAGGACCGATGCGAGACGCTTCAGAAATCATCGACGAAAAGCAAACCCTGTCTGAACAGGCCTATCAGTATGTGCGCAGTCTCATCTTCGCCAATGAGGTCAAACCGGGCGAGATCTTCACCGAACGCAAGCTTGCGGAACGGCTCAATATTTCGCGCACACCGCTGCGCAGCGCGATCACCCGGCTGACCGGCGAGCGGCTGCTGGAGCGGCTGGCGAACGGCACGCTGGTGATCCGCGAAGTGCCGCTCGACGAGTTGCTGCAGATCATGGTGATCCGTCGCCAGCTTGAAAGCGAGGCCGCGGCGCAGACCGCGGTGCGGGCCCGTCCCGGCGCCGCCGAACCGCTGATCGCGGAGACGCATGAGGTCATTGCCTCGCCGGAGATGGAGCTTGAACCCTTTTGGGCCTATGACGACCGTTTCCACGTCTTCATCGCCGAAAACAGCGGCATGCCGCTTCTGGCCGAGATGATCGCCAACAACCGCGACAAGGCCCGGATGTGCCACGTGGTGCGGATGGAGCGCAATTTTGCCGAGCAGGCGCGCGAGCATCTTGGCGTGCTCGAAGCCATCGCAGCGCAGGATCCCGACCGCGCCCGCGCCGAGATGATCCGCCACACCGACTGCGTGCGCGACCGCTTCCTGCGGTGGTACACCGGTATCTGACGGGCACTGCGGGTCACGGCTTTGCGCCCGCGCGTCAGCTGGCCGCGGGCCCGCAACTCACACGGTCGGACGCTCGACAGGCTGGCCCGCGGCGCGCGGGCGGGGCCCCCGTGGGCCGCGCTCGCGTGTCTGCGCAAGCGGCAGGTCCAACGCGGCGCCATGCCGCGCCACCAGCGCAAACACAGCTAGGAAGGTCCAGAAATAGAGCGAGCCGACCGTGACCCGCGCCGCCAAGACATCCGGCGGGCTGATCACCACCAGGACCAAGGGCACCGCCAGCGCCATTGAGGCAAATCGCCCGGTCCAGCCGCGGCGGTCCCAAAGCTCAATCAGGATCGGCACGGCCAGCAAGAAGTAATGCGCCCAGCCGATGGGCGACGCGAGCAGCGACACCAGCAGACCGACGGCAGAGGCCAGCATCACCGGCGGGCGGCGCCACAGCGCCCAGCCTCCGGTGGCCGCCAGCAAGGCAAGGCTGGCCCAGACACCAAACGCGCCCAGCCCGATCCGGTGCAGAAATCCCGCGACCGACCCGTTGGTCGGAAAGACGTCGCGCGCGCCCTCGCTGGCCAGCAAGTCAAACCATTGCGCCCAAGTCTCGCCGCCATAAAGGCCGAGCGAAATGGCAACCAGAGCCAGAAAGCTTGCAAACGCGGCCATGGCGGGGGCGATATGCCCGGCAAGCAACAGCACCACGGGCCAGACCAGGAAGTTGGGCTTAACCGCCGCCACCACGCCGATCAGCACACCCGCAAGAAGCCTCCGCCTGCCTCGGCGCAGGCTGATCCAGGCCAAGACCGCACAAAACGCCAGCGGGATATATATCTGCCCCAAATGCAGCGTGTCCCAGAAAGACCCCAAAGCGAGACACCACACGACGGCAACCGTCGGCATGGCGTCGCCGTAATGCACCTTCAGAAGTCTCAGCAGGGCGATGCCAAGCACAATGGAGATACTCCACCAACCCCAATAGGACTGCGCGATCTCGAACGCGGCGAAGCCCTCGAACAGCGGCAGCACCGTCGGCGGGTTCAGGTTGAAATTATATCCTGAAAACCATGCCGTCTGGAGCAAGAAGGTCCGGTCATGAATGGCGTAAGGGTTCTCACCAAGCGCGGCCGCCTCGCCTGATCCGTAAAAACTGCTGAAGTCCAGAATGCCCTGCGTCGGCAGGCTCCAGAAAAGGCTCAGGATCAGGCACATTGCGTAGAACGCCAACTCGAAACGACCGTGCCGCCCTGCGCTGTCCATTATAAACCTCCTAAATACATCACTTTTTTCCAAAGCCTCCGCGTTGCGCGAAAAGATGTCAACGCTCGCGCCGCCCAAAGGGACACGGCGCCGCTTGGGTGTTGCGACTTGGTAAAAACCGTCAGCACGAGAGGACGGACGCGCCACTAAGCCCGCCGCCCCCTGCTTCTTCTCTTCAAAAATACGCAGATCCGGCGCGGCCACCCGCGCCGCGCCGCTCAGCCGCGCAGCGCCGGCAGCCCCACCCCGGTGGACTGAAAGCCGCCATCCGAAGCGATGGTCTGCCCGGTCACATAGCTCGCCCGGTCCGAGCACAGGAAGACGATCACCGAGGCGATCTCATCCTCCGAGCCATAGCGGTTCAGCGGGATCGCATCGTGATAGGCGGCGATGATCTCGGGCGAATGCACCGCCATCGCCAGTTTCGTGCGCACCGGGCCGGGCGCCACGCAATTGGCGCGGATGCCGTATTCGCCCAGTTCCGCCGCCTGTTGCTGCGTGAGCTGGATCACCCCGGCCTTGGAGGTGCCATAGGCCACCCGCAGCGTCGAGGCGCGCAGACCCGAGATCGAGGCGATGTTGACGATCGCGCCCTGCACCTCTCTCAGATGCGGCACCGCCGCCTGCGAGCAGAGGAACACCCCGTCGAGGTTGGTCGCCATCACGGTGCGCCAGCGCTCGAATGTGGTGTCCTCGATGGGGCCGAAATCGGCGACCCCGGCGTTGTTCACCAGCGCGTCGATCCGCCCGAAGGCCCCGGCCACTTCCTCGATCATCGCCGCCACCTGATCGGGCTGCGAGACGTCGCAGACCACCGGCAGCACGCCCTCGAGCTGCCCGGCCTCTTCCATCAGCGCCTCGGCGTCGCGGTCGATCATCGCCACGCGGCGGCCTTCGGCGAGGAACTGCTTGGTGGTGGCAAGCCCGATGCCGCGCGCGGCGCCGGTGACGATCGAGGTCTTGGGGGCTGTCTTCTGGGTCATGGCATAGTCCTCAATTGGCGGGCCCGAGCAGGGCAAGGGAAAGCTGCGGCACCAGCCCGATCACCGCCAGCCCGACCCCGCAGACCAGCAAAAAGGGCAGCGCGCCGCGCGCAACACGTTCGATCGGCAGGCGGGTGACATTGGCGGCGACGTAAAGGTTGATGCCCACCGGCGGGGTGATCAGCCCGATGGCGAGATTGACCATGACCAGCACGCCGAACCAGACCGGATCCCAGCCCAGTTCGCGCACCACCGGCATGAAGATCGGCAGGCAGATGAACATCACCGTCACCGCGTCCATGAACATGCCCGCGATCAGCAGGATCAGCATGATCACCAGCAGGATCACGCCCTCATTGCCGGAAAGCCCCAGCAGCGCGCCCGAGTAGCTGCCGACCAGATCCTCCACCGTCACCACCCAGCCGAAAAGGCTGGCATAGGCGACGACGAGCATCACCGTGGCCGAAGACGCCGCCGCATTGGACAGCGAATGGTAAAGACCATCCAAAGTCAGCGTGCGGTAGATCAGCCCGCCGACCAGCAGCGCGTAGACTGTGGCGACCAAAGCGGCCTCGGTGGGGGTGAAAATGCCCGAGTAGATGCCGCCCAGAATGACCACCGGTGTCATCAGGCCCCAGAAGCTCTCCTTGAACGACAGCCACAGCCGCGCGCCATAGGATTTCTCGGCATGCGGCATGGGGCTTAGCTTTTCCAGCGAGGCGGCGTGCCCGGTCTTCGGCTTGGCGAAGGGCAGCGTCAGCAGCATCATCGCCCCCATGAAGAGCCCCGGCAGAATGGCGGCGAGGAAGAGATGCGAGATCGAGGTCTCGGCGATCACCCCATAGATCACCAGCCCGATCGACGGCGGGATGACGATCGACAGCGCCGCGCCGGTGCAGACGAGGCCCGCCGCATAGGGTTTGGGGTAGCCGTCTTCTTCCATGCCCTTGATGATCATCGGCCCGATGGCGGCGACCGAGGCCGGGCCCGAGCCACTCACCGCGCCCCAGAACAGGCACACGGTGGTCCCGACCACGCCCATACCGCCGGGGGTGCCGCCGATCAGCACGCGGAAGAAGCGGATCATCCGCTCGGCGATCCCGAGCGAGCCCATCAGCGTGCCCGCGAGGATGAAGAAGGGGATGGCCAGCAGCGAGAATTTGGTGATCCCCGTGGCGATGAGATCGCCGGCGAGTTCGAGGCCAAAGCCGATCTGCCACATGGCGTAGATCGCCGAGAGCCCCAGCGAGAAGGCCACCGGCACGCGCAGCGCCAGCAGGATGAAGAACAGGATCACCATCTCGGTGCCTGCGGGAAGTGCGGGGATCAGGTCATACATCGGGGATGACCTCGTGATCCTCGCCGGTGCGCCAAACCACCCATGCGTGCTGCAGGTAGCGGATCAGCACCAGCGCAAAGCCGAAGGGCACGGCGGCCTGATAATACCACGCGGGGATCTGCAGCCCGTAAGAGCGCATGCCGTTGCCCATCATGTTGGTCATCGCCTGCCAGGAAAACCACGCCGAGAGCACCAGCAGCAGCGCCGAGGCCAGCACCGACAGCGCAAAGACCACCCGCCGCGCCGGGCGCGGCAGCAGGTCATGCACCAACCCCACCGCCAGATGCTCGCCGCGGCGCGCGGCGATGGCGGCGCCGAAGATGGTCAGCAGCAGAAAGCCGTTGGTCAGCAGCTCTTCGGTGGCGGCCAGCGAGTAATGCGTGCCGTAGCGCACCACGACATTGGCAAAGCCGAGAAAGGTCATGGCCAAAAAGAGCACCGCGCAGATGATCTTCTCGGCCTCGCGCAGGATGAAGGCCATTGCCCCTCCCTTGGATCAGCAGGCGAGTGTCTTGGGGACGAAAGACGTGTCCCCGCGGGGACACGCCGTTTTTCGGGGGTTACTTCGCGCCGTCGATGGCGGTCTGGAAGCTCTGCACCAGCTCGGCGCCGACCTTGTCTGCCCATTCGTCAAAGGCGGGCTGGGTGGCCTTCTTGAAGGCGGCAAGTTCCTCGGCCGACGGCTCATAGACCTCCATGCCCTTCTCGCGCAGGAAGTCGATGCCCGAGGCGGTGGCCTCGCGGCTGATCTCGCGCTGGTAGCTCATCGCCTCGGTCGCGGCGCTCTGCAGCTTGGCCTGCGTGTCGGCGTCATAGCTGTCCCATTTCTTCTGGCTGATGCCGATGAAGATCGGGTCATAGGAATAATGCCATGTGGTCAGGTACTTCTGCACCTCATAGACCTGCTGCGGGATGATCACCGCGCCGATCGGGTTTTCCTGACCGTCGACCACGCCCTGCTGCAGCGCGGTCATCGTCTCGCCCCACTGCATCTGCTGCGGGTTGGCGCCGAGCGCGTTCATCACGTCGATATACATCGGGCCCGCGACGCGCATGTTGAGGCCCTTCATGTCCTCGGGGGTCTTCACCGGGCGGGTGTTGTTGGTCACCTCGCGGAAGCCGTTCTCGCCCCATGCCAGAACGATGATGCCCTTGCCCTTGAGGATCTCGGCCAGCTTGGCGCCGGGCTCGCCCTGCGTGGTGGCATCGACCTGCGCGTAATCGGCATAGAGATAGGGCAGCGAGAAGGCCGCCATCTCGGGCACCAGCGGCGTCACGTTGATCGCCGAGGTCACCACCAGATCGAGCGCACCGCGGCCGACCATCTCGGCCTGACGCATCTGGTCGCCACCGGCAAGCTGCGCATTGGGGAAGACACGCACCGAAAGATCGCCGCCGGTCGCCTCGGAGAGCAGTTCGGCGAATTTCTCGGACCCTTTGTGCCAGGTCGTGGTGTCGCCGGTGTTGTGCGACAGGCGCAGGGTTTCTGCGGCAGCCGCGCCGACCATCATCGCGCCCGCAAGCACGGTTGCCAGGGCAGTGCTGCCCAGTTTCGCAAATGTCATTCTGTCCTCCCAGAGTTCGGACCGGCACCGGCCCCCGCCTCGCACGGCCTCCCTGCCCTGCGCTGCGATCCACATCATGGAACAGTTTCATTGCCACGGACAAGAAGAACTTGCAATATTGTGAAAGGAACAAAATATTGCGGGGCAACTTTGCGAAGTCTCGTGGGAGGAGGCGGACCATACAGGTCCATATTATGGAACAGGTGAAGGCAGATACCGGCGCACTCGCAGGCAGCCAGAGCGTCGACCGGGCGCTGGCGCTGCTCGGCATGGTCGGGCGTCGCCCGCTGGACGGCGCGAGCCTTGGCGAGCTGGTCGCGGAGTTGGGGCTCAACAAGCCCACCGTGCGGCGGCTGATGCTGGCGCTGATCCGCAACGGCATGGTCGAGCAGAACGAGGAGAGCCGGCGCTACTTCCTCGGCGAAGAATCCTATATTCTCGGGACCTTCGCCGCGCATCGGCATGGGCTGCTGGAGTTGTCGTTCGAAACCCTCGCGCGGCTAGCGCAAGAGACCGGGGACGCCGCCTTCCTGTCGATCCGGCGCGGCTTTTCCTCGCTCTGCCTGCACCGCGAAGAGGGCACCTATCCGATCCGCACCTACGCGCTGATGACCGGGCGGCTGCACCCTCTGGGCGTCGGCGCGGGCTCGCTGGCGATGCTTGCCTCGCTGCCCGATGCCGAGGTCGAGGCGGCGCTGGCCGCCAATGCCGCGCGGCTCGAGGAAGACTACCCCGGCCTGCCGCCGGACCAGATTCGCGCCCGAGTCGCCGAGACACGGGCCAAGGGCTACGCGCTGAACCCCGGTCTGGTGTTCCCCAACTCATGGGGCATGGGCGTCGCGCTGCGCCGCCCCGACGGCGCATTGGCTGGCGCGCTGTCGCTGGCCGCCATCGAAAGCCGCATGCAGCAGCCGCGCCGGGAGGAGCTTGTGGCGCAGCTCAAGGCGGCGGCGCAGGAGATAGAAGGCACGCTCGCGCAGCTCTACGCCGCGCGCACCCGCATTTGAGGAGGACAACATGCGAGACCCACAGATCGTCGGTTGGGGCCACACGCCCTTTGGCAAATCCGAGCACCCCGACACCGAAAGCCTGATGGCCGCCGCCGTCAGCGAGGCGCTGGAGCACGCCGGGATCACCCCCGAGGACGTCGACGGCATCTTCACCGGCGTGTTCAACAACGGCTTTTCGCAGCAGGATTTTCAGGGCGCGCTGGTGGCCATGGGCGACGCGCGGTTCGCCCATACCCCCGCCACCCGCTACGAGAACGCCTGCGCCACCGGCTCGGCGGCGCTGCATGGCGCGATGGATTTCATCGCCGCCGGGCGCGGCCGCATCGCGCTGGTGGTGGGCGCCGAGAAGATGACCGCCACCCCCACCGCCGAGGTCGGCGATATCCTTCTGGGCGCCAGCTATTGCAAGGAAGAGGCGGACATCAGCGGCGGGTTCGCCGGGCTCTTCGGGCAGATCGCGGGCAGCTATTTCCAGCGCTACGGCGACAAGAGCGAAGAGCTGGCGATGATCGCCGCCAAGAACCATACGAACGGCATGGCCAACCCGCTGGCGCATATGCGCAAGGATTTCGGCACCGCCTTTTGCAACACGGTCTCGGACAAGAACCCGATCGTCGCGGGGCCGCTGCGGCGCACCGACTGCTCGCTGGTCTCGGACGGGGCGGCGGTGCTGGTGCTGGCCGATGCAGAAACGGCGGCAGAGATGCAGCGCGCCATCGCCTTCCGCGCCCGCAGCCACGTCAACGAGATCATGGCGCTGTCGCGCCGCGACGTGCTGGAGTTTGCCGGTGCCCGCCGCGCGTGGGCGCAGGCCTTCGAGACCTCGGGGTTGACGCTCGACGATCTGTCGCTGGTCGAGACGCACGATTGTTTCACCATCGCCGAGATGCTGGAGTATGAGGCCATGGGCCTTGCCGAGCGCGGCGACGGCGGGCGGGTGATCCGCGAGGGCATCACCGCCAAGGACGGCAAGCTGCCGGTCAACGCCTCGGGCGGGCTGAAGTCCAAGGGCCATCCCATCGGCGCCACCGGCGTGTCGCTGCACGTGATGGCGGCGATGCAGCTTGCCGGGGACGCGGGCGAGATGCAGATCCCCGGCGCCGAGATCGCGGGCGTGTTCAACATGGGCGGCGCGGCGGTGACCAACTACGTGTCGATCTTGGAGCGGGTGAAATGAGCGCCGCCGCCATCGACCTCTCGGGCGGACTGCCCCCCGTCTCGACGCGGGTGATGAACCTTGCCAACTTCCTCACCGAAAGCGCCCGGCGCCACCCGCAGGACGTGGGCTTCGTCTGGGGCGCGCAGACATGGACATGGGCCGAGATGGAGGCGCGCTCTGCCGCCTTCGCCGCCGCGCTGTCGGGCAAGTTCGGCCTGAAGAAGGGCGACCGGCTGCTGGTGCAATCGGCCAACAACAACCAGATGTTCGAGGCGATGTTCGCCTGCTGGCGCATCGGCGCGGTCTGGGTGCCCGCCAACTTCCGCCAGTCGCCCGAGGATATCGCCTTTCTCGCGCAAAGCTCGCAGGCCAAGGGGATGCTCTGCGAGGCCAGCTTCCCCGAGCATGCGGCGGCCTGCGCGGGCCTTGGCTTTACCATCGGCATCGGGGACGGTCTGGGGGAGAGCTACGAGACGCTGGTCGCCGACCATCTCGGCCAGCGCCCGCCGCAGGCGGAGGTGCAGCGCGACGATCCGTGCTGGTTCTTCTTCACCTCCGGCACCACCGGGCGACCCAAGGCGGCGGTGCTGACCCACGGCCAGATGGCGTTTGTCGTCACCAACCACCTGTGCGACCTGATGCCCTGCACCGGACCCGAGGATGCCTCGATCGTCGTGGCGCCGCTGTCGCATGGCGCGGGCATCCACCAGCTCGCGCAGGTGGCGCATGGGGTGAAGACCATCCTGCCCGCAGGGGCCAAGTTCGACCCCGATGAGATCTGGGGGCTGGTCGCCAAATGGAAGGTCACCAACCTCTTCACCGTGCCGACCATCGTCAAGCTGCTGGTCGAGCACCCGTCGGTGCACGACCATGACCATTCCAGCCTGCGCTACATGATCTACGCGGGCGCACCGATGTACCGTGCCGATCAGGTCCGCGCGCTGGAGGAGCTGGGGCCGAAGCTGGTGCAATATTTCGGGCTCGGCGAGGTCACCGGGAATATCACCGTGCTGCCGCCCGCGCATCATTCGGTCGACGATGCCGCGATGCGGATCGGCTCCTGCGGCTTTGCCCGCACCGGCATGCAGGTGCAAATCCAGGACGCCGAGGGGAATGAGGTCGCGCCCGGCGAGACCGGCGAGATCGCCGTCATCGGCCCTGCGGTCTTTGCGGGCTATTTCGACAACCCCGAGGCCAACGCCAAGAGTTTCCGCAATGGCTGGTTCCTGACCGGCGATCTGGGCCATATGGATGCCGAGGGCTTCGTCTATCTGACCGGCCGCGCCTCGGACATGTATATCTCGGGCGGGTCGAACATCTATCCGCGCGAGATCGAAGAGAAGATCCTGCTTCACCCCGAGATATCCGAGGTTGCCGTGCTGGGCATGCCCGACCCGGTGTGGGGCGAGATCGGCGTCGCGGTCTGCGTGGCGCGCGGTTCGGGCGTGGCACCCGAGGCGCTGCTCGACTGGCTGGGGCCGAAGATCGCCCGCTACAAGCTGCCGCGCCATGTGGTGTTCTGGCAGGAGATGCCGAAGAGCGCCTATGGCAAGATCACCAAGAAGATGATCCGCGAAGAGCTGCTCGCGCGCGGCGATCTGCCCGAGCCTGAGCCCGAGCCCCGGAAGGCCTCGGTACAATGAGCACTCTGCAACTTCTCAGCCATCCCGGCCCGCGCGCCGAGGCGCGTTTTGCCGCGCTGCCCTGCCGCGCGCAGCCGGTGGAGATCCGGCTCGCGGCGGGGCAGAGCTTTGAGCGGGCGGTGGTGCAGGGCTTTGCCGAGGCCGGGTTCTCGGCGGGCTATCTGCGGCTTGCGGACATCGGGTTCGAGCGGCTGACCTATGTGATCCCCGCCCCCGCGCCCGGCGACGGGCGGGCGGCGTGGTACAGCAAGACCTATGTGCTCGAGCGCGCCGAGATCGCAGAGGCCGGGCTGCATCTGGGCATGAAGGACGGCGCGCCTTTCCTGCATTGCCATGGGCTGTGGTCCGGCGCGGGAGGCCCGCTGCGCATGGGGCACCTTCTGGCGGCGGAGTCGGTGCTGGCCGAGGCGGTGACCATGAGCGGCTGGGGCATCACCGGCGCGGCGCTGGAAGTGACGCCGGACGCCGAGACCGGCTTTGATCTCTTTGCCCCGCGCGCGGTGGGTGAGGCAGGCAGCGGGCACCCGGCCCTGCTGTGCACCCTGCGCCCCAATGAAGACCCGCACAGCCTGCTTCCGCAACTTGCCGGCGGGATGGAGCGGGCGCGGATCGAAGGGATCGGCAGTCTGGTGAACACACGGCTCGAGACCGGCACGCTGGAGAGTTACGCCACCGAAATGCTGCTGCGTGCCGGGCGGCTGACCGGCGAGAGCGTCATTCTCAACGCCGCTTCGGTGGGGTTTGACGGCACGCCAATGACCGGCGTGCTGCGCCCGCATGAGAACCGCATCTGCATCACCGCCGAGCTGTTGCTGATCAGGGAATAGCCCCCCGATCTGCCCAGCCCGCCAAGCTCTGACGCATCCGCCTCATCTTGCATCCACCCTGTCTTGCATCCACGCACCGCGCCTAGCTGAACAGGAAGGCATCCGCGCCAGAGGCGAGGCTCAGAGGGTCGAAATGCAGGTAGTCCGTGCGCAGCGGCTCGCCGCCATCGGGCTGCCCGATCAGTTCGATCCTCTCACCGGGGCCGAGATCGAGGCCATATAGCCTATGCTGCGCGGCCCCGGCGGGGGTGACGATGGCATCGCCGAAGGTGCCATCCCACAGCCAGCTGTCCACCTCCGCGCCATTTAGCCATAGGCTCATCCGACTGACACCGTCGCTTTCGTCGAAATAGCCGATGGTCAGATCGTAAAGCCCCGCCGCGCCGTCAAAATCGTAGAGCGCGCGCTGATCCGGCCCGCCGCCCGCCTGCAGATAGGCGCCGCCGGAGGCATGCGGATTGGTGACGACCTGAAAATCCTTGGTGATCTCCAGCGTTTCGGCCTCGACGGTGAACGGCGCGCTCGCTGTGGGCGCGGGCCGGATGTCGATGTAATCGGTGCGCAGCGGCTCGCCGCCATCCGCTGTGCCCGCCAGTGTCAGCATGTCGCCCGCGTTTAGCGTGACGAAGGGGATCACCCGCTTCATCGCGGCGGCCCCGGTGACGGTGTCCCCGGCGGGATCGGCATCCCAGACCCATGCGTCCAGTGTCTCGCCATTCACCTCGAACCGCAGGCTGCTTGCGCCGTCCGCTTCGTCGAAATAGCCGATGATGACGCTGTAAACGCCGCCCGGCCCCGCGAAGCTGCCCGACGCCGCCGCCGTGCCGCTGCCGGTGCCGGTGGCCTGCACGTAGGCGTCTTCGGACGCCCACGGGTTGTGCTGCACCGCAAAGCCGCTGCCGAGATCGAGGTCTTCGGCCTCTGTGCGGCCAAGGCCGATCTCGCTGGGTGGGCGGGTGAGGTCGCTGTATTCGACCACATAGCCGAAGGCCTGGTTCGGGTTGGGCGGCACGCCATTGTCGGCCCATGTGCCGGTGGCGTAAAGCGAATGCACCGTCAGATAGTCCTCTCCCGGCGGCTCGAACCACGCGTTGTTCAGCTCGGACCCGCCCCAGTCGGCATAGGTCAAAGCGCCGGAAGAGCGTGTCCAGAAGACCTCCCCGGCCTCGGGCCCGGTCGCCCATTCCCAGACGCCCTCGACGCGTTCGTCGGTGCCACCGGCCCAGACGTTCGGCGGGGTCATCGCGAGGATGAAGTCATTCTCCTCGGCCGAGGTGATCGTGGCGAGATAGCCCGGCAGACCAAGGTGGCTGCGGCTCTCGGCTTCGGCCTTCGCCTCGGCCCAAGTCAGCGGCCCTTCGACATATTGATACCAGTGCCCGTTGCCGCCCTCGGCCTCGGACCATTGTACGATCTCGCCCAGTTCCTGTTCCTCAAAGGTGGAGATGAACACGTCCCAACCGCCATTGGTGTCGTCCGCCACGAGGTTGGATGCGCCGCTGGTGAAGACGATCCCCGAACCGTCCGGCAGAAACTCGGGCCAGAAACTCATTCCGTCTCCGATCTCGCCCGCGACATTGGTCGAGACCGCCGTCACCGTCCCGCTGATCAGGTCCTTGATGAAAATGTCCCATTCGCCGTTGCTGTCGCGCACCGAGAGGCTGCTGGTGTCGCTGTAAAAGGCGATCTTGGTGCCGTCGGGCGAGAACACGCCGCCATAGCTGTCGCCGATCCACTGGTTGCCGAAAGCGTCGGTAGAGACCATCTCGACCGCGCCGGTGATCAGATCCTTGATGAAGAGGTCCTGCGAGCCATTGCCATCATGCGCGACGAGGTTGGTCGCGCGGCTCGCAAAGAGCAGCTTCGTGCCATCTGGCGAGAAAGCCCCGCCCGAGCTTTCACCATTGCCCTCTGTGCCGTCCGCAGCCACCGAGACGCGCGTGACGGCGGCGGTGGTGAGGTCCTTGATGAAGACATCTCCGACACCATTGCCGTCGCCGTCGACAAGATTGTCCCCGCGGCTGGAGAAGGCGAAGGTCGCTCCGTCCGGCGAGAAGGAAGAGGCACCGCTGGAGCCATTGGCCCCCTCGCCCGCTGCATTGCTCGAGATCAGCGACACCGTGCCGGTGGCGATATCCTTGAGAAACACCCCGTATCCCGTGAAGTCGACGCCCGGCAGAAGATTTTTTGCGGTGCTGAAAAAGGCGACCTGCGTCCCGTCGGGCGAGAACCGCGCGCCATTGCTGGTCCCTTCGCCAGCCACGCCCTGCGCATCTGACGAAATGAGCATGTCCTCCCCGGTCAGCAGGTCTTTGAAGGCCACCGCCTCATCCGCGATGTATGTGCTGCCCGGCGGGTAGCGGTAGGTGACCCCAAAGGCGACCCGCGTGCCATCGGCAGAAATCGCCGGGTTCCAGCCGCCTTCTTCGGTGGCGGCGACACTGGGATCGACGGTGAGCCGTTGCACAGCCCCGGTCGTCAGGTACTTGAGGTAGATGTCGCCATAGATGTTGACGTCTTCGGGCACCAGCTTCGACCCGCTCAGAAAGACGAGCCATGTGCCATCGGCGCTCAGATGGCCTTGGCTGCTTGCCCCATCGCCCTGCACCCCATCGCTGTCTGTGGAAACCAAATCGACCGATACCACCTTCAGTTGCGTCGCCATGACCCTACCCTCCAATGATCTGTTCAAAATCGCTTAAATCTATGTGTCTTCCGGGCCCTTCGCGGCGCGGGCGCGCTCGCAGAGCGATCTTGCATGGCAGTCTGGCATGGAATGGGGGCCGCGCTCTTGACGGTGATCATCGTCGCCGGAAAACCCGCACACGAGGCGCGCCGCCTGACCCAATTCGCGGATCGGGCGGCGCGGCGTTATTGCTCGCGGAAGGCGCGCGACATGCTGTCGAGGATCGGCTTGCTGATATAGGCCGCGAAGGTGCGGGTCTGGGTCATGATCATGATCTCGACCGGCATCCCCGGTGTCGGCGCGAACCCGGGCACCCGGCCGACCTGCTCTGGCGGCAGCGAGATCCGGGCGATGTACATCTCCTGCCCCAAGCTCATCTCCGGATCATGCAGCGAGTCCGCCGAGATATAGGTGACCTCGCCCTGCAGAACCGGCGTGGTGCGCTGGTTCAGCGCTATGAGCCGCACCGTCGCCTCCTGCCCGACCATCACGCTGTCGATGTCGGTGCGGGGGATCTGCACTTCGATGATCAGCGGCGCGTCGGCGGGCAGAAGCTCGACGATGGGCTTGCCGGTTTCGATGACCCCGCCCGGCGTGTGGAAATGCAGCCGCACCACCGTGCCGGTCACGGGCGCGCGCACCACCGAGCGGTCCAGCACGTTGCGAGCCTTGCGCGCCTGCTCGGTGATGCTTTCAAGGTCGGCCTCGATCGGCCCCAGCTCGTCAAGCGCGGTCTGGCGATAGACCGCGCGCGCGGCGCTGATCTCGCTGGTGTATCTCAGGACCATCTGGCGGATCTCGTCGACCTCGGCATCGAGCCGCGCCAGTTGCCCCTCTGCCTCGGCCTGTATCCGGCGGATGGCGTTCAGTTCGGACTTCTGCACCAGATTGCGCTCGAAGAGCTTGTTCTTATCGGCGAACTCCTCCTTCAGGATGTCCGCACGCAGGCGCAGGAACTCGAGCTGCGAGACATAGCCGCTCTCGCGCACCCGCAGCGCATCGATCTGCTTTCGCAGCAGGGTGATGTCATTGGCCAGCGATTTGCGCGAGACCGCATGGGCCAGCCTCTGGCTGTCGAGGATCGCGGCGAACTCGGGATCCTCGGCCTCTGAGGTCAGCGCCTCGGAAAACACCATCTCGGTCTCTTCGCGATATTCGGCATAGAGCCGTTCGGCAATCGCCCGCAGCCGGTAGCGCCGCAGGTGCAGCTCGCGCTCGCTGGCCTGCGCGGCGGTGCGATCGAGGCTCAGGATCTGTTCTCCGGCGTGAATGAGTTGCCCTTCCGAGACATAGATCTGCTCGATGATCCCACCTTCGAGATGCTGCACGATCTTGTTGCGGCCGGTGGCGACAAAACTGCCCTGCGCGATCACCGCCGCGGCGAGCGGCGCGGCAAAGGCCCAGAGCGCAAAGCCGCCGAAAGCCGCGACCATAAGGCCGAGGCCGAGCACCGCGAACTTGCTGACCGAGCAGGGAACCTCTGCATACCACGGGGCGTCGGTTTCGATCAGATCACTCATGCGGGCCTCCTTCCGAGCCGGTGACAGATTTCGGCGGCGCCTTGGGCCCGTTGATCTTGGCCAGAACCGTCTCGCGCTCGCCAAACAGGGCGACCCTGCCATCGGTCAGCAGCATGATCTTGTCGACAACCCCAAGCAGCGTCGGCTTTTGGGTGATGACGACGACGGTGATGCCCTTGGATTTGGCGTGCTGCAGCGCCTGCGCGAGCGCCTTGTCGCCCGCCACGTCGAGGTTCGAATTCGGCTCGTCCAGCACCAGCAGGCAAGGATTGCCGTAAAAGGCGCGGGCCAGCGCGATGCGCTGCTTCTGCCCGCCGGACAGGGGCGAGCCGTCGGCGGCCACGAGCGTCTCATAGCCCTGCGGCAGATTGGCGATCATATTGTGCACATCGGCCAGAACGGCTGCCTCGTGAATGGCGGCGTCCGTGGCGTCGCTGCGCATGCGCGCGATATTGTCCTTGATGGTGCCGGGAAACAGCTGCACGTCCTGCGGCAGATAGCCGATGTTCTCGCCGAACTGCCGCGGATCCCAGTTGCGAATGTCCATCAGATCCAGCCGCACGCTGCCCGAGGTCGGCAGGATCGAACCCACCAGCATCTTGCCAAGCGTGGTCTTGCCCGCCCCGGAATTGCCGATCACCGCCAGCGTGTCGCCGGGGCTGAGGGAAAAGTTGATTCCGTTGAGCACGACCTGCTTGGTCCCGCCCGGCACGTAGAGCAGCCGTTCGACGTCGAGCCGCCCCTGCGGATGCGGCAGCCGCAGCTTCTCGAATTTGTTCTGCGTGGAGCGCAAAAGGCCGGAGACCCGCTCGCTCGCCCCGCGCGTGAGCAGAAAGGTGTTCCACCCCTCGATCGACCCTTCGATCGGCGAGAACGCCCGCCCCGCGATGATCGACGCGGCAATGACCATGCCGCCGGTGATCTCGCCCTCGATCGCCAGAAACGAGCCCCAGCCAAGGATCGCGATCTGGGTCAGCAGACGCACCGCGCGCGAGATCGAGGCGAAGATCACGTTGCGGTCCTGCGCGCGCACCTGCGCGCCGAGCGAGGCTGCTGTGTCCCGGCCCCAGATCCGCACCGCCTCGGGGATCATCGCCAGAGCGTTGATGATCTGGCTGTTGCGCGACATGGAATTGAGATGCTGATTGGCCTTGGACTGGGCGATATTGGCCTCGGCGAACTGGCGCGAGGTCGCCCGCTGGTTGGCGAGGGCGATGACCATCAGCAACACCGCGGTGACGAGCACGATCAGCCCCAGTTCGGGATGCACCAGAAAGATCGCAAGCATGAACAGCGGCGCGAAGGGCACGTCGAGAAAGGCGATCAACGTCGAGGAGACCAGAAAACTGCGCATCTGCTGCAGATCGCCCAGCGTCTGATACTCGCGCCCGCTGCCGTGCAAAGAGGCATGCGCCGCGGCGCTCAGCACCGGCGCGCCAAGCCGCGTGGCGACCAGAACCGCCGTCCGCATCAGGATGAAGCGCCGGATCGCGTCAAACACCGATTGGAACAGGATCGCCCCGACGATGATCACGGTCAGCATCACCAGCGTGTCCAAGGACCGGCTGGTCAGCACCCGGTCGCTGATCTGAAAGAGGTAGATGGGGATCGACAGCAGCAGGATATTGGTGGCGAAGGTCAGCACGCCGACGACCGCAAGATTGCGCGTCACCGCGCGCCGGACGTCGCGCAGGATCCGGTCAAAGCGCTCTGGATCCTGCCTGCGGTGGAATTTGACCGGCGGCTTGCCATTGCCGCCGCCCGCGCCGGACTTGCGCATGATGGGCTCATTGGCGCGCGCCTCGATGGTCGTTCCGAAACCGTCCTGCCTGTGGCCCGCGGCGGTGCCATCGTCGCGCATTTCTGTCCTGCGACGCTGTTGCGGTGCCGCGTCGGACCCGGCGTCGAAGGCGCGTCGCTGCGGGGCGGTCATGCGACGCTCCCGCGAGGGACAGCCCCCGCCGGTTCAAAGTTGTAAAATAAGCCGGTCAAATCACTTGTCCTTCTGAAAATACGTCAAGTCAGACAGAAAAATTGTCCAAAGTGGTGAGTGGTGGGTGGTCTCAAATACGTCAGGTCATCGCCGAGGACAGGTCGTCGGCCTGCATCAGATCCTTCATCTGCCCCATCTCGGCTGCGAGGTCATCGAGCTGCTGCTCGGCGGCAAGCTCGGTTTCGGCAAGGAATGCGACGGCCTCGGACAGCAAGTCGCCGCTCTCGGGCACCGGCTCGTCGACCAGCGACGCCTGATGGATGAGCAGATCGGAATAGGCTCCCTCCGCGGCCATGACCTGCGAGTCGATGCCGATGTCGTCAATCGAGGCCATGTTCATCAGCGCGTTCTGCCCGATGACAAGCTCCATGTCTTCGGGCAGCGCGTCCGGCAGGCGGACATCGTCATTATCGGTGAGCGCCGTGGTCTGCTCGACGATACGCGCCTGGATGAGATCGCCCTCGACCATCAGCACACGCGCGTATTCGAGCCCGGCAAGCGCCGGATCCTGCAAGAGTTTTTCGCGCAGGATATCCATGTCGTCATGCATGCCCGCAACGATCTCCGACATGGTCTCGGTGATCTCCACCGCGGTGTCGACGCCGGTCTTTTCGATCCGCGCCTCGTTGAGCAGCATGTTCCCCTGCGGCGCCTCTTCGGCCTCATCCGCGGCCATTTCGGCAAGCGGCGCATAGGCGTCCGAGCCATCGGGGTCTGCGACCTCGGGCGGCTCATCCTCCTGCTCGGGCGGTTCGGCCTCCGCTGGCACGTGGTCTGCCTCTGCCCGGATGTCTGCTGCGGTTGGCGTTTCGGCGCGGTCCTCCAGTTGCACCCCGGCCTCTGCCGCCTCGTCCAACGTCCGGTCCATTTGCTCGGCCATCTGCTCGGCCATCGCTGCTGTGGCAGCCTCGGCGATGGATGTGCCCGGAGCGTCGCTGGTCGCCTCGCGCGGCGATGGTGCGGGCTGCGGATCGGGCGGGGCAGAGGTCGTGCCCGCCGAAGCCTCGGTGACCTGCCGTTCAGAGATGGTTTCGGTCTCGACCAGCAGCACATCGGGCTCGATCGGAACACCATCCACCGTGCCAAGCACTGCGGCCCCCGGCGTTGCGGGCACATCGGTCACCTCCGGCGTTTCGGGCACGACTTCGGGCACAGGTTCCGGCAGGGTCTCTTGCAGGGTGTCTGGCACGGATTCAGACACGGCTTCGGGCACGGCGACAACCGGATCGGGCTCTTGCTCTGGCTCTGGCAGCCCCTCGATCCGGTCATCGTCTTCCAGCGACAGCTTCTGGCTGATGGCGTTGATCTCGATGAAATCGCCCTTCACCAGTATCTGGTCGTAGTTGAGCCCCACCGCGAGCACATGGCTCGCGTTGAACAGCGTGTTGTCGCCAAGGATGAACGCGCTGGAAGAGGCCGCGATGGTCACGCCGAAAACGTCATTGTCGAAGGCTTCGATCAGCTGGTTGATGTGGTGGGACACGATGAGATCGCCGTCGATCCGGTCGAGGTAGAGCCATTTCGGCGCCGCGCCATCGCCAGAGATTTGCTCTGTCTGGCGGGTGATGGGGGCCGCGGTTTCACTGATCTCGGCGATCTGGGTCACCGTGGTTTCCTGCAAGGCGTCGAGCTGCGCACCGATGTCCTTGTTCGACACGGCGGCGACCTGTTCGATCTGGTCAAGTTCGATCCATGTGCCGCCCGCGGCGATCACCGGCGCGTCGACCCATGCGGTCGAGATCGAGGCTTCGTTCACCGCTTGATTGCCGCCCGTCACGAGGCTGTGCCCGTCTTCGAAGTCGCGATTGACGCCAGCCTCTTGCGGCAGGTCGCGCGGGGCCACGCCAGCATCCGAGCTGTCGGAGGCGTCTTCGGTGCGGTGGTATTCTGGCAGCAGGTCTGTCCACTCCGGCGCCTCGTCGCTGCGCGTGCCGTTGACGAACTGGCCCACCGCGTCCTCGCCATAGTGGACGGCCCGCTCGACCGTCGGCGTCTGCGGGTCTGTCTCGGTCGGTTCCGGCACCACGTCCGGCAGCACGTCTGCGGTCGCCGCTGTGACGGCCTGCGAAACGGCCTCGAGCGGAGCACCCGACGAAACCGGGGCATCGGACGCAACCGCCTCTGCGTCCGCCAGAGCGGCCTCCTCGGTCTCTGCGGGCGGTGAGGTGGCCGCCATTTCCGTCGGTTGCGGCTCCGGCGCGACAGGGGCTTCGCTCGTCTGGGCCGCTTCTGGACCGCTCGCCACCGGAGTATCCGCGGCGGCAAGCGACGACAGGGTGACCGGCGCAGGCGCATCGGGCAGAGCCGCCTGCCCCGTGTCCTCCGCCTCGGCAGCCAGAGCCTCGGCCCGCGCCGCCAGCATCGCTTCGGCCATCGCCTCGGCCTCTGCCAGATGCGGCACCACGCCAAGATCGGGCAGGCTGTCGGTGACCAGTTCCAGCGCCTCCGCCTCGGCGGCCATCGAAGGGCCATCGCTCAGGTCATCGCTCTGGCGCGGGGCAAACCCCGTCTCGCCGAGCACATCGTCATCGCGCAGCCAGATCTGCTGATTGATGATGTTCAGCACCGACCCCGGATGCGGCAGATCCGGAAGGATCGGCGGCGGCGGAGGCGGCGCGTCCGGCGTGTCGAGCGCGGGAAGCGGCGTCGGGGTATCGGGGATCTCTATGGTTGCGGTCTGCCACGGCGCGTCCGGCTTGCCCGGGTCGATCGGCGGGACATAGGGCAGCGGCACCGGCGGCAGTTCGAGATCGAAGGCATAGGACAGCGGCGCGACATTGCTGCTCACAAGATCATAGCTGTGCTCGATCACCGGCGAGACCTCCTCGAGCCCATCAAGCTCCATGGTCTTTGCCCGCAGTTCGAACTCTTCGTAGATGTCCCGGAGCCGCGCCTGATCCACCGACAGATCAAACAGGCCGATGAAATGGGTGATCGTGTCGGTTGTTCTGTCTGGCCACATTGGTCTGCTCTCATAAAAAGCGCCGGGACCGCAAAACGCGGTCCCGGCAGGGGGTCATGTTATCGATCAGGCATCGTCTTCGCCGACGCTGGTGGCAGTCATCGAGCCGCCGACCATGGTCATATCGACGCTGTTGCCGAGCACATTGGCGCCCATCACGATCGATTGGTTGAACGCGCTGGTGTCGACCACGGCCGCGGCCGATGCGTAGGACTCGCCCGTGACGAACCCGTCATCGCCATTGCCCGAGCCCCAGGACCCGGCGTTGCCGCCTGCCCCGCCGGCACCCGAGTAGGCCCCGCTGGCGTCGCCGCCATAGACCTCGCCGCCGGTTCCGGCCCCGCCGTAGGAGGCGCCAGAGACCGCGCCGCTGTCGCCGCTCATCGAGGTGGCTTCGCCGCCGGCGCCGCCCATGCCCGAATACGCCGTCCCGGTGGCCGATCCAGTGCCGCTTGCGCTGGAGTTGTCATCGGTCCAAGCCGCACCGCCATAGCCGGCGATGGCCTCGGCCATACTGTCGGCAGAGCCGTCGGTCTCGGATTGCGCGAAGACATCGGCATAGCCGCCGTCGCCGCCGCTTCCGGTCGCGGTGCCCGCGCCGTCAGCCGCCGAGTCCGCGCTGGTGGTCGCCGTCGAGGTGCCACCGGCGCCGCCCGCGCCCGCCGCCATGATGTCGGCGGAGGCATTGCCGTCCGCGGTTCCCGACACATCGCCGGAGGTGCCGCCGGTGCCGCTGGTCATGGCGTCAGCCATCGACGAGCCATCCGAGGTGCCGCTGCTTGCCCCGCCTGCACCGCTGGTGCCGGTGTTGGCGTTGTCGAGCGCGATCGAGCCGTCGGATGTGCCATCGGCTGCACCCGAAGCGCCGCCGGTGCCGGTGTTCGCGGCATCATTGGCGCCCGAGCCATCGGCGGTGCCATTGGCGTCACCCGCCGCGCCGCCCATGCCGGTATTGGCGGAATCCGCCCGTCCCGAACCATCCGCGGTGCCCATGACATCCGAAGCGCCGCCCGCGACCTCCGAGGCGGCATCCGCCGCGCCCGAGCCGTCGTTGGTGCCGCTGGCGTCACCGCCCGCACCACCGCTGCCGGTATTAGCCGCGTCAGCCCGTCCCGAGCCGTCGGCCATGCCGGTCAGATCGCCGGTCTCACCGCTGGCGACATCGGCCGCGGCATCCGCCGCGCTCGACCCGTCATTGGTACCCGAGTTCGATCCGCCGTCACCGCCGGTGCCGGTCGATGCGGCATCTGCCGCGCCCGAGGCCTCGGAAGCGCCGTCGACATCGCCGCCGTCACCGCCAGCGCCCTCGGCCATCGCATCGGCCGCGCTGTCGTTTTCGGCTGTGCCGCTGACGTCGCCGCCACGGCCCGCGGTGCTGGCGTTCTCGTTCCAGCCGTCACCGCCGTCACCGGCATCGCTGTCGACGTTCTGCTCACCGGCGCCAAGCCCGACGGTCTGGGTGTTGGGCCCATTGTCGGCGGAAGAATCGCCGCCCGCGGCATCCCCAGAGGCATCGCCGCTTTCACCGCCATAGCTGTCGCCGGTGCTGTCGGCATCGCCCTTGGCCTTGGCAAGCGCCCCGTTCAGCGACTCGCCACCGTCGGAGTCGCCGTCGGTTTTCGCCTCACCCTCGGCCTTGGAGGCGCTCAGGTTGTGGCTGTCACCGCCGTCGGACTCGACCGTGGTGTCGGCCTGACCGGCGGACTCGGCCACGGACTCTGCGGTCGCATCGCCGCCATCGCCGGTGGTGCCATCGTTGTCGGCGGTTCCATCGGCATCCGAGGCGGCTTCGCCATCATTGGCCCCGCCTTCGCTGGCGTGATCGCTCGCGGCATTGCCTGCGGCATCGGCATAGGTCTCGCCATAGCCTTCGCCGCCATAGCCGGTGCCGTCGGTGTCAGCCTGACCGTCGCCAGCTGCCGAGGACTTGCCATCAACGTCGCCACCATAGCTGGTGCCGTCGTTCTGCGCTTCGCCGGTGGCATCGGCCTCGATCGTGGCGTCGGTATCACCGCCGTTGCCGGTCGTCGTGGTGGTGTCGGCATCGCTCGCCGCGTCGGCATAGGCCTCGCCGTAATTGTCACCGCCGTCGCCAGCTTCGGAATTGGTGTCCGCCGCGCCCGCCGAGTCTGCCGTGGTGTCGCCGTCGGTATCGCCGCCGTCACCCGAGGTGCCGTCTACAGCGTTGTCGCCATCGACCGCAGACTCGATGGTATCGGCGTTGTCACCGCCATCCGCCGCGCTGCCGGCCAGTCCGCCGATCGCCCCGGACAGACCAAAGCCAGTGCCCGTGGCATCGCCGTCCCCGGCTTCGCCGCCCGTGCCTTCGGCATCGTTCTGCGTGTCGATCACATTCTCTGCGGTGCCGGTGTTGTCGGCATCGCCGCCGTCGCCGCCGTCAGCCGAAGACGCGGTTTCCGATGTGGTCTCGACGGCGCTGTCGACCGCGCTGTCGGCATCGCCGGAATCGCCAGCATCGCCCCCCGCAGCGTCAGAGATGGAGTCGCCGCTGGTACCGCCGGTTGCGGTGGCCATGCCGCCAGCGCCATTGGCGCCGTCGCCATCACCGGCGATCGACTCGCCGCCCTCGCCGGACGCGCCGCCTTGGGCATCGGCGCTGATGCCGTCCGCCGCCGAGGCGGTGCCACCCTTGGCGTCGCCATACTGATAGAAGCCCGCGTCATTGGACACGCTTGCCTCTTCAAGATGGTCGTTGTCTTCGAGCCAGGCCGACTGGTTGTTGATCGACATGAAGTCATTGCCGGCGCCGGTCAGCGCATCACCCACGGTGGTGTTCTCGCCGACATGGAAGTCATCGCCCGGATCGTAGTTCAGATCGCCGCCAGCGGTCATGTCATCGCCGGGATCATTGGTGATGTCGCCGCCCGCGGTCACATCGTCACCGGGGTCGTAGCTCAGATCGCCGCCCGCGGTCAGCACGTCGTTGATCGAGGCTTCGTCGGAGAGATCGAGGTCGACCACATCATCATCGCGCGGGATCCATTCGCCCTCGCCGAAGTCGATGTTGATGTCATTGCCGTTCGACACGGTGTTGTCGTTGTCGGCCGATTGCTGCTGGCTCTGGTCCTGAGCTTGATCCTGGCCCTGATCCTGACCTTGCTCTTGGCCCTGATCATTGCGGACGTCCGTGTCCTGCGATTGCTTTTGCTGCTGCGCGGTCAGATCCGCTTCCTTGATCGAAATGTCGCCAGCGTCGACATCGGCATTGAGGGTTTCCACCTCTGCCTTGCCAATCGCGACGGCATCCGACATTGCGCGCGGATCTCCGCCCATACCATGCATGTTTCTATTGCTAGCCATAATGCATTCCTTTTGCGAAAAGGCACCATTGGCCGCCAGTCATCTAAAAGGCAGCATGAAGGGTGCGTATTGCGTCGCACTAGAAATTCCGGCCCAGAAACTGGACCGATGCGACTTCAGGATAGAAAGATATATTTGGAGTACGTCTTCTCTTTGCTTCACCCTCCTAAACAGGGTCGAAGGTTCAAAAAGCCGATCTGATGAATGATCATCTCGGTGTAACAATCCTGCCGAGTGCGCGGCGATATGGCCATATAGCATTTCGGGCTATAGACCGGACAGCCTGGCAGAGCACTCAGTTACGCATTGTTTTTAAGTGCAAAAATTGCCCTATGCGGGTCACCAAGCGGCGTCTTACAGGCCATTTCGCGCGACAAACGCCCAATGAGGGACGGCGGCGGGGCACCCCGGCGAGCTCTCGGCCTAGACCCGTGGCTAGGGTGCCCTAGAGCTTTGTAAAACTGACCAAACATTCACCCGGCACCACCAAAACCGCCCAAGGATGTATCATTTCTGTCGATTTCACCTGCTCCTTTGGGTATAGTCCACTGGCGAGAGGGCGTTTCTGTCGCCGCAATTTGCGAATCTGGTCTCGGCCATCATTTTATGGTCCGCATTATTTTGCGCCTTATTCCACTCGCGCTGTTTTCCTAATATTGGTCTTTCACATCTTTTCAAATTCAAGCCTGCACCGTGCGAAAATTGTCCGGAGGGGCCAAATTGCAAGAAGTAGACACATTCATCGGCAACTCATTGGGTGGGGATGCAGAGGTTTCCTTTATTGGGAATTCCCTGTTTTACGGCCCTCAGGTCATCAGAAATATAGAATTGGAATTTGGAATTCGGGGGCAGCGGTACGACAGTCTTCTCGCCGCGGCCAAGGCCCGCTCCGGCTCGGCGTTTCAGCTTGTGCTGGTGGATCAGATGCATGCCGAGGATCTGCTCGAGCTTTGCACCAGCGGGCGCTTCGATCCGGGCATGGCAACGCTGGCGCTCGCCTATCGCGACGCGGAGGTTGCGCGCAACTTCCTGCGGCGCTGGTACGCAAAGCTCGACACGACAATCGGCTTTTTGCCGATGAATGTCGCGCTCGAGGTCTGGCTGTCGCTCGTGCGGCTGCTGCTGCATGGGCAGGTGGTGCTTCCCGATGAGCTGGTCGCCAGCAGGGCCGCGCTCGGCGACGCGCCGCCCGCGCCCAAAGACCCGCCACTCTGCGCCCTGCCCCCCACCGGCCTGTCCTCGACTGGCCTCAAGCCGCTGACACTGCGCGAGCAGGAAGTGCTGGAGCTCATCGCGCGCGGTGAGAGCAACAAACGGATCGCCGCAGAGCTCGATATCACCGTGCATACGGTCAAGCTTCACGTGCACAACCTCGTGCGCAAGCTGGACGTGCCGAACCGCACCGCCGCGGTGAGCCTGTATTTCGAGCAGCAACAGCAGCAGGGGAGTGGGCGCTAGATGCAGGATGACGACCCGTTCTTTGACAAGCTGTTGCTGCGGATCGGGCGGCTCAACTACGTCTGGACCAATACCGAAAGTGTGCTGATCCATTTCATCGCCGGGCTTTTGGGCACCGACAAAGAACGCGCCGTCATCGTCTTTCTGACCCTCAACACGACGCGCGCGCGGCTTGATCTGGTGGAACGTCTGGCGAAAACCGAAAGCCGCCCGGCGGCGGATCGCGATGATATTCTCGCCTGTACCAGCCAGCTCTCCGCTCTGGCCCGCCTGCGCAACCACTACAATCACTGCATCTATTCGTTCGACAGCGAGAGCGGCAGCTACAAGACCATCCTGATGCGCATCGCCGACCGCAAGACCGACATCCGCATGGGCCGCAGCGGCGAGATCGACGACGCCGAGATCGCGCGCATCGAGCAGACGATCACCCAGCTTGGCGCGCTGAACGTGCAGATGTGGGACCTGATCAAGCGGCGGGCCTTTCCCATGTAGGTCTTGCATGTGGGGTGTTGGCCCGCCGCCGGTGCGGCAGACCGCGCCCAGACGACAAAACGCCTTGGCGCCGCTCGGCCGCCAAGGCGAAAGGTCCTAAAATAGGGTGCGGCGCTTCCCACTCCGGAAACCATTTAACAAAACACTGACTAAATGACGCCGCGTCGTATCGGTAGCATGGGTGGGCGGGCTCGCCAAGAGATTATCATTTTGATAAATTCAATTCCGCCCCGACCGTGACATTTGTTGACGTCGCGCGCGGCCTGTAGGAACAATGGCGCCATGGACAAGCTCAGCTCAATTCTGCAACTGCGCGAAATGCTTCGGCAACTCGAGCGCGATGTCGGCCTCGAGGATCTCAGCCGCTTCGAGCGCGACGTACTGCTGGCGGCGCATGGGCTGTGCGAGCGTCCGGGCGATGTCATCAGTTCCGAGCAGATCCGCGAGCATGCGCTGGTGCGTCCCGCCGCGCAGGCGACCTTTTACCGCGCCATCCGCACGCTGCTGGAACGCGGGCTGCTGGAACGCGCCGCCGACACCAAGGCGAAATCCTATGTGGTGCGCAGCGATCTGGTGGGCTCGCCCCTGCCGCTGCCTTGACGCGCGGCTTTAGGGGCCTGCTTTAAGGGACCGCTCTTAGGGGCTGGCCTTGCTCCTCAGACCGAGCCCCGCGCATTCGCGCAAAGGCGGCCTGTCCCGACGGCCAAGTCAAAGAGAATTGCGCGTTACCTTTCGATGCCTTACCGAGGGTGAACCGAGCCTTGGCATCCTGCGCGCTTACCCTCTGAGACACGGACGTGACGAAACTTCTGAACATTGCGGTTGTGGCCCTGGCCTACATCCTAGCCCACGGGCTTACGGCGGTGCTGATCACACCGCTGCAATCGCGGCTGCTCCCGGACATCACCGTCTTTGCCAGCCTCGTCTATCTGCCGCATGGGGTGCGCGTGCTGTCCACATGGCTGATGGGGCGCATCGCCTTTGTGCCGCTGTGCATCGGCGCCTTCCTGTCGGAAGCGCTGTTCACCCCGGCAGAGGTCAGCAGCGCCGCCGACCCGGTGATCCTGCTGTCGATCGCCGTCGGCGCGGCCTCGGCGCTGCTTGCCTTCGAGGGGCTGGCGCTGGCGGGATACCGGCTCTATGCCCGGCAACAGCGCGAGATCCACTGGAAGTGGCTGCTGCTGGCGGGCACGCTGGCTTCGGTGATCAATTCGGTGGGCCAGTCGCTGGTGTTCTCGGGCGACATGCTGCCCGACCATTCCTTTGCGGTGCTGGCGGTCTATGCGCTGGGGGATCTGATCGGGCTGATCGTCACCACCTTTGCGCTGATGCTGATCTTTCGCTGGTTCCGGATCAGCGGCGCAAAGCGCTGATCCGCCGCCGCGCCCGACAGGTGACGGGCGCAGCGACGAGCCTTGGACACAAGATCAGGCGGCGAGCTTGCGCTTGGCGGCGGCCAGCTTGCCCGCGTAATCCAGCGCGGCGAGCATGTTGACGTGGTTGGCCTTGCCACTGCCCGCGATGTCGAAGGCGGTGCCATGGTCCACCGAGCACCGGTCGATCGGCAGCCCCAGCGAGACGTTGACCGCCGTGTCGAAGGCGATGAGCTTGATCGGGATGTGGCCCTGATCGTGATACTGCGCGATCACCAGATCGAAGGCGCCAGTGTTGGCGCGGTGATAGACCGTATCGGCCGAGATCGGCCCCTGCACATTGATGCCCTCGGCCTTGGCCATCTCGACACCGGGGGCGATCTGCTTGTCGTCCTCGCTGCCAAAAAGCCCGCCCTCGCCGCAATGCGGGTTGATCCCGGCGACCGCGATGCGAGGGTTTTCCAGCCCCATGCGGCGCAGGTGATTGTGGCCGACGCGGATCGTCTCCAGCACGCGCTCTGGCGTGGCGCGGGTGATCGCATCCTTCAGCGACACATGCGTCGAGACGTGCAGCACGTTCAGCGTCGGCGAGGCCAGCAGCATCCAGCTCGATTTGCAGCCGGTGAGATGGGCCAGCATGCCCGTGTGCCCGTCGTAGTGATGCCCCGCCGCGTTCAGCGCCGCCTTGTTGATCGGCGCGGTGACGATGCAGGAGGCCGCGCCCGAACTGGTCAGCTCGACCGCCTTGTTGATGTATTGGAACGAAGCCTCGCCGCAGGCCTCCGACAGCACGCCGAAGGTGCCCGGCAGCCCGTCCACGGGCACATGGATGACCTGCAGCGCCGCCTCGGGGCCGCTGCCCTGCGGGCGCAGCGCGAGACCCAGATCGCAGGCGCGGATCGCGCGCTGCAGCGTGTCCTCGTCCCCGATCACGGCGTAGCGGGCGCGCTCTGCCGGCGAGAGCCCGGCCATGGCCTTGACGGTGACCTCGGCGCCAACCCCGGAAGGGTCGCCCATGGTGATGACAATCGGTTTGTCGGACATAACGTCCCTCCAGCGAGTGTTCGGGGCAGGCCGCCTCAGCGGGCGGCCAGTTCCTTGGTGTTGAGACAGCGCGGCGGCATGTCCCCGGCAAACAGCGCATCGAGGCTTTCGATCACCATCAGGCCGACGTTTTCCAGCGCTTCCTTGGTATCGGCCCCGGAGTGCGGCGTGAAGACCGCGTTCGGATGCGCGAACACCGGGTGCGACACGTCCGGCGGCTCGGAGACATAGGCGTCGATGGCCACCCCGCCGAGCGTTCCCGCCTCCAGCGCCGCGGCCACCGCGTCGAGATCGACCACTTCGCCGCGCGCGAGGTTGATCAGCTTGGCACCCGGTTTCATCAGCGTCAGCGTTTCGGCGTTGATCAGCGCGGCATTGCCCTCACCGCCGAAGACATGCAGCGACACGTAATCGGACTGCGCCAGCAGATCCTCAAGCGGCAGGAAGGTGACGCCATGCTCTGCGGCAAAACCCTCATCGGGGTATTTGTCGGTGGCGACCACCGTCATCCCCAGACCCAGCGCCAGCTTGGCCAGCCGCTTGCCGATATTGCCGAGGCCGACGATGCCGAGGGTCTTGCCGCCCAGTTGCGTGCCGATGCGCCGCTCCCAGCCGCCAGAGGTGACCGAGCCGTGGCCCTGCGGGATCCAGCGCGCCATCGAGAACATCAGCCCCACCGCAAGCTCGGCCACTGCGTCGGCATTGGCGGCGGGCGTGTTGCAGACCGGCAGCCCCGCGGCGGTGCAGGCGGGGATGTCGATATTGTCGACGCCCACACCATGTTTGACCACCGCGCGCAGGTTCTGACCCTGCGCCAGCGTCTCGGCGCTCACCGGCACAAGGCCCACCACCAGCGCGTCGGCGCGGGCGATATGCTCGGACAGGCCGCCGTCGGGCTTGCTGGTGTCGGTGCAGCGGATGAACTCCCAGCCGCGCGCCGCGATCAGCTCGGGCACCCGGCCATGCTTGCCAAAGCCCGGCGAGGTGGTGACGACAACGGGTTTAGGGCCAGCCATCAGATCAGCTCGTATTTGCGCAGGATCGCTTCGATCTGCTTGTCCTGCTCGGGGTCGGGCAGCAGCGCGGGCTGGCGCGAGGCACCGACGGAAGGGTCCATCACCCACAGCGCGCGCTTCACCAGCGCGGGCGGATAGCCCAGCTTGTAAAGATCGGTGCGGAAGCTGCCATAGGTGTCCTGCGCCGCCGCCGCGCCCGCCTCGTCGCCAGCGTTGAAGCAAGTGACGATCCGCGCCAGCACCTCGGGCATGACGTTGCCAAGGCCAGAGATCGCGCCCTTGGCGCCGTTCTGGAACGCCCAATGCACCAGATGATCGGGGCCGGAATAGACGTCGAACGCCTCTTCCTCGCGGCCCACGGCCATATATTGCTCGAGCGTTTCCTGCGCGCCGCCGCTGTCCTTGATGCCCGCGATATTGGGGTGCTTGGCCAGCGCCCGCGCGGTCTCGGGCTCGATGTGGTTCTGGGTGCGCGCGGGGATGTCGTAAAGATAGACCGGCGTGCTCACCGCATCGGCGACGGTGGTGAAATGGCGGATCAGACCGTCTTGGGTGCAGGCGATGAAAAACGGCGTGATCACCGCAATCCCATCGACGCCGATCCGGTCGAACTCTTTCGACAGCGCCACGGTCTCGAAGGTTGCGGGCATCCCGGCGTTGACGATGACCTTGGCGCGGCCATCCACCTCGGCCACCACCTCCTCGGTCAGCTTCACCTTCTCGTCGAAGGTCAGCGCCGAGAAATCGCCGTTGGTGCCTGCGCACATGATGTTGTTGCCAGCGGCGACCTGACGGCGCACCTGCGCGCGGGTGGCCTCGAAATTGATCGTCTCATCGTCGTTGAAACAGGTGACCAGCGCGACGAAGGCTTCTTTTTGCGAACTCATGCGTTCTCCTGATTATTGGTGTTGCGCGGCACGCTTGCGAACGATCGCGCGCGAGATGAAGGGCCATGCCGCCGAAAGGACAGTGAGCCCGAGGAACAGCAGGGTGATCGGCGTCGAGATGAACGAGAGCACGTTGTCGTCGTTCTGAAGCAAACCGCGGCGCAGGTTGGATTCCAGCAGCGGCCCGAGGATCAGCGCGATACAGAGCGCCGCCTGGCTGAAGCCGAATTTCTGCATCCCCCAGCCCAGCACGCCAAAGCCCACCATCGTGTAAAGGTCCACCGGGTTGAGGTTGATCGAGAAGGCGCCGATGAAGCAGAACACCACGATCGACATGGCCAGCAGGCGGCGCGGGATCATCAGGATGCGGCTGAACAGCGGGATCAGCGCCATGCCAAAGATGAACATGAAGATGGTGGCGATGAAGGTGCCGCCGAACATGCCGACCACCACATCGGGGTTGGTCTGGAACAGCATCGGTCCCGGCGCGAGCCCTTGGATCAGCAGCCCGCCCATCAGCACGGCGGTCACCACGTCGCCGGGGATGCCAAGCGCCAGCAGCGGGATCAGCGCCGCGGCGCAGACCGCGTTGTTGGCCGATTCCGTGGCGGCGATGCCGGGGGCATAGCCGGTGCCGAATTTCTCGGGGGTGTTCGAGGCGCGGCGAGTCTCATTGTAGGAAATCCACGAGGCGGTGCCCGAGCCGGTGCCCGGCACAATGCCGATCAGCGTGCCGATGAGCGAGCCGCGGATCAGTGCGCCCTTGCTCTCGGACATCTCGGCGCGGGTCGGCCAACGGCCGGTGGCGCTTTTGATCGGCTCTTCGCCGACGGCGATCCGCTCCATCTGGGTGAACACCTCCGAGAGCGCGAAAAGGCCGATCAGCGCCGGGGTGAAGGCAAAGCCCGAGGCAAAGCCCTGAATGTCGAACGTATAGCGCATGACGCCCGAGATCGGATCGGCGCCGACGGTCGAGATTAGGATGCCCAGCAGCCCCGAGATCGCGCCCTTCAGCAGATCGCCCGACAGCGAGGCGATGATCGTCAGGCCAAAGAGGGCCAGCGCGAAATATTCCGCCGCGCCGAACTTCAGCGCGATGCCCGCCAGTTGCGGCGCCAGCGTCGCCAGCACCACCGCCGCGATCAGCCCGCCGATGGTCGAGGCGATGGTCGCCATACCAAGCGCCCGGCCCGCCGCGCCCTTTTGCGCCATCGGATAGCCATCCAGCACCGTCGCCGCCGAGGCCGGGGTGCCCGGGGTGCGCAGCAGGATCGACGAGACGCAGCCGCCGTAGATGCCGCCGATATAGATGCCGATCAGCATGTTGAGACCCATCACCGGCGTCATGCCGAAGGTGAGCGGGATCAGCAGCGCCACCCCCATCGTCGCGGTGAGCCCCGGCAGCGCGCCGATGACCAGACCGCCGAAGGTTCCAAGCGCGATGGTCAGCAGGACCTGCGGCTCGAAGAGAGGTGCGAGAAAGGCGATTGTGTCCATGACAACCCTGCAGCTGAGTGGGTCCGCCGCTGCCGGCGGCTGAGTGGATAGGCCGCTGCCGGCGGCTGGGAAAGGCAGGGACCGGGGCACGGCATGCCCCGGTCGGGGGACGGGTGCCGGGGCGCACCCGGCGCCGCGTCAGTTGTTCATGCCGAGCATGTCGAGTTTCTCAAGCACGGCGCGGGTGGTTTCCATGTCCTTGCGGGCACGGGCCTCGAAGGCCTCGCCATCCTCATAGGTCACGAACTCGCCCATGTCGGTGAGGGTCTTTTTGAACTCCTCATCATTGGCCAGTTCCTGAACCGCGCCGCGCAGCCACGCGAGGGTCTCCTCGTCCATGCCCTTCGGGCCGATCAGGCCTTTCCACGACGACCAGGTGAAATCGACACCCTTTTCGACCGCGGTGGGCGTGTCGGGGAAGAGGTCGATGCGCTCGTCTTCCATGACGAAGAGCGGCGTCATCTGGCCCGACTCCGAGGCGGCTTTGGCTTCGGCGGGCGAGGCCACCATCGCGTCGATATGGCCGCCGATACAGGCGGTGCGCGCCTCGGACGAGCCGTTGAACGGCACCGACTCGATGCTGATGCCCGCGGCATCGGCAAAGGCTTCGGCCGAGATCTCGGTTCGCGCCACCGGCGCCCGAGTTGCCGACCTGCGGCTTGCCCGATTTGGCGTACTCGATGAAGGCGTCATAATCGGCGAAGGGCGCATCGGCGCAGGCCACCATGACCTGCAGCGAGCGGGCATAAAGACCGATGAATTCCACGTCGTCGAGCTGATAGTCGGTGCCGCCGATCAGCGGCTTGATCACCAGCGGACCCTGCGCGCCTGCGCCAAGGGTGTAGCCGTCAGCGCGGGCGTGGATCGCCGCCGAAGAGCCGATCGCGCCGCCGCCGCCGGGCTGGTTGCGCACCACCATCTGGCCGTCCTTCAGACGCTCGAAAGCATCGGCCACCACGCGCATCGACAGGTCGGTCGAGCCGCCCGCGGAATAGGGCACCACGACCTGAACCGGGCGCTTGGGGAAATCCGCGGCCAGCGCCGCACCCGCAGTTGCCGTGGCCAGCGCGGCCCCGATGAGTGTTGTCTTAAACATGAAGTCTTCCTCCCTTCAGTATGGTTGTGTTTGGTCGGTCGCGCCTAGGGCAGCCAGACCGACAGCAGTTCGGTGAACCCGAAGTAGATCGCCAGCGTCATACCGACGGGAAACAGCACGACGAGCAGCCAGTTGCGCTCGCCCAGCAGGATCAGCCCGACGATGAAGGCAACCAGCGTCGAGGGCAGATAGCCCACCGGCATGAAGGCCACGGCGTAGCAGATCATCAGCAAGGTAAAGCCCGCCATGGCGGCCAGCGTGCGCTTGCCGGGCATGGTGATATCGGTCTCGGGGTCATGCTCGGCGCGCAGCGCCCGCACGATCAGCAGCACCGACAGCACCGAGACGAGGCCGATCACCAGCCACGGCACAAAGCTCGGTCCGGCGGCGCTCGAGTTGAAACCCTGCTTGATGTAGGTGGCGCGCCAGCCGGCGAAGCCGCAGAACAGCAGCAGGCCGCTGCCGATCCAGAGATCTGCCTTTTGCTCGCGTAGGATCATCTGCCACTCCTCCCTTGGACAGCGGGCCCTGGTCACGGGGCCGCGTCGGAACCCGCCTGCAACATGGCCGGAACTTGTCGGGCAAAATGCAGGCGAGATGATAACATGTCAATTCATAAACCGAAAAATTCTGTAAAAACGCCCGTGACGGCGGCTATCTCAGGCTGCCACCCCACCCCAAACACACAGTAAAAACGCAATATAACCACTGGTTATCTCAAATTTCCGCGACCGATCGCTCTTTTGGGATAGGCGCCCCGCCCGCGATTCCGCCAAAGTTACTATTTGACAACTTGTAAAACTTACGCCAGTTCTGAGCCCAAGCGAGCCTGCGGCCCCGCGCCAGCGGCGACTCGGACACGCAAGAACACGGGCGCGCCACGACGACCAAACCCGCGCCCCAAACGATCAAGGGCGCGACCGCGCACCCAGAGGAGGACCCCGCCATGCATGACCTGACCACCCCGATCGAGCTGCGCCGCCCCGCGCTGATCCACTACGGCAGCGGCACGCTGGACAAGCTCGCCGAGTGGGTGGCCGCCTCGGGCTATAAGGCGCCTTTCGTGGTGGCCGATCCGGTCAACGCCGCGCGGCTCTCGGTGCTTGGTCTGGGCGAGGTGGGCTGTTTCGGCACCGTGGTGCCCGAGCCCGACAGCGACAACCTTGCCGCGGCAGTCGCGGCGGCGGGCGGCGCCGATCTGGTGATCGGCTTCGGCGGCGGCTCGGCCATGGATCTGGCCAAGCTGGTGGCGGTGATGGTCGGCCAACCGCTCGGCCTTGCCGAGATCAGCGGCCCCAACCGCGCCCCCGCGCGCAAAGTCGGCCTCGTGCAGATCCCCACCACCGCGGGCACCGGGTCCGAGGTTGGCACCCGCGCGCTGGTCACCGACCCCGCCACCAACAGCAAGATCGCCACCGAAAGCCCGCATATGCTGGCCGATCTGGCGATCATCGACCCCGATCTGACCATGAGCGTGCCCGCGCATGTGACCGCCGCCACCGGCGTCGACGCCATGGCCCATTGCGCCGAAGCGTTCACCTCGAAGCGCGCGCATCCGCTGATCGACGGCTACGCGCTGCAGGGGATCGAACTGGTGGGCCGCTACCTGCGCCGCGCCGTCGAGAACGGCAGTGACACCGAGGCCCGCGCCGGCCTGTCGCTGGCGGCCTTTTATGGCGGCATCTGCCTTGGGCCGGTGAACACCACCGCGGGCCACGCGCTCAGCTACCCGCTCGGCACCCGCTACAAACTGCCGCACGGGATCGCCAACGCGCTGATCTTCCCGCATGTTCTTGCGGCAAACGCCGAGGCGCAGCCGGAAAAGACCGCACTGATCGCCAAGGCGCTGGGGTTCGAAGCGGGCAGCGAGGCCGCGATCCGCGAGGGCGCCACCGCCTTCTGCGCCGCGCTTGGGCTCGACATGCGGCTGCGCGCGCATGGGGTGGCCGAGGATGATCTGGGGTCCATGGCCGAAGAGGCGCATGCGATCCGCCGCCTGCTCGACTGGAACCCGCGCGATCTGTCGGTCGGGGAGATCGAGGAGATTTACCGCCGCGCCTACTGACCGGCGCGGGGTCAAGGGCATCGAGGGAGGAGAGATGCGCAAACGGGTGCATATCGTCGCCGACGACCTGACCGGCGCGCTCGACAGCGCCGCCACTTTCGCGGCGCGTGGCGCGCGGGTGCGGGTCGCCTGCCGCCCGGCCGATCTGCCCGAGGCGCTGGCCTCCGAGGCCGAGGTGATCGCCGTCGCCTTCGGCACCCGCGACGGGACGGAGGCCGAGGCGATCGAAATCGCGCGGCAGGTGGCGGGCGCGCTGTCGGGCCAAGACGGCATTCTTTTCAAGAAGATCGACAGCCGCCTCAAGGGCCATATCGGCGCGGAACTGGCACAGCTGGCGGCCCCCGGCGCGCCGCTGGTGGTCAACCCGGCGATCCCCAAGCTCGGGCGGCACTGCCTTGGCGGCGCGGTCACCGGCGCCGGGGTGGACACGCCCATTCCCATCGCGCCGCGCCTTGGCCGCACCGTCGCGGTGCCGGACACCCGCAGCGCCGAGGATCTGGACGCGCAGCTGCCCGACACGCTGGAGGGGGCCGTTCTGGTCGGGGCCGCAGGTCTGGCCGAGGCGCTGGCGACCCGGCTCTGGCCACACCCCGACGCGTCTACGCCCGCCGCTTCCGCGTCGCTGCCGCTCACCCGCCCTGCCCTGCTGGCCATCGGCTCGCGCGATCCGGTGACCGGCGCGCAGCTTGAGGCGCTGCAAGACGTCCCGCTGTTGCCAGCGCCCAATGGCGCCAGCCCCGCGCTGCCCGGCCCCGCCGAGGCGCCGCTGCTGGTGATCCGCATGACCCCGGGCGAGACGGTGATCCCCGGTGCCGAGGCGGGCGCCGCCTTTGCCCGCACCATCGCCGCGGCGCAGGCGCATCTGCAGCCCGCCACGCTGTTTGCCTGCGGCGGCGAGAGCGCCGCGGCGCTGCTGGCGGATCTGGGGATCGGACAACTGGACGTCTTGGGCGAGGCTCTGCCCGGTGTGCCGGTCTCGCGCCCCGCCAGCGGCCATAAATTCACACTGGTGACCAAATCCGGCGGCTTCGGCGCCCCCGACACTTTGGTCAAACTTGTAAAAATGCTGGCGAGCGACTAATCCCTTTATGCTCAGGACGAGGCAGGGCTGATGGCGACAGGCAAAACGAAGACGCGAATGCCCCTTGCTGACAAGGTGTATCATTCGCTGCACGCGCGGATCGTCAACGGCGAGTATCCCGCCAACGAAAAACTCCCCGCCGAAATGCAGCTTGCCGAGGAATTCGGCGTCTCGCGCCCGGTGCTGCGCAGCGCGCTGGAAAAGCTGCGCGACGAGGGCATGGTGGTTTCGCGTCAGGGCGCGGGCAGCTTCGTGCGCGCCAATGTCTCCCCGGCTCCGCTGGGCTTTTCCAAGGTCGAGACGCTGGCCGACATCCAGCGCTGCTATGAGTTCCGCATCAACCTCGAAACCGAGGCCGCCGCGCTGGCCGCCGAGCGCCGCAATGCCGAGCTTCTGGGCGAGATCGAAAAGGCGCTGGACCTGCTGCGCGCCGCCACCGGATCGCTGCAGCACCGCGAGGACGCGGATTTCATGTTCCACGGCAGCATCGCCCGCGCCTCGAACAACCAGTATTTCGAGGCCACCTTCCGCGCCCTGCGCGACCATGTGAACGTCGGGATGAAGCTGCACGGCGAGTTGCTGATGAACGACGGGCGCAAGGGGCTCGAAGAGGTGCTGGCCGAGCACACGCGCATCTATGAGGCGATTCGCGCGCAGGACCCCGAGCGCGCCCGCGCCGAGATGCGCATCCACCTCGAGCATTCGCGCGACCGGCTGTTCGGCGGCGGGCTGCTGGATCTGTCGCTGCGCTGAGCCGCCGCCGCCCCACGCCGGACATAAACCCGCAAAGAAAAAGGGGCGCCCGCGGCTGACACGGGACGCCCCAGAAAACCCCGGACCGAAGAAACCTCCAGACCGGGGGTCGGGAGCCTGAAGTTACGGCGTGTACCAGATCGGCGAGCCGTAGGCGCGTTCCTGTCCGGTGGTCTCGGCAGCATCGGGGATCTCCACGCCAAAGCGCTGCGCGTCATAGACCACCCAGCGCGGCGTCGGAATCTCCAGCACGCGCGCGTAGTAGAACGCCTTTTGCGCCGGGTCGAACTCGGGGTCGGTCCAGACCGTGGCAAGCTCTGACGCGCCGATGGTGTTGTACCAAGTGGCCGCGGCGATATCGACGGTGTTGCCAACGACGGGCAGCATGCCGTTCGCATCCATCTCGCGCCCGTCCGACCACGCCACGTCGAAAACCTTCTCATGGCTCTCGCCCGCGGCGTCCATCCAGCCTTTGACGATCTGGATGCGGTCGAGATTGGCGCCGATCGGATCACGCAGCGCGTAGACCATGAAGGTCGGCGCCTCGGCCCCCTCGGGCGCGGCGCGCAGATCGCCGCCCATGGGCACGCCCTTCTCGTAGCCGATAAAGGCCGGCTGGCGCGAGCGCAGGTCGTCCTCGGTGAACTCCCAGCCGCCGAAGAAGCGCAGCATCATGCGCGGGCCGGTGGTGGCATAGACCTCCTTGCGCTCCATCGCGTCAAAGATCGCCTCGCGGGTGTTCTCCTTGGCCCAGACCGCCGCCAGCCCCGAGGCCACCAGCTGATAGCCCTCGAAGGTGCCCTTGTCGGATTTGGCGAACGGATGCTCCATCCGTGTCGGCGAGGGCTCGGCCGAGGCCGCCTTGCCAAAGAAGTTCTCTTCTTCGATGGCGGGCAGCGAGGTGTGCGAGTCGGTGGAGCCGACCATGCCGAACTTATAGGGGTTGGTGCCGAATTTCTCTTCCAGCTGCAGCCCCATCTTCAGCGCCTCGCGGGCATACTCGTATTTGAGCATCTCGTCGGTCTTGGCCGCGCTGAGATCGAGGTTGCCCACGTCCCATGTCTCATAATCGGCGAAAGCGTCATCGGGGCTGAGCAGCGGATGCGCCTCGCCGTCGCCCTTGATCTGGGTGGCCTCATAGAGCGGTTCCCATTTGGCGCGCTTCTGAACATAGTCCTCGTCAATCGCCTTGCCGGTGAACTGCTGCTCGAAGGGGAACATGATGCCGTTCGACAGGTTGCCATTGTGCGCCAGCGCCAGCACCGAGCCGCCGGTCTTGGCCTCGTAATCCTCGAGGTACTGATACAAATCGAGCGGATCGGTGCTGCCATAGGGTGGCTGCGTGACCATCGGCACCACCTGCGACGCCTTGGCCCCGCCGTCGCGGAAGATCACGTTGCGATGCAGGTTGTTGCCGCTGTCGAGCGAGGTCCACTCATAGCCGATGAAGGCGGTGAAATTGCCCGGATCGTTGAACCGCTCGGCGGCCTCGATGACGTCGCCCCAGACGGTGTTGTAGATTTTCGAGCCGGGCGCATAGTCCTTCAGCAATTGCTCGGGCAATGTGGCCTGCGCGAAATTCGTGATCAGATCGAGCGCCGCATCCGCCGCCGCCTGCCCGCCCGCCTGCAGCCCGTCGTACCACGCCTGCCCCTCGGGCACGGCAAGAATATTCGGCGCGCCCGCAGCAAGATCGGTGGAAAAGCCCATCATGTCGGAATGATCGGCGATCACCACCCAGTCGAGCGGGCGGCCCATCTTCACCGGCAGCCCGGTGGCCGAGGTCACCTCTTCGCCGCGGGTAAAGCGATAGGCGGGCTCCAGCCCCAGCGTATTGCCGAAAAGCCCTGCGTCGGCGGACAATGCCGTGTGCAGATGCGAGTCGCCCCAGAACACCTGACTGGGAAAGGCGCGCTGCGCGTAGGGCGAATAGGCTTTGCCGTGGTAAAGCCCGGTGATGGACTCTTCGGACGGCACGAATTGCGCCGCAGCGGCGCAGGGCAGCGCGGCAATCAGCAGCGCGGCGGGGAGTTTCAGGTCAGGAACCTTCAGCTCAGGGCTTTTCAGGCGTCGGGGATGGGTCAATGGCTCACTCATGGCGCTCTCCTCCCTTGGATGGCCGGTGCTCCGGCAACGGGACAACCCCGTCCGGTCCGGCACGGCGGCACAGAAAACAGAACCAGAAATGGCTACGGCGGCAGGGCTGCGCGCACTTGAAATAGGCCCGCACCCCCAAGGCAACTGCCGCAAAAGCCTACGCCCCCCGGCAGGCCGCGCGTTGACTTCGGTCAATGACCGGGTGATTCCGCGCGCCAACTGAGGCCCGGCCCCTACCGCGCCAGACGCCACACGCCCCCCATGAGCGCCGCTTGGCGCATGGCGGCCCTTCGGCCATCGGCCATTCCCTTTTGCCCGCAAAAGAGGCTATGGCCGCGCCCAACGCGAGGCTTCCGAGGAGAGAGAGATGTCGTATTTCCCCAAATGGCGCAGCACCACCGGCGCGGTGGTGATGCCCGACGAGAGGCTGCCCGGCGCGGCCTCGGTGCCGATGGGCATCCAGCACCTGCTGGCCATGTCCGGCTCGACCATCGTGGCGCCGATCCTCATGGGGTTCGATCCCAATGTGGCGGTGTTCTTCTCGGGCATCGGCACGCTGCTCTTTTTCATCATCACCGCCGGGCGGGTGCCCAGCTACCTCGGCTCGTCCTTCGCCTTCATCGCGGTGGTGCTGGCGGTGACCGGACAGGAGGGCGCGACCATCGCCCATGCGCTTGGCGGGATCATCGCCTGCGGCGCGCTCTACGCGCTGATCGGGCTGATCGTCATGGCGGTCGGCTATGGCTGGGTCGAGCGGCTGATGCCGCCCGTGGTCACCGGCACCATTGGCATCGCCATCGGCCTCAACCTCGCGCCGGTGGCGGTAGACCAGCTGAACGCCTTCGGCTCGCCCACGCCCTCGCATCTGAGCGTGGCGCTGCTGACGGTGCTCTGCATGGCGATGGTCTCTTGCTACGGCCATTCCCGCACCCGGCGGCTGTCGGTGCTGCTGGCGCTGCTCTTTGGCTATGCGCTGGTGCTGGTGCTGGGCAACCTCATGGGCCTGATGACCCCGATCGACTTCTCTGCCGTCGCCGGAGCCGCTTGGTTCGGCCTGCCGAAGTTCCAGACGCCCGAGTTCCACTGGTCCGCCATCACCCTCATCGCCCCGGTGGCGATCGTGCTGGTCGCCGAGAACCTCGGGCATATCAAGGCGCTTGGCGCGATCACCGGCAAGGACATGGACCCTTACATCGGGCGCGGCTTTCTGGCCGACGGTCTGGCGACCATGGTCGCGGGCTCGGGCGGCGGCACCGGGGTGACCACCTACGCCGAGAACATCGGCGTCATGGCGATGACCAAGGTCTATTCCACGCTGGTCTTTGTGATCGCCGCTGTCGCCGCGATCCTGCTGGGCCTCTCGCCGAAGTTCGGCGCGCTCTTGCAGACCATCCCCGCGCCGGTTCTGGCGGGGCTGTCGGTGGCGGTGTTCGGGCTCATCGCCTCGGCCATGGCGCGCATCTGGATCGAGAACAAAGTGGATTTCTCGGACCCGCGCAACCTCTTCACCGCCGGTGTCGCGCTGATCTTCGGCGCCGGGGATTTCACCCTGCACATCGGGCAGTTCTCGCTGGGCGGCATCGGCACCTCGACGCTGACCGCGCTGCTGCTTTACCAACTGCTGGGCATTGGCCGCAAAGCCTGACGCCCTCTCGCTCCGCGCGGCCCGGCGCTGCGCGGAGCACCCCACCAAAGCGGCTCAGGAAAAACGGATCAGGCCCGCCCCAGAAGCCGCAGCAGGATGCGCGTGTCGTGGTCCTGCCCGCCAAAGAACACCGCCAGCACGCGGATCTCTTCGGCCGCATCATCCACATCGAAGTAAAAGATCGCCCGCTCTTTGGTGACATGGCGCAGCGCCGTGCCCAGTTCGGGCCGCCGGGTGCCCTGATGCGGCGCCTGCCCCAAGCCTTCCATCGCCGCAAGGATCGCCGCCAGCCGCCGCTCGGCGATCTCGAATGCCGCCTCCACGGGCTCGCCAAGCGCCTCGGCGCTGCCCGTGATGAAGTCGAAGATCAGCTCCAGATCGCGCGCGACCGCCGCCGCCCGCAGAACCTTATAGGCCACGCTCGGCCCGCTTGCGGGCGATCATCGCCTCGGTGCCTGCGCGCCCTTCGTCCAGCGCCACGAAAGCCCCGGCGCGCCGCGCGTCCAGCAGCTGCCGCAGCGCCTCGGCCTGTTCGCTTTCCTGCCGCATCAGCTCGACCCCATGTTGCAGTGCCGCGCTGAGCGAGGGAAACCGCCCGCCCTGCACGAGGCTGCGCACATAGGCATCCTGCGCTTCGGTGAGTGAGATAGAGGCTTTGACGCTCATGGTGGGGCCCTCATATGCTACTGGGTAGTATATGGGCGCAGGCCCGCTGCGGTCAACGTGCGCGTGCATCAGGCGCGGGGGCGGCCCTCTCCGCCGCCCCCCATCCTTTCTCCGGCCCTTGCTAGTCGCCCGCCGTCTGCACCGGCGTGCCGACCAGAAACCCGAAGTCGCAGCCCTTCTCGGCCTGCAGGATTTCCTCGGCGTAGAGCTTGGCATAGCCGCGCTCGGCGGTGGCCCGCTGCGGGGTGTGGCCCTCACGCCGCGCCGCCAGTTCCTCCTCGCCCACAAGCACCTCGATGCTGCGGTCCTTCACGCTCAGCCGCACCCGGTCGCCGGTGCGCAACAGCCCGATCGGCCCGCCCGAGGCCGCATCCGGCGAGACATGCAGCACGATGGTGCCATAGGCGGTGCCGCTCATCCGCGCGTCCGAGATGCGCACCATATCCTTGATGCCCTGCCGCGCCAGCTTTTTGGGGATCGGCAGATAGCCCGCCTCGGGCATCGCCGCGCCGCTGGTCGGCCCGGCGTTCTGCAGCACCAGCATGTCGTCTTCGGTGACGTCGAGATCGGGATCGTCGATGCGCTGCGAGAAATCCTCGAGCGACGAGAAGACGATCACCCGCGCCTCTTTTTCAAAGAGCTTCGGGTCGGCCGCCGAGCGCTTCAGGATCGCGCCGTTCGGGGCGAGGTTGCCATAAAGCGCCACCAGCCCGCCGGTTTCGCGGATCGGATCGCTGGCCGGGCGGATCACCCGCCGGTCGACCCAGTCTTCCGCCGCCTCGATCCGCTCGCCGATGGTCTCGCCGGTGATCGTGCGCGCGTCGAGATGCAGCAGGTCGCGCAATTCCCGCATCACCGCCGGAATGCCGCCCGCATAGTGCAGATCCTCCATGTAGTAGTCGCCGGTGGGCTTGAGATCGACCAGCACCGGCGTGCGGTCGCTCAGCTCATTGAGCCGCCGCAGGTCGAGCGGCAACCCGGCCCGCCCGGCGATGGCCGCCAGATGCAGCACCGCGTTGGTCGAGCCGCCAAGCGCCAGCAGCACCGTCACCGCATTCTCGATCGCCTGCTCGGTCATGATGCGGGCCGGGGTGAGATCCGAGCCGATGAGACCCATGGCGATGCGCCCGGTGTCCTCGGCCATGCGCAGCCGGTCGGCGCTGACCGCCGGAATGCCCGCGCCCATCGCGGGCATCATGCCCATCGCTTCGGTGAGGCTCGCCATGGTCGAGGCGGTGCCCATTACCGCGCAGGTGCCCGCGGTCGAGGCCAGCTTGCGCTCCACCGTGTCGATCTCCTGCTGGTCGATCTCGCCCGCACGGAACTGCTGCCAGAAGCGGCGGCAGTCGGTGCAGGCGCCCAGCCGGTGCTCTTTATGACGCCCGGTGGACATCGGCCCTGCCACCAGCTGGATCGCCGGAAGCCCCGCCGAGATCGCGCCCATCAGCTGCGCCGGCACGGTCTTGTCGCAGCCTCCCAGCAGCACCACCGAGTCCATCGGCTGGGCGCGCACCATCTCTTCGACGTCCATCGACATGAGGTTGCGGAACTTCAGCGAGGTCGGGGTTAGAAACACCTCGCCCAGCGAGATCGTCGGAAACTCCACCGGCAGCCCGCCCGAAGCCAGCACGCCGCGCTTCACCGCCTCGATCATCTCGGGGAAATGCCGGTGGCAGTTGTTGAACCCCGAGGCCGCATGGGCGATGCCGACGATCGGCCGGTCGAGCATCTCGCGGCTGTAGCCCATCGAACTGGCGAAGGACCGGCGCAGGTAGCGCGAAAAGGCCGGATCGCCGTAGTTGGTGAGGCCGCGGGCGATGCCCTGCCCCTTGGTCGTGTCGTTGGTCATGGCGTCCTTTCCGATCACGCGTAGCGCGTCTTCACGTATTTTGCTTCGAGATATTCGAGGATACCGAGCTGGCCCCCCTCGCGGCCGAAACCGCTGTCCTTGACCCCGCCGAAGGGCACCTCGGCGGCGGCGAGCAGCATGTCATTGACCCCGACCATACCCACCTCCAGCGCCTCGGCGGCGCGGCTGGCGGTCGAGAGCGAGCCCGAGAAGACATAGCCCGCAAGGCCAAACCCGGTGTCATTGGCCAGCCGGATCACCTCGTCATGGTCGCGGAAGGGCACAATCGGGGCAACCGGGCCAAACGGCTCTTCGCGCAGGATCGCCGCATCCATCGGCACCCGGCCCAGCACGGTGGGCTCGAAAAAGAACCCCTGATTGCGCCCGGCGGGCACGCTGCCCCCGGCGAGCAAATCCGCCCCCTTGTCGCGCGCGTCCTGCACCAGCGCCGCCACCCGGTCGCGGCCGCGGGCATTGGCCATCGGTCCCATCTGCACGCCCTCATCGGAGCCGCGGCCCAGCGTCACCCCTTTGGCGACGCGCGCCATGGCCTCGGCAAAGGGCTCATAGACGTCCTCATGCACGAAAAACCGCGTCGGCGAGATGCAGACCTGCCCGGCGTTGCGGAACTTGGTGGCACCGCAGATCTCGCCCACGCGCACCGGATCGGCATCGGGATAGACCAGCACCGGCGCATGGCCGCCCAGTTCCATCGACAGTTTCTTGAGCCCCTGCGCGCTCTGCGCCATCAGCAGCTTGCCCACCGGCACCGAGCCGGTCAGCGAGACCTTGCGGATCACCGGCGAGGCGATGAGATGCGCCGAGATCTCGGCCGGATCGCCCAGCACCACGTTGAGCACGCCCTTGGGCAGCCCCGCCTCGACCGCGCATTCGGCGATATGCGCCATGCTCGACGGCGCTTCTTCCGAGGGTTTCACGATGATCGGACAGCCCGCCGCCAGCGCCGCCGCGACCTTGCGCGCGGGCAGAAGCGCCGGGAAGTTCCACGCGGTGAAGGCGGCCACCGGCCCGACCGGCGCATAGCTCACATCCAGCCGCACCCCCGGCTCGCGCCCGGCAAGCGTATGGCCGAATATGCGCCGCGCCTCGTCGGCGTACCAGTCGAACTGATCCACCGCCGCCTGCCATTCGCCCTTGGCCTCGGCCAGCGGCTTGCCGGTCTCGACGCTCATGTCCCATGCGGCGCGCTCGGCGCGGTCGGCCATGCAGCGGGCGGTCTCGCGCAGCAGCGCGCTGCGCTGCCAGCCCGGCGTCGCCGCCCAGACCGGAGCCATGCGGGCGACGGCCTCCAGCGCGGCATCAAGCTCGGCGGTGCCGGCGCGCGGGATGGTGCCCAGCACGTCCTCGCTCACCGGATCGATCACCGCGATCTCGCCGCCCGAGGCGACCTCTTTCCATTGCCCATCGATGTGCAGGCCGAAGCTCTGGTAGACGGTCATGGTCTCTCCCTTTCCCGAAGGAGGGCACGCCGGGCGCACCCTCTGATGTCTGTCAAAGATGCTTGATGGCGGGCTCGCCCTCGGGCGCGGGGCGCACCGGCGCCCCGGCGGTGCCGCGGGCAAGGTTGCCCTGCACCTGCTGCACCAGTTGCAGCGCGCTGTAGATGCCCATGATGGCGCAGCAGAAGGGCAGCGCGCCGTAGTACCAGATCTTGTTGATCTGCAGGATCGCCGTGGTCTCGCGCGCGTTCACCGCGTATTGCCAGCCATAGACCACCATGATCGCCGCGAAGCTCAGCGAGACGAGCTGCACGAAGACCTCGAGCCAGCCCTTCCACGCCGCATCACCGGCGATGATCACATCGACCCGGTAGAGTATGCCGCGGCGCCACAGCGCCACGACCCCCAGCAGGATCATCCAGATCGTCGCCAGCTCGCCGATCTCGTCATAGGCGACAAAGGCGATCTCGGTGGCGCGGGCGATGACCCGGATCAGTAGCAGGACGAACAGCGTCGTGATCCCGGTGATCACCCCCCAGCGGGTGACCTTGTCCACGGCGGTGTCGAGAGCGGTGAAAATGCGTGTCAATGTCAGCATGGTTCAGAACCCGAAGAGTGCGGGGACCCACATCACGAGGCCCGGCATGAAGGTGATGGAGATCAGCACGACGGCGAGCGCGATCAGATAAGGCCAGATCTCCTTGATGATCTCGACCAGATCGACGCGCGCCACCTGCGCCACGGTGTAAAGGCAAAGACCCACCGGCGGGGTGATCAGCCCGATCATCAGGTTGAGCACGACGATCACGCCGAAATGCACCGGGTCCACGCCCAGTTGGATCGCCACCGGCAGCAGCATCGGCATGCAGATGATCATCACCGCGATGCCTTCGATGAACATGCCGAGGATCAGCAGGATGAGGTTGATCATGATCAGGATCGCCCAAGGCTGATCGGTGATGCCGAGCATCGCGTCGACCACCGCGTTGGGCACCTGTTGCTGCACCAAAACCCAGCTGAACGGCGCGGCGGCGGCCATGATGAACAGCACCTGCACCGTCTGCTGGCCCGACACCCAGAAAATCTCGGGCAGGTCGGTGATCTTCAACTCGCGGTAGAAGAACACGCCGACGATGATCGCATATGCCGCCGCCAGCACGGCGGCCTCGGTGGGGGTGACGACGCCCAGAAGCAGCCCGCCGACCACGAAGATCGGCATCACCAGCGCGGGCAGCGCGCCCAGCACGGTCAGCGCGCTTTCGCGCAGGCCGGGGCGCTCTTCGAGGCGCGGCAGGTTCTTGGCGCGCGCGGTCAGCGCGATCACCGCCATCATGGCGATGCCCATCAGCAGCCCCGGCATGATCCCGGCAAGGAACAGCGCCCCCACCGAGACATTGGCGATGCTGCCGTAGATGACGAAGGGAATGCTTGGCGGCACGATCGGGCCGATGGTCGATGAGACCGCGGTGATCGCGGCGGCGTAGCGCGGCGAATAGCCCGCGTCCTTCATCGCCTTCACCTCGATCAGCCCCAGCCCCGCGGCATCGGCCACCGCCGAGCCCGACATGCCCGAGAACAGCATGCTGCCGACCACGTTCACATGGCCCAGCCCGCCGCGCACCCGGCCGACAAAGACCAGCGCGGTGCGGAAGATGCGGTCGGTCATGCCGCCGGTGTTCATCAGGTTGCCGGCGACGATGAAGAAGGGGATCGCCAGCAGCGGAAACGAGGTGGTGCCGACATAGAATCTCTGGATCAGCACGGGCAGAAGATCGGGGCCCACGGCCCACCACATCGTGCCCACCGCCAGCATGGCGAGCGCGATCCCGATCGGGGTTCCGATCAGGATCAGCAGCACCAGTGCCGACATGATCACGGCAACGGTCATGATACCGGCCTTTCTTGCAAGAGGGGGTTGGACCGGCGGCGCGGCGCGCCACCGGCCGTCACGGGATCACGAGGTGCGGGCCGCCTCGACGTAGCCCATCCACTCGTCCCAGGTCTCGCCGCCGATGCGCTCGCGCAGACGCTCCCACGCCGGGCCCATCATGTCGCGGAACGGGCCGGGGTCGGGCCGGGTGACCTGCACGCCCTCGGCCTCCATCTTGGCGAGCATGTCCTCTTCGCCCGCCTGCACCTCGGCCTGCGCCTCCTTGCCCGCCTTCAGCGCCTCTTCCGACAGGATCGCCCGGTGTTCGTCCGACAGCCCGTCGAGGCTGCGCGGGTTTCCGGTCAGCATGAAGGAGGTGTAGACGTGGCGCGTCGTGGCGATATGGCTCTGCACCTCGTAGAACTTATTGGCGTAATCCACCGAGATCGGGTTGTCCTGCCCGTCCACCGTGCCGCTCGACAGCGCGAGGTAAAGCTCGCCGAAGGCGATGGTCTGCGTGTTCGCGCCAAGCGCCTCGAAGGTCGCCTGAATCGACAGCTCGGGCGGCACCCGCAGCTTCAGCCCCTTCACGTCGTCGGGGGTCATCACCGGGCGGCGCGAGTTGCTGAGCGCGCGGAAGCCGTATTCGAAGTTGGCGATCCACGCGAGGCCGTTGCGCTGCAGGAACGCGTCGAGCCAGGGCCGCGCGGTCTCGCCCAGCACGCGGTGCGCGTGCTCGTAGCCGTCGAACTGATAGGGGATCTGGATGACCCCGGCGCTCTTGTCCTGCGCTTCGATGTTGGGCGGGTTGAACATCACCAGATCGATCGCGCCCATCTGCGCCTGTTTCACCGTCTCGGGCGGCGAGCCGAGCGCGCTGTTGGGGAAGATGGCGATGGACAGCTCGCCCCCCGTGCGCTCTTCGATGGCGGCGGCCATGCGTTCGGCGGCCTGATAGGACGGATGCGTCGCGCCCAGCTGGTGCGAGAGCTTCAGCTTGGTCTTGGCTCCGGCCAGTGCCGGGCGCACGCCCAGACCCGCCGCCAGCGACAGCGCGCCGGCCCCTTGCAAGAATCCTCTCCGGTTCAGACTGAATTTGTTCATTGGTCTTCCTCCCTTTTTGTGTGATCGGGGGCGCGGTCTACACGACCGGGGCTCCCTGCGCGCGCGCCATCAGCGCATCGAAGTCCGCGCGGCAGTCGCGCAGCACCTCATCGGCTCCGCGGGCATCGCCCGCGAAGAAATGGCTCTCATGTTCGATCGAGACCGCACCGCGATAGCCGCCCTCCAGCAGCACCCGCAGCATCGCCGTCAGGTCGATTCCGCCCTCGCCCAAGGGCACGAAGCGGAAATCCTCGGGACCGCCCACCGCGTCCTTGAGGTGCACATGGGCGATATGCGGCAGCAGCGCCTTGGCCGCCTCGGTGGTGTCGTCGCCCATCGGGTGATAATGCGACGCATCGAAGTTGATCTTCAGCCCCGGTGCCGCCTCCAGCGCCGCCAGCGCGGTTTGCACCGTGCCGATCTGCCGCCCGACGATGGCCTCGAGCGCCAGCGTCAGACCGCGCCGTTCGGCATCCTCCACCGCCACCGCCAGCGAGCGGTGCAGCGCGGCGATCCCGGTCTCCTCCCCCGGGATCACATGCACCAGACCGATGCCCAGATCGACGGCGCGATCCATCATCTCGCGGCCCCATGCGAGCGCGGCATCGCGCCGGTCGTCCCGGCTCGAGCCAAAGTCGCAATGGTGGATGCACAGGGCCGAATAGGGCCCCATGCCCGCCAGCTTGTCGATCACCGCCCGCGGGGTGTCCGGCGTGATATGCGCCGGGCCCCAGGGCAGCAGCTCGCCGTTGAGCTCGACCATCTCGTACCCGTGGTCGCGGATCTTCCGCACCGCCTCGAGCACCGGCAGGTCGCTCAGAAAGCCGGTGTGGAACGACAGCGGCAGGGTGATCTGGTCCGTCATGGTCTCAGCCTTCCTCGAAGATCTTCAGCGCCTCGGTGCCGATCTCGGTGTCGCCGGTCCAGTGACCGCCCGAACAGCCGATGGCGCCGATGATCTGCCCGTCCACGACGATCGGCTGACCGCCGCCATAGGTGATCATCCGGTGCACCACGCCGGGCACGCCGATGCGCAGCGGCTCGTCGCTTTGCATGATCTCCTGCCACTTGTGGGTCGGGATATGCGAGACGGCGGCGGTATAGGCCTTGTCGATGGCGATCTGCCCGGCGGCGGGATTGGTGGCGTCCATCCGGCGGAAGGCCATCAGGAAGCCGCCATCATCGACCACCGCAACGCAGACCGACTTGCCGATCTTCTCGGCGTGGGCAAAGGCGCGGTCGATCAGCGCCTCGGCGGCGGCCAGCGTGACGACGGCCTTGGGGCGGGTCAGCGCGGTCATGGTCATGTCCTCGGGCATGGCTCAGGCACTCCGGACTTGGATTGCGGGTTTGGCGTATTGATCGGCCGAAAGCTCCATGCGCTCGCGCATCGCGCCTTCCAGCGCCTGACTGCCCGCCGCGGTGAAGGGCAGCGACAGATCCTTGCCGCGCGCCACCAGCAGCGCGTTGAAGAGGTCCTTGTCGAAGAAGCGGAACAGCTCTTCGCTGCCGGTCAGCGGGTGGTTGTGCAGCAGCCGGTCGTAATTGCCCCAGACCTGACAGACCCAGCTGTCGGAGGTGGTGTCGGTGGCGAAGTCGGCCAGCAGCTTCTCGTCGATGCCATGGGCGCGGGCGACGCGCATCGCCTCCATCGCCGCCAGCCAGTTGCCGAAGGTCATCATCTGAATGGCAACCTTGGTGGCCGCGCCAAGACCCAGCTCGCCCATATGTTCGGTGCGGCGCGAGATGGCGTCGAAGTAATCGCGATTGGCGTCGATCACCGCCTTGTCGCCCCCGGCCATGACCGCCAGATCGCCCTCGCGCGCCCGCAGATCGCCGCCGCTCACCTGCGCGTCGATCAGCTTCAGCCCGCGCGCGTCACACTCTGCGCCAAGCGCGAGGATGGTCTCGGGCAGCACGGTGGAATGCACGATCAGCACGGTGCCGGGCTTGGCCAGCTCCAGCAGCCCGCCGGCGTCGCGGAACAGCCGGTTGAGCTGCGCGTCATTGACCACGGCGACGCCGATGGTCTCGCATTCCTCGCAAAGCTGCGCGTTGCTCTCGGCAAAGCGCGCCCCTGCGGCGAGACATTCGGCGGCCTGATCCTTGCGCAGGTCGCGCACCAGCACGTCGAGATCGGCGCGCAGCATCGACAGCACCATCGGGGTGCCGATATTGCCGACACCGACAAAGCCTACGGTTCTCTTGCTCATCTTGTCCTCCCTTTCGAGGTCTTCGAGTTTCAGGGTCAGAGCGATTGGCGCAGCCAGCGCGACTGCACGTCCTCGACCCAGTTTCCGACGTTCCACTTGCCCCAGCTTCCCATGCCCGCGCGGGGCTCCTCTCCGCTGTAGACGGGAACATGCAGGACGCTCAGCCCGTCATGGGCCTGTCCCTGTTCCAGCGCGGTGCGCAGCGCGTCCGCGGTGCCCCCGACGCTCAGGCTCAGCACGCCAGAGACCGATCCGGCCATCTGGGCGTAATCCACGGCGACCCCGTCATTGGTGCGGAAGTCGCGGCCGTATTGGGCCAATTGCAGGCTGCTGATCGCGGCCATGCGGCGGTTGTCAAAGATCACGATCATCCCGCGCAGCCCGTGCTCGACCCCGTCGATCAGCGCCTGCGGGTTCATCATGAACGAGCCGTCGCCGGTGAAGGCGATGACGTAATCGGGCGTATCGGCGATGGCCGAGGCGAGGATGCCGCTGGTGGCGAACCCCATGTAGCTGGCCCCGGTCTCGGTGAAGGTCTGGCCGCTGCGGCTGTCGGCGACGATCTGAAAGCCATTGGCCTGCACGTCGCCCGCATCGAAATATTTCACCGCGCCGATGGTATTGGCGAACTCCGACACGATGCCGATGGCGGCGGGCTGCGCCAGAACCGGGGCCTGCCACACCGGATCGACCTGCGGCGGCAGCGCCAGACGCTCGGCCTTGAACGCCCCCCACTCGGCCTTGCGCGCGGCACACTCCTCCAGCCATTTTTCCTTGCCGGGATCACCGGTCCGCGCCTCCAGCGCCGCGGTCAGCCGCCGCGCCACCGCGCCCAGATCCCCCAGCAAAGAGATCGTGTCGTTATAGTGCATGGCGTCGCCCGCATCGGCGTTGAGGTTCACCACCGCCCGCGCCCGCGGGTAGCCGATGCCCGAGCAATCCGCCTGACAGACGGCGCGCGAGCCCGCGACGATCACCAATTCGGCGTGCTCCATGGCGAAATTGCCGCTCAGCGAGCCCTTGGAGCCGCCGACATGCATGTTCAGCGGGTCATCGTCGGCGAGCACCCCGGTCGAGCCCGGAGACAGCACGACAGAGGCACCCGCCGCCCGCGCCAGCGCGCGGATCTCGGCGTCGAAGCCGCGACAGCCGCCGCCCGCCTTCAGCACCACCCGGTCGGTGCGGGCGATCAGCTCGGCGGCGCGGGTGATCGCCCCCTCCCCTTCCGGTGCCAGCGGCTCGAAAGCGGGCCGCGCCGGGAAGCTGGCGAGGTTGAACTCAGCCACTTCGGGCTGCACGTTGATCGGCAGATGCAGATAGAACGGCCCCGCCTTCGCGGGGGCAAAGACCTTCTGCCCACCCCGGCGCAGCGCGTCACGCAGCGCCTGCGGCCGCCACAGCATATAGCTCTCGCCCATCAGCGCGGTCATGCGCGGATAAAGCGCCTGCTCGGCCTTGGGGATCTGCTGCATGTTGTAGCCCTCCCCCAGCGTCGTCTCGTCGCCGTAGACATGCCACACGCCCACGCCGTTCGAGGCGGCGGCGAGCGAGCCCGCCATGGCCTGCAGCGCGCCCGGCCCGATCGACGTCACCAGCGCCGGAACCTCGCCGTAGTGCCACGACAGCGCAGTGGCGGCATGGGCCATCTCCACCTCGTTGCGGAAGTTGTAGGTCTGGGTGACGCCGGCCTCGGTGTAGATCCGCAGCACCTCGCCCAGATCGGTCGAGCCATGGCCGAAGATCGCCAGATATTTGCGCGTGCCCTGCTTCAGCAGCCCCAGCACCAGCGCCTCGCTCAGCGACAGTTCGGCCAGTTGCGGCAGCGTGCCTTCGGCCAGCGCCGCCTCGAACCCGCCGCTGGCGGCGATCGCTTCGGCGCGCGCGCGCGTTCCTTCGGCGCCGGACAGCGCCGCCGTGATCTTCACATCCTGTTTGTTCATTGTCCTGTCCGCCTCTTACGGGTCGTAGCGGGAAAGCGAGAGCGACCGGGCGGCGCTGAGCACCTCCTGCCGAACCAGCGAAAGATGCGCCTCGGTCGCGCGGTTGATCGGGGTGGAGACGCTGAGCGAGGCCATGACCTTGCCCTTTACGTCGAGCACCGGCGCACCAATGCAGACCACGTAAAGTTGGAATTCTTCGCGATCCATGGTGCAGCCGGTGGCGCGCACCTCCGCAAGCTCGGCCAGCAGCGTGTCGATGTCGGTGACGGTGTGGCTGGTGAAGGCTTTCATGCCATGCTGCGTGGTCAGCCGCCGCACCTCGGCCTCGGGCAGCCCCGAGAGCAGCGCCTTGCCGGTGGCGGTGGCATGCATCGCGGTGGATTTGCCGATCGAGCCGCTGTCGACACGCAGCGCATGCAGCGCGTCACGCTTGACCAGCGTGATCATCTCGTCGCCCTGCAGCACGGCAAGGTGCACCGCCTCTTCGGTGGTCTGGTTGAGCGCGTCCAGCACCGGGCGCGCCCGGCCCGGAAGCTCGGCCTTGATGTTGACCGCATCGGCGATCAGCACCACCTGCGAGCCCAGCATATAGCGGCCCCGCGCGGTGCCCGGACGCACGTAGTTGCGGGCGATCAGCGTCTTGATGATGTGGTGGCAGGTCGAGGCGTTGAGCCCCAGGTCCTCGCAGATCAGCGCCAGCGTGACCTCGCCGCGATGGCGGGCGATGGTCTCGAGGATCGCCAGCGCGCGGTCGACGGATTGGATCGTCTTCTCCGGCGGCGCGGCCTGATCCCTGATGCTCAGGTCATTCGACATCTGCAGTTCCTCCCTGCCCAGAAAGCTGCAGGAGGCGGGCGCGTCGCTCCAGATCTTTTTCATATCGTGGCGGTGATTTCATATGGTGAAAGATCATGTATGCGTAGTCATGACCCCCCTGCCCTATCGAGACGGGCCGCTAATCCCCTTCCCGCAAAAGCTTTTCCCGCACAAAAGAAGACCGGCCGCGCGCTGCGCGACCGGTTTCCCGGGGGTGCGGTGCCCCCGTCCCCGCGTGGTCCCCAGCTCCGCGACCAGGGCCCCCGCATGCCGAGTCAGGCGACGAGAAGATCTCCAAGCTCGCCTGCATACAGTGTTGGGAAACTACTCGAGAACGCATCGAGCCCGGTGGGCACGGCGGTGAAACGGGCCGTCCCGTCGTTGATCAGCACGAACGTGTCGGCGCTCTCCTCGGCGACGAGGATCAGGTCAATGTCGCCATCGCCGTCAAAATCACCCTGCGCGGTCAACTCGCCCACGAGGCTGGGATCGAGCGAGGCCACCTCGATCGACAGCTCGCCCTCCTCGAGCGGGAACTCGAACAGCCGCAGCCCCGCATCGAGCCCCGCAAAGCCGTCCTCGATGCTTGCCCCGACCATCTCGAGCTTGCCGTCCCCGTCATAGTCACCGATCTGCAGAAAGCCGATGCCGTTAAGCTCGCTCTCGGGGAAAGACGGGGCAACCGCCGCCGCGTCCCGCGCGCCGGTGCCGTCATTGATGTAGGTGTAGATGCCGCCGCCATCGCTGACCGCGACAAAGAGCACATCCAGATCGCCATCGCCGTCGAGGTCGGCAGGGATCTCGGTGCTGTTGCCATCGTCGCTGGCGCCATAGCTCCCCACCGGATCGAAGCCGCCCGCACCGTCGTTGATCATCACCAGCGTGCTGCTGAACTCCCACGCGACGCTGAGCAGCAGGTCGAGCTTGCCGTCATCGTTCATATCGGCGAGCCCGGCGAAATTGCCGCCTTGGCTGAGGTCATAAACCTCTTCCGGCACCGGCAGTTCGATCAGGTTGAACGTGTCGTCCCCAGCGTTGTCAAAGATCATGATCCGGCCCGCGATGACCGACACCGCGGCAAAATCCACGTCGCCATCGCCGTCGATATCCCCGGCGTCGCCGGTCTGCAGGATCTGCCACAGCCGGTCCACCACCGAAGCGGGATAGCCGAAAAGCCCCGCAACAAAGCTGGTGCTGTCGCTGGTGGTCTCGGTAAAGCCGCCGCTGCCGTCGTTCTCATAGACGGTGGTCACCACCTCAAAGATGAACTCATCGGCCGGAGAGGTGGCCTCGGGCAGCGGGAAGGGATCGACAACCGCCACGTCGAGAAAGTCGAGATCGCCGTCGCCATCCATATCCACCGCGCGCAAAGTGCCATCCGGCGTGACCCCGGTGGCCAGTTCGGTGAAACCGCCGCTGCCGTCGTTCAGCGCCACATAGACCTCGCCGTCGCGCAGGTACCACAGATCAAGCGTCGCCGGAGCGCTCGGCCCGCTCGCGCCCGGCGCGACACTGGTGAACTGCAGATAATCGACGCGCAGCGGCTCGCCGCCATCGCCCTGCCCCACCAGTTCAATCGTGTCGCCCGCCTCCAGCGCCAGCCCTTCGATCACCTCTTCCACAAGGCTCGCGCGGCTGGCGATGCTGGCCCCGCCGCTGCCATCCCAGTCAAAGCGCGCCACTTCCGCGCCATTGACCAGCACCTGCAACCACGAGACGCCATCGGTCTCGTCGAAATAGCCGATGGTCAGATCGAAACTGCCGGACTGCTGCACGCTGTAGCTGGCGCGCGCCTCATCGCCGCTGGTGTGCTGCAGCATCTCGCGCCCCGAGGCCGCGCCGTTCGACCGCACGCTGAAGCCCGAGACGATCTGCAAATCCTCGGCCTCGATCACAAAGCTCTCGTCAAGCGCCGGGGCGGCGGCGGCAGCGATCTCCAGATAATCGGTGCGCAGCGGCTCGCCGCCGTCCTTCGCGCCGCGCAGTTCGATCACGTCGCCCGGTGCCAGCACCAGCCCGCTGACCGTATAGTCGGCCATGGAAGCGGCGGTGACGATGGCATCGCCGGTGGTGCTGCCCCAGTCAAAGCTCGCGACCACCGTGCCATTGACCAGCACTTCCATCATCGAGACCCCATCGGTCTCGTCGAAATAGGCCACCGTTAGATCGTAAAGCCCTGCAACACCGTCAAAAACGCCCCCCGCCTGCGCGCTGGCGCCGGTCGCTTGCAGATAGGCATCGCCCGAGGGATGCGGGTTCGAGGCGACGGCGAAACCGGCACCAATGCTCAGCGCCTCGGCTTCGGTGAGGCCAAGGCTCAGAGTGGCGGTGGGGCTGAAGTCGGGAAAGGAAAAGACGGAACTCTGCGACAGGGCAGCGGGCATAGATGTGCCTCCGAAATCTACAAAATTGAATCGGTCGAAAACGGCAGTGAAATGAATGCGACCGAAACTGGCCGAAAAATGAATGAAGCCAGAGTGCGCGGAAGCCGCGGGCACGTCAACTCAGAGCCTTGGGTCGGCAGAAGTTTGCGCAGGAGCGCCCCCCGAACCAGAGCGCGTGGTGTCAGGTGACCACCTGCACCTCATCCACACCGCCATCGACGGCACGGCAGGCGCTCAGCAGGCGCGCGCCCAGATGCCCCGAGACATAGCTGGCGTGGAACCGCGAGGGCGCGACCAGCACCAGCCGCCCCCCTGCCCGCTCGCGCCGTTCCAGCGCGGCGAACCACGCGGCGTAAAGCGCCGGGTCCTCGCCATGCAGCACCGCGCGGGCCAGACCCCACTCGCTTTCATCTTCCAGATTGGGCGCGGGAATTTTTCCCTTAACCGGGAGAGGCACCACTTTCTCGTCCACTGGCTCGCTGCCGCTGAGCCGCTGTTCAAGATCGGGGCCCACGTCGCCCCAGCGCGTGCGGCTGTCTTCGAGGATGCGCTCGATGGCGAGGGAATATTCGCTGACCCGCCCGCGCGCGCCCTGCCGCTTCACCTTCAGCCAGCCCATGGCGCGCAGCTTGGCCATCTCGCGTTTCACCGTGCGCTCATCCACCAGCCACAGCCGGGCGATCTCGCGCTGGCCCACGGCCAGTTCGTCGCGGGCCCAATTGTAGCGCGCGGTCACCAGCGTCATCAGCCGCAGGACCAGACGCTGGCGGCCCTTGTCCTGCGCCAGCGCATAGGCTCCCATGACGGTGAGCAGGTCGTATTTCATCGCGGCGGCGTTGCGCCCGGCCGCTTTCGTGGCAAGCATGTCCCTGCCCTCGTGTTTCCTGCCGCCTGTGTGCGGTGCCTCGAGTATGCGGGCTCTTTCGGCCCGTTGCGTCTTTGCCAAGGAGAGCGTGCGGTGATCGGACCGAAAACGCAACGCTCTTTCCCGAGCCTGTGCCATTTGCGTCCGGTTTCTCAATTCTGTCAAGCCGGGGTCCGTTTTGGCTCCAGACCCAAACCCATTTTCGAATGAAAATATCGGTAGTCTGGTATAGGGGGACACTCAGGGAGTCCCCTATTTTGCCAAAAATGTCCCCCAATATGTAGGGGAGCCCCAGAATGTGTCCCCCATTATCCGACCCTGACTCCGGGTAAGTCGCGGGGCTGAGGCCGAATTGGACTCCCTTTGCTGCAAGGCGCCGCGGCGCTGAGGACACAGGCAAATCCACGATTTCCGCGAATGCCTTATTAAACAGTAATAGCTTTTGCCTTGAATGCAAATTCAGCGTAAATTCCTGCCCATCGGAAATTAGCGTCCAGCGGTTTCGCCAAAGCTGTCCCCACGGGGACAACAGGCGCAACGGCGGCCTCTCCGGAGGGGCAAATCCAGACTGTCCCCGCGGGGACAGGTGCAAAACCGGGTGTCCCCGCGGGGACAGGTTAAATTTGTCCCTACCGGGACAGGCATAAGAGCGTCCCCGCGGGGACAGCAGGCAAAGCGTCCGCAGTGGCGCGACAACATGAAAGTGTCCCCGCGGGGACAGGAGGCAGGATGTTTACACATGAAGACCTTGCGCGGCTGCAGGCGCAGTCGCTGAAGATGCAGGGATGGATCCGGCAGCAGACCTTCTCGCCCGAGATGGAAAAGACCCTGCGCCGGTTCTCCAGCTGGGAGGTGGCCGAACTGATCCTGCAGGTGAACCAATCCACCCTGCGCGGCCGCATGGCCGCCGACCCGCATCTGCCGCAGGGGCTGGTCGAAGAGGATGGCCGCCAGCGCTGGTACTCGCTCGAAGAGATCAACGAGATCCGCCGCAAGCTGAAGGTCAACCGCAAGAGCCTGATGCCGCCCCGCCCCGCGAAGAAACGCGCCTTCCGCGTCGCCATCTCGAACTTCAAGGGCGGCGCGGGCAAATCCACCGTGGCGCTGCATTTCGCCCATGCCGCCGCGCTTGATGGCTATCGGGTGCTCTGCGTCGACTTCGACCCGCAGGCGACGCTCAGCCACTCCATGGGCCTGTCGGACATCACCGAGGAATACACCGTCTGGGGCATTATGGCCCGCGACCTGATCCGCGAGACCGAACGGATGAACGCCGCCACCCGCGGCGCCGAAAGCGGCTCGTCCCTGCCCGAGCGGCGGCTGCCCGAGGCGATCACCTCCATGGGGCTGCGCGACCTGCGCGCCGCCGATTTCATCAAGCCGACCTCCTGGCCGACGATCGACATCATCCCCTCCTGCGCCAACGCAGCCTTTGTCGAATTTGCCTCGGCGCAGTACCGGCACCTCAACCCCGAGTGGTCGTTCTTTGCCGCGGTCAGCCGCTACCTCGACAGCCTGCCGCCCGATGCCTACGATCTGGTGATCTTCGACTGCCCGCCCGCCATCGGGTACCAAAGCATGAACGCGGTCTTCGCTGCCGACATGCTCTATATCCCCTCGGGGCCGGGCTATTGGGAATATGATTCCACCACCTCCTTCATCGGCCAGCTCAGCGAAGCGCTCGGCGATCTGTCGGGCTTCGAAGGCGTTGTCCCCGCGGGGACACTCACCTTGCCCAAGGCGTTCCTCGATGTGCGCTTCCTGCTGACCCGCTACGAGAGCGGCAATGATCTGCACCGCGCGATGCGGCAAGCTTTCCAGAAGGTCTGGGATGAGAGGATGACCGAACACCCGATCGAGATGACCCGCGCCGTCGAGCAATCCGGCCGCTTCCTCAGCTCGATCTATGAAATCGACTATCGCGAGATGACCCGCGAGACATGGCGCCGGGCGCGCGCCTCTTTCGACCGCGCCTATGAGGAGTTCCGCAGCCACGTGCTGACCGCGTGGGACAAGCTGGAGGATGAGGCATGAGCAAGCGACGCGGTTTCGACATCGACTTTCCCGAAACGCCCGATGGGGTCTACACCGGCGGCGGGCGCAAGACCGCGAGCGACGAGCCGGCGCGGCCCGCTGTCCCCGCGGGGACACGGCGCGGCCCGATGGCGGCGGCGATCAGCGAAAACGCCGAAGCGCTGCGCGACCGCGCCGAAGCCGAGCGCGCGATCCGCGAAGAGAACGACCGGCTGGCGCATGACTATGTGCGGCTGAAGCGGGCAGGGCTGATCACCGATCTGGTGCCGATCGACGCGGTGCTGACCACCAAGCTCACCCGCGACCGCGCCGCCGGGCCGGACCCCGAGATCGAGGAACTCAAGGCCTCGATCCGCGAGGTCGGCCTGTCGAACCCGATCCGCGTCGAGCCGGTGGGCGATCACTTCGAACTGGTGCAGGGCTTCCGGCGTCTGTCGGCCTTCCGCGAGCTTTATGCGGAAACCGGCGACGAGGCCTACGCCCGCATCCCCGCCGGGCTGGTCGCCTCCGGCGAGGCGCTGGTGGGTCTCTACCGCAAGATGGTCGACGAGAACCTCGTGCGCCGCGGCATCTCCTTTGCCGAAATGGCGCAGCTGGCGCTGAGCTTCGCGCGCGATCCGGCGACCGACACCGATGACATCGAAGAGGCGATCACCCTGCTCTACGCCTCCGCCGGGCGGCAAAAGCGCAGCTACATCCGCCATTTTGCCACGCTGCTCGAAGAGCTCGGCGGCGAACTGCGCCACCCCGAGGCGATCTCGCGGCAGCTGGGTCTCGATCTGGTGAAGCGCATGGGTGACGAGCCGGGTTTCTCGGCGGGGCTGAAAACCATGCTGGCCGGGCAGGGCGAGGTCTCGTCCGATTACGAGGTGGCGCGGCTGACCGACGCGGTGAAATCCGCGCCCAAGGCGGCGCCGAAGCCGAAAGGATCGAGCGCCAATGCCGCCGCCAAGACGACGCTGCGCTGCACTGTCCCCGCGGGGACAGTCCGCTGCGCGGCGCGCGACGGCAAGGTGGAGCTGGCGATGGAGCGGGACTTCTCGAGCATCGACCGGCACCGGCTGGAGGCAGCGGTGGCGGCCTTCATGGCAGCACTCGACGACTGACGCGGCGCATCATTGCCAGCAGGGTTGCGCCCCTGTCCCCGCGGGGACAGGGGCTTTTTTGTGCCTGCTTGGCGGCGCGCGAGACCCAGTGCGAGACCCAGTGCAAGACCCAGCGCGGCGCAGGTCTGGCCCAGGACTTAGCGGTCTGTCCCCGCGGGGACAGGGGTGAAAATGGGGGCTCTGCCCCCTGGCCGCATGGCGGCCGCCCCCGGGATATTTTCATCTAGACGAAGCGGCAGGCGCGGGTCTGTCCCCGCGGGGACAAGACCCAAGAGGCGCCGCCGCACCGGGCAATCTGGTGAGTGTCCCCGCGGGGACAGCGCGCCTTTGGCGCGCGCCTTGGCAGCGGCTGAGGCGCTCTTTCTGGGGCGGGTGATCACGTGTCCCCGCGGGGACAGACCCCGGCAAAGGCTCTCTGAGTGCTGGCGCACCGACCGGCTTTCCCGTTGTCCCCGCGGGGACAGCTCCGCCCTAGGTCCTTCCTCTTGGCCTAAATATCCCGGGGAGTCCGCCTGCGGCGGGCAGGGGCGGAGCCCCCTCATGCTCCGGCATCGACGCTCATTGCATGACTGTCCCCGCGGGGACACCTAGGGCATCCCCCCTTCGTCTAGAGCGAAGTATCCCGGGGGAGGCCGCTGTGCGGCCGGGGGCAGAGCCTCCCTTAGGCTCGATCTGGGCGCTCGGCGCGGGACTGTCCCCGCGGGGACAGACAGGGGACGGGCTTTGGCGGCTACGCACTGTGGCAGGCTTCAGGCCGCGGATCAGCCTTCTGTCCCCGCGGGGACAGCGGTCTTCATTAAAGTATTATGTTAAATTAGTATGTACCCGCGCGCGCGGCCCGTTCGCCCTTCACGGCGTAGCAAAGCAGCAGCCCGAAGGCCCCGAGAAAGCCGAGCGTGGCGATCGAGGGGAACTCTCCGCGCATCGACAGCGCCGCCATCAGGCTGTCGAACCGGCCCGGCACCGAGGCACCGAAGACCGCGAGACCGCAGGCGCTCCAGCAGCAGACCGCGAGGGCGATCTTGCCGCCGACCCCGGCGAAGCGCGCGGCGTCGGGCAGCAGCAGCGCCAGCGCCATCCCCACCGCGCAGAGGTCGTAATCGTAGTTGTAGGGGCTCACCGCATAGCTCGACAGCAGCGCCACGCCGAGCAACCGCCTTGGTTGCCAGCGGCGCAGCGCCAGAGCCGCCACCAGCCCGAGCGCCAGCGCCGCCACGCTGGCCTGCGCGGCGAAGGCGAGATCGGCGGAGGCGCCGGAGTTGCGCAGCCCGGCGTAGACCGAACTCATGCGGAACAACGGATAGCGCCCCTCGGCCAGATAGGTGCCGGAGTCCTGCGCGCTTTGCGCCACCACGGTCCAGATGCCGGGGCCGAAGGCCAGCGTGGCGGCGGCGACCGCGGCGAGGGTGACGGCCACCGAGACCGCAAGAACCTTCCAGCGGCCCGTCACCAGCGCGTGCAAGGCGAGACCAACCGCGAGATGCGGCTTGATCGCCATCAGCCCCAGCGGCACGCCCGCAGAACCGGTGCCGCGCAGCGCCAGCAGCGCGTAGCTGCCCACCAGCGCGGCGGTCATCATGCCGTTCTGCCCGGTCAGCAGCGTCACCATCAGCGCTGGCAGCACCAGCACCAGCGCGGCGTCGAAATGCACCCCGGCGAGCCGTTTCAGCACCCAGAGGAATCCGGCCAGCGACCCGGCGGCGAAGGCGAAATAGGCCAGCCAGCGCGGCAGCAGCGCCAGCAGCGCGACGAAAAGGTCCATCTGCGCCGGATAGGTCCATGGCATGAAGCCCTGATCGGGCCCGTTCACCGCATCCTGCGCCGGTGCGAAAAGGCCAAAATCATAGGTCTCGGCAACCCGGCCCTGCCAGACATACTCGCCGACCATGTAGAAAACGTTGAAATCGAGGAACAGGGGGTCCTTGCCAAGCAGCCCGCCCATATGTTGCGCCGTGGCAAAGAGCAGCATCGCGAGCAACATCGCCATCAGCACCGCGCGGCTCATGGCACTGAGGCGGAAGAGCACCGGCTCGCCGGGAACGCGGGCACCGGGAAGGCCGGTCTCGGCGAGGGCGGGGGAGCTGTCTTGCATCGGGCGGGTCCTTGGGTCGAGGTCTTGGATCGGCGGGGTCGGCAGGAGAAGCGTAAAGCGGGCAGGGCAGGGGGGTCAGAGGCTCAGCTTCTTGAACACCCGCTCGGGGATGGCGCGGATCACCGCCATGATCACCCGCCAGATCGGGCGCACATAGATCACGTCGCGGCCTTTGCTGCAGCCGCGGAAGATCGCCTCGGCCACTTCCTCGGGGGCGGCGGTGAGCTTTTGCGGCAGGTCCATTCCCTCGGTCATGCGGGTGGTGACAAAGCCCGGCAGCACGGTCAGCACCTGCACCCCGCGCCCGGCGAGGCGGTTGCGCAGCCCCGACAGAAAGGCGGTGAACCCGGCCTTGCCCGCGCCATAGACGTAATTCGTCGCCCGCCCGCGCTCGCCCGCGACCGAGCTGATGCCGACCAGCGTGCCGGAGCCGCGCGCCTCGAAGCGGTTGGCGAGATGCGCGAGGATGCTGGCGGGGCCTTCGAAATTGCTGCGCAGCACCGCGATGGCGGCCTCGGGCTCGGCGGCGCTGTGCTCTTGCGTGCCCATCAGCCCGACGGCGCAAACGGCGATGCCGGGCAGCTGCGGCAGCGCCTCGACAAAAGCGCCATGCCCGGCAGTGTCGAGCGCGTCGAACTCATGCAGGGTCACGCTCATCCCGTGGCGCAGGGCAAGATCGGCGCGCTCGGGCTCGAGCGTGTCGGCGTGGCGCGCGGCCAGTTGCAGCGGATGGCCCGCGGCGGCGAAGCGATGCGCCACCGCCAGACCGATGTCCGAGCGCGCGCCGAGGATCAGGACGGGGGGAAGAGAGGTCATAGCGAAAGCCTTTGCGAAAGGGCCGATTGCAGCGGGGCGGCCATGCCTGCGCGGGCGCGCAGCGCGGCGAGATCGGCGGCGCGCGGATCGGCGCGGTGCAGGGTCTCGGCGCGCATCCGGGCATCCTTGGCCAGATAGAAGCGCCCGCCGTTGTCGAGGGTGATGGCGTCGAGCCGGTCGAGCAGCGCCAGCGCGCGGCGGCTGGCGGGGAAATCCATCGCCAGCGTGTAGCCCTGCATCGGAAAGGAAAACGCGCCGTCCTGCGCGCCAAAGCGTTTCAGCACCGCAAGAAAAGAGGCGCAGCCGGTCTCGGCGGTGGCGCTCAGCAGCGCGGCAAGCCCCGCGCGGGCGCTGGCGTCGGGCAACACGCATTGGAACTGCACAAAGCCGCGGCGGCCATAGATGCGGTTCCAGCCGAGGATCGCGTCGAGCGGGTAGAAATAGCTTTGCCAGTCGGTGACGCCCGCGCCCGCGGCAGCGCAGCCCCGCCGGTAGTAGAGCGCGTTGAAGCCGCGCACGCTGTGGCGGTTGAGCGCAAACCCCGGCAGATCGAAGGGCAGCTTGCGGGCGCCGCGTTTGGCGCTGGCGAACGGGTCGGCGGCCTGCGCGGCCTCAAGCTTGGCGCGCGGCAGATGGTGGCCAAGCGTCAGCAGCGAACGGCCAAGCGCGCTGCCGCTGGCGAGGCAGTCGATCCATGCCACGGAATAGGGGGCGCTCTCATGCTCTTCGAAGCCGCGCAGCACCGCATCGAGGTCGGGGCAGGGCAGGGTGGTCTGGCCGATCCAGCCGCTTTCGACCGCGAGCAGCCGCAGCGCAAGGCGCAGGATCACCCCGGTGAGCCCCATGCCGCCCAGCGTCCAGTCAAACAGCTCGGCATTCTCGGTGCGGCTGCAGCGGCGACTCTCGCCATCGGGGCCCATCAGGTCGAGCCAGTCGACGCAGGCGCGGAAGCTGCCGTCCAGATGATGGTTCTTGCCGTGCACATCCGCCGCCGCCATGCCGCCCAAGGTGACAAAGCGGGTGCCGGGGGTGACCATGGGAAACCAGCCGCGCGGTAGAAAGGCGTCGATCACATCCGACAGCAGCACCCCGGCCTCGGCCACCAGCTGGCCGCTCTGCGCATCGAATGCGATCATGCGATTGAGGTGCCGGGTCGACAGCGTGGTCTGGGCGCCGACCGCCGCATCGCCATAGGCGCGGCCGTTGCCGCGGGCGATGGCGCCGCCCTGTGCTTTGTCGGTGGCTGCGGGATCGGTGGCTGTGGGGCGGGCGAGCAGGGCGCGCAATGCCTGAGCATCGCGCGGGGCCTCCAGCGCGGTGTCGCGCGGGGCAAAGCGCCCCCAACCGGTCAGTTTCACGCCGCCTGCTCCTGCCCCTCTCGCGGGGTCTCGTTGCTGTCCTCACCCGTCATTGCTACGGCAAAGACGAAGCGCCGGTCGAGACGGTATTTCACCACATAGCCCACACTCAGCCCCAGCGCGGCGCCAAGCTCGCGCGCCGCATCGCTGCGCCAGAGCAGCCAGAAGGCGGTTTCCGTGCCCCAGAACAGCGCCGTGGTGGCAAGGCCCATCAGGCTGTAGAGGGCGAATTGCCGGGGTAGGGGCGTGGTGCCGCGGTCGTGGAAGATCCAGCGCTTGTCGAGCGCGTATTTCACCGCCAGCCCGATCAGCGTGCCAAGCGCGATGGCGGGCAGCAGCAGCTGCTCGGGGTCGCCAAAGGCGAGCACCGCGCGCTGTGTGCCGAGGTTGGCCGCCATCGCCAGCAGGGCAAAGCCCGCATAGCGCAGCACCAGCGTGGGGAGGCTCAGCCGGGTCACGTCAGGGCGGTCCAGAGCGTCTCGCCAAGCGCCGCCCAGAGGCCGAAGCCGAGGATCGCCAGCGCCGAGAGATGGCTGACGCGGTCGCGGGCGGCAAAGACCACCGGATCATCATGCATCTGGCCGCGCTGGGTGAGCAGCACCATGCGCGTCACCCAATAGAGCAGCACCGCGCAAATCCCCCAGAGCGCCTGCGGCATCGAATAAAGCGCCAGCACCGCGGGCGAGGTCACGTAAAGCGCCATCACCAGCACCGACAGATAGCCCGAGCCAAGCCCCACCATGGTGATGATCGGCAGATCGTCGGTGCTGTAGCCGCGCCCGGCGGGGGCGGTCTTGCCGCGCGCCTTGTGGTCGACCAGTTCCGCTTGCCGCTTCACCGCCGCCAGCGCGAAGAAGAAGAACAGCGAGAAGGCGGCGAGCCATGCGGAAAGCTCGATCCCCAGCGCCACAGCGCCCGCCACCATGCGCATGGTGTAAAGCCCTGCAAGCGCAAGGATATCGATCACCGCCGCGCGTTTGAGATAGAGCGAATAGGCGGTGGTCAGGGTCATATAGCCGGTCATCACCGCCAGCATCTGCGGCCCCATGGCCATGGCGATCCCCAGCCCGCCGCCGCCAAGCGCCAGCAGCATCGCCGGACCATGGGCGATCGGCAGGCGGCCCGAGGCGAAGGGCCGGGCGCGCTTGCGCGGGTGGGCGCGGTCGGAGTTGAGGTCGAGCAGGTCGTTGAGCACATAGACCGCGCTGGCGACGAGGCAGAACGACGCGAAAGCGGCCAGCGCATGGCCGAGGCTGCCGGCGGAGAGTTGATGCGCCGCCAGCATCGGCAGGAAGACCAGCAGGTTCTTCAGCCATTGATGCGGGCGCAGGGCATCGAGATAGGGGCGCAGCGCAAAGCCGCGGGTGCGCATATGTTCGGTGTGCTGCGCCACACGTTCAGAGCGGCGGCGCAGTGCGGCGGGGGCGTTGACGGTGATGGCGCGGCTGGCGTGCTGCCAGATCGGCAGGTCGGCGCTGGCATCGCCCATATAGGCAAAGCGGCTGGCACCCCAGCGCGCGGTGATGAAGGCGGCCTTGCGCGCGCCCTTGAGGTTGGTCTGCCCGTCCGAGCCATGCGCCTCGTCGAAAAGCCCGGTATGGGCGGCGACCGCATCGGCGATGCTCTGGTCGGCGGCGGTGACCAGCACCGCGCGGCCGCCCTCGGCGCGCCATGCCTCGATATAGGCCAGCACCGCGCGGTCATAGGGCAGATGCTCGGCCTCGAGGGCGGCGGCTTGGGCGAGGCTGTGCTTGACCGCGGCGCGGCCCTGCAGCAGCGCGCGGGCGGCGCCGAGCGCGCCGCGCCAGTCGCGGCCAAGTGCGGACCAGAAGCTTTCAAACAGCGTGTCGGTGTGCACCAGAGTGCCGTCGAGATCGACCACCAGCAGGCCGGGGGTGCTGAGGGTTTCGCGGGCGGTGTCGGGGGCGGTTTCGAGATCGGGCTGGACCTGCGGCGCCAGCGCGCCGCGCAGCGCCACGACATTGGTGCCACTCTCAAGCGGCTGCGGCTGTTCCGCCGCGGTGAACCCAGTAACCTGCGAACTGATCATCGTCCAACCCCTCACACTGACAGCTCACAACCAATGGGGGAAATGGGGCGAAAATTGGCCGCATAGGGGATATTTCCGGGAAGTGTGGCACGCCATGTTCTGGGGGGCCTTCTCGTGAGCCCTTCTTGAGCGGTCTGGCAGCGCGGGGCGCGGTCGGCAGGCTGCCGCTCGTCATGCGCGAGAAATGGCTAAACCACTCGCCCTGAGGCATTTTGGGCGCTAGTCTCGCGCCATTGTTTCCGGTTCAGGCCTTTTCCATGTCCAGATTTGCCAGATACCCCGCCGGGCTGCCCGCGCTTTTCCTCGTCGAGATGTGGGAGCGGTTCAGCTTCTACGGCATGCGCGCCATTCTCGTGCTTTACCTCATCGACGCCGTCGAGACCGGCGGCATGGGGATGCAGACCTCCGAGGCGGTGGCGATCTACGGCATCTACTCGGCGGCGGTCTATATCCTCGCGCTGCCCGGCGGCTGGATCGCCGACCGGTTCTGGGGCGCGCGGCGGGCGATCACCGTGGGCGGACTGGTGATCATCCTTGGGCATATCCTGCTGGCGATCTCGGGCTCTACCGCGTGGATTTTCCTGGCCGGGCTGGTCTGCATCGCGCTGGGGACGGGGCTGCTGAAGCCCAATATCTCGAGTATGGTGGGTGAGCTTTACCCCAAGGATGACGTGGGCGGGCGCGACGCCGGGTTCTCGTTCTTCTACATGGGCATCAACATCGGCGCGATCCTTGGCGGCTTTGTTGCGGGCTATCTGGGCGAGGTCTGGGGCTGGCACTATGGCTTTGGCGCGGCGGCGGTGGCGATGCTGCTGGGGCTGCTGAACTTCCTGCACGCCGGGCGCGGCTCGCTGCGTGGCAAGGGCGCGCGCCCGCCGCAGAAAGACCCGGCGGAGGCGGGGCGCGACCGTCTGGTGAGCCTTGGGCTGTCGGCGGCGGTGGTGCTGATCCTTGGCGCGCTGATCGCCGCCGGGGTGCTGGACGTGCGCAGCGCCGAGGGTGTGGCGCAGGCCACCGGCGTGCTGATCGTGACGGTGGCGGTGGGGTTCTTTCTCAACATCTACATCGCGGGCGAGCTGTCGGCCGACGAGAAGAAGCGGATGATCGTGCTGGCGATCCTGTTTGTCGCCGCGGCGCTCTTCTGGTCGCGCTTCGAGCAGGCGGGCTCGTCGCTGTCGATCTTCGCCGCCGAGCTGACCCGGCGCGACCTGATGGGCTTTGAGGTGCCGGCCTCGTGGTTCCAGAACCTCAACCCGGCGTTCATCATCCTGCTGACGCCGCTGTTCGCATGGTTCTGGACGCGGGCGCAGGACCGCGGCTGGGAGATCTCGGTCTTTGTGAAATTCGGTCTGGCGCTGGTGCTGGTGGGCCTCGGCTTCTGGCTGCTGGTGCCCGCGGCAAAAGTGGCGATGACCGGGGTGCAGGTCTCGGCGCTGTTCCTGATCGGCACCTTCTTCATCCACACCTGCGCCGAGCTGCTGCTGAGCCCGGTGGGCCTGTCGACCTTCTCGCGGCTGGCGCCGGAGCGTTTCACCAGCCAGATGATGGGCTTTTGGTTCCTCGCCGCGTCGCTCGGCAATCTGATTGCCGGGCTGCTCGCGGCGGGCATGGACACCGAGACGCCCTCGGAGCTGCCGGGGCTGTTCAACGGGCTGTTCACCGGCAGCGCGGTGGCGGGGCTGGTGCTGATCGCGCTGGCCCGCCCGCTGACCCGCTGGGCGCTGTCGGGCAACGAAAGCCTCGCCGCCGCCGAAGACACCGGGCGGCACGGCTGAGGGGAGGGGGCCGCGCCGTTGCTCAAGTCGCGGGCAGCGTGGGACATTTTGGGGCAAAGACCCGCCGGTGCATTGTACGCCCGTGTCACAATCTCTTCACGCTCCCGTTGCCTGCGACTATTCTCGCTATACTTTTAGGTAGCCGCTGTGAGACTCTGGTGGCATGAGACCTTCCCGTGACCCTGCGGATCGTCCAGTGATTCAAGGGGTGAAATGAGGGCGGCGGGGGTGTGCAGGACCATCGCCGGTCCGCAGACCTTAATTTGTACAAATTCGTTCATTACCTTGATTACACCAAGCCCCGAGCCAAGTTCGGGGAACATTAGAAAGTCATCGCAACCGCTTGTCGCGTGTTTGAAGAGGGGTCGCCCGGCGCGGCGGAAGCAGACACCGGGCCCGTGCTGGCTCGGATGGCAGAGGTTTCCCGCCTCAGCGGTCGCAGATTTTGATTGGAGAACATTTGATGGAGGATGTCAGCGTGAAGAAACGCGAGCCCGCTCCGAATGGTGACAGCCCGGCGCGGCGCAACTGGAAACAGAACCCCGAGGCGGTGCGCGCCAATATCCTCAAAGTGGCGCGCGAGGCCTTTGTGGCCAACGGGCTCACCGGTGCGAAGATCGACGAGATCGCGGCGCGCACCGAGACCTCGAAACGGATGATCTACTATTACTTCGGCGACAAGGAGGGGCTCTACCGCGCGGTGCTGCAGGAGGCCTATTCGCGGGTGCGCAGCGCCGAGGACGAGCTGGAACTGGCCAGCCTGCACCCGGTGGAGGCGCTGCGGCGGCTGGCGGAGTTCACCTTTGACCACCACGCCGAGGACCGCGATTTCGTGCGGCTGGTGATGGTCGAGAACATCCATGACGCGCGCCACATGCAAAGCGATGGCGATATGGCGGGGCAGAATATCTCGGCGATCCGGCTCTTGGACGAGATCTATCAGCGCGGCTGCGCCGCCGGGCTGTTCCGCCGCGGGCTGACCGCGCTGGAGCTGCATTGGCATATCTCGGCGCTGGCGGTGTTCAACGTGTCGAACCGGGCGACCTTCTCCAGCCTGTTCGGCGATGATCTCTTCACCCCCAAGGGCCAGCAGCAGCTGCGCCGCCATGTGGGCGACATGATGCTGCGCTTCGTGATGAAACCGGGGCTGTCGGTCGAGGAAGCCTCGGCCAAGCCGATCGCCGAGACGCGGGTGATCCATCCCGACATCTACCGCTTCCGCGAGACATGGGACGCCACATGGGCGAGCCTTCCGACCGACGGCGATGCGGCGACGCGGCGGCTGCATTTCGAGTCGGTCTCGCGCTCGCTGCGGCTGCCCAGCCCCGAGGGGATCGAGACCGACGAGGAGCATTGGATCGACAGCGAGGCCGAGCCGGTGCGCGTGCGGCTGTTCCGCCCCGAGGGGCCCGAGCCGCTGCCGGCGTTGATCTATCTGCACGGCGGCGCGTGGCGGCAGGGCAGCCCCGAGACCCATTGGAACATCACCGCCCGGCTGGCGGCGCTGTCGGGCTATCTGGTGATCTCTGCCGATTACGCGCTGGCCCCCGAGGCGCCTTATCCGGCGGCGCTGCAGCAGATCGGCGCGGTGGTCGCTTGGGCCAAGGCGCAGCACGAGATGCTGGGCATCGACCCGGGCAAGCTGGCGATCGGCGGCGATGGCGCGGGCGGCAACCTCGCGGCGGTCGCCGCGCTGCGCTGCCGCGATGCGGGCGTGCCGCTGGCGGCGCAGTTGCTGATCTATCCGATCTGCGATTTCGACACCACGCGGCCCTCGGCGCAGGTCAACCGCGAGGGGCCGCTTTGGACGCTCGACCAGTTGATGGCGGCGCAGGAGCAATATTGCCCCGACACCAGCCTGCGCACGCATGACCCGCAGCTTGCGCCGCTTCTGGCATCGTCGCACGCCGGGCTGCCGCCCGCCTATATCGCGCTGGCCGAGCATGATCCGCTGCGCGACAGCGGCGCGGCCTATGGCGAGGCGCTGGAGGCGGCGGGGGTGGCCGTGGCGGTGGATCCGGGCAGCGGGCTGGTGCGCGACTATCTGCATGCCATCGGCTTTGGCACCGTCGCCGAGGAACGGCTGCGCGACATGGGCGGCTGGCTGCGCTCGCAGGCGGGCAAAAGCGTCGCGGGCGAGTGACCTGCGGCGGGGCAGGGGGGATAAGCGGGGCAGGGCGGATCAGAACGCGCTGCTCAGCCCCGCCCCGATGCGCAGCTCGCGATAGCTGTAGGCGTCGATCGAACTGCTCCGCCGCGCCGCCGCGATCTCGACATAGGGGGTGAGGCGGCCAAAGACGAACGTGTCGGTCTTGTCGATGCGCAGCTCCAGCCCGTATTCGCGTTCGGAGCGGGTCTCGGAAAAGCCCGCGCCCGCCGCCACCTGCTCGAAGGCCAGCGCATAGACCGACGGCTCCAGCAGAAAGCCGCCGCCGACCTCGGTGCGCCCGCCGAGGCGCAGCTCGGCGTAGTCGTAGGAAAGATCGTCGCGCCACGCCGCCTGATGCTGCAGCGAGAGGCTGGCGGCGATCTGCGCCCGCCCGCCAAGCGGTTTGATCACCGTGGCGCTGGCGCTGGCGCGGGTGACATCCTCGCCCTCAAAGCCGCCAAGCGTGACGTCCATCAGCTCGGCCTCGAGCGCGGTGGTCAGGCCCGAGGCGCTGCGCCAGCTGATCCCGGCGCCAAGCCCGAAGCGCTCCTCGGTCATCTCCCAGGCGTCGTAATCGGTGCCCGCCAGCAGTTCGAGATAGGCGGTGCTGCGCGGCCAGGTAAACTGCAGACCGGCGGCCAGTTCGGCGCTGGCCTCGTCGAAGATGTCGCCCTCGGTCTCATAAATCTCGCCCGCGCCGCGCAGATAGGCGGTGAGCGTGGCGCCGCCCATGCGCGTGGCCAGTGGCCATTGCCGCCGCGCCGCGCCGCGCAGCGCCAGCCCGGTCAGCGGCGGATCGGGGCGGTTCATCTCGAACGGCAGGGGGCCGTCGCCGAGGTCGAAATCGAACCTGTCGGTGTCATAGCTGCGCCCGGCACCGCGCGGGGCGCGCAGCCCGATGCTGTATTCGGCGCGCCAGCCGCGCTTTTCGTCGATCGCCCGCATGAAGCGCAGCACGTTGTCGCGCACCTGCGGCGGCAGGTCGGGGCTGGAGAGCACGATGCGGAATTGTTCACGCGAGCGGGCATATTGCCCGGCCTCGAAGAGCGCGCGCGCCAGTTCGAGGCGCACCCGCACCAGTCCCGGATCCTGCGCCAGGATGCGGCGCAGCAGCCGCACCGCCGCCTCGGGGTCGCGGGTGGTCATCGCCTGCTGAAAGCGCGCCTCGATCTGCGCGGGGTCGGGGGTGGCTTCTGGCGTGGCGGCGGGGGCCATATCCTGCGCCCGCGCCGTGCCAGCCCCAAGCCCGCCGCCAAGCAGCGCCAGAAGCGCAAGCGTGGCGAGGCGGGGCAGGACCGTGCGGCGCGGCGCCGCACGGGGGCCTATGCGGGCCATGGTCACTGGATGGCGCCGAACGCGCCGATATAGGTGCTGTCGGCGGTGGTCCCCGAGAAGGTGCCCCCCACCTCAGCCGCATCCGGGCCATAGAACTGCCCGTCGACCGTGCCGGTCAGCGTGCCCGTGTCCATGGTTGCGGCAAAGCCGGTGCCGGAAACGCTGCCCTCTGCGTAGAAGTCCAGATCGGACCGCGAGCCGGTGATCACCCCGGTGATCGGATCGGCGGTGACGGTTTCCGAGCTATAGACCTCGACGGTGTCGAAATCGGTGTCCACGGCGATATAGGAGGTGGTCACCGCCACCTCGCCATCGGTGAACACCTGCCCGGTGCTGTCGCCATAGTAGCTGGCGGAGCCGCTGCTGGGCATCTGGCTGGCACTGGTGCGCGCGCCGATCGAGCCTGCGCCTGCCAGCCGCGTGGTGCCGGTCAGCCCGGTCTGCCATGTGCCATAGCTCTGGTACTCATAGCCTTGCTGCAGCGGGTCGGCGGTGACCATGATCCGGTCGCCATCGGCGCTGACCGCGGTGATCGCGCCCTGCTGCACGGTGAACGTGTCGCCCGCGCTGCGCGAGAAGGTGAGCGTGCCGTCGGGGGTTTCGACGCTGATCGCCTCGATCTCGCCGTCCTCGAAGGTCAGCGAGGCGTCGATGTTCCGGTCCGAGACCGGCGTTTCGACCGAGGTCACCGTGCCGTCGGCATTGGTGACGTAACGGGTCGAGACACCCATGCCGCTGGCGCTATAGGTGCCATCGGCAGAGCCATCTTCAACGAATGATACGAGTTCGGAGAGACCGGTGGAGTTATTTGAACCGCCTCCACTCCCGCCGCAGGCCGACAACAGTGAGACGGCGGCGACACCAACAACAAGATACTTCATAGTTCCTCACAAAAATCATTTATAATCAGTAATCTACTGTGCAGGGCCGCGCCTTGAATTGGCGGTGTCCCATAGGCTGACCGGAAATTGGCCGCGCGGAAAAGAAACCGCAGTGATCTAAATCTTGCGCCCCTGCAGGGGTCATATGTCGAGCAAAGCATAATCTTTGTGAGTTTGTAAATATCCTTGCTTGTTTCGCGAGCGCTTTACTTCTGATTGTTTCCATATCCGCAACTAAACATCAGGAGCTGTGTTTGCCGCGCTCCACGCCCCCGAGGTGCCGCCGCGACCGGCGTTCAAGCTGGCGTTTCGAGATGCGCCGCCGACACCTCGCTGGGGCTCATCAGCCCCAGCAGGCCGATGTCGCGGTGCAGCTCGCGCTTGAGGATGCCGATCGCCTTGGTCACGCCCGCCTCGCCGCCGATCACCGCGGCATAGAGCATGGGCCGCCCGACCCAGACGAAATCCGCCCCCAGCGCCAGCGCCTTGACCACATCGGTGCCGCGCCGGATGCCGCCGTCGACCATCAGCGCCATGTCGCCCGCTTCCTCGCGCGCCACCGCCAGCGCGCGCACGCCGCTGATCGCGTAATCGAGCTGCCGCCCGCCGTGGTTCGACAGGATGACGCCGTCGCAGCCCAGCTTGCGCGCCTCGGCCACATCGAGCGGCGAGAGCAGCCCTTTGATCACCAGCCGCCCCTTCCACAGATCGCGGATCAGCGCCACATGCTGCCAGTTCAGGTGGTCCTTGCGCCCGTGATCACGCGCCGCGCGCTGCGAGATGATCGGCGCGCCGCGCTCGGCGAAGGAGTTCTCGAAATGCGGCATGCCGTGGGTCATCAGGTCGCGCAGGAAGGTGCCGAACACCCAGCGCGGGCGCAGACCGAAATCCCACAGCAGCCGCGGCGAGATCCGCAGCGGCGTGGAAAAGCCAGAGCGGATGTTGTTCTCGCGGTTGGCCAGAACCGCGGCGTCGGCGGTGAGCACGAGCGTCTCGTGGCCCGCCTTGCGCACCCTCTCGATCAGCGCGCGGATGCGGTCATCCTCGCCCGGCAGATAGGCCTGAAACCAGCCGTCGGGATTGGCCTCGCGCACCCGCTCGAGCGGGGTGAGGGACGAGCCGCTGAGACAATAGGGGATGCCCTCGGCCTGCGCGGCGCGGGCCATGGCCACATCGCCGTCGCGCGCCATCAGCGCGGCGATCCCCATGGGCGCGATGCCAAACGGGGCCTGCCAGTCGCGACCAAAGAGCGGATGGGTCAGGCTGCGCCCCTCGACGCCGCGCAGCACGCGGGGCACCAGACGGTGCTCGGAAAACACCCCGCGATTGTCGGCGCGGGCGGCGGTGGTCTCGGTGCCGCCGGAGATATAGCCAAACAGCGGCCGCGGCAGGCGCCGCCGGGCCGGGGTTTCAAAATCGTTGAGGCTCAGCAGCTTGGTCATCGGGTCCCTCCATCCGCGGCTGACCCTAGTGGGCTTTGCCGAGAACGGGAACTCTGAAACCGACCGCGCGCAGGGGGGCGCAGCGGGCCGCGCCGGCTCTGATCGGCGCATTCGCGGGCAGCGCTTTTAACGGCTGCGTGAATATGCGGGGTGACGCAACTCCGTCCTTTTTACCCCATATGATTGCAGATAGGGTCAAATCTCGCGCGGGCCTTTATTTGGCACCGCCGCGACCACAGATGGAGTTCTGGAGATCAGCCGAGGGGGCACTTTGGAACAAACCGTGCTGGATATTGACGAGGTCATCCCGGGAACGGGCAGCTATGAGTGGCATCTTTCCGGCGACCGGCTGTTGTGGAGCAAGGGCCTGCTGGCGCTCTATGGGCTGACGCAGGCCCCGGATCGCGGCGAGGGGTTTTTCACCTCGGTGCACCCCGAGGACCGCGACCGCATCCGCCAAGAGATGGCCGAGGTCTGCGCCAAGGCCGACCGTTTCGAGCACAGGTTCCGCATCGTGCGCCCCGATGGACGGCTGCGCTTTGTGTTGGATCGGGGCGTGGTTGTCCGCGATGCGGCGGGCGCTGCGGTCAAGCTCTCGGGCGTCGAGACGGATGTGACCGATGTGGTCGATGCCTCGAGTTTTCCGGCGGGCCAAGGTGCGGCTCCGGCGGCGCGCGGCGACGGGCGCATGGAAGAGGCGGATGTGATCGACGCGCTGTTCAACGACGCGCCGGTCGGCATCGGCATCTGGGACCGCGATCTGAGGTTCGTGAAGATCAACCCGCTGTTGGCCGAGATGAACGGTCTGGCGCCCGAAGTGCACATCGGCAAGACCCCCAAGGAACTGCTGCCCGATGTGGTCGATATCGACGGCGTGACCAGCCTGCTGCAAGAGATCCTGAACAGCGGCGTCGCCAAGCGCGATGTGGAGATCTCGGGCAGCACCCCGGCCCGGCCCTCCGAGCGGCGCTATTGGAAAGAGCATTTCTTTCCGATCCGTTCTGCGGGCCGCGTGTCCGGGCTGGCCGCCATCGTCGAGGATGTCACCGAGGCGCGCAAGGCGCAGGAGACCATCGACGCGCTGCTGCATGAGCTCAACCACCGGAGCAAGAATCTCGTCTCGCTGATCTTGGCGATCTCGCGTCAGACGGCGCGCTCGCGGCCCGATGATTTCCTGCCGGTGTTCCAGAGCCGTCTCGAGAGCATGTCGGCGGCGCAGGATCTTCTGGTGCGGCGCAGCTGGCAGGACATCGAGCTTGAAGCGCTTGTCCGCTCGCAGCTGCCGCATTTTGCCGAGCTGATCGGCACGCGGATCATTCTGCGCGGCGCGCCGGATGTGGTGATCCCGGCCTCGGCGGCCCAATCGCTGGCGCTGGCGTTCCACGAGCTGACGACGAACGCGGTGAAATACGGCGCGCTGTCGAATGAGGCGGGCAAGCTGACAATCGCGTGGCAGCTGTCCCCGGACGGCACCGAGTTGCAGATCGTCTGGCGCGAGCGCGGCGGCCCGGCGGTTTTGCCGCCCTCGCGCAAGGGCTTTGGCTCGACGCTGACCGGCGCAATGCTGCAATCCACGCTGAGCGGCGAGATCGAGGCGGACTACTCGAGCGAGGGTCTGACGTGGAGCGTGAAATTCCCGCTGAACTCGTGAGTTAGGCTTCCTGCGCGTCGAGACCCGAGAGGCGTTTGGCGTTGGCGCTGGTGGCGCTTTGGTAGGGCGCGAGCCCGGCGAGGGTCGCCGCCGCATAGCCCCGGTTCGAAGCCAGCGCGCGCAGGTAGTTTTCGCTGGCGCTGGCAAAGGCCGACGGTTTTTCGACGATCATCCGCGCGGCTTCGGCGGGGGCCATGGCGCCGGTCGCCATCTGCATGGTGCGAAGCTGGACGACGGTGGCTGCCGAGATCATCACCTCGGTCCCGGCCATGGCCGCTTCGTGCCATTGCACCACGTTGCAAAACAGGCTGCCGAACATGCGCGTTTCCTCGTGCAGAATGGCCCGGTTGCTCCGGGCACCGTATGTTGAAAGCCCGAGGGCGGGCTTTGGTTCCGTCTTCTGAAGATGCACTTTGTGTCTATGTTCTGCGCGATGGCAAGGCCGCGCAACGCGCGTTTTGCCACGCCCGGGCTGCGGCAGAACTCTCGGCGGAAAAGTGATCCAAAGCGGGGGCTGCCGCGTACTCCCCACATCAAGAGCAGAGCCCCGCAGCGCGATCTCTTGAAACCATCGAACAGATGCGCTCCTTGGCGCGGTGATTGCCATCCACGCGGGCGGGGCTAGCTCAGATAAAAGCAAACCTTCGACGGAAGTGCCCATGACCGCAGAAGTGTCCGCAGAAATCCTCGCCCGGATCCAGTTCGCCTTTACGGTGTCGTTCCACATCATCTTCCCGGCGTTTTCGATCGGGTTGGCCAGTTATCTTGCCGTGCTCAACGGCGCGTGGCTGTGGACGAAGGACGGGCGCTACCTTTCGCTGTTCAATTACTGGAAGAAGATTTTCGCGGTCGCCTTCGGCATGGGCGTCGTCTCGGGCATCGTCATGTCCTATCAGTTCGGCACCAATTGGTCGGTGTTTTCCGACAAGGCCGGGCCGGTGATCGGGCCGATGATGGCCTATGAGGTACTGACCGCCTTCTTCCTCGAGGCGGGATTTCTGGGCATCATGCTGTTCGGGCGGCAGCGGGTGGGCGACGGGCTGCACATGTTGGCGACCTTCATGGTGGCCTTCGGCACGCTGATCTCGGCCACATGGATCCTTGCGGTGAACAGCTGGATGCACACGCCCGCCGGGTTCTCGATCGCCGAGAATGGCCAGTTCGTGCCCGAGGATTGGTGGCAGATCGTCTTCAACCCCTCTTTCCCCTACCGGCTGGTGCATATGGTGCTGGCGGCCTATCTCACCACGGCGCTTGTGGTGGGCGGGGCCTCGGCGTGGCAACTGCTGAAGACGCCGGGGCATCCGGTGTCGAAAAAGAGCCTGTCGATGGCCATGTGGATGCTGGTGATCGTCGCGCCGATCCAGATTTTCGCGGGCGACCAGCACGGGCTCAATACGCTGGAACATCAGCCCGCCAAAGTGGCCGCCATGGAGGGGCATTTCGAGAGCCATGAGGGCGGCGTGCCGCTGGTGCTTTTCGCGATCCCCGATCAGGAAAACCAAGAGCTGGATTACGCGCTGGAGATCCCGCATCTGGGCTCGCTGATCCTGACCCACAGCTGGGAGGGGCAGATCCCCGCGCTGTCGGAATTTCCCATCGAGGATCAGCCCCCAGTCTGGATCGTCTTCTGGTCGTTCCGGGTGATGGTGGCGCTTGGCTTTGCCTTCCTTGGCCTCGGGCTCTGGGGGCTGTGGGCGCGCTGGCGCGGCTGGCTGTACCACGACCCGTGGCTGCTGCGCGCCGCGGTCGCGCTGGGGCCGACGGGGTTTGTCGCAGTGCTGGCGGGCTGGATCACCACCGAGGTCGGGCGTCAGCCGTGGACAGTTTACGGCTTGCTGCGCACCTCCGACAGCCATTCGCCGCTCGACCTGCCGGCGCTGACCACCTCACTCATCGGCTTTGTCGTGGTCTATTTCTTCGTCTTCGGGGCGGGCATCTTTTACCTGCTGCAGATGATGCGCAAAGCGCCCGACACGCCGCGGCTTGGCCTGCGTGACGGGCCGATCCGCACGGCGGGGATCATGCCGGGCCCTGCGCAGCCCCGCGACCAGAGGAGCGACTGACATGTTCGGACTGGAGCTTTCCTTCATCTGGGCCGGGATCATCGCCTTTGCGGTGCTGGTCTATGTGATCCTCGACGGGTTCGACCTTGGCGTCGGCATCCTGTTTCCGCTGGCCAAGACCGAGCAGGACCGCGACGTGATGATGAACTCGGTGGCCCCCATTTGGGATGGCAACGAGACATGGCTGGTGCTGGGCGGCGGCGGGCTGTTTGCGGTCTTTCCCTTGGCCTATGCGGTGGTCATGCCGGCGCTCTACGTGCCGATCATCCTGATGCTGCTGGCGCTGATCTTTCGCGGCGTGGCCTTCGAGTACCGCTGGCGTACCAAGCGCTGGAAGCGGCTGTGGGATTTCGCCTTTTTCGGCGGCTCGCTGGTGGCGGCCTTCGCGCAGGGCATGGCGCTTGGCGGGCTGGTGCAGGGCATCGAGGTGGTGAACCGCGGCTATGCGGGCGGCTGGTGGGACTGGCTGTCGCCCTTCTCGCTGCTGACCGGGCTGGCGGTGGCCACGGGCTATGCGCTGCTGGGGGCGACATGGCTGGTGATGAAGCTCGAGGGTGACATCCACGACAAGATGCGCCGCATCGCGCAACCGCTCGGGCTGGCGACGCTGGCTTTCCTTGGGCTGGTGTCGATCTTCACCCCGTTGCAGGACGAGGTGTACTTCGAGCGCTGGTTCAGCGGCGGCTCGCTCGCCTTTGTGGTGGTGGTGCCGGTGCTTGTGCTGCTCTGCGCGGCGGGGCTGTGGAAAGGGCTGCGCGGCGGCGGCGACCATTTGCCGTTCTTCTCGGCGCTGGGGTTCTTCGTGCTGGGCTTCATCGGCATCGGCATCAGCTTTTACCCGATGATCGTGCCGCCCTCGCTGACCATCGTCGAGGCCGCGGCGCCCGACAGCAGCCTTGGCTTTGCCTTGGTCGGCACGGTGATCCTGATCCCGATCATCCTTGCCTATACCGCCTATGCCTATTGGGTGTTCCGCGGCAAGATCGACCCCTCCGAGGGCTACCACTGATGCTGGGCAAGCGGCTCTTGTGGTTCCTTGCGCTCTGGCTGGCCGGGGTCGCCTGTGTCGGTGCGGTGGCGCTGTTGATCCGGGCCGCGCTGCCTTATTGAAGCGCGCGGCGCGGCGGAATACGCGCCCGCATATAGACTGCTTTCCAAATAGGCATCCCGGCGTTGCATTTGTGCGGGAAAACCGCGTTTCCTGAATAAAACCGGGGCGGAAATATCCGACCTTCGGAATTCGACAAAAGCGCCCGATATTTTCAGGAACCAAAGCCGGGCCGGGGGGTTCCTGCTGCGGATCATCCGGCCGGCCTGATCATTTCGACCACCTCTGCGGCGAGATGCGGAACGCATCTTTCGCAGGGCATTTCAGCATCCTGACAGGGCCATGATTCATGCGGATTTCCAAAAGCTTGCCAAGCACCTCCCGGTGCCTTCCCTTCCTGCTAGCGGGCGGCCGCGGCGCACGCCTCTTTGAGCTCACCAGCGCGCAGTGCAAACCTGCCCTCAGCTTTGGATCCGGCGAGGGGCGGATCGTCGATTTCATTCTGGCGGCAGCCGAGCGGGCGCAATTCGAAAGCCTCTTCGTCGCCACGCAATATCGCCCCAATGACCTGTGCCAGCACCTCAATCGGCATTGGGCGCATGGCTTTGCCAAAGGGATTTCGGTGCGCGACGGCGAATTTCTGAGCCCCTATGGCTATCGCGGCACCGCCGACGCGCTGCGCTGCAATATCACCGCGCTCGACGCCTATGCGCCGCGCGACGTCATGGTGCTTTCGGGCGATCATGTGCTCGACATCGACCTTGAGCAGCTGCTCGCCCATCACCGCGGGCACGCCCTGCCGGTCACCGTCGCGGCGACGCCGGTGCCGCTGTCGCAGGCGCGCGGCTTTGGCATCTTCGATCTCGATGCGGATGGCGAGGTCTTTGGCTTTGCCGAAAAGCCCGCCGAGCCGCAGCCTATGCAGGACGACCCCGAGCGTGCGCTGGCCTCGACCGGCATCTATGTGTTCGACTGGATCTGGCTCAAGCAGGTGCTGCGCGAAGCGCCCGGTCGCCCGGCCACGCGGCATGACTTCGGGCAGGACATCCTGCCGCTGGCGCTGCGCGAGGCGGCGCTGTCGGTCTACCGGCTGCCCGACAGCAGCGACGGCCAAAGCGCCTATTGGCGCGACGTGGGCTCGCTCGACGCCTATCGGCGCGCGCAGCTTGATTTCGCCGCCGAGGTGCCGCCGGTGGCGCTGCCCAAGACCATGCAGCGCGCGCAGACCGACTGTATCGACAGCATCGCCGAGGGCACGGTGTTCCTGCCCGGCAGCAAGATCGGCAGGCGATGCCAGATCAGGAACGCCATCGTCGGCTCTGGCGTGCGGCTGCCGGATGGGTTCCGCGCGGGCTATGACGCCGAAGAGGATGCGCGTTTCTTCCGCAGAACTCCCGAGGGCACGCTGCTGATCACCGCCGAGATGATGGACCGGCGCAACGCCGCCCTGCGCAAGACCACAGCAAGGGCCCCCATCCACCGGGTGCCCCGGATGACCGCTCTCACCAGCTTGGAAGGCTGACATGATCGATCCGCGTGACGTCTCTATCGACCCAGCCCGGTCCCGCCCGGACCAGTTGGGGGCCCGCTTCGACGGGGAGGGCACCAACTTCGCGCTCTTCTCCGACCATGCAGAAAACGTCGAGCTGTGCCTGTTCGACGAGGCTGGCGCGCAGGAGCTGACCCGGCTGGAGCTGCCCCGCGCCGAGGGCGGCATCTTCTTTGGCTATTGTCCCGACCTCGGGCCGGGGCAGGCCTATGGCTACCGGGTGCATGGGCCGTTCGAGCCGGAAAGCGGCCATCGCTTCAACCCGCACAAACTGTTGCTCGACCCTTACGCCATGGCGATGCGCGGTCAGCTAACCTGGGACGATGCACTGTTTGCCTATCCGGTGGGCGGCTCGGATCTGGATCTTGACACCCGCGACAGCGCGCCTTTCATGCCCAAGGCGGTGGTTGCTGACCCGGTGTTCGACTGGGAGGCGGATGCCGCGCCGCAGGTGCGCTGGCGCGATACGGTGATCTATGAGGCGCATGTGAAGGGGCTGACCATGCGCCATCCGGGCGTGGTGCAGGCCGACCGGGGCACCTTCCGCGCGCTCGCCTCCGACCCGATCATCGAGCATCTGCAAAAGCTTGGCGTCACGACGATCGAACTGCTGCCGATCCACGCCATGGTGCAGGACCGGCATCTGATTGAGAAAGGGCTGCGCAACTACTGGGGCTATAACACGCTGGGGTTCTTTGCGCCGAACCGCACCTATCTGGCGACCGAGGATGTGCGCGAGGTGCGCGCCGCGGTGAAACGCTTCCACGCCGCCGGGATCGAGGTGATCCTCGATGTGGTCTACAACCACACCGCCGAGGGCAACGAGCTTGGCCCGACCCTGTCGTTCAAGGGCATCGACAACGCCAGCTACTATCTGCTGTCGCCCGAGAACCGCCGCCACGGCTTTGACACCACCGGCACCGGCAACACGCTCAACGTCGCGCATCCGATGGTGCTGCGCATGGTGATGGACAGCCTGCGCTATTGGGTCGAGGCCTTTCACGTCGACGGCTTCCGCTTTGATCTGGCGTCGACGCTGGCGCGCGAGCCCGATGGCTTCGAGCGCGAGGGCGCCTTCTTCAACGCCATCCGGCAAGACCCGGTGCTGAGCCAGATCAAGCTGATCGCCGAGCCTTGGGACGTGGGCGAGGGCGGCTATCAGGTGGGCGGCTTCCCGTGGCCCTTCCGCGAGTGGAACGACAAGTTCCGCGACGACGTGCGCGGCTTCTGGAAGCGCGAGCCGGGCAAGCTTGGCGGCCTCTCGGAGCGACTGATGGGCAGCCCGGTGCAGTTCAACCACTCGCACCGCCCGGCCACCTCTTCGGTCAACTTCATCGCCGCCCATGACGGCTTCACCCTTTGGGACACGGTCTCGTACAACGACAAGCACAACGAGGCGAACGGCGAGGATGGCCGCGACGGCCACAACCACAATCTGTCGGACAATATGGGCCATGAGGGCGCCACCGACGATCCCGGCATCCTTGCCGCGCGCACGCGGCGGGTGAAGGGCATGCTGGCGACGCTGTTCCTGTCGCATGGGGTGCCGATGCTGCTGGCGGGCGACGAGATGGGCCAGACCCAAAGCGGCAACAACAACGCCTATTGTCAGGACAATGAGACCACCTGGATCAACTGGGAGGCGGCGCGTCCGGGGCTGGTCGAGACGGTCTCGGCGCTGACCGCGCTGCGCCGCGAGTGGCGCGGGCATCTGGCGCCCTATGGGTTCTGGCCGCGCCCCGAGGCGACCGAGAGCATCTGGCTGCATCCCGAGGGGCGCGAGATGTCCGAGCGCGATTGGCAGGACGGCGGGCTTTTCGCCATGGGGCTGCGGCACCATCAGGAAGACTGCCCGGATCTGCTGATCCTGATCAACGGCGGCGAGTCCTGCACCTTCACCCTGCCCGACGGGGCGTGGGAGCTTATCCTCGACACCGGACGCGACGACACCGGGAGCGACGAGATCACCTGCGCAGAGCGCCCCGGACCCGAGATCACCGTGGGGGCGCAATCGGTGGCGGTGCTGCGCGATCGCAGCGGCGCTGCGGGCGCAGGAGGGGTCTGACCATGCAGCCGCGGTGGGGCGCTCATGCGGACGGGGATGGCCTGTGGTCCTTCGGCCTCTGGGCACCCAAGGCGCGGCGGGTGCAACTGTTGCTCGAGGGCCGCGAGATCGCCATGCGCAGCGAGGCGGGGGTCTGGAGCGTGCGGCTGCCCGCGCGGGCTGGCATGGCCTATCTCTTCAGGATCGACGGGCGGGATGTGCCCGACCCGGCGGCGCGCGCCCAGCTTGGCGGCGTTGAGGGGCCATCGCTCACCGTCGATCCCGCGCGCTACGACTGGGGCACGCCATGGCAGGGGCGGCCGCTGGAAGAGGCGGTGATCTTTGAGCTGCACGTGGGGGCGTTTACCCCCGAGGGCACATTTGCCGCCGCCGCCCGCCGCCTGCCGGATCTCGCCAGCCTAGGCATCACCGCCATCGAGATCATGCCGGTCTCGCAATTCGCCGGACGCCGCGGCTGGGGCTATGACGGCGTGCTGATCCGCGCGCCGCATCCGGCCTATGGCACGCCCGACGAACTGCGCGATCTGGTGGCGCGGGCCCAAAGCCTTGGCATGATGGTGATCCTCGATCTGGTGATGAACCACTTCGGCCCCTTCGGAAATCTGCTCCCTAGTTATGCGCCCGAGTTCTTCAACCAGCGCCCGACGCCCTGGGGCGACGGCATCGCCTTCGAGCGGCCCGAGGTGCAGGCGTTCTTCAGTGACGCCGCCTTGGGCTGGCTGCGGGAGTACCGGCTCGACGGGTTTCGCTTCGACGCGGTGCATGAAATCCGCGACGGACAGGACCAGCGTTTCATGCGCCAACTTGCCGCCGAGATCCATGCGCTCGATCTGGGGCGGCCGGTGCATCTGATCTGCGAGGACGAGCGCAATCTGCCGCATCTGCGCGAGGCCGGGTTCGACGCCGAATGGAACGACGATTGGCACAATGCGATGCATGTGGCGGTCACCGGCGAGACCCATGGCTATTACAGCCGCTTTGCCGAGGATCCCTTTGACGATGTCGCCAAGGCGCTGAGCCGCGGGCAGGTGGACGAGGGCCAGCCCCATCCCGAAGAACCGCGGGGCGCGCCTGCCGCGCATCTGCCGTGGACCGCTTTCGTCAACGCCAATCAGACCCACGACCAGATCGGCAACCGCGCGCTTGGCGAGCGGCTGATCTCGCTGATCGGCGACGGCCCGGCGCGGGTGCTGCATGCGGCGCTTTTGCTGATGCCCTTCGTGCCGATGCTGTTCATGGGCGAGGAAGAGGGCAGCGAGGCGCCTTTTCTGTTCTTCTGCGATCCCCCCGACGAGGCCGGGCGCGCGGCGGTGCGCAAGGGCCGCGGCGCCGAATTGACCCGCATCGGCTATGATCTGTCGGGCATGCCCGACCCCACCGGCCCGGAGGCGCTGGAGGCCTCGCGCCCCTATCCCGCATCAGACCCGGCGCGGGCGGCGGCGTGGCGCGATCTGACCCGCGATCTGCTGGAGCTGCGCGCGCGCAAGATCGTGCCGCTGCTCAGCTCGGGCAAGCTTGGGCTGGGCGCGGTCACGCGGCTTGGCGCGCGGGCCTATGCGGTGCGCTGGCCCTTCGCGGCGGGCGAGATCAGCATGCTGCTGTCGTTGGGAGAGCCCGCCACCGGCGCGCAGGGGCTGCCGCGCGCCGAGTTTCGGCTCGGCGATCCGACCCTTGATCCCTTTGCCATCGAAGTGGAGATCACCGCGTGAGACCTCTTATCGCGACCTATAGGCTGCAACTTCGTCAGGGTGTCGATTTTGGGCGCGCCGCGCAGCTTTTGCCCTATATCGCCGATCTGGGGGTGAGCCATCTTTACCTCTCGCCGATCTTCACGGCGCAGAGCGGCTCGACCCATGGCTACGACGTGGCCAACCCCGCCGAGATCGACCCGGTGCTTGGCGGGCGCTCCGGTTATGAGCGCCTCGTGACGGCGGCGGAGGCACATGGTCTCGACATCGTGCTCGACCTCGTGCCCAATCACACGGTGCTCAGCACAGAAAACCCATGGCTTGTGGATGCGCTGACCCATGGCGCCGAGAGCCGCTTTGCCAAGTATTTCGACGTCGACTGGGCCGAGGGGCTGATCCTGCCGCTGCTGCCGCAGCCGAAAGACGAGATGCTGCAGCAGGGCGCATTTAAGATCGACGCTGGCGGGCAGCGCATCACATGGCAGGGCGGCTGGCTGCCGCTCGCCCCCGGCAGTGCCGAAAGCGGCGATCCTGCGGACGTGCTGGACCGCCAGCATTGGCATCTGCGCCACTGGGTGCGCGAGCGCAAGCGCCTGACCCACCGGCGGTTTTTCAACATCACCAGCCTCATCGGCATGCGGATTGAACTGCCCGAGGTGTTTGAGGCGATGAGCGCCCTGCCGCTTTCGCTGGTGCGCGAGGGCTTGGCGCATGGGCTGCGGATCGACCATGTGGACGGGCTCGCCGATCCCGCCGAATACCTGCGGCGCCTGCGGCAGGAGGTGGGGCCGAAACTGCCGATCTGGATCGAGAAAATCCTCACCGGCGAGGAACGGCTGCAGCATTGGCCGGTCACCGGCACCACCGGCTATGAGGCCAACGACCGGATCACCCGGCTGCTGCTGGACGCCGAGGGGATGGACCGGCTCGACCGGATGTGGCGCGGCGCGACCGGGGCCAAGGGCGACTATGCGGCGGCCTGCCGCGCCGCGCGGCATCAGATCCTGTCGGAGGATCTGGCGGCGGAACTGTCGGAACTGACCCGCATCGCGCTGCAGGCGCTGAACGAGACCGACGCCGAGGAGGACGCCGCGTTGGTCAAGCCCGAGCAGATCAAAGAGGCGCTGCGCGCGCTGCTCGTCGCCTTCCCGCGTTACCGCAGTTACATTGACAGCGACGGCCCGAGTGCCGAGGATCTGCAGCTGCTGACCCAGACCGCCGAAGAGGCCGCCGCCACGCTGCCCGACCGCCAGATGCTGGACCGGCTGCACGCGCGGCTCGCCGCCCCGAAAGGCCGCGCTGGCCGCGCCTTCGTCCGGCGCTTTCAGCAGGTGACCGGCGCGGTGGTCGCCAAGGCGCAGGAGGACACCGCCTTTTACCGCCACACCCGCTGTCTCGCCGAGGCCGAGGTCGGATCCGAGCCCGATGCCCCGCCGCTGACCCCGGCGGAGTTCGAAGACTATTGCACCGAGCGCGCCCGCCTTTGGCCGCAGGCGCTGTCGCTGGGATCGAGCCATGACACCAAACGCGGCGAGGATGCCCGCGCGCGGCTCATCGCGCTGACGCATCTGCCGGAGGAAGCCGCCGTTCTCTGGGCGCAGGCCGCCCGACTGCAAGGGCCGAACCCGCCCGACGGTTCGGTGCGCTGGTACATCCTGCAATCGGCCATCGCGCTTTGGGATCCGGACCGCGCGGACCTCGAGGACCGGCTGGCGGAGCACCTCGAGAAGGCGCTGCGCGAGGCCAAGGAACTCACCGACTGGCACGACCCCGACGAGGACGCCGAGGCGCAGGCGGCAGACTTCGGGCGGGCGCTTCTGGCGCAGTGGCGGGCGGATCCGCCCGAGGCGCTGCGCAAGCTTGGGGCGATGGGCGAGGGGCTGTCGCTGACGCAGCTCGCCCTGCGCGTCTTCATGCCGGGCGTGCCGGACATCTATCAGGGCAGCGAAAAGGGCAGCTTCGATCTGACCGACCCGGACAACCGCACGCCGCTCGACCCCGCCGCGCCGATCTCGGTGTTTGGCTGGCGCAAGACCGCGCTGCTGAAAGAGCTTGTGGCGCTGCGGCGCGCCGACCCCGAGCTTTTCACCAAGGGCAGCACCCGCCTCACACCCGAGGCGGAGGGCCTCGCGCTGACCCGCAGCCTCGGGGGGCGGGCGCAGCGGCTGCTGTTCTCAGCGGAGGGGGCGTTTGATCCGCAGTTCCGCTGCGCCTGCTCTGCAAAGACCAGTGCCGCGCAATAGGCGGCGCGTGCCCCCACCCGCGGGTCTGTTCCCAGTTGCCCTTGGTGCCCCCCATCCACCCTCCATTCGGCGGAGATCGCGCATGGCCTATGAAAACCCCATCCCCCTGAGATCGCGTGGCAATCGGCCCGTGAGGCCGCCGCGCCCCCGCCCGCCTGCGGCCCATCGCGTCGCGATCGTCGGTGCTGGCCCGACCGGGGTCTACACGCTCGCCGCTTTGCTGCGGCAGGCACCGTCGCGGCTGCATGTGGACATCTTTGAGAAGGGCAGCGCCGCCGGTCCGGGGATGCCTTATAGCGCTGATATGAACGCGCCGGTCATGCTGTCGAACATCGCCAGCCGCGAGCTGCCGCCGGTTCTGACCTCGCTCAACGACTGGCTGCGCGGGCTCGACACATCGGATCTGGCGCGCTTGGGGCTGCGCGCGGCCCAGATCAGCGACGAGGCGTTTTATCCCCGCCTTGCGCTTGGGGCCTATTTCACCGCGCAGATGTCGGATGTGATCGCGCTTGGGCGGCGGCAGGGGCACCGGATCGAGCTTCACCTGCACCACACGGTCACCGACATCGCGCCGCGCGCCGCGGGCATCGAGCTGGCGTGGCGCAGTCCGGGCAGCGCGTCGAAGGCGCTCTATGCGGATGCGGTGCTGGCCACCGGGCACCGCTGGCCGGACCGGACGTGCGCGGGCGGGGCGGTGCTGCATTCGCCTTGGCCCGCCGAAAAGCTGACCCGGCTGCCGCAGCAGCGGATCGGCGTGCTGGGCACCTCGCTGTCGGCCATCGATGTCGCCGTGACCATCGCCTCGGCCCGCGGGCGCTTTTGCGAAGAGGGCGGGCAGATGCGCTATGTCGCGCAAGAGGGGCGGGCGCCGTTCCTGCTCAGCCTCATGTCCCGCAAGGGGCTGCTGCCCGAGGCGGATTACTGGTACGATCTGCCGCTGCCCGAGCTGCCCCGTTTGGCGGGTATCTGCGCGGAGGTCTCTGGCCTGGAGGTCTCTGGCACGGAGGAGGGCGCTCTGCTCGACCGCGCCTATCGGGCCTTCGTTGCGGACCTGCAGGCGGCGGATCCGGCGTGGCTGGCTGGCCTCGGCGGGCCAGACGTGCCCTGCCAAGAGTTTTGCCACGGCTATTTCGCCGAGCGCCTCGCGGCGGATCCTTTCGATTGGGCCCGTGCCAATCTTGTAGAGGCCGAAGAGACCGTCGCCAGCAAGACCCCAACGCCATGGCGCAGCGCGCTGCTGCGCGCGCATGAGCTGTTCGAGGAGCTCATCCCAAGGTTCAGCGATGCCGAGGTTGCGGCGTTTCACGCCTCGCTGAAGCCGCTGTTCACCGATTGCTACGCCTGCGTGCCGCACCCGTCGATCAAGCGCCTGCTGGCGCTGCGCGAGGCGGGGGTGCTCGAGGTGCTGCGGCTTGGTGAGCATACCGGTGATGACGGCCAGATCACCGCCTGCGCACAGGGTGTTTCGGTGCGCCACGGCGGGCAGGAGAGCCTGTTCGAGATGCTCATCGACGCCCGCGGCCAGCGCGCCATGACGCTGGCGGACCTCGGGTTTCCGTCGCTGGCGCGCGCGGATCTGCTGTCAGAGCCGCTGCGCTTTGACGCTTTCGTGCTGCCCCTCGCCGCGCCCTGCGCGGGGCGCATCCATTGCGTCGCGCTGCCGGCGCTCTTGCGGCGTCATCCCTTCGTGCAGGGGCTGGTGAACGCCAGCGAAATGGGCGGCGAGACGGCGGAGATGATCGCCAAAGCGATGCGCAAAACGGCTGTGAAACCCGGCTGAGCCACCCTTCGCCGCATCGGCAAAGACTGGCCGACCGGCGCTTGGGCGCTATCTGCGTTCCAATCCTTCAAGCCAACGTGACCATTCAGGAGAGCCAGATGCACGATAAGATGCCGCAGGAACGGCTGTTCATCTTCCCGAGGGTGCACAAGACCGTCTTTGCAGTCTCGGCGCTGCTCATCATCGGATTTATCCTCTTCGGGGCGACCTTCAGCGAACAGGCCAACAGCGTCTTCACCGGCATCCAGAACTGGTTTGCCGACACGCTGGGCTGGGCGCTGATCATCGAGGTCAATATCTTCGTGCTCGCCACGATCTACCTCGCCTTCGGACCCTTCGCCGACATCCGCCTTGGCCGGATGAACGACAAACCCGCCTACGGGCTGATCTCATGGACGTCGATGCTGTTCTCGGCGGGCATCGGCATCGGCCTGATCTACTGGGGCGTGGCCGAGCCGCTCTATCATTACTTCGCGCCGCCCACCGGCGATGCGGAAACCCAAGAGGCCGCGCGGCAGGCGATGGTGATCTCCTTCCTGCACTGGGGCTTCCACGGCTGGGCGATCTACGCGGTGATCGCGCTGGCGCTGGCCTATTTCCACTTCCGCAAAGGGCTGCCGCTGACCATCCGCTCAGCGCTCTATCCGATCCTCGGCGAGAAGATCTTTGGCCGCTGGGGCAGCGCGGTCGATATCCTTGCGGTGTTTGGCACGATGTTCGGCATCGTCACCTCGCTGGGGCTTGGCGCGATGCAGATCAACTCGGGGCTGGGTGAGGTGTTCGGTGTAGAGAACAGCGTGGTCACCCAGATCCTCATCATCGCGGTGATCACCCTTGCGGCGACGATCTCGGTGGTGGCGGGCCTCGACGGCGGCATCAAGCGATTGTCGAACCTCAACATCGGCCTCAGCTTCGTCTTGCTGATCTTCATGCTGATCGTCGGCCCGACGGTGTTCATCTTCGATCTCTTCGTGCAGAGCTACGGCGATTATGTCGCCCGCTTCGTCAGCTGGGCCAGCTGGACCGAGGCATGGCAGGCCGATGGCTCTTGGCAGAATTCCTGGACCATCTTCTATTGGGCGTGGTGGATCTCGTGGTCGCCGTTCGTCGGCGTCTTCGTGGCGCGCATCTCCAAGGGCCGCACCATCCGCGAGTTCGTGCTGGGGGTGATGCTGCTGCCGACCTCGATCATGTTCTTCTGGTTCTGCGCCTTTGGCGGCACCGCGCTGAACATCTCGCTGGGCGGCGATCCGGCGCTGGTCGAGGCCACCAAGAACGCCTATGGCGACGCGATGTTCGCGCTCCTCGATTACTTCCCCGCCTCGGGGCTGATGTCGGGCTTTGCGATGATCCTGATCGTGCTGTGGTTCGTGACCTCCTCGGACTCCGGCTCTTTCGTGATCGACATGCTGACCGCGGGCGGTGACACCGATCCGCCGCGGGTGCAGCGGGTGTTCTGGGCGATCACCGAAGGCGCCGTGGCCTCGGTGCTGCTGCTGGCGGGCGGGCTCAACGCGCTGCAGGCGGCGGCGGTGGTGGCGGGCTTTCCGTTTGCCGTGGTGTGCCTGTTCATCCTGATCGGCCTGTTCAAGGCGCTGCGCTGGGACACGCTGATGGTCTATCGCCACAACCAGCGCTACCGCGACGACGAAGAGGCGGATCACGCCATGCCTTCGGAACTGCCGGGCGAGCTTTACGGCGCCGATCCGACGCCGCCACCGCAGCCGGACGCCGCGTATAAGCCCGCGGAGTAAGTGCCGTAGGATTGCGAAATGGGACCGGCGTGCGCGCCGGTCCTTTTTTGTGGCGACACGTAGTTTTTGGCGAGGCGCAGGGCCTCAGGCGGGCGGCCACATGCGGCTGAACACCCCGTCCCGCTTCACCAGCCCATGCAGCGCAGCAGCCCCGGCGTGCACCGCGATCAGCCCAATCAGCAGCGTCTTGGCCAGATCGTGAAAGCCGCTGGCAGATTTCGCCAGCGCCTCATCCTTGCCGACCATGCCGCCAAGCAGCGGGTCCCAAACCTCCATCGGAAAGCCGCCCGCCTGCACCCGCACGATGCCAGAGATCACCAGCGCCACCAGCGTCAGATAAAGCAGCCAATGCACCAGTTGCGCGACCAGCGCCTGCAGCGCCGGGACGCTGGCCGGAAGCGGCGGCGGCCGTGAGATCAGCCGCACCACCAGCCGCAGCACGACCAGAGCCAGAATGATCGGGCCGATGTTCTTGTGATAAAGAAAGAGCGTATTCTGCAGCGCCCGCGGCAGCCCCTCCTGCACCATGACCAGCCCCGCGGGGATGGTGGTGAGCACAAGCAGCACCGTCAGCCAGTGCAGCAGCCGCGCCGCGCGGGAATAACGGGGGAAAACCTCTGTCTGAGCCACGCTGGCCATGCGCCGACCTCCCGGTTCTGAGCTCTCACAGCCTAGTGAGTACATGCCCTTACGTAAAGCGCGGTGCTTGACAGGCGCGGGCGCGGCAGCACTTCATTTGGGATGGACCTGCCGCCGCCCCCTGTGCAACGCGCCTCGGCTCTCGCCGCTGCAAGGACGCCTTTTGCGTCCCTCGCGCTGCTCGCCTCGGGGTTTGCGCTGGCGCTTTGCGGGCTGTCGTGGTGGCTGGCCGGGGCTTTGATGCTGCTGCCGGTGCTGGGCTTCGGGCTGGGGGCGGGGGTCTCGGGCCATTTCCTGCTGCGCCACTGGCCCGCGCCGCGCCTCGGCTATGCCAATGCGCTCACCCTCGGGCGGCTGGCGCTGGCGGCGCTGATGCTGCTGCCCTTGGGGCAACCCGCGCTGACCGAGGGCGCCTCTGGCTGGGGGTTCTTCTGCCTCGCGCTGATCACGCTGGCGCTCGATGGGGTCGATGGCCCGCTGGCGCGGCGCAGCGGGCTGGCCGGACCTTGGGGCGCGCGGTTCGACATGGAGGTCGACAGCGTCTTTGCCCTGCTGCTCGCGGCGGTGGCATGGCGCAGCGGCGCGGCGGGCGGCTGGGTGCTGCTGCTGGGCGGGCTGCGCTATCTCTTCGTCAGCGCCAGCCTGCTCTGGCCGTGGCTCGACGCGCCCTTGCCGCAGCGCTTCCGGCGCAAGCTGGTCTGCGTGGTGCAGATCGCAGTGCTGGCGGCGCTGCTCGCGCCCATGGCGGTGCCGCCTTGGTCCGAACTCGCGGCGCTGCTGGCGCTGGCGCTGCTGGCGTGGTCCTTCGCGCTGGATGTCCTCTGGCTGGCGAGGCGGCGGTGAGCGGGGCCGGGGCGGGAAGGGGAGGACCGCTGCGGCTCTGGCTGGCGCTGCTCGTCTCGGCGGTGCTGGTCGATCTGCTGCTGATCCTGCCCAACCACCCCGGCGCGCTGCGCTGGCCCGCGCTGAAAATGGTGCCGCTGGAGCTGCCGGTGCTGCTGCTGGGGATGCTGGCGCTTGGGCCGCGCGCCCGCCCGCTGGCGATGCTGGCGAGCGTGGCGCTCACCCTGATGACGGCGCTGAAACTGGCCGATCTTTCCGCCTATACCGCCTTTGGCCGCGGCTTCGATCCGCTGGCGGACATGCATCTCGTGCCCGCGGCGGCGCATCTGCTGCGCGGCAGCGCCGGGCTTGCGGGCGCGCTGGTGGTCGGCGCGGCGCTGGCGCTGCTGCTGGGCGGGGCGATGGTTTTGCTCTACCGCGCGCTGCGTCTCTGGGCGCGCTGCGGCAGCCGCCTGCCGCGCGCCTTGCGGGTGGTGGCGGGGGGCACCGCGCTGGTTTTCGCGCTGCTCTGCGCCGCCGAGATCCGCACCGCGCTCAACGGCTGGCAGGGCTGGCGTCCGCCCGGCAGCGCCTTCACCGCGCGGCTCGGGGCCGAGCACATCCGCGACTTTGCCCGCGCCCGCAGCGCACTCGCCGAGTTCGAGCGCGCCGCCGCCACCGACCCTTGGTCCGGACGCGATGGCCTGCTGTCGAAACTCGAGGGCCGCCCGGTGATCATCGTCTTTGTCGAGAGCTACGGCCGCGCGGCCTTTGACAACCCGCTCTATGCGCCGCGCCATCTGGCAACGCTGCAGGCCGGAGAGGCGGCGCTGGCGCAGGCTGGGCTGGCGATGCGCTCGGGCTGGCTGCGCTCGCCGGTGCAGGGCGGACAAAGCTGGCTGGCCCATGCGACGCTGGCGGCGGGTGTGGAGGTCAGCGACCAGCGCCGCTACCGCGCCCTGCTGGCCAGCGCCCGGCAGAGCCTCTTCACCCTCGCCACCCGCGCCGGGTATCACACCATGGCCGTGGCCCCGGCGATCGTCATGGACTGGCCCGAAGGTCCGGCCATGGGGTTTCAGGAGATCCGCGCCGCCGCCGAGCTTGGCTATCGCGGGCTGCCGTTCAACTGGGTGACCATGCCCGATCAATACACGCTGGCGGAGTTCGACCGGATCGCCGCCGATCAAGGCGCCCCGCTGATGGCCGAGATCGCGCTGATCTCCAGCCATGCGCCCTGGACGCCGGTGCCGCAGATGGTGCCTTGGCAGGCGGTGGGGGATGGCAGCATCTTTGACGCCGAGGCCACCTCTGGCCCGAGCCCCAAGGAGGTCTGGGCCGATCCGGACCGCATCCGCGATCACTTTGGCCGCTCGCTCGATTATGCGCTGCGCAATGTGCTGTCATGGGCGGCGCTGCCGCGCGCCGAGCCGCCGCTGATCCTCGTGCTGGGCGATCACCAGCCCGCCGAATTCGTGGCGCAAGCGGGGGGCAAGGATGTGCCCCTGCATCTCATCGGCCCGCCCGAGGCGCTGCGCCTCTTCGACGGTTGGGGCTGGGCCGCGGGGCTGCAGCCCGACCCGGCGCAGGACGCCCTGCCCATGCGCGCGTTCCGCGACATGTTCCTGCGCGCCACCAGCGCGGCGGGGCCGCAGATGCGGGCGGACGGGTCATGAGCGCGCTGCGTCTTCTGCTGCCGCTCGGGCTGATCGGGGTGTGCCTGTGGCTCGCCGACGGGCGCGAGGCGCTGCGGCGGCTGGCGGAGCTTTCGCCGGGCTGGGGGCTGGCCACGCTGGCGCTGCTCAACGCGGTCACGCTGCTGTCGGCGCTGCGCTGGCGGCGGACCGGTGCGGCCTTGGGGCTGCAGATGCCACGGGGCGAGGCCGCGCGCGAATATTACATGGCGCAATTCGTCAATCAGACCCTGCCCGGAGGCGTGCTTGGCGACGCGGCGCGGGCCGCGCGCAGCCGCCAGAACGGCCCGCTGAGCCGCGCCGCGCAGGCGGTGGTGCTGGAGCGCGCAGCGGGGCAGGCGGGCATGGGGTTCGTCGCCCTCACCGGGCTGGTCCTGATGCTGTCGGACGTTGGAGCCCCCTCGGCCCTCGGGTTTGCGCCAAGCCTTTGGCTGCCCGGCGCGGTGCTGATCCTGATGTTAGGCGCGCTTGCGGTCCTTGCCAGTCGGAGGCGGGGCCGCGCGCAGGGCTGGCGCGCCGCTGCCCACGCGGCGCTGCTTGGCCAATGGCGCACGCAAGTAACGCTGTCGCTGGCGATCGCCGCTCTGACCGTCGCCGCCTTTTTCACCGCCGCGCGGGCCAGCGGCAGCCTGCTGCCCGCGGGCCACGCCGCGCTGATCGTGCCGCTGATCCTGGCGGCGATGCTGCTGCCCGCCTCTGTCGCGGGCTGGGGCTGGCGCGAGGGCGCGGCGGCGGCGCTGTTTCCGCTCGCCGGTCTGAGCGCCGAGGCGGGGCTAGCGGCGAGCATCGCCTTTGGTCTGATCAGCCTGCTCGCCGCCCTGCCGGGGGCATTCTTCCTGCGCCGCTGTCCGCAGGCACAAGCGCAAGGCACCGCCGGCATTGCCTCACCCCATGATTAGCCTAGTCTCATTTCAAACCGGGAGGGTCCCATGCAATTTCTGACACCCACACGCCGCCTGTTTCTTGGAGGCACCCTGTCCACCGCCGGGTCTGCGCTGCTGACGCCGCAGCGGGCGCGGGCGCAGGACGCCGTCGCCCTGCAATTGTCGTGGCTGCATTCGGTGCAATTCGGCGGCAGCTACATCGCCCAGAAGAACGGCTATTGGAGCGACGCGGGGCTCGAGGTCTCGCTGCTGCCGGGCGGGCCCAATGCGCCGGTCGAGCCGCCGGTGGTGGCGGGCACGGCGCTGGTCGGCATCTCGGCGGCGGATTACACCGCCGCAGCGGTGAACCAAGGCGCGCCCTTCAAGATCATCGGCGTCGCCATGCAGAAGAACCCGTTCGCCATCGCCTCGCTGCCCGACAACCCGGTGAACAGCCCCGCCGATTTGGTCGGCAAAAAGATCGGCATGGCGCTGGCCAATACCCCGGTGCTCGAGGCGCTCTGCACGATCAACGGCGTGGATATCGCCGGGATCGAAGTGGTGCCGACGCAATATGACGCCGCGCCGCTGGTGCAGGGGCAGGTGGATTGCCTGCTGTGCTGGGCCACCGATCTGCCCGTGGCGATGGAGATGCAGGGCGTCGAAAGCGTCACCATGCTGCTCGCCGATCACGGCTATGCGGTGCATTCGCAGACCTATATCGCCACCGAAGACAGCCTTGCCACCCGCCGCGACCAGCTCGTGGCGCTGATGAAGGGCGAGGTCACGGGCTGGCGGGACTACCTCGCCGATCCCGAGGCCGCGGCGGAGCTGACCGTCGAGGTGTTCCCCGATGCGGGGCTCGATCTTGCGACGCAGAAGCTGCAGGCCGAGCGGCAGGTGCCGCTGATGTTCTCTGACCTGACCGAGGCCGAGGGCTTTGGCTGGTTCACCGAAGAGACCGTCGCCGCCAATGTGGAAACGCTGGAGCTTTTGGGCAAGCCGGTCTCGCCTGATCTCTGGGACCGTTCGATCCTGGAAGAGGTCCATGGCTAGGCCGCGCCGCGCCAGCCTGCGGGCGCGTGCGGGGGGATGACCGCGCGCCCCGATATCGTGCTTGCCGGGGTGGCCAAGCGCTTTGCCGCGGCGGGCCGCCCTGTGGAGGCTGTGGCGCCGGTTGATCTCACCCTCGCGGGCGGGCAGATGACCGCGCTTGTGGGTCCCTCGGGCTGCGGAAAGTCGACGCTGCTGCGGCTGATCGCCGGGCTCGAACCGCCCAGCGAGGGCCGGATCACCATCGGCGCCGAAAGCCCCAACGATCTGCGCCAGCGCGCCGGGCTGGCGGTGGCCTTTCAGGACGCGGCGCTGCTGCCGTGGCGCACGGTCGAGGGCAATATCGCGCTGGGACGGGCATTGGCGCGCAAGCCGCGTGACCCCGAGATGATCCGCGAGATGATCTCGCTGGTCGGGCTTGCGGGGTTCGAGCGCCGCCGCCCGGCGGAACTGTCTGGGGGGATGCGCCAACGCGCCGCCATCGCCCGCGCGCTGGCCGGAGAGCCCGAGCTTTTGCTGCTCGACGAGCCCTTTGCCGCCGTCGATGCTCTGACCCGCGACCGGCTCAACACCGAACTGCCGCCGCTTTGGGAGGCGCGCGGCGCGACCTCTGTTCTGGTGACCCATTCGGTGGCCGAGGCGGTGCGCCTGTCGGACCGCATCCTTGTGCTGACCCCGCGCCCGGCGCGCGTCGCCGCCGACATCCCGGTGCCGCTGCCGCGTCCGCGCGGGCCCGAGGTGCTGGCGTCCGAGGCGTTCCGCGCGCTCTGCACAGAGGTCACGGAGGCGCTGCGCGATTACCAATATCCCGAAAGCGTCGCGGCGCAATGAGCGCAGGCCCCGCCGCACTGCGCCTGCCCCGCCCGCTGCCGCGCGGGCTGGGGCTCTTGCTGGTGTTGCTGATCTGGGAGGGGCTTGCCCGCGCCACCGCGGGCAGTTTCATCATCGCCGCGCCGAGCCAGATCGCCGCCTATATGGCCGCCCATTCCGGGCTGCTCTGGCGGGCCTTCGGCACCACGCTGGCGGCGGCGGCGCAGGGCTTTGTCTGGGGCAATCTTGTGGGGGTGCTGCTGGCGCTTCTGGCGGTGCTGTTGCCGCGCGGCGAGCGGCTGCTGGCGACGCTGGCGCTGCTGGTCTTCTGCCTGCCGCTGGTGGCCACCGGGCCGATCCTGCGGGTGCTTTACGGGCCCGGCACCGGCCCGCAGGTGACGCTGGCGGCGCTGGCGGTCTATTACACCACCTTCCTGCCGGTGCTGGTTGGGTTGCGCGCCGCGCCGCAGGGCTGGTTCGACCTGCTGCGCAGCTACGGGCGAGGGCGGATGACCGCGCTGCGCGAGGTGCGGCTGCCCGCGGCGCTGCCTTATCTGGTGGCCGGTCTGCAGATCGCCGCGCCTGCGGCCTTCCTCGGGGCGATGGTCGGCGAGTTCACCGGCGCCGAGCGCGGGCTTGGCGTGCTGACCGTGCGGGCGCTGCGGGCGCTCGATCTGCCCGCCACATGGGCCATCGCGGTGATCGCCGCCGGGGTCTCGATGCTGGCCTTCGCGGCGGTGGGCGCGCTTGGACGCCGCTTGGACATTGCCCCGCCCGAAGTGCTGATTGCCGCGCCCGTGGCGCGCAGCCGCCGGGTCTGGCACGCCCCCGCGCAGGCGCTGCTGGCGCTTGGTGTCACGCTGCTGATCTGGAAGGGCAGCATGGAGGTCTTTGGCCTGCCACGGTTCTTCGCCAAACGCCCCGAGGATGTCTGGAGCTACCTGTTCACCAGCCCCGGCGCCGAGGCGCAGCGCGCCCGGCTTTTCGGCGCGCTTGCCGAGACGTTGGCGCTGGCCGGACCGGGCTATCTGGCCGGGCTGGGGCTGGGCGCGGGGCTGGCGCTGCTGCTGGTGCTGCTGCCGCGCCTTGCCGGGGCGGTGATCCCGCTGTCGATCGCCCTGCGCTCGATCCCGATCATCGCCACCGCGCCGCTGATCGTCTGGGCGCTGGGGCGCGGCGCGGCGGGCACCATCACCGTGGTTGCGGTGATGATCTTTTTCCCGACGCTGATCGCCTGCCAGCACGGGCTAGCCCGCACGCCGCGCGCGGTGCTCGATCTCTTCGAGGTCTACGCCGCCAGCCCGCTGCGCCGTCTCATCGGCGCGCAGCTGCCCGCCATGCTGCCCGCCTTCTTCGCCTCGGCGCGCATGGCCATTCCCGCCGCCATCCTTGCCGTCACCACCGCCGAATGGCTGGCGACCGGGCGCGGCATCGGCGCGCTTATGGCAACGGTGGCCTCGACCTCGGATTACGGCATGCTGTGGAGCGCCATCGCCCTCGTCGGGCTGGCGGCGGTGCTTGCCCATGCGCTGGTCGCCGCGCTCGAACGGGCGGTGCTGGCCCGCACCAGCGCCGAGCAGCTTGCGCGATGAGATCCTGCAGCTTTGCCATCCCCGGCGATCACCGCCAGAAGACCGGCGGCTTCATCTACGAGCGTCGCCTGCTCGAGGAATTGCAGGCGACAGGCCGCGAGCTGCGCCATATCGTGCTGCCCGCCGGGGCGGCGGCGGCGGAGCAGGGCGCGGCGCTGCGCCGCGAGGTCTCGGGCGCGTTGGAGGCGCTGCCGCCCGAGCAACCGTTGATCCTCGACGGGCTGGTCTTTGCCGCGATGCGCCCCGAGGCGCTGGCCCGGCTGCGCTGCCGGGTGGTGGCGATGCTGCATCATCCCATGGGGATGGAGCAGGGGCTGCCTGCCGATCTCGCGCGGCAGCTGCTGGCGCAGGAGCGGAAAAACCTGTCGCTGGCGGCAGAAATCGTCGTCACCAGCCCGCACACGCGGCAGACTTACATAGACCTCGGGGCCGATCCCGCGCGGATCACCGTGGCGCTGCCGGGCTATGACGGGCCGCGCGATCTGCCGCGCGTCGAGGCCGGGCCGCGCATCCTCTCGGTCGGTCTGCTGGCGCCGCGCAAGGGGCATGACGTGCTGATCCGCGCGCTGGCGCAGGTCGCCGATCTTGCGTGGAGCGCGCGCATCGTCGGCAAGACCCATAGCGCAGATTATGCCGCCGATCTGGCCGCGCTGATCGAGGATCTGGGGCTGCGCGGTCGGGTCGAGCTTGCAGGCGAACTGTCCGATGCCGCGCTCGCCGAGGCCTATCGCAGCGCGCGGGTCTTTGCGCTGGCCACGCGCTACGAGGGCTACGGCATGGCGCTGGCCGAGGCGCTCTGCCACGGGCTGCCCATCGTCAGCTGCGCCGCCGGGGCGGTGCCCGGTACGGTCGGAGATGCGGCGCTGCTGGCCCCCCCCGATGATCCCGAGGCGTTCGCCGAGCACCTGCGCCGGCTGCTCACCTCGCCTTCGACGCGCGAGGGTCTCGCCGCCCGGTCCCGCGCGCTCGGACGCGCCCTGCCGCGCTGGCGCGATACGGCAGTGGTGATGGGGCGGGTGCTGGACGGGCTTTGAGCCTTGGTCGCTGGTAAGGAGGGGGAGGGAGCGCGGCGACCCCAGGGAGGAGGAGAGGGGCCGCCGCTAAAATGCAGGGCTCAGGGAGGAGGAGGGAGCCCGGCAAATTCCACACGGACATCTCTGTGCCGTGATGGAAATTTAGGAGATGCCGCGCTGCAGAACAATGCCCGCCTCCGCAAAGCTGTTCTGCAAATGATGCATATTTCATGCAGGATGAAAGACTGTCCTGTCACCCTGATAGGGCGGCCACCCCGGCGGACCGGGGCGGCCATTGGTCTTAGTGGGGTCTCTCTGGCTCAGAGCGCCATGTCCGGGACTTTCTGAACAGCGCCATCGACGCCGGTCTCACCGATCAGCGAGCGATCGACCGTGGGCATCGGCAGCGCCAGCTGCAGAACCTCGGCGGTCTCCTGCCATTCACGCTCGAGCGCATCCGGATCGTCATTGAGCTTGGTGCCATAGCTCGGGACGATGGTGCGCAGCTTGTCGGCCCAGTCGCCCGCGACCTTTTCCGGGAAGACCTTCTCCATCAGGCTCAGCATGATCGGGGCCGCGGTGGAGGCGCCCGGCGACGCGCCGAGCAGGGCCGCGATCGAATTGTCTTCCGAGGCGACGATCTCGGTACCAAGCTTCAGCTGGCCACCGTCTTCGGTGTTCTTGATGATCTGCACCCGCTGACCGGCCTTCCAGAAGCGCCAGTCTTCGTCCTTGGCATCGGGGACATAGGCGCGCAGCTGCTCCATGCGGTCGTCGTTGTTCTGCATCAGCTGACCGGCGAGGTATTCCACCAGCTCGAACTCGTTCCAGCCGACCTGGAGCATCGGCACGATGTTGTCGAGCGTGACCGACGCCGGCAGATCCCACAGCGAGCCCTGCTTGAGGAACTTCGTCGAGAAGGTCGCGAAGGGCCCGAAGAGCAGGGTTTCCTTGCCATCGAGGAAGCGGCGGTCGAGGTGCGGCACCGACATCGGCGGGTTGCCGGTCGCGGCCTTGCCGTAGGCTTTCACCGCGTGGCGACCGACCACATCCGGATTCTCACAGATGAGGAAGGCACCGCCCACCGGGAAGCCGCCATAGGCATCGGCCTCGGGAATTCCGGACTCCTGAAGCAGCGGCAGCGCACCGCCACCGGCGCCGATGAACACGAAGCGGGCCTCGATTGCTTCCTCGCGGCCGCCGCCTGTGGGCTCGTGGAAGACGCGCCAGCCACCGTCGGCGGTGCGCTCCATCGAGGTCACCTCGCGGCCGGTCGTCGTGGTGAAGCCATCCATCTCGTTCAGATGCTCGGCATACTGGCGGGTGACCTCGCCGTAGTTCATGTCGGTGCCGAGCTGCGACCAGGTTGCCGCCACCTTCTCTTCCATGTTGTGGCCCTGCATCATCAGCGGGGTCCATTGCTTGATCTCGTCATGGTCGGTCGAGAACTTCATGCCAGCGAAGAGCGGGCTCTTTTGCAGTGCGGCATGGCGCTTGCGCAGGTATTCGATGTTCTCATCACCCCAGACGAAGGACATATGCGGGGTGGAGTTGATGAAGCTGCGCGGGTTTTGCAGCACGCCGCGACGGACCTGATGCGCGAAGAACTGGCGCGTGATCTGCCATTGCTCGTTGATCGACAGGGCCTTGGTGATGTCGATCTCGCCGGTATCGGTCTCGGGGGTGTAGTTGAGCTCGCAGAGGGCCGAGTGACCGGTGCCGGCGTTGTTCCAACCGTTGGAGCTTTCCTCGGCAACGCTGTCTAGGCGCTCGATCATCTCGATGTTCCAGCCGGGCTCCAGTTCCTTGAGGAAGACCCCCAGTGTCGCGCTCATGATGCCGCCGCCGATCAGCAGGGCGTCGACCTTGTGGGCGGTGGCCTGCGCCATGCCGCGGATCGGCGTGACGGCCGAGACAGCGCCAGCCGCGACCGCGGTGCCAAGCAGCTGTCGCCGGGTGAGGCCACGTGATTTTGCGGATGTCGAGGATCTCTTCATAGGGAAGCCTTTCGTTTTTTGCCTCCCTAAGCGGCGACTTATGCGGCAGCGTGCCGCAGGTCAACCGTGTGCCGTTGCATACCGAATATGTGATCAGCCCAACGGTGCCGCCGACGCGCGACCGGGGGGCACGGCTGTGACGCGGCACGAAGATCGCCCCAGACATGGTGAAACGGCCCCGCCACGGCGCGCGTGGCGGGGTGATGATCAGCCCGCCACCTTCTCGGGCTCAGGCGCGCTTGCCAGATAGTCGCGGGCGCGGATGTCCCCGGTCTCGGGCGCCGACAGCCCGAAGTTGCCGCGCAGCGTTGCCTGCGCGTACTCGGTGCGGACAAGGTCGCGTCGGCGCAGCTCGGGCAGCAGCAATTCGACGAAATCATCAAGACCGCTGGGCATCGCGGCGGGGCAGATGTTGAAACCGTCGGCGGCACCGTTTTCCACCCAGTGCTGCAGGTCATCTGCGATGCTTTCGGGGGTGCCGATCAGGAGGCGCTGGGAATTGGCCGAGGCGGCATGCTGATAGAGCTGGCGGATGCTGAGGCCTTGGCTCTGAGCAAGGTTGTAGAGGTTGTCGGCCATCGAGCGCACCGTGGCATTGGCCGAAGGGGCCGGGACCGGGCCGTCCGGGTCGTGCTGCGACAGATCGCCAAAGAACGGGTAGAGCACACCGAGGCCGATCACCGGATCGATCAGCTCCTGCAGCGCGTCGAATTTCGCCTGCGCCTCTTCCTGTGTGCGCCCGATATAGAGCGTGATGCCCGGCATGACCGCCAGATCGGACGGCTTGCGCCCGAAAGCCGCGACGCGTTTGTCAATGGCGGAGCAAAAACCAGCCACGGGGCGGCGTAAAAGCAGGCCACGTTTATGCGCGCACTTGAGCCCGCCGGGAGGGCGTAGCACGAGCGGCGGGCTCAAGTGCGCGTCGCGGTTTTTTACGGGGTCTGGCCGGCGTTTCGGGCCCGACTTTGCGCGAGCCTGTAGCTGTCGCCATTCATCTCGAGGATGTTGACGTGGTGGGTCAGGCGGTCGAGCAGAGCGCCGGTCAGGCGCTCTGTTCCGAAGGTCTCGGTCCATTCGTCGAACGGCAGGTTGCTGGTGATGAGCGTGGCGCCCCGCTCGTAGCGTTGCGAGATCATCTCGAAGAGTAGCTCGGCGCCGGTCTTTGACAGAGGTACGAAGCCCAGCTCATCGATGATGAGCAGTTTGACGGAGGCCAGCTGCTTCTGGAGCCGCAGGAGGCGGCGCTCGTCGCGGGCTTCCATCAACTCATTGACCAGTGCCGCGGCCGTAGTGAAGCTGACCGACATTCCTTTCTGACAAGCGGCCAATCCCAGTCCCAGAGCAACATGGGTTTTGCCCGTGCCACTTGGTCCGAGCGCAATGACGTTTTCGCGCCGCTCGATCCATTCGCAACGGGCAAGTTCCAGCACCTGCATCTTGTTGAGCTTCGGGATCGCCTTGAAGTCGAAGCTGTCCAGGCTCTTCTTGGCGGGGAACTTTGCAGCCTTGATCCGACGTTCGATCATCCGTCCCTCGCGGTCGATCAGTTCCAGTTCGACAAGTCGGGCGAGGAACTGGACGTGGTCCAGGCCCTCGGCTGCACATTGGCGCGCTAGCTTCTCGTGCTCCCGCAAGAAGGTCGGGAGCTTCAGTGTCTTGAGGTGATGAGCAAGCAGGATCTGCGGAGCACCGGTCATGCCGCGTCTCCCGACAGCAGAGACATGTAGCTGGCCGCCGAGGTGGTCCCGACATTCGCGCGCGGCAGGTAGGGATAGACATCGAGGTCCAGCTTCGGCGGCCGTTTCTCAACATGGCAGAGAGCGAGGTGCTTCACGGCATCGAAGCCGACCGCGCCCAATTGCAGGGCCTTCTTCACGGCCGCGTGGAGATCATCGATGTCGAAGGTTTCCAGCAGGCGCAAAACCTGCACATATTCCCGGCGTCCCGCCTTGATCATCCGCGCTTCCATCAGGCGGCGCAGGGTTGCGAACTCCGGCGGCAGGTTCCATTCGGCAAGAGGCGCGGCCTGATCCAAAGCATTGATCTTCCTCTCGATGAGCGGGAGGTAATGCACCGGATCGAACACCATGTCCTCGCGGTCATAGCAGCGGGGATGGCGTGCGATGAACTCGCCGCCGCAGCCGATCACAACCTCGTCGACATAGCCCCTGATCCAGACATCGCGGTGGCCGTAGGCGACCGGCACCGAGTAATCGTTGGTCTTGTAGCGCACCAGCGCTTGGGAACTGACTCGCCCGGTGGCTTGGTCGCAGGCATCGAACGGCGCGGGTGGCAGATCAGACATCACGACCAGATCTCGCACGAGGCGTTCCCCGATGGTCTCGGACTGGCCGCGCAGAACATCCGCCTGACGTTTGCGACACTGCTCCTCCAGATAGGCGTTGAACGAAGCCCAACTCACAAACCGCGGGACCGGGACCATGAAGTTGCGGCGGGGATAGCCGACCAATCCTTCCGCGTTGCCCTTGTCGTTCCCCTTGCCGGGGCGGCCATAGCGGTCTCGGAACAGGTAGTGGGACAGGAACCCGCTGAAGAGCGTGGCCCGCTGACGTGTGCCGTCCGCCAGGATCTTCGCAACAAGACAGCGATCGTTGTCGTAGAGGACCGATACCGGCACCCTGCCGAAGAAGGCGAAGGCGTGGACGTGGCCGTCTACCCAGGCTTCCGCTGTCGCGGCGGGATAGGCGCGCACGAAGCAGGCATCACTGTGCGGCAAGTCCATAACGAAGAAGTGCGCCTTCTGCTCGACGGCGAGCCATTGTGCGCCATTGGTTCAAGCGCAATGGCGAGCGATGACGACCACAGCCTCGCCGAAGTCGGCCTGGGTATGTCCTGGCGGATGGGCCAGCGGCACGAACATCTCTCGGCCGCGCCGCTCGCGCTCCCGCATGTAGTCCTTGATGATCGTATAGCCGCCCGTGAAGCCATGCTCATCGCGAAGCCGCTCGAATACCCGCTTCGCCGTGTGCCGTTGCATTCGATGGACCTCGCGATCCCCTTCCAGCCAGCCATCGATGATCTCGGTGAACCCATCCAGCTTCGGCCGCTTCACCGGCGCCGTCCGCCGGTATCCAGGCGGAACCGAGAACGCCAACATCTTCCGAACGCTGTCTCGGGAAACCCCAAACTGACGCGCAGCCTCGCGCTGGCTCATGCCTTCTGAACAAGCCAGGCGAACCTTCCGATACAAATCCACGGTGAAAATCCTCCCGCCCTCCCTGTCGCCAGAAAGGGTAAAGGTGGACGACTTTTACGCTGCCCGCAGCGGGCTCATCCCGCCGCTACCGTGGTCGACTTTCTCACCGCCGTTCTCACGACAAGCTGAAGAAAGTGGAGAAGGCCGCGAAACTCGAAGCTCTGTTCCACGGCGATCCCGACCTGCGCAGTGCGCTTGGCATCACCGACGCGCAGGCGGCGAAGATCGACGCATGGCTTCCTGAGGGCATGCAGTGAAAACGCGGGCGGGGCGCAAGCGCCCCGCTTGCCCGGGTGGGACGGCGGGCGGGCCAAACAGTGACCCCGCTTAGGCCCGCCCGTCTGCCTGACCCATCCCGTTCCACGAGCATGCGATATGGCGCGCCCCGCAACTTTAGATGGAGGTTCTCATGCCCGACTTCACTGCCCACCGTCACCCTGTCCTGACTGTCCGCTGCCCGGAGTGTGATCGCGCCCCCGGGGTCTGGTGCCGCCGTCCGAGCGGGCACAGGGCGAGCGATTTGCACCAGCGCCGATATACGGAGGCGGACCGCGCCTTCGTTGATCAGCACGGCCCCGACGCGAGCGTCGCGCGTGATGACGACGGCTGGCTCATCGATCCACGCGGGCGCGTCGGAATCCGGCCTCGTGCCGAGCAGGCCAGATGATCTCTGATCTGTCCTTTGTGGTAAAGGACCACCTGGCCCCCCCCTTCGGCGGGGTCCTTTTTCGAGGTCCAAGGGTGTCCTGCCAGGGGAGGGCGCAAGACCCTGCCCTGGCAGGACTGGCGCTGTCCGCGCGGGAGCCGCTCTCGCGGAAGGGCCCTGCGTTACCCCGGGGTCGTCGACATTCATGTCCGAGCGCGGCGAGAGGCCCTGTCCTGGGCAGGCGCTGAGAAGCCGATCTCGATCGGTCCGCCATGCCGGCACTGTCAGCCTGATCCATTTAGGGTCTGGGAAATGCGCGCCGGGTCGCGAACCTAGCCCTCAAGGCGGTCCGCGAAAAGCTGGGATGGGGAGGCTCGGCAGGGAGCGCCGATATTCCCGGATCACCGTCTCGAGCGCATCTGGCGATCCTCGGCCCGGCCGCGCGTGGCATGCTGGCCGTGATGCTGGCGTTCACGCCCTCGATCGAGCACCGTGTCCTGAGCCGGCGCCCGCTATCTTCCGCAGCACGGCCGCCAGGCGCCCCAAGTTTGGCGAGGTCGTCCATTCATTGTGTCTTCGGCATCCTCATAGGATCCGCCGCTCGAGATGTGACCCAGGGCATAGGTCTCTTTCGCCTCGGACGCTGGGACGAACGTGATGTGACGTCGCCGGCGCTGCGCGTCACCGCCCGCGATCATCTGACCGCCCAGGGGCGATGCCGGAGGTTCTGTAGCTGCCGTCCATGATTGTCCCGCCTGCAGAGAGCCGAGCTTGCAAGGTGCCGCCCTGTCGCCGCCAGCGTGTTTCGGACACTCAACATGACTCGGTCCGCTCTTCGCGACCGGTCGGCGCTAAAGCGCCGTCCTTCAAACGAAAAAACGGCTTCCGCTTTGCGGACCCTCCGGTTTTTGGTTTGATCGCATCGCGGCCCGGTCTGCTCGTTTTTCACCGAAACACTCAAACTGACGGAGACACAAAATGCGTACCTTTGCAGAATTTCAGATCATCGGCCGGGTCGGGAAAATCAAGGAAGTCGGCCCCACGCTCCGGGTGAGCATCGCCGCCGAATACGGCCGGAAAGATGATCGCGGCGACTTCCAGTCGCGCCCCTTCTGGAACGAGGTCACGATCTTTAAGGATAGCGTCATCGGCTGGGCGAAAGAGAATATTGCCCCGGGCGACGTGGTCCACACCCGCGGCACCATGCGGCAGAGCGAATACACCAAGGACGGCCAGACCGTCTACGACGTCACCTTTGCGGCCAACGATTTCGACCTGCTGCGCAAGAAGGTCAGCGATGGCTGAGGCAAACGGGCAGGGCGGCCATCGGCCGCCCTTTCCGCTTTGTCAGCCGCGCGGCTTACCCGGCGGCGCAATGCGCGCGCCCGGCGCGATCCGCGGAACCTCGGTCTCCCTCGGCGCGTTCTTCTGATCTCGTCTTTTCGGGATCGCTCGTCAGGGCCTGGATCGCTTCGGTGAGTCCGCCGAGGCGCATCAGGCTGCGCCTGCGCCCGGAGAACCAAGAGGCGCTCCTTCCCGATATCTCGGGCAGCATCGTTCCATAGGCGAGGGCGAAAGTCTGGTAGCTGACGTCGCTGGTCCCGAGCTCGGCGAGCACGAACATTTAAGACCCCCGGGCAGGGTATTGCGCTAAGGTCACCCGCATCAGAAACAGCCGTTCGTGCCTTGGGCAGCGAAAGCTGACTGAGAGCCCAACATGACCGATGCTGCAATGTGTTTGGATGTCCGTTCCCCTTGCAGTCGTTACTCTGCCAAGGGCAAAATCGAAAATTTTTGGTTTCGAGCGATAGTTTTGAGAATGGCTGGGTAACCCAGAAGTGCCTAGAAAGTCGAATGTGGGGTAGACACATCGCCACAAGAAGCAATTTCGTGTTCGGAGCTTGGGGCGGATTGGCAACTTATCCTTCATTCATTGACCAGTTGCCGGATGGTCGCGCCTTGGTTAGTCTCGTTGGAAAAGGTTGCGTCGGGGGAACGGGTGAAAGCTCTTTGTGTATTAGTTTCTGTGGCAACCATCTTGGGTGCAACCAAAATTGCCTTCGCTGAGAGTTGGGCCGTGAAAGTGGAAGAGCTTGAGTGCTTGGTCCAAAATCTCGAAGCATACCATCAAGCGCCGGTCGACCCAGTGATCATCGTCTTGGGCGGATGTCCTGAAGTAGATCCGACGGCGGCTTTTGCGTCTATTGCGCAAAACTCTGCAGTAAGCGAAGTCCGAATAGAAAATGATGATGCCCAAAAGCCCGCCGAAATCATTATCTTGGATAAATCGTCTCTCGACTGTCTTGCGCCTTACTTGTCCGACACTACCAACGGGATAGTCACACTGCCGGAGAACCCCTGCAAGTGACTGATGGGCAAGATCGCACACCAAAGAAATCAGCACGGGCCTTGCGTGGCGAACCCGGTCGTATTGTTGGCAAGGCTTTAGAGAGTGGTGCGAACCTGGCTGTCGTGTTTGGTATCGTTTTCGCATTCTATGAAATCTCTCGCCAGTCGAATGCGGAGCGAATGGCAGCCTCGCTGCAGCAACTCGCGGTTTTTCAGGAATCGCATATTGTTGATGCCCGCTTGCGCTTGCAGGAGTATTGGCTGCGGCAACCTGTTGGGGTGGTGAGCGGCAAGGCCGGAAACCGATTGGTCTTTGACAGGCTAGCCAGGGATCAGATTTTTCCGAAAGACGGAGATACCAACGCAGGCGACTTGTTGCGTGTACTGGATCAATTAGATTTGATGGGTGCGTGCATTCAAAGCAAGGTCTGCGAAGGTAAGATAATTTCACGTCAATTTGGGAGATATGCCGCCAGCTTGATGTGCTTATATGCAAGTCCCATTGATGAGCTCCGTGATCAATATGAAATGAAATCGCTGGGCACCCAAATAGTGGCGATTATTGGAGAGGAAGACCCTTGCGATTTTCAAAAACGGTCACCTTGATGGCATTATCTTTGATCTGAGATTTTCACTCATCGTTTGGAAGAGAGCCCTGCTTTCTCATTCCTGAAGCTTTTATAGGAGTTCAGTTTTGAAGCTTTCAACGCCCATTTTCTCATTTCTCATTGCAGCTTTGATTGGTGTGAAATCCTACGCAGCCGATTTCTCGGTTATTCCAAAGTCTGGCGACCCGGAGGAGTTCGCTCGTTTCAAAATGACTGGCCCAATCTCTCCTGGAGACGCAGATAGACTTGTTGCGTTGCTGGACCAAGAGTTGCAGGATTACTATTGGGACACGCATTACGTGACGCTCACATTGGATAGCCCGGGTGGTTCCTTCAATGAGGCGCTGAAGCTGATGGATCTGCTCAAAGAGCGTCAAATTGGAACCAGAATTCAAGAAGACGCGTCGTGTATGTCCGCCTGCGCGGTGGCGTTCATGGGAGGCAGCCGTGTCGTAGCAAACATGTTTCGGATGAGCCGGATTGTCGAGCCCGGCGGGCGGCTTGGCTTCCATGCGCCTAGCTTGAACATTGGCGGTGAAGCGATGGTCCCAGCGCAACTCTTGCAGAATTCTTACGAAAGCGCCCTCTCCGCAATCTCAGGAATACTGGATCGCCGCGAACGCTTCGAAATTCAAACATCCTTGGTTGAGAAGATCATTGAAACGCCGCCTTCTGAAATGTTCATCGTCGAAACCGTCGATGATTTCGCCAGGTGGGACATTGCGGTGGAAATGGATCAATCAAATTGGGAGCCTGATGCAAACGATGTCGCCCGAATGTGCCTGAATCAAGCGATGTGGACATCTGGTGGTGGAATTGCGGAAAGTGATCTAAATAAAAGCTCCGGGGTGCCGCCCCATTCCGAAAGAGTCAAGGAATGGGCAAGCAGGGTAAATTTCTATGAGCCCCCTGATCAGAAGGGAATTCGATCCGTTTTCGCATATGCATCAGACACAGGCATGACCACTTCTACCTGCGTAGTGCAGCTGGTTGATTTTCAAGGAAAGTGGCACCCTTCTGTATATTGGTCACAAGTGGACCCAGAAACCGCTGTGAGGATCGCAAGCAAAACGGAGAGCGAGTATCGAACCTATATGCTGCACGCGCTTCCATTCGATTTACCTGTGGCGAATCTGAGATAAAGATCCCTGCCGAGAGACGACGGAAACGGATGGCGCGCACCAAAGGACTGGAAGCTCTTGACGGGCTCTATTTTCGAGATCCGCACTGCGATCATCGAAATGTCCGCGTAGAAATCCGCTATTCGGGAATGCTACTTTTCCCAATACGCGATTGGCGCCGGACAACTGATGGCTGAACGATGGGCATGTAAATTATTCTACAATATATAGTTGCAATTCATGTCATGAATTTATACAACTTTCTGTAATTAAAGGCGAAAGTAATTTGGCGCAAGGCCCTTTAACCCCCGCCATTCTAGTAATTCTTCGTGGCACAATCTTCCGGATCGCAACGAGATGGTCGCCGTATGCAGCCATTTACGCAAACGCAGCGAAATGACGCTTTGTCCCGCATTAGACCCCTTCGTCGACCACGTGTCGAACGTCAGCAAATCGCAATCGGCATGGTTGCGCAGCGTGCCAGGGTTTTCATCCCCAGCGGCAGTGGGTAGCCCTATGGATAAAAACTCCCTCGGCCCTTCCTGCATTGGCCCGACCCTAGTTTGCCCAAAAATCGGGCGTTGATCTTAGGGGACGCTCTACGGCCTCCTTTGCTCAGCGCACCCAAGGACCCCCTAACCGCGCCTGCCCCGCCTTCGGCCGGGCATCAAGCCAGACCTTCCCACAAGCCGGCTCGCCATCCTTCGCGATATGGCTGCGCGTCCCGCTCGCCGCCTGCAAGGCCCGCCCCGTCCCCTCGGCCGGGGGCGGGCTGGAAAGCTCTGGCGGATTGATCTGAGGAGAGCCGCGCGGGGCGCGCGGCTCGCATCGCTCCAAAGGGCAGGGCAGGGGCTCGACGGGCTGCGCCCGCTCACCCCCGTCCTGGCATGATGCTGTTTGTCTGTCCGCCCAACAGACCGGCCCCGGAAAGTCAAAAGACAAGCGCCGCCTTTGGCGTCGTCTCCGCCGGGGCCGTGTCCTCGCGCGGCGCGCTGCGGGCCGCACCACCCCCGTCTCCGTTCCTTTGACTGTCCGTGTCCGGCCCGTGGGTCGGGCTTCGCCCTCTCCCACTCTGTTCCGCCGAAAACATGCGTTTCCGGTCAGACAGATTGGCCGAGGCGCAGCCCATCGGCGGAAGGCGGGCTCGGAGCCCCCACCGTCTCCACCACGAAGGAGGCCACAAATGGCAAAGGCGAAATTCGACGTATATCAGCACGTCACCGATGAGATCATTGCGCAGATCGAGGCGGGCACACCGCCCTGGCGCAAGCCCTGGACCGGCGGCGCAGGTGGCGCGCAGATGCCGGCCCGCTTCAATGGCGAGGACTACCGCGGCATCAACGTGCTGATGCTCTGGGCGACGGCCGCCAGCAAAGGCTATGTGTCGGCACGTTGGATGACCTATCGGCAGGCGCAGGAGCTTGGGGCGCAGGTGCGCAAGGGCGAGACGTCGGCCACGGTGGTGAAGTTCGGCACGGTCGAGCGCGAGAGTGACGACGGCGACGAGAAGAAGATCCCCTACTGCCGCGCCTACCGCGTGTTCAACTCCGACCAGATCGATGGCCTGCCGGAAGACTTCTACACCCGTCCGGAGCTGCCGCGGGATCTCGGCACCCAGGCCGATCCGGACCTCGAGGTGTTCCTCGCGCGCACCGGTGCAGCGATCCATTCGAGCCCGGAGCCGCGAGCGTACTATGACATCCGGGCGGATCGCATCCACATGCCGCCGATCGAGACATTTCTCAGCGCGCAGGCATTTTACGGGACCGTTCTTCATGAGCTGACGCATTGGAGCGGTGCGGAGAAACGTCTCGACAGGTTCAAGCGCTTCTCCGACCGCACGGCCTACGCCTTCGAGGAATTGATTGCTGAGGTCGGCGCCTGCATGCTCGGGGTGCAACTCGGCGTGGCGCCGGAGTTTGACCAGAGCGCGAGCTATGTTGAAGGGTGGGTTGCGGCCATGAAAGGCGACAATCGCGCGATCTTCCGCGCCGCGTCGGAAGCGCAAAAGGCGGTGGACTTCATCTTGGCTGAGGCCGGGTGGAGCGTCGCCGAGCAGGCCGCCTAAGGCGCTTCCCCGCTTAGAGATGATGATCGGGCCTCGCTCACGCGGGGCCCGCCAAATTTTCGCGGGTTGGTCTCAGCGTCTGCGCCGCCGAGGCCAACCCGCGCGGGCCGGGCCTAGGTCCGGCCCGGGGAAGATGAGGCGGGGATTGGCTCCTCGCAGATCAGGCCCATCTTGAAGGCGCCGGGGTTCTCCCAGGCAATTTCGGTCTCTCCTGTGTTCCACCGAAATCTCAGTCCCAGGAACTGTTCTTCCCCTGCGTCATCGAGGTGAAAAACTTTGGAGATCGGGAAGGCATAGAGTTTCTTTGCCAGCATGGTTCTTGTCCCAAATAGTTGAAGCCGGATAGCGCGCTATCCGGTCTGCCCGCTGGCGAGGCCGGGGGTAGCAAGGGCAGCAGAAATCGACAGGGGTGGTGCGGCCCGCAGGCCCTCGGCCGAGGACACGGCCCTGGCTATTTCTGTTGACCGCGCGAGGGGCTGCGCCCCTTAGCCCTGTCCATGCAGTTTTGCTTGCGGGCTTCGGTTTTCATTCCGGATGGTATGCCCTAACGTAAGAGAAATACGCTTTGTGCTCCAAAGGAGTGTTTCATGCGATGTTCATCATTCGGTGCATTCATCGTCTCCGCGCTGATGCCGCTCACCCTGCAGGCTCAGCAGGAGACCGGATCGCAGGAGGGGGCCGCGGCGGGCGCTGCACCGCTGGTGATCTCGGATGTGACCTGGTCTCACAGCCTCCAGCGCGGATTGCCTGTGCATGATCTCGAGGGCCCCGGCGCATCGCTGCAGCTCGTCTGCGATCCTGATCGTGTCTTCGGCCCGCAGCCGAACGGGTCTTTCGCGGTGACCCTGCCGCAGGAGCGCGCACCGGCGCGGATCGTGGTCCTGGCACAGACCGGCGAGCAGGCGGCGTTCGAGCTCGTAGACGGTCGCATCGCTCAGGCGAAGGCTGATCCCGATGCGTGGGCGACCCTGGTCACCATCCTTGGGTCGAGCACCGAATTTGCCGTGGTCAGCGCGCATGATGCGGTGACCTGGAATGTGGGCGAGGTCCTCACCGGCCCGTGTGAGTGAGTAGGCACCACGCCCAAAAGCCCAGGGTGACGCTTATCCCGCCGCCTTCCGCTCGTAGACCGCGAGCGCGTCGAGTTCGTAGAGCCGGAACAGCGCGCCGATGATCCGCGCATCGGCGATAAGATCGAGCGGATCGCCGATCTCCGCGCGCAGGGTGCGGACAATCTCGGGATCGGAATAGGCATTCACGAAAAGCCCGCCGCCGCCCTCGGTCCGCGCCAGATCGAGATGTGTCTTGAGCCGCGTGCTGTCGCGCAGCGCGCTTGCGTGATCGAGATCCAGGTATCTCTTGCGCGCCTGCTTCATCAGTGCCTTTTCGAGATAGTCGACGCTGGTGCCCAGCCGGACCGCCAGTGCCTCAAGCCGCGCCATGTCGGCCGGCAGCCAGACCACGAAGCCGCGCACGTTTTTCTTCGCTGGAGCCCCGGCCTCTTCGGGCGCCGCGGCGCGCCGCGCTGCCGCCTTCGGCTGCGCCGGTCGCGGGCGCTTTGAGGTCGCTGAGTTCTCTGTGCCCGCCGGAGCCAGATCAGGGGAGACGCCGGCGCCTGCGTCGGCGTCGGGTTTGGGTTTGGTCCTCGGCTCTTGCGGCTCGGGAGTAGTGCGGCCTGCGTAGCGGGCCGTGGACCCTGCGAGCCGGCTGCTCGCCTTGGCGTGCTCGGCGGCATTTGGCAGCGCGTGGGAGGTGCGCACGACACGAGACCTCTTGCGCTTTTCTGGTTTGGGATCGTCGCTCACTCTGCCGCCTCCCTCACGTCGATGACCGCAAGGAGTTCGTCGAGCAGCGCGTCGCCGCCGGCCAGGATGTCCAGCATGGCGCCGCCCTGCAGCCGCCCGGCGGGCTGGGAGTTCGCCGCCTCGGCGGCCACGCCGAGCGGACCCCAGGCCGCGATCTCGCGCCAGTATTTCGAGTTGGGGATCACGGTCAGCGCATGCGGCATGTCCATGACCGCCTGCAAGGCGTCGCGATCGCGCGGGGTCAGACTGGCGATGTCGAGATCCCCGGTCAGCACCGAGATCATCTTTGCTGGCACCGCCGTCAGCACCGTGCGCAGCGCCGGGGTCGGGGAGTCGGGTGTGACGGTCTTGAGGATATCCTCGAACCACTCGAGCGTCCGCTCGGCGATCGAATAATCCGACTGCTCGGGCCGGGTCGGGATCAGCACCAGATCGGTGGCGAGGATCAGGTCTTCGGTGTCAGCATTGGCCCCCGGGCGGGTGTCGATCAACACGAGATCATAGCCCTCGGCTTCCATGCGATCGTAGCCGTCGTAGATCTCATCCATATCCGCGACCGCGCCGCTGATGGTCAGCTGGTCATGACGCCAGGCGGGTTTGTCGATCTTGCCCCAGGAGGCGCGGTTGAAGCTGGCCTCCCAGCCAAGCGCCTGCGGGTCGGTGTCGACGTCAAAGATGTGGACCTTCATCCCGCGGGCGAGGGCGGCCGAGGCGAGGATGCGGGTCAGCGTCGTCTTCCCGCTTCCGCCTTTCATCATCATGGTCGAGATGGTCTTCAAGCTCGGTCCTCCA
>NZ_JBSWTP010000002.1:0-173500 GCF_056158605.1 Salipiger sp. ABN3_019
GGTAGGTCTCGTTGTCGCTGTCGTTGCTCCAGAGCGCCACCAGCGAGCGCCGGGCGCCGCCGGCCGAGCGGCGCTGCACGCTTTCGAGGCGCTCCTGAATGCCGGCCATGAGGAAGGACTCGCGGTCCGAGACGTAAGAGACCAGCAGGCTTTCCTTCACCGCCTGCTCGTCTTCGATGCCGGTGGGCTGCACCTGCATGATGCGCTCCGCCGCGCCGGTGTCGCGGTCCACCAGCACGGTGAAGACCTCGGTCGTCTTGAGCGGCATCATCGTGGCGATGGAGAGGGCCATGAGGACCGAGATACCGGTGGACACACCCGCGACGATCCAGGCGCGCTTTTCGCTGCGGCGCGGGGCCATGATGATGTCCGTATCTAAGCTGTGTTCTTTCACCAAAACCTCCTTCGCGGGCCGATTACTTGCCGCCCTTGGCGACCGATTTCTGCGCCAGGGACACGGCGAGCCGGGCGGCCGCCGCCGCGCTGCCAGGCGCGCCGCCCGCGGCGCTCGAGATTGCCGCGCCGACCGCATGGCCTTCCCGGCGGGCGCCGGAGCTGATCCCGTATTTGGGTTCCTTGCGCCCGGTCATGCCCTCGGCCATGCCGCGGGCGCCGGCCACGGCGCCATAGCTGTGGGACTTGGCCTGCTGGTAGGTGCCGGAGGCAGCTTGCCCGAGGCCGATGGCGGTCGAGCCGAGGGATTGGGCAATGGTTGGGACCATGAACATGAGCCCGGTGCCGAGCATCATGACCACCACGAAGCCGATGATGTCGCCAATGGTCTCGGCGCTCGCGGGATCGGGCGCGAGCATCTTGCTGGTCGCAATGGTGAAGCCGGCCATAGCTGCGGTCAGCAGGGGCACGAAGGCGAACCCCAGGGCGAGCTTTGCGTAGGTCTCGAAGATCGGCGCTGACTGCTTGAAGAGCGTGCAGGCAATCGCCAGCGGCCCCACCACGATCAGCACCGCGATCATCAGTTTCGCGGCGCAGATGACGACGATGGAGATGGTCGCCATCAGGGCTGCGATGAGGAACATGAGCAGGCTGGCGAGGGCGCCGGAGATGTAGGAGCCGTTTTCCGAGACCGCTTGCCCAAGGTCGAGGGCCCGTATGTAGAGCGTATCGAGGCCGTCGTAGAGGTCGGTGACGCTGTCACCTGTCGTGGCTGAAAGCACGGTCCCGCCCAACTGGCTCGGGGTTTCTGTCAGAACGCCGTAGACCGCATCGAAATTGGCAAAGGAGGACAGGAAGATCATGACCAGGGCGATCCGCGTGATGAGGCTCAGCCCATTGCGGAGCGTCATCGGGACGGCCTGGATGGCCAGGTTGATCCCTGTCATCGCCACGAGGAGCACCGCGCCGACGCGGAACACCGGGATGACCGAGCCAGCCACCTCGTTGTAGGCCGCGGCACCAACAGACGCGGCCGTCGTATCAACCGCCGAGAGGACATCTGCAATGATGGCCATCAGGGCGCGTCCCGGCAGGATTTATTGCGGAAAGTTCGGTAGTCCCGATACACCGCGTTCTCGTTTGCGATGTTGTACTCGCGTAGCTTTGCCATTTCGGTCTCGGAGATGTCCTCGGGCATCACGCCAAGGAATTCGACAGAGAACTCTTCGAAGGACCGCGCGGCCTGCGGGCAGGTGCAGGTCTGCTCCTCGAGGCGCTGGACCTTATTGAAGGTCTGATAGGCGGTGCGGGCCGTGCCGAAGTTGAAGCCCGGTTTGGCGAGCAGCCCGACCTTTGGCGGCTCCCGGCGGCAGAGTGCCTCGTCGCCTTCGAAAAAATACATGCTGCGGCTCTGCATCTCCTGCATGATCGCCAGGAGCTCATCACCATCTTCAGCCTCCACCGCCGCAACGGCCGCGGCGCTCAGCTCCGGTGCGGAGGCGGCGCTGTAATCCTCGGCCCAGGCGACACCGCTCGCACCTGCCAGGACGAGGCTCGCCGTCAGGCCCGTGATCATCTTCGCAAACATATCGGTCTCCTCTTTCAAATCGCGTGTGGGGCGCCGCTCAGTCGGCGGTGCCCGAGTAATCAAAGAAGCTGCGCTCCTTGGCCTGCTCGGCGGCCCAATTCACGCCGGTCTGGCCCTGCGCGAGGCCGGCGGCGGCGTTGAGCCGCCACATCTGGCCGAGCATGAAGTTGGTCTCGGCTGCCATGCGGGTGTTGAGATCGACGCTCTCCTTGAGCGTCTCCTGATTGGCGATCTCATCCACGAGCCCGTTGACCCGCTCGAGGCTGGATTCCGCCTCCTCGTAGGAGAGCTGCGCCGCGGCAATCGCCGTCGCGCTGGTGCCGGCGGTTTGGGCGATGACCTTGTCTTGCGGGTTCTCCGAGGAGGAGAGCTGCGAGAGCCGGTCGGAGGTCAGCCCGGCCGAGGCCAGCGTCTCGCGCATCTGCTCGGCGGCGTGCTTTTCGCCCATGGTGACATCGCCATCGAGGAGATTGTCGAGCAGGGCGTCGAAATCCCCCATGGCCAGGTCATCGGCAAAGCCACTGAGATCGGTGATCTTGGCCGCGCGGTCCCGCAGGTCTTCGGCGCTGTTGTAGAGCGTGGCGATGTCATTGAAGCCGGTCAGCGAGTCCCCGATGAACTCGAGGCTGGTGATCTGCTCCATCTGCAACTCGATCTGCTTTTTCAGCTGCTGGATTTGCTCGATCTGGTATTCGGCATCCTGCAGCGCCTGCTGCAACTGCTCGACGTTCTTTGCAAGGTTCGAGCCGTCGATGACCGGCACGCCCTGCGCGAGACCTGGCGCGGCCAGGTAGAGGGTCGCGACGCTGGCGGTGCCGAGGCAGATGGCAAGGCGGCGCAGGGCCGTGCGAGCGGTCCTTTCACTCATCGCGATACTCCCAGAAATTCGTGGCCTGCAGCCCCTGCGCGGCGTCTGAGATGCCGCGGGCGGCTGCAACCTTCACCTGCGCGGCGCGCAAGCGCAGGGTCAGCGCCATGAGACGAGCCCGCTCGGCCATCATGTAGGTGTTGTGATCGACGGCCTGCTTTTCGGTCTCGGTCCTGGCATGCTGCAGGAGGCCATAGATGCGCTGCATCGCGTGATCGATCTGGCTGTTCACCTCGCTGGCGTAGCCCATGGAGGCATCCGACCAGTTGCCCCATTGCGCCGAGGCGCCATCGACCCCGGCCAGGGTTCCCGTCTGATCCTTGCCGGTGATGAGCGAGAGATAGCCATCATAGTAGCTGCGGATCCGGCGAACGTAGTTCTGGGTCTCATCGAAGGGCGGCACGCCGCCGTATTTGTCGACATTGCCGGGCCCTGCGTTATAGGCGGCGAGGGCAAAATCGATCCGACCATAGGACTTGAGCTGGGCGAGAATGTAGCGCGCGCCGCCGTCGAGGTTCTGCCAAGGATCGCGCGGATCCACGCCAAGATCGGCGGCGGTGCCGGGCATCAGCTGGCAAAAGCCCATGGCGCCTACATGCGAGACCGCGGCGTTGTTGAAGCGGCTTTCCTGCTTGATGAGGGACTGGAAGAGGATGCGCCAGGTCAGCGGGGTCAGGCCCGCCGCGCCGACACCCGCATGGCCCTCGTATTTCGCGGCCGTCCCGATGATCATCTGCTCGACGCTGGCATCGTCACCAAAGAGCCGCTGCGCATCGGCGCTGCTTTCCTCCGTCACCGGATAGGTCTCCGCGGCACCCGGGAAACCTCCCGCGCCGTCTTCGAAGCCCGAGACATCGGTCGTGCCAGTCGTCTGCTCGAGGAAGCGCGCGTAGGCTTCGAGCTGCTCCTGGTGCAAATTTTGCTGCGCTTCGCGACGGCCGAGCTTTTCCTGCTGCTTGGCATAATCGCGTTCGCCCTCGGAGAGGCGTGAGATCGCATTGGCGAGGTTCGAGCCGTCGACGATCGGCACGCCGTGCGCCAGGGCGCTGGGGGCGGAGGCAGCCGCGAGCATCAGCCCCGCAAAGCCCAGTCCCGCCGCCCCGGTCCGCGAGACCTTGGGTCTCGGCATACGCTCAGAGCGGGGAGAACTGGCAATCATCCACGCCCTCCACAGCAAAACTCATCTGGGAAGGCGACGCGGCGCTCCGGCTCACCACGGCCCCGCGCGTTGCTGTGGCCGGAATGACCGCGTAGCTGCCCTCGGACCGGAACGTGCCGGCACAGGGCGACTTGCGCCCGGTCGAGACGCCGGCGGCGCAGCCAGCGAGGGCCAGCATCAGGGCAGCGGTGGAGAGGAGCTTTGTCATGCCATGTCCTTCCAGAAATCAGACTTGCGGCGCCACTCGAAGGGCGCGCGGTCCTCGCCCTTGGCCCCGCCGCCAAGCACGGTGACGAGATCCGGGCCGAGGCCGGAGAGGTCGAAGTTGACGAAGAGGCTGTCGCCGGCCGAGCGCAGCAATGCGAGACGTAGACCGCCGGTGCTTTGCGAGACAAACTCCGCCTCGCGGTCATTGAGCTTGAGGATGCGGTAGTCCTCGGGATGGGCGGCAGGGTTCGGAAACAGGATCTGCGTCGAGACCATCTCGGAGATGATCGAGCCGACGCTCGACTGCGCGAGATGCCCGGGGGTTTGGGTCAGCATCATCACCACGCAGTTTTTCTTGCGCATGGTGACCAGCCATTCCTGCAGGCGCTTCACGAACATCTCGTCGTTCAGCATCTTCCAGGCCTCGTCGATGACGAGGATGGTCGGGCGCCGGTCCTCGATGACACGCTCGATCCGGCGGAAGAGATAGGCCAGAAGCGCGGTACGCTCGGTGCCGAGATCGAGCAGCTCGCTCATATCGATGCCGACGACATCCTCGCCGATTTGAATGCCGGTCTCGGCTTCTTCATCAAAGAGCCAGCCAAAGCGGCCCGCCGCGGTCCATTCGCGGACCCGCGCAACGAGATCGCCATCGTCGTCGGTCTGGTTCACCGCTGAGGCGAGGGCCGAGAAGCTGCGCAGCTCGGGCTCGGCTGCCACCACGCGGCGGATGGCGTCATTCAGCGCCACGGTCTGGAAGGTCTCGAGCGGACGGCCGCTGCGCGAGAGAATGTCGGCGGTCCAATCAGTCAGCCAAGCCGCGCCGCGGCTGTCGGTCTCGGTGAGGAAGGGATTGAAGCCGGTGGGCTGGCCGATACGCACGGTGCTGTAGGTGCCGCCCAAAGCGCGCACCGCCATCTCGAGGCCGAGGTCCTTGTCGAAGACGACGATGCGCGCGCCGACGCGGCGGGCCTGCGCCATCAAAAACGCGGTGCCGAGCGTCTTGCCCGAGCCGGGGCGCCCCAGCACCAGCGTGTGCCCGCCCGAGGGCTCGGCGGTCCGCGATCCGGGCTCGTGGAAATTGAACCGGTATTGGCAGGACGACACAGAGGGCAGGACGGTGATGGTCTCGCCCCAGGGCGATTGGTGCTTGTCGCGCCCGGGCGCGCCGGCATGGAAGGCGGCAAAGTCCGCAAAGTTGGTCGAGGTGGTCAGCGCCGCCCGGTGGCGATAGCGCCAATTGCCCGGCGCCTGGCTGAAGAACATGGCGCGGGCGGCAAAGTTCTCGCGCACCAGCGTGGCGCCCGACTCCTGCCCGGCACGCCAGACCTCGGAGGCGGCCTCTTCCAGAGCCTTTTCACTGGCGGCGGTGACCATGACGGTGAGTTGGTGCTTGCCGAGAACGCCGCGCCCGGAGGCGATGTCATCGAGAAGCTCGTAAAGCCCGGCGCGCAGGGATTGCGCGGCATCTTCGGTTGCCCCCATCTGCCGCGCGGTGCGGGCGATCTTTTCCTCGGCCTCGTTGTTGCGGATCGGTGTGAAGCTGTTGGTGACCACGATGTCGTAGGGCAGCTCCAGCGCATCGAGCACGGTCGGCAGCGATTTGTTCGGCCAGGCCTTCACCCCGAAGATCGCGCCGAAGCGGCGGGACATGCCGTTGTCGATGGCAAAGCGCTTCCCCTTGAAGAGATATTGGGCGTTGGCCATGGAGGCCGAGAGGAACTGGCCCGGTTGGCCGTGCATCGGCTGGAACTCCTGGCCCTGCACCGTGCCGAGATAGCCCAGCCAATCGCCGTCCGAGACGCGCAGGCGACGGAAGCCCACGGCGTGATACATCGCCTGCAGCAGGCCCATGGCCTCGGCAATGCGCTCCTTGCGCAGCGCGAGGTCGGCCTCGAAACTCGATTTGACAGCCCGCCCCAGCCCCATCTTCTGGCTGGCGCTCGGGCGCATGGCGAGGGTGAGCAGCAGGACCCGGCGCTTGAGGGATTTGGCCCTTATTGTCTCGCGCCAGCGCCGGTCGATTTCCGCAGCAAAGCCGCCGTCGTCCATGGGGGCGAGATCGAGTGCTGCGGGGATGGTGATCTTGTTCACATAAAAGCCGAAGCGTTCGCCAAGCTGGCCGACGAGGGGGGCAAAGCCCTGCGTCAGCGCCTCGATCTCCGGCGCCTCGGCGGTGAAGCTGTCGATGCCGCCGATGACGGCCGAGGCGAGAAGATCACCCTGCCGCGTGAGGATGAGGTCATCCTCGGGGGCAGAGAGATAGGGCAGGTGGCGCGCCACCGGCTCTTCGGCAAAGAGGCTCTCGGGCAGTACCGAGCGCAGCAGGGCGCTGTCTTCGAAGAGGGCGGAGAGGCGGTTAAGAGACATAGCGATCGCCCCCGTTTCGCTTGTAGGTCCGGGTGCGCGGGGTGGTGGAGAGAACGCCCGCGACGATCTGGAAGAGATGCGGGTTCCGGTCGGCGACGAGCCAAAGGGCCGGGTAGGCGATCAGGGCAATGCCGAGGAACCGCACATCGTCGAACGCTACAAAGGGGATCACCGAGCCGAGCGCCAGGCTGATGAAATAGCCCAGCGGCAGCCCGAAGAACTTCGGCGGGCGTGTCAGCCCGAGAAACAGGGGGTGCTCTTGCATCGGCATGCGCTCCAACGAAGAAGGCCTCCCGCGCCACACGGGGCGGGGAGGCTCATGGCGTCAGGTGGCCGTGAAGCCGTCGATGATGGTTTCGGCGGAGAAGACGATGACAACGCCGACGAGAATGACGAGAAAGAGCGGCCAGTTGAGGCGGCCGGTGAACATCATGTAGCCGGACCCCACGAGGGCGAGGATCGCGATCAGTCGGCCGATGGGCCCCGTCAGCGCATCGACGATCGTGCCGAGCATGTTCTCGAGCGGGTCGAGGTTTTGCGCCAGCGCGGGCTCGGCGATGAGCGCGAAGATGGGAAAGAGGTAGAGCAGCCCTTTCCAGTTGAGGGAGGTGAGGCGGCCTATAAGCCCTTTGCTGATCGTGGTCATATGCGGTCCTTACCGATGGTTGCCAGGTAGACGTCGAGCACCTTGCGAACGTGCCCTTGTGTCTCCCGGTAGGGAGGAATGCCCTGGTACCGGGCGACGGCATCCGGACCGGCGTTGTAGGCGGCAAGCGCCAGGGGCACCGATCCAAATTCTTCGAGCTGCATGAGGAGGTAGCGGGCAGACCCGTCGAGGTTCTCGCGCGGGTCGTGCGGATCGACCCCGAGGACCTGCGCGGTTCCGGGCATGAGCTGGCCAAGACCGATCGCGCCCACATGCGAGCGGGCCGATTGCCGGAAATTGCTCTCGATGGCGATATTGGCCCGGAAGAGGGCGATCCACTCGACAGGGGAAATGCCCGCGCGGCGGAGGCCGGGATGGCGAGCGTGGGCCTGCGCAACGGTGGAGATCAGGCGCTCGACCTCAGCGGAGCCATGAAGGCGCGAGAGGCCGGGGCGGGAGGGCGCGACGGCGGCAGCAATTGCCTGCGTGCCCCCGGCTTCAGAAGAAAAATCCCTCGGCTTGCCGAAGTCGAGAACCGAGGCGGTGACCCGCCCCGCGTCTCGCGGGCCTCCGAGGTCGATGACCTCGGCATGGGCCCAGGATGCCATCGCCGCGAGCGCGGCGGAGGCACAAAACCGTCTAGTCCTTTGACGTGTCCTCATAGGTTTTCCAAACCGCGCGCTCTCCTACGTGACGCGGAACGGAAATGGGGGAGACGCCGAGGTCCATGCCGAAGGACAGGAGGCCTGTCAGGGTTCGGATGGTCCTCGTCTTGATATCCCTACCGTGGACAAGAAGCAGTCGGTGCGTTTGACCGTCAACCTCGGCAACAGCGTAGAACTTCCACGCGGCCTGGAATTGGTTGCTCACGCGCGCTGGCGCTTCGATGCACTCGACTTCAACTGTCCCACCGGCTTCCAGGGTTTCCCTCACTCCCGCAAGCGTAATCACTGGTGAAACTTCTCTCATTTTTTTGCCTCGTTCCTGGGGTCGTTCGATGTGTCGAGTGACATGGAGGAGGCATACACATTTTTTGGGTAGCGTGAAACAGAAGATGGTGCAATACGTAATTGGTAGATACTACAAGCGTAAAAAGTGCCACATAGTGATGTACAAGACATGATGCGGATGTTTGTGCATACCACCCGCTGCGCCGGAAGTGCTGCCTCTGGGGCGGCCTTGGTTGCGGCGAGTCTTGCAAACTCGGCCGTAGCGCAAACGACAGCGCTGGACTGTGTGCCGCCGCCGGTCCCCAGTGCCGACCTGCCGCAGGACGTCATCGAGGAGTACCGCGATGAGCTTGGACTGGAGTTCTCGAATTACTTCACCGAGGCGCAGCGCTACCTGCAGTGCCTGGAGATGGCGGAGGAGACGGCGCGGCAGGACATCGACGCCGCGCTTGAGGCCTACGCGCGCCTGCAAGCTCTTCATTCAGATCAGAAACATATTCAAGAATGATGGATCGAGCGCAAAACCCGCTGGACATCCAAAGAAGTGATGTGATTGGTTGCAGGCACACTTTTAACGGGAGTAGGGCGATGAAGCATCTCCTCGGCGCTGCGGCCACGGCTGCCGTGGCATTTGCCGGAAGCTTGGCCGTGACATCGCAGCCGGCGCGCGCCTACCAGATCGATTGCGCGATCCTGCTCTGTCTTTCCGGCGGCTGGCCCGCTTCGGCGCCCTGCGTTGCGTCAAAGACGGAGTTCATCCGCCGGATCACGCCGTCGCCGATCGAGCCGCCGCTGCAGATCTGGCGCTGCCCGATGCACGCGGCCTATCCGGGAAACGCGGGGCAAACGCCGGCGCAGCGCCTCTATGATGTTGCCTTTGACCGAGGCGCGCACCCGGTCCAATCACCGTCGCAATCCAGCGGGTTCCACGCTGGCATGGGTGAAGGTGCGGTGCCGCTGGACGCGCTCATCTCTGCGGTGCTGAATGAGGCTGGGGTAGGGGGCGCCCCGAGGCGCGCCCTCTTGCAGCAGATCGCCGACTACACCTCCGAAAATGGCGTGGCCGACATCGACATCAGTGATCCGGTCTTCGACTTCGTGCGCTCGATCCGGGTCTACAGCGTCGAGGTCATGCGCCAGCGCGAGCGGGGCAGCGACAATGACCATTGCGAGCGCTCGAGCCGCGTGCGTGTCGGTCGATATGGCTTGCAGGGCGATTTCTACTGGCGTGACAGCAGTCCCTCGGCGCTACCGGCTGCCTTTGTCGGCGATGAGGGCTGGGGTGAAAGCTGCCCTTACATCTCGCGCCGGTCGGTCTTCGTGGACTGGTCGGACTACCAGGGCAACTACGGCTACGAGCAGGTGAATTACTAGCGGACCGTTTGCCGCGCGAGGCCGCGGCTTGCAGAGCGGACCAAAAGAGGCAGGCCCGTCGCCACATGCGGCGCTTGGAAAGAAAGGAGCAGTTTTCCCACCCCCCAAATAAGAAACCCCGCGAAGGCGGCAACCTTCACGGGGGGAGCTCTTAGAACAAGGGTGTGCAAACCCTTGGAAGCAAGCCTCATCACTTGCGACTCTATCAGCCTCCCCCATTGGCAGACAAGGAAAAACGCACCTGTGCGAACGGGTAAATCTTGTCTGGCGCCGCCTCGCCAATACCGGACGAGGAATACAGACCGATGCATATGGCTGAAGCCATTTTAGAGGCCCGACAACACATCTCCTTCCCCTCTTTGCCGCAGGGCATGGAGCGCGACGGGTTCGTTGCGCTGATTGACGCCGTGGCGCCGCTGCTCGGGGTCAGAAGCGCTTCGCTCGCGACCTTCCGCATCATGGTCGCTGCCACCCGCCCCAGCGCCTTCAAGAGCGGCGAAGAGGAGCCCTGCTGTTATCTCGCGCAATCCGAGATCGCCAAGAAGCGGAAGGTCTCGCCGAGCCGGATCCGGGCGGACGAGGCGCAACTGGTCGCGGCCGGGCTGATCGAGAAGCGCACCATGGGAAACGGCGCGCGCTCGGGCTTTGTCGGATGCGGCGTGTACTTCTCCGTGGCCATCAAAAGGTGCCAGGAGTTCCTGGCGCTCCGCGAGGGCATCGAAGAGGGACGCCAGCATCACGCGAAGCTGCGCGGGCTTCGCAGCATCCACAAGAAGCACCTGAAGAGTTGCCTCGCCGAGCTGATCGCGGAGCATGGCCGGACGGGCGAGGTCGAGGACATTGCCGAAGCCTTCGAGGCCTGGCCAAGCGCGGACAAGCTGCACCGGATGCCCGTGGAGGAGCTCGAGGCGCATGTCGCCGAGGCGGACGTGCTCTGCACTGCGGCGCTGGATCTGCTGCAAGCGATGTCAAAAACGCACGGTCGACCGCACAAAAACGAGCGGTCCTATATACAAGATACAACTCAAGATTTTAACGAAGTACCTTGTAACGCCAGCGTTGATCAGCGGAGCGCGGGCAAGCCCGCGCACACGAATGTAGAGGACGCCTCGCCTAGCGGCGCGCCGTCTTGCCGAGAAGAAAAGGCTGGAGCGGGGGACGCCGAGCACAAGTCCAAAATCCTCACAAACATCCCGATCCAGACATTCATCCCGCTCGCTTCCGAGGAGATGCGCTTCTACTTGGATGCCCGCCGGCAGGGCCGGGGCGGCTGGTCGAGCCTGCACCTGCATGATTTCACCGTCGCCGCACTTTGTCGCCTGCCCGAGCTCGGCATCAATCGCTCCGCCTGGAACGATGCGGTGCGCAAGATGGGGGTGGAAGACGCGACCTGGTGTGTGTTCATCCTCGATGCCAGGGCCAGCGATCCCGAAACACCGATCCTCAGCCCCGGAGGGTATCTACGGGCCATGACGCGCCGGCACGAGGAGGGCACGCTGAACATCGTTGGTGGGCTCATCGGGCTGTCGATGCGCCAGAATGCACAGTAGCGGCGGGGTCGCTGCGATGCGGCAGGGCGGGCAGGGCGGCGGCTTTCCAGCGTGAGGAGGTGAGTTCGGGGCGTTGGCCGCTGGCGTTAGGGCAAGGCGCGTAAGTGACAGAAAACGCGCGCAATTGCGCCCGTGACGTGGAGGGTGAAGCCGTAAAATGGCCGCAGTTACGTAAGGTAAGCAAATTCCCGCTCAGGTTGAGCCATTCGCATTGCAGTCAACGTGTAAGCTCTTGTTACTTCCCGTCATGGCGCGACCGAGTGCGCCGCGAAAGACGGCAGGCCGCGTGTTGGTGGGGTCCGCCGGGAAAGGGAATGCAATGAACCAATTCAACCACTCCGCCTATGAACAGGAGATTGGATCGGTCGAGGAGGAACCTCGACAACGGACGCGACTTGAGACCCTCGCCAAGGCGGGCGTCCTATGGGCCGACCCCTTGGTGCCCAAGAAGCAGGTGATCGCGGAGACGGGCTTTGACGCACGAGAGTTGCGCCGCCTCTTCGGCAGGAGACGCCGCCCGCCCGTGTGCGACCTTTAGTTAGGCCCGCATCCTCGATGCAGTTCCTTCGCGCGCCAGCTCGTCGCCAGAGCGCGCGAACGGTTTGCGGAACAAGGCCTCGGAAACCTGTCGGCCGTCGTCGATGTGGGGCGGGCCGGCAGGAGATAGCGGATTTTTCAGGGGTCGGATTTTGGCACCCCCTCAGGGACTTCGAAGTTCGTGGCGTCTGGGGAACATGCGATATGCAAAGGTTGATCTTGCCATGAATACAGAAACTCAGGAGCTGCTGCGCGAGTTGGCCCAGAACGCCGAAAGTGTGTGCCGTCACTATCTCTCCGCCGGGCGGCGTGAAGGCGGGTACTGGCTGGTTGGCGACCTGCAGAACACGCCGGGGCGCTCGCTTTACGTGCGCCTCACCGGCCCTGATGAAGGCAAGGGCGCACGCGGCCGCTGGACCGATGGCGCGACCGGCGAATACGGCGACCTGCTCGACATCATCAAGGCGCGGACTGGGATCGCCCGGTTTCCCGATCTGCTGGCGGAGGTCCGGGCACACCTCGGGCGCCCCTTGCCGGCGGCGCATCCGAGCACGCCTCGAACGCGCAAAAGCGCATCCGGCAAACGGATATCCGCAACGCGTCTCTATGAGGGGTCGGTTCCACTTTCCGGGAGCCTGGCAGAAACCTACCTCCAGCGCCGTGGTATCACCCGCGCGGCGTCCGCGACGGCGCTGCGTTTTAATCCGCGCTGCTGGCATCGAGATCACGACGAAGCCGGATCCAAGCCGCGTCCCGCGCTGATCGCGGCGGTGACCGACAGGGCAGGGCGCCTTCGCGGCGTTCACCGCACCTGGCTCGCAGAGGATGGGTTGGACAAAGCGCCCGTCGAGGTGCAACGCCGGGCCATGGGCGAGCTTCTGGGCAATGCGGTGAAGATCGACGCCCCAGGCGAGTGGCTTGCGATTGGGGAAGGTCTGGAGACCATGCTGTCGCTGCGCGAGGCCCTCCCGGGTCTTCCGGTCTGGGCTGCGCTTTCGGCTGCGCACCTCGGCGCCGTCGATCTGCCCGAAGGGATACGCCAGATCTACATCGCGCGCGATCTTGACGATGCCGGGCAGGCCGCGGCAGACAAGCTGAGCGCGCGGGCCCGGGACGCAGGTATCTCGGTTTTGGTGCTCGAACCCCGCCTCGGGGATTTCAACGACGACCTGCGAGAGGATGGCGCAGCCGCGCTGCGGCAGCGGCTTCTTGGTCAGCTCGAGCGCGCTGACCTGGTGCGGATGGCGCTGAAGAGCTGAGGACGTTCCCTCATGCGCCACATTCTATCGGTCGCCGGACATCTGAAAACTGGCGGCGGGGCGATATCTGTGGCGCGCGCACGGGGCCGGACAAAGACGAAGAGCTCGTCGCCTCGGGCGCAGGCATCGGCGGGCATCCGAGGGTGAGCGCGACGCGGGCATATGAGGTATGGGGCCCCTCTTCTCGGGCAACGGGTGCAAAGATCGCCTTGAGATTATGCTCCGAGCCGCGCTCGTTGATATGTTGCGCAGGTTTTGATGCCATGTCGATGTCTACGATGGGAGAGGTTCACCAGCTTTCCAGAGACCGCCGAGTTGCCCGCAGAGGCGAGCCCGAACACAGGGGCACGCCTGCGCACGCGGGTCGCCAAGCAGCCCCCGGTCGTTCAGGACCTCTTGCGCGGTAAGTAGGCGGCCGGGAAGGGCGCTCACGACCAAGGGCGGCATCGAGCCGATCAACGCGCGACGATCGCACCGTAGCATGGCAGTGCCGACGGGGCGATTAGGGGGTAACGCCGGGCCGAGCGCGTGGGCCGGTGTCCGAAATATGCGGTAATCTTCGGACATTATGGCCTCCGGTTGGCTAGGATGGCCATCTGTGCTACGAAATCTCTTCCGCCGGCCGCTTCGCCGGCGCCCCACACATGCAGGATGCTCTACAGGACGATGATTTCGCCCCTGTGCGGGGCTTTGCGTGGGCGAACAAATAGGAGAACACCAACATGGGCATTTTTACCCGCGAACAATCTCAAGCGGTCGAAGAGCTTCTCGAGTGCGGCCTGTCCGATTTCGACATCGCTCGGAAGGTCTCTGCTAGAGGCGAAGACCCAGAAATCCTCATTGATGCGGTCGGCACTGTCCGTGAACGTCGACAGGCAAGCGCCTCTCTCTGAGTCTTCTCGCAAGACATTCGAAAGCCCGCCAGGTCTCGTCTGGCGGGCTTCTTTGTGTCTGCAGAGGGTGCGTGAATGCGGCGTTTATCTGGTTGAAAAGGGCCCGGAAACTAGTCTTCCGCTGGGGGTACTTTCGCGCGTTACCTGCTGTCTCGCGCAGCGCCGCACGATCCCGAGTTGCTGATATTTTGGAGCTAACGCGCCGCACCGGCCGTTCTTCAGCCCGTGGAGGGCTTGATGCCCGCCTCACCTTAGCAGGCCGCTGAAAAACTCCGCTGGGAGGAACGGTTTCCCTCTACGCGGATGCAGGGGGTGGGCCGGGTCTTGGACAGGTAGGCCCGACGGCGTTTTCGCTTGTCAGGCAGCAAGCAGTTTCGGCAGCCTTGCCAAGTTGCAGGCCGCCATCGTCAGCGTGAAGCGGGCACGCACGCGCTCGATGCCGCGATACATGGTCTGTGCCATGCCTCCGACGGTCTTGGCCCAGCCGAAAGGCTCTTCGATCTTCTTTCTGCGCCGCTGGGATTTGGCATAACCCGGGTGTCGGGTGGTCCGACCGTCGATGGCGGAATGCCGCGACTTCTGCGCGACATGAGGCGTCACCACCATCTGGCGCAACTCGGCGACGAAGTCGGCGCTGTCGTAGCCGCGATCCGCAGCCAAGGTCAGGCGCCGCGTTGATCCAGACGAATGACGGTGGAGCATGTCGATTGCCGCACGGCGTTCGGCGTGACCGTCAGCTTGCGTCAGATCTGCCTGCACGATCAGCCCGGAGCGGTTTTCCATCAGGCTATGTCCCATAAAGCATAATACCGCGCCTGTGCCGGGCGACTTCTTGAACAGCCGGGTCTCGGGATCAGTCATCGACGCGTGGGTTGCGTTCGAGCGTCGTTCACCACGGAAGTCGACTTCGGCGTTGCGGCTGCGGCGTGTGGGGCGGGGCATTGGTTCAGGCTCGGTCGTGGAGTGGTCAGAGGAGGATGGTGGCGATACATGGCCATCTGGCGGATCGCCTGGACCCTCGTCCCCGCCGGACGCAGCCCTTTCCTTCGGCTGGAAGCTCTTCATCGAAGCCCAAGCTTTCACCAATGTGCCGTCCACCGAGAAGTGGTCATCGGACAGCAGCGGTGCCACCTCGCGATGGGCCAGAATGGCGGCCATGATCTTGCGCGACATATCCGTGGTCAGCAGCCGGTCACGGTTCTTCGTGAACACGGTCGGGACCCAGATGGTATCATCGATCCCGAGGCCCACGAACCAGCGGAACAGCAGATTATAGTCCATCTGTTCCATGAGCTGCCGCTCGGACCGGATCGAGTAGAGGATCTGCAGCAGGCTGGCCCGGATCAGCCGTTCCGGTGCGATCGAGGGACGGCCCTCACCGGCGTAGAGCCGATCAAAGTCGGCATCCAGGGAGCGCAGCGCATCGTTGACGACGGCCCGGATCTTGCGCAGCGGGTGTCGTGCCGGAATGCGCTCCTCAAGATCGACATAGCTGAACAGCGATCCCGTCACCTCGTCCGATCCGCGCATCGCCACCTCCGTCATACCGTGCTGGCGATGAATCATGTTCTACGATGCGCGTCGAGACCGGAGTTTTTCAGCAGCCTGTTAGGCTTCAGACATCGTTTTCACGGAGGTGCAGGCCTTGCACGCTGTTGCGCGCATCATAAGTATGATAATGTAGGCGCAAGGCTATAGGAGTAAGACGTTGCCTGGGATCGAGAGAATGACTATCACGATGCCCGCGGAGTTAGCCGACGTGCTTCGCCAGACGGTGGCAGGGGGCGAATATGCCTCGACGAGCGAAGTCGTGCGCGAAGCTTTGCGTGACTGGGCCCGAAACCGGGATACTGAACGGCGTGAACTTGAGACCCTTCGCGATGCGATCAAGGCCGGGCTGGAGAGTGGTCCGGGCATTTCGGCTGACCAGGTATTCGCGGAGCTTCGCGCCCGATACGAGGCGAAGTCCTGACACGTGCGGCACCTTGTCATTCTGCCGGCGGCGCGCACCGATCTGGTCGATGTCGCGGACTTCATTGCCTTGGACAATCCTGAAAGGGCAATGTCGTTCCTTGCCGAGATTGAAGCGAAGATGGGACAGGTTGCGGCGCGCCCCGAAAGCTTTCCCGTGCGCGATGATGTGTATCAAGGGATGCGCGCGGCGCGCCACGGGCGATATCTAATCTTCTTTCTGACTGGAGCGGAGGAGGTGCAGGTTGTCAGGGTGTTGCATGGCGCGCGTGATCTGCCGAGGCTCTTCCTATGAGCTTTCCCTACCTCCCTGTTGGAGTAGGGCCGAGCTTGTCTCGGCCATTTTTTTCGTCCGTGCCCTGACGGCAGCCGTCGGCTGGCAGGCTTCGCTTTCAAGCTTGCAGGGAACTGGTGCGCGCAGGCGACGTACGCCGTGCCAGCGGGCGCGCAGCTCACGCGCCAGGCGGTGCCGTCGCTGAGAATTGAGATGGCGTCGGACGTCCGCGCTTGTTGCGGTCCTCTAGTCAGGCCAGTGATGCGGCCGGACGCTTTTTCATGGTTAATACCGCTAGAAACGCCTCTCGCTCCTTGAACAGGTTATACTTGGCGCACGCATGGCTATGTGGCTGCATAAAGGCGGAAAAATCCGCGGATACCTGTACTACTTGACCCTCGGCGGTTGGGTCGGTCGAGCCCATTTCCTCCAGGAACGTCACGCCGAGTTCGAGGGGCATGCGCACACGTAGCGTGGTCCCAGGTTCGACCTTATCGAACCGCGCCCCGATCTTGTCGAAAACCCCCTCTTCATCGAATTCTGTCAGGGTCAGGATTTCTTCTGCCACGCGCCTCTCCATTGTGCTGTGGCACAACCTATAGACGAACATCGCCCTGTCGTCGAAGTGCTGCTGGGAACATTCGGCGGAAACCCGCAACATACCGGGATCAGAAGCTGGGGATCGCTCGATCTGGCTGCTGATCCCACGATGTCGATTGGCAAGAATGAACTGGCTTAGACCTGATCGAAGATGTTGGGACCGAGATGACGCCCTACAAGCGGGGCGACAGGCTGGTCTACCCGGATGCGGTGCACACCGCGTGGGGATACAGGTAGCCGGCAAGGCGCCGCGGATATCGACGGCCGTTTTAGGCTGCTACCGGCCTTCGCCGCCGCCCGCTCGAGCGGCTCATGTGCGGGACGAAGCCGACCTTCGACGAACGGCAGCTTTCGGTGCGCGGCGGAAACGGTGATCTTTGAACACAGGCTACCGCCCTATGCGGCTCGCAGTGCTGAAGTGGGAGCTTCGTCACTCATCTGTCAACGTTTCGTCCAGCCCGATTGGCACCTGTCGCGGCTAGGACAGTCGTACTCAGCCCTGGTTTGTTGTCCTTCTCCGAGATAGTAGCCTCTATTCGCTGAATCATGGCCTTCATGATCTGCGTGCCAGAGCCCCCGCCTCGCAGGCTTCCATCTTTTCCGATGCCGCGATCATCGACAGTCAGCTTAAATCCGTCACCCGCAGGGCGCAGCGTGATTTTTACTGGGCCGGGTGATCCGCCATAAGCATATTTCTGAACATTCGTCACAAGCTCGTTGAGGATCAGTCCGACCCCGACCGCTGTCCCCGATGAGACATCCACCGGAAATAGATCGAATGTGACGCCATCGATCCAGTTCGAGTCTCCTATTTGCATAATGTCCTCCACCAGCTCTTGCAGGTATCGTGCAAGATCGACGCGCTGCGCACTATCCGGTTGATGGAGCCGGCGGTGAACGAGGCCGATTGCACTAATTCTGCGTTGCGCCTCCAAAATAACGTCGGCTGCAGGGCGGTCGTCCGAAGTCCGTAGCTGCATCCGTAGGAAAGCACCGACGAGAGCCAGCGAATTCTGAATCCGATGATTGGCTTCGGTGAGCACGTCTTCCTTCTGCCGGAGCAGGATTTGGTTATCCCGGAGCGCCCGCGTCAGGTCTCTGTTCAAGGCCCGAGTCCGCAGGTGTTGATGTGCTTCGCCGACCGACTTGGAGATTCGTGTCGCAGTCTCAATCTGCCCCCTGGTCCACGGATGAGAGCGGCCCCGGACAGTTTCAGTCCAAGCATCGAACGACCCTCTGGGTGTGAGTGCTGAGCTGGGGCCGGTGGCGTTTGACTTGTGTGGGTTACCCGCCCATTCTACGCGCTGAAGCTGCTCGGCTCTGAGCCAAAGAAAGTGCATTGGCTTATCTATGTCGATGCGGGCATAGACGATGCCGCTGGCGATACTCCGGTGCTCCTCGAACTCCGGCAGAAGTTCAGGCAGGCGATCAGTATGCACCGTGGTCAGTGGGGATGACTCGCTCGCCCAAGAGATCAGTCGCGCGACTTTGTGAACAGGCGGAGTGTGGCCATCCGTAAAAATTTCTTTGTCGCCATGCACGACGATTAAGCCGTCCGCATTGAGCGCCTTTCGCAGCATGCTGCCGGACCTTGAAAGCAGCGAGGCTAAATCTTGGGAGGTCCCGAGGTCTCTCAGAATGCTTTCGTGCGCGTTTCGTTGTCCGAGGCGCTCTCGGTAGGATTGGGTATCTTCCATGGCGGATACCTGTCGCGCAAAGCTTGCGGCAAGATTGCGAGCTGCCAAGCGAGTTCCGAGAGGGATGGGCTTGGCTTCTAGATCATGACAGGCCACCAGCCCCCAGAGCTCGCCGTCCTTTACGATGGAGACCGACGCTGATGCCCGCACTTTCATGTTTGCGAGATACGTAATGTGAACAGGCGACACGCTTCTCAACGCACAATCCGAGAGGTCTATCTCACCTAGTCCCGGGGCGTCCCCGCGGATTGCTGCGGGGGAATAGAGCGCATCTGGTATGACGCGAACGCGGTTCCTAACGTAAAGCTCTCTCGCTTGGCGTGGAATATCGGAAGCCGGAAAACGATGGTTCAAGAAGGAATGCAGGTCTGCGTCTTTCGCCTCTGCGATAACTGCACCTGTTCCATCCTCGAGGAACTGATAGATCATAACGCGATCGTACCCTGTAAGGCGCCGAAACTCACGGGCGGCTCTATCGGCGAGCGTTGTAAGCTCTTGCTTGCCTTCGAAAACGGTTTCGGCCCGCTCCAACTCAGCCAGGACCGTATGAGCCGGCACAATCTCTTGGTCCTGCGGCTCCAGTTCAACGAGAAGCCAGTTCCCCGAGCGGTGCATTGATGCCAGAAATATCTCGTGACGCCCCTCAACCGGCCCTAGCACGACAGGCGTGCCGGCGCGGTTGACGTCGATTTCAGCTATCGGAGGCACAGGTCTGGAAAGGAGGTTTGCCAAGTCATTGCCGAGCCAACTATCCGCAAGTCGTCCCTCTAGGTCGCCCGCACCACCACAGACTCTCCCGGATTGGCTGTCAGCAATTAACAGGAGCCCATGAGGCTGGATCGAGCCGGGAATATGGATCGGTTCTTCATCACAGCTGGAGGTCTGCATCTTATAGAACTGATGACTTCGCACTGGCTTCTCCCATGGGCGTGTCAGGGCACGAGTATCGCTTTCCCCAGAAGCAACTAGTTTGGCTCATGTGGCGTAATCCCTGCCCGTCGCAGTCATGCTGTGAAATGTCAAATGAAACTATCTATCTAGCATTTCTATCTCTGGTGCTGAAGCTCGTCGTGCGCCGAGCCAGCGCCACACTGCTCGCAGCTGCGCCAAAAATGGTCGTTCGCCGCACGCTGACGAACCGGCAACATGGGCTCCGGACTGCCGTTCGCCGCGCGCGGCATGGAGGTCAGCAGCGCGGGACCTTCCGCCGTTCGCCGCACCTGCTAAATTTGTGCCGCGACGGAATGGCGCTTATGCGATTCCAGTGCGGGGGAAGTCCGCCATCACCACGTGCTCAATGCCGCGATCGCGCAGGTAGGGAAATTTTCGCAACGGAGTTTAGAATCTGCCTCAGCAGTTGCCTGCTTCGCATATTATTATTTGCGCATCGTAGGGGTTGAAACTCCGAAGCCGATTTCTAACTGAACTTTTTGCAGGGGTTCCCTGCTATCTGACATCGCAGTTTTGCGCAGGAGGTTTTGCCGGGCAAGGCCATCTCGCGTTCCGGCACCATGGTCCGGCGGATGGCAGTGATCTTGTATCACGGCTGTCCGAATTCGAGATGCCACATCCGGCGGTCATGCCCAGGCGGGGTGATCGTAGACGACCTTCTCGCATCCATTGTTGAGGCTTCGCTCAGAAGAGGAGGTTTTGCCGATGAAGATCGCACAGATCGCACCGCTAGCAGGCCGCTGAAAAACTCCGCTGGGAGGAACGGTTTCCCTCTACGCGGATGCAGGGGGTGGGCCGGGTCTTGGACAGGTAGGCCCGACGGCGTTTTCGCTTGTCAGGCAGCAAGCAGTTTCGGCAGCCTTGCCAAGTTGCAGGCCGCCATCGTCAGCGTGAAGCGGGCACGCACGCGCTCGATGCCGCGATACATGGTCTGTGCCATGCCTCCGACGGTCTTGGCCCAGCCGAAAGGCTCTTCGATCTTCTTTCTGCGCCGCTGGGATTTGGCATAACCCGGGTGTCGGGTGGTCCGACCGTCGATGGCGGAATGCCGCGACTTCTGCGCGACATGAGGCGTCACCACCATCTGGCGCAACTCGGCGACGAAGTCGGCGCTGTCGTAGCCGCGATCCGCAGCCAAGGTCAGGCGCCGCGTTGATCCAGACGAATGACGGTGGAGCATGTCGATTGCCGCACGGCGTTCGGCGTGACCGTCAGCTTGCGTCAGATCTGCCTGCACGATCAGCCCGGAGCGGTTTTCCATCAGGCTATGTCCCATAAAGCATAATACCGCGCCTGTGCCGGGCGACTTCTTGAACAGCCGGGTCTCGGGATCAGTCATCGACGCGTGGGTTGCGTTCGAGCGTCGTTCACCACGGAAGTCGACTTCGGCGTTGCGGCTGCGGCGTGTGGGGCGGGGCATTGGTTCAGGCTCGGTCGTGGAGTGGTCAGAGGAGGATGGTGGCGATACATGGCCATCTGGCGGATCGCCTGGACCCTCGTCCCCGCCGGACGCAGCCCTTTCCTTCGGCTGGAAGCTCTTCATCGAAGCCCAAGCTTTCACCAATGTGCCGTCCACCGAGAAGTGGTCATCGGACAGCAGCGGTGCCACCTCGCGATGGGCCAGAATGGCGGCCATGATCTTGCGCGACATATCCGTGGTCAGCAGCCGGTCACGGTTCTTCGTGAACACGGTCGGGACCCAGATGGTATCATCGATCCCGAGGCCCACGAACCAGCGGAACAGCAGATTATAGTCCATCTGTTCCATGAGCTGCCGCTCGGACCGGATCGAGTAGAGGATCTGCAGCAGGCTGGCCCGGATCAGCCGTTCCGGTGCGATCGAGGGACGGCCCTCACCGGCGTAGAGCCGATCAAAGTCGGCATCCAGGGAGCGCAGCGCATCGTTGACGACGGCCCGGATCTTGCGCAGCGGGTGTCGTGCCGGAATGCGCTCCTCAAGATCGACATAGCTGAACAGCGATCCCGTCACCTCGTCCGATCCGCGCATCGCCACCTCCGTCATACCGTGCTGGCGATGAATTATGTTCTACGATGCGCGTCGAGACCGGAGTTTTTCAGCAGCCTGCTAGAAGAAAGTTGCCCGCCGCGTCTCTATGGGGGAACAGAAAGGATCGTCTCCTATCTCACCGAGGAACTGGTCAGGCAGGGCCATGAAGTCACGCTGTTCGCCAGCGGCGACAGCCGGACCAAGGCCCACCTGGTCCCGTGCAGCAAGGAAGCGCTCCGGCTCGATCCGAACGTGAAGAACTCGCTGCCGTGGCATGTCGCCATGCTGGAGGAAGTCCGCTTGCGGGCCGATGAATTCGACGTGCTGCATTTTCACATCGACTTCCTGCACTATCCCATGGCGCGGGCATTTGCCGACCGTATGGTGACGACCATGCATGCGAGGCTCGATGGCCCCGATCTCCGGCCCTTCTACGCGACGTTCCCAAACTATCCGCTCGTTTCTATCTCGGACGACCAGCGCCGTCCGCTGCCCTTCGTGAACTGGGCAGGGACCGTCTATCACGGACTTCCCAAGACTCTGCTGCCCTTCACCAAATCTCCGAAGGGGGACTATCTTGCCTTTCTTGGGCGGATTTCGCCGGAGAAACGGCCGGACCGCGCCATCGAGATAGCGGTGCGAGCGGGGTTGCCATTGAAAATTGCTGCTAAGATCGGCGATGCGGATCGCAAGTATTGGGACGAGATCATAGCACCGATGGTCGATGTCCATGACAATGTCGAGTTCATTGGGGAAATTAACGAAGAACAAAAAGCCGAGTTTCTCGGGAACGCGCGGGCGCTGTTGTTCCCTGTCGACTGGCCTGAACCTTTCGGTCTCGTGATGATCGAAGCTATGGCTTGCGGCACGCCGGTGATCGCATGGGCGAATGGCTCCGTGCCGGAGATCGTAGAGCCTGGGTTGACTGGCTATGTAGTGAATTCTCTGGAAGATGCCGCCGCAGCTGTGGGGAAACTGAACCGTATCAGCAGACGAATCGTGCGCGAGACGTTCGAAGAACGCTTCACTGCGGACCGCATGGCGCGCGACTATGTCGAAATCTATCGTGGGTTGCCGGGCATCGAGGCTGTTACGATGCCGCTCCCGCATTTGCTCGGGGGCCAAGGGGCTCAGGTCCTGCATGCAGCGGAATGAGAGCGAAGGAGAATAAGATGACCGAGGCGCTGCAACAAACGGGCTTGCGTGCGTCGCAACTAGTCGCGCCGCCGGCGCAATTCTTCATCCCGGCGGCAGCCTCCTTGCAGGAACGGCGGCCACGAACCCTGAAGCACGGCGATACCTTCGCCGTGTTCGATCACAATGGCGATGTGCTCTCGGGGCCGGGCAGCCCCGAGGGCCTGTTCCATCACGACACCAGGTATCTCTCGCATTACTATCTGACCATCGGGGGAGAGCGGCCCATGCTGCTCTCGTCCACATTGCGCGACGATAACGCCACGCTGACCTGCGATCTGACGAATCCCGATCTTAATGACGAAACCGGTCGCTGTCTGATTGCGCATGATCGCATCCACATGCGCCGGACGCGGTTTCTCTGGCAGGGCACGTGTTATGAGCGGCTGGCGGTACGCAATTTCGACGAGACCCCACATGAGATTACCTTGGAAATCGCCTTTGAGGCCGATTTTGCGGATATTTTTGAGGTCCGTGGCCGGGTACGGGCCCGCCGGGGAACGTCGCTCTTGCCGGAGGTGGATGGCTCGCACGTGCTCTTGTCATACCGGGGGCTCGACCACAATCCACGTAGCACCGCTCTGCGTTTCTATCCTGCGCCTGCGCAGCTTGAGCCGGGGAAAGCCGTCTATCGTCTGAGCCTCGCCCCCGGCGAAACGCGTTCGCTCTTTATCGAGATCGGCTGCGACGCGAATGGGGCCGAGGATCCTCCGTCGCGCCTGTTTTTCCGCTCGTTGCGGGACGCGCGCCGCGCACTCAGGCGTTCCTCTTCCCGCGCGGCCACGGTGCAAAGCTCCAACGAGATCTTCAACGAGACCATGCGCCGTTCGGTCTCGGACCTCTACATGCTCATGACCGATACGGAGGAGGGGCCCTATCCCTATGCGGGCGTACCCTGGTTCAGCACCGTGTTCGGGCGTGACGCGCTGATCACCGCCTGGGAAATGCTCTGGCTCGACCCGGCAATTGCGCGGGGCGTTCTGCTGCATCTTGCGGCCAATCAGGCGACAGAATTCGATCCGGCCACCGATGCCGAGCCGGGCAAGATCCTTCATGAGGTGCGCTACGGCGAAATGGCGGAAACCGGCGAAGTCCCGTTCCGGCGTTATTATGGCAGCGTGGATTCGACACCGCTATTCGTCATGCTCGCCGGAGCGTATTTCGAACGCACTGGAAATCGGGAGGTTCTGGAAACGCTCTGGCCGCATGTTCAGGCGGCGCTTGAGTGGGTCGAATACCATGGCGATCGGGACGGCGACGGTTTCGTGGAATACGGACGGCGCAACGACAAGGGGCTTGCCAACCAGGGGTGGAAGGACAGTCATGATGCGGTGTTTCACGCCGATGGGACGCTGGCCAAGGGGCCGATCGCGCTTTGCGAAGTGCAGGGCTACGTCTATGCCGCCCGGCTGGCCGCGGCCGAGATCGCACGGGAACTCGGTCATGACGGGATCGCGCAAGAGCAGGCGCGTAAGGCCTCGGAACTCAAGTCCCGTTTCGACGCGGCGTTCTGGGACGATGAGCTTGGGACCTATGTGCTCGCCCTCGATGGTGACAAACGGCCCTGCCGAGTACGCAGTTCGAACGCGGGCCATCTGCTCTGGACGGGAATCGTCCCGGAGGAGCGCGCCGAAACGGTCATTCATACCCTGATGGGGCCGACGTCTTTCTGCGGATGGGGAGTGCGGACCATTGCCGCGGGTCAGGCACGGTACAATCCGATGAGCTATCACAACGGCTCGGTCTGGCCTCATGACAATGCGCTGATCGGGGCGGGGCTGGCGCGCTACGGGTTCCGTGAACAGGCCGCGCGTATATTCGAGGGCATCTTCTCCGCCGCCACCTATATCGATCTGAGACGGTTGCCGGAGCTGTTCTGCGGTTTTCCGCGCCGCGAGACGCAAGGGCCGACCTTCTACCCGGTGGCCTGTACGCCGCAGGCCTGGGCGGCGGGAGCGCCGTTGTTGCTGCTTCAAGCCTGTCTCGGGCTACGCTTCGATGCTGAGGCGCGTCAGGTGATCTTCGAGCAACCGATCCTTCCGGAGTTTCTGGGAGAGGTCGTCCTGCGCAATCTGCGCCTTGATGGTGGAACCGTCGATGTGGCTCTACGCATGTCGGGCACCCACGTGGTTGCCGATGTTCTGCGTCGCGACGGACCGGTTCGGGTGATCGTGACCACCTGAAGGTACGGGCTGGCGCCATCTTCTGCGCCAGCCCGATTTCTGTTACAGCAGATCGTCTTCTTCCTGATCGGCTTCGAGCAATTCTACCAACCGGGCGACCCGGCCCGATGGGAAGGGGCTATGGGCATCGACCTGCGCTTCATCCGCCTCGACCCAGGCCTTGGCACGGGCAAGCTCGGAGGCGTCAGCGCCGGTGCGCAGAATATCAGACAGAAGTGTAGGATCCGTGCCGGGACCCAAGATGCTCTTCACGTCGTTCTCGGTCATGATCTCCTCCTTTCGAATGCTACAAGGAAGTGGGTGAAATATAGGATTTCTGTTCGCAGAAAAAAGTTTTGAGCACCCTCTTGAAACCGTAAGGTGCTTGTCCAAATCGATTTATGCTGATCGCCCAGATGGGGATCGGTGACAAGGCGGGACGCCGTTCCTGCGGTGCTTCCGACGTCTGTACCCATGTTGCTCAAAGGAGGATATGGCTATGGCAACGAGACTTGATTTTGCACCTCTGTTCCGTTCGAGTATCGGTTTCGACCGTATGCTCGACGCACTTGAGGCCGCCCGTCGGGTGGAAACGCTCGACAACTGGCCGCCCTACGACATCGTCAAGACCGGCGAGGACGACTATCGCATCGACATGGCGGTGGCGGGCTTTGCCGAAGACGATCTGACCCTGACCCAGGACAAGAACATGCTGATCGTGTCGGGCCACAAGGAGACTCCCGATGGTGACGACGGTGCCAGCTATCTCTATCGCGGCATCGCCGGTCGGTCGTTTGAACGTCGGTTCGAACTGGCTGATCACGTCCGGGTCGAAGAGGCCACCTTGTCGAACGGCCTTCTGACTGTCCAGCTGAAGCGCGAGGTCCCCGAGGAACTCAAGCCCCGTCGGATCGAGATCGCGTCTCCTGAGGCGACAGAAGGTCTCGAGACCAGGCAGCTCGAGACGGCTCGTGAGCCGGAACCTATCGCGGCCTGAAGCACCTCGGGCCCAGGATGGGATGCTCCGGCCGCTTTCTTGGCGGTCGGACGCCGTTCCCGAAATCTGGAGGGTAAGTAGTGAACTTGATCAGTGGAGATTTCACATCACAATCACATGCCTCACCCATTCCGAGCCTGGCCGGTTCGCGACCCGACTGGGACTCTTCTCTGCCGGACGATGCGGTCGCCCGGATCTGGAAGCCGTCGAAATCGGCGATGACCTCGGGGCGCGCGGGTACGCAGGGCTGGAAGATGAGCTTTCCGCGCCGGACCGGTCCTTGGCTCGAGCCTTTGATGGGCTGGACGGGTGGGGACGACACGATCCAGCAGATAGACCTGAGCTTTCCGACGCTGGAAGCTGCTATTTGCCATGCAAAGCGTCTGGGGGTGGCTTACGAGGTGCATCTGCCGGCAGGCGAAGCCGCGCGCGGTGCCGCCCGGGCACGGGACAGGCAGGCCGGGCTGTGGTTCGATGACACGCTCTCTCGGCTCGGACTGTCGGAGATGCGGCAAACCTATCGCGACGCGATGGCCGGCGCCAGACGGCGGGGCGATCCGAAAGGCGGCGATGATGGGCGTTCTCCTATTGAGGTTGCTTCGGACGCCAGCCTGTCGTTGGAGGCTCGCCGTTCTATCCTGATGAACTGGGCTTACACGGAGTATCTTCAGGATGTCGCCAGCACCGAAGGCATGCCGGAAAACCAACGCGAATCGCAGCTTGCCGAGGTTGAACGAGCGCTGTTGGCGCTTGAAGCGGCGGTGGCCGCCTACGGCTTGTATCCGTCCGTCGAGGAAGGGAGGGCAGCATGAATCCCTTCGTTACAATCGACGCCCAACAGGCGGTACCCGATCGTTTCGCTCTGGTCCTCGCCGCGAGCGCCCGCAGCCGGGCGCTGAAGGCCGGGGCAGAACCGCGGGTCGAACCTCAACGGCAAGCTACCGAAGAGGTTGCCTTGAAAGAAATCGCGACCGGCGCGATTTCGCAGGAGGAATTACGTCCTTTCTTGCCTGCGCCGGCGTGCAGGCGGCTGGCTCGGCCGCATTGAAACCTTGGTTGACAGAAAGGAGGTCACACCATGAGCAAGACTTGGACCACGAACTATGACAAGCTTGGCGACGGCATCAGCCTTCTCGCGGGCCTCGCCCTCGCTGGGTTGCCCTTCGTCGTCACGTTGACCGATATTGCCTTCTGGAGCGCCCTACTGACGGGCGGACTGATCGCAGTGCTTTCCGCAATTGCACTTTGGCGGCAACATGAAGGGCTCGACTGGGCGCGAGTGGTAACAGGTATTTGGGCGGCCATTAGTCCATGGGTGCTCATTGACGGTTTCACCTTAGCAGTCTCGCTCGCCCACTTGGCGCTCGGCCTGATCGCACTTGCGTTCCCAGCATGGCGCCGATGGAAGGACGACGGTGGTAGTTCAGCGCTGACCGCCTAGTAAGATTGCCGGCCCCGAGACTGGGCCGGCAATATCTCCAATCTACCAGAGACAAAGTTTCACAAACTTTCTGAAAGGTGATGAAATTCACTGGCATTTGGGGGTAGGATTCATAACCAGTAGATGACGAGGACCGCGAGGACGATGGCCGAAAGGAAGACATTTGGGCATCGGTCATACCGGGTGGCCATACGCCTCCAGTCCTTGAGTGTTCCGAACATGATCCCGACGCGATTGAGGCGCTTGTATCGGCGTTTGTCGTGCTTGACCGGCTTCTTGTGTTTCTTTCGGCCTGGGATGCAGGCGCGTATCCCCTTGTTGTGTCCCTGTTGCACAAATCGTGTGATGGCCAGGTTCCCCTTTCCCAGACGGACTTATCACACAGCTTCCGTGACGGGTATGCCAAGGGCGGTGCATCGGATAAAAACGGCGATGCGGACCTGGAGTTCGGCGACCTGACGGTCGAAGTCCCGCGCCATAAGGCGCTGCCCCAGCAACTTCACACAGTGCATCTTTGCCTCGACGCTGCTTTGGCGGTGGTATCCGCTCCATTGTCGCCACAGCGCGCGGCCCAGGTATTTCGAAGGGCGCAGGGCCTCGTTTCGCGCCACGGACTCGGCGGTGAGGGTCTTCCAAGACTTCGCGTTCTTGCGCGGCGGGATGACAACATGGGCGCCACGGTCGGCGGTGACGCTGCCGATCCGCTTGTCCGCCGTGATCTGGCCGAGCAGCTCAGGTAGCACCAGGGCACCACCGATGTGGCTCCCGGTGATCTCGACAGCGCGGACCTCCAGTGTTTCCTCATCAATCCGGAGATGGATTTCGCGCCAGACGCGCCGTTTGGGACCGCTATGATTGCGGGCGTGCCATTCGCCTTCGCCCTAGACCGTGATGCCTGTGCTGTCCGCTGCCCGGCAGGGCACTGCGGAGCAATGTCCGAGAGGGGATCAGCAGGTGCAGCGGCCCCTTGGAGCCGCGATACGGGATTTTCACGGCTAGGGTCTTCTGGCGCCGGGACAGGGTGCTGGAGTCGGGCACCGTCCAGTTGGGGCCAATCAACCACAGCAGTGTGAACTCACGCCGAAGCGCAAATTCTGATTTCCTATTTTACGTCAGTCGGTTCCGGATATCCACGAGCTTGGCCTCGAAGACTTCGGCAGGCGTTCTGTAGCCCAGGCATTTGCGGGGCGTCGCGTTGAGGCGCTGGCAAATCGACCTCAAATATCGATTTGTCAGCGCCGTCGGCTCGGTCGAGCGGGGCAGGAACTTGCGAAGACGGTTGTTGGTGTTCTCGACGGTGCCTTTCTGCCAGGGCGCCTGCGGGTCGCAGAACCAGCTGTCCGCGCCGATCCCATCCTTGAGCCGCTGCCATGCCGAGAACTCGATTCCGCGGTCGAAGGTGATGGATTGGCGTGCGTCGGCGGGCAGGGCCGAGAGCCCCTGAATGAGGGCCTCCATGATCGGCTTCGATCGTCGGTCCTCGTTGCGCAGCACGACGGTGTAGCGGCTGACACGCTCCACCAGGGAGGTTACGTTAATCTTGCCGTGCTCCTTGCGGAACATCACCAGGTCACATTCCCAGTGCCCAAACTCAACGCGCTCGGCGACGCAATCCGGCCTGTTTGAAAGGCTTTGCGCGTCCGAGATGTGGCTGCGCTGGTACCGGCGATATCCTCGGGGTCTGCGGCGTCTGCGATGCTCGGGTAGGTGCCGGTAGAACTGCTCGGCGCGACCTTCCTTCGAATAGGCGTAGCGATAGATCGTCTCGTGGCTCACACGGACACCATGCTGCTCGAGACGCATCCGGCCGGCGATCTGCTCCGGCGACCAGCCAGCCTTGAGCCCATGCTCGACGGCAGCTTTGAGCTGCGGGTGCTAAATCATCTTGCGGTGAAGGGCGCGGCGCTTCTCGCTCATGGTCTGGGCATTCAGCGCGTAGTATCCCGCGAGCTCAGGCAGGTCGCCGCCGTCGAAGTGATTGCGCTTCAGATCGCGGTAGATGGTAGAGGGGGCGCGGCTCAGACGATCCGCGATCTCGGGGATCGACATCTTGGCCTCACGCCACTTGGCAATCTTGATCCGCTCCTCGAAACTCAGCTGAAAGTAACAACGACCCATTCCACATCCTCCATGCAAACTTCTGTTTTGATACAGAATTTGCACTTCGTTTGTGAATCCACCCAGGGAATACTCGTCGTCTCCATAATCATAGCTCTAAAGAATGTATTTTTTCTAAACGGGGCCGACGCTGGCCACAGTCTTTGGGTATCGAAGGGGCTTAGCGCTGGGGCCATGTATTAGCTGGAAACCGACCCAAGGTCTCGACTTTGTTGGCGAACGAATTTTTACAGGAGGTGAAACCAGCGAAAGCCGCGATTTCCCTCTCAAGGCTGCGCGCGAGGCCATGGGGCGCTCGTTCTGATGAAATGGATCAAAGAGTAAGGAACCGAATTGGTTTCATCCATTCGTCGCTCACCCGCCAGGAATGAGAGAAGCCCCGCAGCCTTACCGACTGCGAGGCCGTTCACTCAGCGTTCACGGTCCCAGACGCGAACAGCATGGCAGGCCTCTAGGAAGTCGGCTGCTGCTGCAGGCTTCTTCAGCGTCATCACGCCCTCCGCTTCGGAGTTCACGCCTGCCGCCTCGAAAAGTGGAGCAGATTCAGGCGTGAGGGCGATGAACTTGCAGTGGCCATAAGCATCTGCGACGAACTGCTTGCCCGGCAGCATTCCGGCCAGTTCCCGTGCACCCTCATCGCTGACCACGATTGCGACAGCATCGTAGAGTACCGAGGGCCCCCCATCAATTTTTTGGTTCGCCGGCAGCATGTCTCCCTCGGAGGTCTTCACGCCCCCCACTTTCGGAGCTATGACCTCGACCATGCCGCCTTCGGCCTCGACCGCATCAACAAGCGCATCGTAGATCCCTCGGTCCATGCCGTCGCTCACCAAGATCCCCAGCTTTCGCCCTTTGAAGCTGTCAGGCCCGTTCTTGAGTATCGACAGCTTCTCCGACGCCTTGAGATCAACGGGCTCGCGGGCCGGCTTTGCAGGCTCTGGCAGATCGTGCCCGAGACCGTCCGCTACCTTGCCAGCAAGATCCTCATTGATCACCCGGAGATGGGCCAGGATGCGCAGGCGAATGTCCTCCACGACGCATTTCGAGAGTTCGAAGGTGAGCCCATTCGCGATGTGATCCTGCTCCACCGGCGTTTGGCTTATGTAGAATTGCCGTGCCTGGCTGTAATGGTCAGCAAAGCTCTCCGGCCGAAGACGCCGCTTCGTGCCCTCAAGATCTTCGGGGTAGCTCGTGAAGCCGCCTTTGGCATCGGCGCGCGGCCCACCCTTCGCCCAGCTATTCGGCTCATAGTTCGCTCGGCCCGAGGGATTGTGCATCGCCATGTGCCCATCCTGCTGGAAGTGGTGCATCGGACACCGAGGCGCGTTGATCGGAATGTGGGTGAAATTGGGTCCACCAAGACGTTTCGTCTGGGTGTCGAGATAGCTGAAGTTGCGGCCTTGCAGGAGAGGATCATTGGTGAAATCGATCCCGGGCACGATGTTCTGCGTGCAGAAAGCCACCTGCTCGGTCTCAGCAAAGAAGTTGTCGACCGTTCGGTCGAGTACCATCCGACCGACTATACGGATCGGACAGTCTTCCTCCGGGATTAGCTTGGTAGCATCGAGCACGTCGAAATCAAAACGGTTGGCGAACTCTTCGTCAAAGACCTGAACCCCCAGTTCCCACTCCGGGAAATCTCCGTTCTGGATCGCGTCCCAAAGATCGCGCCGGTGGAAATCAGGGTCGGCACCGTTGATTTTTACAGCTTCATCCCAGACCACCGACTGCAAACCGAGCTTGGGCTTCCAGTGGAATTTTACGAAATGGCTCTCCCCGGCCGCGTTTACAAAGCGGAAGGTGTGAACTCCGAAGCCTTCCATAAAACGGAAGGAGCGCGGAATGGCTCGGTCGGACATCACCCACATGATCATATGCATCAACTCGGGCATAAGCGAGATGAAGTCCCAAAAATTATCGTGCGCAGATTGGGCCTGAGGGAAGCCACGATCAGGTTCGGCCTTTACAGAGTGGATGAGGTCGGGGAACTTGATCGGGTCTTGGATGAAGAACACGGGGATGTTGTTGCCAACTAGGTCCCAGTTTCCTTCGTCGGTATACATTTTTACCGCAAAGCCACGTACGTCGCGCGCCAAGTCGAACGAACCCTTATTCCCGGCAACGGTGGAAAACCGCACGAACACAGGGGTTTTCTTGCCGCTTTCTTGGAAGGGACTTGCCCGCGTTAGCTCAGGGATTGCGTCTGTGCATTCGAAGTATCCGTGAGCACCATAGCCGCGTGCATGCACAACGCGCTCGGGGATGCGTTCGTGATCAAAATGAAAAATCTTCTCACGGAAGTGGAAGTCTTCCATGAGTGTGGGCCCCCGCTCCCCGCCGCGCAGCGTGTTCTGGTCATCAGATACCGGCGTTCCCTGTGCTGTGGTCATTCGCGCAGTGTCCCTGGGGGATTGATGAAGCTCACCGCCGTTGCCAACCTCAGCGGGCATCAATTCGTTGTCAGCGGATTTCTGAGTATCGGCAGTCGGCTCGTAGAGCTTGCGATCGTCTGACATTCGAGCATTCCTCTCGTGGTGCGGAAAATTGGTGAGGGCGAGCTTGCAGCCATTTTCAGGTCGTCGCTGGCGGCTCTACCTCCTCAACAATCATGTCCACCCAGTGTTCCTAAAAAATTTGATTACGAGGTCGCTCCCATTGCCAGGACAGGTTTGCGGCTCTGCTAAGCTTGCCTCATGACGCTGCGCCTCGAGGTTAGGGCCCTCATGGGCCTCAACCAGTGTTCCGTCGCCGAGTGTTGAACGCGGGCAGTCGGTTTTGTCGAAGTTCAGCCACTTGCCGCTGCATGGTCGGGCCGCGGCACCGCCCACTGTTGCGCATTTTCACGTGGGGCGCGTCGAGACGAGGGTACGGCCTAGCGCCTTCGAACGCCCGGGAGAGGAATGCATGCACCCGCTTGTTAATTTCACACAGAAGCGATTGACGTGACCCCTCGACATATTGCCAGCATCCATCGCCATCCCAGATCGCCTACGGGGCATGTGGAGACTACCTCGCGGATCACCGTCAGTAGCGCTCTGTCGGCCATCCGTCGCGCCTCCGGGAAGCCGGAAATTTAGCTCCCGATATCAACGAGGGGATTTCCATGGCGATCCGCTCGGTACTAGTCTCCCAGTCGCGGTCCCGGTAACCGTTCCGCTGAACCTCCCGGACCGGTGAGCGCCTCGACCTTCGCCTTTATTTCCGCTTGGCCGCGAAGGCCAGCATCTCGCGCCGAGATTGCTATCGGACCGCCTCCCAACCGGCTCGATCACCGTTATTTGATTCTCGGTATCTCCGTTATTGGTTCAAAGTCCCGCAACCTGGCCTATCCCCGAGATCGGCGCTTGTCGCCAGCGTCACACTCGCCGGCGCGCTGCCTTCTACGCCACAAATGGAAAACCGAGGTGCAGCGAGTGGTCTCCACAAGACACTCGCCAATCGGTAAAGTTGGACCGGTAAGTTTAAGGGGCGAACCTGTGGACGCATTTGTCAGAGGACGAGGTCTGACACGACGGTCCTATCTCTCGTTTGGAGCCGCTAAGACCCTTATTGCGGGACAGGTTTCTCCGACGAAATGGGACCTAGATCTCCCGAGGGCTGCCGAACCTTGGCGTTGTCATGTCCGATCCTCCATCCCAATCGAGCCCCTGCGTTTTCGGACGCGAGCGGAAATTTGCAGATGCGCGTTAGTTTCAGGAACGTACGGGCCGGGAGCGTGTTGAGAAGTGAGACCTCTGCTCGTAGCACCGGAGATTTTCGCCATGGATCACCCCCGCCCACCCTTTCCCGAACAACCCCAAAATCTGCCTGGACAAACCGAAGATATGCAGCCCGTACCAGATCACGGCGAAGACAGTTACCGAGGAACTGGGCGTTTGGCAGGACTGACCGCCCTTGTCACGGGTGCCGACAGTGGCATCGGTCGTGCTGTTGCCTTGGCCTACGCGCGAGAGGGGGCAGATGTGGCGGTGTCGTACCTGTCCGAAAGTGCTGAGGCTGACCGCACCCGAGAATTGGTTGAGGAAGCTGGGCAGCAGGCTCTGCTGTTACCCGGCGACATTCAGTCTGCGGAACATTGCCGCGACATAGTTGCTCGCACCGCAGATCGGTTCGGGCGCTTGGACATACTGGTGAATAATGCTGCGCACCAGATGCATTTCGACGCCTTCGAAGATATCCCGGACGAAGAATGGGAAACAACATTCCGCACGAACATCTTCTCGATGTTTTACCTGTCTAAGGCGGCCGTGCCGCTAATGAGGGAGGGCGGGTCGATCATTAACACCGCCTCTGTCAATGCTGACATGCCCAACCCAGGCCTACTGGCATATGCTAGCACCAAGGGCGCGATCCAAAATTTTTCCGCGGGACTTGCACAGTCTTTGGGACCGCGCGGTATTCGAGTAAATTGCGTGGCGCCGGGACCGGTCTGGACTCCGTTGATCCCAGCAACCCTGCCGGCAGAGAGCGTAGTTAATTTCGGCGCAAACTACCCCATGGGTCGCCCAGCCCAACCCGCGGAGTTAGCTTCGGCCTACGTCATGCTGGCTGATCCGGCATCGAGCTACACATCGGGGGCAACCATCGCCGTAACCGGTGGTAAGCCGTTTATATGAAACCCGCCGCCGGTTCTTCGAATGGCGCACCCGATACCCTTCTAGCGCTACTGCACGAGGGATATAGATTCATCTTAGATCGGTGCATCAGGCCGGGGCGGACGCCTTTCGCACCCGGCTATCGATGCAAAAGTCCGCCTCCCTGACAGGAGGAAGCAGATTCACGCTGCGTTACGGTGCTAACGGGTTGGGCTGGCGTGCTGAGGCGCCGCCAACCGTAGAACGTTTTGATATCGTACATAGCCACTGCAAACCGCTGTCTATGACCTATGACGCGCGCGGAGGAAGATACCGCGCCGCACTCGGTCGAAGTAGCGCCTTTCGGCGAACGGACTACCCGAGCGTCCATTGTATATGAAACTATGTGGTGGACTGGGCCGATGATACGCTCGCACCCGTGGCGAGCGCGCATGCGGCGTTTCACTTATGCGTGGCTCTTTTGCGGAGCGGGTTCGGCGGCCATATCTTGCGCTCCGTTTGCCGGGGGCAGCGCATGGGGCGGAAAGTCTGGAAGCGGCAGATTGGACGGCAATCCCGCTCGGGCGAGGGAATATTGCGCCTCATACCCGTCCAGCATACGGTCGTGGGTAAAGTTGGCGGCAACGCGCGCGCGGGCACAGGTGCGGGGAATGGCGCAGGCCTCCTGGATCGCGCCGGCCAGCGCATCGGGGTCGGGCGGGGCAAAGCGACCCGCCTCGCCGATGACCTCCCGCGCCGCGCCCATGTCGGTGGCGGCCACGGGAAGCCCGCAGCTCATGGCCTCGATCGCGGCAAGGCCGAAGGGTTCATCCCACAGCGGGGTGAACACTAGCACAGACGCCTTGCCCACGGCGCGGGCCAGCGCCTTGCCCACAAGATGCCCACCGTAACGGATATCGCCTCCCAGAAGCGGACGCAGTCTGGTGTCGAAATAGCCGCGATCCTCGATCGTGCCATAAAGAGTCAGCGCGATGCCAGCCCGGCGCGCCGCCTCGACCGCAAGATGGGGACCCTTGGTCCTAGTAATGCGCCCTATCCACACTGCTTCTCCGTTGCCTTCGGGTTGAAAGGGCCAGCACATTGGGTCTATGCCGTTAGGTACGACCGATGCCGTTTCCCTCCGGCCCGTGGGCCACCACGCCGAAAGTTGCGAGCCCGAACATACGGTGAACCGCGCCCACGGCGCGCCTGAGTCGACCACCGCCCGTTGCAGCACATCAAAGGGCGGCACATGCAAGGACGTGACCATCGCCAGCCTGTCACGTCGGGCAAGGCGTGGCGGAAAGCGGTGCAGCGCGTTGTTGTGGATCACATCGAACCGGCCCTGCACAAGCTTCGGTAGGATCGCAGCAAAGCCGCCGTCCAAATGCGCGTTCAGCTTTGGCGTTCCGTTCCAGCGGTGCCAGGGAAAGCTGCGGTCGTAATGTTCGGGTAGGATCGGAACGACAGGCCCACCCCAGTCACTGTCACCGGCGGCGAACAGCGTCACATGGTGCCCGCGCGCGCGTAAGCCCCGGCACAGGTGCCAGCAGTGCGATTCCATCCCGCCCATAAACGGGCGGGCGATGGGAAACCGGACATGTCCAATGACTGCGATGCGCATTGGCTATTCCGCCGCTACGGATGTGAGTGCCGTCGCAGCGTTTGCCGCGTTCCTCCGCCGCTCCGCTTCGGTTTCCAGAGCGCGTTCCAGCTGGTCGATGACACGGCGGGTGTTGGCATAGGGCATGTCGCCAGCCTGACGGCACAGAGCGAAATCTAACTCAACGGGCGCGCGGCGGATGGTTAGCCCTTCGGGCGCGTTATCGATCAGCCCCATGAGTTGGAACCCGTGCAGCCAATGCCCCATGGTTCGGTGCCCCCAGCGCGAGGCGAAATGTTCCGCGTTGCGCACCACAGAGGCGACATGGTGGATCGGCGGCATGTAGTGGTCGTGGTACTGGTGATAGACGCGCGCTCCCTTCATCCACCAGATGGCGATGCCCTTCGAATTTAGGACGCGTCCGAAATCGGTATCTTCGCCGCCATAGCCGTAATAGCCTTCATGGAAGCCGCCCGAATGTGCCCAGTCGTCGCGGTGCATGGCAAAGTTCAGCGACCAGAAACAACGGTAATCGGTACAGGCACGAAGCCCTTCAGGCGGAGGCGCCTGCCGATCTGAATGGCGCACCCCGATCCGGTCGAACCGGTCGAAATCGAGCCCGGCGTCGGTGGCGCCTTGCGGTAGGTAGGCGACCTCGCCCATCACCAGCCCGCGCCCAGGGTCGCAGGCGGCTGCCACGTCCGCGATCAGATCGGGATGTGGGATGCAATCTACATCGACAAAGGCCAGCACTTCGCCGCGCGCGGCGTCTGCCGCGGCGTTGCGCGCGGCGGCTAACGGCAATTCGCCATCGTCGCGCTGTACTAAGATCTGATGGACGGGAAAGGGCGCTTTGGGAAGGTCCGCATAGGGTTCGGGCGCCATCACGCCTATCACCAGCTCTCTCGGGCGAACGGTTTGCATCGCAAGCCCGCGAATGACGTTTCTGAGGTGGTCGTGGCGGCCTCGGGCGATGGTCAGGGCGGAAACGTCACGCATTTGCGGGATCCTTCTGGTGGGTCGGTTCTTGGAGATCGGGGGCACTGCCCCACAGCCGCGCGGCAAGCCGTTCTAGCCACCGTGCCGCGCCATCGGCAGCTGTGTGGCTCCCGGCAAGTGTCCGCTGGCGATCCGGATCATGGCGGTCGGTTGCCTGCTGCATGGCTCGGCGCCAGCCGTGGGCCGATCCGGGTAGATGGGGAAGGTGCAGCGCAGCGCCGGCGCGGTCCAGAGCGCGCGCCTTTTCCACCTGCTCGTCGAAATAGCGCCATTCGGGCACCACGATCCAGGGCCGCGTGGCAGTCAGCACCTGCGCGCAGGTAGTATTACCGGCGGACGACACGACCACGTCGGCAGCAGCGATATGATCGGGCGCGTTGTCGACCCAGCCGCGATGTTCCAGGTTGGGCGGGGCGGTGGCGTGCCAGTCGCGCTGGACCTCGCCGATAGTGATCCAGCGCATGGCAGGAAAGCTGCGCGCGGCGACGCCAAGGGGCGCCTCGGCCAGCCCGTTCCCCCCCTGTCCGCTGACCACCAGCGCCACGGGCTGAGCGCCAAGGTTCAGCCGCGCCCGCGCCGCCGTCCTTTCGGGCATGGGCGTGCGCAACCCCAGGCCGGGGGCGTGGTACATGCGCGCATCCCATGTCTCCCAGCCCGGTTGATCCAGCGAGGCGTGGAACGGGGCCAGGAGACCGGCGGCACCATCATATGCAGCGCGATGGCCCGGGTCGCTCCGATCCCCATGTTGCAGGACTTTGACGTGGGGAACAGAACACAAACGCGCTAATTGGGCGACTTCCGCCGACACGTCGACAATCATCAGCTCTGGTGCTTCATGCATAAAAAACGCAGCCATCTGCCCCATAGCATTACCGATCGTCTTCCAACCCACCGGGGCGCAATGCACGGTTTCAGGCGTGTCCAGCAATGCCGCTCCGGGCGGTTCATCCCCAGTAGGCTCGAACAACGACGGGATTGGGGTCACGGTCACGTTAGGTCGTAGAGGCGGGAAAATGTCGTTTCGGGCGCAGAATATCCGCACTGGACGCGCCTCGGGCAGGGCGTTCACAAGTGCGGCGCATCGTTCTGCGTGGCCACGACCCTGGTGGTGTACAAAATAGCCAAAAGGGCGCGGGCCAGAGGTGGCAAAATCGCGCATACTTATTCTCCTGCCATCAATATGGGGGCGCGTTCCAGCCCGAAGTGATCGATCCCGTCCAGCACTCCCGCGGCATGGGGCAGGGGCGAACGATAGCCCGCGCGCAGCCCGTCCAGTTCGGATAAGGCATTGGCCGGCAGAATAGCCCGGTCAAAGGCGCCCAGCATGCATGCATCGTTGCCGCTATCCCCCGCGACGACCACGTTACAGAGATTTATCCCCCGCCGTCTCGCTTCGAAGCGGATCGCAGCGGCCTTCCCTGCAGCGTGCGGCAGAACATCGATAAATCGCCCGTGCGAAGGTACGACGCGCGCGCGCAGCCCTGCCCGTTCCAAGGAAACAGATATGCATTCGGCGTCTTCTTCGTTGCCTAGCAGACTGATCTTCCATCGTCGCTGGTCATGACGCGGTTGGAATGTGACGCCGATTTCAGTTAAAAGGTCGCGCAATGCTAAAGGTTCCCAGTCCCGCTTAAGCCGCGCCGCGAAATCTTCGCATAGGGCATACATCTGCCCTGAGCGCCGCCATATCTCGGTTCCAGTCGAAGAAATGATTGTATCCGGCGCGGGTATGTCCCAATCAGCCAATACACGGCGCGCCTCGACCACGGACCGACCGGTGGCGACGGCGAACCGTTGAAGATGTCCGCCTTTTGCCAGCCAGTCGCGGAAACGCGCCGCGCCGTCCGGGCACCCGGTGAGTGTGCCGTCGATATCGCAGGCTAGCAGGAAATTCTGCGCCGCAGGGCGAAGAGGGGCCGGGCGCGCCGGGCGCACTAACTTTGCCGAGATCTGGGCCACGCGTGCCGCCCACCCGTGCCAGTCAAAGTTCCTTTGCACTCTCAGAGCGGCTTGGCGCGCCGCCAGCAATCTCTTTGGGTCGTTCAGCGCGCTACGAAGCCCTTGGGCGATCGAAGTAGTGCTGGTCGGGTCGATCAGTCTCCCCGCACCTAAGGTTGCCACGATGTCGGCAGGTCCGCCATTGGCGGTTGCGACTATCGGTACGCCGGAATGGGCGGCCTCAATTAAAGTGAGGCCGAACGGTTCGTGATGGGCGGGGTTGCAGAAGACCCCTCCCTGCGCTGCCAGCGCGTAAAAATCGGCAACGTCGCGGTCGTCGTGGCGGCGGGGCAGGGCCACGCGGCCCCAAAGATCGTTACTGTCGACCGCATGGAACAGATCGCCGATGATACTGTCCTGCTCGGCCGACCCACCCCGCAAACCACTGCGTAGTCCAGCCAGGATCACAAGATTGGTGCGCTCCTGCAAGTCGGGCGATTGCGCATAGGCATCAACCAGCGCTGCAAGGTTCTTCTTAGCGATGGGGCGGGCAATGGCCAAGATCACAGGTTTGTCGGGCGCGCGCAGAAACGGCGTCAACGTCTCGCGGGCGCGGGCAGCATCGCCATCGCAGCGCAGGGTGACGCCCGGACCAACGCGATGAGTGTGCCCTTCGGCGCCAGGATAGATGCGCGGGAGCTGGCGTTCGGCTTCGTCACGGGACGAGGCGATGATGCCGTGAGCGCGACGCACGGCAATCGCTTCGCGAGCGATGCGACGCGAAATGGCGGGACCCGGGGTCTCGCCGGGCCGCAGCTTTTCATTTGCTAATGAGTGGGCGGTGTAAAGCCAGGGCAGCGAAAATTCTTGTTCGGCCGCTATCGCAAGCTCAGCGGCATCCGCGAAGTGAGCGTGCAAGACATCGGGCCGTGCCGCCCCCATGTTGCGTAGTAAGTCAATAAATGCACTGGATAGTTCGGGCAGTGCGGCTTCGAGAGCCTGTTTTTCCAAGTATGCGCGTGTGCCGGTACGGAGGCGCAAGATGCGCATCGTCGGCGCTATGCGTTCCTCAGATTGCCAGAACCTTGCCCCAAGCGCCGGATCGTCAAACGCGCGGGTCACGATTGTCACCTCAGAAACATCGGAACGCGCTGCCTGTGCGCGGGCCGCGCCAAGAACATACGCGATGTGGCCGCCGGTGTCTTCCGTGAGCCCATAAGGGATCGGCGGGGCGGCTAAACAGCCGCCCAGGGCAATATGCATGATCCGCATGAGGTCCTCGCAGTCGGGAATGAGTTACGGTGTGTAGACTGAGCTACATACCCTCCTTGAACGTCGTAAGGCGAGTATAGTTCCAGGGCATGCTCCAAATTGCGTGAATGCGTCCCGCGCGTAGAGCTTGGCGCGCGTCCGCTATGGATTAGTTTGGATGCAGATACGCACCAGGGGAACATGATGCAGAACCACAGATATGTTTTTGTCGGTGGGCTTCACCGGTCGGGAACTAGTCTTGTCGCGCGGCTAATCGCCGGCTTGCCTGGCGTGGGCGCCATCTCTGATGCGCCCGTTCCAGAAAACGAAGGCGTCTATTTGCAGGGCGCCATTCCGCATACAGCGATGCACGGAGCGCCGATGCACTTCGCCACCGATCCTGCTCAACATCACACCGAAGGAACCCGCTATGATACGCTGGAAACTCGGCTTCGAATTGAAGCAGACTGGGAGCCCCATTTTGGCCCCGGGCATTGGAGAGTAGAAAAATCGCCGGTGAACCTAACGCGTATGCGGCTATACCAACAGCTTTTCCCGCTCTCGCAATTCGTGGTGGTCATCCGCCACCCCGAAGCGGTCGCTGCGGCCACCGCCAAGTGGGTCGACCTGGTCCCAGACGAGATGCTTAATCATTGGCTGGATGCGCATGAAATCGTTGCGCGAGATCTGCGTTACCTGCATTCAGCATTGGTGTTGCGTTACGAGGACCTCGTAAGCGATCCCGTCCGTGCGGTCTCGTGCCTTGCTGCGTTTTTGCAGGTGGCGGCCATGCCCGCAGTGCCAGAGGTCTATGAGGGCAACCAGCGTTACGTGGGCCAGGCGCGCCTGAGCCGTGGCCAGACCCGGCGCGCGCACAGTTGGGGATACGGGCCGGGGATGCAGATCTACCCGACAGAACTGAAGGTGTCGCACGCGCTGCGATCGGTTCGCGAACAGGTGGGGGCCTGTTTCTCGGCGACACTTTAGCGCCCGCCGATGGAATAGGTATCAACCCAGGCGTAGAAGCGCTGCTCGAACGCCTCGGCCTCGGTGCCTTCAAGCCCTGGCAATTCGCACAGTAGCACCCTTAAGCGAGCCTGTGCGTCAGAAGTCAGCTGCGGGTGCCTGTACAACCTGGCGAGCGATGCTGGCAGGCGGCGATTATCGCGCACCGTACTGTAGTAGAGGCTGAACGGAATTGCTTTGATCTGTGCAACAAGTGTGGCGATCTGCGGGAGGAGGACGCTGTCAAACTGTTCGGTTCCTGGCCCGTGGATATCCGATAGCGCAATTACTGCGCGCCCTGTCGCGACGGCCTGCGTCGTCGAATAGACGAAGCTGACAGATAAGGTTAGAATGATCATTCCTGACACGCCCGCCAGCATCGCCGCCGCGCCCCATCCCTGGCCGCCGGGCTGGTTCAGTCCTCCGCCCAGGGTAGATAGAAGGTGCCCTGCATATGTGATGCGGCCTAGCATGCCGGCGGGTTGGTTGGTGGAAGACTGGACCACGGCCGCTTGAGTGGCGGAAAACACCAGCGTCCAGCCGAGACACATGAGCACGATCCACACTGCCCCAATTGCAGCGGTGACGATGGGTCCGCAACTACGGTGGACGGCGCCGGATTCGGGTAACTTCCGGAGTGCACCAAACATGGTCCGCGCCACGCGCGGTGCAATCGGGCCCGAGCTGCCCGTTCCCAGCGCGGACATCAAGATATCCCAGATCACTAGGCACAAAAGCAACCCACCCGAGAATGCCGCCACCATTGAACGTACCTCCGATGTTTTTTCCTCTTCGTTCAGTGCTATCTCGGACTGGAGTCTATCGCAGCGCCGAGTCCTCTCAATCGCCAGTGTGTCGGCTGTTGGGCAGCGGCCCGCGCATTCGGGCCAGGCCGACTTTCCGTTATTACATCATCTAGGACTCGGCTGCCCCGACGGTCTGGATAGTTTTGCCGGTCCCATGGGCATCCTGGATGAGCAAAACCCCGTCTTGCGGATATCCCCCATGCAGCACACGATCCAAACCAGAGATGCCCGTTGCGACTGCGTCTCCGAAAATTGCCTCTGGTATGCATTATCCCCCAATATCCACGTGCAGAAAATTTGCCTGCGGTCGTGCGCAGTTGGAATGGATGCTAGAAGAGTTCGCCTGATAGTCAAAGACATCTACCCCCTTTGGAGCGCGACCGGGCCGCTTTGGGCCAGTCGCGGAGAGGCCAGTTTCGTGCCGCGGTGCGCGGGGCAAACCAGCCCGGCGGTGTGGAGACGTTGGGCTGATCACAACGAAAACTTGATGGCGGAGCGTACCCGTAGACCGGGTCTAGCGGCGCGGACGTTGGACCTGCAAAGACTAATGCCCGCTTTTTCTTTTGGCACATTAAACGTCCGTAAAGTTTGGTCTCTCTGCCCGTGCCTAAGGCATCCACACGCTTGGGGCCGGAAGTTCCGGAACTTTACCGTGGCCCGAGTGGTTCTGGTTTCAGGGTCGCCACGTGTCACCCGAGCCAAAGCCACCTTTGAAAAGAGAGCCATATGCGCACACGATTCACAGTGAACGGTGTGCCCCGCGAGGTCGAGCACGACACGCGAGCCACCCTACTTGACACCCTGAGAGACCAGCTCGGTTTGACCGGTACGAAAAAGGGCTGCGACCACGGCCAGTGCGGCGCCTGCACGGTTCTGGTAAACGGCCAGAGGGTCAATTCCTGCCTGTGCCTCGCCGCCATGCATGAAGACGATGAGGTGACCACCATTGAAGGGCTCGGCAGCCCGGAGGCCCTGAGCGCTCTGCAAAAAGCCTTCGTGGCCAAGGACGGCTACCAGTGCGGCTTTTGCACGCCCGGCCAGATCGTTTCAGCCACCGCGATGCTCGAAGAGCTCCGAGCTGGCGACCCGTCCTACGCCTCGGCCTCGCTGGAGGGTGAGATGCCGCTCGACAACTCCGAGATTGCAGAGCGCATGAGCGGCAACCTCTGTCGCTGCTCGGCCTATCCGCTGATCCGTGAAGCCATCGCCATGGCCGCCGAGGTGAAATCATGAGGGGTTTCGATTATACTCGGGCCGAGACGCTGTCCGACGCTGCGGGCATGCTTGGAGAAGGCGCGAGCATCATCGCTGGCGGCACCAACCTACTCGACCTCATGAAAATACAGGTCATGACACCCTCGCGATTGGTGGACATCACGCGGATCGACGGCCTCAAGGACGTCTCCGAAGATGGCGACGGCTTGCGCATCGGCGCGCTAGTCACCAACTCCGAGCTAGCGGCGGACCACCGCGTCCGCAGCGGCTGGCCGCTGCTATCGCGCGCCATCCTCGCCGGGGCTTCGGCGCAGATCCGCAACAAGGCCACCACCGGCGGCAACCTTCTCCAGCGCACGCGCTGCCCATATTTCTACGACACCGCCATGCCCTGCAACAAGCGCAGTCCGGGCGAGGGCTGCGCGGCGAAAGAGGGCGTGGGACGGATGCTGGCGATCTTCGGCACCTCCGAGCATTGCCTTGCGGCGCATCCCTCGGACATGGCGGTGGCGCTGACTGCGTTGCGCGCCGAGGTCGAGATCCGCACGCCGCAGGGCGCGGCGCGCCGCATCCCAGTGAGCGAGCTTTACAACCTGCCTAGTGACCGCCCGGACCTCGAAACCGTGCTGGCGCCTGACGAGATCATCACCGCCGTCTGTCTGCCCGCGCCGATGGTCGACACACGGCAGGTCTACAAGAAGGTACGGGATCGCGCGTCCTATGCGTTCGCGCTGGTCTCTGTCGCAGCGGCCCTCGCAATGGAAGGCGACCGCATCGCTTCGGTCTCCTGCGCCTTCGGCGGCGTGGCGCCGCGGCCCTGGAGCAACTCGGAGGTCGAAGAGGCGCTTGTTGGCGTGGTCCCCTCCGATGAGGCCTTCGGACAGGCCGCGGACAGGCTGCTGCAGCAGGCGCGCTGCCATCCTGAAACCGAGTTCAAGAAGCCGCTGCTGCGGCGCACCCTGATCGCCGCGCTGCGCGAGGCCACCGGCCTTGCCGCGTCCGCGCCCGGCGTCGAGACCGCGAGGATCCCGGCATGACCAAGACATTCCGCATGGACGAGGCGCAGCCGCGCCTTTTGGACGAAACTGGGCAGGGGATCGTCGGCGCCCCGCTCGACCGGCCCGAGGGCCCCAAGAAGGTGTCGGGCCGCGCCGCCTACGCCGCTGACGGGCTGCCCCTACACGCGGCGCACGGCGTCCTGGTGCGCGCGACTATCTCGCAGGGGCGCATCACCTCGATCGACAAGTCTTCGGTGTCGGGCATGCCGGGCGTGCTTGGCGTGTTCCACGGCCCGACGATGATCCGCAATCCCGCGCAGGGCATGGCGGGGGCCGCGCCGGTGCAGCCGGACGACGAGGTGCATTATCATGGCCAGCCGATCGCGCTGGTGGTGGCCGAGAGCTTTGAGGCCGCGCGCGACGCGGCGCAGCGGCTGACGGTGAACTACGAGGCCGAGGACGGTGTGATCACCGATCCGGCCCGCAGCGAGACGCACGAGCAGGGCGACCCGGAAACGGCGGGTGATTTCGAGGCGGCCTTCGCGGCCTCCGAGGTCACGCTGGATCGCACCTATACCACCGCGCCCCACGCGGCGGCGGCGATGGAACCGCACGCGGCGGTGGCTGAATGGGACGGCGATGCGCTCACCCTCCGCGGCGCGCTGCAGATGCTGCGCTTCAACAAGCAGGAACTGGCGGACTCGCTGGGGATCGACGCCGAGCAGGTGCGCATTCTGTCGCCCTACATCGGCGGCGGCTTCGGCTCCAAGCTGGGGATTGGTCCTGAGGCGGTGGCGGCAGCCATTGCCGCGCGCGAACTGGGGCGACCGGTGCGCGTTGTGATGACCCGGCAGAACGTCTTTGACAGCGTTTTGCGTCGGACCGAAACTAGTCAGCGCTTGCGCCTCGGTGCGGACAAGGATGGACGGCTGCACGCGCTCTCGCATGACGACCGCGTCTCGAACATCCGCGACGAAGGCTTCGCCGAACCGGTTAGCCAAGCCTCGCAGTTCCTCTATGGTGCCGAAGGTATGAGCTTCACTCAGACGCTGGCCCGGATCTGCCGCACCCCGACGGGATCCGTCCGTGCGCCAGGCGAGGCGGTGGGAATGCTGGCGCTGGAACAAGCCATGGACGAACTGGCCGAAGAGCTGGGCATCTGCCCGGTGGAGCTGCGCCTGAAGAACCTGCCCGACAAGAACCCGATGACCGACCAGCCGTTTAGTGCCACGCGCCTCGCCGATTGCCTGCGCGTCGGAGCCGAGCGGTTTGGTTGGGCCGATCGCAAGCCGATGGGCGAGCGCCGAGAGGGCGATTGGTACGTCGGCATGGGCATGGCTTCGGCGGCGCGGTCGAACATGCTGATCAAATCCGCTGCGCGGGTGCGCCTGACCGGCGACGGCGCGGTGGTCGAGACCGACATGACTGACATCGGCACTGGCAGTTACGCCATCCTCGGCCAGATCACCGCAGAGATGCTCGGCCTTCCGGTCGCGCAGGTCGAGGTGCGCCTCGGCGACACCAGCTTCCCCGGCGCGTCGGGGTCTGGCGGCTCCTTCGGGGCCAACTCGGCCGGTTCGGCGACCTTCCTCGCGGCGAAAGCGATCCGGCAGACCCTCGCCGATCGCATGGGATGCAGCCTGTCCGAGCTCACCCTGCAAGACGGCATCGCCCGCGGCGGCAACCGCGAAGTGCCGCTTTCCGAACTGGTTGACGCAGAGCTTGTAGAGGAAGCCAGCGTCGAGGCTGGGGGCACCTCCGAGAGCCACTTCTCCTCGGGGTTCGGGGCGCATTTCGCAGAGGTGGCGGTGCATGCCTACACCGGCGAGGTGCGCGTGCAGCGCATGCTGGGCGTAATGGCGATGGGCCGCATCCTTAACGAGAAAACCGCGCGCTCGCAGGCCATAGGCGGGATGATCTGGGGCCTCGGCTCGGCGCTGACCGAAGAGCTGTCGCACGATCCGCGCACCGGCCATCTAGCGACGCGCGACCTTGCGAACTACCACGTACCTGCGCATGCGGACGTGCCCGGAGAGCTAAAGGTGGTGTTCCTCGAAGAGCGGGACGACATGGCGAATCCGATCCAGACAAAGGGCATCGGCGAACTGGGCATCTCGGGCGCGGGGGCGGCGATACTGAACGCGGTGCGAAATGCCTGCGGCGCGCGTGTCTACGACATGCCTGCCACCCCTGACCGGGTGGTCGCGGCGATGGACGCCGCGGATTTCTGATGCACAGTCCCCTGCCGCTTGTGCGGCGGGGGACACGTGGGTCGACCCAGCGATGGCCAAGCAAACGGGTGCGCCGCAAGACCGCAAATAGCATTGTTGCCAGGGCAAAAGTACGCTTGACCGTGGCGCCGTTGGGCCGTGGGGGTTCTATCGCGCGCATTCTGAGTTCGAAATCAGCTCGGTCTCGCGCGGTAGGTGGTTCTGCCTATTGGCGCGAGTGGTTTGGCCTGCATTACCCTATTGATGCAGCCGCGCCGCCCTAAAATGGAGTCGCAGACAGACGGCTCGGAAAACTAATGTACCGGCGTTGAGTTTCCGGGAGGCCGTCGCGATTTATGGGTGATTTCGCGCCGGATATATCCGGCCTTCGGAATTCGACAAAACGTCCCGTATTTTCAGGAACCAAAGCCGGGCCGGGGGGTTGCTTCTGAGGATCATCCGGCCGGCCTGATCATTTCGACCACCCCTACTGAAGGTGCGGATTGCGTCTTCAGTAGTGCACTTCAACATCCTGACAGGGCCATGATTCATGCGGATTTCCAAAAGCTTGCCAAGCACCTCCCGGTGCCTTCCCTTTCTGCTAGCGGGCGGCCGCGGCGCACGCCTCTTTGAGCTCACCAGCGCGCAGTGCAAACCTGCCCTCAGCTTTGGATCCGGCGAGGGGCGGATCGTCGATTTCATTCTGGCGGCAGCCGAGCGGGCGCAATTCGAAAGCCTCTTCGTCGCCACGCAATATCGCCCCAATGACCTGTGCCAGCACCTCAATCGGCATTGGGCGCATGGCTTTGCCAAAGGGATTTCGGTGCGCGACGGCGAATTTCTGAGCCCCTATGGCTATCGCGGCACCGCCGACGCGCTGCGCTGCAATATCACCGCGCTCGACGCCTATGCGCCGCGCGACGTCATGGTGCTTTCGGGCGATCATGTGCTCGACATCGACCTTGAGCAGCTGCTCGCCCATCACCGTGGGCACGCCCTGCCGGTCACCGTCGCGGCGACGCCGGTGCCGCTGTCGCAGGCGCGCGGCTTTGGCATCTTCGATCTCGATGCGGATGGCGAGGTCTTTGGCTTTGCCGAAAAGCCCGCCGAGCCGCAGCCGATGCAGGACGACCCCGAGCGTGCGCTGGCCTCGACCGGCATCTATGTGTTCGACTGGATCTGGCTCAAGCAGGTGCTGCGCGAAGCGCCCGGTCGCCCGGCCACGCGGCATGACTTCGGGCAGGACATCCTGCCGCTGGCGCTGCGCGAGGCGGCGCTGTCGGTCTACCGGCTGCCCGACAGCAGCGACGGCCAAAGCGCCTATTGGCGCGACGTGGGCTCGCTCGACGCCTATCGGCGCGCGCAGCTTGATTTCGCCGCCGAGGTGCCGCCGGTGGCGCTGCCCAAGACCATGCAGCGGGTGCAGATCGAATGTATCGACAGCATCGCCGAGGGCACGGTGTTCCTGCCCGGCAGTAAGATCGGCAGGCGCTGCCGGATCCGCAACGCCATCGTCGGCTCTCGCGTGCGGCTGCCGGATGGGTTCCGCGCGGGCTATGACGCCGAAGAGGATGCTCGTTTCTTCCGCAGAACCCCCGAAGGCACGCTGCTGATCACCGCCGAGATGATGGACCGGCGCAACGCCGCCCTGCGCAAGACCACAGCAAGGGCCCCCATCCACCGGGTGCCCCGGATGACCGCTCTCACCAGCTTGGAAGGCTGACATGATCGATCCGCGTGACGTCTCTATCGACCCAGCCCGGTCCCGACCGGACCAGCTTGGGGCCCGCTTCGACGGGGAGGGCACCAACTTCGCGCTCTTCTCCGACCATGCGGAAAACGTCGAGCTGTGCCTGTTCGACGAGGCAGGCGCGCAGGAGCAGACTCAGCTGTTTTGACCCCGACGAGGACGCCGAGGCGCAGGCGGCAGACTTCGGGCGGGCGCTTCTGGCGCAGTGGCGGGCGGAGCCGCCCGAAACGCCGCGCAAGCGCGTAGCGATGGGAGAGGGGCTGTCGCTAGCTCAGCTTGCCTTGCGCTTCTTTATGCAGAGCGTGCCGAACATCTAATTGGGCAGCGAAAAAGACCGTTTCGACTTGACCGCCTCGGACAACCGCACGCCGCTTGGTCCCGCCGCGCCTGCTTTGCATAGTCCAGTGCCGCGCAATAGGCGGCGCGTGTCCCCACCGGCGGGTCTGTTCCGAGTTGCCTTTGGTGTCCCCCATCCACCCTCCATTCGGCGGAGATCGCGCATGGCCTATGAGAAACCCATCCCCCTGAGATCGCGTGGCAATCGTCCCGTGAGGCCGCCGCGCCCCCGCCCGCCTGCGGCCCATCGCGTCGCGATCGTCGGTGCTGGCCCGACCGGGGTCTACACGCTGGCCGCTTTGCTGCGGCAGGCACCGTCGCGGCTGCATGTGGACATCTTTGAAAAGGGCAGCGCCGCCGGTCCGGGGATGCCCTATAGCGCCGATATGAACGCCCCGGTCATGCTGTCGAACATCGCCAGTCGCGAGTTGCCGCCGGTTCTGACCTCGCTCAACGACTGGCTGCGCGGGCTCGACACCTCGGATCTGGCGCGCTTGGGGCTGCGCGCGGCCGAGATCAGCGACGAGGCGTTTTATCCCCGCCTTGCGCTTGGGGCCTATTTCACCGCGCAGATGTCGGATGTGATCGCGCTTGGGCGGCGGCAGGGGCACCGGATCGAGCTTCACCTGCACCACACGGTCACCGACATCGCGCCGCGCGCCGCGGGCATCGAGCTGGCGTGGCGCAGTCCGGGCAGCGCGTCGAAGGCGGTTTATGCGGATGCGGTGCTGGCCACCGGGCACCGCTGGCCGGACCGGACGTGCGCGGGCGGGGCGGTGCTGCATTCGCCTTGGCCCGCCGAGAAACTGACCCGGCTGCCGCAGCAGCGGATCGGCGTGCTGGGCACCTCGCTGTCGGCCATTGATGTGGCGGTGACCATCGCCTCGGCGCGCGGGCGCTTTTGCGAGGAGGGCGGGCGGATGCGCTATGTCGCGCAGGAGGGGCGGGAGCCGTTCCTGCTCAGCCTCATGTCCCGCAAGGGGCTGCTGCCCGAGGCGGATTACTGGTACGACCTGCCGCTGCCCGAGCTGCCCCGTTTGGCGGATATCTGCGCGGAGGTCTCTGGCGTCGAGGAGAGCGCTCTGCTCGACCGCGCCTATCGCGCCTTCATTGCGGACCTGCAGGAGGCGGATCCGGCGTGGCTGGCGGGCCTCGGCGGGCCTGACGTGCCCTGCGACGCGTTTTGCCACGCATATTTCGCCAAGCGCCTCGCGGCGGATCCCTTCGATTGGGCCCGCGCCAATCTTGTAGAGGCCGAAGAGACCGTCGCCAGCAAGACCCCGACGCCGTGGCGCAGCGCGCTGCTGCGGGCGCATGAGCTGTTCGAAGAGCTCATCCCAAGGTTCAGCGATGCCGAGGTCGCGGCGTTTCACGCCACGCTGAAGCCGCTGTTCACCGATTGCTATGCCTGCGTGCCGCACCCGTCGATCAAGCGCCTGCTGGCGCTGCGCGAGGCGGGGGTGCTCGAGGTGCTGCGGCTTGGCAAAACCACCGGCGATGACAGCCAGATCACCGCCTGCGCACAAGGTGTTTCGGTGCTCCACGGCGGGCAGCAGAGCGTGTTCGAGATGCTCATCGACGCGCGCGGCCAGCGGGCCATGACGTTGGCGGACCTCGGGTTTCCGTCGCTGGCACGCGCGGGTCTTCTGTCCGAGCCGCTGCGCTTTGACGCGTTCGTGCTGCCCCTCGCCGCGCCCTGCGCGGGGCGCATCCATTGCGTCGCCCTGCCGGCGCTCTTGCGGCGTCATCCCTTCGTGCAGGGGCTGGTGAACGCCAGCGAAATGGGCGGCGAGACGGCGGAGCTGATCGCCAAAGCAATGCGCAAAACAAGCGCGCGGTCTTGAAGGTCGTGCATTTACAAGAACTCTCCCTAGGACGAGCCGTTTGCGTTGTGCCCTGGGAAGGTAAACGGCCGATATCGGTATTTTTCGTAAATTGATCTAAGGATACCGCGTGGCTGGCCCACCGCTCGCACTGCCATGTGCACTTCACTCCTGCACCGGCCAGTTGGAACTACCAGGTCGAGGACTGCTTCAAGGAACTGACCCGCAAGCTGATGAAACGTGGCGTACACCTCTTGAGTGCCGATCTCGTGGCCGACGTAAATACCTTCATTGCGGCCTATAACGTGAATCCGAAACCATGCTGATGGGTCAGATCCGCCGACGAAATCCTTGCATCGGTCAAGAGGTTCGGCCAGCGCACCCAAACCCTAGGGTCAGGATGCATTGATTTCGCGGGAACAGCATGATTCACGGCTTTGAAAACGGAGCGGTGACATGAGCGATCTCTTCTGGCTGACCGACGAGCAGATTGCACGCCTGGCCCCTTTTTTCCCCAAGCCTCATGGTAAGCCTCGGGTCGATGACAAGCGGGTTTTGAGCGGGATTATCTTCATCAATCGCAATGGCTTGCGGTGACGAGATGCGCCGAAGGAGTATGGTCCGCATAAGACGCTTTACAGCCGGTGGAAGAGGTGGAGCGAGAAAGGCATCTTCGCGCGGATGATGGCAGGTCTGGCCGCTGAGCACGGCGAAGAGAAGACCGTGATATCGACGCGACATATCTCAAGGCCCATCGAACGGCGACCAGCATGGTCGCCAAAAAGGGGGGCGCGGTCGTCTGATCGGTCGAACCAAAGGCGGCATGAACACCAAGCTGCACGCCATCTGCGACAGTCAGGGACGACCGATCGACCTGCTCGTCACCGCCGGACAGGTCAGCGATTACATCGGCGCACGCGCATTGCTCAGCGGCCTACCAAACGTCAAATGGCTGCTCGGGGATCGTGGCTATGACGCAGATTGGTTCAGAGAAGCGTTTCAGGACAAGGGGATACGCGCCTGCATCCCGGGTCGAAAGAAACGCAAGGAGCCGGTCAAATACGACAAACGCCGATACAAGCGGCGCAATCGCATCGAGATCATGTTCGGAAGGCTCAAGGACTGGAGGCGTGTGGCCACCCGATATGACCGGTGCCCGAAGGTCTTCCTTTCGGCCGTCGCCCTAGCCGCCCTCGTCATCTATTGGTTATAAATCCTGACCCTAAGCGATGAACTTTAGATACAGGCGACTAGCGTTCACCGCGCCCCTTGAATTCGTTGGCCTTCACTGCCCCGCGCTTACCGCGCGGGAGGTCCTTGCCGGTGGTCGTGTCGTGCCAGGTCTGCGCCTCCATCTCGGCATTGATCTCGGCCCCTAGCAGGATCACGTAGGCTGAAATCCACAACCAGAACAACAAAATCACAACGCCAGCCAGGGATCCGAAAGTTTCTTGGTAGGACTCGAAATGCTCGGTGTAGAGAGAGAAGGCGAGTGAACCGGCGAGCCAGAGCACGCAGGCGACCAGGGCGCCGGGGGTGATCCATACCCACTCCGCCGCCTTTCGGGAGGGGCCGAACCGGTAGATCAGCCCAATGCCGGCGACGACCAGCAAGAGCAGTACACCCCAACGCGCCCACGACGCAAAGGCTTCGAGCGCTGGACCAAGCTGGAAGATCGCGAGCATGCCGGGCAGAACGAGAAGCGCCCCGATGGCTAAGAGTAGTCCGGCAATCAGCAGCAGCGTGAGCGACAGCGTGGTCAGCTTGAGGTGGATGAAGCTGCGCTCTTCCGTTTCGTCATAAGCAACGTTCAGCCCTTCGATCAGATGGGCAACGCCTTGCGAAGCGGAATAGAGCGCAAGTAGCACACCCAGAGCGGCCGCAAGCCCAAGGCCGCCACTCTGCGACCCCGCTACAGATTTTGCCTGCTCTATCAGGATCTCGGCGGCGCGCGGCGGCAACGCCTCGGTGATTTGCTGGATTTGCGCTGTGACATCGGCGGGGGTGATGAAAAGTCCGGCGATCGCCATGAGGGCAGTTATCGCGGGAAAAATTGCCAGCAACGCATAGAATGCGACACCTGCGGAAACCAGGCTGATCCGGTCTGCGGCCAATTCGGATTTCACGCGCATCGCGATGGCTTTCCAGCCGGTCAAGCCGATCTGGCGTGGCCGTGTGGCGAAGGAACCGTCGTTTGGCATGACAGCAATCATCCTTGATCATATCAAATTTGCGCCGGTGCCACTCGGCACCGGCGCGAAGTCTCGGTCAGCTGATGTCAGCCCTGCTTCGGCGTGTCCGAGGTCACGTCCGGACGGCCCAGGTTCTGCGCCTCCGCTTCATCCCGTACCCGATCCTCTAGACGCTTTCCGGCAGACTTGGCGGCATCGGCAAGCGCATGCTCGGCGGGCTTGTCGCCGGGGGTGCGCTCGTCAGCCTCTGCGCGCGCGTCGCGGGCAATGCTGTGACCCTCGTCCATGGCGGCATCGGCGACCGCTGCAAGCTTGTCCCGCTCCTCGCGGAAGATCGCGTCGGCCTCGGCGAACAACGCGTCACTGTATTCGCCCATGAGGTCGTCCTCAGCCTTGGTACGCGGTGCCGCTCCGCCGAGGGCGGCACCGGCCGCGATGGCAAGGGCGCCTGCCACGAGGGGATGCTCGCCGAAGAAATCGGCGGCGCTTGCACCGGCTCGTTGCACGCCCTTACCTGCACGCTCGCGGGCGATCAGCGCGCGTTCGCGGGCTTCGATGACACGGCGCCTCGCGCTTTCCGACATGCGCTCGGTCCCCGCGGTGATGCGACTGTAGCCGTCTTCGAGCACCGATTGCGCCTGAGCCGACTTTGCCGCGATGGAGCCGCGTGCAGCGCTTCCGGCCTCTCCGACCTTGGCGCGTGCTTCGCCTGCGGTGGCGGCCGCGTTGTGGCGACCCGCCTCGAAACCCGCCTTCAGCCGAGCTTGCGTCCGATCGACGCGGTCACCGAAGGTCTCGCTCTCCTCGCCGTCATCAAGGTGTAGATCATCGTAATAGCTTGGACGGTAGCTGGTGCCGTAGCCCGGCTTACGGGTGGCCCAGTCCGGTCCGGCCGACGCGCTTTTGGCGGGTGCCGCCCCGCGGCTCTTGCGGATTTGGCGGCTCAGAGGGTCCCCCGCTAGCCGCTTATCCTCGTCATCATAGGAGCGACCGAAGACCATCCATGCGAGCCCGGCGGCGGTTAGCGTGAGCCCGATGGGGTTTTGCTTGGCCGACTTCGAGAACGCCTGTCCAATCTCGCTGCCATGGGTCTGCAGGTGGCGGCCCACCTGTGCCACGATCTCGTCTGCCGAAAAACGGCTCTGGAGTTCCGAGACGGAAGCGGTCAAGCCCTCGCGCTCACGTTCAATTTCGCGCTCGATTTCTGCCGCCGTTTTGCGATTAGCCATTGGTCGTCTCCCTGATTGCGGACACGTCGCGACGGACGTTCTCGGTGGTACGGGTCGGCGCAAGGCTGCTTGCCTTGAGCTTGCTCATCCCGCCCTTGATCATGATCAGCGCTGCAACGAGGGCGACGCCGCCGACGATCAAGGCAGACCAGAAAGGATGAATGCCCGCTGCGGTCAGAGCGGCCACCAGCGCGGCGGCAATGACGTTGAGGCCAACAAGTGTGAAGACCACACCGGCGACAATCACACCCACCGCCGTCGCGGCACCGTTGAGGTTCTCGCCCAGCTCGGCGCGCGCCAGTTCCATTTCCTTACGCACCAGCGTGGTGACATGTGCGATAATGTTGCTCACCAGATTGGTGGTTCCGGTTGTCTGTTCGGTCGGCATCAGATGTCCTCCGGTTCCGGGCGGTGATACGCTGGGGTGGCAGGGCTCGCCGCGGTCGGTGTTGGTGTAGGTGGCGCCGGAAGATCGCGGGCACGGGCCGCATCCACGGGGCTGGTCGGTGGCACAGGGCGCGGCGCGGGCTCCGGTGCCGGGCCCGAACGGCCTCCGCCCTTACCGGCCTTGGCGAAACGCGCGGCGGCGAGACCGAGAACTGCGGCGCCGCCGAGATAAGCGATTGGGTTGCGACGCGCGAAGTCCGAAAGGCCGCTTGCCATTTCGCCTAGGTCTCTGTCTCGAATTGACTCCGATGCATCCGCCAGCGTCGAGGCGATCTGCGACATGGTCCGCTCCTGCGGAGAGCCGCTGCGCATTTCCTCGGCGGCTTTGCGAAGCGCGTTCGAGACGTCCGAGACCTCGTCTGCCATATGGCCGCGCTGGTCTTCCTCGAATCCGCTGGCGCGCTCTTTCACTTCCTCTGCCGTATCACGGGCTTTGGTCCGGAGATCGTCGCGCATTTCGCGCGCAGCGCTTTCTGCGGCAGGTGTCGTCGGAGTGTCTTGGGAAGGAATGGTCATCCTTGCCTCCTTCGGTTTGCATGGACCGGCGGTACGCGCCGTCATTGCCTTGACAACCCGCGACAGTTTGCCGCAGTTCCATCCTTACCGATTATCTTTGCGAGAGGCGCCACGCGTGGCCAAGGGCGCGCCCAGTACGGGGCTCAATCCCGTTAGGCCGGCTAGGTAGCGCCGACGGCTTTCTACACATGCGAGCAACCGCAAGGCCTCTACGCAGCTTTGAAGAGCCTGAAGATCACCGCGCGCACCTGCCAGGGTGAGACGGGGGGCGGCGGCATTGTGCCCGAGGTGACGTGCCACCATCACCTCAAATGGGGCAAGCGCGCTGTCGACGCTGCAATCTTCGCGCTGGAAGCGAGCGGTGATCTCATCGGCCATGCCTCCGGGAGCACGCCCATCGCGGCGCATGGAGGCCAGCACCACCGCGTTTTCGGCGCGCAGAGGGCGGAATCCGGCTGCGCGCACCCGGTTGACGATGTCGCGGTCTTCGCCGGTTTCAAGAGGGCGGTAGCCGCCTACGCTGCGGTAGGCCGCGCGGCGGAACCCGAGGTTGGCGCCGCCGGCGGTGTTGAGGCCGATACCGTCGGGCCCAGCCGGGTCCATGAGCCGCTCGAACTCCATGGCCAGCGCGGCGAAGGCGTTTTCCTGACGCTGGCGCAGCAGAACGCTCGCGGGAAAGGAGGCAAGCTCCCGCCCGCAGACGTCGATCCGACCCAGTACGGCGGGCGCGCGTGCCAGTACAGCTTCCATTTCGCGCTGCCAGCAGGGGGCGGGCAGGCAATCTGCGTCGGTCGACAGGAAGACGGTGGCCTGCGGCGCTGCGCGCATGGCGATCCGGTGGCCAAGCCGCCGGGCTCGTCCGACTCCACCACTGGCAAAGGTCGCCTCGACAAGGATAAGCGGATGGCAGCGGCTGCGTGCCTGCGCAAGGGCGCGAGCAGCGGTCTCATCGGTGCTGTTGTTCACGCAAAGGACGATCCCTGCAGGAATGGGAGCATCCTGCGCGAAGAGGTGGGACAGGCAGGCGTCGATGCGATCTTCCTCGTCTCGCGCCGGCACTACTACGACCGTGTTGGCGTTGGCGAAAGCGTGTCGCTCGACAGTTGACACGTGCAAGCGCATCATGCTGGGCCCGCTGCGAGATCGATGCGGTACTCCGGCGTTGCGCGCTTGCAAACGAAGCGGCGTTCGCTGGCGCAAGCGAATAGGGAGAACGCCTCCTCGCCTTGAAGAGCGTTTCCACTCGGTCCGAGCCAAGTCACACAGATGATATCAGCCGCGGTCCAGCGCCTGTCGATTTGACGCGCTAGAGTGCTCAGGCCCGGCCGGTCGAGGAAATAGAGGATCTCTGACAGCACGATGAGGTCATAGTCACCATTCGGCAAACTTGCAGGCAGGAAGCTCTTTAAAAAGTAACCCTTCGGCACTGCCCGGCGCGCCGCCTGCAATGCAGTCTCGACAGCGTCGACACCTGTGTATTGAGCGCACCGCGGGGCGAGATGAGATGCCAGTTCGCCATTCCCGCATCCAAGTTCGAGGGCGGAGCAGTATTGTTTCCGGGGCAGGGCCTCGCACGTCGCAAGAAATTTTTTGCGCTCATATGAGCTGGTACGGAAGTTCCAGGGATCGTCTCCCGTGGCGTAAAGGGCGGTAAGATGGTTGAGACTTATGGCGGTCATGGCGCGAGCTCTTCGAAGAAGATTTCGTCACTCTCGACGAACATTTGCACGAATTCTGGATCCAACTTGAACCCCTGTGGGTCGTCCAAAATAATTTTGCCATGTTGGCTCTGATGAGACGCAATAGCACGGGCTTTGCGGCGACGGACGGAGGAGGTGTCGAACAGATACTCTTGCCTCGGCGCCATACGTGCGCGAAAGTCGGGTACCTTCCAACGCGACCAGACCGGGTAATAGAATAAACGTGCTCCTGAGAGCCGAGCGGTAAGGCTCGCGATGGCTGCGGTGGCCTGATGGTCGCAATGAGGATCAGTTGGGGCGGTGGCTAGCAAAGTGCGAGCCCCAAGGCGGGACATCAGACAAGCAATGTCTTGGGCCAGCGAAAGAATGGGTAGACCTTGCGAGTCCATTCCCGCATCGGGGAGACCAAGGCTGGTAATATCCTTCGCGGTACCCCCAAGCTGGCGCACTGAAGCCAGAAGTTCACGCAAGCGCAGCCCGGCGCGCCGCTCTGCGGTCCATTGGTTTGAACGGGGGTGGGAAGCCGCGCCATCGGTCATGAGAACTACATGCGCGCCTGTAGTGCCAAACGTATGGGCAAGAAGGCCGCCGCAGCCGAGCGCTTCGTCGTCAGGGTGCGGTGCCAGAACGACAATCGGACGTTTTCCGGAAAGCTGCGCTGCGGTGATCCGGCGGCATTTTGGGCGAGGTTCAGCAAGGATCATCGATCCACCCCGCAAGCCCCGCCGGTTGCCCGAGCATGGCCTTTCCGGCGCCAAGCATAAATTCGTCTCGCGCCGCTTGCCGCAGGTAGCAGGCGAGGTCACGAGCGTGGCATCCAGCGATATTGTCGTCGGCAAACATCGCAAGTCCTACGGATTGCTCGGCAGCGACGATGGTATCCTGACCCAACTCCTCGGTGAGCAACCGCGCACCAATGGAGATTTTCGCTGCCCGGTTGGGCGACCTGACTCCTAAGGGCCCTTCGGCGATGCGTGCCGCTCGTAGCACAGCAGGCCACGCCGCTACCGCTCTGAGTGTCACCGGGGTAAGCCGGAAAAGATGCCCCTCAGCATCAATTTGACCCCGCTCTCGCAAGACTGCACTGCAGCGGTCTAGCAGCCCTACGATCCCACCCATGCAGACAGCTGCAATGCGCCAAGTCCCACCTACGAAGTGCGGTTCCTTGCCGTAGTCACCGATATCGCCGATTGGCGCGCCAGGCAGGCCGGTGCAGACAAAGTTTCCGGATCGCGATGCCTGCATACCGACCATATGCCAGGAATGTTGGTTTTGTCGCTCTCCATGCGATGTTTCTACGAGGTAGAGTTGCTGTCCACCATTCGCCGCCACGGTCACAAGCGCTTTGTCCACAATTCCGAGGCCCGAAGCAAAGCGCTTGGTGCCGGAAAGTATGCCATCGGCTGTCGCAGACACAGCATCCGTTGGAACATCCGCGCCCCATACCCCAAAAACTGAACCGTTCGCAGCTTCCGCCTCGATCTGGAACCTAAGCTTACGGTCGGCATAGAGTCTAACTAATTTTAATGCATTGATATGCCCCTCAAGAAGACGGGCTATTGACAGATCCTCGCTTGCAGTATCACGAAGAACCTGCGCCAAAGTGATTAGGGGAACGTTGTCGCTCGACACTGCTGCGGTAAGTTGCCTCAGCACATCCTCTTTAGGTGCTCCCGCCCGCAACGCGCGCATTCCGATAACTGTGGCACTCCCAGCCCCGATGGGTGAACCCCGTGACACAGTATGCGGCGCTGCACGTTTCATTGATCCGGTCCTCCACCTCAGCTCTCATAGCGGAACGCCGATTAGCAACTGCGGTTCCCACCAGAAATACGCTTCCGCGATTACGCATTTTGAATGTCGTGGAACATTGACAACCAGTTTCATAGTTGCTCAGCCCCGCCATGATAAATATCAGGTTATTGGAATGTTTTCTCGGGAATGTTGTGTTGATACAGAATTTCAGGGAACCTTAAAGTCGGCCCTGCGTTTCAGGGTCGACGGTACAATAACATCTTCGCCACCTTTGGAGGCATCACCCCAGTCACAGGAGGTTTCGTTTGCCGGGTGTCAAAACGTCCAGCCAACTGGCTCTTCTACGTGAGAATAGTCATGTTCGATATCAGCCTCATGGAATGTGTAAGTGGCAACAAGTGTGAATAGGTGATTCCAAGCTCCCAATAGTGAAAAGCGCACCAAATTTTGATGCGTAGGACTCCCTAGTGAGTGTGAAAAGCCAATTCGGAATAACGGTCAGGTGCTTATATTTTAGATCGGATGTTCATACTTACTTAGAAATCGAACTGTATTCGAGTTTCAATTCGCGTGGATATGGAGTGTGTAGATGCGTTCTGTGCGAAAAATTCAATACCTGGTCAAAAATGCGAGCTAATGCTTAGAAAGTACATGGTAATAAGTTGTATTCCGCATATTTCCGCAAGAAAAACGTATCGTTGGGAAGTGTATTGCGTGAGACGGCCGCAGAAAAGATTGGGGAAAGGTGGAGAATAGGGCTACTGATGTAAGATTAAAAAGTTCGGTTTTATATACAGCGAGGTCGATAAGACAGTGGTAGACATGTAAGCTAGCGCGTGGCGGGGGTATCGTAAAATTGCCTGCCAGTGCGAGAATAGAAAGAGCAGTGGAACTGTAAGGTAGGACTTACGTCTAGAGCTGGTGCTTGAGTGCAATGTTGACAAAATAAAACTAGGAACCTCACAATTCGAGAGGATATAATAAATGTGGGCATGGCTTGAGGCGAATGTAACGACATTGCAGGTTCTCGTAAGTATCGTATCCACTGGGGTTTGGATCGCGTACCTAAACTTATTTCTTACGAGTTACCGCAGGCAGACACGGTCAAGTATTCTGATTAGTCGGGCAGGGGCGCAGACGTACGAAGGTCGTTGCCTAATCTCAAACATGGGGTCTGAGCCCGCTTTTCTCACAGATGTGCTGGCCGAATTCAAGGACGAAGATGGCTGCAGAACGATCAGTGTGGTGGATAGACTTGAGCTATGGGAGCAAGAAAAGTCTCCCATAAATAATATTTCAGCTGAAGGTCCTATTGCTAGCGGCGAATACGTAGATATAGGTAGTTTCGCTGAAATATTTAAGAGGGCAGAAAAAAAGCTTGGAGGATGCTCGTCGATAGATGGCTCGGAGCAAGTCAATTTAATCGCGATCGCCGCGACAAATCAAGCTCGTGATCTCATTGCTGCGAGTAGAACATTCAAACTTGTCGGTCCGGAGGAAAACGGTATGATGAAGGTTCAACCGACTGAAGTTGAAGCTAAGCAGATCAGGTCGAGAAGGAAGCGGAAAAGCTTAAAGCGAATATTGGGAGAACTACAGACTAGGGATAGTGTGGAGCGGGCGGTTTCTGGAGACTTGGGGTAGATGCCTTTGCGCGCGCCCGGTGTGGAGTGAATAAAAAAATGCTTGAATATTTGCCCCGGGGACATACCTGCTGCAACAGGTGCGCTGATGGCAGACCGCTGGAGAGATGCTGTTTGGCGGATTTTTTAGAGCTTAAAGGCTGTGAGCACTTGGCATTCCGGAATGGATGTCCGAACTGAAATGCGCAAGATACTTATCTTCGTGCGAGATGAGCCGCGTTAAATTAACTATTGGTGATGCGTAAGATGCAAGAAGTAACGAACAGCGAACTGATGGCAATGCGTATCGCGATAGACGATGCAATTAAGGCGAGCAGAGAACAAGGCAAATCTGGTATAGGAGCGGTCGTTTTGCGTGGTGGGGAAATAGTCTCCCGCGGAGTAAATTGTGTCCATTTACAAGATGACCCCACCGAGCACGCGGAAATCGTAGCGCTCGGCCGTGCTGCAAGGACTTTAGGACGGCCGGATTTGGCCGGATGCACTTTAGTTAGCACTCTGCAACCTTGTGAAATGTGTCTTGCAGCCGCGCGTTTCGCGGGCATTGAGCGCATCATATTTGGTGCACAGAAGAAAAATGTAGCGGGCAAGTATTTCGCCTTTAACCATTTAGGTATAGAGGACTTCTTGGGCGATCCTCCATCTTTTTGCTTCGTGGCTGGCGTCCTGGAGCAGGACGTACTGGGGCTCTACGAGGACGGGCAGGAGTGAGGGCGCACGGTTTTTACTGGGTCCTGCAATGGCCCGACTTCGCCCCTTGCTTGGCGACACGGAACACCGAGTGCTCGTCGGAATAGAAGGCCACGGGCCGGCCGTGCGCCGCGAGATACCGCTCGAGCGTGCCGAAATAGCTGAAGGTGCTCTCAGAGGCTACAAACTCCAGGTGCATCAGCGTGCTGGTGGCGTCGTCGACAAAGGCCAGCAACGTGCAGGCCGGACCACGTTCCTCGAACCAGGCGTGATCAGAGCCGTCTATCTGCACGAGTTCGCCATAGCAGTCCCGGCGCCGGCGCGGCTAGTGAAACGTTCTGCGCTGCTTGCGCGACAACCAGATGCCGTCTTCCTGCATGCATTTGCGCAAGGTCTCCCGCGACACCTTCAGGCCATGGTGTTCCGCCAGCTTCTCGGCTGCGAACCTGGGCCCAAAGTCGGCGTAGCGCTCACGGATCAGCGTCAGCGCAAACTCACGCACCGCGGGATCGATCCGGTTGTTGGACGGACGTCCGCGGGCCTTGTGCCGGAGCGCCGCCAGACCATCGGCCTGGAACGTCTTCAGAAGCCGGTGAACCTGCCTTCGACTCAAGCCCAGGACCGAGGCCGCCGCCACCGTAGACATCCGGCCTTGCACCACATCACTCAGGACTTCGATCCGGTTCAGCTCGCGCTCGCTCATGACCACCAATCCCACGGCCGCACTCCAATCCTGCCCAATCAGGGGAGTGTGACACTTCAGCTTTGCTCATGTAAGACATTCTAACTTGGCGTGAGAGCTCAAGGATCGTTGCGACAGGATCCGCTATCTCAGTTTCGCCATTTCCTCTCTGAAGGCTTCTGCCGGGGTTCTCCAGCCGAGGCATTTCCGCGGTGTCGCATTCAATCTCTCACTGATCTGCTTCATCTGGGGTCTCGAAAGCGAAGCGATTGGGGTGTCGCGGGGTAGCACCCGGCGGGCGCGTCCGTTTAGGTTCTCCACCGAGCCTTTTTGCCAAGGCGCCTGCGGATCGCAAAACCAAGCGGTTGTCCCGATGCCGGCCTCGAGCTTTCTCCAGTCGCGAAACTCGAAGCCGCGGTCGAAGGTGATCGACTTGCGCGCAGCCTGGGGCAGCGGGGTCATCACGTTCATCAAGCTGTTCATGAAATGCTTGGAACTGCGATCGTTGTTGCGGAACAAGACCGCGGAGCGGGTCTTTCTCTCGACCAGCGTTGCGACGTTCATCGAGCCTTGTGCGCGCTCGAAGATCATCAGATCACGTTCCCATTCACCAAATGTTTCCCGTGCGTTAACGTATTCTGGTCGCTGATGGATCGAGCGTTCGGGAGGAAAGACCTGGTTGCGGGATCGCCGTGCATACCGGGGCCTGCGTTTCTGGCGCCGCCTCGGCAAATGTCGCGCCAACTCTTCGTCACGACCCTCGGGGCCGTAGACCCAGGCATAGATGGTTTCATGGCTGATGCGGGTCTCGTGACCCTCAAAGGCAAGACGCCCCGCAACTTGCTCCGGAGACCAACCTTCCTTCAACCGGTCGATCACGGCCTCACGCAAGGCAGGAAGCCTGATGAGCTTGCGTCGCCTTGCGCGACGCGCGGTCGCTGATTTTTGCGCCACGACACCATAGTAGCCGTTCAGCTCCGGCAGCTCGTCAGCGACAAAACCATTGCGCTTGATCTCTCGGTAGACGCTGGACCTGTGACGGCCGAGTTCACCGGCAATCCTACTGACTGGCAGCTTTGCGTTCAGCATGTCTTCGATACTGCGCCGTTCACGAAGGTCTAACTCTGTGTGCGCCATCATCCGTTCTCCTTACTTTCCAGAAAGATAGGGGAATTGTCGCAACGGAGTTTAGAATGTGCCGCGCTTACAGTTATTGTTGCAACCAAGTTGAAATGTCTTCGGCTGCGCAAAGCAGAAATGTCTCACCGAGGGTGGAGAAGCATGGCCGGGCAGGGCGAAGACCCCACATATCGCAGCCCTGATCGGCCATGCGTTCAGAGCCGGAGCTTGCGGCGCTCCTTTGCGCTGTAGAAGGCACGGAAACCTTGCTCATCGAGGAGCTTCTCGAAGGCCCGCCAGGCAAGGCCGTCGGCAAAATATGGAGGGTTGTCCAAGATCGTCAGCGTCCCGAAGGCGTTCTCCACTGACAGGATCCAAGAAGGATCATCTGAGGTTCGGTAAATCTCCACGGTGAAGCGGTGGCCGTCGATCACCACGTCCTGCGTCAGGTTCGAGAAGATGATCTCCGGCTCTGTATTGCCTGCCATGTGCCTGCCTCGCTCATTCGCTCGCGGCGGAGGTTAGCATCGCGGCGACGCGGCGACAGCGTCATTCCGGGGGTGCTGCGGCCCGCGCCTTTGCCTGGCGCGCTGCCAGCGAGTTCCAGCCGTCGTTGCGGCGACCTGTCGGCTCGTAGCGGGTCCGCTGCTTACCGGCCCGCCGCTTCTTCGGAGGCGCCTTGTCCTGCTCGGCCTTGATGTATTCCAGCACCGCGCTCAGATGCTTGTTCTCGGTGATCGCGGCATGGCTGACACGCTGGTCTTTGTCGAACACGGAGTAGGGCAGCGACACGCCTTTCCAGCGGACCTCGAACCGGCCATCGGGGAACTCGTAGGTGTCGACATACTTGCCAGGCAGTGCGCGCGTGATGTCGTTCTCCGCAAGGATGATGCGCTGCCGCTCATAGGAAAAGGCCAGTTGCCTGGTGACATAGCGCTCATCGCGGAAGCACAGGATCTCTCGCAGACGTTCCGGTTCCATGTTCAGGGACCGGTGCAGGTTGTCGGCCCGTAGCGGCACCTTGGCGAACTTCGCATTATGGCGCGCCAAGAACCTTGGCAGGATCGCGTTGCCGGCTGCCATGTCGCAGACGCCCGCCAGCCGTAGTTCCTTCACCAGCCGATCCTGTAGGGTACGGTTCGCGCGCTCGACGCGGCCCTTTGCCTGGCTGCTGTTTGCACAGAGGATCTCGATGTTCAGATCGTTCAGCGCCCGACCGAACTGGGTCATGCCATGGCCCGACTTCGCTCCTTGCTTGGCGACACGGAACACCGAGTGCTTGTCGGAATAGAAGGCCACGGGCCGGCCGTGCGCCGCGAGATACCGCTCGAGCGCGCCGAAATAGCTGAAGGTGCTCTCAGAGGCTACAAACTCCAGGTGCATCAGCGTGCTGGTGGCGTCGTCGACAAAGGCCAGCAACGTGCAGGCCGGACCGCGTTCCTCGAACCAGGCGTGATCAGAGCCGTCTATCTGCACGAGCTCGCCATAGCAGTCTCGGCGCCGGCGCGGCTGGTGAAACGTTCTGCGCTGATTGCGCGACAGCCAGATGCCGGCATCCTGCATCCATTTGCGCAAGGTCTCCCGCGACACCTTCAGGCCATGGTCTTCCGCCAACTTCTCGGCTGCGAACGTGGGCCCAAAGTCGGCGTAGCGCTCACGGATCAGCGTCAGCGCAAACTCACGCACCGCGGGATCGATCCGGTTGTTGGACGGACGTCCGCGGGCCTTGTGCCGGATCGCCGCCGGACCATCGGCCTGGAACGTCTTCAGAAGCCGGTGAACCTGCCTTCGACTCAAGCCCAGGACCGAGGCCGCCGCCACCGCAGACATCCGGCCTTGCACCACATCACTCAGGACTTCGATCCGGTTCAGCTCGCGCTCGCTCATGACCACCAATCCCACGGCCGCACTCCAATCCTGCCCAATCAGGGGAGTGTGACACTTCAGCTTTGCTCATGTGAGACATTCTAACTTGGCGCTTACAGTTATGCTGCGTATAAGGATAATTATGTACAAATGCAGGTGACCCAGGCGCGGCGCGTGCCGGGCCGGGATCGATCGGGCACGGCGCTTTGTTCATTCCTTCACAACATGCTGGACGATTGCGAAGACTGCCAATAGATTTGACTAATTTTGGCGGAGTTGTTATTCGCGACCTTACCGTTGGGGTGCCTTTGAAAGGCTGAGAGGCGTGATCGCGCTAACCCATCGAACCTGATCCGGGCAATTCCGGCGTAGGGAACGGTCTATAGCGAACAGACGTTTTCCATGCGCGGTGCCCTTGTGTCTGAAGGAGCAGCCGTTGGCGCATATCGCATTGAGCATCGCCGGATCCGACAGTGGCGGAGGGGCGGGCATTCAGGCCGACCTCAAGACCATGTCCGCACTCGGCGTCTACGGCGCCAGCGTCCTGACCGCGGTCACCGCCCAGAGCACCCGCGCCGTCACCGCGGTGCATACCATCCCCGAAGCGATCATCACGGCGCAGATCGACGCGGTGCTGAACGATCTCGACGTGCGCGCGATCAAGATCGGCATGCTGGCGTCGCCGGGGATCATCGACTGCGTGAGCCGCGCCATCGCCGGCTTCGGCGGCGCGGTGGTGCTTGATCCGGTGATGATCGCCAAGTCCGGTGACGCGCTGCTGGCGCCCGACGCGGTGGGTGCGCTGCGCCGGGCGCTGATGCTGCGTGCCAGCGTGCTCACCCCCAACCTGCCCGAGGCGGCGGCGCTGCTGCAGGGCCCGGTGGCGTCCTCGGTGCCCGAGATGGCCCAACAGGGCAAGGCGCTCTGCGCCATGGGCGCGCAGGCGGTGCTGATGAAGGGCGGCCATGCCAGCGGCGAGATCTGCGAGGATCTGCTGATCGCCGGCGGCGAGGTGCTCGCCCGCTTCGCCGCGCCACGCCAGCACACCCGCAACACCCATGGCACCGGCTGCACGCTGTCGTCGGCCATCGCCGCCGGGCTGGCGCGCGGGCTGCCACTGGCCGAGGCCACCGCCGAGGCGCATGGCTACGTGCAGCAGGCGATCGCTGCGGCGGACGGGCTGAACGTCGGGCACGGCCACGGGCCCCTGCACCATTTCCACCGGGTCTGGCAGTGATGGTGATGTACTCGGTCATCGGTTCGGGCGTGGCCGGACTTGCCGTCGCCAGCGAGCTTTCGGCGCGCGGCGCCGAGGTGCAGGTCTTCGATTCCGCCGGCCCGCCCGGCCCGCATGGCTGCTCGTGGTGGGCGGGCGGCATGCTGGCGCCTTGGTGCGAATATGAAAACGCCGAAGAGCCGGTGCTGCGCCTCGGCCAGCAGGCGCTCGACTGGTGGCAGGCGCGCACCACGGTCACCTGCCGCGGCACGCTGGTCGTCGTCGGGCGGCGCGACCTGCCCGACCTGCGCCGCTTTGCCCGCCGCACTACGGGCTTCCGCGAGGTCGGCCCCGAGCTGGCCGAGCTCGAACCCGACCTGCCCGGCTTCGCGCAGGGCCTGTTCTTCGAGGACGAGGCGCATCCCAGCCCGCGGCAGGCGCTGAGCGACCTGCACGAGGGGCTGCGGGCGCGCGGCGTCCGCTTCCACCGCGAGGCAGCACCGGCGGATCTGCCCAATGCCATCGACTGCCGCGGCCTCGCCGCGCGCGATGCCCTGCCCGACCTGCGCGGGGTCAAGGGCGAGATGCTGGTGATCCGTTGCCCCGACGTGACGCGGTCGCGCCCGGTGCGGCTGCTGCACCCGCGCATCCCGCTCTATGTCGTGCCGCGCGGAGATGGCGTCTACATGCTCGGCGCGACGATGATCGAAAGCGAGGACCGGCGCCGGATCACCGCGCGCTCGATGCTGGAACTGCTCAGCGCCGCCTATGCGCTGAACCCCGCCTTCGGCGAGGCCGAGGTGCTGGAGATCGGCGTCGACCTGCGCCCGGCCTTCCCCGACAACCTGCCGCGCATCCGGCGGATCGGCGGCCGGATCTACGCCAACGGCCTCTATCGCCACGGCTACCTGCTGGCCCCGGCGCTGGCGCGCGGCGTGGCCGACCTTGCCCTCAGCAACACCTGAACGGAGATGGTCGATGAAGATCGTGATTAACGGCGCGCCGCAGGAGGTGACCGCCACGACGCTCGCCGCGCTGCTCGAAGAGCGCGGCCTTGCCGGGCGCGTCGCCACGGCGGTGAACGAGGAATTCGTGCCCGCCGCGCTGCGCGCCACGCACAGGCTGCGCGACGGCGACCGGGTAGAGGTCCTCGCCCCCGTGCAGGGAGGATGAGCATGAAACGCTTCTATGGCACCGAGCTGCCCAACCCGCTGATGTTGGGCACCGCGCAATACCCCAGCCCCGCCATCCTCGAACAGGCCTTCCGCGCCAGCGGCGCCGGGGTGGCGACGGTCTCGCTGCGCCGCGAGGGTGCCGAGGGGGCGGGCACCGCCTTCTGGAACATGATCGAGGATCTGGGCGTGCTCGTGCTGCCCAACACCGCCGGCTGCCACGCGGTCAAGGAGGCGGTCACCACCGCCCATATGGCGCGCGAGGTCTTTGGCACGCGCTGGATCAAGCTCGAGCTGATCGGTCACACCGACAGCCTTCAGCCCGATGTCTTCCAGCTGGTCGAGGCGGCGCGGATCCTCGCCGGCGACGGCTTTCAGGTGTTTCCCTACACCACCGAGGATCTGATCGTCGCCGAGCGCCTGCTTGCCGCCGGCTGCGAGGTGCTGATGCCCTGGGGTGCGCCGATCGGCTCGGGGCGCGGGCTGAACAACCCCTATGCGCTGCGCGCGATGCGCGCCGAATTCCCCGAGGTGCCGCTGGTGGTCGATGCCGGCATCGGCCTTCCGAGCCACGCCGCACAGGCGATGGAGCTTGGCTATGACGCGGTGCTGCTGACCACCGCCGTCGCCCGCGCCGGTGATCCCGTCGCCATGGCAACCGCCATGATGCGCGCAATCGAGGCGGGCCGGCTGGCCCATAGGGCCGATCCGATCGAGGCGCGCGACATGGCCGAGGCCTCAACCCCCGTCATCGGAAAGGCGTTCCTGTCATGAGCCTCGACCGGTTCTACCCGATTTTCGACCATTCGGACTGGCTACGGCGGATGCTCCCGCTCGGCATACGGCTGGTGCAGTTGCGCATCAAGGACCAGCCCGGGGACGTCGTGCGGACCCAGATCGCCCTCTCCCGCGATCTGTGCCGGGCGCATGGCGCGGTGCTGGTGGTCAACGATTATTGGCAGGAGGCCATCGAGCTCGGCTGCGACTGGCTGCACCTCGGGCAGGAGGATCTCGACAGCGCCGATCTCGCAGCCATCCGCCGCGCCGGGATCAAACTCGGCGTCTCGACCCATGACGACGACGAGCTCGAGCGCGTGCTGGCGATGGAGCCGGATTACGTGGCGCTCGGCCCGGTCTACCCGACGATCCTGAAGAAGATGAAATGGCACCGGCAGGGGCTGCCACGCGTCACCGAATGGAAGGCGCGCGTCGGCACGACGCCGCTGGTGGCTATCGGTGGCATGTCGGTCGAGCGCGCCGACGGGGTGTTCGTGGCCGGGGCCGACATCGTCTCGGCGGTGACCGACATCACGCTGAACGCCGATCCCGAGGCCCGCGTCCGCCAGTGGCTCGAGGCGACGCGATGAGCCGCTACGCCCGCCAGACGATCCTGCCCGAGGTTGGCGAGAGCGGCCAGCGCCGGCTGGCCGGGGCGCGCGTGCTGGTGGTCGGCGCGGGCGGGCTCGGTGCGCCGGTGCTGCCGCTGCTGGCCGGGGCGGGCGTGGGCCGGATCACCATCGTCGATGGCGACGTGGTGAGCCTGTCGAACCTGCACCGCCAGACCCTGTTCACCGAGGCCGACTGCGAGCGGCCCAAGGCGCAGGTGGCCGCCGAGCGCTGCCGCGCGATCAACCCCGAGATTGCCATCGAGGCCCTGCCCCACCGCCTGCCCCCCGCCAACGCGCCGGAGCTGGTCGCCGATGCCGATCTCGTCCTCGACTGCGCCGACAGCTACGCGGTCAGCTACAAGCTGAGCGACCAGTGCCTTGCCGAAGGCGTGCCGCTGATCAGCGCCTCGGCGCTGGGACTGGCGGGCTATGTCGGCGGCTTTTGCGGCGGCGCGCCCTCGCTGCGCGCGCTGTTTCCCGACGCGCCCGACAGCGGCGCGAGTTGCGCAAGCGCGGGGGTGCTTGGCCCCGTGGTCGGCACGCTCGGCGCCATGCAGGCACAGATGGCGCTCAACGCCCTGCTGGGTCTGTCGCCGCCGCCGCTCGGGCTGATGGTGAACTACGACGGGCTGGGCCTGCGTTCCTCGAGTTTCCGCTTCGACGGCGCGCCGGAACCCGCGCGCGGCTTCCGCTTCGTCGCGGCATCGCAGCTGCGGGCCGTGGACCATATCGTCGACCTGCGCACCGAGGGCGCCCTGCTGCACCCGCAGGCGGTGCGCGCCGGGGCCGCCGACCTCGCCGCGCAACCGCCCGCCCCCGGCACCCGGCTTGCGCTCTGCTGCGCCACCGGCCTGCGCGCCTGGCGCGCGGCGGAACGGATTTCCGAAACCTGGCCCGGCGAGATCGTTCTCGTCGCGGCCTCCGCCTCATGAACCCCCGGAGGAGACCCCCAGTGAAACCCCTGTTGACCGCCCTCGCCCTTCTGACCGCCAGCCCCGCGCTGGCGGCAGACAAGATGACCCTGCTCCTCGACTGGTTCGTCAACCCCGACCACGGCCCGATCGTCATCGCCCAGGAGAAGGGTTATTTCGCCGAAGAGGATCTCGAGGTCGAGATCGTCGCCCCCGCCGACCCCTCGGCACCGCCGCGGCTTGTCGCCGCCGGGCAGGCCGATCTGGCGGTGTCGTACCAGCCGCAGCTGCACCTGCAAATCCACGAGGGGCTGCCGCTGAGGCGCGTCGGCACACTGGTCGCGACGCCGCTGAACTGCCTGCTGGTGCTGAAGGACGGCCCGGTGCAGGAGCTCGCCGATCTCAGGGGCCGCAAGGTCGGCTTCTCGGTCGCCGGGGTCGAAGAGGCGGTGCTGGGCGCGATGCTCGGCCGCCACGGCGTCACCCCCGAGGAGATCGAGATGATCAACGTCAACTTCTCGCTCTCGCCCGCGCTGATGTCGGGGCAGGTTGATGCGGTGATCGGCGCCTTCCGCAACTTCGAGCTGAACCAGATGGAGATCGAAGGCGTCGAGGGCCGCTGTTTCTACATCGAGGAAGAGGGCGTGCCGCCCTATGACGAGCTGATCTACGTCGCCAACCCCGAGCGCATGGACGCGGGCAAGATCGCCCGCTTCCTCGCCGCCACCGAGAAGGCGACGCAGTTCATCATCAACAACCCCGAAGAGAGCTGGGAGATTTTCTCCGCCACCTCTCCCGAGCTGCAGGACGAGCTGAACGCCCGAGCCTGGCAGGACACGCTGCCCCGCTTCGCGCTGCGCCCGGCGGCCTTTGACGCGGGGCGCTACGCCCGCTTCGAGACCTTCTTGCTCGACAGTGGCATGATCGACGCGCTGAACCACGTCGGCGACATCGCCATCGATGTGACCGCGCAATGAGCCTGGATTATGGTCGTGCCTTCGCCGGGATGCGCGCCCAGGCGGGCGACGCATGGCGGGCGTATACCCGCCACGCCTTCGTCGCGGGGCTCAGCGACGGCAGCCTGCCGCGTGAGGCCTTTCTTCATTACCTGCGGCAGGATTACGTCTTCCTCGTCCACTTCTCGCGGGCCTGGGCGCTTGCCGTGGTGAAATCGGAAACCCACGCGGAAATGCTCGCTGCCGTGGGCACGGTGAACGCGCTGGTGGCCGAGGAGATGCAATTGCACGTCGAGCTCTGCGCGCAGGCCGGCATCCCCGCCGAGCAGCTCTTCGCCACCGCCGAACGTCCGGAGAACCTCGCCTACACGCGCTTCGTACTGGAAGCGGGCTACAGCGGCGATCTGCTCGACCTTCTGGCCGCGCTCGCGCCCTGCGTAATGGGCTACGGCGAGATCGGCGCAAGGCTGCATGCCGAGGCCACCTCACAGCTCTACGCCGACTGGATCGGCACCTACGCGGGCGCGGATTACCAGCAAAGCTGCGTTGCCGTCGGCGCGTTGCTCGACAGCGCGCTCGTTTGCAGGTTGGGGCCGGAATTCGACGCATCGCCGCGATGGGAGCGGCTGTGCCGGACCTTCCGCACCGCCACCGAGCTCGAGGTCCAGTTCTGGCAAATGGGCCTGAACTCCGTGAGCCCAGCCCCGGGGATCACGCTTGCGGGACGGGCGAGCATCGACGGCGCCCACCTCTTCGCGCCGCTGACCCTGACGTTGTCCGCCGGGCGCTGGACCTGTCTGCTCGGCGGCTCGGGCGTCGGGAAGTCCACGATGCTGCGGCTGATCTGCGGCTTGCCAACCGGCGCGCGGTTCGAAGGAACGATCACCGCCACCGACGCCGCGCCGATCCCCGGCCGGGTGGCCTACATGGCGCAGGACGACCTGCTGCTGCCTTGGGCGAGTGTCTCGGACAACATCCGGCTTGGGGCGCGTCTCCGGGGCCATCCGGCGGATACCGAAGGCCTCTCGTATATCCTCGACCGGGTCGGGCTCTCCGGCCACGCTCACAAGAAACCCGGCACCCTCTCCGGTGGGCAGCGCCAGCGCGTCGCCCTGGCACGGACCCTGATGGAGGACAAGCCGATCATCCTGCTCGACGAGCCCTTCTCCGCCCTCGATGCGCAGACACGCGCCGCCATGCAGGATCTGGCAGTCGATCTGCTTGAGGACAAGACGGTTCTGGTCGTCACCCACGATCCCGCCGAGGCCGCGCGGCTCGGCCATGCGATCCTCGTGCTGACCCCTGCAGGCGTGACCACCTGCCCGCCCCCTGACGCGCAGGTGCCCCGCCCGGTCGATGATCTCGAGACCCTGCAATGCCAGGCGGCGCTGCTGCGGCACCTTCGGGACGCCGCGTGATGAAACATGGCGCCGCCCTTCTGGCAATCGGCTTTGCCCTGCTGCTCTGGCAGGGCATCGTCACCCTGACCGGCCTACCGAAATTCATCCTGCCCGGCCCTCTGCTTGTGGCCGAGACCTGGTGGATCAACCGCGCGCTCATCGCCGAGCACACGCTGGTCACCGCGATGGAAGTGCTGATCGGCCTCGGGATCGGTACCGCGCTCGGCATCGCGAGCGCCATCTACCTTGCCAGCTCGCGGATCGCGCGGCTGGTGATCCAACCCATCCTGGTCTTCACCCAGGCGCTGCCGGTCTTCGCCCTCGCGCCGATCCTGACGCTGTGGCTCGGCTTCGGCCTTGGCTCGAAGATCGCCATGGCCGTGCTGATCATCTACTTCCCGGTCACTGCGTCATTTTGCGACGGCCTCCTGCGGACGCCGCAGGGGCTGCTCGACCTCGCACAGACCATGCAGGCAGGCCGCTGGCGGACGCTTAGGCTGATCCGCATTCCCGCAGCGCTGCCCTCGCTGGCCTCCGGCATTCGCCTGGCCGCGGTCTACGCGCCGATCGGCGCGGTGATCGGCGAATGGGTCGGCGCCTCGCGCGGGCTCGGCTACCTGATGCTGCTGGCCAATGGCCGGGCCAAGACCGACCTGATGTTCGCCGCGATGCTGACGCTCGGGATCTTCGCGGTGCTGCTGCACCTTGCGGTGCACGTAGCGACCAGACGCCTGGCGCTCAGCGAGCGAAATTGACCCTTGGCCTCGAGGTCTGGACCAGAACGCGCCTCAATTGAGCCGGACACGAGGTGCGCGCTACCCTCAGGTGCGACTTCCATTAGAAAACAAATGGTTTTCTAATGGAGAGCGTCTACCATGGGAGCGGTTTACGCGCAACTGAGCGTCAAGGAACGCGTCCAGATCGAACGCTGGAAGCTGGCAAAGTTCCTTGTTCGGAAGATGGCGCGCGTGCTGCAGCGCTCGAAAGCCACCATTTACCGCGAGATCAAGCGGAACTGGTTCAGCGATGAGTGCCTGCCGGGCTACGATGGTTACTACGGCGCCGCTGCGCATCGGCAGGCCATCGATCGGCGCGCCGGCCAGCGGAAGCTGATCCGGCATCCGCAGCGTCGAAATCAGGTCGTTGAGCGCGTCAAGAACGGCTGGACCCCCGAGCGGATCGGCGACCGATTGATCCACGAAGGTGCGACGCTCCGGGTCTGCCAGGAGACGATCTACCGTATTTCCTCGAAGGAAGGCATAGCGCAGGAGCTCTGGTGGTACCTGCCCGAGCACCGCAGTGCTCGCCGTCCGCGCTGAGCCCGCAGGCGCCGTGCGCCAAAATTCGATTGTGATGTCAGCATCCTGTTCTGCCCGGACGACGTCGCACACGGTAGGGAATTCGGTCATTGATGGAGTGGATACCTCCTCCATGTTGGTGCGTTTCAACATCACCATCTTGGCACATCGCGATGCCGTTGCGGGGTGAGGTATCCACACCATCGGTCTCCATCAGTAATTTCAAAAAAGACCCCTTATCGGGTCACGCTTTGGATCATACCGAAGGAAAGACATTCCAATGCCATGACTGGCCACGGTCGAGACAGGGCGATTACCCCATGTTTTGCGTCCCCTCGCCCTGGCAGAAAGGCACAATCGAGAACACCAACCGCTGGCTTCCAAGGCAGCTTGACGTCGCTGCCATGACAGAGCTCGAGCTGAAGCAACTCTGCGACCAACTCAACAACACGCCTCTCAAGTGCCGCGGATGGAAGACCCCGGCCGAGGTCTTCCGAGAAAAGATGATGGAGGAAATCGGTCCACGCCCCTACCGTCGCAGGTAATGGGAGTCGCGCTTCAGATTGCGCACGCTGCCGCCGATGATCTCGGCTGCAAGTGGTGGTGCCGGTTACCCGACGGTTTCGAGACCGAGGAAATCCCGCATGCGGATCGCCTGACAGCTGGCCATCTCCCGGCCGGGAACGGTGGGGATGCCGGCCAGGCGGGCGCTCTTCAGCAATGTGGTCTCTTCCGGGTCCGTGAGCGCGTCGGCCACGCACCGCGCGCCCGCGATCAGCGCCGTGCCGAAGGGGGGCGGCGCGGCGCCCGGGCTCCCGGCGGGCGAGGCGTTCACGAGGATGTCCGCGCGGTCCGGCAAATCCGTGCGGATCCGCAAGGCGGCCTGCGCGGCGAGTTTTTCCGCGAGCGCGGCGGTGCGCGCAGCGTCGGTGTCGATCAGGGCGATCTCGCGCGCGCCGCGCTTGCCGGCCTCGATGGCGATCGCCCCTCCGGCGGCGCCGGCGCCGCAGATCACCAGCCGTGCGCCGGCCAGCGCCATGCCCGTGAACTCGATCGCATCCAGCATGCCGTGGCCGTCGAACATCTCGCCGACCATTTGGCCGCCCTCCGCCAGCCGGACGGTGTTGACGACGCCGAGCAGCCTCGCGGTGTCCGACAGCGCATCGCAGGCCGACGCCAGCGAAGCCTTGTGCGGTACGGTGCTCAGAAAGCCGGGCACGTTGCGCGCCCGGCGCACCCACTCCAGGAACGGTGCCAGCCCGGCGGCGGGCAGGTCGAGGGGCACGCAGACCGCGTCCTGCCCCCTTGCGCGAAACACTTCGTTCCAGAGCGCGGGGGTGGCCACCTGCGCCACCGGATCCCCCAGGATCGGGATCACCTGCGTCGCTGTCCGGGTCGTTTCCATGCGCGTCCTCCTCGGCATAGAGCGTGGCGCCCCCTTGACGCCGCATCTCGAACACTTTTAATAAAGTTACACATTTTTGAGATCAAGTAACGAAAGGGTCCGGCGCGATGTTCGGCCGCAAGCCTCATAAGACGACAGCGGAGACCGTGGTGTCGGTCGTGGCTGCCTCGCTGCGGAGGGACATTGCCTTTGGGGAACTGCCCCCGGATTCCAAGCTGAAGATCGAAGACCTGCGTGCCCGCTACGGGGGCTCGAACCATTCGGTGCGCGAGGCCCTGACGCTGCTGGCCTCCGAGGGGCTGGTGGAGGCCACCGCGCAGAGAGGGTTCCGCGTCGCCTCGGCCACCGAGGCCGACCTGCAGGACATCATCAAGCTGCGCGCGGAGCTGGAGCCGCTCGCCCTGAAATGGGCGATGCAGAGTGCCGACATTGCCTGGGAGGGAAAGCTCGTCGCGGCGTTGCACGCCGCCGACCGGGCGACGGACAGGCTGCTGGCGGATCCGGACGGCGCGGTCATGATGTGGGACGAAGCCGGACGGGCGCTGCACCAGGAACTGATCGCGGGCTGCGGCTCGCCGCGGATGATCCGGGTGCTCGGCCAGCTCTATGACCAGTCGCGGCGCTTCCGGCTGGCGGCGCTGCGCGAAGGGCGCTGCGACCCGCGCGCGCTGCGCAGGGTCCGCGCCGAGATGGTCGAGGCGATTCTCGGCAATGACTTCGATGCCGCCATTCACAAGCTCGTCCGCGACATCGCGCACGAGCTCGATACATCGCGCTCGCGGGAGGGCGATCGCTAGGAATACCTATGCCTCGGTGCGAGGCACATACCTGAAGGAGGAGACCCCCACATGAAAACCCTGACACGGCGCGCCACGCTGGCCGCCCTCGGCGGCGCCCTGGCCACCCCGTACCTCGTGCGTTCGGCGCGTGCCGGAACCGCCGTTAACCTCGGCGCGCTGCGCTTCGTGAGCCATGCGCCCAGCTTCATCGCCTTCGAGCGCGGCTACTTCCAGGAGGCCGGGCTTGACGTCAACTTCGACTTCTTCGAGGCCGCGCAGCCCATGGCGGTGGCGATCGCCTCGGGCGACACCGACTACGCGATGACGGCGATCTCGGGCGGGCTCATCTCGCTGGCCGACAAGGGCGTGGCAAAGGTGATCGGCGGCGCGCTGACCGAGGAGAAGGGCATCCCGGGGCAGAAGATCCTCGCCTCGAACGCGGCCTATGAGGCGGGCCTCACCAGCCCTGCCGAGCTCGACGGCAAGACCTTCGGCATGACCCAGGCCGGATCGTCCTTCCATTACATGGGCGCGCGCATCGCCGCCGCCGAGAACGCCGAGCTCAAGTTCAAGCCGCTGCAGAAGACCGGCGCGGTGATCGGCGCGATCAAGTCCGGGCAGATCGACGCCTGGTCCATCGTGCCGCATATCGCCAAGCCGCTGGCCGATGCCGGTGCCGTCAAGATCATCGGTGAGGTCGCGGACTACATTCCTGACTACCAGGTGACGACGGTCTTCACCTCGGCCAAGACCGCGGCGGACGAGGGCGAGCAGACCCGGGCCTTCCTTTCGGCGCTGTCGCGCGGGGCCGAGGACTTCAACGCCGCGCTGGTCGACAAGAGCGCCAGCGAGGAAGAGCAGGAAGCCATCGTCGCGCTGCTTGCGGCGCACATCTACCCGGACCGCGCGCTGGAAGACGCCCGCGCGCCGATTGTCAACGGCGCGATGCGGATCAACGCGGGCATGTCGCTCAACCGCGCGTCGATCATGGATCAGCTCGACTGGTTCAAGTCCGAGAACCTCGTGAAGGCCGACATCGCCTACGAGACGCTCGTGGACGAGAGCTACGTCGAAGCGCGCTCCTGACCTGACCGTGCCGGCCGTTCGACCCTGAACGGCCGGCCACCCCATCATCGGAAGATTCCATGGAACTCAAACTCGAAGGGGTCTCGCATCGCTATGGCGATGTCGAGGTCATCCGCAATATAGACCTCTCCATACCCAAGGGGCGCATCGTCTGCATCGTGGGCCCCTCGGGCTGCGGCAAATCCACCCTGCTGCGCTTTCTCGGCGGCCTCGAGCGTCCGACCTCCGGGACGGTGAGCCAGGTCGGCGAGCCGCCGGCCGACAGCATCAACCCGCTGACCTACGTGTTCCAGGATTTCGCGCTGCTGCCGTGGCGCACCGTGGAGGGGAACATTTCGCTGATCCTGGCGGATCACGGCGTGCCGAAGAAGCGGGCCGATGAGATCATCACCGACGTGCTGGCCCGCACCAAGCTGAGCGATTTCCGCAAGGCGCTGCCCAAGCAGCTGTCGGGCGGGATGAAGCAGCGGGTCGCCATCGCCCGGGCGCTGGCGGTCAACCCGGCGGTGCTGCTGATGGACGAGCCGCTTTCGGCGCTCGACAGCCAGACGCGCGAGCTGCTGATGGATGACCTCGTGGACCTCTGGACCCGGTCGCCCTTCACCGCCGTCTACGTCACCCACAACCTGGCCGAAGCGGTGCGCCTGGGTCATCGGATCGTCGTGCTCTCGCGCCGGCCCGGCGCCGTCAACGAGATTGTCGAGATCGACACCCCGCTTGCGGACCGCAGCGCCACCGACCCCGAGCTCGAACGCACCCAGCAGCATCTCTGGGCCCTCATGCGCGCAGAGGCCGAGGCCGCCGATATGGAATTGATCGATGACTGACATCGCAACCCAGACCCCAGACGTCCGCCCGGTCGAGTTCCGCGGCGGCGGTTTCCGCCCGTCTTCGCCGCGTTGGGTCGGCGTTCTGGTCTTCGTGCTCCTGATCGCCTTCCTCGAATGGGGCACGCGCGCCGGGTTCATCTCGTCGCTCACCGTGCCGCGCCCCTCGGACGTCTTCCTGACGCTCTGGGATCTCGCCGCCTCCGGCGCGCTTTGGACCAACCTTGCGCCCTCGCTGATGCGGCTGCTCGTCGGCGGCACCATCGGCGCCACCGTCGGGATCGCCGTCGGCGTGATGATCGGCCTCTTTTCCTTTGCCAGGGCCGGTCTCGTGCCGCTGGTGGCCGCGATCTTCCCGATCCCCAAGATCGCGCTGCTGCCGCTCTTCGTGATCTGGTTCGGCATCGACGAGGCCTCGAAATACGCGCTCATCGCCTTCGGGACCTTCACCCCCACGGTGGTCTCGACCTATGGCGCCGTCGACAACGTCGACCGCTCGCTGATCCGGATGGGACAGAGCTTCGGCCTGCGCTGGTCGACCGTGGTCTTCCGCATCGTGCTGCCCGGTGCCATGCCCGGCATCCTGTCGGGTCTGCGGGTCAGCCTCGCGATTGCGATCATCCTGCTCGTGGCCGCCGAAATGCTCGGCGCGGAGCATGGCATCGGTGCTTACATCCTGCAGGCGGGCTCGCTCTACGATCTCGAGCGCCTGTTTGCCGGGGTGACGATCCTGTCGTTGCTGGGCGTGCTTCTGTCGGCCGCCGTGGGCGCGGTCGAAAAGCATGTGTTGGGGTGGCGCACATGAGCCGCAAGATCGAAAGCGAATATGACGTCATCGTCGCCGGCGGCGGGGCCGCCGGGGTCGGCGCGGCGCTCGGAGCCGCCCGCGCCGGGGCCAAGGTCTGCCTTGTCGAGAAATACGGCTTCCTTGGGGGGGCGGCGACGACCTCGCAGGTGCTGGCCTACTGCGGCTTCTTCCAGCAGGGGCGCACCCCGATCAAGGCCGTCGGCGGCGCCGGGGACCTCGTGCTGGAGGCCATGCGCAGTTGCGGCATGACCGGCGAGGCCTACAACTCCGAGACCACCGGCAACTGGATCATCCTGCTGAACCCCGAGGGCACCAAGCTGGCCTTTGACCGGGTGCTGGCCGACCACGGCGTCGACGTGCTGCTGCATTCGCGTGTCGCCGCTGCGACCCGGACCGCCAACCGGATCGAATCCGTCACCGTCGCCGGGATGGAGGGCCGCCGCCGCATCGCCGCCGAGGGTTTTGTCGATGCGACGGGGGATGCCAACCTCTCGCTCGTCGCCGGCATCGCCATGCGCGAGGGCGATGACCAGGGCCGGCTGCAGGCGGTCTCGGCCCCCATCCGGATTTCCGGTCTCGACCCGGAAGTGCCCTTCGACCGCGAGGCCATCAAGGAGGCGGTCCGGCACTACAATGCAAGCGGGGCCTATCCGATCACCCGCGACGACGGCGGAATCTACACGCGCATTCCCGGCACCGGCGACATGTGGTGGATGATCATCGACCTTGCGCTGCGCGATCTCAGTTCCAGCAGCTTCACCTGGGCCGAGCAGCGCGCGCGGGAGATGGCGCATGACTACGTGGCGATGCTGCGCGCGCATGTGCCGGGCTTCGAGCGCTGCTTCCTCGCCCAGTCGGGTCCGCAGATCGGCATCCGCGAGAGCCGCCATCCCGCGACCCGCTACGAGATGACCGGACAGGACCTCGCCAGCGGGCGGCAACGCCCCGACAGCGTGGCGCGCGCCGCCTGGCCGGCGGAGCTGCACGGCGAGGCCGGCAAGCCGGTCTATCACTCGGTGGGCGGGCCGGGCTACGCCTCGGTGCCGCTCGACAGCCTGCGGGTGCGCGGGCTGGAGAACCTCTTCGTCGCCGGGCGGGTCATCGGGGCGGATCCCGTCGCCTACGGATCGGTGCGGGTGATGGGCACCGCCTTTGCCACGGGCGAGGCCGCGGGCATCGCCGCAGCCATCGGCGCGGAAGACGGCGAGACCGTCGGCGCCGAAGTCCGCCGCCTTGGCGGGCTGACCTAATCGACCGCGGGCCTCCGCGCGCGCCGATGCAGTCCGGGTGCTCCCGGGTGTACCGGCGGTAGCCGTAGGCAAAGTCACTCACCGTGCGCTGAATCCGAGAACCAGAGCCGGGTCGTTCCTTGAGGTTTCAGCGGCTTTGTCGGGTTGTTGTGGTCCGGCCCGACCTTTGGGCAACATTCGACAATCAGTTGGTCAGGCCTGCAATATAGCCCGCCCAAAGCGGGAGGGTATCGGATCTCGCATGGTGGTAGAAAGTCGCTAACAGACGGAGGCGTTTCGGGCGGAACTACTCGCTATCTGGTCATACGCGGAGAGTGTCAGATCTTCTGTGTATGAGTGATCCGGTCCATGCTTCTTCGAAAGGAAGCATGCATGACGATCTCCAAGGAACTACTGGATGAACTGCTGAAGGGCGTGGAGCGTCCTGAGGATCTGCTCGGCGAGGCCGGGCTGATGAAAGAGCTGAAGATCAAGCTCATGGAGCGGTTGCTGGGCGCCGAGCTGACCGCGCATCTGGGCTATGAAGAGGGCAAGGAGGTTCCCCCGGGGCAAGGCAACCGCCGGAACGGCACCTCGACCAAGGTGCTGAAAGGGCAGGACGGAGAGATGCCGGTGGCGGTGCCCCGCGACCGCGACAGCAGCTTCGAGCCCGAACTGGTGAAGAAGGGCCAGACCCGGATCGACGGGATGGATAACAAGATCATCGGGCTTTATGCCGCCGGGCTGACGGTGCGGGATATCCAAGCTCATCTGCTCGAGGTCTACGGCCTGAAGGTCTCGCCCGACCTGATCAGCCGCGTGACCGACGCCGTTCTGGACGAGGTCCGGGAATGGCAGAGCCGGGCGCTGGAACGGATGTATCCGATTGTGATCTTCGACGCGCTACGGGTGAAGATCCGCGATGCCGACAGCCGGACGGTGAAGAACAAGGCTGTGTATGTCGCCTTGGGCGTTACCCGCGATGGCCAGCGCGAGGTTCTTGGCCTCTGGATCGCCGAAAACAAAGGCGCCAAATTCTGGCTGGCGGTGATGAACGAGCTGAAGAACCGCGGCACCCAGGACATCCTGATCGCGGTCGTGGACGGCCTGAAGGGCTTCCCCGAGGCCATCACCGCCGCCTTCCCGGAGGCCATGGTCCAGACATGCATCGTGCATCTGGTGCGCCACAGCCTGAACTTCTGCTCCTGGAAGGACCGGAAGGTGGTGGCGGCCGACCTGCGCCGGATTTACAGCGCCCCGACCGCCGATATGGCCAAGGCCGAGCTCGATGCCTTCGAGGAGAAATGGGCCGGGAAATACGCCTCCATCGCCCCGGCCTGGCGCCGGGCATGGCAGGAGGTGATCCCGTTCCTCGACTATCCACCCGAGGTCCGCAGGCTGATCTATACGACGGATGAGATCGACAAGACTTTTCCGCCGGAATTCTCTTTTCTTTGACGGTGCGGTCGACCTCGGGGCGAAGCGTGGCGTGTCGGCTGGAAGCGTCACCGGGCAGCCTATTCAGTTCCTGCCGGTTTGAGGCGGCCGCACACCCTCTGCCCTTTCCGGGAGGATGCGTCCGCCACGCCGCAACGAAGTGCTCATAGCTCTTTTCCGCATGCTGGGCGATCTTGGCTTCCTGATGGCGCAACTCCTTTACGTTGTACGCATAGCTTGAGCCACGCCTGTTGCCTTTCTTCTGCGGCAACCCGGCCGCCAGTTCCATGGCGCGGCGTTTGTGGGCGACCAGGCTGGGCCGGGCCCAGCGGTAATCCTCGCCTTTCGTCAGCATGTGCCAGCAAAGGGTCGCAAGCTTGCGGGCCACAGCCACGGCAGCGATCTGATGTCCGCGCCGCGCCCTGATGCGGATAAAGAAAGCCCGCAGCGGTCCCGGTGCCTTCGCGGCGGCCCAGGCCGCCTCGACGAGCATTGCGCGGGCATGGCTGCGGCCATCCTTGCTGATCCGGCCATGGTGGGCAGGCCCTAGACCGGATTGGCGCACACGCGGGTTCAAACCAAAGTAGCTCACCAGTTTTTGCGGCGATTTGAACCGCTCGATGCTGCCGATCGCCGCCATCAGGCCCGCGGCAACCGCCAGATTAACCCCAGTGATTGTCAGGAGGCGCTGAATCTCTTCGTCCTTCAAGGCATCTTGCGCGATGTCGCGGTCGAGTTGGGCAAGATCGTCCCCGAGCCGGTCGAGTTCGCGGATATGGCGCGCAATCGCGGCGCGTTCATCCTCCGGAACCGGTTGGCGTGTCAGCCAGTCGCGGCCGCGCTTGTTGAAGAGATCTGCATGCGGGCATTTCGGGATCAGATGCGCGTGCAGGATGGCATGCACTTCATTCTTGATCCGGGTCCGGTGGCGCACGATTTGGTAGCGGCGAGCGACAAGCCTGCGCAACCGCTCCGTCGCCGCATCCGGTGTCTAAATTTCCGGCAGATAGCCCGCGGCGTACAGACTCGCCAGAGTCGCCGCATCCACTTTGTCGGTCTTCACGTGGGCATGAGCGATCGCCTTCACCTGAAGCGGGTTGGCGATCACCACTCGCGAGACGTGAGGTGAAAGCACCCGCGAAACCGCCATGCAATTCCCTGTCGCTTCGATCACGACCTCGTCTGTCTTGAAGAGCTGCCGCCCAAAACCCTCGAGCGCCGTTCGTGTCATATCGACCCGACCCTCGTGCCGGGTCAGGCCGTTCTCCCATATCACCACCTCTCCGAAGGTCCGGTGGATGTCGATGCCAATCACGCGTCGCATGCGCGCCTCCCTTGCCAATGGAAACAGGCGGGAGCGGCGGGCGACACGACAACTACGGATTCGCGCTCTCGGCGCAACCGGGCGAGTCGCAGAGGCGGCCAGCTACTAACACGAGCTCGCAGCTCATCGTGTGGATCGGCCTGCCCGCACCTTCGTGCTCCCGGTGCCTCTGTCCCGGATGCTCGCAGCATACACCCTGATCCGAAAATCGGGGCCGAACATCGGCACCGGGATCTTCATACCGGTTACGAATGCCGTAGAGGCGCTGAATTCGAAGATCCGCCGGGCCGTCCGCACACGGGGGCATTTCCCCAGCGACGAAGCGGCGGCGAAATTGATATATCTGGCCCTGAATGCTACTTCTCAGGAGTGGAAGCGCTCGGTGCGCGAGTGGCACGCAGTGAAAAGCCAGCTCGCCATCATGTTCGAGGACCGCTTCCCAATGGCGTAATCAACGCGCCGGGGCACAGAATTCCGGACAGTCTCCTCGTCGCGGGCTTCCATCAACTCATTGACCAGTGCCGCGGCCGTAGTGAAGCTGACCGACATTCCTTTCTGACAAGCGGCCAATTCCAGTCCCAGAGCAACATGGGTTTTGCCCGTGCCACTCGGTCCGAGCGCAATGACGTTTTCGCGCCGCTCGATTATTACCGACAGGCGATTGCGGAAGGCAATCTGCCGATAGGCCATTCGCAACGGGCAAGTCCCAGCACCTGCATCTTGTTGAGCTTCGGGATCGCCTTGAAGTCGAAGCTGTCCAGGCTCTTCTTGGCGGGGAACTTTGCAGCCTTGATCCGACGTTCGATCATCCGTCACTCGCGGTCGAACAGTTCCAGTTCGACAAGTCGGGCGAGGAACTGGACGTGGTCCAGGCCCTCGGCTGCACATTGGCGCGCCAGCTTCTCGTGCTCCCGCAAGAAGGTCGGGAGCTTCAGCGTCTTGAGGTGATGAGCAAGCAGGATCTGCGGAGCACCGGTCATGCCGCGTCTCCCGACAGAAGAGACATGTAGCTGGCCGCCGAGGTGGTCCCGACATTCGCGCGCGGCAGGTAGGGATAGACATCGAGGTCCAGCTTCGGCGGCCGTTTCTCAACATGGCAGAGAGCGAGGTGCTTCACGGCATCGAAGCCGACCGCGCCCAATTGCAGGGCCTTTTTCACGGCCGCGTGGAGGTCATCGATGTCGAAGGTTTCCAGCAGGCGCAAAACCTGCACATATTCCCGGCGTCCCGCCTTGATCATCCGCGCCTCCATCAGGCGGCGCAGGGTCTCGAACTCAACTGGCAGGCCCCAGCCCGCCAAGGGGGCGGCCTGATCAAGGGTATTGATCTTCTTCTCGAGCAGCAGAAGGTAATGGATCGAGTCGAAGATCATGTCATCGCGCGCATAGCACCGCGGGTGCCGGGCGATGACCTCGCCGCGACAGCCGATCACGACCTGATCAACATAGCCGCGCACCCAAACATCCCGATGCCCATAAGCAACCGGCACCGAGTAATCGTTGGTGCCGTACCGAACGAGAGATTGAGAGCTGACCCGGGCGCTGACCTGCTCGCAGGCGTCGAAAGGCGTTCCTGGCAGGGCTCTCAGCTCCGCCAGATCGCGTTGCAGCCGTGCGCCGATGGTCTCGGACTGGCCGCGCAGAACATCCGCCTGACGTTTGCGACACTGCTCCTCCAGATAGGCGTTGAACGAAGCCCAACTCACAAACCGCGGGACCGGGACCATGAAGTTGCGGCGGGAACCGCCGACCAATCCTTCCGCGTTGCCCTAGTCGTTCCCCTTGCCGGAGCGGCCATAGCGGTCTCGGAACAGGTAGTGGGACAGGAACCCGCTGAAGAGCGTGGCCCGCTGACGTGTGCCGTCCGCCAGGATCTTCGCAACAAGACAGCGATCGTTGTCGTAGAGGACCGATACCGGCACCCTGCCGAAGAAGGCGAAGGCGTGGACGTGGCCGTCTCCCCAGGCTTCCGCTGTCGCCGCGGGATAGGCGCGCACGAAGCAGGCATCACTGTGCGGCAAGTCCATAACGAAGAAGTGCGCCTTCTGCTCGACACCGCCGATGACAACCACAGCCTCGCCGAAGTCGGCCTGGGCATGTCCTGGCGGATGGGCCAGCGGCACGAACATCTCTCGGCCGCGCCGCTCGCGCTCCCGCATGTAGTCCTTGATGATCGTATAGCCGCCGGTGAAGCCATGCTCATCGCGAAGCCGCTCGAATACCCGCTTCGCCGTGTGCCGTTGCTTTCGATGGACCTCGCGATCCCCTTCCAGCCAGCCATCGATGATCTCGGTGAACCCATCCAGCTTCGGCCGCTTCACCGGCGCCGTCCGCCGGTATCCAGGCGGAACCGAGAACGCCAACATCTTCCGAACGCTGTCGCGGGAAACCCCAAACTGACGCGCAGCCTCGCGCTGGCTCATGCCTTCTGAACAAGCCAGGCGAACCTTCCGATACAAATCCACGGTGAAAGTCCTCCCGCCCTCCCTGTCGCCAGAAAGGGTAAAGGTGGACGACTTTTCCGCCACCCGCAGCGGGCTCATCCCGCCGCTACCGTGGTCGACTTTCTCACCGCCGTTCTATCTCGGTGGAACCGCCCGACGATACAATCACGCGGCTCGAGCGAATTTCGCCCGCTCGTCCACTCCGCGCCTCCGCGTCGTCTTCGGAGACTTCAAGAATTCAATAAGGCCAGCCGTTCACGCAAGACCATGGATTTCTCCGCGGGCCGAGGTCCGACCCGAGGAACACATCTCTTATTGCTTCTTGAGCTTGGCCTGCTCCAGCGACCAGTACTCCATGTCGAACAGATCGCGCTCGGAAATGGGGGTGAAGCGGCGGTAAGCCTCGGCGGCGTTCACCACGCGGCAGGTCTGCTCGAAGAGGTCGCCCGCGATACGGGCGGCCTTCATGTTCGCGCCAACTCCGAAGATGCCCGCGCCCGGCACGAGGATGACACGCGGCATGGCATCGAGCATGACCTTTTCCTCAGCCGCGTGGGGCGCATTGCGCTCGAAGTAGGCGCCGTATTCGGCGGCGAACTGGTCGAGTGCAGCGTCGATGCCCTCGCGCCCGGCGCCACCATCGAGCTGCATACCGAAGGGCTTCAGCCGGATCACGTGGTCGGGTGTCACCGTGCCGCGCCGCGCAAGCTCGGGCAAGTCAGCGCGCCCGAGGTAGACGCGGATCGACGGGGTCGAGCGGAAATCGAGCGCCGGGTCATCACCAAGCGCGCCGCGCGCCGCGAGCGCTTCGGCGAGGTCGCGCGCGAGGGCGTCGGACGCCGCGCGGTCGGTGTCTTCCGGGGCCGGAACGGTAATGCCGCGCGCCGCGAGATAGTCCTCGGCCATGGTCACGAAATCGATCATCAGCTCGTAGCTTTCGCGCGCGGTCTCGGCGAAGGTGAAGAGCCCGTGCTGCGACAGCCAGAGCCCCTCGACCGAGGGATCGCGCGCCAGCGCATCCTTGCAGGCGTGGCTCAGGTCGTAGCCCGGCATCACGTAGGGCACCCAGCCGACCCGCCCGCCGAAGATCTCCTGCACGACCGGCTCCATGTCGGCCTGGTCGGCCAGCACGAGGATCGCCGTCGCGTGGGTGTGATCGACGAAGGCATGCGGCATGTAGGCATGCAGCAGCGCTTCGACCGAGGGATTGGGCGCGGAGGGATCGAGAAGGTGGCTGCGCAGGAAGGCAACCATGTCCTCGTCCGACATGCGCGGCACGTCGCGCGTGGCGAGCAGCGGCGCAAGGTGCATGGCCGGCAGGCCCGGGGCCTCGATGTCGCCGAGATCCCAGCCCGAGCCCTTGACGTGGATCACCGTGCCGCCGTCCGCCGCGGCGATCTTGACCGAGGTGTTGCCGCCACCGTGCAGCACGAGATCCGGGTCCTGCCCGATCAGCCGCGAGGTATAGACCCGCAACCCCAGCGCGGCGGGCTCCCCCCGCGCCTCGGCCTCGGCCGCGAAGGCCTCTGCTTCCTTGTCGTTCCAGCGGCTCTGCATCTCGGTTCTCCCTTTCATGGACCGGGAGCGCCGCAAGCGCCCCCGGTGGTCTGTGGCCGGAGCGGCCTCAGAAGTCGTAGTTGTCGATGTTCTCGGCGTTGAAGACGGTGCGCTCGGGCAGCAGGATGATGCCGTTGGCCTCGGCCTCGTATTCGTAGCCCTGCACCGAGTTCGGCGAGACCTCGACCGAGCCGATGCCCGGCACGTCGATGCTGTCGCCGACGTTGAGCGGGCCGTCCTTCAGCACATGCGCCGCCACGGCGACCGAGATCGCCCCCTGCTGCGTCACGTCCCAGAGGCCGAAGCGCTCGACCGTGCCGCGCTTCACGTAGGGGCGCATCACGTTCGGCGTCGAAAAGCCGACGATGGTCACCTTGCCGGCGCGGTCGAGGTTCTCGGCCGCCTGCGCCGATGCCGGAAGGGCGTTGGCGTCGGGGGCGATGATCGCGTCGAGGTCGGGATAAGCGCCGAGGATGCTCTCGGCGGTCTGCAGCGACTTCTGCGCGTCGTTGTAACCGTACTGGGTCGTCACGATCTCCCAGCCCGGGTGCTCGGCGGCGATCTTTGCCTTGGCGGCCTCGGCCCAGGCGTTCTGGTCGGTCACGGTCGGCGAGGAATAGAAGAAGGCGACCTTGGCCTTTTCCTTGCCGGCAAGGCCGTCATTGGCCATGTCGACCAGCAGCCCGCCGAGTTGGTCCGGCGTGCCCTGGTTGATGTAGTAGGAGCGGCACTCGGGGTTCACGTCGCTGTCCCAGGTCATCACCAGCACGTCGCGGGCCATCGCCTGCTTCAGCGCCGGGCACAGCCCGTCGGGCGAGACCGACGACAGAACGAGCGCGCCGTAGCCCTGGTTGACGAAGTTGTTCACGAACTGCACCTGGCCCGATACGCTGGGCTCGGTCGGGCCGTCATAGGTCACGTTGACGCCAAGCTCGTCGCCCATGGCCATCGCGCCGTTGCCGCCCGAGGTGAAGAAGCCCACCCCGACCAGTTTCGGGATAAAGGCGATGTCCTGGGCGTTCGCGACGTTGGCCGCCATTAGGCCGGCCGCAACCGTGCCAAGCAGCGTCAGGGATTTACGCATGGTGTTTCCTCCTCCATTGAAACAAGTGCCCGGGGTCAGTGAGCCTGCCGCGAGCGGACCGGTAAGACGTCCCGCAGCAGTGCTGCGCCGTGGCGCAGGGCAACTACGAGGACCAGCAGCGCCCCGGACAGCGCGCTGGAAATCTGGCTCGGGACACCGCTCATCTGCAGGCCCTGCTGCAGGTAGCCGATGATGAACGTGGCGATGATCGTGCCCAGGACCGAACCCTGGCCGCCGTAGATCGAGGCCCCGCCGAGCACCGCGGCGGTGATCGCCGGCAGCAGCGTGGCGCTGCCGAGATCGACCCGGGCCGAGCCGAAATAGGCCGAGAGCATGAGCCCCGCCAGCGCGGCGGCGAGGCCGGTGAGCACGTAGGTCGTCGCCTGCACGCGGAAAACCGGCATGCCCGAATGGCGCGCGGCATCCTCGTTCTGGCCGACCTGGAACACCAGCCGCCCGAAGCGCGTCAGGTGCAGCAAGACCAGCAGGATCGCGGCAAAGCACAGGAAGACGAAGAGCGGCATCGGCAGGCCCAGCACCTGGGTGTAGCCGAGCGCGGTGAACCCGGCGGGAAAGCCGCCGATGCCCTCGTAGCCGCTGGCGCCGACCAATCCCGAGAGCACGGTCGCCGCGCCCGAGAACATGTAGAGCGAGCCCAGCGTAACCACCAGCGGCTGCAGCCGCGTGAGCCGGATCACCACCGCGTTCAGCAGACCCGCCGCAGCGCCGGTGGCAAAGCCGACCAGCAGCGAGAGCGGTAGCGGCAGTCCGAAGAAGTTGGCGATGCCGAAGGTGATCGCGGCCAGCCCCACGGTCGAGGCGAAGCTCACGTCGATCCCGCCGGCGATGATCACCAGCGTCAGCGGCACAGCGACGATGCCGACCTGCACGAAATCCGAGGTCCCGAACAGCAGCGACGAGGGCCGCAGGAAGCGCGGGTTGATCATCCCGAAGATGGCGAGCTCGGCCAGAAGCACCACGAAGAGCAGCACTTCCCAGCGCATCAGGTGACGTTTCATGCGGCATCCTCCAGGTCGCTGCGCGGGGCAATCTTGTGGCTCGATCGGTGGTAGCGCGCAGCGCGGTCACGGGCCTCGAGCGAGATGCGCAGCCGGCCGTCGATCAGCAGGACGGTCAGCAGCATGGCGCCGCCGATGAGGTCGTTCCAGTAGGCGGGGATCTTGAGGAACACGAGCGAGGTGTCGATCGAGGTGAAGAAGATCACCCCGACGACCACGCCCGCCACGGTCCCCACCCCGCCCAGCAGGCTGATCCCACCGAGCACCAGCGCGGCAATGGCGCGCAACTCGATGCCGCTGCCCGCCTGGTTCGGCACGAAGCCGATCTGTGCGGCATAGGTGATCCCGGCCAGCGCGTACATCGCGCCGCCCCAGACGAAGCAGAGGAACTCGATGCGCTTCACCGGCAGGCCGAGATGACGGGCCGCGGCGCGGTTGTCGCCGACAACCTTGACCCAGCCGCCTCGGCGCGAGCGCAGGAGCAGCCAGACCAGCAGGATGACGCCCGCGGCGACCAGCCCCATGACCGACAGGCCCGCGACCGACTTGGCGCCGAGCGCCTTCAGCGCCTCGGGAAGCTCCTCGATCCACTCGCCGCCGGTGGCGATCAGCATCACCCCGCGGAAGAGCCCGAGCGTGCCGAGCGTCGCCACGATGGAGGGCACGCCGAGCAGCGCCACCAGCGCGCCGCTGAGCGCCCCGGCCAGCAAACCCATGCCGAGCGCCGTGGCGCAAGCGAGCGGCAGCGCGACGCCGGCATTGAGCGTCAGCCCCAGCGTCACCGCCGAGAGCCCTAGAACCGAGCCGCCCGAGACGTCGATGTTGCGCGTCAGGATGATGGGGAAAATCCCAAGCGCCACCAGCATCAGCACCAGCCCGTTCGACCAGATGATGCTCGCGGTGCGCGGCGACAGGAAGCCCGGCGCGGCGGCGCCGACCGCCAGCAGCACGGCCAGCGTGACGAAGAAGAGCGTCGCGACACGGTCGCGGGCGATGCGTTCAAGCATGGGCGGCCTCCCCGGCCTCAAAGGCAAGCTGTGCGATGTCGTCGGTGCTGGATCCGCCGGGCAGGTCCCCCGCGAAATGGCCGCCCGCCATCACGGCGATCCGGTCCGAAAGGCGCAGCACCTCGTCGAAATCGGACGAGATCAGCAGCACCGCGGTGCCGGTCTCGGCGAGGTCCTCGATGATGCGGTAGATGTCGTTGCGCGCACCGACATCGACGCCCCGCGTCGGCTCGTCGAGGATCAGCACCCGGGGCGCTGTGGCGAGGCACTTGGACAGCAGCACCTTCTGCTGGTTGCCGCCCGAAAGGCTGCCGACCGGTTGGTCGGGGCCGGCGCAGCGGATGCCCAGGGTCTCGCGGTATGTCTCGAAGCGGCGGCGCTCCTGCCCGGGCCGCAGCAGGAAAGGCAGCCGGTCGTGCACCAGCGACGAGGTGTTCCAGTAGAGCGGCGCCTCGAGGAAGAGCCCGTATTGTTGGCGGTCCTCGGAAAGATGCACGACCCCCGCCTCCACCGCGGCGCCCGGCCCCTTGGCGCGGAAGTCGCGACCCTCGAGCGTGACGCGTCCAGCGCTGCGCGACCGCAGCCCGACCAGCGTCTCGGCCAGTTCCGTGCGCCCGGCGCCGACGACACCGGTCAGTCCAAGGATCTCTCCCGCCCGCAGCGCCAGCGAGATGTCCACGAAGCCCTCGCCGCTCAGTCCTTCTAGGGTGAGCACCGGAGGACCTGAGATCTCGCGCTGCCTTTCGCGCGCGTCGAGCGCGGTGACGCCGGGGCTCATGGCGGCGAGGATTTCGGCATCGGGGCTCGCGCGCATCCGCTCGCTCAGCACCACGTAGCCGTCGCGCAGCACGGTGATCCGGTCGGAGACCGCGCGCAGCTCGTGCAGCTTGTGGGAAATGAACACAAGCCCGTGTCCCTCGGCGCGCAGTGCGCGCATGTGGCCGAACAGCGTCTCGACCTCGTGCGGCGTCAGCGCCGAGGTCGGCTCGTCGAGGATCAGCACCTTTGCCTCGCGCAGCAGCCCGCGCAGGATCTCGACAATCTGTCGGTCGGCGATCTCGAGCGTCGCGGCCTTGGCATCGGGCGACAGCGAGACGCCAAGCTGGGCGATCAGCTCCTCGACCCGGGTGCGATAGGCAGCGGCGGGTTTCGGCATGCCGACGCAGATGTTGTGGAGCACTGTCTGGTTCGGAAAGATGTGCGCCTCCTGCGGGACGAGGTAGAGTCCCATGGCCTGCGCCTGCGCGGGTGTCGCGGGAGAAAGCGGGGCACCGCCGAGCCGCACCTCGCCGCCCGTGGCGGACACAAGGCCCGCGAGAATCTTCATCAGCGTCGACTTGCCCGCGCCGTTGCCACCCAGCAGCGCATGGATCTCACCGGCGCGGATCGAGAAATCGATCCCCTTCAGCACGGGGACACCCGCGTAGCTTTTCGACACGGATTTCAGCTCCGCGAGCACAGTTTTCATAACGCCTCCTCACCGATACCGGGGTTGCAGGGCAACCATCTAAAAGATGTTCATTTGCTATCGATTGAATCATTTGTGCAGCATGTTTCCGCTATGTCAATCCACATTAGCGTAATTCTTATGCTGCACTACCGCGAAAATGTGCAATTGACTTGTTCAAATGTTTAATTAAGAACTATCATGATCTCGCTTGCATCCCGCAGGAAGAAGGACCCGTTCGATGATGGAACAGCCCCAGAGTGACACAGACGATGCCCTCATGGCGCGCGTGGCATGGCTCTATTACAACGATGGGCTGACCCAGAGCGACGTCGGTGACATCCTCAACATCTCGCGCATCAAGGTTTCGCGCCTGCTCGATGCCGGGCGCACCTCCGGGCTCATCCAGGTGCGGATCAACTCGCGCCAGCAGGGCTGCCTCGAGCTCGAGACCCGGATGCGTCAGCAGTTCGGCCTGAGCGACTGCCGGGTGATTCCCGAAAGCTCGGTCGAGGATGTGAATTTGCGGGTCGGACAGGCTGCCGCCCAGTACCTGATGCAGAAACTCGCCCCCGGCGAGACGCTCTCGGTCGGCTGGGGCGAGACCGTCACCCATTCGATTTGCATGCTCGGCCACACGGCGCAGGAGCGCGGAATCGGCCTCTATTCCCTCACCGGCGGGGTGCAGACCTACGTCGAGGGGATGCGCGAGGCGAACTGGCACCGCAACATCAACATCATCCCCGCGCCGCTGGTCGTCTCGACCCCCGAGCTGGCACGCGCGCTCATGCAGGAGCCGGCGATCGCCGCGCTCATGGCGCAGGCGCTGGAGGCAGACTACAAACTGGTCGGCATAGGCGGGCTCACCGAGAGCGCGACGGTGGTGACCCAGGGCTATATCCCGGCGGGCGAGATCGACCCGCTGCGCCGGGGCGGCGCGCGCGGTGACATCCTCTGCCGCTTCTACGACCGCCGCGGGCAGGACATCGGCGTGCCGCTGCACGACCGGGTGGTCGGCGTGGACCTCGAGCAGCTCCGCGCCTCGGACCGGGTGATCGGCGCGGCGGGCGGGGCAAACAAGACCGGCCCGATCCTCTCGGCACTGCGCGGCGAGATTCTCGACATCCTGATCACCGACGAGCCGACCGCGCTCGCCCTGCTCGACGCCGCGGAGGCCTGACCATGCCCTATTTTCTTGCTTTCGATGCCGGCACCGGCAGTGGCCGCGCCGTGCTCTTCGACGAGACCGGGGCCGAGATCGCCGCCTCGGGACAGGAATGGTGGCACGCCACCGACCCGCGCTACCCTGGCTCGATGGATTTCGACACCGCCGGCAACTGGGCCGCGCTCGCGCGCTGCTGCCGCGAGGTGATCGCCTTGAGCGGTGTCGATCCCGCCGAGATCCACGCTGTCAGCGCCACCGCCATGCGCGAAGCCTTCGTGCTGCATGACGCCAGCGGCGCCGAGATCTGGGCTTGCGCCAACGTCGATGCCCGCGCCGGGGACGAGGTGCGCGAGCTGAAGGAGGCCCACCCCGGGCTCGAGGCCGAGATCTACGCCCGCTCCGGCCAGACCTACGCGCTCGGCGCCCTGCCCCGCCTCGCCTGGCTGCGCCGTCACGCTCCCGAGACACTGGAGCGCGCCCGCAGCCTCACCATGCTCTCGGACTGGATCGTCCACCGGCTCTCGGGCGAACTGACGCTAGAGCCCTCTAACGGCGGCACCACCGGCCTGCTCGACCTGCGCACCCGTGCACCGCTCACCGAGGCGCTGGAGTCCGTCGGCCTGCCCACCGATCTTTTCCCCCGCGGCGTCGCTACCGGTGAGGTCATCGGCACGGTCCATGCTGCCGCCGCGGCCGAGACCGGGCTGGCCCCCGGCACGCTGGTCGTCGCCGGCGGCGGCGACTGCCAGACCGGCGCGCTCGGGCTCGGCATCGTGCACGAGGGGGACTGCGCGGTGCTCGGCGGCACCTTCTGGCAGCAGGTGGTCAACGTGCCCCTCTCGCTCACCGATCCATGCATGAAGCTGCGCATCAACCCGCACATGGTCGCCGGGCTCAACCAGGCCGAGGCGATCAGCTTCTTCACCGGCGCGGTCATGCGCTGGTTCCGCGACGCCTTCGGCAACGGCAGGGGCTACGCCGCGCTCGAGGCCGACTCGATGGCCGTTCCGCCCGGCGCGCACGGGATTATCCCGATTTTTTCCGACGTCATGCGCTATGGCGACTGGTTCCACGCCGCGCCCTCGCTGCTCAACCTCTCGCTCGATGCCGCTGCAGCGGGCCCCGCCGCGATCTTCCGCGCGCTGCAGGAGAACGCCGCCATCGTCGCGCACCGCAACCTCGAGGCGGTCTTCGCGCTCACCGGCCACCGGCCCGAGCGGCTGGTCTTCGCCGGCGGCGCCGCGAAATCCGCGCATTGGTCGCAGATCCTTGCCGATGTCACCGGGCTGACCGTGGTCACGCCCCAGGTGACAGAGGCCACCGCGCAGGGCTGCGCCTCGGCGGCCGCGACCGGTGCAGGCTATTTCACCTCGCTCGCCGAGGCGGGCGGCGCCTGGACACGGACCGAGCGCACCTTCACCCCCAACGCCGCGCTGCGCCCGCTCTACAACGAGGCTGGCGAGCGATGGGCCCACGCCTATGCCGCGCAGCGCCAGCTCGTGCTCGACGGCACCACCACTTCCATGTGGCAGGCACCCGGCATCTGAGGCTTCCCATTCCACGCAAAAAAGGACAAGATCATGCTGATCCAACTCGTCAACATCAAGGTCCAGGAGGGCACGCGCGACACCTTCCTCAAGGCCTTCACGCTGAACTGCGAAGGAACGCGAAAGGAGCCGGGCAACCTGCGCTTCGACCTGCTGCACGACCCCGCGGACGAGAACAATTTCTACGTCTACGAGATCTTCGAGAGCGAGGCGGCGCTCGACGAACACCGCAAGACCCCGCACTACCAGACTTGCGTTTCGATGATCGACCCGATCACCCTCGGCGGCCGCAGCAAGACCTATTTCGCGCCGGTGCTGATCCAAGACCAAGCACCCGCCTGAGCCCTTGGCGGGGTTCCGATCACCAAGCCGTGCCGCCGTTCCCGAACGGCGCACGCTTTCCCGCTGTGCGGTGTTTCCGGGCATAAGCAACGTGCCTCCCCGTTTGCAGTGAAGCTCACCCGAACCGGTCATTGATGCAAGATACAGCATGTTGAGAGGTTCGAGGTCGGTAGTGCGGAGCAACTCGGCCGCTCGCCGCCCGACAAACTTGGCTTGATACACGGGAAGCGCTCACAATTCCGTTTGCCCCGACTTGCGAAAGACACCGCTTCCGTCGTGATCAGGTGATGTGTGCGGGCATTAGCTTTCCTGCGTGCCCACGAACATCCGGTCCTTCGCAGCTGTGATGTGGTGGCGCATAGTGGCGTTTGCGACCTCGGGTTGCTGCATGTCAATGGCGGAGCAAAAACCAGCCACGGGTGGAGTGCGCCCCTCGGGCTGGACAGCTTGAGCTGAAGATTTTGACCGGGTCGTGGTTCTGATAAGGAGAACCGCATGGCCAAGAAGCACCGTCGTCACAGCACGTCCAAGAAACGCGAAGTCGTCGAAGCCTATTTCAACGGCGAGTCGATGCGCGCGCTCAGCCAGAGGCACGATATTTGCCGCACGCTGATCCCGATCTGGATCGACAAGTATGAGCGCGGCGAATTTGACGATGACGCCATCGAAGAGGAACTGCTCCCCGAATACGAAACGCGGATCGCGGCGCTCGAACGGCTTGTCGGCCGTCAGGCGCTCGAGATCGAGTTTTTAAAAACGGCGCGGGCGCACACACGGTCGCAGAGAAACGGATCTACATCCGTGATCACCGGCCCGTCGGCCTCTCGGTCAGACGGGGGTGCGAGTTGATGGATCTTCCCCGTTCCAGTTTTTACGACGCTTCCGGCCCGACCGCAGAAGATCCGGCCGTCAGCGAGATTCTGTTGATCACGGAGACCTGCCGCAACTATGGGTATCGCCGTGTCACTGCTGAATTACGCCACCGTGGTCTTGTCGTGAACTCGAAGAAAGTGCGGCGGATCATGCGTGAGAATGATCTGAATCCAAAGCGGAAACGCCGCTATGTCGCAACCACCGACAGCAGCCACGATAGCCCGATCTATCCGAATGTTGCCAAAGGGTTTGAAGTCCATGGACCGGATCAGCTCTGGGTCGGGGACATCACCTATGTCGCCATCGGGACCGGCTTCGTATATCTTGCCGTCATTCTGGACGCCTGGTCGCGCTAGGTCGTGGGCTACGGGCTAGGCCGCAACATCGACGTGCGCCTCACAGCGGCTGCGCTGAAGGCTGCAACCGCATCCCGACGCCCGCTACCGGGATGGGTTTTTCATACCGACAGGGGAGCGCAATATGCCGCATCCCGGCATCGCCGCATCCTCGAGCGCCACGGCTTCTTCGGGTCTATGAGCCGTCGAGGGAATCCCTACGATAACGCGCAAGCCGAAAGCTTCATGAAGACGCTGAAGGTCGAGGCGGTCTATGTGACCGAATACGAGACCTTCGAAGACGTCGCAGCGGATTTGCCAAACTTCATCGACAACGTCTACAACTCCACCAGGCTGCATTCTGCGCTCGGCTACTTGAGCCCCAACCAGTTCGAAGAAAGAAACGCCGCGCCCCGGTCAAAGCGAGCCGCCTGACTGGTCCAGCCCGAGCGGCGCACTCCAGTAGCTGTCGCCATTCATCTCGAGGATGTTGACGTGGTGGGTCAGGCGGTCGAGCAGAGCGCCGGTCAGCCGCTCTGTTCCGAAGGTCTCGGTCCATTCGTCGAACGGCAGGTTGCTGGTGATGAGCGTGGCGCCACGCTCGTAGCGTTGCGAGATCATCTCGAAGAGTAGCTCGGCGCCGGTCTTTGACAGAGGCACGAAGCCCAGCTCATCGATGATGAGCAGTTTGACGGAGGCCAGCTGCTTCTGGAGCCGCAGGAGGCGGCGCTCGTCGCGGGCTTCCATCAACTCATTGACCAGTGCCGCGGCCGTAGTGAAGTTGACCGACATTCCTTTCTGACAGGCGGCTAATCCCAGCCCCAGAGCAACATGGGTTTTGCCCGTGCCACTCGGTCCGAGCGCAATGACGTTTTCGCGCCGCTCGATCCATTCGCAACGGGCAAGTTCCAGCACCTGCATCTTGTTGAGCTTCGGGATCGCCTTGAAGTCGAAGCTGTCCAGGCTCTTCCTGGCGGGGAACTTTGCAGCCTTGATCCGACGTTCGATCATCCGTCCCTCGCGATCAATCAGTTCCAGTTCGACAAGTCGGGCGAGGAACTGGACGTGGTCCAGGCCCTCGGCTGCACATTGGCGCGCCAGCTTCTCGTGCTCCCGCAAGAAGGTCGGGAGCTTCAGCGTCTTGAGGTGATGAGCAAGCAGGATCTGCGGAGCACCGGTCATGCCGCGTCTCCCGACAGAAGAGACATGTAGCTGGCCGCCGAGGTGGTCCCGACATTCGCGCGCGGCAGGTAGGGATAGACATCGAGGTCCAGCTTCGGCGGCCGTTTCTCAACATGGCAGAGAGCAAGGTGCTTCACGGCATCGAAGCCGACCGCGCCCAATTGCAGGGCCTTCTTCACGGCCGCGTGGAGATCATCGATGTCGAAGGTTTCCAGCAGGCGCAAAACCTGCACATATTCCCGGCGTCCCGCCTTGATCATCCGCGCCTCCATCAGGCGGCGCAGGGTCTCGAACTCAACTGGCAGGCCCCAGCCCGCCAAGGGGGCGGCCTGATCAAGGGTATTGATCTTCTTCTCGAGCAGCAGAAGGTAATGGATCGAGTCGAAGATCATGTCATCGCGCGCATAGCACCGCGGGTGCCGGGCGATGACCTCGCCGCGACAGCCGATCACGACCTGATCAACATAGCCGCGCACCCAAACATCCCGATGCCCATAAGCAACCGGCACCGAGTAATCGTTGGTGCCGTACCGAACGAGAGATTGAGAGCTGACCCGGGCGCTGACCTGCTCGCAGGCGTCGAAAGGCGTTCCTGGCAGGGCTCTCAGCTCCGCCAGATCGCGTTGCAGCCGTGCGCCGATGGTCTCGGACTGGCCGCGCAGAACATCCGCCTGACGTTTGCGACACTGCTCCTCCAGATAGGCGTTGAACGAAGCCCAACTCACAAACCGCGGGACCGGGACCATGAAGTTGCGGCGGGAACCGCCGACCAATCCTTCCGCGTTGCCCTAGTCGTTCCCCTTGCCGGAGCGGCCATAGCGGTCTCGGAACAGGTAGTGGGACAGGAACCCGCTGAAGAGCGTGGCCCGCTGACGTGTGCCGTCCGCCAGGATCTTCGCAACAAGACAGCGATCGTTGTCGTAGAGGACCGATACCGGCACCCTGCCGAAGAAGGCGAAGGCGTGGACGTGGCCGTCTCCCCAGGCTTCCGCTGTCGCCGCGGGATAGGCGCGCACGAAGCAGGCATCACTGTGCGGCAAGTCCATAACGAAGAAGTGCGCCTTCTGCTCGACGGCGAGCCATTGTGCGCCATTGGTTCAAGCGCAATGGCGAGCGATGACAACCACAGCCTCGCCGAAGTCGGCCTGGGCATGTCCTGGCGGATGGGCCAGCGGCACGAACATCTCTCGGCCGCGCCGCTCGCGCTCCCGCATGTAGTCCTTGATGATCGTATAGCCGCCGGTGAAGCCATGCTCATCGCGAAGCCGCTCGAATACCCGCTTCGCCGTGTGCCGTTGCTTTCGATGGACCTCGCGATCCCCTTCCAGCCAGCCATCGATGATCTCGGTGAACCCATCCAGCTTCGGCCGCTTCACCGGCGCCGTCCGCCGGTATCCAGGCGGAACCGAGAACGCCAACATCTTCCGAACACTGTCGCGGGAAACCCCAAACTGACGCGCAGCCTCGCGCTGGCTCATGCCTTCTGAACAAGCCAGGCGAACCTTCCGATACAAATCCACGGTGAAAATCCTCCCGCCCTCCCTGTCGCCAGAAAGGGTAAAGGTGGACGACTTTTACGCCGCCCGCAGCGGGCTCATCCCGCCGCTACCGTGGTCGACTTTCTCACCGCCGTTCTCAGCTATGCTCTCCTCGCCGCGAAGGCCCTCAAGCACGATGCGGATCTTTTCCTCCGCCGAATGCTGTTTGCGGGTGCGTCGGCGGATGTCCTTCACAACCTTCTCAGCGGAAGGCTTCGGTGTTCCGGGTTTCTGTCTCATCTCCACTCCTTGGTGGTTACGATGAGCCAGAAACCCTCCTTTCCGAAATCAATTCAGATGTCCCATGGGCGCTGACGCCGGACAATCGGCGGCTGGGTTATCCGCATCGGCTAAGCCGAAATCGCGCCAAGTCCAATGACCGTTGCGCTCACGTGACAAACCTGTTCTTCCAACTCGTCAATGCGCGTTACGCGAAAGGGGCAACAATGATCCTCACCTCGAACCGCGGCTTGGCCGAGTGGGGCGAGGTCTTCTGTGACCCCATCGTCGCAACCGCCGCGCTGCTGGACCGGCTGCTGCACCATGCGGTCATCGTGCAGATCGAGGGCGCCAGTTGCTGACCCCGCGGCCACGCCGGTTGCTGGTGATGAGCGTGGCGCCGCGCGCTCAATGTTCCCATGCAAGAGCTTTTTGGCGAACAGGGCCTCGAGCGAGAAGCGCCGCCGGGTGACGATCCTGCATTTGTGCGACGCAAGCAGAACCGCGGCCTGATCGAACTAGGAATGATGCGGAAAGGGCTGCCGACCTCGACCGACCGTCACAACCTGCAGATCATGATACTGCATCTCGAGCCCGGCGGCGACATTGGCAAGAATGTGTTGAGCTATCCCGCCCAAAACGGCGGCATGGTCTTCTCCGGCGAAGTTCTTTTGCGCGTTGACGATGACGAAGTCACCTTCTACGAAGGTATCAGCTTTGTCTTTGACCGTGCGCGACCTCACTCGTTGAGAAATATCGGCGATACTCACGATTCGGTCCAATGGGTAATTGGGGCGGTACAGTTTGACCGGCACCTTTGAAGCCACCGGGATTAGAACTCTCTCATTTCCGCCAGTGAGACAAAAGTACCCGGGTCACTCTGCTTGTAGCCACGACGGCTGTTCGAAAGGCTCGACGGGTTGGAGGCGGTCGACTTATGCGGGTAGTGCTTTGGGATCACTTCACCATTTCTGCACTTTGGCGACGTAGGCGCGCTCTATGATCTGGCCGCGGCTTTCTCTGACCGGCAAGCTTTTCGTCGCTGTTGTGGTCCCGGTCTTGCTGGCCGTGGGCCTCATGGCCGTGGCCCTTGACTACAGCACGCGCCAGGGCTTCACCCGCTACCTGCTCGAGTCCGAGCTGACAGGTCTTGAGGGCCTCTCCGAGGCGCTCAAGACCGATCCGCGCGCCGCGCAAGGTTGGCCAGACATCACCAGCTACCAGGACTGGATTGGATTGATCCACCGCTCTGTTCCCGGACCGCCGGAACCTCCCTCGCTTCTACCTAACAGACCTCCCTCGGGTCCCTCTGGTCGGAATCGCGCAGAACCCGAAATCCATCCCATTCCACTGCCCGACCGGCTTGTGCTCTTGTCTGCAGGCGGCTCAGTTCTGGCAGGCCGCCCATACGCGTCCAGCACTTGGGTCGACCTGCCTTTGGAAGACGCGCAGGGCGCAGCTCTGGGGACCCTGCGGCTCTACGGCTTGGACAACCCACAGGCCGCTCTGAGCGCGCTCTACCTCGAGCGGCAATTCAAGGCTATCGTGGTCGCAGCGCTGATTGCCCTTGCCTGTGCATCACTGGTTGCTCTTTTAACAGCACGCCAGCTGCTCTCGCCGATCCACCGCATCGGCGAGCACGTGGCGCGACTGGCTTCGGGCGACCTCTCGAGCCGGCTCGACGCACGCCGGCGCGACGAGCTGGGCCGCATGATGCGCGACCAAAATGCCCTTGCGGCCAGTCTTGAGGCCAGCCGCAGGCGGGAGCGGCAATGGGTGTCGGACACCTCACATGAGCTGAAAACCCCGCTGGCTATCCTTCGGGCGGACATCGAAGCCATGCAGGACGGCATTCGGCCATTGAATGGACAAACCCTCGGCACCATGCACGGTGCGGTGATGCGGCTTTCCAGGCTTACCGACGATCTAAGACTGCTCGCCAGCGCAGACGAGGCGCGGCTAGCGTTGGCGTTCCGGCACTGCGACTTGGGAGAACTCGCGCGGAGCGCCTGCGAGGACAGCCGCCTGCTTGACGCACAGCCCGGACTCGCGCTGATGCTCGACGCAGACGACCCCGTGCCGGTCATCGGTGACGCTCAGAGGCTGCGTCAGGTCATCGACAACTTGCTCGACAACTCCGCGCGCTACACCGACAAGCCAGGAAGCATAAGGGTAAGCTGCCGCTGCGAGACCGAGGTGGCCGTTCTGACCGTCTCCGATAGCGGTCCCTGCCCCTCCCCGGACGTGTTGCCGACACTGTTCAACCGCTTCACACGTGACGAGAACTCCCGGTCCCGGAACCACGGCGGCTCCGGATTGGGGCTGTCCATCTGCCGTACGCTCGTCACAGCTCATCGCGGCACCATCGAAGCCCACCCTTCGGATTTGGGCGGGCTAACCTTTCACGTGCGCCTGCCTCTGGCCTTGGATCACCTATGACCCCATCTCCTGCACACATCCTCATCATCGAGGACGAAGAAGCTCTTGCTGAGGTCGTCCACGATTACATCCTGGCTGCGGGTATGGCAGCCGACATACAATTGGACGGTAGGGGCGCCGCAGCGCGTGCGCTCGCGGAAAGCCACGACCTGATAGTACTCGATCTTATGCTTCCGGGTGTCGACGGGCTGACCATATGCCGAGAGCTGCGCGCCGCCAGCGATGTCCCGATCATCATGACGACAGCAAAGGTCGAAGAGATCGACTGCCTCCTAGGGCTCGAACTTGGGGCTGATGACTATGTATGCAAACCCTACTCGCCGCGCGAACTCGTTGCCCGGATCAAGGCAGTCCTGCGGCGACGATCCGGTCCCACACCTGTTAGCGCCTTCGAGGTCTCGGAAAAGCCCCCGCCTCGCCTTATACTGGATTGCAGCGCATGGCGCGCGACGCTGGACGGACATCGCCTGGAGCTCACACGCCGCGAATTCACCCTTCTAGAGATCCTAGCGCGCAGACCTGGGCGGGTCTTTTCCCGCGACCAGTTGCTTGATCTTGCCTTTCCGGATGACAGCTCCGTCTTCGACCGAACGGTAGATAGCCACATCCGCAATATCCGCCGCAAGATTGCCGCGGTGTCAGAGCAAGACCTCATCCGCTCCGTCTACGGCGTAGGCTATGCGTTTGAAGCATCCGACGTCTGACACCCGCACGCAACAGGACAAGAAAATTCTGCGTCTGCATGCTCGCTTCATAATCTCTGCAAAACGCCTCCTTGAAGCGGTGCGAAGAGGTCTCCGGGCGCATCCAAAGCGCCAGAAAAAAGTAGGAGACCCCGATGAGACCTTCAATCGGAACCCGCGTGACACTTCTCGTCGTCCTCGTGGTGTGCAGCTTCTTCTCGCTGAGCATCGCCTTCGCACCCTCCGTGGAGCGCGAGTTGGAAGCGAATAACAACACGGTTCGACCCCAATCCGGCCTCCCCGCTGGTCCTGGCGGTCATCCACCGCCCGAGGCTGCCGCAGCTTGTATCAGCAAGACCTCGGGCGAGAAATGCTCTATGAGCATGCCTGATGGCAACACGCTATCCGGTGTCTGCCGCTCCCTGGATGGAGAGACGGGCCTGAGCTGCATTCCATCAGGCGCCGCCCCTCTTGGCTGAGCCAGCGTCCGCGCGAGTGTCTTTGGCTCAAGACGCGGCGGGCACGGTAACCTGCCGTCTGACACGCCGCCGAATATTTCGGGGAACATCCTCATGACAAGTATCAACCTCCCTCGGCGCGACTTCCTCATCGGATCCTGCGCCGCTCTGCTCTCAGCCTGTACGTCCGGCGGAACGCCCGAGACGCACCCTCCGCTGGGTGACGATAGCGATCCGCTCGCGGCCTACCGGCTACTCGCGAACGCAGACCTTGCAAGCTGGAGCGATCATGTGCCCCTTGATCAACTCGGGAGTGCTCCGCAGATCCTCGCTCTCTCGGGAGGCGGAGAGGATGGCGCCTTCGGCGCGGGTCTTCTCAACGGCTGGAGCAAGTCGGGAACGCGACCGGATTTCGACATCGTGACGGGCGTGTCCACCGGAGCCTTGATCGCGCCGTTCGCCTTTCTCGGCGCGGACTATGACGACAGGTTGCGCGACATGTTCTTAAAGCACGGAGCGCGCGATCTCATGGAGCTGAGTGCTTTGGGCTTCGTGACCAACGGCTCGCTCTACGATACCGCGCCCTTGGAGAAACTCATCGAAGAGTTCACGCCACCCTCTGTGTTGCGCGGTGTCGCAGCGAGACATGCCACCGGGGCACGGCTATTTGTCGTGACGACCAGTCTCGATATTTCACGGGCGGTGGTCTGGGATATGGGAGCCATCGCGAGGGACGGAAAAGCAAAGCTCTTCCGCGCGATCCTCCGCGCTTCGGCGGCAATTCCCGGGATGTTTCCGCCGGTCGGGATCAGCTATCTGGCGAATGGTGCCAAGCATCTGGAAACTCATGTCGATGGCGGGGTTTACATGCCGTTTCTCGCAATTCCCTCTGCGGCCTACGGCCCCCAGATGCCCAAGCTGAATGGGGGCAATCTCTTTGTGGTGGTTAACAATACACTCGATCCGGCACCGCAGAAGGTGAACAAGAGTGCAATTGGCGTCTCGCAGCAGGCACTCACCACGATGATCAGAGCCTCCGCCCGTTCCGAGCTTGCGGCAACACGGCTCGCAGGCCGGCAAATCGGGCTCAATGTCCTGAGTGCGTCCATCGATCCCGCCGCAGGCATCGTTTGGGATCCGACTGACCGGTTCGCGCCCAGCTACATGCAGGCTCTCTATCGCCACGGATTTGATCGGGCAGCTAGGGGCACCGCTTGGACCTCGAGTGCATGACCTTGGGAAGGCTTCCAAGTGCATCTCGGCACGATCCATATCAGCCAGGGTGTCGGTCGAGGAATTGCGCGGATCCCAAAAGGACTTCGCTAGCGATCCCGACATCATCTGAATTGATGGGAACCGCACTTCACCCGGGACGTCCGGGCAGTGAGCCTATGTCGATCATCACCTGCTCGGGCAGCCACCAAATTCCTGGCGCCGCGTGTCTGGCAAAATACTACGGCACCGGCGACGGCACGCCGGCCAAGGACCCGAACTACCAAGGACCGCTGCGGCGCCAATGCAGGCCAAGCTGGCAGCGCCTCCCTTCGCGGAGGCGCACGCGCCCGCCAAGTGGCCGACTTCCTGCACCAGCGCGGACTCTGGAATGAAGCGAGTTCGTCGCCGTCGAGATTGTCAATCGGCAGCGAACTTTGACCCCCTATTGGAGTGCGCCCCTGCGGATGGACATTCTCAGGCGGCGGTTGTTGTAGGCCTCGATGAACCGGGGCAGGCGTGTGGCGACGTCGTCGAACGCCTCATACTCCATAAGGTAAGCGTCCTCCACCTTCAGTGTCTTCATGAAGCTCTCGGCCTTTGCGTTGTCGTACGGGTTGCCGCGGCGGCTCATAGATCCGAAGAAGCCTGTTCGGCAAGAATGCCTCGATGCAGCTCCGACGCGTACTGGGATCCGCGGTCCGTGTGGAAAACGCAGCCGGGCAAGGGACGCCGCTCCGCGATCGCGCTGCGGAGCGCCCTCGCCGCCAGGCGGGCGTCGATGCTGCGGCCGATGGCACAGCCGAGAACACGGCGCGACCACGCGTCCAGGATCAGCGCGGCATAAACGAAGCCTCCGGCGATGGTGATGTAAGTCAGGTCAGCTACCCAGAGCTGGTCCGGACCGTAAACCTCGAATTCCTTGGCAATGAAAGGAAAGATCGGGCCGCCATGGTCGCTGTCTGTTGTGCGGGTGGTGCGCCGCCTCCGCCGCGGGTTCAGGCCGTTCTCTCTCATCAGCCGCCGGACCTTTTTCGAATTCACGACCATGCCCCGATGCCGGAGTTCGGCATCGACCCGGCGGTAGCCATAGCCCTCGAACTCGTCGGTAATCGCCCGGATTTCCTCAATGATGACGGTGTCTCCGGGCCTGGGGCCGGGATCGGCATAGAAGCTGGACCTCGCGACGTCCATCAGCTCGCATCCCCGCCGGATCGAGAGCCCCCGGGGTCGGCAGTCCCGGATGTAGGCTCGTTTCTCGGCAAGCGTCCGGAGCGTCGAGCCCCCTTTAGAAACTCGATCTCGAGCGCCTGGCGCCCGGCAAGCCGCTCCAGCGCAACGATCCGGGCTTCGTATTCGGCCATCAGTTCGGCCGCCGCCACGTCTTCGTCGAGCGCGCCTGCTTCCGCTTTTTCGATCCAGACCCGGATCAGGTTGCGCGACAGGTCGTGGCGGCGGCCGAGCGCTTGAAGCGTCTCGCCGCCCTGAAACTCGGCGACGACCTGGCGCTTGAATTCGGTACTATGGCTTCGGTGGCGTCTGGGCATAGGCTTTCTTCCTCTGAAAGCCCGCAGGAGGTCAATTCAACCGGCCAACCTGGTCCATCCGCAGGGGCGCACTCCACAGGAGCCGCGACACGCGTCGCGATCCGAGCGGCGGGGGGCTGCAAAACCTGCACACGAAACCGGAGGACCGGTGCGAGCCCGCGCGACGTGCCGCGAAGCGCGCGATGCGGTTTTCGATCGCCTCGCTTCCGGTTGCCATTCCTCGCGGTTTTGTCGATGCTGTGCCCGGGCTTCAGTTGCTACGGAAGGGATCGCCATGCGTCGTCAGCTCGAACTAACAAAAGCGGTTGCGTTGGCAACTCTTCTGGCCTCACCGACCTTTGCGCAGGAACATGACGGCCCGCCGCCGATGTCTGATGAGGATCAGGCGCTGAGCGCAGCCCTTCAGGCGCGCATGGGCGACACCAGCACACTGATGGAAAGCGTGCCGATCCCCGACACTGCCGACGATTGCGGCGAGGCTCCGGGCTATGACCGGATGCTTTGCCTGATTGATCTGCTGAAGTCCGACGTCTCCGAAGAGATCCTCGAGAAACTGCAACTGGACTATTCCCGCACCGAGGCGGAATACTGGAGCAACCTGCCCGCCGGAGCCTTTCCAAAGCGGCCGGGCGTGCTCCTTGGCGAGCTGAACATCGAGCAGCGCGGGCTGGTCAAGGCGATCATGATGGAAGCCACGGGCGGCGATCCCGACGAAGGCTGGGAGGAGATGGTTCAGACGCTGAATGCCGACGACTATATCAACACCGTCAGCACCGACTACAAGGCCGGCTATTCCTCCTTCAACACCAAGTTCGCCTTTCTGGGCACCCCCGGTCCGAGCGGTGTCTGGGAGCTTTACTACGGTGGCCACCACATGGCCTTTGCCAATACCTATGTCGATGGCGAGCTGGCGGGGGCCACGCCATCGTTCCGGGGCGTGGAGCCCTTCCCCTATTTCGAGATGAACGGGCGGGTCAATCAGCCCCTCACGCAGGAACGCGACGCTTTTGCCACGCTGCTCAGCGCATTGTCGGAGGAGCAACGCGCCGCGACCGAGCTGGACGGAACCTACCGCGACATCCTCGCCGGACCACAGGCCGACGACGCCATTCCCGACAGCTTTGAAGGGCTGCCAGTCTCCGAGCTGGACGAGGACCAGAAAGCCCTGCTTCTGGCCGCGATCGAGACCTATGTCGGCGATGTCTCCGAAACCGGAGCGGCGGCCTTCATGGACCGCTACACCGCCGAGCTTCCCGAAACCTATCTGGGGTATTCCGGCACTCCGCAACTGAGCGCCGAAGACGATTACGTGCGCGTGCATGGTCCATCGCTCTGGATCGAGTTCTCCCTCCAGTCGAACAAGTCCACGGAGAAGGTCGGGATCCACCCCCATTCGGTCTGGCGCGACCTGACCCGCGATTATGGCGGGCAGACAGAGTGATCTGGCGATCCGGCCTGCTCGCGCTCGCGGTGAGTGTCGCCGGTGTCGGGGCGGCATTTTCTCATGCCCTGCCCGGCAGCGTTCTGATGCTTCGGGAGCAGAACGCCACGCTGGAGCTGACGATCCAGTTTCCGGTCGAAGACCTTCTCGTTGCGGCGCCCGAACTTGCCGCCTTGGCGGAGGTGCCACCTGGCGAGCCGGTTCCCCCGGAGCTTGCTGCGGGCCTGTCGCGCTATCTCGGAGGCCATCTTGCGGTGACAGCGGATGACGCTCGGCTGGACCTGACGATGACCGGGGCGCGTGTTCAGTTCGCATATCATGACCATCTCGGTCATTTTGCCCTGATAATCAGTCAGTGGCAGATGGCGACCGCCGGGGGTCTTCCAGCTTCCCTGGTGCTGACATACGACGCGGTGATGCACGAGGTTCGCAATCACCGTGCCACGGTGCATTGGACCGGGCAGAATGGAGCATCGCACCAGGTTGCAGAGTTCGGATTCTTCAGCGCAGAAGATGGCGTAGCGATCTTCCCACACGAGGCTGCGCAGTAGCGACCACAGCAGAGCTTTACATTACGACAGCCAGTCCAGGAGCGGGACCGTATCGGATTGGCCGTCGTCCACCGTTCTCGTCCGACGCGGCGCAGGCCATCGAAAGGTTGGAGCGCCGATCGTTGCGATGACAGCGAAACTGGTGCTGCATGAGCGAAAGAGCCTGCGCGCCGCATGGACGCGCAGACACCGACAGACCGGCGGCCTGTTCAGAAGGTCTGATGCGGGTCAGGGCCACTCGGCACAGATCGCGCGCGCCAGCGCCATGAGGTCCGGAGCGACCACGTCGGGCTGCGGCGCGTCGGGCACAGGCAGCGGCGCGTTGACTCCATGTGTGACGAGCGCGCCCTTGCCGCCAAGCGCCTGTAGCCCCATCGTGTCCCAGACATGGCAGGCGACGAGGCATAGTTCCTCGACCTTCACCCCGAGCGTCTCGGTCACGAGCGCGTAGGTCTGCGGCGCGGGTTTGAAGACGCCGGTCGGGGACACGCTCAGCATCTGCTCGAAATACCCCGAGAGTCCCGACCGGTCGAGCGCGCTTTCCCCGTTCCCCTTCGAAGAATTGGTCAACGTCACCATCCGGAACCCCTTGTCGCGCAGGAGCTCGAGCGCCTCGACCGCGTCGGGATGCGCCGGCATCGAACCGACCGCCTCGCGCAACTCCGCTACAGCCGCCTCGTCTATGGGCGCCGCGCGGATCTCGCCGAGCATCCGCAGCACCGCCGCACCCAGCGTGCCGAAATCCGAGGACACCCCGATCAACGACATGGTCTGCGAATAAAGCACGAGCTGCGCAAACCACTCCCGCATCATGGCGGCATCCCCGAAGAGATCCGCGAAGACAGGACGGAGGTGGTCGAGATCGAGCAGGGTCTCGTTCACATCAAAGACCAGAATCGGGCGGCGGGGCATGTCAGCGTCCTTCATTCGTTCAAACTTTCTACTGGTTGCGTTTCGGGCGCAGGATCGTTCCGCGCGGCCAGAAGTCCCATGACCGGCAGGGCGTTCAGGGCTTGCGCGGCTGCCGCAGGAGGACGGCGTCGGGCGCCCGGTCGCGATGCCCTGTGCCGCGCCGGCGCTGGCCTGGCGGCGGCAATGCCCCCCTCCGCGCAACTCGTGGCGCGGCAAGGGGCTCTGCGGAGCCAAGGGAATCGGATGCCCTGCGAAGGTCGACGTCCCGCCCGGGACGGCGCTCCGGGGGAAATATTTCACAAATGCCATCATGAAACGATCAAAATCATCGAAGATCAGCACCAGAGCCGCCGATGTGCGGAAACGCGACTGCCGCATCGGCACGCCCGTTTCGCGCGCTGCCGCAGCATTGTGTGCGAATGTGACAAGGCGGCAGGGCTTGACCCCCCCTTGCGCACCCCAAAGACCCAAATGCCGTTGCTTTACAGCCCCAGCCAACTACCGGACCCTCTGGCTAGACTTCGACGTGGAGGGATAATGGAAGGGCGGGCCCAACGTCAGCATTCCGCTACGCCGAGATCTCTCTCGCGGGCTGGGAAGCCTGGCAGCCATTTTCAGCGCTTCGCGGCCGCCGGAAGACCACGCGTCGGTCCATCCGGCTGACGGCAGCGGAACGCTTTCTCGAACCGGGCCTGTGTCGAAGCCTTCGCAGGCTCCGCTACGCCGAGCGGGCGCAGGACAAGACGATGAAAATAAGAGAAAAACAGGGATTCAAAAACGTGAAGAACAAGTCAAAGACCCTCGCGAACTCCATGGCGCTGAGCCGCCGCGCCTTTCTCGAGCGGATGTCCGCGCTGGCGGTGACCTCGGGCGCCGCGGGCATGATGCTGCCCGGTGCGCTGCACGCCCAGGAACCCCGTAAGGGCGGAACCCTGAAGATGGCGCTTGCCAGCGGGCAGAGCACCGACAGCCTCGATCCGGCGCTGGCCGCCAACTCGGTCACTTTCAACGTGCTGCGCACCTTCGGCGAGCCGCTGGTCGACGTCGCGCCCGACGGATCGCTCGATATGCGTATCGCCGAGGCGGTCGAGAGCTCGGAGGATGCCGCGATCTGGCGCTTCCAGATCCGCAAGGGCGTTAAGTTCCACGACGGCTCCGAGCTGACGCCGGAAGACGTCGTCGCGACGCTGGAGCGTCACTCGGACGAGAACTCGCAGTCCGGCGCGCTGGCCATCATGAAGGGCATCACCGGGATCTCCATCGACGGCGACTGGGTCGTGCTGACCCTCGACACCGGCAACGCCGACTTGCCCTACCTGCTGTCGGACTACCACCTACAGATCCAGCCGAAGGGGGGGCGCGACGATCCAGCCACCACGATTGGCGCCGGCGCCTACATGATCGTCACGCACGAGGCGGGGGTGCGCTATACCTTCGAGAAGTTCGCCGATTACTGGGACGACACCCGGGGCCATTACGACGCGGTCGAATTCCTCGTCATCAACGACGCGACCGCCCGCATGGCGGCGCTGCAGTCGGGCCAGGTGCACATCGCCAACCGCGTCGAGCCCAAGGTCGCGGGCCTGATCTCGCGCGCGCCGAACATCGAGGTCAAGAGCGTCTCGGGCCGCGGTCACTACGTCTTTGCGATGCATTGCGACACGGCTCCGTTCGACAACAAGGACCTGCGGCTTGCGCTGAAATACGCGATCAACCGCGATGAAATGGTCGACAAGATCCTTCAGGGCTACGGCTCGGTCGGCAACGACATTCCGATCAACGCCGCCTACCCGCTGTTCTCGGACAGCGTGCCGCAGCGCGAGTTCAATCTCGAGAAGGCCGCCGAGCACTACAAGGCCTCGGGCCATGACGGCAGCCCCATCGTGCTTCAGGTGGCCGATGCCGCCTTCCCCGGTGCCGTGGACGCGGCGGCGCTGTTCCAGCAATCGGCGCAGGCGGCGGGCATCCCGCTCGAGGTCAAGCGCGTGCCGAACGACGGCTACTGGTCCGACATCTGGAATGTCGTGCCGTTCTGCGCGACCTACTGGGGCGGCCGGCCGGTCCAGGACCAGATGTATTCCACCGGCTATTTCTCGAGCGCCGACTGGAACGACACCCGGTTCAAGAACGACAGGTTCGATGCGCTCCTGCTCGAGGCCCGGGCCGAGGTCGAGGCCGGCAAGCGGACCGAGATATACGCCGAGATGGCCTCCATCCTGCACGAGGAGGGCGGCGTGATCTGCCCGATGTTTAACGACTTCGTCGAAGCGGTGAGCACGGACATCCAGGGTTGGGTGGTCGACGGCAACCAAGACGCGATGAACGGCCTCGCGCCGCACAAGACCTGGCTGGCAAGCTGACGTGTTGAAACATCCCGTTACGATCCTTCTGACCCAGCGAATTTCGCTGGGTCTCCTTCTCCTCCTCGCGGCCTCCGCGCTCATCTTCCTCGGTACGGCGATCCTGCCCGGGGACGTGGCGCAATCCATACTCGGGCAGAGCGCCACTCCCCAGGCGCTCGCCAACCTCCGCGCCGAGCTCGGCATCGACCAGCCCGCGCTTACCCGCTACTTCGCCTGGCTCAGCGGCGTGCTGCACGGCGATCTCGGCACCGCGCTCAGCAACGGCCAGGACATCGCCACCGCACTGGGGCAGCGCCTGTCCAACACGCTCTTTCTTGCCGGGATCGCCGCCGTCATCGCCGTGCCGCTGGCCATCGCGCTCGGCGTGATCGCGGTGCGCTACCGCGGCAAGTGGCCCGACCGGCTGATCTCGGCGGTGACGCTCACCACGGTGTCGATCCCCGAGTTCATGCTCGGCTACATCCTGATGTTCGTGCTGACGGTCAAGTTCCGGGTCTTCCCCTCGGTCTCGACCATCTATCCGGGCATGGGCTTCGGCGAGAAGCTCTCGGTGATCGCAATCCCGGCGCTCGTGCTCGTTCTGGTGGTGCTCGGTCACATGATGAGGATGACGCGCGCCGCAATCCTCAACGTCATGCAGTCGGCCTATGTCGAGACCGCCGAGCTCAAGGGCCTGCGTCCGATCACGGTGATCGCGCGCCATGCCTTCCCCAACTCGATCGGGCCCGTGGTCAACGTGGTGATGGTAAACCTCGCCTATCTCGTGGTCGGCGTGGTGGTGGTTGAGGTGGTCTTCGTGTTCCCCGGCATGGGGCAGTACCTCGTCGATCACGTCTCCAAGCGCGACGTGCCGGTGGTGCAGGCCTGTGGGCTCGTGTTCGCCGCCGTCTACATTGGGCTCAACATGATCGCCGACGTGATCTCCATCCTTGCAAACCCGAGACTGAGGCACCGCCGATGAAGGGCATTCCACTTTCCGCCCTGATCGGGCTCATCCTGACCATCCTCTACTTCCTCGCGGCGATCTTCGCGCCGGTGATCGCCCCCTTCGGCATGGCCGAGGTCGTGGGCGACGTCTGGGAGCCGGTCTCCGCCACTCATCTTCTGGGCACCGACAACATCGGCCGCGACCTGCTCAGCCGGATGATCTTCGGCGGCCAGACCACGATCCTCATCGCCACCGCGGCGACGCTGCTCAGCTTCACCATCGGCTCGGTGCTGGGGCTGACAGCGGCGGTCATGGGCGGCTGGGTCGATCAGATGCTGTCGCGCTTCGTCGACCTCATCATGTCGATCCCCGCGCTGATCTTTGCGCTGGTCGTGCTTTCGGTGATGCCGGTCACGGTCCTCGTGCTGATCCTCGTGATGGGGTTGCTCGATTCCACCCGCGTCTTCCGCCTCTCCCGCGCGGTCGCCGTGGACATCAACGTCATGGACTATGTCGAGGTCGCGCGGCTTCGCGGCGAAGGGCGCAGATGGGTCATCTTCCACGAGATCCTGCCCAACGCCCTCTCGCCGCTGGTGGCGGAGATGGGGCTGCGTTTCATCTTCATGGTTCTCTTCATCTCGACGCTCTCCTTCCTCGGGCTGGGCGTACAGCCGCCCATCGCGGACTGGGGCGGCATCGTGAAGGAGAACAAGGATGGCATCGTCTACGGCATCCCCGCCGCGCTGATCCCGGCGGCGGCGATCGCCACGCTCGCGATCTCGGTCAACCTCGTTGCCGACTGGGTGCTGAACCGAACCACCAGCCTGAAAGGGGGCCGCGATGGCGCGTGACATCCTTCTCGAAGTGCGCGATCTGAGGATCGGCGCCACGGTCTACCCCGAGGGGGCGCCGCCCAAGGACATCGAGATCGTCAAGGGCGTCTCCTTCTCGCTGGAGAAGGGCAAGGTGCTCGGCCTGATCGGCAAATCCGGTGCGGGAAAGTCGACGATCGGGCTCTCCGCCATGGCGTTCGGGCGCGGCGGCGTGCGGATCACCAGCGGCTCCGTCACCCTCAACGGGCGAAACATCCTCGAAGAGCGATCCTCCGGGCTGCGCAGGCTTCGCGGCCAGGAAGTGACCTATGTCGCCCAGTCGGCGGCGGCGGCCTTCAACCCGGCGCTGAAGCTGATGGACCAGGTGATCGAGACCACGGTGCGGCGCCGCCTTGCCACCCGCGCCGAGGCCGCGGCGCGCGCGGTCGATCTCTTCCGCCAGCTGGGCCTGCCCAACCCCGAGACCATCGGCAATCGCTACCCGCACCAGGTCTCCGGAGGGCAGCTTCAGCGGGTGATGACCGCCATGGCGCTCTGCCCGCGCCCCTCGCTGGTGATCTTCGACGAGCCTACCACCGCGCTCGATGTTACGACCCAGATCGACGTGCTCGCGGCGATCAAGTCGGCGATCCGCGAGACCGGCGTCGCGGCGCTCTACATCACCCACGACCTTGCCGTGGTGGCACAGGTCTCGGACGAGATCATGGTGCTGCGCGGCGGCTGCATGGTGGAGCACGGCGAGACCCGCCAGATCATCGAGGCCCCGCGCGAGGACTACACAAATGCGCTCGTCTCCGTGCGCTCGATCCCGCACCCGGCGAAGCCGCCCGCCAAGGCGTTCCTGAAGGTTCACGAGCTTTCGGCGTGCTATCGCGGGATGAAGACCGACGTGCTGTCGAACATCGGCATCGAGATCGCCAAGGGCCGGACGCTGGCGGTGGTCGGTGAAAGCGGCTCGGGCAAGTCGACGCTGGCGCGCGCCATTACCGGGTTCATGACGCCCCACTCCGGGCGGGTCGAGTTCGCCGGGCGGACGCTGCCGGCCGCGCTCAAGGACCGCAGCCGCGAGGATCTGCGCGAGTTGCAGATGATCTACCAGATGGCGGATGTGGCGATGAACCCGCGACAGACGGTGGAGACCATCATCGGCCGGCCGCTCGACTTCTACTTCGGGATCAAGGGCGAGGCCAAGCGCCGTCGCGTGCAGGAGCTGCTCGACCAGATCGAGATGGGCCGGAATTTCGCCGACCGCTACCCGGCGGAACTGTCCGGCGGGCAGAAACAGCGGGTCTGCATCGCGCGGGCGCTGGCGGCGAAACCCGATCTCATCATCTGCGACGAGGTGACATCGGCGCTCGACCCGCTGGTGGCGGATGGCATCCTGCGGCTGCTGCTCGACCTGCAGGCGCAGGAGGACGTGGCCTACATGTTCATCACCCACGATCTTGCCACGGTGAAGGCGATCGCCGACGACATCGCGGTCATGTACCGCGGCAAGGTGGTGCGCTACGGCCCGCGTGAGGAGGTGCTCGCGCCGCCCTACGACGACTACACCGAGACGCTGCTGGCCTCGGTCCCCGAGATGCGTCTGGGCTGGCTCGAAGAGGTCATGACCGACCGCCAGGTGCAGCACCGCGCCCAGTGATCAAGCGCGGCCCGCGCCCGTGTTCGGGGGTGCGGGCCGCAACCAACGGAACCGGCCCCAATGGGGCAAATGCCGTTGTTTTACTCTTCAGGGGATTTCTCCCACGCTGGTGTCACGACTTGCGACACGCTTCCCCTGAAAGGACCAGCCCCTGATGAAAATCGGCTTCGTCGGCCTCGGCAATGTTGGCGGCAAACTTGCCGGCAGCCTTCTGCGCAACGGCTTCGATCTTACCGTGCACGACCTCAACCCGGCGCTCGTGGCGGCGTTCGTGGAGCGCGGTGCGAAATCCACCTCCGGCCCCGCCGCGTTGATGCAGGAATGCGATGCGGTCGTGACCTGCCTGCCCTCGCCCGCCGCATCGGCCGCGGTCGTCGAGGAAATGCTTCCCGAAATCGATTCCAGCAAGATCTGGATGGAAATGTCGACCACCGACGCCGACGAGATCAAGCGCCTGTCGGAACTCGTCATCGCGCGCGGCGGTTCGGCAATGGAATGCCCGGTCTCGGGGGGCTGTCACCGAGCCGACACCGGCAACATCTCGATCTTCACAGGCTGCGACCGCGCGACTTTCGAGCGGATGCTGCCGATCCTGACGACGCTCGGGCGCCGTGTGCTGCACACCGGCGAGATCGGCAGCGCGTCGATCCTGAAGGTGATGACCAACTACCTTGCCACCGCGAACCTGCTCACCTGCTGCGAGGCGCTGGTGACGATGAAGGCCGCCGGCATGGACATGAACACCACCTACGAGGCGATGAAGATCTCGTCAGGCACGTCCTTCGTGCACGAGACCGAGAGCCAGGTGATCCTCAACGGTTCGCGCGACATCTCCTTCACCATGGACCTCGTGAAGAAGGACATCGGGCTTTTCCAGAAGATCGCCGAGCAGAACGGCGTGCCGCTCGAGATCAGCCCACTGATGGTCGAGATCTTCAACGAGGGCATCGCCCGCTTCGGCGAGCGTGAACTGTCGCCGAACATCATCCGCCGCCTCGAAGAGGCCACGGGCATGTCGATCCTCGCACCCGGATTCCCCGCCGAGATGACCGACGACGAGCCCGAGGAACAGGGCTACGAGGTGATCCCGACCGGGCTCTCCGCGCCCTTGGCGGTCCTTCGGGCACAGCAGCAGGCCGCTGCAGAGTAACTTCGGGCTTATAGTCCGGGCAGAAACGGAAAGGGCGCGATCGTGTATCGCGCCCTTCTTCTTTTCATATGCGAAGCCGGGTCATGCCACGAAGGCCGGGCGGACCTTGATCTCCAGATAATCCTCGAGCCCGAAGCGCCCGCCCTCGCGGCCGTTGCCGGATTGCTTGAACCCGCCGAAGGGCGAGCCGTAGTCCGAGCCGCGCCCGTTGATGTGGATTCCGCCGGCGCGCATCGCCCGCGCCATCCGCAGCGCCCGCGCCTCGTCGCCGGTCGACACATAGGCGTCGAGCCCGTAGTCGGTGTCATTGGCAAGCGCGATGGCCTCGGCCTCGGTGTCGAACGGCGCCATCACCAATACCGGGCCGAAGATCTCCTCGCGCCAGAGCGTCATGTCGGGGGTCACGTCGCAGAAGATGGTGGGACGCACGAACCAGCCGGTCTCGCAACCCTGCGGCAGACCCTCGGGCTGGCCCAGCCCGCCGGCCAGCAGGCGCGTGCCCTCGTCGAGCCCGACCTGGATCATGGACTGCACCCGATCGAACTGAATCTGGTCGAAGAGCGGGCCGATGTGGTCGCCCTCCTGCGCCGGATCGCCGACGGCCTGCGCTTCGGCGGTGGCCCGTGCCACCTCGAGCGCGCGCTCGTAGGCGGACCGCTCGATCAGCATCCGGGTCGGAGCGTTGCACGACTGTCCCGTGTTGTCGAAGCAGGCCGAGACGCCCTCTGCGACGCGGGCGTCGACATCGGCATCGGCGAATATCACGTTGGGCGACTTGCCACCCAGCTCGAGCGTGACGCGCTTGATGCTCGCCGCCGCGTCGCGGGTCACGGCGCTGCCCGCGCGGGTCGAGCCGGTAAAGGACATCATCGCAACGTTCGGATGCCGCGAGAGCGCCGCGCCCACGCTCGGCCCGTCGCCGTAGACAAGGTTGAAGACCCCGGCGGGGAAGCCTGCCTCGTGGATCAGTTCGGCGTAAAGCCGGGCGGAGAGCGGCGTGTGCTCGGAGGGCTTGAGCACGCAGGTGCAGCCGGTCGCGAGCGCCGGAACCACTTTGAGCGAGATCTGGTTGATTGGCCAGTTCCAGGGCGTGATCAGCCCGCAGACGCCGATCGGCTCGCGGCTGACGATGTCGCCGTTCGGCAGCGTCTCCTCGTCTTCGTGGGCCTCGAGCGCCTCGATGAAGCTCTCGAGATGGCCAAGGCCGGAATAGGCCTGCACCTTGCGCGACATGGTGATCGGCGCACCCATCTCGGTGGTGATCGCCTGGGCGAGCTCGTCCATTCGCGCGCGGGTGAGCTCGGCAAGTTGGCGCAGCGGGGCAAGGCGTTCGGCCTTGCTGGTCATCGACCAGGTTTCAAAGGCGGTGCTGGCCGCGGCCACGGCGCGGTCGACGTCGGCTGCGGTCCCGAGAGTGAGCGTGCCCACCTGGGCGCCGGTCGAAGGGGTGAGGATCGGCATGGTGGTGCCGGCCTCGGGGGCGACCCAGGCGCCGCCGATGTAGAATTTATCGATTGTGATCATGGGCTTTCTTCCTCAGGGCGTGACGTGGGACAAGTCCAGCGTCAGATGAAGTTCGCTGCCCTCATAGGGCATTGCGGCGATGGCCGCGTCGTCGAGCTCGAGCCCGAGGCCGGGCTTCCGGGACGGGATGACATAGCCGTCCTCCCAGTCGATCCCGCCCTTGACGGCGCTCATGTAGGGGCCCTCGAACGTGCCGATGCTTTCCAGGATCAGGAAGTTCGGCGAGGCGGCGGCGATCTGGATGTTGGCGGCGGCGACGATCGGCCCGCAGTAAAGATGCGGCGCGATCTGTGCCTGTTTCACCTCGGCCATGGCGGCGATCTTCTTGGCCTCGAAAAGCCCGCCGACGCGGCCGAGGTTCATCTGCAGGATCGACGCGGCGCCGCAGTCGAGCAAGCGGCCGAACTCGTATTTCGTGCAGAGCCGTTCGCCCGCCGCGACCGGAATCGAGGTAAAGGATGCGACCTGCGCCATCGCCTCGGGGCTTTCGGGCGGCACCGGTTCTTCGAACCAGAGCGGATCGAAGGGCTCGAGCGCCCGCGCCATGCGTCGAGCGCCCGACACGGTGAACTGCCCGTGCGTGCCGAAGAGCAGGTCGGCCCGGTCGCCGACCGCGGCGCGGATCTCGCGGCAAAAGGCGATCGACAGGCTGATGTCCCCGAGCCGGGGCTGGTGCCCGTCCCAGATCGTATAGGGTCCAGCGGGGTCGAACTTCACCGCGGTGAAGCCCTGCTCGACCATCTTCGCGGCGATGCCGGCGGCGATCTGCGGGTCGTTGTAGGCATTGGGTTTGTCCGGGTCAGGATAGACATCCCCGGCCTCGGGATAGATGTAGGAATAACTGCGCAGCCGGTCGTGCACCCACCCGCCGAGCAGATCCGCCACCGGCTTGTCCGCCGCCTTGCCGAGGATGTCCCAGCAGGCCATCTCGAGCCCCGAGAACACGCCCATCACGCTTACGTCCGGGCGATGGGTGAACCCCGCACCATAGGCCCGGCGGAACAGCAACTCGATGCGCTGCGGATCGGCGCCCTCGAATTGCCGCTCGAACATGTCGCGCGCCATGGCGCAGCACACCTCGGGGCCGAAGGTGGCGTTGTAGATCTCGCCCACCCCGGTGATGCCGCAACTCGTGGTCAGGCGCACGAAGATGAAGTAGCGCCCGCCGTGGCGCGGCGGCGGGTTGCCCACCACGAAGGTTTCGAGTTTTTCGAGGCGCATCGCGCTCTCCCTTGTTTCAGCCGCGCTCTTGGCGCAGGTCCTCGAGAATGAGATCGGCCGCCCGCATCGCCAGCATCATCGTCGGCGCATTGGTGTTGCCGGAGGTGATGTTGGGGAAGCTCGACGCATCGACCACGCGCAGGCCGGGCACGCCGTGCACCCGCAGACGGGCGTCGATGACCGAATCCGTCGCATCATGCCCCATGCGGCAGGTGCAGGTCGGGTGATATACGGTCGAGGCGCGGTCGCGGAAATCGTCCAGGAGTTCCGCATTGCTCATTCCCGCGAATTGCTCGCTCTTGCAGCCCGTCGTCACCGCGCGCAGGGCCGGGGTCTCTGCCAGCCTCTGGAGGAGCCGGCCGCCCCGGACCGCGGCGTCGCGGTCTTCCTGCGTCGCCAGGGAATTGGCGTTGATCCGGGGAGCGATGCGCGGATCGGCGGAGCGGATCTGCACCGTCCCGCGGCTGGTTGGGCGGCAGGGCTGGGCCGAGAGCAGGTAGCCCTGCGCCCGGTCGATGACTGCCGGCCCGTCCGACCTGATCTCGTAAGACGCCGGGTTGCAGAAGAGCTGGATGTCGGGGGCCTGTGCGTCCTCGTGCGAGCGCACGAATCCGCCCACCTGGTTCACCGGAACGGCGAGCGGTCCGCGTCGCGACAATGCAAAGCGCAGCCCCGCGGCCATGTGCCCCGCGTGAGTCCCGAGAATGGCGTTCAGCGTCTTCACGTTGGCGTGGAACTGATAGGAGATCGCGAGGTGATCCTGCAGCCCTGCCCCGACCTGTGGCATGTCGCGGCGCACCTCGATACCGTGCTCGCGCAGCAGCGCGGCCGGCCCGATCCCCGACACCTGCAGCAGTTGCGGCGAGTTGATCGCGCCGGCGCTCAGGATGACCTCGGCCCTCGCCCGTGCCGTCAATGCCTCGCCGCCCTGCTCGAAGGACACGCCGCTGATGCGCGGCCCGTCGAAGCTGAGGCCCGTGACATGCGCGCCCGAGACCAGCGACACGTTGGCCCGGCCCAGGGCCGGGCGCAGGAAGCAGTCGGCCGCCGACCAGCGCAGCCCGCCGCGCACGTTGCTGCGGTAGTAGCTCACGCCCTCGGCGCCCTCGGCGTTCATGTCCTCGGGCGTGTCGTAGCCCGCCTCGCGCGCGGCCTCGATGAAGCGCCGCGAGAAGGGGTTCATCTGGTCGGAGAGATCCTGCACCCAGACCGGGCCCGCCTTCGGCCCGTCCGAGCGGGTCTCCATCCGCTCGTAGATGGCGCGGACCGCCGGCCAGTCCCAACCCTCGGCGCCCGCTGCCTGCCAGTCGTTGAAATCCCGCGCCTGGCCGCGTGCATAGGTCATCGCGTTGATCGAGCTCGAGCCGCCGATCACCTTGCCGCGCGGCCAGTAGCTGACACGTCCGTTGAGCGCCGGGTCCGCGTCGGTGTAATAGCCCCAGTTGAGCGACGGATTGGCGTAGTTGACCGCGTAGCCCAAGGGCACCTTGATCCAGAATTTGCGGTCGCTACCGCCAGCCTCGAGCACAAGCACGCTGTGACGCCCGTTCGCCGAAAGCCGCTCGGCAAGAACACAGCCCGCTGATCCGGCGCCGACGACGATGTAATCGAATTCCAAGCTCTGCATTCTGTCGCTCACATGGGCTTATAGGGTCGCCTTCCACATGTGCGGCTTTCGCACCCATCTTCAAACAACGGCTGTGACTGCTTTGCCCTCACGGGACTTGGAGCAAAGCCACTTGAAGCTGCCGCGCCGCGGACTCATGGTGGGCAAAAAACATCGGATTGATCTTCATATGCGCAGGCTGCCCCACGTCACCTGGCTGCGATCCTTCGAGGCCGCGGCGCGATACAGTTCCTTCAGTGCCGCAGCGGACGAGCTGAACCTGACTCCCGCAGCGGTGAGCCAGCAGATCCGCCTGCTCGAGCATCACCTCGGGATCCAGCTCTTCACGCGGCTTCCGAAGGGGGTGCAGCTGACCGACCTCGGGCTGGCCTATGCCATCCCCGTGCGCAAGTCCTTCCTCGAGATGCAGGCGGCGACCGACGGTCTCTTCCGGGTGCAGAGCAAGTCCGTGGTGAAGCTGCGCTGCTCGATCAGCTTTGCGGCGCTGATCCTTGCCCCGCTGCTACGGGAGTTTTCGCGGCTGCATCCCGAGATCGACGTCGAACTCTCGACCGCAGTCTGGTCCGACCGCATCGACGGCACGAGCTTCGATCTCGACATCCGCTACGGCGAGGGCGACTGGCCCGAGCAGGCCAGCCACCCGATTCCCGTCGCCGACGCCACGCTCATGTGCCATCCCGAATACGTCGGGAATTTCGGGGCCGAGCCGACGGCCGAGGCGCTGGCGCAGGCCGACATTGTGCAGATCGTGGGCTCGGAAACCGACTGGGACCGGCTGTTCGATCAATGCGGCTTCGAGGGCCCCCGCCCGGACTACTGGATCAAGGCCGACAGCTCACTCATCGCCATGCAGATCCTCTCTGCCGGGCACGGTTGCGCGATCCTGTCGCGCAGCTTCGCGCGCCGCGAGCTTGCCGAGGGGCGGCTTGTCGATCTCTTCGGCCTGTCGCTGCCCATGGCAGCCAACTTCGTGCTGGTCGAGCGCGACGACCTGCGCGGGCGCAAGGACGTGCAAACGCTGGTCGACTGGCTGCTGATCCAGAAGATCTGACGCGGCTCGGTGTCACGGGCGCAGATCGCGCGCGCCAGAGGCATGAGGCCCGGTGCCACCCCGTCGGGCTGCGTCGCGGGCCTGACGATGCCGGTCGGGGACAGGCTCAGCGTCTGCCCGTATTGTCCGCGAGCCACCCAACAGGCATGGCTGCGTCGCAGAAAGGATCGGCCGGGGCTTCTGGTCGAGATCGAGCAGCGTCCTGTTGACGACGAAGACGAGGATCGGGCGGCGGGGCCTGTCTGCGCGCCGCCTCGTCTCAACCGCCGACCGGACGCGTACCGGGCCCTGAAACCTTCTCCGCGCCCGCGCGCCAGGCGTTCCTGTCGACAGGAGACAGGACGGCCCCGTCCCGCCTAGACCGCGGCGCCGCGCGCGCGCACCCAGTCGACGAAAATCTCGGCGTCGCGCGAGAGCGCCGAGGCGGTGGTCATGAAATAGGCGGTCCCGAGGTCCAGCATCCCGTCGGGCCAGTGCCGCAGCGCACCCTCCTGCACCGCGCCCTCGGTGATCGAGCGCCAGCCCAGCATGAGCCCGCGACCGTTGTAGACCGCCTGCGCCGCCTGCACGTAGTTGTCGAAAACCTGACCGCCGCCGCGCGGACGAGAGATGCCGCGCGCCTGCAGATAATCCTCCCAGCCCGCCCAGTGCTGGTTGTGCGGGCTGCGTACGTGGATCAGCGGCGCAGTGTCGAGCCCGCGCCCCTCTTCCAAAAGCTGCGCCACCAGCCCCGACGCCCCGACCGGGCACACCTTCTCGGCGAAGAGCTTTTCCGTCCGCCCCTCGCGCCAGCCGCCGACCCCGTAGCGGAACGCCACGTCGATGCCCGGCGACAGCACCGGCAGGTCGGTAGCGGGCGCCTGGACGTTGACGGTGATCTGCGGGCTCTCGGCGTAAAAGCCCGGCAGGCGCGGCATCAGCCAGTAGGTGGCCATGCCCAGCGTGCAGGCCACAGTCACCTGTCGCTCGCCGATGGAATGGAGCGCCCGGATGTCCTCGAGCGCGGCCAAGATCCGCCCCAGTCCCTCCCGCACGGCGCGGGAAAGCAGCTCTCCGGCCTCGGTCAGCCGGGCCGGGCGCACGGAGCGGTCGAAGAGCGGCGCGCCGACATGGTCCTCTAGACTGCGCAAAGCCTGGCTGACGGCGGGCTGGGTCACGTTGAGCCGCGCCGCGGCATTGCGCATCGAGCCGTGGCGCGAGACGGCTTCAAAGGTGACGAGAAGGCGCAGGGGCGGCAGATGGGACATCGGGATCATGTTAAGTCAGGGGTTAAGATAAGATCACACGAAACGATCTGTGTTGAAACTGCTTTTGGTGGAATGCTCCGGGACAGACGACAGCTCCCTTCCTCCTTCCAATGCGCGAAAGATATGACATGAACGATCTCAGCTCGCCGATCACCGTCCCCGCCGTTGCCACGCTCGGCGACAAGGGTCTCGACATCGTCCTGTCCGATGGCGTCAGCCATTATTTCAACTACTACTGGCTCCGCGACAACTGCCCGAGCTCGTTCAGCCCGGTCACCCGTGAACGCACCTTCGACATCTTCCACCTCGACACCGCGCCGCGCGCCGTCTCCGCCGAGGTTCAGGGGGACGCTCTGGTGATCGCCTGGGCCGGCGAAGAGCACGTCACCCAGACGCCGATCTCCTGGCTCGAAACTTATGCCGGCGAAAAGGTCCGCAGCGATCCCGCCGACCTGGCGCGTGAACCCTGGTTCAGCGACCACTACCCGACGGTTCCGCGCTTCTCGCAGCCCGAACTCGTGGCCGACAAGGCGACCCGCGCCAAGTGGATCGAGGCGATGCTGGTGCACGGCTTCACCATCGTCACCGATATGCCCGACAGCGACGAGGGCCTGACCCAGACCGCCGAGCTGATGGGCGGCGTGCGCCCGACCTTCTTCGGCACCTATTTCGACGTCCGGACCCACATCAACCCGACCAACACCGCCTACACCGCCGGCGCGCTGGAGCTGCACACCGACACGCCCGCCGAGGAATTCGCCCCCGGCATCCAGTTCCTGCACTGCCGGGTCAACACCGTCGACGGCGGCGAGAGCCTCTACTCGGACGGCGTCGCCGTCGCGAATGATTTTCGCAAGCGCGACCCCGAGGGCTTCAAGCTGCTTTCCGAGGTCGCCATTCCCTTCTTCTGCGAGCACGACACCTACGACGCGCGCTCGCGCCAGTACGTGATCGAGCTCGACCAGTACGGCGAGGTCTCTGGCCTGACCATCAGCCAGCACATGGCGGACATCTTCGACCTCGACCAGAAGCTGCTCGACGACTACTATCCCGCCTTCTGCCGCTTCGGGCGGATGCTGCAGGAAGACAAGTACATGATGCGCTTTCTGATGAAGGGCGGCGAGTGCATGGTCTTCGACAACCACCGCATCGTGCACGGCCGCGCTGCCTACACCGCAAGCAGCGGCGACCGCTACCTGCGCGGCTGCTACGTGGATCGCTCGGAAATGCGCTCGACCTACCGCGCGCTGGTCAGCGAAGGGCGCTTCAAGGCATGAACGCGACCGTTCACCCCACCGATACCGAGGCTCAGCTCCGGGCCGAGCTGGCAGATGCATTCCGCATCTGCCACATGCTCGGCTGGTCCGAGAGCGTCGGCAACCATTTCAGCGCCGCCGTCTCGGCGGATGGGCAGGAGTTCCTGCTGAACCCGAAATGGCAGCATTTCGACACCATCGAGCCAGAGGACCTGCTGCTGCTCGACGGGCGCAACGAAGCCGCGCTCGACGGCCCCGGGGCCCCAGACGCCTCGGCATGGTGCGTGCACGGCACGCTGCACCGCAGTATGCCCGACGCCCGCGTCGTGCTGCACGCGCATACGACCTACGCCACCGCGCTGGCTTGCCTGGCCGATCCGACCGTGGTTCCGATCGACAACAACACTGCGCGCTTCTACGGGCGCACGGCCTATGACCTCTCCTTTGGCGGCATCGCTGATGCAGCGGAAGAGGGTGAGCGGCTTGCCGACGCGCTCGGCGACAAGAGCGTGCTGGTGATGGGCAACCACGGCGTTTGTATCGTCGGCGAGACGGTGGCCGATGCGTTCGAGGATCTCTATTTCTTCGAGAAGGCGGCCAAGACGCTGATCCTCGCGCGATCATCCGGCCAGCCGCTCGCGGTCCTTTCCGACGCGGTGGCGCAGAACACCTCCGATGGCTGGCGGCCCTATCAAGGCATGGCGCAACGCCACTTCGCCTATCTGCGGAGCGTCCTTCCGCTGCGTCGCGGCGCGAAGGCATGAAGTCTGGCCCGCGGCCCCGAACGGGCCGCGGGCTGCGTCGCGCTTGGCACGATGCCCACGGGCGGGCTGCGCGATGCGTCCGGCGCGGCCCGGAGCTTGCCGCATGACCTGCAATCGATGATTCCGCCCAGCGACAGGAGGGCGGGCTCTTCACGGCACGCCGAAGTGCGGGCGGTGGAGGGTGGTATCGATGAAGGGCAACAGGTTTCACTCCATCAATGATGCCCACGCGCCGACCGAGCGTGACAGCCGGCGGCATCCGCCGATCTCAGGCCGGTCTGACGCCGCCGCGGACCCCGCCGACCGGCATCGCACCTGACGCGATCCTCAGCTGCAAGATCCGAGTTTCCGGGGAGCCGATCGTCGGTGCCTTGCTCCCGATGCCCGATGTCAGGATCACCCGCGACGACGGCGCCGAGGGGGCCGCCCCCACGTTCGACGGGTTTTAATGCGGCCGCAACGTGGCCAATGATTTCATATGCTTCAAGACAGGCGCCTGGTCGTGGAAGAGCGCCTTTGCCGCCTTCATGGGCGATGTCGGTCAGTGACCTTCTTTCGTGCCGGGACAGTCACTTGCATGCCCGGAATACCGCGGCCTTCGGATCGCGGCGTCGGATCCGCAAAAGACCCTTCCAAAAACATCGATAATTTGTATTGATTCAAAATAAAATAGGCATTATGGCCAAAGGGAGGGAGGACTACCATGAAACAGATCGCTCGCGCGGTGCTTGTTGCCGCATCCTTTTCAATGCTCGCTCCGTCCGTTCAGGCAGAGGAATACCGCATCGGGACCGCCAGCCTCGGCGGGGCGTTCTTCCCGATGGGCCAGGGCATTTCAAACCTCGTGAACACCTACGCCGGCGACGACATCGACATGGTGCCCATCGTCACGCAGGGATCGGTGCAGAACCCTCGTCTCGTGGCGCAGGGCGAGGTCGAGCTTGGCATCACCAGCGCCAACCTTGCCGCCGACGCGGCGGCGGGCACCGGCGCCTATGACGGCAGCCCGATGGCGCTGAGCGCGCTTGGCCCGTTGCACCCCAGTGTCCTGCACATGGTGGTGCCAGGCGGGTCCGATATCCGAAGCTTCGCCGATCTCAAGGGCAAGCGCGTCGCTGTCGGCCCGGCGGGGGGCGGCACGATGGGCTTTCTCAACAACATGCTGCCGATCTACGGGCTTGACCTCGATGACATCACGCCCAGCTTCCTGAGCTATGGCGACGGCTTCAGTCAGCTCTCGGACGGCAATGTGGACGCGGCGCTGGCGCTGTCGGGCTATCCCGCGGCCGCAGTGATGCAGGCGGCGGCATCGGGCAAGCTGCGGATGATCGACATCGAAGACGACAAGCTGGAGCAGATCCTGTCAGACCACCCTGCCTACAGCACCTTCGACATTCCCGCCGATGTCTATGACATGGACTCGGACGCCCGGGTTCTGGGTGTTACCAACATGCTGGTGGTTCCGACGGACATGGCCCCGGACATTGTCGAGAGGCTGGCCGCGGCGATCTACGATCACCTCGACGAATTCGCCGCCGAAAATGCCAATGCGCGCCAGATCGACAAGGCCCGCGCCGGCGCGCTGGCCATCCCCCTGCATCCCGGCGCGGCGGCCTATTTCGCCCGCTGAGAAGGCCAACGGGGCAGCGGCTCGTGCCCTGCCCTTTCCCGTCTTGCCATGAAAGGACGCGCCATGCAAACGCTGCGCGAGATCACGACCCATGCCCGGGTTCTGGCCATCGTGGCCTTTGCCTTTGGCGCCTACCATCTGCTGATCGTGTCGGGCGTCGTATCCATGTCGACGATGGAAATGCGGCTGACCCACCTGATGCTGGCGCTCACGCTGCTGTTTGCGCGCACGCCGGCCATCCCGGTCGCGACGCGGGGCCGTGTCGCGCTGGCGATCGACGGCGTGCTGATCGCGTCGGGCATCGTCGCAAGCGTCTGGCTGCTGTCGCGCTGGAAGCAGATCGCCATGAGCGGCGGCATGACGAACGTCCAGGACTACTGGGCCGGGTTGATCATCGTCGCGCTTGTCATCGAGGCGGCGCGGCGTGGCATCGGCAGCATCCTTGCGGGGATCACCGGGGTCTTTCTGATCTATCCGTTCCTAAGCCCCTATCTGCCGGGCGTGCTCAACGGGCGCGGTTACGGGCTGGAACGGGTAGTGACCTTTCTGACCACCGACACGCAGGGGATCTATGGCATCCCGATCGGCGTGGCGGCGACCTATATCATCACCTTCACCATCTTCGGCGCGCTCCTTTCGCGGCTTGGTGCGGGCGAGTTCTTTTTCGAGATCTCGTTCCGGCTCACGCACGGGATGCGCGCCGCATCGGCCAAGTCGGCGGTGCTGTTCTCGGCGCTGATCGGCATGGTTTCGGGATCGGCGGCGGGCAATGTCGCAGTGACCGGCACGCTGACCATCCCGCTGATGAAGCGCGAAGGCTACGCACCCCACCAGGCCGCCGCGGTCGAAGCGGTGGCATCGACCGGCGGGCAGATCATGCCCCCCGTCATGGGCGCCGCCGCCTTCATCATGGCCGAGGTGGCCGGTGTAAGCTACACCGAGATCATGAAGACCGGCCTGCTGCCGGCGCTGCTGTTCTTCGGTACCGCCTTTGCGGTCGTGCATCTGCGTGCGCTGCGCAGTGGCATCGTGCCGGTCATGACTCCCACAAAGGATCCGCGCAGCACGGCGCGGGTGTTGTGGGACGGGATGCCTTTCATCCTCGCCTTCGCGCTGCTGCTGGGCATGATGCTGATGGGCTATTCGCCGTTCAAGGCTTCGCTCTGGGCGATGGGGGCGATGATCGTCGCCACCGTGATCTGGGCGCGCCGGATCGAGGTGGAACTGCTGCGCCGGATCGCCGGCGCCGTGGTCGAAGGCGCCCAGGGTGTGGTGACGATCTCTGCCGCCTGCGCGGCCGCCGGCATCATCGCGGGCGTGCTGGGGCTGTCGGGCCTCGGGTCCAAGATCGCGGTGCTCATCGACATGAGCTCGGGCGGCAGCCTGGTCGTCGCGCTGGTGCTCACGATGCTAGTGTCGATCATCCTTGGCATGGGCCTGCCAACCACGGCAGCCTACCTGATCCTTGCCACCGTGGTTGCCCCGGCGCTGGTCAAGATGGGCGTGCCGATGCTGACGGCGCATTTCTTCGTCTTCTACTTCGGCTGCATATCCACCATCACGCCGCCCGTCGCGCTGGCCGCCTATGTCGCCGGGGGCATCGCCGGGGCCGACATCAGCAAATGCGGCTGGACCGCCGCCGTCTATGCCGCGCCGAGCTTCCTTCTGCCGTTTGCGATCTGCTTCGGTCCGGGCCTGATCCTGCAGGGCGGCTGGCTCGAGAACATCGAGGCCGTCGTCACGGGGATGCTTGGCGTCTTTGCCATCGCCGCCGCGGTGATCGGAGTGCTGCGCCACCGGCTGGATGCGGTGGGCCGCGGCGTTGCCGCGATTGCCGGGCTGCTGCTGCTGTTCCAGGACCTGCGCAGCGCCGTGCTGGGCCTCGTTCTGCTTGGCGGGCTTTTTGCCGTGACCGAATTGCGCGCCCGCAAGGGCCAACCGATCTGAAAGGACACCCCCATGAAAATGACCGAATTCCGACGCGTGGTGACAGGCCACGATTCCACCGGCAAGGCGATCATCGAAAGCGACCAGACCGCCAGCCAATTCCTTGAAAGGCCCAACAGGCCGGGCGTGCGGCTGACCAACTTCTGGATCTCGGACGGCACCCCGGCGGAATATGACGCCGCCACCGAAACCTGCACCGGGCCGTTCACCTTGCATCCTCCGAAAAATGGCAGCGTGTTTCGCTGCGTCGAGTTTCAGCCCGAGGACCCCGAGATCATGGCCACCCTTGACGGCCCCTCGGCCTTTGCCGAAATGGGGGCGGCGGCGAATATCGTGCGCAATGCGCGGCATCCGTTCATGCACCGGACCGACAGCGTCGATTACGCCATGGTCATCACCGGGGAAATCTGGATGCTGATGGATGATCCCGCCGATGACGTGCTGCTCAGGGCGGGCGATATCTGCGTCCAGCGCGGCACCAACCATGCCTGGTCGAACAGGGGGACGGAAACCTGTATCATCATGTTCGTGCTGAACGACGGGGTAACGACACGCGATGCGACTAGTGAAGTACGCAAGGGAATCCCAGTCCGCGCAACGCAGCGACAGTAGCGGGCGGGACTGCCGTCGGGAAAGGGTATGAACGCACGATGAGTACGCAGCAGTTCGAGGCGGGGACAGATCCGGCGCCCTCGATGTCGACGACCCAGACGACCTATCAGGCTATCCGGCGCATGATCATCACTGGCGTTCTTCCGCCGGGTGAAAAGCTTAAGATCGAAACGCTGAAGGATCGCATCCAGGTCGGAGCCTCGCCCATCCGCGAGGCTCTGACGCTGCTGGTGGCCGATAAGCTGGTCGAACGCATCGACCAGCGCGGCTTTCGTGCATCCCCCGTCAGCCGGGAAAATTTCGCCGAGATCTTGCGCCTGCGCTGCGCGCTCGAGGACATGGCCCTGCGCAGATCCATCGCCGCCGGCGACGAGGCGTGGGAAGAGGCACTGGTGCTCGCCCATCACCGCATGGCGCGGGTCGGCAGCGCCGATGTCGCGATCTTCGAGGATGCGCACAAGACCTTTCACATGACGTTGCTGTCGCGCTGTGCCTCGCCGATCCTGCTGGGCTATTGCAGCCAGTTGTACGATCTGAACGTGCGGTATCGTTACCTTGCAGGCCGCTCGCGCCACTACGGCTCGCGCGATGTGCCCGCCGAACACCGCGATATTCTAGCAGCGGCGGTGGCGCGGGACGTGCAGCTGGCGTCGTCGAGGCTGTTGAGCCACTATCAGCAGACCGGCACCTTCCTGCGCGAAGCGCCCGATCTGGCGCGGACCGACAAGGGCTGAGCCGCGAGCGCGACGCCTTACGCCGTCGCCGCGTAGCCGGGGCGGCGGCGCAAGGCCGCCCCGGAAAAGGCGCATCAGAGCGCCACGAGCCGGAAATCGAAATCCACCCGCGACCACGGCCCATCGACCTTGCCCGACAGCGCTAAGCCTTCGGGGAACGTGCCCTCCGGCTGGGGTGCGTAGTGCATCACCAAATCTTCGCGCACGCCAAACACCGTGTCCTGATCAAGATAGGGATCGTCGGCAGGGAAGACCTCGGTCACGAGGTCGCGATAGCCCGGCGCCTTGATGATGAAATGCAGGTGCGACGGCCGCCACGGATGCCGCCCCGCCGCATCTAGGATCTGTCCCACCGGGCCATCGGTCGGCACGGTGTATTCCACCGGGCGCACGGTGGTGAAGGCGTAATAGCCATCTTCATCGGTGGTCATCAGCCCGTGAAATGACATGATGTCCTGATCCGGGTCCTGGCTGGAATACAGCCCGTTTGGCGCGGTCTGCCAGATGTCCAGCTCGGCATGGGCGATGGGATTGCCGTTCAGGTCGCACACATGGCCCTGCACCAGAACCACCTCGCCGGGGAAATCGGCGCGCAGATCGTCACCCACCGCCATGGGCGGCGCATTGGACACGTGGAACGGCCCCAGCACGCTGGAGCTGGTGGCGCCGGGGTGCGAATTGATCATGTCGACCAGCGACGACAGGCCCAGCACATCCGACATCAGCACGAATTCGTTTCGCTCGGGCGTGGTAATTCGGCCGGCCCATTCCATCGCCGCAAGCCCGGCGCGCCATTCGTCATGGGTCAGGCCAACCTCTTTGGTAAATGCGTGCAGATGGCGGGCCAGCGCACCCATGATCTGGGCAAAACGCGGTTCGGTCTCGGGGCCGAAATAGCCGGTAAAGACGTCGGTGATGTTCTGCGGCGTTACGTTGCGCATGTCGGCTCCTTATACAAGGGCTAGGGAAAGAGAGGGAAAGGCGATCAGCAGGACCAGCACCACCAGCATGACGCCCGCGAAGGGCAGCGCCCCGAGGAACACGTCCTTGAGCGTGATGCGCGGGTCATCCAGCGTCGCCTTGATGACGAAGCAGGAGATGCCCAGCGGTGGCGTCAGGAGTTCGATCTCGGCCCCGATGACCGTGATGATGCCGAACCACACGAGGCTCAGCCCCATCGGTTCGATCAGCGGCAGAAACAGCGGCACCACGATCAGGATGATTGACGATGTGTCGAGGATGGTGCCGAGGAACAGCATGAGGAGCACGTAGCATAGCATGATCATCACGAAGCTCAGATCGCTGGCGGCAAGGAGTGCTTCGAGCTCGCGCGGCAGCCCGGCAAGACCGAGCATCCGGCTGTAGATCGACGCGGCGGTTATCAGGAACAGGATCGCCGCCGTGATGTGGCCCGTTTCGAGCAGCGTGTCCCACAGGTTGCGCCAGGACATCGTCCGGCGCACCGCCGCGATGACAAGCCCAAGCGCCGCGCCCGCCGCGCCCGCCTCGACCGGGGTCATCCAGCCCAGGTAGATGCCGCCGATCACAGTGACGATCAGCAACAGCATCGGCAGGGTGCGGCTTGCGACCTCGCGCCATGGCATCGGCGCGTAGTCATCCGCCGGACGCCCGCCTACAAACCTGGGCACGAAGCGCCCCATCAGCCAGATCGCCCCGATATAGGCAGCGGTCAGCATCAGGCCCGGTATGACACCGGCGATGAACATCTCGCCCACCGATTGCTCGGCGACGAAGGCATAGATGATGAGCATCGCCGATGGCGGGATGATCATGCCCAGCACCGACGATCCCGCCACGACACCCACCGCAAAGCGCGGGTTGTAATCGTATTTCTGCATCTCCGGCACGGCGACCTTTGAAAACACCGACGCCGAGGCGATGGAGCTGCCAGTGACCGCGGCAAAGCCCGCGTTGGCCCCCACCGTCGCCATGCCGATGCCGCCCTTCACCCGGCGAAAGCCCGATGACATGACGGCATAGATATCCGTGCCCAGCCCCGCCTTCGACACCACCAGCCCCATGAAGCTGAACAGCGGAATGGTGGCAAAGGGGTATTCCATCGCGCTTTCGCCGATGGTGATCTTCAGCAGGTTCATCGCCAGAGTGAGGTTGTCGCGCATCAGCCAGATCGACACGAAGGACACGGCGGTGAGCGCAATGGGAATATAAACGCCAAGATATATCAGCAGCACGATGGCCCCGACCGAGATGGCGCCGACTTCGATTGGGGTCAAAGGTTTTGCTCCTGCCTGGGCCCGAGCACTTTCAGGGCGAAGAGGATCGTGCACATGGTCGTGCTGGTCAGGACGGTCAGCTTGATCGGCCACCACGGAGCGGTGAACACGCCCGGTATTCCGAAATAATCCTGCGAGTGCCACATCTCGATGAACAGGGGAAACGATGCCACCGCAAGCAGCGCCATGATGGCAAGGGACAGCAGGTCAATCAGCCGTTGCAGCAGGCTTGCCGCGCGCGGCGCGCGGATGGCCAGTAGCCCCAGGAACCCGTCAGACCGCGTGAGTTGCCCTGCCCGGATCACATCGGGCAGTTGCAGGAACACGATCAGCACCATGGCGAACTGCACCAGTTCGATGGTGCCATGCAGCGGGCGGTTGGCCAGCGTGCGCGCCAGCATGTCGTAATTCACCACCACCACCAGCGCGAGCACCATGAGCGTGCCCGTCGCATTCGCCCCCAGCGCAGCGACCCGCACCGACCCGGACAGCGCGCGGTGCAGCCGCCGACAGCCCTCCGCCATCGGCGCGCCGCTTCGATCATTGGCGCCTGTCACTGACCAATGCCTGCAGTCCAGTCGCGCAGCGGCGCGGCTTCGCCATTGATCGTGGCAAGATAGGCCGCCAGCATCTCCGAGCCCGGCTGGCCCTTTGCATCCAGATCCGAAGCCCATTCCGAGGCGATGTCGGGCAGCGACGTGGCCCATGCAGCGCGTTCGTCGGCGCTCATCTGAACGATCTCGCCGCCGCTTGCCACATAGGCCTCGCGGGCTTCGGCGGCCCGGTCCATCGCGATCTCGGCCACGTGGTCGCGATAGGCGGTGGCGCTTTCCCGGATTGCGGTGCGTACCTCATCGGGCAGCGCGTTCCAGAAATCCTTGTTGGCGGACATAGTCTTGGTGTTCACCGCGCCCAGATCGACCGCCAGCATGAACGGCCCCACCTCCGAAATCTTGAACGTGGCCGCCGCTTCGGGCCACAGCATCGCGTGTTCGACCAGCCCCGTCTGAAGCATGTTGTAGAAATCGGTCAGCCCCCCGCGCACGCCGGCCGCATCGGGGATGCCCTCGACATAGCGCAGGTTCATGCCCGCGCCCGCGATTTTGGCGCCGTGCAGATCGGACAGCGTTTCCACCTTCTTCGCCGAAAACAGCTGGTAGGTGTCCAGCACAACGCCGGTGGTCAGGTAGACTTGGTTCTGCGCGTCGAATTCCGCCTGCATGGTCGGGAACTTTTGTGCGATCTCGTCGACCGCCTTTGCCACCACCCGTGCATCCGACGACACGAAGGGCGTTACGGCGGCAATCGCCTGGCTGGGCAGCTTCGAGCTGTGGAAGATCGTGGTCACGATGCCGATGTCGCCAAGGCCGAGCTGCAATCCTTCGAGCACGCCGCCCGGCTTGACCACCGTGCCGCCATAGCTTTCGCGCCAGTCGATGGTGTAATTCCCGGTCTCGGCAAGGCGCCGGTCGACTTCGGGGATGAAATAATCGGTCAGTTCCTGCACCCACATGGCACGGGCCGGGTAGCCGTCGATCACGTTGATGGTGATCAATTCCTGCGCGAGCGCGGGCACGGCCGCCCCCGCGAACAGCAGGGCTGTTGCAGTCATGAAACGCATTTTGGGGTCTCCTCCCGTGTGGTTCTAAATGCCGACGCATGTCCGCCGGTCGGTGCGCTGCGGGCGCGGCTCCTCTTCCGCGCCCGCAGCGATGGTATGTCAGATCACGCGGCACACCTCGTCAAAGCCGAGGCGCGGTAGCTTGCCGAACAGCGCGGTTTCATCCGCGTATCCGATGTTGCACAGGAAATTCGATTTCCACCCGCTTTCGGCAAAGAATTCCTCGTCGACGATCGCATTGGAAAAGCCCGACATCGCGCCAACGTCCAGCCCCAGCGCCCGAGCCGCGATCATGAAATACGCACCCTGTAGCGACGAGTTCCGCAGCGCCGTCGTCTCGCAATGCTCACGCTTGCCCTCGAACAGGGGGCGGCGGTCCTCATGCGGAAAGGTCTGCGGCAGGCGGGTCCAGAAATTTGGATCATAGGCGATGATCGTCGTCACCGGGGCCTGCCGCATCTTAGCGATGTTCTTGTCCTTGAGCGCGCGCGCCAGCCTGTCCTTGGCCGCCGCGCTGCGCACATGAACGAAACGGGCGGGCTGGGTGTTCATGCTGGTCGGCCCGCTGATGGTGATGTCGTGCAGCTCGCGCAGCAGGGCATCGGGCACGTCGCGGTCCGTCCAGGCGTAATGCGAACGCGCATCGCGCAGGATCAGATCGATCGATGCCGCGTCAAGCGCGTCGACGCGCCCGCGCAGCGCCCGCACGGCCGCCTGCGCCTGCTGCCGAGGATCGGCCAGCGCCGTCATTCCGCCGCCTGTCCCAGATCGGCCTCGTCGCAGATCGGGTTGGCGCAGATGCCGATGCCTTCGATCTCGATCTCGACCACCTCGCCGGGCCTCAGCCAGCGCGGCCCCGGCTTTTTCGCATGTCCAACGCCGGGCGGCGTGCCGAGCGCAATCAGATCGCCCGGCTCCAGCGTGGTGAATTCGGACATAATGGCGATGGTCTGCGCCACGCTCCAGATCATGTTGCCGGTGTTCGAGCTTTGCAGGATCTCGTCGCCCACGCGGCTTTCAATCTTCAGCCCCTTGGCGCCTTCGGGCAGGTCTTCGGGCGTGACGACATAAGGGCCGATTGCGCCGGTCTGGTCGAAGTTCTTGCCTGGGGTCCACTGGTGCGTCTTGCGCTGGTAGTTGCGCACGGATCCGTCGTTGAACACGGTATAGCCGAACACATGGTCCAGCGCGTCCGCCTCGGAGATGTGTCGCCCGCCCTTGCCGACGATCAGCATCAGCTCGGCCTCGTAATCAAGCTGGTCCGAACAGGTCGGGCGGACAAGCGGCGCGCCGGCGGCCATGATCGACTGGCGTGTGCGCAGGAACATCGCCGGATAATCGGGAATGTCGTAGCCGCCTTCCTTGATGTGTTCGATATAGTTCAGGCCAAGACACAGGATCTTGCCCGGGGCATCGACCGGCAATTCGGGCGTGATCTGCGCCAGCGGCACCGCATCGCCCGTCACATTCGCGGCCTTTGTCAGAAGATCGTCCGATTCGATCAGCGCCCGAAGATCGCTGCCGATTTGCGGCAGGGCTGCCGTCAGATTGAAAGCGGTATCGCCTTCGACGCGGAAAACCGAACGTGCGCCGGCCGTGGTCCCAACCAGAAGTTTCATAGCCTCTCCTCTCAGATTTCACTTTCTTTTGGCGACAAAAATGGATTAAGTCAATAAATATCGATTTTCTGGGAGGGGAAAAGATGCCGGACTGGACCACCTACGCAGACTCCGCCAGGGCGCGCGGTGCGCTCGCGCTCGAACTGTTCATGGTGCACTCTGTGCCTGTACCGGGCGGCCCGGCGGTGCCTGATGTGCTGCCCGATCATCTGGCCTATCAGAGCAAACTCGAATTGCAGGGCAGCCTGTTTCTGGCCGGCCCGCTGTCGGATGACACCGGGCGCCAGATCACCGGTGCCGGTCTGGTAATCCTGCGTGCTTCGACGCTGGACCATGCCCGCCAGCTTGCCGATGCCGACCCTATGCATGCCAGCGGCGCGCGCAGCTACACCCTGCGCCGCTGGCTGGTGAACGAAGGCAGCCTTTCGCTTTCGGTGGGGCTGTCGACGGCGGCCATCGCCCTGACCTGAGACGCCGCAGCAAGCGCCGTGAGCGTGCCCCGTGTGATGTGACGGAAACAGAGCCATGCAACTGATTCAATCGACCTACCTGATCGACCTGCTTTCCACGATTACCCTGCGCAATCGCGCCGCGCCGCGCGGCAGCGACACCCGCAGCCCCCGTGACCTGGCCGAACTGCTGCTCACCGATCTGGGGGATGCGTCCTCGTCGAAAGTCTCGCGCGCGCTGCTGGCGCAATACCGAGACATGACCGATGAGAGCAAACACTCGTTTTTCGACATGCTTGCCTGCGATTTCGACATCGACGGTCACGCGCTGGCCGATCTGGCCCGCGCCTATGGCGAAGACCCTCAGCCCGGCACGCTCGCCCGGCTGACCGAGGCCGCAGAGCCGCGCCGGCAAGAGATCTTTCGCCGCCTCAACCGCGTGCCGGGCGCCACCGCAGAGCTTGTCGCGATGCGCTGCGATCTGTTGCGAATGGCCCGCGACACGCCGCGCCTTGCGGTGATCGACAACGATTTCCTGCATCTGTTCCGGTCATGGTTCAATCAGGGCTTTCTGGTGCTGCGCCACATCAACTGGGACAGCCCCGCAAGTATTCTCGAGAAGATCATCGAATACGAAGCGGTCCACGCCATCCACAGCTGGGACGACCTGCGCCGCCGCCTGCTGCCGGAGGACCGGCGCTGCTATGCCTATTTCCACCCCGCCATGCCCGAAGAGCCCCTGATCTTCGTCGAGGTGGCGCTGACCGATGGTGTCGCGGACAACATCCAGGCGGTACTGGCCGAAGATCGCCCGGCGCTGCCGGCGAAACGCGTGAACACAGCCGTGTTCTATTCGATCTCGAACTGCCAGAAGGGGCTGCGCGGCATTTCCTTCGGCAATTCTCTGATCAAGCAGGTGGTCGAGGATCTCAAAGCGGCGATGCCCGAACTGACGACCTTCGTGACCCTGTCGCCCATTCCGGGCTTTCGCCGCTGGGCAGAACAGCGCCTTGCCACCCTGCCCGAGCCCGAGGCGGCGCCGCTGGCCGCCGCATTGCAGGGCGGCGGCGCGGCGCTGCGCCCCTACGTGGCGCAATACCTCATCCGTGAACGCAACCCGCGCGGCGGCCCTCTCGACCCGGTGGCACGGTTTCACCTGGGCAACGGCGCGCTGGTCTACGAGATCCACGCGGGTGCGGACGAATCCGACAACGGGCTGCGCCAGTCCGGCGGGGCAATGGTGAACTATCTCTACGATCTCAATCAGATCGACGCCAACATCGAGGGTCATTCCACCAAGGGAACGATCGCCCATACCCGTGCCCTGAGCGCGCTTCTGAAAGCCAATGCCGTCCCGGCCAAGACCTGAAAGAGAGCCATGACCAACCATCTTTTCGATTCGCTTTTCGGATATCACGCCGGCAGCGACGCACCTTTCGTCACACCTCTGGGTGGCACGGCACTGAGCCATGACGCGTTCCTGACTCTTTCGGCGCGCATGGCGAACGTGTTCGATGCGCAAGGCTTACAAAAGGGCGACCGGGTGGCGGTGCAGGTGGCCAAGTCGGTGCCCGCGCTGGTGATCTATGCCGCCTGCCTGCGGGCGGGGCTGGTGCTGCTGCCGCTCAACACTGCCTATACGGTCCCGGAACTGGCATATTTTCTTGGCGATGCCGAACCGCGGCTGGTGATCTGCGATCCTGCAAGCGCCGAGGGGCTGACCCCCATCCTGCCCGAAGGCGCAGGGCTGATGACGCTGGGCGCCGCCGGGACGGGAAGCCTGATGGACGCCGTGGCGCAGGCCGATGCCGATCACACACCGCTTGGTTGCGGGCCCGACGACCTTGCGGCGATCCTGTATACCTCGGGGACCACGGGACGGTCGAAAGGTGCGATGCTGAGCCACGACAACCTGTTGTCCAATGCCCGCGCACTGACCGACCTGTGGCGCTTCGGGCCCGGTGATGTGCTGCTGCACGCGCTGCCGATCTTTCACACCCACGGGCTATTCGTTGCGGTGAACGTCTGCGCGCTGTCCGGGGCGTCGATGCTGTTTCATCCGGGATTCAGCCTCGATGACATCATCGCGGACCTACCCAATGCCACGACGCTGATGGGAGTGCCGACCTTCTACACCCGCCTGCTGGACGATCCGCGCTTTACCCCAAAGCTGTCGCAACACATGCGGCTGTTCGTGTCGGGCTCAGCGCCGCTGCTGGCGGAAACCCACGAGCGGTTCGAGAAGCGCACCGGGCACCGCATCCTGGAACGCTACGGCATGACCGAAACCAACATGAACGTGTCCAACCCCTACGAGGGCGAGCGCCGCGCTGGCACGGTCGGCTTTCCGCTGACGGGCATCGAGCTGCGAATCACAGACACCACCACCGGCGCGACCCTGCCCGATGGCACGATCGGCATGATCGAGGTGCGCGGCCCCAACGTGTTCAAGGGCTACTGGCGGATGCCCGAGAAGACCGCAGAGGAGCTGCGTGGCGACGGTTTCTTCATTACCGGCGATCTGGGACGCATCGACGCCGACGGCTACCTGTCCATCGTGGGCCGCCAGAAGGACCTGATCATCTCGGGCGGCTACAACATCTACCCCAAGGAAATCGAAACGGTGCTGGATGAATTGCCCGGCGTGCTTGAATCCGCCGTGGTCGGCATTGCCGATCCCGATTTCGGCGAGGCGGTGATTGCCGCCGTGGTGCTCGAACCGGGGGCCGAGCCCGACCCTGAAACGCTGATGGCACTGCTGCGTCCGCAGCTTGCGCGGTTCAAGCATCCCCGCGCGATTCGCGTGCTGCCCGAGCTGCCGCGCAACACCATGGGAAAGGTGCAGAAGAACCTGCTGCGCGACGCCTTCACGGCGGCGACAGTCTGACATCGCGGCCGGGATACGCCGGCCAACGGGAAATCAAAGGGAGGAGAAACCATGACCATCACCAGAACCATCACCCTGTCGGTGCTTGCGGCGCTGACGCTGAGCACTGCCGCTCCGGCGGCCAACGTCGACGGCCCGTCGGTGTTGTGGAAGATCTCAATGTACGGCAATCCGCGCGCGCTGACATCGGGCATGGAGGCGCTTGCCGAAAAGGTTGCCGCCGAGACGGACGGCAAGTTCCAGATCCGCATCTTTTACGCCGAGCAGCTTGGCCCGGCGCGCGAAGCACTCGACGCGATCAAGCTGAATGCGATCGAGGGCGCGGGCATCTGCAATTTCTATCATCCCGGCAAGAATCCGGCTTGGATGGTGTTCTCGTTGCCGTTCCTGCCAATTCCCACCCCGGCGGTCGACCTGTACGTGCGCAAGCGGATGTTCGAACATCCCGCCATCGTTGCGGATATGGAAAGGTGGAACGCTCTGCCCTATGCCTCGGGCCTGCTGCCGCAGTACGAAATGATGGGCCGGGGCGAGCCGCCAAGAACGCTGGACGATTGGGCCGGGCTGCAGGTTCGCGCGGGCGGCGGGCTTGGCGATGCGATGGAACTGCTTGGCGCAACCAAACAGACGCTGTCCGCAGGCGAGACGCTGACCGCCTTTCAGAACGGCACCGTCGATGTGGCGGCGTTCCCGTACACCTACGCGCATGTCGCCTTCAAGATCAACGAAGAGGCCGACTGGTACACCGCCAACCTGTCGCCGGGGTCGTCCGAGTGCGGCTGGGTGCTGAACAAGACCGCCTTCGAGGCGCTGCCCGAACAATATCAGGCGCTGATCTGGGACAACCGCGATATGGTGCTCGAGACCGAGCTTGCGGCCTATGCCGCGCAGGACGAAAAGAACATTCCCCTGTTCGAGCAGACACTGACCAGGATCGAATACGACGAGGCTGCGCTGGAGGAATTCCGCGCCCGCGCCGGCAGGCCGATCTGGGACAAATGGGTTGCCGACAACCGCGGTTTCGACGCGCAGGGTGTGCTTGACGCCTATCTTGGCTACGCGGCAGAGGCGCTCGAGAACTGAGGCGCCTCGGCGCCGCCGCCCCCTTTTCATACGGACCACCTCATGTCTCATTCCCCCGACACGCGCGGCCTCGTGGCCCGCGCCGACCGCCTGCTATGCCCGGTCGAAGATGCCACGAACCTGATCGCGGCGTTGTTCGTCTTTGGGCTCATGTGCCTTGGCATCGCGCAGATCGCGATGCGGACCCTTTTCGACATGCCGCTCACCGGCTATGTCGATCTGGTCGAGCTTTCGATGGCAGGCATGGCCTTTCTGGGGGCCGCCTACACCCAGCGCATGGGCGCGCATATCCGCATGGAGCTGCTGCTGGGCGCGCTTTCCGGACGCAGGTTCTGGGCTGCCGAAATCATCGGCGCGCTTGTCGGCATGGCGATCATCGCGGTGCTGATCTGGTACACCGGCGCGCATTTCTGGCGCTCTTTCACTCTGGGAGACACGACGATCGACGCGGAATTCCCGGTCTGGCCGTCCAAGCTTCTGGTGCCGGTGGCGTTCACGATCTGGTTCGCGCGTTTGGCGGTGCAGCTTTTCGGCGCCATCCGCATGTTCATCGACCCGAACCGCACGCCTCAGGGCGTCGCGCTGATCAAAGATGTCGCCCAGACCGCCCGAGAAGAGGCGGACGCGGCCACGGAGGAAAACTGACATGCTGATCGGGCTGGGTTTTGAAAATCCGCTTGCCGTCGGGCTGATCGGCGTCGGGCTATTGATCGTTCTGGTGCTGCTGGGGGTGCGGGTGGTGTTTGCCGCCGCCATCATCGGCCTGCTGGGGCTGATCGAATTGATAGGCTGGGGCCCGGCGGCAGGCATTGTGGGAATCGTGCCGCATGCAAAATCCACCACCTATGCGCTGTCAGTCCTGCCAATGTTCATCTTCATCGGCTTCGTCGCCTTTCATGCGGGCATGACTTCGCAGCTGTTCGATGCCGCGCGCAAATGGTTGGGTTGGATGCCCGGCGGCCTTGCGGTGGCGACGGTTTTTGCGACCGCGGGCTTTGCGGCCGTGTCGGGCGCCTCGACCGCGACGTCGGCGGTATTTGCGCGCGTTGCGATCCCCGAAATGCTTCGCCACGGCTATGACAGGCGCCTGTCGGCGGGAGTTGTCGCGGCGGGCGGTACGCTGGCCACGCTGATCCCGCCGTCGGCGATCCTGGTGATCTATGCCATCATCGTCGAGGAATCCGTGGGCCGGCTGCTGCTGGCGGGGTTTCTTCCAGGGCTAGTGTCGGCGCTCGTCTATGCGGCGATCATCGTGATCTGGGCGCTCGTCAAGCCGGAGCAGGCGCCGCGCATCCCGCAATCGGAACGCGCCTCATGGACCGAGCGAATGATCTCGTTGCCGCCGCTTCTGCCGATCATGGCGGTGGTGTTCATCATTATCTCGGCGATCTACCAGGGCTGGGCCACCCCGACGGAGGCCGGCGCGCTTGGCGCAGGCATCATCTTTCTCGTGGCGCTGGTACGGGGAACGGGCCTGAAGCCCATCACCGAAAGCCTGATGGAAACCGCCAAGCTGACGGTGATGATCTTTTCCCTGATCTGGGGGGTCACGGTGTTCGTGCGCTTTCTCGGGTTCTCGGGGCTGGCCGAGGCGTTCACCGGCCTCGTGGTCGGAATCGATGCGCCGCCCATGGTCATCATGGTGTGCATCCTACTGGCCTATGCGGTGCTGGGCATGTTCATGGACGCGATCGGCATGCTGCTGTTGACCCTGCCGGTGGTCTATCCGGCGGTCATGGCGCTGGGGTTCGATTCCATCTGGTTCGGCATCATCGTGGTGAAGATGGCCGAGATCTGCCTCGTCACTCCCCCTATCGGGCTCAACTGTTTCGTCGTCGCCGCGGTCAGGCCGGACATCTCCCTGCCAGACGTGTTCAAGGGCATCACCTGGTTCTTCGTCGCCGACGTCATCACCATCATCGTGCTGCTGGCGTTTCCGGGAATCGTCACCTGGCTGCCCGATCTCATGCGCTGAAAGGAAATTCCATGAAACTTGCGTCTTCGCTTTCGCTCGCCCTGGCGGAAACCATCGTCGACAACGTGCTGGCCATCGGCAAACGCGAGGAGATGAAGCCCCTCACCGTCGTGGTGCTCGACAGTGGCGGACGTATGGTCTGCATGAAGATGTCGGACGGTTGCGGGCTGTTGCGGTTCAACATCGCGCTCGGCAAGGCCTATGGCTCGCTTGGCATGGGGTTCTCGAGCCGCACGATCCGCGATTACCTGTCGGCGCGTCCTGCGTTCCAGAACGCCATCGCGGCGGCCTCGGAGGGGCGGTTCATCCCGGTGCCCGGCGGCGTGCTCATCGAAGACGCCGACGGCATGACCATCGGCGCAGTCGGTGTGAGCGGAGACGCATCCGAGCGCGATGAATACTGCGCCATCCATGCCATTCGCGATGCGGGCCACGCGCCGAATCCCGCCGAGGAAGCACCCGACTGGCGCGCGGCGTCGTTGTCGGACAAACACTGATTGTAGGGTCGGGGCGGCAATGCGCCCGCCCCGGCCGGTTCAGCCGCGAAGAGCGACCGGGCGCCCGGTGCGGGACGACGCCGCGATCGCGGCGATGAGATCATGCGACACAAGCGCCTCGCGCCCCGATACCATCGGCTTGCGCGCGGCCCGGACCGCATCGATGAAATCTTCCAAGACCGCCTGATGCCATTCATGCTTGCCGCCGTGCAGCGGGTTCACCGCGCGCGGAGCCTCGTCTTTTGCCCTGATCTCGCGGCGACCGTCGCGCCAGCTGATCTCAAGCGCGTCCTTGTCGAGCTTCAGGCTCGCCTCCTCGAAATGCAGCCGGATGATTTCCGTCCGGTGCGGATACATCGCCGTGCTTGCGACAAACGAGCCGGCGGCACCGTTCGTAAACGCAGGCCTAGGATTGCGAAATCCTCGGCCTCCATCCGGTGCAGGGGCGTGGTTGCGGTCATCGCCTGCACGCTCGCTACCGGCCCAGCAAGGCTGAGCGCAAGATCGATGGAATGAATGGCGTTGGTGATCATCACCCCGCCGCCGTCGCGGGCATTGGTGCCGCGCCCCAGCTCGTCGTAGTAGGCCTGATCCCGCCAAGGCGGCACCTCGATCTCGACCAGCCCGAGCTTGCCAAGCCCCCCGCCCGCTACGTGACGGGCCGCTGCCATCAAGGGCGCGCGCATCCGATGCTGGAAGAGAACGCCGAGCGTCACGCCCGCGGATTTGCAGATCTCGACGACTTCCCGCGCTTCTTCAGGTGTGCGCGCAAGCGGCTTCTCGAGAAGAATGTGCGTTCCAGCCTGCGCGAGGACCTCGATCACCTTCTTGCGCACGCTCGGAGGTGTGGCAATGATAGCCACGGGAATGTCGGGATCCGCAGCAACAGCGACCAGATCCGAAGAGAATTCTGGCGCCTCTCCGTCATAGAGCGCCGCAAGATAACGGGCGCGGTCCGGTCGGCGCGAGACGATGGTGCGCAGCCGGGCATGGTTTCGCGCAGCAGAAAGCGCGGCGACATGGGTTTTTGCGATCATGCCCGCCCCGATGAGTGCGACACCGACTCGTCCTTCATGTAGCTTTTTTACCATCTCTTCCTATCCTGTCCGGCTTTCCTGATGCGATTTGCGTGCAGGCCCACCCAGATACTGGGCGTCCTCTTCGGTTGGCTCTGGCGGCCGAGGCGATGTCTGCGGGGGGTCTTTTCCGTCGCCGTCGCCTCGCTCCGACCCGGCGGGCCTTGTGTCAGGTTTCAGAATGGCACCGCGGGATGCCCGCCGCCTCGGCAAGACGCTCGAACGCTCTGGCGGTTTCCGGGTCGAGCGGAACCCCGTGTTCGCGACGGCGGGCAGCCTCCGCCCATTCCCTGTCGCCGGGAGCAATGATCGTCGCGCCGCTCCGCCTGCCGCTTGCACGCAGCGCCCCGAGATAGCGCGTCATCCCGGCGCGCAGAAACTCGCGGCCGATGAAACCATCGGGATCGACGCAGATCACGAACGCCCCCATTCCGCGCGGCGTCGTGATGTCGGGCCCGGGCATCGGCAGGATCTCGGGGGACGTCTTCATTCCGGTCAGGAGCGCGGAGAAGATCTCGATCATCCCGGCAAGATCCGCCCCCTTGAAGCCGAATTCTCCGCCAATCGGTGCAAGCATCTCGGCCAGGTTCGGGTCTGTGGTGTTCCTCCCGAGCGCGCCGGAGGCCGTATGTTCGGGCAGATCGCGACCGAGCGATCGGTAGAGCTGCACCCGATTGTAGGGTACCGCGCTGGTCGCCATGTCGAGTAGCCAGCACGCGCCGCCTGCGACAGGCGCAGAGACGGCGATCGGATTGGTGCCGTGAAACCGTTCGGCGCCGTCGTGGAGGCGCACGAAGCTGTCGGAATTGCACATGACGATCCTGATCATGCCCGCGTCGGCTGCGGCTTGTGCGTAGGCACCTGCGGCCCCGAATTGGGAGGTCCGACGAATACCGACTGCTCCGATCCCGGCCTCTCGGGCAAGGGTGCAAGCGTAGTCGGTCGCGGCATAATTGGCCAGCGTGCCGTGTCCGTCGTCAGCATCCAAAAGGCCTTACCCGGCGCGATTGCGCACGAAGCTCATGCGGGGAGTGCCGTTCACGCGCCCGCTTCGCAGGACTATGTCTAATGCGCCAGAAGGCGGACACCGTGACTGTCCACGCCAAGGCGACTTGCGTGCAGCATGGCGCGGGTTCCGGCAGCGGCGCTTGGGTCATCCGCACCCGCGGCCCGCCGCACTGCGTCACAAAACCCCGACAGAGCGTCAAGATCGGCTTGTAAATGAGGCATCACCCAGCCCGGCGGCCGCTGACGCGGGACATGCACACGAACGCCCTGTCCAGATGTCTGCGCTTCATCAGGCACCCCTGTAAGACCTTCGGAGCGGCGGACCGGCGGGCGGAACCGGCAATGTTTTCGGCGTGCAGGGCAATGCCGTCAGCGAAGGTCCGCTGCACTGTATCGTCGCGACGATCGCGGCCTGTGCCTCTCGCTGTGCTTCCGCACGATCTGTGGCAGAACTCTCGCTGTAGATCAGTTCCTTGAGGGCCGAACTTCCGGCCAGCCGCCGTACGCAGTCAGGCTTCCCATAAGGTTCCCGACGTAGCGCGGCTGTACCCATGCTCGAACATTGCGGCCATGTAATCGGCTGCGAACCGGTCGCTGGCGTCGTAGACGATTCCGCTGTCGCGGCTGACGGATGCGACATTGAACCCAAGATCGTTCCGTTCGCACAACATGCGCGCCGTGTTGACAGAGGCCGCCGCGCTGGACCGGACCATTGCGGTCATCGCCTGTTGGGAAATCCCAAGGGCGCTGGAGGCGCTCTGCTGCGGCGCGGGATCCAGTGTGTTGTTCATCAGCAGATAGACGCTGCCGCCTCTGGCGCGCCGCGCATCCACCTCAAACGTGGCGGGCGGGGTGGCGAGCACCTGCATCTCGACACCGCCGTCCAGATGCGTTTCGGTTATCATCTCTCCGTTGTGCCCGATGCCGATCCTTACGGGTGAGAACAACCCCGGAAGAGCACTCGACGCACGGATAACAGCCCGGAACAGAGCATATTGCCGGGCCTGGGCGATCGCGCCCATGTCCCAGACGATTGCCTTTGATGTCGCCAGATTTGTCGTGACGACAAAAAGGCGTGCCCCTTCGTCATGCCTTTGCGCGATCGCGTCTAGTATCGGCTCGGACGTGTAGGTGGCGATCAGCTCAGCAAGCGGCGCTGTGTCGTAAAGACCATCGCTGGCGACGACGGAAAGCCCGCGAAATCTCATGATGTCGCTGGCATCGTGATCGAGAAACATATGCTGCAAGGCGTCATCGCCAGACGATCCCAGAAAGGCCATCGGCGCAATCAGGGCGCCGGACGACACCCCCGTCACGACATCGAAATCAGGGCGCGTGCCAACGTGCGACAGGCCACACAAGGCACCGTCCTCGCCCCCCGCAGACAACGCGAGCATCTGGGGGCGGTTGCTGAGGCGCGCCAAATCCAGATGGCGCGCCCAGGTTTGTTGATCCTCATCCGCCTGAAATCGCAGGGCTGCCAATGGATCGCCCTCGACTGTGTGCGAAGGCTTGCCGGTTGTTTGTGCCCCTTGCGGCGCGCTGCACGCTGCAAGCGTGGTCAAGGCACAGGTGCCAACGACGAAGCGCCGCCTGCTCAGATGCGGAAGTTCAGAACGCATGAGGCTGTCTCTTAGTTGGAACGCCGGGCAGTATCGGGTGCGCCCGCTTTGAGAACGGCAGCGACGGTTTCCGCATCGACCTTAAGGCAGCTGGCAATCGCCGCAGGATCAGGCCGTTCCGGACGTGCGCCGGGTTCGGGACGTGGCATGCAGTTTTCCAGGGCAGCCTCGGTTACACCCATTTTCGCCGCCATTTCGGACATTGGCACCCCCGGGGGAGGGCCATTCTGCGCTGCCGCAGCCAGGGGAACTGCCAGTGCCGTCGCAATGCAAAGCATCGGGAGCGATTTCAGGATCTGTGTGGTCATGTTTACCTCGATGAATATCCGACGTCTTGGGTGCGGACAAAGGATCACACGGTGGACGATCAGGGTTCCGTCGCTGCCCGACCCATTCTCTTTCATAACGTAGCGTAAGTTTATTAATTTAATAATTAAAAACAGAACGTTAATCAGGCTTTGCAAAAGTCTCACCTGGCGCGGCGCCGGCGGAATTGTGGTTCGACAGGCTCTGCCGGAGAGCTTCCAACGGACCATGCGGCACGATGCCGACCGATCTGTGCAACAGTCGTGCCGATAGGCGGCCTGGCGCGCAGAAGGTCTTCGACCCGGCGCCGATCAGGCAGGTTCGGCTCCGTGTTCGCCATCGCCATCCCTACGCCATGGATCACGTCAGCGTCGTACTGAGCGGAGAGGATCTCGAACAAACGCGCCGCCGGCGCCTGTAGCCGTCTCTTCATGAGACACATCCAACGCAGCAAAAACACCCATGTCAGTTCCTCCTTTCATTGGCTTCAGTGAAGACCGAAGCATCCAATCCATCTCTCTATGCGAGATAAGGTAGGTCGACATCGCGATTACGCTAAATGGTGTAATTTCCCGGATGGCATGAGGGCATGATCAGGCAACTTTCGTTGTGACGCTGAGAAGGGGGTCAAGCTCCTCCTTGTCGATCTGGGCCGAGTGCGAGTTTGCTCTTGGTCACCGCTCCAGGCGTATCTGCAGTTGACAGTCCCTTATGTCGCGGCACCTCACCGAAGGATCAAAGAAATGGCACCGCCAATTGCGCCGTTTTGCACGCCTCGGTCTTCGGCGGGGCGATGCCCCACTGATCGCTGCGCCCGGGCGCCCAGGTCCAGTCCACTGGCCCGCCGACGCAGTAGGTGTCGTCCACCTGCAGCACCTCGGCGGTGTGCTCGATCACCATGCCGAAGGGATCGACGAAATAGAGGAACACGTTGTCCCCCGGCCCGTGCCGCCCCGGCCCCCAGCCGATGCCGAAGCCCGCGTCGCACATCCGGCCCGAGGCCTTCATCACCGCTTCCCAGTCCGGGTGGTTGAAGGCGACGTGGTTCAGCGTGTCCACCTCGGCGATGGCCAGCACCACCGCGTGGTGGTCCGAGTTGGTGCGCAGGAAGCCCATCATCTTCGAGCGGTCGGTCAGGGAGAAGCCGAGCCCCTCCTCGAAGAAGCGGATGTCGGCACCCAGATCGCGGGTGTTGATGTTCACATGCGCAAGCCGGTCGGGCATGTGGCGCCCCGCGGCCTCGAGCGGCGCGGATCGCGCATCCCCCTGAACGACGCAGTAGAGCCGCCCCGAGGGATCGCGCACGGCAAAGCCCGTGCCGCCGCCGTGGTCCGCGAGCGAGCCGATGCCGCCCTCCGCCGTGCCCCCCGCCGCGACCAGCCGGTCGCGCAGGGCGGGCAGGTCGGTTTCCTCCGCGGCGCGGAATGTGACCGAGATCACGCCGGTCGCCGCGCCCTGCGTCAGGCGCAGCACGTAAGGGTCGGTGCCGCTGGCCCGCAGCCAGACGTGCCCGGCGTCGCGCGCGGCCTCTTCGAGCCCCCAGACCCGGGTGTAGAACTCGGTGGCTGCGGCAAGGTCGGGCGTCGAGATCTCGACGCTGCGCAGGCCGATGAGGGGAAATTCCGCGCCCATTTCAGCCCTCCGCCACGATCTTACTGACCAGCGAGCCGACGCCGTCAATGCGCACCTCGATCTCGTCGCCGGGCTTCATCCACACCGGCGGGGTGCGCTTCGAGCCGACGCCGCCGGGCGTACCGGTGGCGATCACGTCACCCGGCGCCAGCGGGGTGAACTGCGAGACGTAGGCGATGATCACCGGGATCGGGAAGATCATGTGCGAGACCGGCGCCTCCTGCATCACCTCGCCGTTGAGCACCGAGCGGACCACCACGGCGCGCAGGTCGGCGATCTCGTCCGGGGTCACCAGCTCGGGGCCGAAGGGCGCGGTACCGGGGAAGTTCTTGCCAGGGATGAACTGCCGGGTGTGCCACTGCCAGTCACGCACCGAGGCGTCGTTGAAGCAGGCAAAGCCCGCGACATGCTCCATGGCCTCGGCCTTGGGGATGTTGCGCCCGCCGCGGCCGATGACGATCGCCAGTTCCGCCTCGTAGTCGAGATCGCCCGAGACGGCGGGCCGGACCACCGGATCGTCCGCGGCGACCAGCGTGTCGGCGAAGCGGGTGAAGATCGACGGGTGCGCCACCTCGGCGCGGCCGGTCTCCTTGCGGTGGCTTTCGTAATTGTGCCCGACGCAGAGAATCTTTCCCGGGTTCGGGATCACCGGCAACAGCTTGACCGCGGCGCGCGGCAGCCGCGGTGCCGGGCCGTCGAGCGCCAGCGCCCCCGCGGCGATCGCCGCGCGCAGGTCGCCCGGCGCGCCGGGCAGCGCACCTAGGTCGACGACCTCGGACCCCTGGACGCGACCCCAGGAGGCGCGGCCCTCGTATTCAAAGCTGATGAAACGCATGATGGATGTCCTTCCCTGTCCCTGCCGTCACGACGATGCGGCCTGCGCCGCCGCCGGCTGCGCCAGCCCCATGGTCCGCCCGAGGCGGGTGATCTCGGAGCTCATCCGCGGCGCGCTTGGCGCCAGCGCCGCGGTGTAGAAATCTGGGCGCAGCAGGACGTGGGCCGCGTCCCGCGCACCCAACCACGCCGCGAGATGCCCCTCGGGGTCGGCCACGTCGCGGCCCAATACGACCTGCCTTGCGCCGAGCCGCGCCAGCACCGCCCGGGCCTCGGGTGACAGGGGCTCTTCCTCGCGCGACAGCAGAACCCAGCCGCCGCCAGTCACCGCGTCGAAGAGCCCGCCGTCCGCACGCACCACGGGGTTGATGAAGCGCTCGCCCGCCCCGGCGCCGACAAGATCGGACGCGATCGGCGCGATGAGCTCGGCGGCGGTGCGGATGTCCTGTTGCGCGCGGACCCGCGCGTCACGCTCTTGCGCCGCCTCGGGGTCGAGCACGCAGATGTACTTGCCCGCCTCGATCGCCTTTCCGATCACGTGGCGCACCTGCGCGTCGCGCTCGGTCTGGTAGCTGTCGAGCAGCGCGGCGCCCGCCTTCCCGGCCAGCACCAGCTCGAGCTTCCAGGCGAGGTTGGCGACGTCGCGCAGCCCGTGGCACATGCCCTGGCCGAAGAAGGGCGGCGTCTGGTGCGCGGCATCCCCGGCCAGCAGCACCGGCCCGACGCGCCAGTCTGTCGCAACGAGCCCATGGAAACGGTAGGTGGCGGCGCGGATGATCCGGTTCTCTGCCCCCTTCACCCAGGGCGCGACCAGTGCGGCGACGGTCTCGGGCTGCGACATTTGCGCGTCGTCCTCGCCTGGCAGCAGCATGAATTCCCAGCGGCGGTGGTTACCCCGCCCCGGCACGATGGTCGCCGGGCGCGCTGGGTCGCACATCATCACCGACAGGCGCTGCAGGTTTGCCCCCTCGGCGACACCCGAGAGCGCGGGGAAGGAGATCGGCCCCTCGACCTCGGCATCGACCACCAGCCAGGGCTCTTCGAAATCGAGGTCGTCGAGCGTCACGCCAAGCGCCTTGCGCACCGTGCTTCGCGCGCCGTCGGTTCCGAGCACCCAGCGCGTGTCGATGCTCTCGCCCCCGGCCAGCGCCAGCCGGGCCTGATCGCCCAGCACCTCGAGCCCGGTCACCTCGCAGCCGAGGCGCAGCGTCACGTTCGGATAGCGCGCGAGCCCGGCGCGCAGCACCTCTTCCAGTTCGGGCTGGTAGAAGAAGTAGTCGTTGGCATGGCCGAAGGGCCGAGGCTTGCCCGCCGCGCTCAGGTAGCGGATGACGCCGTGGTCGGCACCGATGTGCAGGTGCCCGTCGGCGGGTAGCAGCAGGTCCCCAAGCGGTTCCAAAAGGTCCGCATCCGCCAGCAGGCGCAGCATCTCGTGATCGACATGCACCGCGCGCGGCAGCGCGTAGGGCGCGGCGTCGCGGTCGAGCACCAGCACGCGCAGCCCGGCCCGGCCCAGCAGGTTCGCGGCAAAGGCACCGACGGGGCCGCAGCCGACGATGGTCACATCCCACTCGGGTGTCATGTCTTTTCCTCCAGGAAGTTCGGCAGGTCTTTCGAGATGGTCGTTCGGGGATCGGCAGGGGCGGGCCGCCATCAGTAGAGCACCGCGGGCAGCCAGAGCGCGAGCTGCGGCACGACGAAGAGCAGCACCACCAGCACCACGGGCGCGATCAGGAAAGGCAGGATGCCCCGGTAGAGCGTGCCCATCGACAGCGACGCGCTCTGCGCCTTGATGATGAAGAGGTTCATTCCCACCGGCGGAGTGATCAGCCCCAGCTCGACCAGCACCGCTACCAGCACGCCGAACCAGATCGGGTCGAAGCCGAAGCCGGTGACCACAGGCAGGAAGACCGGGACGGTGATCAGCACCATGCCGATGCCCTCGAGGAAACAGCCCATGACGATGTAGAGGGCGATGATCAGCGCCATCACCAACGCCGGCGACAGCTCGGCCGCCTGCGCCAGCGCCAGCAGCTTCTCGGGCAGGCGCGTCTGGACTACGAAGTTGGCGAACATGGTGGCGCCGATGATGATCATGAAGAGCGCGCAGGAGATGATCACCGTCGCCTGCACGGCGCGGGTGAAGCCCTCGAGGCTCAGCGTGCGGCGCAGGAAGCCGATCACCACCGCGCCGAAGGCGCCGACCGAGGCGGCCTCGTTGGGGCTGAAGATCCCCGCGTAGATGCCGCCGATCGAGACGAGGAAGAGCAGCATGAACTGCCAGGGACGCAGCAGCGCGCGGAAGCGCTCGGCCATGGTCACCGTCTCGGCCCCCGCCGCGGGGCCCGAGCGGCCCGCAAGCAGCACCGAGACCACGACGTAGAGCAGCATCAGCACGATGCCGGGGATCAGCGAGGCGGCGAAGAGCCGGGCCACCGAGGCCTCGGCGATCGAGCCGTAGATCACCAGAATGATCGAGGGCGGGATGAGGATTCCGAGCGAGCCGCCGGCGGCGACCGAAGCGGCGGCATAGCCATCCTCGTAGCCCGCCTTCTGCATTTCGGGCAGGGCGATGCGGGTCATGCTGGCGGCGGTGGCCACCGACGAGCCGCAGATCGCCCCGAAGGCGCCCGAGGCGGCGATCGAGGCGATGGAAAGCCCGCCGCGCACACCGGAGGTGAAGACGCGCGCCGCGCCGAAGAGCTCGGCCGACATGCGCGAGCCTGAGGCGACCTCGCCCATCAGCACGAAAAGCGGGATGACCGACAGCCCGTAGCTCGAGGCGGTGTCGAAGGTGCCGGTCCCGGCGAGCAGCGCGGCGACGGAAAGATCGTTAAGCAGAATATTCCCGACGATGCCGACCAGCGCCAGCGCCAGCCAAACAGGTTGCCGCAGGAAGAGCAGCAGGAACATCGAGCCGATGCCGGTGAGGCCGAGGGCAAAGGCGCTCATGACTTCACCTCCACGGCATGGGCCGCGTCCGCCGCCTGCCCGAGCCCGAGCACCCGGCGCAGCGCCGCCCAGCAGGTGCCGGCGAGTCCGACGAAGGCCACCGCCCAGAGCGTCCAGAGCGGCACGCCCAGTTCCAGCGAGCGGTCGCCGTATGTGAAGGCGTCGCGCGCCGGGCCGAACATCGACCAGCCGAGGAAGACGAAGAAGACCAGCGTCCCGAGCGAAGCGAGCAGCTTCAGCAGCCCCAGCGCGGCGGCGGGCAGCATGCCGTCGACAATGTCGATGAGGATCTCTCCCTGCCGCGCCACCACCGGCGCCATGCCGAAGAACACCATGACCAGCAGCCCGAAGCCGACCACGTCATAGGCGCCCCGCACGGGGATGTTGAAGACGAAGCGCAGCACCACGTCGGCCACCACGGTGAGCATCATTACGACGACGGCCAGCGAGGCGATGACATGGAAAAAGCGCGTCAGGCGGTCCGGGGGCATCATGCTCGGTCCAGTTCCAGTAAAGTGAGGGGGCGCTGCGCCCGGTCCCGCGCGGGGACCGGACGCGACGGATCATTGCGTGTAGGCTGTGAGAAACTCCGAGCCCGGCTTGCCCGCGTCGTCTACCGTTTTGACCATGGTCGCGACGATCGGGGCGACGTCATCCTTCAGTTCGGTGAGCTGGTCGTCCGACAGCGAGACGATTTGCACGCCGCCGTCCGCCATGTAGGCGCGGCCCTCGGCCTCGCCCTCGTCGAGCATCTTGCCAAAGGCCTCGGCGCGATCAGGGCCGGTCGTCTCGTCCACCAATTTGCGCAGCTCGGGGCTGAGCCGGTCATAGGCCTTGTCCCCCATGACCACGGCGAAGGCGGCCGAGGCAAAGCCGGGCTCGATCGAGTAGCCGAGCACCGGGGCAAGGTCGAAGGACTTGGTCGCCTCGAAGGGGAATGCGGTGCCGTCCACCACGCCCTTGGCCAGCGCGTCACCGGTCTCGGCGGGTTGCACCGGCACCGGCGAGGCGCCGAGTGCCTCGATCAGTTGCTGCCAGATCGCCCCGGCATAGCGGATGCGCAGGCCCTTGAAGACCGACAGGTCCGACGGGTCGGCGGACTTGAGGTGCAGCTTCAGCGGCGGTGTGACCGCCATCCACAGGATATGCGTGCCGGCGTGCTCCTCGGCGAGGTATTCCGGCGCCAGCTCGGTCAGGCGGCGCGAGGTGATCGCGCTGTCGTTGCCCGCGGCCGGGTAGGTCAGCGGCAGGCCGGCAAGCTCGGCCATCGGGAAACGCCCCGGGGTCGCGCCGCTCAGCACCACCGCCACGTCCGCGGCGCCGGTCCGTGCGAGGTCGAACTGCCGCGGCGCCGGGCCGAGCTGGCCCGAGGGGAAGAGCTCGACGGTCAGCTCGCCGTTGCTCTTCGCCGCCAGTTCCTCGCCCCATTGCGTGAGCATCCGGTTGAACGCGTGGTTGGGCGGCAAGAAGGTCGAGACCTTCAGCGTTTCCGCAAATGCGGCGGGGGCGAGCCCCAGTGCCAGCGCCGCGGCGCAAAGCGATCCTTTGAATTCCATTGTCCTCACTCCCTGTCTTGATCTCGTGTCCTGCCGATCCCCTCCCGGTCCGGTCAGCGCAGGTCCTCCCACTTGCGCGCGAGCCCGGGCCAATGCGCCGAGCCGCCCTGCCGCATCTTCTCGCTGCCTGCCGCATCGGCAAAGGCGGCGACCCCCGCGACATAGCTGGGCCGCGCCTGCATCGCGGCCAGCCATTTCCCGATGGCCGGAAATTCCTCCAGCCAGAGCCCGGCAAAGCCGAGCCGCTCGATCCGGTCGACATAGGCGACCAGCGCGACGTCCACCTTCGAGAAGGCCTCGCCCATCATCCAGGGACCCTGCCCCAGCGCCGCCTGCATGTCGCCGAAGGCGCGGCGCAGCTGGCGCAGCGCCTGCTCGACGAAGACGGCATCCAGCCCCTCGTCCAGCAGCATCCGGCGCTTCATCCGGGCCACCGGGTCGGGCATCCGCGCCAGCATCTGTGCGATCTCCTTGGGCGTGCGGCTGGCGCGGATCGTGCCGCGCATCGCGGTCGAGAAGGAGAGGGTGTTGATCGCCGCGTGAATATCCAGCGTCCGCAGCAACCAGTGCGCCGATGCCACCTCGGCGGCGCGACCCTTCGGTGTGAGCCGTCCGCCGCCCTTCTCGCGGTCGAGGTAGTCGACGATCAGGCTCGAACTCGACCACCACCAGCCCGCCGTCGACCAGCGTCGGAACCACGGCGGCAGGGTTGAGCTGGAGGTAGGCGGGCGCGAACTGGTCGCCCTTCTGCAGGTCGAGCAGCACGCCCTTATAGGGCAGGTCGAGCTCGCCGAGACACACGCGGACCTTTTGCGAGCAGACGCTGGTCGGGCCGTGGTAGAGCGTGAGCATGGTCCTCCTCCCCGCCTCCGGTCAGGCCTCGGCGGCGACCGGGTTGCGCAGCGTGCCAAGACCCTCGATCTCGACCTCGACAACGTCCCCCGCGCGCATCCAGAGCGGCGGCGTGCGCTTGGCCCCGACCCCGCCGGGCGTGCCGGTGGCGATGACGTCGCCGACCTCGAGTTCGGTGAACTCCGAGCAGTATTCGACGATCCGCGCGAGATCGAAAATCATGTCCGAGAAACGCGCCTCCTGGACGATCTCGCCGTTGAGCCGGGTGCGGATCGCCTGCGGTCCGATCTCGCCCATCTCGTCCGGGGTCATCATCCAAGGACCGAATGCGCCTGTGCCGGGGAAGTTCTTGCCCGGGGTGAACTGGTGGGTGTGGCGCTGGTAGTCGCGGATGCTGCCGTCGTTGTAGCAGGCGTAACCAGCGATGTGGCTCAGCGCCTCAGCGCGGGGGATGTAGCGGCCGGGCTTGCCGATGACGATGGCCAGCTCGCCCTCGAAGTCGAGGTTGTCCGACACTTTCGGCACCGGGATCGTGGCAAGATGGCCGGTCTGGCTGTTGGCGTAGCGGGCAAAGATCGTCGGATGCGCGACCTCACTGCGCCCGGTCTCCTTGCGGTGGGTCTCGTAGTTGAGCCCGACGCAGAGGATCTTCGGCGGGTTCGGCAGCACCGGCAGCCACTCGACCTCGGCCAGCGGATAGGCCTGCGCCCCGGCTTCAGCCTCGGCCACGCCGGCGAGCCCGCCCGCGATCGCCTCCCGGAGGCCCGCATAGCGCGCCGTCAGCGCCGCGCCGGCATCGACGAAGGCCTCCTCCGTCACGATCCCCCAGCTCTGCCGTCCGGCAACCTTCACCGTCGCAAGTTTCACACCGTGTCTCCCGTCATGCCGCGCATCGCGGTCCCTCCGCCGGCGCATCCCGGAGGTCGCCGCTGATCCCTAAGTAATATACAAATTCCGATTCAGCAACAGAATTTATATTTTTTTCTCCTGAGGTTTCTAATGTATAGAGACACCAAGGAAGAGAGACGGGGACCGGATGGACCACAGCACGCCAGACAGCACCAAGACCACCAGCCTTACCGGATCAATCCACGACCGGCTACGCACGGACATCCTGACCGGGCAACTCGAGCCGGGGCTGAAGCTGCAGATGAAGCTGCTGACCGAACGCTACGACGCCGGGCAGACCCCCCTGCGCGAGGCGCTGAACCGGCTCTCCTCCGAGGGGCTGGTCGAAAGCCGGGTGCAGCGGGGTTTCTACGTGAAGCCGGTGCATCTCGACGAGCTGCGCGAACTGACCAAGACCCGTTGCTGGCTCGAGGCGCTGGCGCTGCGCGAGTCGATCGCCCATGCCACGCCCGAGTGGGACGAGGAGCTGATCATCGCCCACCACCGGCTGACCCGCACGCCGCGCTCGCTCGACCCCGAGCGTTTCGAGGACAACCCCGAGTGGGAGCGCCTGCACCGCGACTTCCACAAGGTGTTGATCTCGCGCTGCGGCTCGACGCCGCTGCTGGAATTCTGCGAGCAGCTCGCCGACCGGCTCTACCGCTACCGCATGCTGTCGATCCGCAAGGTCTTCACCACCCGCCATGTCAAGGACGAGCACGCTGACATCCTGCAGCTCGTGCTTGACCGTGACACCGAGAAGGCCACAGAGGCGCTGACCCGCCATTACGAGCGCACCGCCGACGCGGTGCTGAAGGACCTCGGCACGCCGGCGCCGCGGGAAGACGGCTGAGCCCCTTCCCGCGCCCGCCACGCGTCAGTGCTCCTGCCCGGCCAGCAGCGCCTGCAGGGTGACAAAGCCCAGAAGGTCGCGGCCGCAAGTGTCGTCGGCGGTGCCGAAATGGCTGACGATCGAGATATGGTTGTGCCCCGGCGCCGAGGCGATCAGCGGCAGGCGGCCGTCGCGCTCGACGAGCGCCTCGATCATCCGCCGGGTCTGGTCGATGATCACGGCGGGCTCGTTCTGGGCATAGGCGATCATCACCGGGATCTCGCGCCCAGCGACCGCACCCACCCCGTACCATCGGCGAACGACTGGAGCGCAATCCTGCCTTCCTGAGCGCCGTGGTTGCCGCGTCGGACGGGCGAATGGCGCCGAATGCGGGCGGTGTCCTGATCCTGGACGCGGGGGGGGAGCGTGATCGGCGCCGTCGGCATCAGTGGTGACACTGGCGACAATGACGAACTTTGCGCGCGGCAGGGCATCGCCGGGGCCGGGCTTGCGGCCGCGGACTGACCCTTCGGGGAAGAGAGAGACAGAAGGACATCAGATTGCTGATCGACAATGATGATATCCCGGCCTGCGACGGGGCGCGGTTCAAGCGGGTAAGCCCGATTGGTGGTGAGGTTGCAAGCACCCCCGCCGCTGGCAGGGCCGCGGACGTGGATCGCGCCGTACGCTCTGCGCAGGCTGCCTTCGCCGGTTGGCCCGCCATCGGGCCCGGAGAGCGGCGCAATATCTTGTCAGGGAGGTCGAAATTCTGGACCAATGGACACCGCGCTTCGTCGAGCTGGGCATAGCCGAGACCGGTGATGTGAACAGGCCTGAAACATGAACGCACATGGAGTAATCGCGCGAGCGAGTCGCCCTTATGTTTGTCACGCTGGGAGGGTGGCTGTTCCCCGATAAGGTCGAAATATGTATCGAGGTCTGCCGTGGCCAATCTGGGTCACCGTCATTGTGGTTGATCTACGCTCTGAACCCTAGATTTAGAAATGTCTTGTCGGAATCGGACTTTAGTGTCATCCATGTCCTGACGGCGTGCGACGCTATATCACCGATCTAGCGTCAGGACGCAGAAGAGCCCAACAACGGGCCCGAAGTGAGGCAGAGCAGAGATGACGAGCATGTCCAACCGTGCCGAGCAGCCAAGTCCCGTGCAGGGAATCGGCTCCAGCGCAATCGGAGACTATGCGGCTGCGCTCGCAGGCTCACTCGATAGACAGATGCGCCTTGCTTACAAGCCAGAGGACCGAAAGTCGCTGCGTCGTTTCTCCTCGACTGAAGTTGCCGAGATGATCCGCGTAAGCACTTCCAATCTTCGAAACCGGCACAAGGACGGCAGTTTTCCGGAAGTATACACGGATGCGCGAGGCCATCGCTACTACACCGCAGAAGATGTAGCTGCGTTGCGGGAAATCCTTTCCGCAACCGGCAAGAATGCCTCTCTCTACAAGCCAGGTAGACGGCAGGATGACCACTTGCAGGTCATCTCGGTCGTCAATTTCAAGGGCGGCTCGGCCAAGACGAGCAGCTGCATTCATCTGGCCCAGAGATACGCCCTGAGGGGCTATCGCGTGCTCGTGCTCGACATGGATCCCCAGGCTTCGCTGACGACATTCTTCGGTTTCCGCCCTGAGTTGGAATTTTCTGAAAGCGGGACGCTCTACGACGCGCTTCGCTATGAGGAGCAGATGCCGCTCTCCTCTGTGATCCGAAAGACCTATTTCCACAATCTCGACATGGTCCCGGCGGGCCTCATGCTTTCCGAGTATGAGACCGAGACCGCCAACGCACTGTCAAACCGTATCCAGCCGATCTTCGCGGAAAGACTCACCCTTGCACTGGAGGAAGTCGAGGCGGACTACGACCTCGTCCTGATCGACTGCCCGCCACAGCTCGGATTCCTGACGCTCACTGCGTTGGCGGCGTCGACAGGCATGCTTGTCACCGTGGTGCCGAGCATGCTCGACATCGCATCAATGAGCCAATTTCTCAAGCTTGCGTCGGAGACCGTCGAAGCTGTCGAAGATGCCATCGGCCGCAAGGTGACTTGGGATTTCGTCAAATTCCTGATCACCCGATACGAGCCGAGTGATGGTCCGCAAACTCAGATGGCAAGCTACCTACGATCTATCCTCCTTCACGAAGTTCTTACGGAACCTTTCCTGAAGTCCACCGCCGTCAGCGATGCCGGGATGACCCAGCAAACGGTCTACGAGGTCGATCCGAGCCAGTTTGTAAGAAAGACATTGGACCGGGCCGTAAGCTCTGCGAACAGCGTGGCTGATGAACTCGAAACGGTGATCCAGAGGGCATGGGGGCGCTAATGGGACGAAAGATTTTTGGCGATGCGGTCGAACAGCCCTCAGCATTGCAGCAGGACCCCTCCCCTGCCCCGTCGAAGCGCTCCTTTGGCGGATCAGTTGGCGGTCTGCGTGAAAGCCTCCGCGAGATAACGGCCAATTCGATCCGAGACATCGACCCCGCGCTGATTGAACAAGACGGTCTTCGGGATCGTCTTAACATCGATGGCCCCGAGATCGACGAGCTTGCTGAGAGCATCCGCGCACATGGTCAGCAGGTGCCGATCTTGGTGCGGCAATCATCCACTCCTGATCGGTACAAGATTGTATACGGACGGCGGCGTCTGGCTGCGATCCGGAAGCTCGGAATTCCGGCGAAAGCAATCGTTCGAACTCTGGACGACGAAGCGTCGGTGATTGCCCAAGGCCAGGAAAACAACCTGAGGCTGGATCCGTCTTTCATAGAGAAGGCAATATTTATCAGGGAATTACAGGTCGCAGGCTATCCCGCGCAGGTTATTCAGGATGCGCTAGGCCTATCTCGGCAGGGTGTGTCCAACCACAAGGTTGTGCTTGACGCGCTCCCTGCAGAGATCGTTCCGGTCATCGGGCCCGCCCATGGCATCGGGCGGCGGCAGTGGTCCGACCTTGCCAAAGCTTGTGCTCCCCTAGGTGAGAGTTCGGTCGAAATTGCGCAAGCTGCAGTGGTAGACCTCCCAGCTGGCACTGATGGAAGCAAGCGGTTTCAGGTAGTCCTCAATGCTTGCCTCGCACGCTCTGCCCCTCCCCTCCCACCTGCGGATGTCCACCGCGGTGGACATCTTGAGGTCCGTGCCGAAGACGGCAGCACGCTCGCGACAATGAAGAGCACAAATGACCGCCTGAATCTCCAGTTCGATCGCAAGGCGCACCCCGAATTCGGCATGTGGCTCGAGGCGCGTGCGGACGATATTGTCCGCTCCCTCCTTGACCGCTGGCACGAAGAAACCGGCCGAAAGCAATAATCAAACGGCCTGAGACCAAACCGAGCAGCACAGGAGCACGATCAGACACCCAAAAAGCAAAGAGCCCCCCAAACCAAGTTGGAGAGCCCTTCATCATTCTTCGCACCTTTGATGTATCAGCCTCCATACATACAGTCAAGATACTCCACAACTCGGTGGACATCTAATCTGTTGCCTAATCCTTGTGATCCTATCGCAAGGAAAGGCATCGGGCTCATGCTCTGCGGCGTCGCGTGACGTAACACATGGCATTCGATCAAATGACTCCGCGGCCGTCACCGGCCCGCGATGGTGGTTCTTCGGAAAATCGCGACCCAAGGGCTGGCACCTGGGACATCCTTCGGGCAGTCCGAGACACTCGGCGCACCCTTGGCCTGCGAGCGGCCCACATCCAGACGCTACAGGCCTTGCTGAGTTTCCTTCGACCTGGACAGGGCAACGTTGTTTTTGCCTCGAATGCAGAACTCTCGCGCCGCGCCGGCAACATCGACGAGCGCACTCTGCGCAGGCACATTACCCGACTGCAGGAAACCGGGCTGCTCGAACGCCAAGACAGTCCTAACGGGAAGAGGTACCGCGTAACATCTAGCCAGGGAATGTCCTTGAGCTTCGGCTTGTCTCTGGAGCCATTCTTTGCCGCATCTGAGCGTCTGCATCGGCTTGCCGAAGACCTTGAGATCGAAAAGCGCGAAATCCGTTACCTACGCAAACGGGTGCTTGTTTCCCTTGCCAACATCGAGGCTGCTGCCGAAGGCCCAACAGAGGTGACAACATCTCTGCGTCGCGAATTGCGCCGGAGCCTGTCCACCGCGGAGTATCATCAAATTCTCGCGGAACTCCCCTGCCCCGAAGTCTCTGATACTCCTTGTGTCGAGGAAACGAGCCTCGCAAATTCCGCAAAAATGCCCGCCAATGACGGGCAAAATGACCGGCACTATCAGAGGTCAGAAAAAGAAAGACTGGAATCTGACCACGCCAAAAATCTCAAGGTTCCCGAGGTCATTGAGACCTGCAAAGAAGCAATGGCTTTTGCAACATCTCCAATCCGAACCTGGGATGACCTGCAAAGACATGCCTACGATCTTGCACCAATGCTTGGGATCGACCAACAAACATACATCCAGGCAGCGAAAACCAAGGGCATTCAAGCAGCAACAGTAACGGTTCTCTACCTGATCCAAATCGCACATCGGGTGCGCAATCTCCCCGCATATTTCCAGTCAGTCACCTTAGGAAATCGTGCGGCATCTTTTGACGTCGCACGCGCGGTCAGACGCTTGGCCGCAGTGTGAAAACATGGGCAACCACGAAATTTATGAGATTGGTTTCCAGAGCAGAACATCCATCACGCCCACTGTCCACCGCGGTAGACAGTGGGCGGCGAGAGCACTGAATTGGGCATGCGCCTCACATCTGCGATGTCACCGCAAGCGGACATCCCCAAATCTACTCAGCTAGTCTTAGTGCGAAACTGGCAGTGTCCACCGCGGTGGACAAAGGACTTACCTCACACTCACCACACGTAGTACTGCAATCTTAGCCGACGATGTGCTGCAGCGCCGATAGAACTCACAGGTCATGTATGAGGCGAGTAGGCAGACCAGCTCGCGCACGAGGCTCCTCTACCGAACTTCTTTGAGGTCAGCTGCTATATTGCCCGTCCAACGTCACCGCAGATTTTCAGAGCGCATAAGTCAAGGAACTCAGCTTCGCCTGCTGGCATCCGGCTCGCGATCACAAGAAGCAGCGCAATTTCGCAACCGCCTTGACTGCCACATGCTCCATCCTCGCAACCTGTGTCAAACCGAAGACTGCGACTTGACACAATGTGCTCGTACATTGAAGCAGCAAACGGAGATAACCGCCCATGTTTTCGAAATGCATATGCGATACGCCACACACAAGTGTTGCCTGCCCCTGCCCTGCAACATACTCCCCGGCGGCTGATCAGAAGTAAGAGACTTAGGTCACGGGCAGTCTTGCTCATGTCGTCGTGTCCACCGCGGTGGACACGACGACGAAAGGGACGCTCTAGCCATGTCACGCCGCTCCGAACCTGCCTTTGCACCCAAGTCGGGCGAGCAAGTCTGTTGCATTTGGTGGTGGCTCCAGAACGCAAACACATCAAACGCCTCCCCACGTTGCAGCGCCGGCTCCAGAGCGTAGGTAACAGAAGGCCGAGCCGCAGCTTCAATCGGGCAAAGAGACTGGATGCAGGTGAGGCCAAACGAAACGGGCAGATGGGCCGGTGCTGCTTCCAAAATGGCGAGTGACAACAAAGCATGGCGTAAGGAGGGAGATCGTGTCCGTCGCTTTTTGTTTGGAACAGGGGAACGGAGCTATGGCGCATCCATCAAGTTTTTAAGGGCGGTAGAATTTCAAGCAATGCGGAACGCGCTCGTCTGCTCATCGTCAGTTCCTTTGCGGGTAAAGTTGGAACACAGATGAGCGTGGCGGTGTGGCCGCGCGAAAGGTCTACTCCATCCTGCGATGAACAAGCGCGGAAACTCTAAGGACGACCGCGCCCGCGTCGGGTGGCACATCATCAGCCCGGGTCGGCCAGAACGGAAGGTAACACTTAAGAAGCCATTTCGTCCTGCCCTTCTGGCGCGTCCTCCGTGCTGCAGATGCATGTTCGTAGTGGGCAATCGAGCTTGGAAAGTTGGGGGCCCATCCTGCCCGTGCACGCTCCCGAGCCAAGCTCGAGATCGCGCCCGTTCAGGACCGCGTCCTAGTCTCCGGCGGGCTGCGCCCGCCTACGACCCGAGCCTAACCCCCTCGCTCTCCCTGCGGCCCAAGTGCGGCGCACGCCGTCTCCTTCGAGCCAGCCTACGCCGCGGCCCCATGGTCGAACGAGAGGGACGTCTCGGCCCTTCGGGTGACGGCCGTTCCCTGCGGCTTCGCCTCCGGCTTGTGCGGGTGCCATGTGTTGCCGGAATCGCCCCGAGCCCCGGCCTCGCGAATATTCCCGCGGTGGATATCTGGGCTGCGTCCTTACGTTTACCGGCCTCGCAGCTTCTGGTGCCGGCAGTTGAATTCTCGGGAGAGAGCCGCGCGGGGCGCGCGTCTCGCATGGGGCCGAAGGGCAGGGCAGGGGCTCGGCGGGCTGTGCCCGCTCACCCCCGCCCTGACATGATCCTGATTGTTTGTCCGCCCAACAGACCGGCCCCGGAAAGTCAAAAGACAAGCGCCGCCCTTGGCGTCGTCTCCGCCGGGGCCGTGTCCTCGCGCTGCGCGCTGCGGGCCGCACCACCCCCGTCTCCGATCCTTTGACTGTCCGTGTCCGGCCCGTGGGTCGGGCTTCGCCCTCTCCCACTCTGTTCCGCCGAAAACATGCGTTTCCGGTCAGACAGATTGGCCGAGGCGCAGCCCATCGGCGGAAGGCGGGCACCAAGCCCCCACCGTCTTCACCACGAAGGAGGCCACAATGGCTCAGTTTCATTGCACCAGTTGCGGAGAGGTCGAGGACCACGATCTCGATACGCTCGAAGCCTGTGCATCCTGCGGCGCGACCAGCGTTGTTAATCTCGAGGCCCAGGCGGCGCAGGTCGCCAAGGCGAACGATGCGTTTCGCGCCGCCATCCTCAGCGGTGGACATCCGGTCTATCTGGGCCGCGCTGTTTGTACCCAAGGTGTTGCCGCCGAAGGATCGGATTTCATTATTCGAGCACAGATCGCGGTCGCGGCGTTTTCGGAGTTCACTGAGGACAACGACCCCTACGGCGATCACACCTTCGGGGCCGTCACCGTCGCGGACAAAAGCGTCTGGTTCAAAATCGATCTCTACGACGAGAGCTATTCGTTCGGCACCGATGACCCGCTCGACGACGCCCGGACCCGCCGCGTCCTGACCCTGCTGTTCCCCAGCGAATACTGACACCGGCAGCGGGGCACACCGTGCCCCGCGCTTGCGCCAGCCCGTCCCACTGGTCGGGGCAGGGGGCAGGCAAATGCCGGCTCCAATCCCCAGAGAGCGGGAAGGAGGTGAGATCAATCAGCGATGAAACCATGAAGCGCCGCATTGCCGAGGCATGGGCGCTTCTCAGGAAGGGCGATCACTTTGGCATAGGACGCCGCTTCCTGATCCAGCACGGGGCCGTCTAGCCCTCTCGCCTCAGCCCATCAGGGCTGGGGCACCCATACCACAAAATTCTCAATCACCACAAGGAATGTCCCAATGACCAAGCAGAGCTCCATTACCGCGGATGACGCCCGCTTCCCGCTCTCCAAGCTGACGCTGTCCGAGATGAACCCGCGCCAGAACGTGCCCATTGCCGAGGTTGAAGAACTGGCGGAAAGCATCTGGACTGCCGGGCTGATCCAAAACCTTGCCGGGATCATCGACGGGGCAGGGGGTGCGGAAATCGTTGCGGGTGGCCGCCGCCTTCGCGCCCTTCACTTGCTCGCCGAGCGGCACCCAGACCTTGCGCAGGAACGCCCGGAGCTGGCGAACCCGCCGGTGCGCATCGCGCCCGATCTGTCTACTGCGCAGGCCTGGGCAGTGGCCGAGAACGCTGCGCGCCGCGATCTGCACCCCGCTGATGAAATCCGCGCCTATGGAAAGATGGAGCGCAGCGGGGCGACGCCTGCCGAAATCGCCCGCGCCTTCGCCGTGACGGAAAAGAGCGTCTGCCGCCGTCTTGCGCTGGCCGGTCTGCCCGAGGCTGTGATCGACGCGCTGGCCGCGAACGAGATCACGCTCAACGCCGCCGCCTGCTTCACCATCAGCGCCGACGCGGCCCGCAGCCTCGAGGTGCTGGAGCAGTGCCGGGGTGAGAACTGGTCCGACCACCAGGTCAAGAAGACGTTGAAGCCCGATGCGGTGAAATACAGGTCCACTCTGCGACCAGCTCAACAACACGCCTCGCAAATGCCTTGGATGGCGGACCCCGGCCGAGGTCTTCCGCGAAAAGATGCTGGAGGAAATCGGCCGACGCCCCTACCGTCGAAGGTCATGGGAGTCGCGCTTCAAGTAGCGCGCACAGGCGCGAACGGCAGCTATGGGCATTAACTGGTGCCAGACCCGCACCCCCGGGGGGTACCTGAAAACCAGGGCAGAAAGCTCCTGACCGGTGAGGGGACCGCCGTTTTCGTGCTCGGCAAATTGGAGAAAAAAGCCCACCTTCGAATGATGTCGAGGGGCTAGGGATTGGTCGCTACGGGGCCGACGCGGTCCAGGACACCTCCAAAGCACTTCTGAAGCTGGACTTGGGACGGTGTTCCGTTCATTAGCGAGGAAAAGGAAAGGTAGTAGCTGGTGTGGGCGTCTAGGCCATCGACCGGGCGCCAGGTCAGCTCGGGGTTCCTGTCGCAGGCCAGGGCCGCCATCAGGGCGCTGTTGAAGGACAGTGCGTTCAGGACGCCGGCCATCTCGATGGCGAAGCTGGCGAAAGGCGCCTGCAGCGCGACGGAGTAGTTGACCCGGTGGCGCGCGAACAGATCGCGATAGTAGCCGTAATAGGGATCGCGCCTGGAGGGCATGATGAAGGCATTGCCGCCCAGGTCAGCGACCTGCAGCCTGGGCTTGGCGGCTAGGGGATGATCGGCGCGAAGGATGCAGACCTGAGGCTGGTCGCTTTGTCGGATGTTGATGATGCCCGGGTGGTCCAGAGGCCGGGTGTGGAAGGCAAAGTCGATCTGCCCCTCGGCCACGGCCTGGGTCATCTCGTCCACCGCGTGTGAGGCGACGGAGCAACTGAGGTCGGGTTCGGCGGCGCGCAACTCGGCGATGACCAGGGGCAACACCTCGCTGATGAAAGACAGCGTTGCCGAAATACGAAGGTGCGACAGGGGGCGGTCGGTCTTGAGCGCCATGCGCATTTCCATGCGGTCGATCAGGCTGAGCAGGTCTAGGGCGTCATCCAGCAGGCTCTCGGCCCGGCTGGTGGGGTAGATCGCCCCGTTGCGGCGCACAAAGAGGGGCGCTCCAATCGCCTCTTCGAAATTGGCGATCAGCTGGCTGACGGCGGGTTGGGACATGCCCATCTGGCGCGCGGCAGCCGAGATCGAGCCACTGTGCATCACCGCGGTGAAGGCCTCGATGTATTTCAGGCGGCGGATCTTGCGGGACTGTACGAAAGGTTGCACTGGGCGCGGTTCGTTTGCTTTGGGGCGAGGGCGATCAGGGGGACCGCAGGCGCGGGATCGAGGCCAGCAGCGCGCGCGTATAGTCCTGCGCGGGGGCTACCAGAACTTCCTCAACCGGTCCCTGCTCGACCACCTGACCGGACCTCATTACCAGCACACGGTCGCACATCTGCCGCACCACCGCCAGATCGTGGCTGACGAAAACCATGGTCAGACCCAGCGTTTCGCGCAGGTCCTTCAGAAGGTTCAGCACTTCCGCCTGCACCGTGACGTCCAGCGCCGAGGTCGGCTCATCGCAGAAGATCAGCCGGGGTCGCATGGCCAGGGCGCGGGCGATGCCGATGCGCTGGCGTTCACCGCCGGAAAAGGCGTGCGGCATCTTTTCGGCGGCGGCGCGGGGCAAGCGGACCACCTCCATCAGGTCGTCGGCCAGCTGCCGGGCCGAGGTGCGGTCCAGATCTCCGCGCGCGGTCAGCGCATATGTGATGTTGCGGCCCGCTGACATCCGCGGGTTCAGCGATGAGTAGGGATCTTGGAAGATGCACTGAAGCGCTCCGGTGAGCGCCCGCTGGCCCGCGCGGCCCTGGTAGCTGGCGATGTCGCGGCCGGCAAAGGCGATGCGGGCACCGGCGTCGGTCTGCTGCAGGCGCAGGATGCAGCGCCCGATGGTCGTCTTTCCCGAACCGCTTTCCCCGACGATGCCCAGAACCTCGCCCGCGCGGACCTCGAAGCTGACATCGGCAAGGGCGCGGAAGGGCGTGCTGCCCGGGGCGCTGCGGTCGGGGGCATAGGTCTTGGACAGGCCCGCGACCGAGAGCAGCGGGCCGTCGTCGCCGTTCGCGGGCGCCTCGGCGATGCCGGCGCGCAGATAGGCGATGCCACGGGCTCGTCCCTCGGTCTCGTTGCGCTCTTCAAGCACGTCGAACCGCTCGATCCGCCGGTCCATCGGTGGGATCGCGGCGATCAACTGTTGCGTGTAGGGCTGGGTGGGCGAGGTCAGGATCTGTCGCGTTGGACCTTCCTCGACCAGCTTTCCGTGCCGCAGCACCTGCACTCGGTCGCACATCTGTCCCACAACGCCCATGTCATGGGTAATCAGCAGGATCGAGATGCCCTCACTGCGTGCCAACTTCTCCAGAGTGCCCAGCACCGCCTTCTGTACTGTCACGTCCAGCGCCGTCGTCGGCTCGTCCGCGATCAGCAGGTCAGGGCGGGCACAGATGGCGATTGCAAAGACGATCCGCTGGCAAAGCCCGCCTGAAAGCTGGTGCGGATATTTCGACAGCCGGCTTTCGGGTGCGGGCACCTCGGCCTGGGTCAGCAGGTCGATGGCATGGGCGCGGGCCGCCGCTCCGCGCTTGCCGGTATGAGCCTCGATCGATTCCAGAAGCTGTTCGCCAATGGTCAGCACCGGGTTCAGCGCCGTCATCGGGTTCTGGTAGATATAGCCGATCCGACCGCCGCGCAGCGCCTCCCTCTCCCGCCGGGAGAGGGAGCGCAGGTCGCGCCCTTCCAGCAGGATGCGGCCCGAGGCGATGCGGGCGTTGTCTTCCAGCAGGCCCAGGATGGCCTTGCCGACGGTGGATTTGCCCGCGCCGCTCTGGCCCACAACGCCCAGGATCTCCCCCCGCGCCAGCGTCAGGTTGAGCGAGGACAGGGCGGTGAAGCTTTCGCCATCGGCGAGTTGGTAGCGGATCGTCAGGCCTTCGATGTCCAGAAGGGCGCTCATGGGATCAATCCTTCCCTTGCAGATAGGGGTTGGCCTGTTCGCGGATGCGGTCCGAGACGACGTTGATGCAGAGCACCATGGCCAGCAGGGCAAGGCCGGGCAGGATCGAGATCCACCACTTACCCGACAGCAGGTAGTCGTTGCCGTTGGAAATCAGCAGCCCCAGGGACGGCTGGGTGATCGGCACGCCGACGCCTAGAAAGGACAGGGTGGATTCCGCGATCACGGCGCCGGAAAACGCCATGGGCAGCAGCACCAGCACCGGCGCGATGGAGTTGGGCAGAAGGAAGTGCAGCAGGATCCGCCACTCGGCCACCCCGCCCAGGCGGGCGGCTGCGATGTAGTCGCGCTTCATCTCGGACTGGCCAACGGCCCGCACCAAACGGGCGGCCTGAGCCCAGATCCCGATGGACAGCGCCAGGATCACCTTGTCCACGCCAGCCCCAAAGATTGCCAGCAGCATGATCGCCAGCAGCACGCCGGGAAAGCTGACCGTCAGGTCGACGGCGCGCATGATAAACGTGTCGGTCCAGCCTCCGCGCAGCGCCGACAACAGGCCCAGCAGGACGCCCGCCGAGGTGCCGATCGCCACCGCGATCACCGCCACCATCAGTGAGGTGCGGCTGCCGTAGAGCACGGCCGAGAGGATGTCGCGCCCGAGCGAGTCGGTGCCCAGGTAGGCGATGCTGCCATCCATCATCTCAGATCCCGGCGGCATCAGCCCGTTCATGATGTCCAGCTGCATCTGGTCGTAGGGATCCTGCGGCGCGATGACCGGGGCCAGCAGCGCCAGCGCCAGGATGATCAGGATGCCGAGCAGACCGGCCTGGGCCAAGTAGCGGTGGCGGAAGGTCTTGCGGGCGCCCCGCAGGACCTGTCGGAACATGTCGTTCATTGGGGCCTCAAGCATGTCGGATGCGCGGGTCGAGCGCGGCGTAGAGGATGTCCACGGCCAGGTTGATCAGCACGAACATCAGCGTGATCAGGATCATGTAGGCCACGACCACGGGCCGGTCGGCGTTGTAGATGGAATTGAGCAGCAGCTTGCCGATGCCCGGCCAGGAGAAAATCGTCTCGGTCACGGTCGAGAAGGCGATGAGAGTGCCGAACTCCAACCCGGTGATGGTGACGATGGGGATCAGGATGTTGCGCATCAGGTGGCGCCCGATCAGGCGGCGGCGCGGGATGCCCTTGGCGCGGGCATACATCATGAAGTCCTGGTGCATCACCTCCTGCGTGCCCGAGCGGGTCAGCCGCGTCTGCATGCAGATGATGGCGATCGACAGGTTCAGCGCCGGCAGGAACAGGTGGCTGAGGCCGTCGCGGGTGAAGAGCGACCAGTCGATCCCGAGCAGGGAGACCGTGTCGCCGCGCCCCGAGGCCGGGAGCCAGCGCAGCCAGACCGCGAAGATCAGGATGAACAGCAACGCTTGCCAGAAATTCGGAATGGAATAGCCCACCGTGGTGCCAAGGCTGATGGCCTTCGTGGCGGGGCTACGGTGGCGCAGGCCCGCGTAGATGCCCAGTGGCAAGCCAACGACCAGTCCCATGGTCATGGCCAGCACCACCACCTCGATCGTGGCGGGCAGCCGTTCCAGGATCAGGTCCAGCACGGGACGATTGTAGACGAAGGACTGGCCGAAATCGCCCTGGGCGACATTGCCGAGGAAGGCCAGGTATTGCAGCGGTAGCGGCCGGTCGAGACCAAGCGCCTGGGCTAGGGCCTCGCGGTCGGTCTGATTGAAATCGTCCGAAGCCAGCACCTCGACCGGATCGCCCACGACATACATGCCGGCAAAGACGAGGACCGACATGATCAACAGGAGCACAGCACTCTGACCGATCCGCCTGGCGATGTAATTCAACATGGGGGGCTCCGTGGTGACCGCCCCCGCGCCGGTGCCGGGCGGGGGCGGAACTGGTTACTTCGGACGGACCATGGTGGCCAGGGTGCGGCCGGTGGTGCCGTTGGTCACCTTGAGGTCGGCGCGATGCGCCCAGGTCTCGTGGTTATAGTAGAGCGGAATGCCCGGCATCTGGTCCAAGGCGACCTGCATCGCCTGCGCCAGCAGGGCGTCTGCGGCGGCCGTGTCGGTTTCGACAGCCCAGGCCCGGATCGGCTCCTCGAAGGTCGGATCGTCATAAGACGAGAAGTTGGCCGAGCCGAGGCCCAGGTCCGCGTCCCGTTGCGCAAAGGCGCCCGAGATCAGCTGACCCGGTCCCTGCGGGTGTCCCCAGCCGTACATGAAGGCGCCCAGCTGGTTTTCCGAACGGCGGGTGCGGAAGACCGACCAGGGTTCGGTCGTCAGCGTCACGTCGAGGCCAAGCCGCGTCCAGTATTGACTGATCGCCTGGGCCACGGTCGTGCCGTTGTCATAGCGCGCATTGGGGGCCGACAGTTCGATCGCGAAGCCGTCGGCATAGCCCGCCTCGGCCAGCAGCGCCTTGGCCGCGTCGAGGTCGAACGCCAAGTCGGGCATGTCGGGGGCCGCGCCTTCCAGGTAGCTGGGGGCGAACTGGTTGGCGGCGGTGGCATTGCCCTGGAACAGGCGGTCCACGATGGCCGAGCGATCGATGGCCATCGACAGCGCCCGGCGTACGCGCGCATCCGACAGCGGCGCGGACCCGTCCGACGCGGTTACACCGACGGCGCCCTCGGCATTGGTGTCGAGCACGAGGAAGATCGTCTGCAGGCCGGGGGTCGAGGTGACGGCATAGCCTTCGTCGGCGGCGATGACGCCCTGATCCTCGGCCGAGGGCTTGTCGATCACGTCGTAGTCGCCGGCCAGCAGACCCGCGGTCCGCGCGCCCGAGTTCGGCACTGAGCGCACCTCGACCCGGTCCCATTCCGGTGCGGTGCCCCAGTAATTGGGGTTTGCGACTAGATCGGCATCTCCGCTGGGCTGGAAGCTCTCGTAGATGTAGGGCCCGGTGCCGATGGCAGCCTCGCCCTGCTCGAAGTCGGCCTGGGTCGGGTACTGGTCGGCAATGCCGCAATCGCCGTCGCGGGTGTAGGCGATCGGATCGGTGATGCCGTAGGTTTCCGCCGACAGGATCTTCAGGAACTTCAGCTTCTGGATCAGGATCGGATAGGGCGCGGTGGTGGTGAAGCGCACGGTCAGGTCGTCGATCGGCTCGACATTTGTGATCGGGCCCAGCGAAGAGGTCAGCACGTTCGGGCGGCCGTCGACGCGGTACATCATCCGGCAGGTGCTGAAGACCACGTCACGGGCAACGAAGGGCGTGCCGTTGGAGAATGTCACGCCCTCGCGCAGCTTCATCACGAAGGTGGTGGGGCTTTCCCACTCCCATTCGGTGGCCAGCATCGGCTGCGTGTCCAGATCGACGAGCATCTCGAAGACATGTTCGGCCAGGCTGGCGCTCTGGGTGTCACTGAAGGGGAAGGGGTCGGCACTGACCGGAGCGGTGGCATAGCCCAGGCGCAGTGTCTCGGCCATGGCCGGGGTTGCGGCTAGTGCGGTGGTCAGCAGCAGGGGGACAAGGTGGCGTGTCTTCATCTGTGTCTTCCGTGTTGGATGTCAGTGGGAAGGGAGGGTTTGAGCGTCGAAGTCAATGCCTTCTCGGCTTGCCACGGCGTCGATTAGGCTCTTGAGGGCCTCTGTGCAGTGCAACTGCATCTTAGCGAAGCGGTTGGACCGCTCTCGCGTCGTCTCGTTCATGTAGAGATCGCGGCGCAGTTCGACCTGGACGGCGTGCTGGTTCAGTTCGGGCCAGCCGTAGCGCAGGGTGATCTCGCCGCCGGCAAAGCGGCGGTTGGCGCCCACATCGTAGCCATGGGCGCGGAAGCTGCTGGCGAGGGCCTCGGCGATCTCCGGGACGCAGGACTGGCCATGGCGGGTGCCGATGTCCACCTGGGGCCGCTCGGCGCCGCCCCGGGCGGCACTGTCGCGGCGCATCATCGAATGGCAGTCCAGCAGGTAGACCGCGCCGAAGGTCTGCCGGGTCTGTTCGATCAGCCGGGTCAGGGCCTGGTGATAGGGAACGAAATAGCGCGCGATGCGCCGCTTCGCCTCGGCCTGGGTCAGCTTGCGGTCGTAGATCGGCACATCGTTGGCCAACGCCCAGAACAGGGTCGAGCCGGAGGCCTCGGCAGTGGGTTGCAGTCGGCCATACCAGCTCTCGGGATCTTCCAGCATGGCGCCGCTGATGTCGTGCTGGTGCCGGTTCACGTCGACATAGGTGCGGGGAAAGTTGGCCTTCACTGTTGCCAGGCCGAGGTCCCGGGCGGCCGAGAACAGCTCGTCAACGTATTTGTCCGTGGGGTAGTCGATCTGGTCCCTTGTCAGCTCGGCCCGGAAGCCAAAGTCGGACGGGTAGGTTTCGCCGCTATGCGGGAAGGAGACGATCAGCGGCACCCGGGGCGGGTCAGGGGAAGTCACCGTGACGGGAGACCAGGTGGTCTCAGCTTGGAAACGGGGGTCAGCGCGCACGGGTCTCTCCTTGGTCGTCTGCGACCGGGGGCGTTGCCGCCGGCGTGTTCTTGCTCTAGCGGCGGGCAGGGAAGGCGAAAACCTTATTGAGGAACCGGTTAGATCCATAAGTTTCTTCAATATGATTGCTCTCTCCTGCGCCCTGCGAGATCACCGCTCGAGAATTTCTGACCCGCTCCGCCTGCGCTGAAAGCGTCAGTAAGGGTGTCGCCGCCGGTTTGAGCCGGTTTTGACGAGCGGAACATATTCAGGTTCACGATGGAATGAAGGCAAGTGCCTGGGTGCACGGAAAGGCAGGAACGGATGGCAGAGCGCAGAAAAATCGCGGTCTCGGTCGGTGAGGCAACGCCCTTGGCCCCCTATGTGCGAGCCCTGGAACTGGCGGGTTTCGCGCCGCTGCCGATGGTGCCAGGGCAGGGGCCTTCACTGCTGGAAAAGGACGTTTCTGGCGTGGTTTTCGCCGGAGGGGCGGCCGTGCATCCCTCTCGTTTCGGGCAGGAACTGGATCCAGGCATCCGCAGGGCGGTGGATGAGCCGCGCGATGCCATGGAATGGTCCCTGGCTGACCAGGCGCTGGCGCGCAGGCTGCCGATCCTTGGGATCTGTCGCGGGATGCAGTTCCTCAACGTCTATTTCGGCGGCACCCTGTGTCAGAACCTGGCGGCCGGCCCGTGGCTGGACACGCACCGGCCTGACCTGCCGCGCGACAGTATCGCCCATCAGGTGCAGGCGCGGTCCGGGCGGCTGGCCGAGATTTTTGGCGTCGATCCTTTCGGCGTCAACAGTATCCACCGCCAGGGAATTGAGCGCCTGGCTGAGAACTTCGAGGCGACCGTGACGACGCCGGATGGCCTGATCGAAGGGATCGAAGACGCTACGCAGCGGGTGCTGGCAGTGCAATGGCACCCCGAGGAGCTTGCCTCTTCGTCTTCGGCCCAGTTGAGCCTGCTCGATCAAGCGTTCAACTGACAGAGACGCGCGGAGCTTGGTTGCGCAGATATCGGCGCGAGCCACAGGCGCGCATCTGCTTTGGGCTTCCGGCACATCCCGACCCTAAGCTGACCTTGGCGCCTTGTGTGGAGGACGACCATTGTCAGCGCTTACAAGTCATGCGTGCAAGCCGCAGCATGACGAGAGATTCTGACACCCGCCGCGCCATGGCAGCCTCGGTTGCCGTGGCGGCAAGCACCTCCCGAACATAGAAACGTAAGCATCGGCGGTGAGGCGCAGCGAATTGTGGGTTTCGGCTCCCGGGTCTGGTTCAGCCGTGAACGACCGCTTACGAGATCTGCGCTGCGGTGCAGAACGCCGCTTGCTGTGGCCGCGAGTTTCTCCATCGCAATGTTGCAGTTGCATTGGCCGACCGCCGAATGACCGCAAAGTCCGGACACGACCCGTTCGTCGACCGTGCGGCGAAGGTCAGCAAAGCGCAATCGGCAGGGTTGCGCAACGAGCCCGAGTTTTCATCCCCAGTTGCAGGGGGCAGCCCTGTGGATAAAAGGCCCGGTGGGCCTTCCTGCGTTGAGCCTGCCCTAATCTGCCCAAAAATCAGGCGTTGCTCTCGGGGCGACGCTCTGCGGGCTCCATGCCACCGCTGCCAAGGTTCCCTCTGACTCCGCGCGCCCCGCCTTCGGCCGGGCATCAAGCCAGACCTTCCCACAAGCCGGCTCGCCATCCTTCGCGATATGGCTGCGCGTCCCGCTCGCCGCCTGCAAGGCCCGCCCCGTCCCCTCGGCCGGGGGCGGGCTGGAAAGCTCTGGCGGATTGATCTGAGGAGAGCCGCGCGGGGCGCGCGGCTCGCATCGCTCCAAAGGGCAGGGCAGGGGCTCGACGGGCTGCGCCCGCTCACCCCCGTCCTGGCATGATGCTGTTTGTCTGTCCGCCCAACAGACCGGCCCCGGAAAGTCAAAAGACAAGCGCCGCCTTTGGCGTCGTCTCCGCCGGGGCCGTGTCCTCGCGCGGCGCGCTGCGGGCCGCACCACCCCCGTCTCCGATCCTTTGACTGTCCGTGTCCGGCCCGTGGGTCGGGCTTCGCCCTCTCCCACTCTGTTCCGCCGAAAACATGCGTTTCCGGTCAGACAGATTGGCAGAGGCGCAGCCCATCGGCGGAAGGCGGGCTCGGAGCCCCCACCGTCTCCACCACGAAGGAGGCCACAAATGGCAAAGGCGAAATTCGACGTATATCAGCACGTCACCGATGAGATCATTGCGCAGATCGAGGCGGGCACACCGCCCTGGCGCAAGCCCTGGACCGGCGGCGCAGGTGGCGCGCAGATGCCGGCCCGCTTCAATGGCGAGGACTACCGCGGCATCAACGTGCTGATGCTCTGGGCGACGGCCGCCAGCAAAGGCTATGTGTCGGCACGTTGGATGACCTATCGGCAGGCGCAGGAGCTTGGGGCGCAGGTGCGCAAGGGCGAGACGTCGGCCACGGTGGTGAAGTTCGGCACGGTCGAGCGCGAGAGTGACGACGGCGACGAGAAGAAGATCCCCTACTGCCGCGCCTACCGCGTGTTCAACTCCGACCAGATCGATGGCCTGCCGGAAGACTTCTACACCCGTCCGGAGCTGCCGCGGGATCTCGGCACCCAGGCCGATCCGGACCTCGAGGTGTTCCTCGCGCGCACCGGTGCAGCGATCCATTCGAGCCCGGAGCCGCGAGCGTACTATGACATCCGGGCGGATCGCATCCACATGCCGCCGATCGAGACATTTCTCAGCGCGCAGGCATTTTACGGGACCGTTCTTCATGAGCTGACGCATTGGAGCGGTGCGGAGAAACGTCTCGACAGGTTCAAGCGCTTCTCCGACCGCACGGCCTACGCCTTCGAGGAATTGATTGCTGAGGTCGGCGCCTGCATGCTCGGGGTGCAACTCGGCGTGGCGCCGGAGTTTGACCAGAGCGCGAGCTATGTTGAAGGGTGGGTTACTGCCATGAAAGGCGACAATCGCGCGATCTTCCGCGCCGCCTCGGAGGCGCAGAAGGCAGTGGACTTCATCCTGGCTCAGGCCGGGTGGAGCGTCGCCGAGCAGGCCGCCTAAGGCGCTTCCCCGCTTAGAGATGATGATCGGGCCTCGCTCACGCGGGGCCCGCCAAATTTTCGCGGGTTGGTCTCAGCGTCTGCGCCGCCGAGGCCAACCCGCGCGGGCGGGGCCTAGGTCCGGCCCGGGGAAGATGAGGCGGGGATTGGCTCCTCGCAGATCAGGCCCATCTTGAAGGCGCCGGGGTTCTCCCAGGCAATTTCGGTCTCTCCTGTGTTCCACCGAAATCTCAGTCCCAGGAACTGTTCTTCCCCTGCGTCATCGAGGTGAAAAACTTTGGAGATCGGGAAGGCATAGAGTTTCTTTGCCAGCATGGTTCTTGTCCCAAATAGTTGAAGCCGGATAGCGCGCTATCCGGCCTGCCCGCTGGCGAGGCCGGGGGTAGCAAGGGCAGCAGAAATCGACAGGGGTGGTGCGGCCCGCAGGCCCTCGGCCGAGGACACGGCGCTGGCTATTTCTGTTGACCGCGCGAGGGGCTGCGCCCCTTAGCCCTGTCCATGCAGTTTTGCTTGCGGGCTTCGGTTTTCATTCCGGATGGGATGCCCTAGCGTAAGAGAGATACGCTTTATGCTCAAAAGAAGTGTTTCATGCGATGTTCATCATTCGGTGCATTCATCGTCTCCGCGCTGATGCCGCTCACCCTGCAGGCTCAGCAGGAGACCGGATCGCAGGAGGGGGCCGCGGCGGGCGCTGCACCGCTGGTGATCTCGGATGTGACCTGGTCTCACAGTCTCCAGCGCGGATTGCCGGTGCATGATCTCGAAGGCCCCGGCGCATCGCTGCAGCTCGTCTGCGATCCGGATCGGGTCTTCGGCCCGCAGCCGAATGGGTCATTTGCTGTAACCCTGCCGCAGGAGCGCGCGCCGGCGCGGATCGTGGTCCTGGCACAGACCGGCGAGCAGGCGGCGCTCGAGCTCGAAGACGGCCGCGCCCTGCAGGCGAAGGCCGATCCCGATGCGTGGGCGACGCTGGTCGCCATCCTTGGATCGAGCACCGAATTCGCCGTGGTCAGCGCGCATGATGCGGTGACCTGGAATGTGGGTGAGGTCCTCGTCGGCCCGTGTGAGTGAGCTGGGTCCGCGGGCAGAAGCCCAGGGCGGCGCTTATCCCATCGTCTTCCCCTCGCAGGACGCGAGCGCGTCGAGACCGTAGAGCCGGAACAGCGCGCCGATGATCCGCGCGTCGGCGATGAGATCGAGCGGATCTCCAATTTCCGCGCGCAGGGCCCGGACAATCTCGGGATCGGAATAGGCATTCACGAAAAGCCCGCCGCTGCCCTCGGTTCGCATCAGATCGAGATGTGTCTTGAGCCCCTTGCTGTCGCGCAGCGCGCTCGCGTGATCTAAATCCAGGTACCTCTTGCGCGCCTGCTTCATCAGCGCCTTTTCGAGATAGTCGACGCTGGTGCCCAGCCGGACCGCCAAAGCCTCCAGCCGCGCCATGTCAGCCGGCAGCCAGACCACGAAGCCGCGCACGTTTTTCTTCGCTGGAGCCGCGGCCTCTTCGGGCGCCGCGGCGCGCCGCGCTGCCGCCTTCGGCTGCGCCCGTCGCGTCGGCTGCGGACGCTTGGAGCCGAATGAGTTTTCCTTGCCAGTCGGGGCCAGGTCAGGTGTGACGTCGGCGCCTGCGTCGGCGTCGGCCTTGGGTTCGATCCTCGGCTCGTGCAACTCGGGTGAGACGCGGCCCGCGTAGCGGGCCGTGGACCCTGCGAGCCGGCTGCTCGCCTTTGCGTGCTCGGCGGCATTTGGCAGCGCATGGGACGTGCGCACGACACGAGACCTCTTGCGCTTCTCTGGCTTGGGCTCGTCGCTCACTCTGCCGCCTCCCTCACGTCGATGACCGCAAGGAGCTCTTCGAGCAGCGCGTCGCCGCCGGCCAGGATGTCCAGCATGGCGCCGCCCTGCAGCCGCCCGGCGGGCTGGGCGTTCGCCGCCTCGGCGGCCACGCCGAGCGGACCCCAGGCCGCGATCTCGCGCCAGTATTTCGAATTGGGGATCACGGTCAGCGCATGCGGCATGTCCATGACTGCCTGTAGAGCGTCGCGATCGCGCGGGGTCAGGCTGGCAATGTCGAGATCCCCGGTCAGCACCGAGATCATCTTGGTTGGCACCGCGGTCAGCACCGTGCGCAGCGCCGGGGTTGGGGAGTCGGGGGTGACGGTGTTGAGGATGTCCTCGAACCACTCGAGCGTCCGCTCGGCGATCGAGTAATCCGACTGCTCGGGCCGGGTCGGGATCAGCACGAGATCGGTGGCGAGGATCAGGTCCTCTGTGTCAGCGTTGGCCCCCGGGCGGGTGTCGATCAGCACGAGGTCATAGCCCTTGGCTTCCATGCGGTCGTAGCTGTCGTAGATCTCATCCATGTCCGCGACCGCGCCGCTGATGGTCAGCTGGTCGTGGCGCCAGGCGGGTTTGTCGATCTTGCCCCAGGAGGCGCGGTTGAAGCTGGCCTCCCAGCCAAGCGCCTGGGGGTCGGTGTCGACGTCGAAGATGTGGACCTTCATGCCGCGGGCGAGGGCGGCCGAGGCGAGGATGCGGGTCAGCGTCGTCTTCCCGCTGCCGCCTTTCATCATCATGGTCGAGATGGTCTTCAAGCCCGGTCCTCC
>NZ_JBSWTP010000003.1:0-298390 GCF_056158605.1 Salipiger sp. ABN3_019
GTCCTGGAGGCACGTCGTCATGGGGCGGTTTTGAAGATCTTCTGGAACGGATCGGAGCCGACGGGGCAACCGGACGCGTCGCTTTGGGATGATCAGCACTACCGCCGGACCCGTCAGAACTGGAACTACTATTCCCCATAATGTCGGCCCTATAATGTCGGCCCTCCACGCTGAGGTGGTCTCTGAAAATCGGACACTTTGCTAAGCTCGCCGCCAACGATGACGAGGAAGAACAGCGTGGCTTGCAAACGAAAGAATTACGGCGCCGAGTTCAAGGCGAAGGTGGCGCTTGAGACGATCCGTGGCGAGCTTAGCAAAGTGTCCGATTTTCAGAGACCACTTCAATTCGTCTGCTCGATGCAGCTTGGCCCGCATCATTGCATCGCAGCGGTCGGTCTTCACACGATCGCCCGCCTTCACTGGACTGAGCGATGGTGCGACCACGATGCAGTCATGCCCCATCTCGACGAGTTGCCGGTGCAAGCCGTAGTGTATCGACCCAGCGGAATCTGCTCAGGTTAGGCCGCTAATGTGAATGCCTCGGCAGGCGTGCGCATGGCAAGCGCCTGATGAGGGCGGCGGTTATTGTAGAAGGCAATCCAATCGCCGATAACGCGCATCGCGTGTTGGATGCTTCCGAAGCGGTGGCGATGCACGCACTGCTCCTTCAGGGTCCGGATGAAGCGCTCGACCATGCCGTTCTGCTGCGGGCAGTACGGGGTGATGAACTCCTGCTTCAGCCCGTAGCTGCGGACAATGGCCGTGAAGTGGTGGCTGGTGAAGACCAGGCCATTGTCTGACCTCAGTAGGAACTCCTCCTCGACCCGGCCCAGGGTGCCGAACCTCGCGATCAGCGCATGCTCAAGGGCGGCGCTGGCCGTCGTAGCCTTGCCGGATTTCGACAGGTGCCAGCCCAGCAGCTCGCGGGTATGGCAGTCGATCACCAAGGCCAGCGAGGCCCAGCCGTCCTTGCCGGTCCAGATGCGGGCGAGATCGGTCGACCACCTCTCGTTCGGCGCAGCTGCGACAGACGGAACCGCCTGGATGCGGGGGCGCATGCCCACGGCGCGCTTGCGAACCTGCCAGCCCTTGATCTGGAAGATCCTCTGCACCGTGTTCTTGTTAAAGCCCAGGAGCCAGGCCACGGACCGATAGCCAAAGGACGGCTGCTCCTCGATCATCTTCTTGATCGGCTCGGCGAAGCGGGGATCGACCTTCGGCGCGGCTTTCACCGGCTTGTAGTAGACCGTGCGCCGGGGAATGCCGAACCACGTGCAGAGCTTGGCGATCGACACTGCGACACCCTCCGCCAAGAGGCCCTGCTGGATGCGACGGATCAATTCCCGTCCTGCGCATCCAGCAGGGCCTGAAGCTTTTTTCGGGCCCGCAGCTCCAGCATGGCCTCGCCGTAGGCTTCCTGAAGGTCCCGGAGTTGCTTCTCGTATTGCTCGCGGATGTCGAGCGGGTTGGTGCGCAGCGAGTTCTCCATCCCCCGCTTGGCGTCTTCTACCCAGCCCTCGATCTCGGAGGGTGTGAGGTCGAATGATCGACTTGCCTCCGACACGGTCGTCTTGCCCTGGATGATCTCGATCACCAGAGCCGTCTTCCGCTTCGCCGTCCAACGCTTGATGCTGTCGTCCATCGTCATACTCATCGCTACGTTCTCCCTTGTAGCATGAGCAGGAATTCAGTGGGTCGATACAGTAGCCGCAAGGCCCGGCCTCGTAGCAGAAACACAACCGGCCTCCGCTCGCAGCCAGCTTTTCCACCAGCTTACGGACATGATCAGGGCGGTGCGACACCGTCCCCCAATGCCGGACCTCTCCGCCGCGCTCTCCCATCGCAACCGCGACTGAAATCGTCGCCTTATGGACATCCAATCCGATGAACGTGGTCTCTCCCCCATTCTTGAGGCTCGGCGCCCGCCAACCGGACGCAACCCTCGAAAGGAGAATGCCGCGGAAGAGGTGACCAGCCCAGTCAGGCTCACTCCGCGATCATGCGGTCTAATCCACACTGTTGTCGGCGCTAAATTTCTCATGATAAATGACAGCGGCTCCGCCCACCAAAAACCTGAAACAAGACCCTGGGCGATTTTGCAAAGAGACGAGGCTATGAGCGACGCAGAACCCGCCGAGACGATCCGCCGTTCCCGACCGGTGCGGGTGGCAGAGGCGATCAAGGACTGGGTGGTCGAGAAGGGCCTTCTGCCGGGCGACCGTCTTCCCGGGGAGGCCGAACTGATCGGCCACTTCGGCATGTCCAAAGGGACCATCCGCGAGGCTATGCGGCTGCTGCAGGCGCAGGGGCTGGTGGTCACCAAAACCGGACCCGGCGGAGGCAGCTTCGTCGGCGAGGTGAGCACGGATCGCGCGCGGGCGTTGCTGGCCAACTACTTCTATTTCCGCAACGTTTCGATCGACGACATCTACCAGCTGCGCGTGGCTCTGGAACCCGAGGTCGCCGCGTCTCTTGCGGGGCGGCTCGACGCGGCGCAGATCGACCGGCTCGAGGCGATCATGGCCGAGTATGAGCATCCCGCCACCAGCGCCGAGGAGGAGCGGGCGCAGCACGTCGCATCGCTGCGCTTCCATGCCTGTCTGGCGGAGTTCTCCGAGAACGCCATGCTGAGCTTTTTCATCGGCTTCATGGCGCGAATCCTCACCGATCTGACGGTGTACAAAAAGCTCTATGCGCAGCCGAACGAAGAGCTGTGGAAGCGCGGGCGCGCGCATCAGCTTGGGCTTATCGCGGCGCTGAAGGCCGGCGACGCTGATGCGGCGCGCGAGATCATGCGCGATCACATGCAGATGGCGCGGCGCATGATGGAGGATCAGGAGGCCGTGGTGATGAAGCGCTTCATCGCCGAGTAACCGGGCCGGGGCCTACTGGCTGACGATCTTGGAAAAGGGCTCGCCGAGATAGGGGTCGTCCAGCGTCGGCACCGTCGCCGCCCAATCGGCATAGGCGCCTTTGGTGGCATGGCCGTGCAGCGCGCGCAGATCGCGCAGCGGTGTTTCGGAGCGGTCGATGCGCAGGGTCAGCGGCGCGGCGCTGCGGCGGACCACCAGCAACGCCGCCGAAAGCAGTCCACGGCTGTCGCCGCCGGTCGCCGCAGCGCCGTCGAGCGCGTCCAAGAGCCGCTGCTCGAAGGGCGCGGTAGAAGCGAGGAAGCCGTCGAGACAGGCATCCAGCACCGTCTCTGACGACAGCAGATTGCCCGAAACGATCACATGTTTGGCTTGCCGGAAGCCCGCGGCAGGAATGCTCTCGCTGCCGGTGTGGTTCGCCGTGCCCCCCTGCAGATCAAGCGCCGAGAGCTGCCGCTGCGCCCGCCCGGTATCAGGGGCCACGGTCTGCGCGAGGGCCTCGTCGGCAGAGAGCCCCTGCCGCATCAGCTCCAGCACCCCGGTACCCCAAAGGGTCGAGGGCAGCGAGCCCTGCGAGGCGCTGAGGCCCGCGTCGGCATCGCCGCGCAGCACCCAGCCACCGACGCAAAGGCTGCCGGTTGTCGCCGCGCCGCCGTAGCTGCCCGATTTTTCGTCGTAGGCGAGGATGGAAATGGTCATTCAGGGGCCCTGTCTGCTGCAGGCTTGAATTTATCATGAAAATTTGGCCTCATGCAATTTATCATGATAAATAATTCATCCTGACCATCTGGGAGGTCACGAAATGTCCATCACGTCCTTCACCCGCCGGGGTCTGCTGGCCGCGGGCACGGCCCTTACGCTGACATTCGGAACGCTGACCGGCGCGCTGGCGCAGACGCCGCCGGGCGTTCTCATCGTCGGGCAGATCGCCGAGCCGAAATCGCTCGACCCGGCCGCGGTGACCGCGGTGAACGATTTTCGCATCCTGATGAACGTTTACGATGGGCTGGTGCGCTACAAGGACGGCACGCTGGAGGTCGAACCGGCGCTGGCGACCGACTGGACGATTTCCGACGATGGCACCGAATATACGTTCACCCTGCGCGAGGGCGTCAGCTTCCACGATGGCACCCCGTTCAACGCCGAGGCGGTGAAGTTCAACTTTGACCGCATGTTGGACGAGAGCCACCCTTTCCACGACACCGGCCCCTTCCCGCTGGCCTTCTTCTTCTCGTCGGTGGAGAGCATCGACGCGGTGGATGATCTGACGGTGAAATTCACCCTCTCGGAGCCCTACGCACCTTTCCTGTCGAACCTTGCCTATCCCACTGGCCTGCTGGTTTCGCCCGCCGCAGTCGAGCAATACGGCGCGGATTTTGGCCGCAACCCTTCTGGCACTGGCCCGTTTAAATTCGCCGAGTGGCGCTCGAACGAAGCGGTGGTGATCGAAGCCAACCCCGACTATTGGGATGGCGCGCCCGAGCTTCAGGCTGTGGTCTTCCGCCCGATCACCGACGCCAACACCCGCACCGCCGAGATGCTGGCCGGCGGCATTGACCTGATGGTCGAGGTGCCGCCCGTGGCGCTAAGCGAGTTTCAGGGTGACGCCTACACGCTGCACGAACAGGCCGGTCCGCACGTCTGGTTCCTGATCCTCAACGCCAAGGAGGGCCCCTTCGCCGACAAGCGGGTGCGTCAGGCTGCGAACTACGCGATCAACAAGGAAGCCCTGGTGAACGACGTGCTGGAGGGCACTGCCGAGGTCGCCGCTGGGCCGACGCCGCCGGCATTTGCCTGGGCCTATAACGACGATCTCGAGCCCTATCCCTACGACCCCGAGCAGGCCAAGGAACTGCTCGCCGAGGCCGGGGCCGAGGGGGCGGAGCTGACCTTCTACGTCACCGAGGGCGGCTCGGGAATGCTCGATCCCATTGCCATGGGCACCGCGATTCAGGCCGACCTCAATGCCGTGGGCTTTGACACCAAGATCGAGACCTACGAGTGGAATACCTTCCTCGGCGAGGTGAACCCCGGGCTCGAGGGCAAGGCCGACATGGCCGAGATGGCGTGGATGACCAATGATCCCGACACGCTGCCCTTCCTCGCGCTGCGCAGCGATGCCTGGCCGGACAAGGGCGGGTTCAACTCGGGCTATTATTCCAACCCCGAGGTCGACGAGCTGCTGGAAGCGGCGCGCGTGGCCACCGACCAAGGCGAGCGGGCCGAGCTCTACAAGCAGATGCAGACCATCGTGCAGGAAGACGCGCCATGGGTCTTTGTCGCGAACTGGAAGCAGAACGCAGTGACCTCGGAGCGGGTGGAGAATTTCACGCTGCAGCCGTCGTTCTTCCTGCTGCTGGATGACGTGGTGAAGAACTGACGCGCGGGCGGGGACGCTGAACGGGGGCGCTGAGAGAAAGGGGGCGCTGCCCCCGCCGCGGCCCGCGGGGCCGCGTCTCCCCCGGCGTATTTGGAGAACAATGAAGGGCGCTGCCCTGCGCCGCAGATGGAGCTGCCATGACGGGTTACATCCTCAAGCGACTGCTCTCGGCCATCCCGGTGCTGCTGGGGATCACCGTGATCGTCTTTGCGATCATGGCGCTGATCCCCGGCGATCCGGCGACGGCGATCCTTGGGTCCTATGCGACGCCAGAGAACGTCGAGAAGCTGAACCGCGATCTTGGCCTCGATAAACCGCTGGTGCAGCAGTATTTCATCTGGCTCGGCAATATGCTGGGCGGAGATTTCGGCACCTCCTTCTCGCTCAACCGGCCTGTGCTCGACGAGGTGGTTGAGCGCTTTGGGGCGACGCTGGTCCTGGCGGGCACGGCCTTTGTGCTCTGTTCCATCTTCGGCATCGTGGCGGGGGTGATCTCGGCGGCGAACCAATACGGCTGGGGCGACAAGGGCATCACCTTCGCGGTGCTCTTGGGGATCTCTATCCCGTCGTTCTTTCTTGGCATGATGATGATCCTGATCTTTGCGGTGAAGCTGAAGTGGTTTCCGGTCTCGGGCATGTGGCCGATCTACGGCGATCGCGATCTCCTGGCGCTGATCCGGCACCTCACGCTGCCCGCCATCGCTCTTGCGGTGGTGGCGACCGGGGTCGTGGCGCGGCTGTCGCGCTCGGCCATGCTCGAGGTGCTGCGGCAGGACTTCATTCGCACCGCGCGGGCCAAGGGGGTGCACGAGCGCGGGGTGATCTGGCGCCACGCGCTCAAGGCGGCCATGGTCTCGATCATCCCGGTGCTGGGCATTCAGGCGGGCTTCGTGCTGTCGGGCGCGGTCTATATCGAGATCGTCTTTCAATGGCCCGGTGTGGGGCGGATGCTGGTCGATGCGATCCTCAAACGCGACATCCTGCTGGTGCAGGGCGGGGTGGTGCTGGTTGCCGCCTGCTACGTGCTGTTCAACATCGCGGTGGATGTGGCGCAGAGCCTGCTCGACCCGAGGATCAAGACATGAGCGGGTTTCTCAAACTCCTCGCCCGAAACCGACTGGCGCTGGCCGGAGGCATCGTCATGGCGCTGGTGGTGCTGCTGGCGCTGGTCACGCCGCTGCTGCCGCTGGCAGATCCGGATGTCACCAACACCGGCGCGCGCTTTCAGCCGCCTTTCTCCGAGGGCGCGCTGCTCGGCACCGATCATCTGGGGCGGGACCTGCTGTCGCGGCTGCTCTGGGGCACGCGGCTGTCGCTGGCGGTGGGCTTTGCCGCGGCCATCGCGGCGGCCACCATCGGTGCGGCGGTGGGCATCATCTCGGGCTATTACGGCGGGCGGGTCGACAATCTGATCATGCGCGGCGTCGATATGCTTATGGCGTTTCCCTACATCCTGCTGGCGCTGGCCATCGTCGCGGCGCTCGGGCCGGGTCTGCTGAACGCGCTGATCGCCGTGGCGGCTGTCAACGTGCCCTTCTTCGCGCGCAACATTCGCGGCATCACCGTGGGTCTCGCGCATCGCGAGTTCGTCGATGCTGCAAGGCTTTCGGGTCTGTCGAACACCCGCATCATCCTGTCGGAGATCCTGCCCAATGTGGTCCCGGTGATCGTCATCGCCATGTCCACAACCATTGGCTGGATGATCCTCGAGACGGCGGGGCTCAGCTTCCTCGGCCTCGGCTCGCAGCCGCCGCAGGCGGATCTGGGCTCGATGCTGGGCGAAGCGCGCTCGGCGCTGATCACCAACCCGCATACTTCGGTGGTGCCCGGGCTGATGATCCTGATCATCGTCATGTCGATCAATCTGCTCGGCGACGGGGTGCGCGACGCGCTCGACCCGCGGCTGAAGTCCGGCGCGCTGTCGCGGCCGATGGCGGCAACGCGGGTGGCCCGCAAAGGCCCGGTGCCGGAAAGCAAGGGGCAGGGGCTGCTGGAGGTGCAGGATCTGCAGACCCAGTTCCACGTCAAGGACCGCGTCTATCGCGCGGTGGGCGGCGTGTCGCTGCATGTGAAGCCCGGCGAATGCCTCGGGCTCATCGGCGAGAGCGGCTCGGGCAAGTCGGTCACCGCGCTCAGCGTCATGGGGTTGGTGGCCTCACCGCCCGGTGTGATCACCGGCGGCGCGGTGCGCTACGAGGGCGAGGATCTGATCGGCGCTCCCTATGGGCGGCTGCGCGACATGCGCGGGCGCAATGTGGCCTATATCTTTCAGGACCCGCTGGCGACGCTGCATCCGCTCTACCGGGTCGGCGACCAGCTGATCGAGGCGATCCGCGCGCACCGTCCGATCGGGCGCAAAGAGGGTCGCGCGAGGGCGCTGGATTTGCTGAAATCGGTACGCATCCCCAACCCCGAGAAGCGACTGACCGACTACCCGCACGAGTTGTCGGGCGGGATGCGTCAACGTATCGGCATCGCCATGGCTCTCGCCAACGAGCCCGATGTGATCATCGCCGACGAGCCCACCACCGCGCTCGACGTGACGGTGCAGGCGCAGATTCTCGCGCTGCTCGATGATCTGCGGCGGGAGCGCGGGCTGGCCATCGTCTTCATCACCCATGACTTCGGCGTGGTGGCGCAGCTCTGCGACCGGGTGGCGGTGATGTATGCCGGGCGGATCGTCGAAGAGGGACCGACCAAGGCGATCCTCGAGCGGCCTCTGCATCCCTATACGGCACGGCTGATGGCCTGCGTGCCCGAGCTTGGCACCGGCAAACGGCGGCTTGAGGCGATCCCAGGGTTGCCGCCGGTGGTCGATCGGCTGCCGCAGGGCTGTGCCTTTGCCGAGCGTTGCACCCGTGCGCAGGCCGATTGCCGGGCTGGAGAGATCGGGCTGCACCGCGCCGGGCCGCGCGCCGTGCGCTGCATCCACCCCGAAGCCCCGCTGCAGGAGGCCGCTGAATGAGCATCGCGCTGAAACTGACAGACCTGTCCAAGTCCTTCGCGGTGGGGCGGCGGCTCTTCGGCGGCCCGGTGGGGCATGTGAAGGCCGTACATCCAATCACTCTGGACGTGCAGACGGGCGAGACGCTGGGCATCGTCGGCGAAAGCGGCTGCGGCAAGTCCACGCTGGCGCGGCTGCTGGTCGGGCTGATCGAGCCCACGACGGGCAACATCGAAATTGATGGGGCGGCGCTCGACAATGCCGATCCGGCGGTCTTCGGCAAGCGTATCCAATATGTCTTTCAGGATCCGATCTCTTCGCTCAACCCGCGCAAGACCATCCGGCAGATCATGGAAGCTCCGCTGAAGCGCCTGCACGGCCTAGGAAAGGCCGAGCGCGACAGACGGATTTCAGAGATCTTTGCGAGCGTGAACCTGCGCGAGGAGTTCCTCGAACGCTACCCGCATGAGTTCTCTGGCGGGCAGGCGCAGCGTATCGGCATCGCGCGGGCGCTGGCGGCGCAGGCCAGCATCCTCATTCTCGACGAGCCGGTCTCGGCGCTGGATGTTTCGGTGCAGGCGCAGGTGCTGAACCTGCTGGCCGATCTCAAGGCGGAGTTCGGGCTCACCTATCTCTTTATTTCTCATGATTTGGCGGTGGTCGAGGCGGTGAGCGACCGCATCGCGGTGCTTTATTTCGGTTCGGTGGTCGAACTAGGTCCCGCCGAAGAGGTGTTTCGCGCGCCGCGCCATCCCTACACCAAGCTGCTGGCCGACAGCGCGCCGGTGGTTGGCCGCCCGCTCACCGCGCCAGAGCAGAAGGGGACCGAGCTTCCCGACCCGCTGAACCCGCCGCCCGGCTGCGCCTTCGCGGCGCGCTGCCCTCATGCGAGCGCGCGGTGCCGCACGGAAGTGCCGCAGCTGGCGGGGCAGGGCGAGGGACCTCAGGTGGCCTGTTTCCATCCGCTGTCCTGATCGCTGTGCTGCGCCGCCCCTAGTTTACGCGAGCGCGTCGGCGATGGCCTTGCCGCAGGCCTCGGTGCTGGCCTCGCCTCCGAGATCGCGGGTGCGCAGCGCCTCCTCCGACAAGACCTGTTCGATGGCGGTTAACATGTCGGCGGCTGCATCGCCGTGGCCAAGGTGATCCAGCATCATCGCCCCGGCCCAGATCTGCCCGATCGGGTTGGCGATGCCCCGTCCCGCGATATCCGGGGCGGATCCATGCACCGGCTCGAACAGCGAAGGGAAAAGCCCGTCGGGGTTGATATTACCGGAGGGCGCGATGCCGATCGTCCCGGTGCAGGCCGGGCCGAGGTCAGAGAGGATGTCGCCAAAGAGGTTCGAGGCGACGACCACATCGAACTTGTCCGGGTTGAGGACGAAATGCGCGGTGAGAATGTCGATGTGGTATTTCTCCCAAGCGACATCGGGATAGGCTTGCGCCATCTCCGCGACACGCTCGTCCCAATAGGGCATGGTCACCGAAATACCGTTCGACTTGGTGGCCGAGGTCAGCCGCTTGCGGGGACGTTTCTGCGCCAGCTCGAAGGCGTATTTCAGCACCCGGTTGACGCCGACGCGGGTCATCACCGTCTCCTGCATGACGATCTCGCGCTCGGTGTCCGGGAACATCTTGCCGCCGACCGAGGAATATTCCCCTTCGGTGTTCTCGCGGACGATCCACATGTCGATGTCGCCGGGCTTGCGACCGGCAAGCGGACAGGGAACCCCCGGCATCAGCCGCGCCGGACGCAGGCTGATATACTGATCGAACTGCCGCCGGAACTGGATCAGCGAGCCCCAGAGCGAGATGTGATCAGGCACCGTCTCTGGCCAGCCGACCGCGCCGAAGAACAGCGCGTCGTGCCCCTCGACCTGCGCTTTCCAATCGCCCGGCATCATTTGCCCGTGCTTGAGATAATGGTCGCAGGAGGCGAAGTCGAACTCATCGAACCGCAGGTCAATGCTGTGTTTCCGCGCCACCGCCTCCAAGGCGCGCAGCCCTTCGGGAACCACTTCCTTGCCGATCCCATCCCCAGGGATGACGGCGATCTTAAGATGATTGGGAGCCATGGTCTGTCCTTTCAGGAATTGCGGCCGCGCACTGTGGCGATCACCGCATCGGTGACCATGCGCGTGGTCGCCGTGCCGCCAAGATCGGGGGTGTGCAGCGCCGGGTTGCCGGTGGCAGCCTCGACCGCTTGCATCAGGTGATCCGCCGCAGCCTGCTCTCCGAGGTGCTCCAGCATCATCGCGGCGGTCCAGAAGGTGGCGATCGGGTTGGCGATGCCCTTGCCGGTGATGTCGAAGGCCGAGCCGTGGATCGGCTCGAACATCGACGGTGTCTCGCGCTCGGGGTTGAGGTTGGCCGTCGGCGCGACGCCGATCGAGCCGGAGAGGGCGGCGGCGAGATCGGACAGGATGTCGGCGTGCAGGTTACTTGCCACGATGGTGTCGATGGAGGCCGGGTTCATCGTCATGCGCACGGTCATCGCATCCACCAGCATCTTGTCCCATGTGACATCCAGGAATTCGCGCGCGACCTCTGCGGCGATCTCGTCCCACAGAACCATGCCGTGGCGCTGCGCGTTCGACTTGGTCACCACGGTAAGCAGCTTGCGGGGCCGGGATCGCGCCAGCCCGAAGGCAAAACGCATGATCCTCTCGACCCCCGCGCGGGTGAAGATCGACACATCCGTGGCGACTTCGATCGGCAGACCGGGATGCGAGCGGCCACCCTGGCCGGCGTATTCACCTTCGGAGTTTTCGCGCACGATGACCCAGTCCAACTCGCCATCGTTCACATGGCGCAGCGGCGAGCGGATGCCGGGCAGCACGCGGGTCGGGCGGACGTTGGCGTATTGGTCCAGCGGCTGGCAGATGGCGAGGCGCAGACCCCAGAGCGTCAGATGGTCGGGCACATCCGGCGCGCCCACCGCGCCAAAGAGGATGGCATCGAAGGCGCGCAATTGGTCGGCGCCATCCTCGGGCATAAAGGCGCCGGTCCGCTTGTAGCGGTCGGTGCCCCAGTCGAAGCTCTCGACCTTAAAGCGAAAGCCGCCGTCACGCTCGGCCAGAGCGTCCAGAACCTCAAGGCAGGCCTCGACGACTTCCACACCGATCCCGTCGCCGCCAATGGCGGCGATCTTGTGAGTTGTCATGGTCATAGGGGTCTCCGTTTCAGAAAAGCAGGCCGGCGGGCATGCGCAGCAGCAGAACATTCGCCATGAGCCACCAGAAGCCGCTGCAGATGAGCGCGCCCGACAGGCCCCAGATCGCCCACGTCCGGAGCGGGGGACGGTCGTAGTCGGCGATCAGCATGACGACGGCAAAGGCGATCAGGCTGGTCACCAGAAAGCCGATGTGCGGCATCGCAAAGACCCAACCCAGCATGGTGATCCCAAGCGCGATCCGCCGCCCGGCGCCGTCCTCCATCCGCAGCGCGCCGAGCCTTGGCCCGGTCGGGCGCCGCAGGTTTTGCACGATCAGCACCGCCGAAAAGAGGATCAGTGCGGCGGCGATCGTCTTGGGGAACACCGCGCCGAGATCGGACATGCCGGTGGCGGCGGAATAGATCGCGATCCCGCACAGGATGAACAGCAGCGCCAGCCCCATGCCCGGAAAGTCTCGGGTCTTGATCTCGGCCGGAAGCGCGGTGCCCTCATCGGCCTGCGGCAGCGCGGTCTGCTCGAGTTGGCTCCGCCGCCGCGCCTTCCATTCGACCCAGAAGGGGAACAGCAGCGTGAGCAGCGCCGCAAGAATGATGCCGATGCTGATTGGCCGGTTGAAGAACATCTCGGGCAGCCGGTTCGAGGCATTGCCGATCAGCCACGTCTGAACAAACCCCTGCTCGGCGATCGACCCGAGCACCAGACCCAGAACGATGGGCGAGGGCTGAAATCCAAAGCGGTTCAGGACCCACGCGATCAGTCCCAGCACCACCATGAGTTGCGCGTCCTCGACGTTCGAGTGGATCGCGAAAGACCCGATGATGGTCAGCAGCGCCACGGTCGGCGCAAGCACCGCCTTGGGCACGCGGATGATCGAGTTATACGCATAGCGCCCGATCAGCAGGCCCACCGGCAGCATCAGGATGGTCGCGATCAGCAGTCCCCAGATGAAGGTGTAGACGATGTTGCCATCGGTGGTGAACAGCGTCGGCCCGATCTTGATCCCCTGCACCAGCAGCGCGCCGAGGATGATCGCGTCGGGCGGCGTTCCGGGGATGCCGAGCACCAGCGTCGGGATGAATCCCCCGCCGACGGTGGCGTTATTGGCGGCCTCGGTGGCGATGACCCCGTCGGGATTGCCCTTGCCGAAGCTCTCGGGCTGGTCCGACGACCGGCGGGCCTCGGAATAGGACACCAGTCCAGCGATCGAGCCGCCCGCGCCGGGCAGGATGCCGATGACGGTCCCGATGACCGAAGAGCGCAGGACGTTGAATTTCCGCGTCATCGCGAAGCGCAGGCCCTCGCCGATCCGCAGCCCGCCGGTGTCCGAAGGTTTTAGATGCGGGTCGGGCGTCGCCACGAGATCGAGGATCACCGGAATACAGTAAAGCCCGATAATCGCCGAGGTCAGGTCGATCCCGGCCAGAAAGCGTTGCATGCCCAGCGTGTAGCGCACGTCGCCGCCAACGACCGCGACGCCGATCATCGACAAGAAGAGGCCGATGCACGCGCCGATCAGCCCCTTGATCGTATTGCCCACCGACAGCGCGGCGATCAGCGTCAGGCCGAACATGGCGAGCCAGAAGTACTCGGTCGGCCCGAAGGCGAGCGCGACCTTGGCCAGCGGCGGCGCCAGCAGCAAAAGCGCGATCGCGCCCACCGCGCCGCCCACCACCGAGGCAATCGTCGCGAGCGATACGGCAAGCCCGCCGTCGCCGCGTTTCGCCATGGGAAAGCCATCGAAGGTGGTGGCGATGGCCGAAGGCGTGCCGGGCGTGTTGACCAGAATTGCGGCATAGGCACCGCCATAGATCGCGCCGGTGTAGATCGCGCCGAGGGCGATGAGGCCCGCGGCGGGATCCATTGTGAAGGTGAAAGGGACAAGCACGGCCACCGCCATGGTCGCCGAAAGTCCGGGCAATGCGCCGATGACGGTCCCAAGGATCACCCCCGCAAGGGCAAGCATCAGGTTGAACGGCGTCAGCGCAGCCAAAAGGTAGCCGAGAATGTCCATTTCAGGCGATCAGTTGATGATGCCGAGGGCCTTGGCGCTCTGCGTGAACTCGTCGACACGCTCGGCGACGAAAGCGTCCATCTCGCCATAAGGAATGTCGGTCAGCACGAAGCCGCCGCTTTCCATCTTCTCGACGAACTCGGGCTGGGCGTTGATCTCGGACACGATGTCGGAAATGCGCTGGCGCAGGTCTTCGGGCGTGAAATAGGGCACCGCCACGCCGCGATAGGCGCCGCCGACGATGTCATAGCCAAGCTCCTTGAAGGTCGGCACGTCGGGGAAGGCGGGCATCCGCTCGTCGGCGGCCACTGCCAGCATGCGCATCTCATCGCCTTGGTTCACGCCAGAGGTCGCGTAGTTGAAGCCCGCGGTGGTCTGGCCGCCAAGGATCGCGGTGATCGACGGGCCGGTGCCCGAGAAGGGCACATAGGTGGTGGTCACCCCGGCCAGGTCGTTCAGCTGCACCGCCGCGATGTTGTTGGCCGAGTTCGAGCCCGATCCCGCGAAGGTCACCATGCCCGGGTTCTCTTTGGCGTAGTCGATCAGCTGAGCCAGATCCTCGAACTCGCTGTCCTTCTTCACGAAGATCGCGTTGGGCGTGTAGTGGAAGTAATGGACCGGCACGAGGTCCTCTGTGGCATAGCCCACCGACCCGGCCAGCGGCTGCAGGATCGTATGGGGCAGGTTGATCCCCATGATGGTGTAGCCGTCGCCGGGCAACGAGGTCAGCTGCGACCATGCCTGCGCTCCCCCGGCGCCGGGCTGGTATTGGATCACCACCTTCTGGCCGGTGACCTTCTCCCATTCGGCTTGCTGGAACCGCGCCGAGATGTCGCTTTCACCGCCCGCGTTGAACGGAATGATGTAAGTCATCGGCTTTGAAGGAAAATCTTCGGCCGATTGTGCAGCCACGGGCCCGGTCATCGCCAAGACCGAGACAAGCAGGGTTGCGAGAGTCTTCTTCATGGTGTCCTCCTCCTAAGACGCCGCGCTGGACACGGCCGAGCGGGCAAGTGGGCGGCGCCGAGGCCCTGCTGGCCGTCCGCGCGCGCCCTCTCCCCCTAGGACCTGCGGGCTCTGCCAACAGGTCGGTGCCCTTCACTCCTCAATGTGGGCAAACAGGAGCCTAGACTGCTTCATGAAATTAATTAATTTCAGAAAATGAACTTCATTATTGCGCTGAGGTAAGTAATGGGCGAGGGCGATCTGGGGTTTTTTGTGCTTTTGGCGCGGCACGAGAGCTTTGTCGAAACCGCGCGCGAGATGGGGGTTACGGCCTCTGCGGTCAGTCGGCGTCTCGCCCGGCTCGAGGAGAAGCTGGGCGTGCGGCTGATGAACCGCACCACCCGCCGGGTCAGTTTGACCGGGGAGGGCGAGCTTTATTTCAGCAAGGCGGTCCGTCTGCTGGGCGAAATCGAAGAGCTTGAAAACAGCCTGCGGGTCGGGCTCGAACATCCCAGCGGGCTCTTGCGGATCAACGCCACCTTTGGCTTCAGCCGGACCTATATCGCGCCCACGGTGGCGGAGTTTTCAGAGCTTTATCCCGAGGTCGAGGTGCAACTGGTGGTCACCGACGCCCCGCTGAACATCGTCGAGCAGGGGTTCGATCTGAACATTCGTTTCGGCAATTCGCCGAGCAGCAACCTGATCCAGCGCCTGCTGCAGCGGAACCGCCGCTTCATGTGCGCCTCGACGTCTTATCTAGAAAAGCATGGTGCTCCGAAGTCGCTGAAGGATCTGACCCACCGCGATTGCATCGTGCTGCGGCAGGAACACGACATCTACGATATCTGGAGGTTCGACGACGTGGCCGGAGAGACCGCCTCGGCGCGGGTGAACGGGCGGCTGAGCACCAACGATGGCGAGATGGCGCGCGAATGGATGCTGGGCGGCAAGGGCATCATGCTGCGCTCGGAGTGGGACATCTCGCGGCATGTGCGCGACGGTCATCTGCGCGTCGTCCTGCCAAGCTACTTCCAGACCGCCAACATCGCGGCGATCTATCCCAAGCGCCATAACCTGACAGCCAAGGTGAGCATCTTCGTCGACATGCTGGCGCAGCGCCTTCAGTCCGAGAACCTGAGCGCGCCGTTCCAACTGACGCCCGAGGAACTTGGTGGCACCAACTAAAGCTCCCCGGCTCGGCTCCAGCCTGCTATTACATACGCATCGGGCATAGATCGGAGGCATGTTCGGCATATGGACCTTGGCCTGCTCGAGGATTTTCTGGAACTGGCGCGCGAGTTGAATTTCTCTCGCGCGGCCGAGAAAAGGAACATGACCCAGCCCGCGTTCAGCCGCCGCATCCGGGCGTTGGAAGAGGCGGTTGAAACGCCGCTGATTGCGCGCACCACCCGGCAGGTGTCCCTCACCGCCGCTGGCAAGGTGTTCCAGCCGCGTGCAGAGGCGATCGTCCGGGCGCTATGGGACGCGCGCGCCGAGGCGAAAGAGGCAGCAGGGCTCGCGCAGCGGTCGCTGAACCTCGCCGCGACACATGCGCTGTCCTACACATTCGTGCCGCGCTGGCTGATGTCCGTCGCAGGTCCGGGGCAGGTCGGTACGCTCAACTTGGTGTCCGACACCTTCCGGCAGTGTGTGCGCCTGATGGAAAGCGGCGATGCGACATTCTTTATATGTCACAAGGGGTCTGGCGAAGGTCCGGCGCTTCCCGAAAAGCAGTTTGCGCATCATCCGGTGGGCTGCGACCGGCTTGTGCCGTTCTGCGCGCCGGGGGAGACGGGCGCTCCGCTCTGGACGCTCGGGTCCGGGTCGGAGGAGCTGCCGCTTCTGTCCTATGGGCCCGCGTCGGGGCTTCACCGGATCCTCGAAACCCATTGGGCGCAGCATGGTCGGCCACGGCTCAAATCGACGATGAGTTCGGTGCTGGCCTCCACCAATCTTGAGATGGCCAAAGCGGGGCAGGGGGTGGCTTTCTTGCCGTCCTCCTTGGCGGAGGCAGAGGTCGCAAAAGGCGCTCTGGTGCGGGCCGGGGCACCGGAGTTCGAAGTGCCGCTGCAGATCGTGATCTATCGCTCCCGTGCCCGGCTCTCGCCCCATTGCGAGGCGTTCTGGAGCGCGCTCACCCGCGCGGGCGCCGCATAATTCATGCCGATTGGGCATGAATATACTCTGAAACGGCATTGGAACTCTTTCACTTGGCGCGCCTAACGTCCGGCGCAGTCCACACTGAAAGGGAGCCCGCCCATGCGCATCGTCGATATCCGCGAAGTCACCAAGCCGATCGCCTCACCGATCCGGAACGCCTACATCGACTTCAGCAAGATGACCGCGAGCCTTGTGGCCGTCGTGACGGATGTCGTCGTCGATGGGGAGCCGGTGGTGGGCTACGGCTTCAACTCGAACGGGCGTTACGGGCAGGGCGGTCTGATCCGCGAGCGCTTTCGCGACCGCATTCTCGAGGCGGGTCCGGACACGCTGCTGAACGACGAGGGCAGCAACCTCGACGGTCACCGGATCTGGGCTGCGATGATGCAGAACGAGAAACCCGGCGGCCATGGCGAGCGGTCGGTCGCGGTCGGAACCATCGACATGGCGGTCTGGGATGCGATTGCGAAGATCGCGCAGAAACCCCTGTTTCGCCTGCTGGCTGAGCGTAAGGGCGTGGAAGCCAATCCAAGGGTCTTTGTCTACGCCGCCGGGGGCTACTACTACCCCGGCAAGGACGACAGCGCGCTGCGCAAAGAGATGCGGGGTTATCTCGACCGGGGCTACACTGTGGTCAAGATGAAGATCGGCGGTGCCTCACTCGCGGAAGACCAGCGCCGGATCGAGGCGGTGCTGTCGGAGATCGGCAGCGAGGCGCAGCTTGCGGTGGATGCCAATGGCCGCTTCGATCTGGAGACCGCGATCGCCTATGCCAAGATGCTGCGGCAGTATCCGCTGTTCTGGTACGAAGAGATCGGCGATCCGCTCGACTATCAGCTTCAGGCGGCGATGGCCGAGTTTTATCCCGGTCCGATGGCCACGGGAGAGAACCTGTTTTCCCATCAGGATGCGCGCAATCTGCTGCGCTACGGCGGCATGAGGCCCGATCGCGACTGGCTGCAGTTCGACTGCGCCCTCTCCTATGGATTGGTGGAATATCTGCGCACGCTCGAGGTGCTCGAACAGCTTGGCTGGTCCCCCTCACGTTGCATTCCGCACGGCGGGCATCAGATGTCGCTCAATATCGCCGCCGGTCTGGGGCTCGGCGGCAACGAAAGCTATCCGGACCTGTTTCAGCCCTATGGCGGGTTCCCTGATGGGGTGCAGGTCGAGCAGGGGCACATCACCATGCCCGAGCTGCCGGGCATCGGGTTCGAGGGGAAATCGGACCTTATCGCCGAGATGCGGGCGCTGGCTGCCTGAGACCCGTCGAAATGCAAAAGGCCGGGGCAATGCCCCGGCCCACCTTCAGGATGTATCGCGCCGTTAGGCGGTCGCTGCCTGATCGTGCCGTTCGCGGTGAATGGAAACGGCTTCAAGCAGAAGCTCCGGGTCTTCGTCGGCCGGGCAGATCCGCTGGGCGATGTCGAAATCGGACATGCCGCGCTGCAGAAGCTGATCGATGACGCTCGATTGCTCTTTACTGAAAATACCCATGTGAAAGTTCTCCCTCTTTTGTTGCCCAGACACGTCTTTGCCAAGACAAGGCTGCACCAGTTGGGCGATGTGTGTCGTCCACTGGCGGATGCAGAATGTTTGGGTATCCACCGGGCAGAACCGGCGGGAGCCCTCTGTTAGCACAAACAGAGAACTCCACCAACCCCCAATAACTGTCGTTTCGCCCCGCACGCGCTAGTTTCCCCCTCGAAGGGCTGTTGAGGAGCGACAGATGGCGGAACAGTTCAGTGAGCACCCTGCCGAAAACCGGAAGCTTCAGGTCTATTATGACGGGTCCTGCCCGCTCTGCAGCGCCGAGGTTTCACACTACAAGGCGCAGCGAGGCGCTGAGGAGATCGAGTTTCTCGACGTCTCGCGCAGTGAGACCAATCCCGGCCCGGATCTCACGCCCCGCGATGCGATGCGGCGGTTCCATGTGCGCGAGAGCGACGGATCCCTTCTCTCCGGCGCCGCGGCCTTTGCAGCGATCTGGCACCGCCTGCCCAGATGGCATTGGGCGGCCCGGCTCGCCGCGCTTCCCGGAGGCACGCGGGTCATGGAGATGGGCTACCGCGCCTTCCTTCCGATCCGCCCGATGCTGTCGAAGGCGGCGGGCGCTTTGGGGGCGAAGGCGGAAAACACCCGAAAATAGTGCGGTTAGGGCGGGGGGCAGGCCCCGCAAGAACCGCGCTGACCCTCTCGCCGCTCAGGCTGGCACGGCCGCACAAATGCGCCTTTGGGCCCCCCATAAGCCCGGTCTCAGCTGGGGTGGTTGAAATGCCCCCCGCCATGAATGTTAGGATGGCACGATGACAGACGCCGCGACGGACCGGCCCCGACACCCCGCTTGGACCGCAAAGGAGCCCCGCCATGGAAGCTCAGTATCTTGCCGCCATCATCTTGTCGCCCTTCATTGTCGCCTTCATCTACGCAGGCGTTCACGAATACCTGCGCTTCAAGGCGGAAGGGCGTGCCAACTATGGGCTCGTCTACGACGAAGACACCGGCACCACCTATGTGACCGGCATCGCCGAGGAGGACGACGGCTATGACCTCGAGGAATTTGACCCCAGCGGCTACACCAATCCCGAGGCCAAAGCCGACCCCGAGGCAGAGAAAACATAGAAGCTCTTGCAACCGCAGCGGGCACGCGCTGTAGTGCGTGTGACGCGCGTCGTCCGGTAGGAGGTTTACCCGTTGTCCCTTAAGTCTCTCCATTGCGTTCTTTTCGGCATCCTCTTCGCGCTGTCGTCGCCCTTGGCCGGGCAGGCGGCCTCTGCGGCGTCGGACATTCCCGCTTGGCTGCAAGCACATGTGGGCACCGGCGAAGGCAAGATCGCTCCGGTGGTTCTAGAGCGGGCGCGCGCGCTCTATGTGAAGAACCGCCAGAGCGGCAAGGTCAGCAACCCCTGCTATCTGGCGATGGACGCCACCCGCCCGAGCACCGCACCCAATGGCGCGCCCGGCGCGCGCTTCTACGTCATCTGCGAGGCCAACAGATCGTTTCGCGCGGTCTCCTCCGGCTACGGCAACGGACGGAAACTGCAGCGCGCGGATTTCTCGAACGGGCGGCAATGCGCGAAGAATTTCAGCAATGCCGAGGGCTCAAAACTGACCATGGGCGGCGCTTACACGACGGCGGAGACGCGGACGTCGTTCAAGGGCTACTACAGCCAGTCCGGCCAGCGGAAACCCTTCTACCGCACCTTCCTGCTGTTTGACGGTGAGGGCGACACCGAAAACGCCAGAGAGCGGGCCATCGGCGGACATCCCGCGGTCTTTCTCAAATGGCAGTGCCGGTTCAAAAACCCAAGCAGCCCGAACGCCGACAAAGAGGGCTATGTGCCCTACGGCAATCTGGTGAATTACACCGGGGGCCGCAGCAACGGCTGCACCACATGGTCGCCCGCCGTCTCTGACGACATCATCGAGCTTGTGGATGGCAACCCGACCAGCCTCTACATCTACCCCGAAGGGCGCGACATCGACGCCGTCGCCAATGCGGTCAGGACCGGCAGCTCTTTGTCGCGCGCCGGGCTTTACTGGAACGCAGCGTGCCTCAGCGCCATTGGCGCGCCGAAGTTCTGGCCGAAGCGCACGCTGCAGCCGGTGATCAACAACTGGCGGCAATCCTTGCCGAACCACCCGCCGCGAGACTTGCCGATCTGCAAGTGATCAATGCGGGTCAGGCCGGTGCAGGGTGGGTCACCTGCCGGATCGCCCAAGCGACGACAATGGTGACGGCACAGCCGATCAGCGTGGCATAGACCCGCGCCTCGGCGTTCTCGACGATCCCGCCAAACCCCATCGACACAAGCAGGATGAAACCAGCGGTCACCAGCGCGATGAACACCCTGAAGTTGCGCCCGTTGAACCAGATCGTCGCCATCGCGGTCAGCACGAACAACACATAGAGCAGCCCGTGCTCTGGCGGCAGCAGCATGACCAGAGCGGTCGCCGCGACAGCCCCGATGATCGTATAGATCGTCCGATTGAGCACCGCCTGCCGCATGTCAGAGCTTTTCGGCTTGAGCACGAAGAGGACGATGAGCGGCGCCCAATAGGCGCGCTGAAGCCCGGTCCAGAGCGCGATGCAATACGCGAGCCCGACCGAAAGCCCCGCAATCAGCGCCATGCGCAGGATGAGCCCGTGATCTTGATGGTCGATCTCCGCTTCGGCGTCCTGCAGCGGGTGTGGGTGTTCGGCACGCCTGTGCCGCTGCCTGAGCATATTGGGAATTTCCAGCCAGAGCGACATCAAGCCAGAGCCCAGCAACACGAGGCCGGCTGTGGGCAAGGGGTCGATCTGCGCCGCAAGAACGCCTGCGATGCCGAAGAAGACAAAGCTCTGGATCAGCGCCCACCAGAGCGCCTGATGCATGACGGTGAGCGCGCCGACGAGCGCCCCGCCGATGAAGAGGCCCGGCAGCACGAGGGTCATGTCGCCGCCCAGCGTCACCTGACCGGCCGCCCAGCCTGCGAGTACCCCGAAGACCTTGCCGATCACGTCGATGCCGACAACCGGCCAGCGCCGCCCGCCCAAGCGCCAGTCCGCCCCGATACAACTGGCGAAGGCCGAACCCAACAGGGGCAGCCGCGTGGAGTGTCCGTCGTCAAATATTTTGGGACCCGGAATGCTCTGCCAGTCAGGAGGGTCTGGCTCGTTCTGTTCGAGATTAGGCCGCCTGGGTTCGGTTGAGAAAGCGTGGCTTGCAAACGAAAGAAAACGGCGCCGAGTTCAAGGCGAAGGTGGCGCTTGAGGCGATCCGGGGCGAGCTGACGGTCGCCGAACTGGTGGCAAAGCACGGTGTGCATCAGACCCTGGTCAACACCTGGAAGCGGCAGGCGCTCGAGGGCATGTCCGGAATTTTCTCCGGCAAGGCGGGGGCGAAGGCGGCCTCGAAGGAATGCGAGGTCGAGAAACTGCACGCCAAGATCGGCCAGCGCGTGGTGGAACGCGATTTTTTAGTCAAAGGCGAGCCAGAGAAGGCGCCACCGGTTCGAGCCCGCTGGCGAGCGGACGGTGAGCATGGCCCGGAGGCGAGAGATGATCGATCCCAGGCCCGCGGTGCTGTCGATCACCCGGCAATGCGCGTTGATCGGGATCAGCCGGTCGGCGTGGTATGGGCCAGGCAGGACCGAGACACCGCTGAACCTGGCGCTCATGAAGCTAATCGATGCGCAGTTCATGGAGACGCCGTTCTACGGCAGTCGTCAGATGGCGAGGCACCTGTGCAACCAAGGCTACTGCGGCGGGCGCTAGCGCATCCGGCGGCTGATGGCCAGGATGGGCCTGCGCGTTGTCTACCAGCGTCCACGCACGACGGTACCGCACCCGGAGCACCGCAAGTATCCGTATATTCTTAGCGACTTGGTGATCGAGCGCCCGAACCAGGTCTGGTGCGCTCCCTCTCGGGACATCGCTGCGCGATGCCCTGCCGGGCAGTGGACATCATCTACATTCCCATGCGGCGCAGCTTCCTCTACCTCGCCGCAATCATGGACTGGGCGACGCGCCGAGTGCTGTCCTGGCGGCTCTCAAACTGTTCGACATGAGGCCGCCATGGGTCCGAGGCCTATGCCGGACGGACACCGAGTTCTGCATCGAGGCGCTGGAGGATGCATTTCGGCTTCATGGGCGGCCCGAGATCTTCAACACGGATCAAGGCAGCGAGTCACCAGCCCGCGCTTCACGCAGCCCTTGCTGGACGCGACGGTGAAGGTCTCCATGGACGGTCGAGAACGCTGGATGGACAACGTCATGATCGAACGGCTATGGCGGTCGCTGAAATACGAGTGCGTCTACCTCCACGCCTTCGAAACCGGGTCTGCGGCCCGGGTAGGCATCGGAAAGTGGATGACCTTCTACAATCCTGCTTCATTGCGCCCATCTCTCTATGCCTCTGAAGTAAATAGGTTTTGCTGATCGTGGTGCGATCCGGTGGGGTATTTGGGGTTCTGCCGGGCGCGCTGGGTGAGTTGCTGGGCTGGCGGTTTGCCGAGTTCCGCGCGGGCGAAGATCCACGGACCGTCCGGTAACGGATGAACGCCCTCGATGCTGCCGGCTTCGGCGGCCAGTCTTAGTGTCTTGGCCGTGACGCCGAGCAGGCGCGCAGCGTTGGTCAGGTTGAGCCAGGGTTCGGTGCCGTCGGGAGCCGGGCGGAACACCGGGATCTTGTGATGCGACCTGAGTGCGGTGACGCGCTCCCGGGTCCATCGGTTGCCATGACCGGTCAGCAGACCGTTTCGATTTAGGATGCCGGCGATCAGATCGTCGGTGGCCAGGAGAACGAGCTGACGTACCGCCGCGATGATCTCTGGTGCTGTACTGTTGCGCTGGCCTCGACGCCGCTTCTGCAGGCGCAGTTCGGTATGCACGCCGCCGATCCAGTGGATCAGAAGGACGATCTCGGAGGCGTCGTCGTCGATGTCGGCGACCACCTCGAGGATGACGGTGCGCACGATGCGCTTCTTGAGCCGGGCATCGGTCGTTGGCGCCTCCCAGACAGTGCGAAGGTCCGTGCCGAGCGCGGCGGCATCCAGCGCCGCCAAGGAGGAAGGCCTGGAGGTTGCAGAATCATGCGCGGCGATCTTGGCCTCAATCTCGGCGGCGCGTGCGAGGGCGCGGTTCCACCGCGCTTCGAGTTCTGCCGCCACAAGTCGGTTCTCGGGATCGGCTGCATCATACTGGCGGAAGGCGCGGTCGGCACCGTAGCGGGCAGCTTCGAGGTCTCGCGCCAACGCGTCGCGAACCTGATCGCGGCGACTGGCGACCTGCGCCTCGGCCTCGGCGGCCGCAGTGATGGCGCCCGGCTCGACCACTCGCAGCAGCGCATCCTTGATGGCATCGTCGACCCGCAGGCCACCGAAGGCGATGCAGCGCGGCTCGCCGTTGTCGAGCAGATCGCGCCAGCAGGAATAGCGCGGGATGTCGTGCTTGGCCCCAGTGTAGCGGACCGTCAGCTTGCGGCCACAGCGCCGACAGCGCAAGAGACCGGCGAGCAGGGCATCGCCGTGCTTGGGCGCCCCATGGTGCCGGCTCGTGGGGGTGTTGTCGCTGACCATCGCGCGGATCGCCTCTGCCCGTTCCCAACTGATATAACCTTCGTGTGCGCCGGGCTTCAGCGCCAGCCATTCAGCGCGCGGTTTGCGGCGGCTGCCGGTTCGCGGAACGGCCGCGCCGTGTCTCGGCACAACTCGGGTCTTACCATAGGCGTAGGCGCCGCCGTAGACCGGGTTCTCGATCATGCGGTGGATGGTGGCATAGGTTGGCCTGCGCAAGATCACGTCGCCATTGGCGTGTCTTGCGGGCAGGTCCAGCCCGTGCTCCAGGAACCAGAGCAGGGCCTGCCGGGCGCTGCCGAGCTCGGCCACCTTGTCGAAGACAAGGGTGATGGCCTCCTGGACGCGGCGGTCGGGGTCCTTCTCGAGCCTGTCGCCGGCCTTCACGAAGCCGACGGGAGCCGCGACGATCAACTCGCCGCGCCGGGCCTTCTCGTAACGGGCGGACAGCGACCGTTGCCGCAGCAGATCGAGCTCGTACTCGTTGAGACTTCCTTTCAAACCGAGAAGTAGACGGTCGTTGCCTTGGCGTGGCGCATATACCGCCTCCTGGTCGACCAGGACGGTGTCGACGACCCGGCACATCTCGATCAGCTGCTGCCAGTCGCGGCTGTTGCGCGCAAAGCGCGACACTTCCCGCGCCGCGACCGCACCGACCTTGCCCAGGCAGACCTCGGCGACCATCCGGTCGAAGCCCGCCCGCGCAACGCCGCCCGCCGCGGACCGGCCAAGGTCGTCGTCGATCGTCTCGATGCAGGACCAGCCGAGCGTCGCCAGCCGGTCGCGCATCGCATATTGCAGAGCGCCGCTCTCGCGGTTGTGCAGCACCTGGTGGGCGGAGGACTGTCGCACGTAGAGGATCGCCTTGCGCTCCAGGTGGTGCGAACTGATCTTCTCATGCTTCATGTCGTGCCTCCGTCCGGCGAGGCGCCTGAGCGCCGGCGGCGTGGTCGAGGATCAGGCGGGTCATCAGTTCGGTCAGCGTTACCCGCGCCTCCTCCGGCAACGTCTGCCAGTGCGGCGCCGGGACCAGGTCGGCGTCGCTGGGGTGAGTGAACAACTCGAGCTGTTGTGGTGCTGGTCGGCGTGGCATCGGCATCTCCCGGAATTGCCTGCTGGGAGCTCGATGTTGCGCTCGAATCTGGCATTTGCGATGCGCCATCACGAACGCCGGCCGCATCGTGCAGCAATGCCGCCAGAGCTCGCAAAGCCGCCACTGAGGCAACCGGCGTTACCGCGACTTGCCAGCACTGGCAGGCCGCCCGATCGAACATCCAGACGGGAACCTCCAGCCGTCGGTCCGACGAGATACCGCTCAGGCTACAGCGAAACGCAGCCCAGCCCGCCTTCGCGATCACCTCGTGTACGTGAACAACTCGCCCCGTCCAGGGGTGCCAAGGGTAGAGCACCTCGCGCTCCTCGGTCCCGTGGGTGTTCTGTGATTGAGTTGTACAACACCGAGCGCCCGCATTCGGCACTCGGCGGCAGAACACCGATCGAGGCCCTTCAGGGCCCCGGCCTCAAGGCGGCAGCATAATCAACAGGCAAGCTTAGCAGCGCCGCAAACCTGTCCGCGAAATGGGGTCCACCTCGGAACGCTCTCTTTGCCGGGCACGAGGTCGGGGCGCAAAACTGGGCCATGCTCGCCAGCCTCATCGCCAACTGCAAGATGAGCGACGTCGATCCGGTTCGCTACCTCGCAGAGACCCTGCGCGCCTTGCTCGGCGGGCACCCAAAGAGCCGCATCGACGAACTCATGCCCTGGAACTTCGCGCCGGCGTCAAGCCTGGCCGCGTAGGGCCACAGCAAAGCGCTTGCCGACGGACTGGTCCAGCGTTGGGGAGAAGAACAACCAACTTGCAAACTCCCGCTGTGAACGAGGGACCAGCAGGGGCAGTGGAAATCAACAGGTGATGGATTCCGGGAAGCGACAGCGCTCACCGGGGGCAGTATAGGCAACCCAGTCGACCAGCATTTCGAGAGGGCGATCAGGGTATTCGAACTCCCCCATCCAGGCAGTAAGCTTGTCGGTCCCCCAGTGGCTGAAGTAGATGCGCTGCGTCAGGCTTGGCAGCGTGTCTCTGGCCTCATGATACAGCACACCGTTCACGTACCAGCGGAGGCTGTCGGCTTCCCACATGAAAGCGTAATTGTTGAATTGTTTGTCAGCCCCAGCCGAGACAGGGACTGGCCTACCATTCTGGGGAACACCGTCCACGTGCGTGTTCACCGAAACCTTCGAGGGATCCTTGGTCAGAACCTCGAAATCAATCTCATGGTGCGCATCGCCGGTAACCGGACCTATATAGGTAAAGAAAGCTGCGTTGACTCCCGAGGCGCGGTCGCTACGGAACCGCGCTTCATAGGTTCCGTAACCGTAGCGAGCCCGCGTGAAGATTTCGCCGCACGCAAAACTGCGAGCGTGGCGGCGTTCCTTTTCGTCGACCTTTGATAGTGGCGTCTCAACTGCCTGTGCTTGGGTCTTCGCGACTTGTCTATCTCCGGCTGCGACTTCGGTGTTTTCGCCTTTAGTTTGCGCGATCCGTTCTATCCTCAAGGCGAGCATTCCGTCCTTGGCGCGCACGGCATCCTTGCTCCAAATGCAGTTCTGCCACGCCCCATTGGTCCAGCCATCAGAAACGCGCCAGCGCTTGGTGTTGATGCTGTCAAAGTCTTCGAAAAAGCTGTCGGACGTCGGCTCGGCCGCGGCTCCTGCAAGCGCTAGCCAGAGCGCGAAGATTGATGCTGTGCCCACTCGAAATCCGCCAGCAATGCGTGTAACTTGCTGCTTTTCAGCCGATTTGCAGATCATTTTCCCGGCCTCGCAGGTGTGCCCAGTGCTGAAGGAGAGGCGCTTTTGCACGTGAGCAGCGATCCCATGACGAAGAGCATGAACAAAAGGTGAAAAGCTGACATCAGAACGACCTCCGTTACGCTTGTCGCGATCGTAATGAGCGCGATGCAGGTGAAGAAGATGGCCCAGACCTCGTTTTGGACGATGGCAAAGGCGAAGATCCGGCAGAACGTCCACAGTGTCGTGATGACCAGTAGACCAAGGCCGATAAGTCCAAAGTGCACCGCGGTTTCGTAGTATGAATTGTGAAACCCGAAAGTGGCGCTGTATACTTTGTGAAACTCGTCATATATCCGGCGGGCGACAGAGAATGGATCTTCTGGCGTCCAGAAACCACCGGGACCAACGCCCAGCAACGGACGATTGCGTATCTCCAAGGTCGCGTATTCCCACAAGACCGTTCGGCCGGTCAGAGTCGTGTTCTTGCCGAAGGCTCTGAGCACCTGCTTGAACGGATTGATCTCGACGACGTCCAGCGCCGCGTAGCTCCCATAAATCAGCGCGAAACTGACAAGCAAGGAGACTGTGCCGACTGTCGCGATCGGCGAAAAAAAACTCCGGAAGCGTAAAAAGGCCACTGCCGTACACGAGCCCATGGCCAGCAGGGTCGCGGTGGCGCTACTCGAGACCTGGATCATCCAGAAAGCCATTGGCAACGACGCTGCCGCGGCAATTCTGGTCTTACGTGTCAGGCCCGGATCAAGGGCCATGCACAACCCCGCGACCCAGAACAAGACCATCGCCCCGCCGAGCGAATTCTTGCTCTTGAACACACCTTTGGCGCTCGAGCCCAATGGATCCACAATGAAGCTCAAGAGGCCGAAATACCCTGCCGCGATCCACACCGACACCATGATCTGTCTCGGGCGAAGCCGGAGCACTGCACCGTAGCAGATCATCAGGGTCAGCACGAGTTGCAAGCCGCTCTTGAGCGTTTGGCCTGGATGTTCGCCCCATGCGAGAGACAAGAACCACCAGATCGGGAAAAACCACAGAACGTATGAGCGCGCGAGAATTTCAAAAATCTGCCGGAAGTCGCGCATGAAAGCCCAGAAAAAGTAGAGGGCGAGCGGATAGAGTATCAGTTCATCGAAGCGAAACTGCTTGACCGTGACAAGTAGCCAAACGGTTACTAGGAAATGGTCGCGCGTTTCCGCCGAGATATCGAAGCTTCTGCCTAGGATGGAAATCCGCCTACTCATGCTGCGGCGCTCCCGCCCTGTGTCCAGCGCTTCTGATTGGAGAGGTGCGCTGCCAGACGCAGTGCCAGCGCCACAACGCTCAGTGTCGGGTTGGCTTGGCCAGACACAGGAAAGACGCTCGCCGCTGCAATGTGGAGGTTCTCGGTGCCATAGACGCGGCAGTTCGGATCGACCACTCCGTTCAATGGAGAGGTTGCCATTCGGGTCAGACCGATCTGGTGATAGCCGTCGCGCGCCATGGCCTGTATTTTCTTCATCGCCTCCTCATCTTCTTCGTCGAGCGTCAGCTCGGCGAATTGGGCTTTACCGAGCGCAGCGGCGAGAAGGCGATGTGCCGCCACCGTCCCAAGCAGCGTTGCTTCATCGTAGGAAAAGCTAATACGAAGTGGGTGCCGGCCAGCGGAATCCACACGTGACGACAAAGTGACGTGGCTCTCCACGTTCGGTAGATGCTCGGCGTGATACGCCAGCCGGTAAGGCCCCCGTCGCCGTGGGGTCAGTCTGTCCGGATGTCGTTTGCGTTGCTCTAGATTGTGAATGAGGGCGGCGCCCAACCCAGCAAGGGCGTCGCCCGGATTTCCCAGAACGTTGCGGAAGTGGCGCAGGCGTGTTCCCTTGGGCGCTCCCCGCAACATTGCCTTCAGGGACAGGTCAGCGGAGCCGTGTCGGGCGTCTTCTGGTGCGATCGCCTCGATCCAGAAAGCGACATGAGGGCTGTCCGGCGGGGTCACGAGAAAGCGACGACGCGCAGGGCTGTTCCCGCGACGTTGCTTGTAGACGAACTCGGATACCGCCGTGCAACTGTTGAAAGTGATTTCCGCAATGCTGCCCGTCAGGTGCCCCATGTACCCCCGGCCCAGCCAGTCGGTGCCCCCGAAACGTCCGGGGGCGCGCCGCTCTTCTTCGAGCAAAAGCCGAGTGGTCTCCAGCCCTCCGCAAGCGAGGACAACTTCGTTTGCGCGCAGATGCCGCGTGACACCGTCACTGCGGGACACCACCCCGCTGATACGCTGAGCGGACCAGAGAAACCCGGTGACCTCCGTGTCTAGTAGGATGTCGGGACCAGTGTCCCGGAGCAGGCGCCTTGTCATGCAGGTAGGGACCCAGTCCCGGCAGAGCAGTTCGACAGAATCCATGCAAACGGCTGGGGACTTCGGCCACGCCAGCGGCGCAGGGCGTCGATAGCTCGCCTCGACCCCGAGCATCGTCGATGCAGCGGGCAACCACGCGGCATACTCGGAGTAGCTGATCGGCCACCCGGACGCGATGCATGCTCGAGATTCAAAATCGGCCTCGTCGAAGGGGACGCAACGCCCGCCCCAGATCGCCAAGGTCCCACCAAGCCCATACCGGTTAGTCTTGTGCGGAAGGTCGTGTGGTGAGCCGTTAGGCAACTCCGGTTCCAGCGAAGGTGTGGCGGCGGACAGGCCGCCTCGGTCCAACAGCAAGACCTTGCGGCCTGCCGAGTTGGCCGCATCCGCCAGCGCCAACCCAGCGGCGCCGGCGCCGACCACCAGAACGTCGTACGTCGTGAGGAGTGCAGTTTCCGGACCGATCCACGCCATCAGACTGGCGTGGCCTCGGCCTGCTCGCGCAGGGCAAGGCCAACGACCTTGCGAAGGGTCTGGGGTGCAGTTGCGGATTTCGGCCCTAGGCGTGACCGCGTGCCCGGATCAGCGAAAAGCGCCCGGAGGCGGCGTGCGATACTGGCATCACCAAACCGCTCTACTGCCCGGGAACGCGCCACTCGGCAAGCATTTTGCGTCGCCTGAGGATGGGTGCGCAGGTGCTCGAGGCAGGCCGTTGCCTCGGCGGGGCGACAATAATACGCAAGGTTTCCGAAGTTAGCCTCAAGGCGCGGGTCGAGAACGCAAGGCCGCTCCATCAGAATCGCTTCACCAATGGTTCGGCCGAATGCCTCCACCCATAGCCGGTGGTAGAAGTAGCAAAACGCATCGAGACTCCTTAGGAAGTCCGGCACGGGCTCGGCGTTGAACGGCACGAGGTCCCAACCGACGCCGGCTGCGGCGATCTGCTGTTCGAGACTTGGCGGGAGACCCATAATCCGGGTCTTCCATCCTGCTCCGGGAGACAGCGGGCCAACAGCCTCCTCGAAACGCTCGGGCCATTTGAGCGCATCAGCTCTTCCGTGCCGACCGACCACTGCGCGACCGTCGGTGAATGCCGGTAACTCAGCGCGCCAGGAGCCCGCGTCGAACGTATTGACCCAGTCCTCGCAAGTCAGGGCCAAGAACGGCGCAAAGCAGCGCAATTGCATTCTGATTGTGCCTGACACCGGCGACCAACGTGGCCTACATCCCAAGCTTCGGAGAATCTGTCTCTCGACCGTCAGAGGATTGTATTCCAAGGAGCCATCACCGCGAAATGGCGGATGGTGGGCCACGAGCACCGCACAGGGGGTGCGGATAGCAATGGTGTCCTCCACCCCGCGGAAGAAGGCCATCGGGTGGTGCAGGAATGCTAAGTTGGCATGGACCTCCCCACCCATCACCTTCACGCCCGGCAAGTCCCGAAGTGCCAGGACCTGCGGGTTTGCCTGATCCGCCGAGCTATCGAAGAATTGAGAGCGGATCAGCACAAGCCCGACCTTCAGACCCAGCCGCAAGAAACTGGCCACGTCGCTTATCACCGACGACGCGGTGCCGCCGGAAAACCGCGGGTCCGTGACGACCGCAATATCTACGCTGGTTTGGCTCATCCCGTGAACCGGGGCCAAACGGCTGACAGATCGCGCCCCAGCAAGGTCGATAGCCCACCGTTGCGCGCTGAAAGGTGCTGCTCGAGAAATCTCTGGGTCTTCGGCGCCATCGGCGGCTGTTTGGTGGACTTGAGGAAGACCGGATGGGCATAGCGAAACCAGTAGTAGTGTAGCTTGTTCCGGGCGTGTTCGCGCGGTCCGCGCCGCTGATTGAAGTGGTTGCGGTATTGTTGCCTGACTATCCGGCCGCTTAGCAGGTTGACCGCGCGCTGCATGCCGAGGTGGCATGGGTAATAGGTGCGGTTGAACCAGGTATTGCCGCTTGTCACCTGCATCCTCGGGACATCGAGAAAGTCGGTAATTCCGTCGATGATCTCTTGCTGGTCTGCAAGGAAATCCTCGAAAAGAACGATGCGAACGCGCTTGGGCCCAAAGATCTCCAAGTACCGACGAAGGTGGGGCGCATATGTCGATCCAAGGATGACGGACGGGTGAACACGGAGCGCCATCTCGAAGCTACATGTGGTTCGCCCCCTTGTTATGAGGTGCCAGTATTGCGAGTAGGCGCGTTTGACAGGATTGCGCAGCATGAAGATCAGGCGCACGTCCGGAAGCATCTTGGCGATTCTTTCAGCGGCCACCTCGGATTGGAGGTAGATAGTCGAATCCTCACCTAGGCACGCGCACCCCGCCAGCTTGCTGAAACGCCCCGCATACCAACCGAGGCTCTCTGGATTTCCCGGGTTCGGGTCCCTCCAGTCGAGCCCATCCGGACCATCAAACAGAAAATCCGGGTGGCCTATGGGGTCATCGGCGTCGAAAAAATGAATCTCGTCATCGGGAATGCCGACCGCAGGATTTTGAGAAAGAATGAAGTGAAGGGAAGTTGTCCCGCATTTGGGAGCCCCGCCAATAATGAAGTCGGGCAACCGAACGCTTTGATCGATGCGCAAATTCATGTAATATCCGAAAAATGTTGCGGTATAATTGCGAAACCAGCGTAACAGTCCGACCTCCGTCAATCTAGGCGCACCCTGCCTTTCGCCTCGGCTAGAGGCCCCGAGACTCTTGCTGTGACAAATTTTCGGGCATCAATTATCGCCTACGCCAAAAATTCGGCCTAATCTTTCTCCGCAATGCCACATCGCGAGATTTTCGGTCGTGGATGACAAAGAGTTGGTCTAGCTTCAGTGAGCGTTAGAGATAACGAGCGCCAGTAAGCTGTCCGATTAGCGGAAAGCTCTGCACTTCTTTCGCGCGGTACATTTTTTCATTATTTTTATGGACTTACATGACTTATTCTCAATTTGATTCCGGAGGTGCGGCGCCCAGGCCAAGGAAGCGCCACATTGTCTGGATGGGGCTTACTCTCTGTAACAATCACGCACAGGCCCATAGCAACTGTCGGTATAGGACGGTGCAGGTACGTCGGAGCCGCCTGTGAACGCGCGCGGCGGTGCAAAGCCGATCCCGATGTTCCCACGCGGAGGGCTTTCCGGAGACGAGGAAGCGTCTCAGCGTGCGGCTCCGTTCGGCCTTGATGATTTCATCACGATCATTCGCAAGCGATTGTGGCTTCTGTTAGCAACCACGGTTGTGTGCTTTTCGATCGCGGTGCTCGCTCTTTCGACTTATCCGCCGCAGTATGTCGCCTCAACGGACATGCTGCTCGGAACTCAGAGCGGCGCGACCAGAAATTCTTCTGACCTTTTGGAAGATCGTGCGTTGACCGACACTGCCATCCAAGGCGAACTTGCCATTCTCGGTTCGAGCGCGCTGCTGATCAGGGTGGTTCACGCATTAGAGCTGGACAAGGATCCGGAGTTCAACGCAGCCCTGCGCCCGCCGCCGGAACCTGTGCCAGTGATCGATCCGATCAAGAACGCTCTCCGGACCGCTGTCGACTTCATAAAAGTGATGTTGTTGCCTCCACCCGCGCCGGAGCAGGACGTAGAAGAGGTCTCCGCGGGGCTCGCCGAAGCTTCCACCGCTCGGGATGCGATGCTCGGTGAATATAGCGGTGTGGCCAATAGTCTTCGGCGCAGCCTGTCCTTTCGTCAGCGCGGCAGCTCCTTCGTCGTCGAGGTCACGGCGACCTCGGAAAATCCGATCAAGGCCGCGGGGATCGCGAACGCGGTGGCGGATGAATACATCGACTTCGTAAGCGACAGACGTTTCGAAGCAGCGCAGCGCTTCACACGTTGGCTCGAGACCCGCGTCGGCGAGCTCGCGGACGTCTTGGAAGTGTCCGAAACTGCAGTGATTTCCTATGGGGCTGTCGCAGACAGCCAGATCGACAGTCCGGAGCGGCTCAATCAGCAAATGCAGGAGGTGACTTCCCGACTGGTCGATACAAGGAGTTGCCTGGCGGAGGTCGAAGCTCAAGGCAGCAAAGCGCAGGCACTTTTAGTTGAAGGAAACCTCATCGCGGCTGCGACGATCCTCACCTCGCCGGCCATGGACAACTATGTGGTCCGCCTCGCCGCGCTCCGAGCAGACACGGCACTCGCGCGCGAGCGCTTTGCCGACGATAGCGACCGTGTGATGGCAATCAAACGCGAAACCATGGCGCTCACGGATGCGCTACAAGATGAGGTTGATCGCGCCGTGCAAGGATTGCTGAACCAGGCCGAGGTTTTGAGACTGAACGTGAATGCGTTGCGCGAAAACCTTGATGGGCTCGAGAACACAATGCTCGCCCGCTCCAAGCATCAGATCAAGCTCAACCAACTGGTTCGTGTCGCGGATGCCAACCGGCGCCTCTACAACGACTTTCTTAGTCGCTTTAAGGAATTGAGTGAGATCCAGAACCTTCGTCAGGCTGATGCCGAGGTGATCGCCTATGGCTCACCCCCAAACGCACCGGCGTTGCCTCGCAAGAAGGTAACGGTGGTGCTGGCGACCTTCGGCGGACTGTTCCTTGGGATGAGCATGATATTCCTACTCGAACTCCTACCGAAAAGTTTCGTGACATCCGACCAGGTGACGCGTGCACTCGGGCTTCGCGTCTTCGGCCATCTGCCGCGTTTGCCCGTCAAGGACACGGCCCGCAGTCTTGCGACGCGGCTGAGCGACCGCGCGGGCTGGGTGCTCGGCGGCGCCGCAAGGTCCGCCATTCGCAATTTAGATCTTACGCTTGGCAGGCCAGCACGTTCGGCCATGCTGGTTTCGTTGTCGGATGACAAGGAAAGGTCCACCCTGGCGATGCTCCTCGCCTGGGCCGCAGCGCAGCAGGGAAAGAAATGTCTGCTCCTGGACGCCGACTTGAGGACGGCAGGTCTCACGAAGCGGTTCGAGGTCAATCCTTCGGCCGGTTTTGTGGAAGTGCTCTACGAAGAGGCACCCCTTAAAGACGCGATCATCGAGGATACGCCGCTTGGCGTCTCCTTGCTGCCGATGGTCCCCGGGAGGACCGACGCGGCGACCTTGTTCGGGACCACTCGGGCGGACCGGCTGATCAAGGACCTCTGCGAACGCTTCGACCTGTTGCTGATCGATGCGCCGGAACTGCTCGAGGTGTCTGACCTTGTCAGTCTGCCGAGCCCGATCGACATGGGGCTTCTGGCGGTGTGCTCGAAACGCACGCGGGTGAAGACTGCCAAGGAAGGCTATCCGCTGTTTCGTTCGCTGAACTTCACGATGGAAGGCGCTGTCCTGACTGGGTTGCGGATGCGTGGGTGACCTGCACCCAGGACGCGCGAGTTTGCCAAGGCAAATTGCTAAGGAAGGCAGCGCCAAGCGGACTAGGGGACTGACATGACAAAAAGCGCGAAGGGAGCCACAAATGACATCAGGTTTCTTTGACCAATCCCGAACGGCGGGCGGCCTATCGGAGGTGCGGTCGTGCAGTGGCGGCAAATGGAACGAGGGCAGAATTGTCCTTCTGGACTGGGTGGCCGCTCTCGCACTGACGGCAGTTGGCGCGGCGCTGGCCTCATTCCTCGCCGGCGGCCTTCCAGCGATCGGGATCGATGATGCTGCGATCACGCGCTCCTATGCCGAGAACCTCGCGAACGGCTTAGGCTACGTGTACAACGCCGGCGGCGAGCGCGTCGAAGGTTCGACCAGCATCCTCTGGACCATGATGGTGACATTCCTCTACTGGCTGACGCCGGAGCCGGAGATACTGGTCCTTCTTCTAGCCAGCCTGATGACAGCCTTCGCGGTCTTCAACGTATTTCAGCTATGCAGGGCGCTTTCGGAACGACTTCGCACGTCGCCCCAGATTTCCGTGGCTGCGCTGTGGGTGGCTTTGTTAGGCAGCCCCGGCTATTTCCTCTGGTCCATCTGGAGCATGATGGAGGTGGCGCTGTGGTCCTGCATGGTGATGCTTCTGGTTCGGCAGTTGATCGGGTGCGTCGAAGCAGGACCGAAGAGTGGGGCCGCGCTGTCCTTCGGAACGCTCGTCCCTGCGATCGCCTTGCCGCTTTCGCGTCCAGAGGGGGTCGCAGTCTCGGTGGGGATAATCGCCCTCGGGACACTTCTAGATCGACGACTGCGTCTGCCAGGCCTCATCCTGATGTCGGCGTCCCTGTCCGCCTTTGCCGCAGTCACGCTCTTTAGGATTTGGTACTTCGGTCAACCCTTTCCTAACACCTTCTATGCCAAGGTCTCGTCCGATCGAATGCAGGACCTCATTGACGGTCTCAAATATGCGAACACGTTCGTCTTGCGCGCACCGTTCGTCGAGGCCTTCATCGTGGCCTGGGTGGTGGCGGCAACATGGGGAATTCAGCGCGCGTACGAAGGCGTACCTGCCAGTCGCGGGCTATTGGTTGGGGCAGCCGCAGTGTTCGGCTTTCTGGCCATCTACGCTTGTCTCGGGGGCGACCACTTCGCGCTGTGGCGCTTCTATCAGCCAGTGGTGCCACTCGTCCCCGTCGCTTTCGCCATCGGGGTTGCATTGCTTTTCCGCATCCTTCCTTTGGGAGCCGCAGCAAGGACCGGAACACTGTCCATTTCAATCGTTGCTGCGGCCACATACGTTCTAATTGGGTCTATGCAATACCACGTGACCCGCTTCGATGTGACGAAGGAGTTCCGGCTCAACCAGCAAGGCCTTGAATTTGGCGCCTACCTCAACGAGGTCTCGCCTCGACCATCGATCGGCGTCGGTCCGGCTGGCGGCATCGCCTTGGGCTACGATGGATATATCTACGATCTGCTAGGCCTCAATTGGGTCGAAATGGCGCATGCCAACCCGGTGAAAGTGGGCATGCGCAATCACGCCAGTTTCGACAAGCCGACTTTTTGGAAGTACAGCCCGGACGTGATCGCCAATTTCAACAGGCCTTGCACGGAGGGCGGGACCCAGCAGTACTGGGCGTCCAATGACGACGCTTTCGGCGGGCTCTTCGGAGATGCTGCGTTCCGGCACCGCTATCGTCCGGTGCTCTTCCGGCAGCACAGCAAGTGCTGGCCTGGGTTTGCGGCGCCCGAATGGCTCGAAAAGGCGACGCACGCCCCTAACCTCACCGTCATGGAATGGTCCGATATCGCGATCCTGAGGTAATGCCATGGCCCTGAACTCGAGCCATTCTGCGCCGGATCAGCGTCAGAAGCGCGGCTTCTTCACGAATGTAGTGGCGCTCGTCTTGGCACGCGGCTTTCTTGCGCTCTCGCAAGTGCTCGTCCTGCCGATCATTGCGCGGTACCTGACGGTCGAGGAGCTCGCGATCATGGCGCTGGCGATGACCGTGGTGATATTCGCCTCCGTTCTGAGTGACGGCGGTTTGGGCCGTTCACTTATCCGGACCTCGCACTATGATCCCGTCGAATGGTCGAGCGTGTTCTGGTTGCTGACCGGATTGGGGCTTGGGCTTTGCGCTGGCGTTTTGCTCATGGCGCCGATCTGGGCATGGTATTTCGCCGAGCCGATGCTGCTGCCGATTATCTCGACATTGTCTGTCCTCCCGCTGTTGCAATCTATCTCGGCGACTCCGAATGCTGAAATCGAGCGCCGGGAACACTACACCGCGCTCGCCCGCCTTCAGGTCGTTGCGGCGGGCACAGGCCTGCTGGTCGCGGTTCTGCTCGCCTTGGTCGGAGCCGGAGTCTGGGCACTGGTCGGGCAGCAAGTGACGCTTGCCGCGGTGCGGCTGGTGGGGTTGCTCTACCTTTCGGAGTTCCGCCCGTCGCTGTCGTTCTCGAGGCTATTGTTGTCGGGGCACCTGGGTTTCGCCAAGGACACGATCGTCACGTCGATAATCTCGGTTGTCCAGCACCAGTCAGCCTTTGTGGCGATTGGCAAGTTGCTGGGATCATTCCAACTGGGGCTGTTCGCCATGAATCAGAGGTTTTCCCGACTGCCGCAATTCGGGCTTGCCGGGCCCTTTTCCTCTGTCGTTTACGTGCGCATGGCCAAGGCGAAGGAATTGCCCGAGATGATCGCCGCAATTTACCTGGCTGCCTCCAGGCTGCTGGCCGCAGTGCTGATACCGGCGATGGCGATGATCGCGGTTTCCGGGCGTGATCTCTTCGGCGTCTTGCTGTCCGACAAATGGAGCCAAGTCGCCCCGATCTTCGCGTTGTCAACGCCTGGGATCGTCGCGGAGGCCGTGACCATCACCTGCCTGGTTTGCATTTTTCGTGCACTGGGGCGGACCGACCTGCAAGTGCGCCTAGTCATCGAAGGGACTGTCCTGAAAGTGGTCCTGGTCGTAATCGGCGCCTCGGTGAGCCTCGAGGCCGTTGCGTGTGTTTTCACGCTCTGGGCCCTGATCTACATCCCACGCGGCTGGATGCTGGCACGGCAGGTGGCGCCGATCAGCATCCGCGCCTGCACAGACGTCCTACTGAGACCGATCGCGGTTTCGGTTGTCGCGGCGGCAACCTATATTCTTGTGCACCCTTGGCACAGCCTTGCGCCGAGCTCGCGTATCGTCGAAGCGATGGTACTTGCCCTATTGGCTTATTGCCTGCTCGTCCTGCTCGACCGCCAGAGGCTGCGGGCCGCGGTGGACCTCTTTACGATCAGGTAGACCTGCGCCCAGTGGATCTGGCCGCGACGCAATCTCCGCGGAGACCTATGCGCGCGCATTGCAGCAGGAAGCCGAGAGCCCACGCGTTGTGCATGACAGCTAACGCCGTGCCGGCGTGCAGCCCCGCCAGATTGCGCAGCCTGTGAGCACCGACGCACGAGATGGTCAGCAAAGTTAGCAGATAGTGCAATGGCAGGAGCAGAGCATAGGGCCAGAAGATTGCGATGGCTAAGCTGGCCACTATCAACAAAAGGTTTAGAACCGGCACAAATTGGCGAAGTCTAGGCCGCATACGGTGCTTAAGAACGGTGCGCGCGCGCCCGTTTCCGTAGCGCCAATATTGCTTCATCAGGGATCGACAGTTGGGCCGCACCTGATATTGGAGCCGAATGTTGCTGTCCAGCCAGACCCGCCCGCCGGCAAGGCCAAGGCGATGATCATACTCAGCATCTTCGTTGTGGCTGAAAGACGAATCGTAGCCACCGATACGTTGAAACCATTCGAGCCGGAACCCTGCGTGATGTCCGTGATCGACCCATCCTGACTTGGTTCCTCCCCGATGTCCGGAACCGCCAGAGCCCAACGGCGTGTCCATTGCCCAAGCACAAGCTCTCTGGAAGGAATTGCTCCCCGTCGCGTCCATCACCGTGGTGATCGAAGCCGCTTCCGGCTTCAAGGCCATCGCTTCGGCGACCTCGCGAACGTATCCCTTGGGGTAGAGCGCGTGTGCGTCACAACGGACAAGATAGACAAATCCTGAAGCCGCCTCGGAAGAGACAGCCAAGTTTATGCCTGCAGACTGAAGGCGTGCGACGTTGGAAATCAGCCTGAGTTCGGGAAGCTTTTGACACAGTTCGCGGACAATCTCTTGTGTCCCATCAGTGCTGCCACCATCGGCAACTACGATCCGTACAGTACGCATGAAGGGCTTGTCCGATAGAAGGCTCTCGAGACACGCTTGAATGCTCTCGGCCTCGTTTAACGTCGGAATTACCACCAAGACCTCACAAGGAAGAACGATCACGGGCCTAGGGGACTCGGCGACCTTCAAGTCAGAACGGCCCTCGGCTGAGATTTCCATCCCGCATTGGGTCAACAGAGCCCTAGGAGCAATCTGGCTGCTCATGAGACACAATCCAATCTGAAATCCCCCATGACACATCCCTCAGAGTCAATGCATCACCCCGAAAATCACGTCGAAACAATTCCTTATTTCTTATTCTGAAATTCACACAAAAACACGCAAAAGTTGAGTTGGTGTATTCTCGTATTCTCGGGCAGCGCAATAAATTTTACAGATCACGATCTCAAGACCGCATAGGTGTTTAATTTCTTCTTCAAATCAGGAGACACACTAGGATATTCCAAAGCCGAAATCTACGTATTTCACCGTGCCTTTCTGCGGAAGCGAAGACAGTTCCCCGTCGCCAGCGCTCATGGGACATCTGAATTGGTTTCGGAAAGGAGGGTTTCCGGCTCATTGTGGCCCCAAGGGGTGGAGTTGAGACAAAAATCCGGAACACGGAAGTCTCCAGCCGAGCAGGTTGTGAAGCACTGAATCGAGTCAGTGAAAACCTGCTCATGCTGCAAGGAAGAACGCAGCGATGCGTATGACAATGCACGACAGCATCAAGCGGTGTCATGCGCACGCCTGCCGAGGCATTCAGATTAGCGGCTTGACCTGGGCAGAGCCCGCTGGGCCGATAACGTTCGCATTCGGCGCTCGAGGGCCGAAGACCGGTCGAGGCCTATCAGGGCCCTGACCGTCAGGCGGTGGCATGATCAACAGGCAAGCTCAAAAAAGCCTAAATCTGCCCGGGATATGTGAAGTACCTCCATAGCGTGGTGGCTAACCGATACGACTCGCTGAAGGGAGCCCGCAGAGTCTCTCGTACGTCGCCCATGGGAGGCTCTCTCGACGCAAGAGTTCAGGCAACGCAAGCAGCTCATCTTCGAAGACCTCGGTCAATCGCGCGCGCGTGGCTTCATTCATCGGAGGCACGATGCCGCGCATATTCTGGCTGTTGGCGGCAAGCAGCCGCTGAACAGGTCCCACTGTTTTCACTCGCGCCAACTGATCTTCTAGGCCGAGGTCGCGCAGCTTGTCGCCACCGGCCCTGAGCACCGCGCGCAGAGCGGGCAGTCGTGCGCGGTCGCTCTCGTTCCTGCGTTCGAGAAGCACAGGCGAGACATGCTCTGCGTCAAGTCCAGAAAAGGCATAGACTTTTTGCGCGGAGCCAATCGGGTCAGCCGATATTTCCTCGGCGAACATGACCAATATCGAGTCCCGTTCGAACTGCGAGAACCAACGGCGGAGATGGGTCGCGTAACGGCCCTGGTCAATGTAGCCGGGATTGTTTGCCAAACCCTCTTCGAAAGGGACAGCACCAATGTGGCCTTGGATGACCTCGTGAAGGTGGTTGGAATAGGCACGCTCTACCGGGTCCCGGAGAAGTACGATGATCTTCATTTCCGGCCGATATCCACGGGTGCGTTCCGGGCTGCGAGGATCATAAAAATAGGACGGAGAGGCCTCGAAACGTACCGGAAGTGCCACACAGGCGGAGAAATGCTTCTCATACCAAGAATAGCCGCGATCGAAGAAATAGCTGAAGAAATCTAGTTCCTTGGGCGCCGATATGCCTGCCTGTGGATGCGTGCCCATCGCCGAGTGAATGAAGGAGGTCGCGCATTTTTGCACGCCGACGCAAATTACGTTAGCGCCCGCGCGATAGGGTCCGTCAGCAGGTTCAGCGATGGCTCTCGACGACGTGTTGACCTTCATTCTTCGGCCCTTTCTCTTGCATTTGATCCAAGGCGCGCGGGATTTGGTATCACTTCACCAAAGGTCCCATCGCCCCGCCCCCAAGACGGCGACCGCGACCAGCAGGTTCGCAGTGGCATGCGCTAGGACGGCATCTCTTAACTTGCCGCGCCGCGAAGCGGCGAAACTGAAGGCCAATCCGGCGAGCAGACCGGCAATCCAATTGTTGTGGAGAAGCGCAAACGCCGCAGCGCTGATCAATGCCGCAGGCCAATGCCAGTCGTAGCGAGCGTTTGTGAAGTCCGCCGAAACCAGGCGACGTTGCAGGTAGCCCCGAAACGCCCGCTCCTCGATAACCGGCACAACGAGAATGCTGCCGACCAGCCGGAACCCTAGCCACATCCACATGTACCCAATGCTCCAACCTTCTGCCTGGGCAACATCTCGCGGGCTGCGCCCAGGCGCTGCCAGAGGATGAAGCGCAAGCCAGAGTAGGAAGACGGAAACTCCGATGAACAGGGGCGCGATGATCTGCTGCGGCGCATATGCGAGCCAAGTTTTGCATCTTGCCACCGATGTGAAAATGCTCCCGCCAAGCCAGAACAGTGCCAGCACCGTTGCGACCACCCGCAGGGGATAGAGCGCGTCTTGCCCAACCGAGAAGGCTCCGGTCAGCATTGCAACACCTAGCCAAACGAGAACGGGCAGCAGAAAATTTGATGTGGCGCTATCGGAGACCCGTGCCGACGAAATATCGCCCGCATGGAACCATGTGATATGTCGACTGATCGCGACAATCCCCAGCGTCACAAGACAGAAGAAGACCCAGCCTGCTAAGGAGTGGAAAGCGCCATTGGCGATTTCTGGTCCCAAGTTTTGGCCAACGAGAATGAGGCCGGATATCCTCAGGCCGTTTGCCAAGAAGGACAGGCCGACGCCCAAGGGCACGAGGAGCAGAGCTTGCGGAAAGCGATGTGCTTCGCGGAAGCGCCACAGGTACCCGGCAAGGAACAAGGTGACCAGAGCCATCCCGGCGATCCCCGAGCAACTGGGGTTCACCACCACGGCAAAATTGTCAAAGCCGACCGCCGATATGTCGGGATCAATCCAAGCGCCCTCGCAGCAGACGCTGAGAATCCCGAAGGTCAGAAACAGCACCGGGAGGGAGATTTCCAACCAAAATGGCTGAACGAGCGGCATTACCAGGGCGAAGCCGAAACCGACAAGCAGCGCACCGAACAAGACCGGCCGCAATTGTGCTGCCAAGCTGCCGAGTGCGCTCCCCAGCGCCGCGAAAAGTAGTGAGAAAACCATCGCTACAGCGCCGGCGATCCAAAGCACCATTAGTGCCGGGCCGCCCCAGGCTGCGAACCAGGGCAGCCCGAAAATTGCAAAGCTTGCGCAGAAGAACAACAGGACAAGCAGGAAATGGAGCAGTAGCCACTCTCCGTGCCATCTACCCAACCGGGCGTTGGCAACTTCGATCTCTGATCGAATTCGCTCTCCCCAGTAGAGCCACAGGGCGCAGACGGCGACAATCAGGCTTCCCGAAACAAGCGTAACGCAAAGGATGGCAGCCTGCCAATGGATTGGCAGGCGCTCGATGACATCTTCTTCGTACTGGACGGTCAGGCTTACGAACAAAGTCAAATGTTCGAAAAGCAAAACCGAGGTTGCAATGAAAATTCGCGGCGCAACGCGACGCTTCGCAAGCTGTTCATCAATAATCATCGGAGCCGGCAACTCCGGTTGATCAGGAACGGCGACGCCGAGTCCCAGTCATCACGGCAATGCCGCCGAGAACGAACAGAAGACCGGCCGCGGCTCCTTCTGCGTGGATCTCGGGCACGGCGATACAATCATGTCGGCACTTATCCTTAGGAGGCGGCTTGCCATTGCCTTCACCCTGACCGCCCGCAAGGGCGACGTTTGACGTCAAAAGAAGATTCACGGCCAGAACAGCTGCAGTCATGAAATAAATATTAAAATTCTTCATCTGAAAATTCCCCAAAGGAATGATGTCCACGGAACATATCCTTCGCTCTGATTCTGAAAAACGAGAAGTTGAATGCTTCTGAAGCGAAGGGAAGGAAATATGCCGAAAAGCTCGTCCCACCGCTGAAATTTTGAACACCCGGCGTCGGGTGTCAGGAAGTGCCGCGTCTTCCGAAGTGGTTCCCATCGGGGGAAGTGTGTGGCGAACGTCGAGCTTCGGGGCTGCGCCGAACTTGCGAGGGGGCATTTTCTGCATGGGCTGTGTCTGCGGCTTAAGATGGAACCCTGTTCACCGCATAGGCGCTTGATCTGGGTAGGGACGAGGAGGCGCGCACCCCTCAGTACCCCATTGCAAGCCTTGGCAGGAACTGGATCGATATGAGCGGGTTCGCCTAGGCGCTTCCGGAACACGTTCTAACGCGGCCAACATAGCCTGATGTACCTCCGGCGCCGGTCGAGTCAGTGCTGGCATTGAAAGACATCTGCGCTCAGACAGAATCGCGACGCCTGGACGCGAGCCCCGAAAGTGATCGAACGTCCTCCCCGATGGGGAAAAAATCCGCAAACGCGGATTGGTGGTGCATTTAACCTATGACGACGCCATAAAATCCTTGATTTGCGAGAGTGCGGAATGAAATTATCGCAAATGGGTCTGTGGCCTTCAATTTGATTTCTATAAGTTTTTCAATGATATTAATTTTCGCGAGAAATTTGCATGGACGATTCACGCAATTTTCGTATTGTCCAAGATGATTTGACCTTGGTCATCGATCTTGATGGCACGCTTATACGTAGCGACATGCTCTACGAGACGTTTTGGTCGGCGATTTCACGCAGATGGCTCAATCTCGTTCCAGCCTTTCACGCAGTGTGCCAAGGGCGTGCGGCGCTCAAACGGCGCCTAGAGGAACTCGGAGCCGTCGAGCCCGGGTTTCTTCCTTACAACACCGAGGTCATAGCCCATATCAAGGATTCGCGGGCGCAGGGCGGCCGCACTGCTTTGGTGTCGGCGTCCGATCAGAGGATCGTTGACCGGATTAGCGCTCATCTCGGCCTGTTCGACGAAGTCCACGGCTCGGATGGGAAGCTTAAGAAGCTTAACCTGAAAGGTGACGCTAAGGCAGAGCGACTGCTCGAACTCTATGGTCGGGGGAATTTCGTCTATGTCGGAGATTCTTCAGCGGATGTTCCAGTTTGGAACGCCGCCGAGCGTGCTGTCACGGTAGACGTCTCGCCAGCATTGGCCAAACGCGTCGACCAGCAGGCCGGAGAGGTGAAGCATCTTCAGACAGGTGGAGAGGACCGAACGCATGCGGCGTTCTGGGCGCTGCGACCGCACCAATGGCTCAAGAACGTTCTGGTGTTCCTACCTTTGCTGGCTGCGCATAAGTTCGAGTGGTTGCCAATCACGCAAGCGCTGCTCGCCTTCGTTGCGTACAGCCTCATAGCGTCTTCTGTCTACCTGCTCAACGATCTGCTCGACCTCGCAGCCGACCGGGCGCACCCGCGCAAGCGCACCCGCCCCTTTGCCGCAGGCCATCTGCCGTTGTCCTGGGGGATGGTCATGACCCCTGCATTGCTGCTTGCAGGCTTCGCGCTGGCGGCCTTTCTCGGTACCGGATTCTTTGCAGTGACGGCGTTCTACTTCGTGATGACTACCGCCTATTCGCTGGCGTTGAAACGCAAGCTCGTGGTGGACATCTGCACGCTGGCAGGACTTTACACGCTTCGCATCATTGCTGGCGGGGTCGCGACGCAGACGCCGTTGTCCGTCTGGCTCTTGGCGTTTTCGGTCTTCTTCTTTTTCTCCCTGGCTGCCGTGAAGCGACAGGCCGAGTTGGTCTCGAGCGCAGCTCAAGGCAATATCAAGGCGCAAGGGCGAGGGTACACCATCGAAGACATCCCGGTCGTCGCGAACATTGCGGTCGCTTCCGGGTAAATCTCGATCCTGGTCATGGCGCTTTACCTGAATACCGATGCTGTACGGAGACTGTACAAAGAAACCGCGCCGCTTTGGGGGATATGCCTTGTGCTTCTATTCTGGGTGAGCCGTACCGTCATGATCACGCACCGGGGATGGATGCAGGATGATCCGGTCATCTTCGCAGCCAAGGACCGCGTTTCACTGGTTTGTGCGGTATTGATTTTCGTCCTGGCGACGGCCGGGGTTATGCTATGAGCCCTATGGCTCTCGTCTTTCGTTACAGCGCCTTCGCGGTACTGGCCACGCTGGCCAATCTTGGGACACAGCGACTGGTGCTCTCAGTTGACGACGGTGCTGCGGGCTTCGCCCTTGCAGTCCTCCTCGGCACGATGGTCGGGCTCGTTCTCAAGTACCTGCTAGATAAGCAGTGGATCTTCAATGACCGCTCTACCGGGATCGCCGCTCATGGTCGGAAATTCCCGCTCTACGTAACAATGGGCATCATGACCACGGCGATCTTCTGGGGCATGGAGACGGCATTCTGGGTGGCCTTCCACAGCGACGCCATGCGTGAACTCGGGGCCGTTCTGGGCCTCACGGCGGGCTATATCGTGAAATATTGGCTGGACCGCCGTTTCGTCTTTGTGGAAGGAGCGGTGGCAGGGTCGGCATGATGCGTAGAGAAGTTCTTACCGGTTGGGGGAGGTATCCCAGCAAGCCATGCCTCGTGACGGCGCCGCGCACTGAGGGCGAGGTTTTCACGCTCGCGCGTCATGGCGGGGTCATCGCACGCGGCAATGGCCGGGCCTATGGTGACAGCGCGCTCGGGGGCGCCGCGACGCTCGATATGCGGCGGATGAACCGTATCTTGTCGTTTGATCCCGCGACCGGCGTCCTCGTGGCTGAAGCTGGGCTGCTGCTTGCGGACATCATCACGACCTTCCTGCCGCGTGGCTGGTTTCCTTACGTGACCCCTGGCACCAAGTTCGTCTCTCTTGGCGGCGCCATTGCATCCGACGTACACGGCAAGAACCATCATTGCGACGGTGCCTTCGGCAGCTTCGTCGAGTGGGTCGATCTCGTCGGCGCAGATGGCAAGATGCGGCGGCTGAGCCGCAGCGACAACGATCCGTTGTTCGAGTGGACACTTGGGGGCATGGGTCTTACTGGGGTCATCCTGCGCGCTGCGATCCGCCTGCGGCCGGTGGAAAGCGGCTGGATCCGCCAGCGCACGATAGTTGCCCCGAACCTGCGCGCGGCAATGGCGGGATTCGAAGAGGCACAGGATGCCACTTATTCGGTTGCCTGGATCGACTGCTTGGCCACGGGATGCGCGCTCGGGCGCTCGCTTATAATGCTGGGCGAGCACGCGCGCGTCGAGGAAGTCCCTGATGCTTTCCGCGCAAGCCCGCTCTCGACGCCGACCAAGAAAAAGCGAACCGTGCCCTTCGACGCTCCGGCGCTGGCGCTCAACAGGTACTCGGTGAAGGCTTTCAATGCGCTCTACTGGCGCAAGGGGCAGGGCGGTCCGGAGGAGGTCCTGATCGACTGGGACAGCTATTTCTATCCGTTGGATGCAATCCTCGGTTGGAATCGAATTTATGGTCGCAGGGGCTTTGTGCAATTCCAATGCGCGCTTCCGTTGGACAGGGCCGAAGCCGGTCTCGTCGCTCTGCTCACCGCGACGGCGCGCGCGGGGCAGGGCTCCTTCCTTGCCGTTTTGAAGCGCTTCGGTGCGCAGGACAGCCGCTTTTCCTTCCCGATGGAGGGTTTCACGCTCGCACTCGACTTTCCGGCGAACCCGAAGACGTTTGCCCTGCTTGACCAACTGGACCGCATCACGCTCGCGCATGGCGGTCGCTTTTATCTCGCCAAGGACGCGCGCCTCTCTGCTTCAACTTTCCATGAGGCGGACCCACGCGCGGCCCAATACCGAGACTTGCGCCGCGGCGCCGGACTGGATCACGCTTTCGCCTCAGCTCAATCCCAAAGGCTTTTGTTATGACAACTGTGACGTTTCCTGCGGTTCTCGTGTTAGGGGCCCGTTCCGACATTGGCCGCGAGGTCGCGCACCGCTTCGCCGCCGCCGGCCACGCGGTCATTCTGGCCGCTCGCCGTGCCAGCGAGCTTGAGCAGGATCGCGCGGATATCTCGCTGCGCCATGGCGTCGAGGCGACCCTGATGGAATTCGACGTGCTCGACACGGGGCGCATGGCCGACTTTGTCGCGCAGACCTCACCCGAGCCGCAGATTGTCGTATCAGTTGTCGGTGCGATGGGCGACCAAGCTGAAAGCGAGAGCTCTCCGGCGGCGGCGGCGCTGATAATGCGCACCAATTACGAGGGGCCCGCACTGATACTCGGACTCTTTGCCGAGCGCATGGCAAAGGCCGGGACCGGAAGCATCGTCGGCGTAAGTTCTGTAGCGGGCGACAGGGGGCGAGCGTCGAATTACATCTACGGCTCAGCCAAGGCGGGGTTTACCGCCTTTCTGTCGGGACTGCGCAACCGCCTTGCCGACAAAGGGGTTCACGTGCTGACGGTTAAGCCCGGCTTCGTGCGGACCAAGATGACCGAGGGCATGGACCTTCCGAAACGTCTGACCGCCGCTCCCGAGGAGGTAGCCGACGCGATCTATGCCGCGGTCGGCAAACGCCACAACGCCATATATGTCCGGCCTATCTGGGCGCTGGTCATGGCGGTGATCCGGTCGATCCCCGAGCCGATCTTCAAGAAGACCCAGTTGTGACCGATGCGTGTCATGGGCGCGTCATCCTGCCGCAAGGGCACAGCGCAGCACCCGGCGCGCAACGCTGGGGGCGGTGGTAAACTTGATGCTGGACAGGCTGACCAACCCTCTCGGGCCACCCTCCGCGCCATGGTCGTGGATTACGTCACGGTCGAGCAGTTTGAGGCTCGATGGGGCGGCAGCAGGCAACATTCCACGGCTGACCGACGTCACGTCTTCCGGCCGAGCGTCGAGCCCGGGGCAGGCGAGGTTGCAACGCGCGAGAAAGCGCGCGATTGCCTCCTCGGACACCTCGGTGTCGGGACGGCTGCAATCGACAGGAATGTACCCGGTGCCAAGAAAGGTCTTTCCTTCGGAAGGGTAGAGAAAGATCATTCCGCTCGCATCGCCCGGCACCGAGAGCGACAGACCGGAGGTGGCCGGAAAATCTTTTCTTACCATGAGATTGAATGCATTTGCTGGAAATCCGAAGCGCGCCCTGCAGGTGGGATCGGCGCTTTCAGCGAGCGCCTGCGTGGCGCATCCCGCGGCAAATATCACGCGCGCCGCGCCGATTTTCGCTCCGCCGCAGCGTACCGCCGTCACGTGCTCCGCTTCAAACTCCACCCCGGTGACTTCCTGCCCCTCCCGAATGTCCAGCCCGGCCGCTCGGGCGCGCTCGGCGAGTGCGGCAATCAGTGCGTTGCTGTCCGGCACCACCAATTCCTCCCAGTGGGCGCCTCCCAAGAGACCCTCGCTTCGGGCACCGGGAAAAGCGTCAAGCGTGGCAGCAGGGCTCAGGACCCGGCCGGAGGGGATGCGCTTTTCCTGCGGTACGCCGCTGTTGCGATCGGGCCCGATACTCCGCTCCATAAGGAAGGCGGCGCGGAATACGCAGGGCCGCTTGAGGCCCTCTCCATAGAGCGGCATGAGAAACGCCTGCCGCGATACAAGGTCGGGAAACGAACGGAGAAACCAGCGGCTGTCTTCCAGCGAAGCGCGGAAACGGCGCATGTCGAGGCTTTGCAGGTAGCGCAGTCCGCCATGCAGGATACGGTACCAGCCACCGGTCGCACCCGCCGCGAGCTTGTCCTTCTCGAGCAGCAGTGCCCGATGACCGCTCTCGGCCGCCTGCAGGCCGATCATCAACCCGTGGATGCCACCGCCGACGATGACCAGATCGTAGTTCTCATCTTGCATGATGCCGCATCCGTCAGGGACTGTTGCCGCTCCGACAATAGATGGGCTCGGTGCTCGCGCAATATTTCATCCCTCTCACAGCAAGCGGCTTTTTTTCGAGCTGCTAATGCGCAAGCACCGAGGCACGCATGGCGTTGATTTCGAGCCTTCCCGTGGACACGCATGTCCACTTCTATCCAGGTTTCAGCATCGAGTGCTGCCTTACGAGCGCTGCCAGTCATATGGCAGCGGTACCTGGCAGCGACAAACGCGGCGTGCTTTGCCTCGTGGAGAACGCGGGTCTCAATGTGTTCGACACTTTGACGGGCAGATACGGCGGCTGGACGGTGAGCGAAACCCCCGAAGCCGCCGTGCGGCAGGCGCTTCGCGCGGATGGCACCCGGCTCCTCCTTATAGAGGGACGGCAAACAGTCACCTCCGAGGCGCTCGAAGTGCTGCTGATCGGTTTTCGCGGGATGATCCAGAACGGGCTCCCCCTAGCGGAGGTGATTGAGCGCGGTCTCGAGGCGGAGGCCCTGGTGGTATTGCCCTGGGGCGTTGGCAAGTGGACCGGCGCGCGCGGCGCGCGGATCGACTGGTGCATCGAGCAGGGGGCGCCGCGGACTTCGGTCTTTCTCGCCGACAATGGTGTGCGCCCCGCGCTGATGCCGCGTCCGGCCCGTCTTGCCCGGGCCGAGGCGCTGGGATGGCGCGTGCTTGCGGGCACCGATCCGCTGCCGCTACCGCAGGGGGATTGCGATCCTGGCAGGTTTGGGATCGTTCTCGGCGGGATCTCCGCAGGCGATCTGACCTTTCGTGCGATCGCTGCTCAATTGCGTGCATGTGCCGCTTCTCCCGAGACCTACGGGCAACTCGCCTCGGGGCCACAGTTCCTGCGCCGGCAGGTGGCGATGCAGATTCGGAAGAGGAGGGGCTGAGCAATGCCAAACACGTTGGCGCACCTTGGCATCCAGACCCTTGTCAGCCGGGGCGCGTTTCGCGATGCGGATGTCAAATGGGTCTGGCTCGCCTGCATTGTGCCGGACCTGCCGTGGATCGCGCAGCGTATGATCCGGGCCGCCTGGCCCGGGGCCGACATGATCGACCTGCGTCTCTACGCGATTGTTCAGAGCTCGCTGCTGTTCTGCTTAGTGCTCTGCGCCGGGCTTGCCTGCTTCAGTCGCTGTGGATGGCGCACTTTCGGGCTGCTCGCGGCAGGTAGCACGATGCACCTGCTTCTCGATGCACTGCAACTCAAGTGGGCAAATGGCGTGGTTCTCTTTGCGCCGTTTCGATGGGATCTGGTGAATTTCGGCCTGTTCTGGCCGGAGGACCTGACCACGACCGTGCTTACGCTGCTCGGTATTGCCGTTGCTGGGGTTGCATTCTGCCGTCTACCCAAAATCGGCTCTGACCTGCGTTTACCAGGGCCGGGGCTGGCTCTGCTGGCTGGCGGGGCACTGGCCTTCTACATCGTCGGCCCGATGTGCTTCTCGCGCGCGGTCGAGATGGCAGACTTGCACTACACTCGCACACTGCGCCAGACCGAAGTCCGAGAGAACATGCCCGTTGAGGTGGATCGCGGCCGTATTGTGGCAACCCCGGAAGGCTCCGAGCTTCTGTTGTGGACCGGGGAGCGGATTGCGGTGAACGGGCTGCTGGAAGGCACAGAGGGGGTCTTCTCCCTGCGAGGGCACTTCTCTGCCCGCGACGTCATCGCGGTTGCCGCCACACACAGGCACCGAGCCGGGATCCGCGACTACGCTTCCTACGCCGGACTCTTACTCGTTGTCGCGTGGTGGCTGATTTGTTTAGGGCGCAAGGCTTCGGGGCGCGGGCGCGTCAAGGTAACGTCCTGAACCAGGTTCTTCGGTCACAACATCGTCGCGTAGAGATCAAGGAAGCGCTGCGCACCACGCTCTAGCGAGAGGTGCTCGAGCACATAGTCTCGCGGGCGGAAGTCTGCGCGGCGCTTCCAGAAATCCTCGAAGCGCTCTTCGATGTTGTCCCGGGTGAATGTCAGTCCGCAGCGCTGGTCGAAGTAGGGCACCGATGAAACCCTGAGATTTCCACCCGCTAGCTTGCGTTGCGACGGATCGACGAGTTCGCCGTCATCCCAGGCGAAGACAGGCAGGTTTGAAGACATCGCTTCCTGGTAGGCGAGGCCCTGGGTTTCGTGCTCGGCGACAAATATCATGCTTCGCGCGCCGGTGACGGTCTTGCGGAAGGTCTCCAGGTTGTGCGCGCCGTAGCGCAGTTCTTTCCAGCCCAGCCCGCGTCGCTTCAGCATGCTGCGGATCGGTCGGAGCAGATCGAGTTCGCGCTCAGCCTGGTGCCAGCGCACCTTGTTGTAGAGCAGCACGTCGCATGTCTTTGGTTCGCTGGAAATGTCGGGCCATGCGCCCGTGTCGATGCCAACGAACATCGTCGCGAAGAGGTCGCGTCGGTCCGGTGCGTTGAGCTCGATTGGCCATTCCGAGGGATATGTAACGATCTTGAGATTGAGTGTTTGGCGGAGCTCGTCGAGATCGTTGGGGGCCGGTACCCGTCCGGGCCCGTAGATCACCGGGTTGGAGAGGCCGAAGCGCGCGAAAGGTGGCATGAACCCACTCATGCCGATCGGCCGCGCCGGATCGTTGCGGGCGAGACGGAAGTTGTTCACATGCACTTCGTGCCCGGTACTTTCGATGCTGCGGACCAGGTTCGCAAAAGCCGTATAAAAGCCTGTGCGTGGCTGCACACCCTTTGCGGAGCGGTAAAAGTATCGTGCTCTTTCGCGAAGCTGCGAGAGGTTTTGCCCGAAGGGTAGATCGTAGGCCTTAAGATCGTATCCATCGAAAAACAGCGGTATCTTCATGGGCGTACCTGCGCGACTCCGGAGACAATCAGGTGGAAAAGCTATCGTGGGCTGGCAGTCTTGGACTTTGCTGCACCGGGTCTCGTGCGGGACAGCATCGCAGGCAACACCATCTTTCGGCTCTCAAACGGCTCCTTCCGCGAGGGCCGACAGATAGAGGCCGCAGGTCGGCTCCCAAGGATTGACCTCGGTGTAATCGAAATGCTCTGCCCGCCCTTGGGTGATCGCTATGATGTTACTGCGCACTAGAAAGGTCTGCAGGAACAGAGATTTGAGCTCCTGGGCTTGGGGGGTCATCTTGAAGTGTTCACCGTGCAACGCGAAGTAGAGTTCTGCCGCAGCCTTCTTCGCGAAGTTGCCACTGCCTGCCTGCGCTGCGTAGTCCGACACAAACCCATCGATCCCTTCGATTTTCAGCACTTCCGGACCGAAATGCTCGGCGAGGATTTGGTTCAGGAATGACTGAATTCCCCCCATTGCCACAGGCACGGCAGCGGCGGTGACGGCGGCGGCGCCTCCGGTCAGGACGGCACGGCGGGTGAAGTGCATCACAAACGGCTCCCGAGAAACATGGACAAGGCTGACAAGGTCAGTGTCGGGTTGGCTGCGCTGCTCGTTGGAAAGGTGCTGGCTCCGAGGCAGGCAATGTTGGGCACATCGAAAAGCCGGCACTCTGGATCGACGACACCGTCGTCGCGCCGCTTTGCCATGGGTGTTCCGCCAATAATATGCGCCTCGGTCGGCTCGAAGCCGCCAAAGCTGAAGTTGTCGGCGAAACTCACGAGGTCTGCGATGCGGCTGCGCGCGCGCGCGAGCCCGGCAAAGGCGTATGCGCTGTGACCGCCCCACATCAGGCGAGGCTCATCGTTCTCGAGCAGAATCCGGTTTGATGTCTGCGGGAGGTCTTCGGCTACGAATTTCAGCTTGAGCCGTTGCAGCCATTTTCCCGGTTCGAGCCGAAGCGAAGGCGGGGCGTTCCAGCTCTCGATCAGGACAGAGGCGGCCTCGCTGCGGAAAGGCCCATCATAAAGAGAATAGCCTACGCCCGTGATAGAGGTGCCGCCGTAGTAATTGTCGAAGGGAATGTCTGCCCAAGCGAATTGTCCGAGTTGCTCGTGGATGCCCTGTCCGACGCGCTCCCCGCCTAGCCCGGAGCGCAGCAAGATCGTGGAACTGCCCATGGGGTTGGCGGCCAGTCCGACGAAACTGCTTCGTAGCTCGGTCTCCGCTTTCGGAACCGTGCGTACGACGATCCCTGTTGCGAGGCCCGCTGCTGTGGAAATTGCACGACATTCCGCGCCGGTCAGCAGGTAAAACCGCGGATTCTCAAAATCCGCATGTCCGTTCAGAATGGTAAACTTCGCATCAACCGGGCACAGATGGCAGGCACCAGAGGCGCAGCATGTGCCGCGGTCACCACCGTTGGCGCGGGCGGTTGGCATCGGTGTCCAGCTCTTGTCACTCTCGAACAGCCGCCGCTCCGCTCGGGTCGGGGCGTGCGCTGGATAGGGATAGGGGCGCGAGCGAGGAAAGATCGCGTTGTTACCGCCGCCTGCCACCTGCATGATCTCTTCGACTTTGCAGAGCCATGGCTCTAGCGTGTCGTAGGAGATCGGCCAGTCCGCGCCGACGCCGTAGCGGCTGCGAAGAGCGTAATCCGACGGATGCAGTCGAGGAGTGTTGCCCCACCAGCAGTTCGAGCATCCTCCGAACTGGTGGCGAAGCGCCCAGTCTTTTTGTTGGCCTGAACTGTTCGTTTGCGCCATCTGCGGCGGCACGTCGCTTTGGCGGCCCGCAAGTTGGGTTCCGTGATCCATATAGGGACCACGTTCGACGAAGAGGACGTCAATATCTCGGCCGCGGAGCGCATGTGCAAAGAACATTGCCGCGAAGCTCGTGCCCACGAGGATCACGTCCCACTTGCGGCCCTTGGCTTGGGCAAGGTCGATGCGGTTCATTGCGCCACCGTCGGGCGAGGGGAACGCGGCAGGCGGGGCTCGATCTCTGTTTCAAGAAACGCCCGCAGCTTCCGGCTGTACGCGTCGGGTGTGAACTCCGCCGCCACACGTTCCTTGGCCGCAGTAACAAGCCGACCACTCAATTCTGGGTCACCGAGAAGGTTGCGTAACCCCGCGGCCATCGCTTCGGGCGTGGGCTCCACGAGACATGCGATCCGGTCGTCGAGGACCTGGGTATGCGTCGGCAGGCGCGTGGCGAGCAGCGGCCTGCCGCTGTCGAGGTAGGAATAGATCTTCATCGGAGTATTGCGCCCCTGTCGACGCGGCGATACCACGACTGCCGCTGCCGAAAGGTAGTGCCCAAGCTCGCTGACCGGGCGCGGGCCGAGGAAACTGGCATGTGCGGCGATGCCCAGATCTACCGCGCGCCGCTCTGCCGCAGCGACATCCTCCCCTGTCCCGCCAATCACCACGAGCCGCATGGGATGCCGTTCCGGGTCGAGCACGGCCACTGCCTCCATGAGAAGATCCACGCCCTGATAGGGTTCGAGGTTTCCCACATACATCACGACCGGCTTGTCGAAGGTGCATTCGGCTGCCGGTTGGCTGTCCTCACCGCTTAGCATCGTGACGTCCTCGAGCGTGCGCACCGGGATCCCTGGCGCGCGGTCGCGGACGATCTTCTCGAGCGCCTGGCAGCAGGTGATCGCCCCGTCGGCGCGGCGCATCACCCCGGCTTCGGCTCCTTCGAAGCAACGCCTTAGCCAGCCAGGGAGAGCAAACTTGTCGTCGAGCTGTTCAGGCAAAGAGCTGTCGATGTCCGCAATATAGGGAACCCCGTAAATCGGCTTCAGAGCCATCGCCATGAAGGCGGCTTCTTCGACCGCGATGACGAGATCATAGCTGCCGCGCAGCATCTGCGCCGCGACCATGGGGAACATAAGCGCGTCGGCCAACAGTTTCTTGACCGAAAAGCCCGGTCGAAAGTTCTTTAGGCCGGGCAGGGCGGGCACGCGAAACACTCGGCAGCCGGGAATGTCGATATTGTCTCCTTCGGGAAAGCAGATCACGTCGGACTCATCGCCGCGGGCCGAAAGCGTTTCGAGCAGCATGTGGACAGCGATGGGTGTGCCACGCTGTGTCATGAAGGGCTGCGGTGCCAGAACGAGAATCTTCATATCCGACCCGCTGTTTGGCGCGTATCCATGCGCGCGGAGATCGGAATGCAGTTGCCGTAAATAATCAAAAGCGTCACCTCAGTAAATTGAAGCGCGGGAGCAAAGGGCGTCTGTCAAAGAATCAATCCAATATGGGCTCAGTCTGTCGTGGGGCCGAGAAAAAGTCACGCTCCGAAGCCGGATGCGACCCTCAGGTGCCGTGAAAATGTGCAAATTAGCCAATAAAATGACACCGCCCGGGAGGCATGGCACCAAGGAGCATCAGATAAGATTTTGATTTGGCGTTATTTAACCTAGGGCTCATCTCTGGATGCTTCAAAATTTGGTCGGAAAGTTTCTTTGAGCGCTCCCAAGTTCGTCGTACCATGAATATGAATTTTTTAATTTCCTTGTTTTTTTCTTCCGAACGATATTTGCGATGAGCTTCATGAAGAGCATGGATATTTCTGTTATCGTCCCCATCATGAATGAAGAAGAGAGCGTCTCCTTTATGCGGGATCGCGTTTTCGAGGCGCTCGAACCTCTCGGGCGCAGCTTCGAGTTGATCTTCGTCGATGATGGATCAACGGATCAAAGCTTTCCCCGCATGGCGAAAATGGCCGAGAGGGATCCGAGGGTGGTGGTTCTCAAATTCCGCCGCAACGCAGGGCAGACCGCGGCGATGACCGCGGGCATCGAGTTTGCGCGCGGGCGCTTGCTGGTCACCCTGGATGGCGATCTGCAGAATGATCCGGGCGATATTCCGATGATGCTGGAGAAGATTGAGGAGGGGTACGATCTTGTCGTCGGCTGGCGGATCAAGCGACAGGACAAGTGGCTGTCCAGGAAGTTGCCCTCCATGGTCGCGAACCGGTTGATCGGCAAAGTCACGGGGCTGCCGATCCGCGACAATGGGTGCTCGCTCAAGGTTTATCGCGCCGAAGTTATCAAGAAGGTGCCGCTCTACTCCGACATGCACCGTTTCATTCCGGCCATGGCCTCGCCGCTCGGTACGCGTGTGGCGCAGGTTGGCGTAAGGCACCATGCTCGCCAATTCGGCGAGTCAAAATACGGTCTTTCACGGATCTACAAAGTGCTTCTGGATCTGATTGCGATCAAGATGATCCTTCTGTTTGCCCACAAACCGCTTTCGCGCTTCGTTGGCCTCGCCCTCCTGTCTGCCTTCTGCGCGCTGCTCGCCGGCTGGCAGGTCGTCTTCGGCTCGGGTGCATCGGGCAGTGGCAGCGTGATGATCCTGACCGCGGTCACGATGCTTTTCGGATCTCTCTCGGTGTTCCTGATCCTGCTGGGCACTGTGGCCGCAGTGGTGTTTGAACGTACCCCCCATATGCGGCCGACGTGGCTCGATGAAGGCTAGGCGCTATTTTGATCACAGGTGATTTCATGACGCTTCATAAAACGTTCGACGATGCCTCCGTTGGCGAGCCCGAAATTTCGGTGATCATTGCCGCCGATGGCGATGGGCAGGGCTTGGTGGCTTTGATTGACAGTTATTGTGCGGCGCTGGAGCCCACTGGCAAAAGCTTCGATGCCACCGTAATCTGCGACGACAAAGAGCCTGGCATGCGACGCGCGATTGCCGAGTTGGAGGGCAGGCCCCAGGTCAGCTTTGTCTCGCCTCGGCCGTGGCGTGGGCTCGATGCTGCGCTCATCCAAGGTATTTGCCGGGCAACAGGACAGATTGTGCTGACGCTGCCTGGATGGCAGGAAATCGCACCGAGTGAGATCCCCAAGCTTCTTGAAGCCGCCTCGCGCGAAGACGTAGACATGGCGACCGGCTGCCGGACCGACCTCGGTTTGTCCGCACTGAATCGTCCGAGGATCGCGCTGGCCCATGGCGTGCTGAAGTCGCTCTTCGGCCAATCTCTCAAAGACATCTTCTGCCGTAGCCGAGCAGGCCGCACCGAAACCTTCCAGAAAGTGGCGGAACTCGGCGTCCGCCAGCATTTCCTGCCCCTGGTTGCTGCTTCGGAGGGCTACAATGTAGAACCTGTGCCGGTCGCCTCGGCTGAGAAGGCGGTCACGCCGGAACTCCATAGGTTGAATGCAGGCTCTCATATCAATGCATTCTTTGACATGGCCTCGCTCTACGTCGCACTAAAATTTTTGAAACGCCCTTTACGGTTTTTCGGGGCGATCGGCCTGCCGCTGATGACGCTGGGCTTTTTTTTCACCGCGTGGCTCGTGGTTTCTCGGCTGGCCTTCGGCACCGCTCTGGCTGACCGACCGGCGCTGGTGTTTTCGGTGATGATCATGGTGCTGGGTGTCCAGATCATGGCTCTGGGCCTTATTGGCGAGATCATCATCTTCGCGTCAAGCCGCCGGATGCGCAGCTATGAAATCGACAAGATCCTCCGTGGCCGATTGGGCGATTGAGACTGAAAGGGGCCGAGGGGGTCCCGGAAATTAGAACACCTCGCTAGCAACTTTATCCGTCATGCGCTTTGAAGGCCCCATGGTTTGCGCGCCCTTCGTTGGGTCGCAATTCGTTGATGAGTGTACGGAAAGTCTCGGCATCACCGGTCGCCCGGGCCAGAACGATGCCTCCTTGAATTGTCGCGATCATCCGGTGTGTCTGCTTCTCGCAAGTGCCAGCCGAGGGCTCCATGCGGCGCAGGCAGGCCGCGAGCACGGCGACCCAGCGGGGAAAGTGGCTGCCAACTGCACCGGCAAAACGGTCGCGAGTCTGATCCAGCGCGAATGCGCCCACAATACAGACCCTCTGTCCGCCTTCGAAATAGGTCAGCACCGAATCGAGCATGGTGTTGATGGCCGCCTCCGGAGAAAGATCCTCCAGCGGGCTGAAGACCTTCACCTCGAACCAGTCCTAAACGTGATCCAGGGCCGCCGCCGCCATATCCGCTTTGCCGCCGGGGAAGAAATGATAGAGGCTTCCGCGTCCTAGGCCGCTGCGCTCGGAAATGATGCCGATGCTTGTCCCTTCGTACCCGTGCTGTCGGAAAATCTCGGCCAGGACAGGCAACACGTCGGTGTATCGACCCAGCGGAATCTGCTCAGGTTAGGCCGCTAATGTGAATGCCTCGGCAGGCGTGCGCATGGCAAGCGCCTGATGAGGGCGGCGGTTATTGTAGAAGGCAATCCAATCGCCGATAACGCGCATCGCGTGTTGGATGCTTCCGAAGCGGTGGCGATGCACGCACTGCTCCTTCAGGGTCCGGATGAAGCGCTCGACCATGCCGTTCTGCTGCGGGCAGTACGGGGTGATGAACTCCTGCTTCAGCCCGTAGCTGCGGACAATGGCCGTGAAGTGGTGGCTGGTGAAGACCAGGCCATTGTCTGACCTCAGTAGGAACTCCTCCTCGACCCGGCCCAGGGTGCCGAACCTCGCGATCAGCGCATGCTCAAGGGCGGCGCTGGCCGTCGTAGCCTTGCCGGATTTCGACAGGTGCCAGCCCAGCAGCTCGCGGGTATGGCAGTCGATCACCAAGGCCAGCGAGGCCCAGCCGTCCTTGCCGGTCCAGATGCGGGCGAGATCGGTCGACCGCGAAAGACAATGTCCACCAGTCATCGGGGAGCCAGAGGCGCATGATAAGCCCGACGATGGTCGTGACGACATGGCCTCCGACCACGTTCGCGGGCTGGGACAACGGGCTTCCCGGCACGGCGCAGAGGAGGACGCAGCTGGCACCGAAGGGCGCCATGATCAGCGGCATATGGGCGCTGTCGGACATGAGGCGCACGGCGGCGATGGCAAGGACGCCACCCAGGCCAGCCAGAAGGATGAGCTTCACGCCCGGCGCGGGTAGACTGGGCGTGAAGTAGCGGTGCATGTCGATTTCCGTAACGATGAGTTGTCCGTCATCAAATAATTTGGGACCCGGAATGCTCTGTCGTTCAGGAGGGTCTGGCTCGTTCAGTTTGAGGTTATGCCGCCTGGGTTCGGTTGAGCAAGTGGCGCTGGCGGATGGTATCGGACTTAATCCTCCTTCGTTCGGCTAAGATGGCTTTGGCACGACCGAAGTAGACGTCGGCCGGGGTGACGTTTCCGAGGCTCTCATCGACGCGTTGATGGTTATAGTGGTCGACGAAGGTCTCGATCGCGGCCTCGAGTGCGCCGAGGAGGTAGTGGTTCTCCAGCAGGATGCGGTTCTTTAGGGTCTGGTGCCAGCGTTCGATCTTGCCCTGAGTTTGCGGATGGTTGGGGGCCCCGCGCACATGCTCCATCTGCTTGTCCTCAAGCCAGGTTGCGAGATCGCCTGAGATGTAGGACGAGCCGTCGTTAATGGTGCTCAATCCAGTGGCGCACCTATTGGCAACTCGCTGAGAAGTCGTGGTCGGTGTAGCACGTTCGGCTGGTCGCAACCCGACGCCTCCAGCGCGAGCTGGAGCGTGTCACTCGACCATTGTTCTTGAACCAATGGCGAACAAGGTCTCTTCATCTTCGGCCCGCATAGTCGTGCAGAGCTTCCAGGCGATTACATATCGGCTGAAGTCGTCCAGGATGGTGCTCAGATAGTACCACCCCCAACCGATCACCTTCAGGTACGTGAAGTCGGTCTGCCAGAGCTGGTTTGGCCGGCTCGTCTTATCGCGGAACTCGTCCGCAGCCTTGACCACGATGAAGGCAGGGCTCGGGATCAGGTCGTGCGCCTTGAGGATGCGATACCCGTTCGGCAGGACAACGATCCACTGGATCGTTCTCTGGTCTGCCTCATCCTCTGAGACAAAGTACTGCTTCGTATCTGTGAAGCGCACCGCAAGCTCCCGTGGAGAGAGTTCGGGCTCCTCCAGCGCCAAGCCGACCACATCCTGCCGGACATCATCAGGGATGCGGTTCCAGACCCGACCCGGATGGGGTCGGCGATCCTCGAGACCGGCCTCGCCAAGGGATCTGGATCGGTCGTACCAACGATAGAAGGTTGTCTTCGGAATACCGAACATCTCCAGCGCGCGCGCCGCCGGCAGATGTGATCTCTCGACGAGCCGGATAATCTCGAGCTTTTCGGATGTAGGGTACCTCATTCGTGGTCTCCGTCGCCAATGGTCGCTCAGACCAGTGGCGCAACCAATGGCGCCCCCCGATCATACTTTTTTTGAGCAGCCGGTTCTCAAGGGTGGCCTCTGCCAAGGCCTCCTTCAGCGCGCTGGCCTCAGCCCGCAGGACCTTTACTTCCGGGCTGCTCGCCTGGCGCGCCGTGTCACCAGCAAGCCGCTTCTTGCCGGCCTCGAGAAACTCTTTGGACCAACTGTAGTACAGGCTCGTCGCAATCCCCTCGCGCCGGCAAAGCTCGGCTACGCTCTCCTCGCCGCGAAGCCCCTCAAGCACGATGCGGATCTTTTCCTCCGCCGAATGCTGTTTGCGGGTGCGTCGGCGGATGTCCTTCACAACCTTCTCGGCGGAAGGCTTGGGTGTTCCAGGTTTCTGTCTCATCTCCACTCCTTGGTGGTTACGATGAGCCAGAAACCCTCCTTTCCGAAATCAATTCAGATGTCCCATGGGCGCTGACGCCGGACAATCATGTTACATAATTATCCTTACACGCTATAGAGCTGTAAGCGCCAAGTTAGAATGTCTCACATGAGCAAAGCTGAAGTGTCACACTCCCCTGATTGGGCAGGATTGGAGTGCGGCCGTGGGATTGGTGGTCATGAGCGAGCGCGAGCTGAACCGGATCGAAGTCCTGAGTGATGTGGTGCAAGGCCGGATGTCTGCGGTGGCGGCGGCCTCGGTCCTGGGCTTGAGTCGAAGGCAGGTTCACCGGCTTCTGAAGACGTTCCAGGCCGATGGTCCGGCGGCGATCCGGCACAAGGCCCGCGGACGTCCGTCCAACAACCGGATCGATCCCGCGGTGCGTGAGTTTGCGCTGACGCTGATCCGTGAGCGCTACGCCGACTTTGGGCCCACGTTCGCAGCCGAGAAGTTGGCGGAAGACCATGGCCTGAAGGTGTCGCGGGAGACCTTGCGCAAATGGATGCAGGATGCCGGCATCTGGCTGTCGCGCAATCAGCGCAGAACGTTTCACCAGCCGCGCCGGCGCCGAGACTGCTATGGCGAGCTCGTGCAGATAGACGGCTCTGATCACGCCTGGTTCGAGGAACGCGGTCCGGCCTGCACGTTGCTGGCCTTTGTCGACGACGCCACCAGCACGCTGATGCACCTGGAGTTTGTAGCCTCTGAGAGCACCTTCAGCTATTTCGGCGCGCTCGAGCGGTATCTCGCGGCGCACGGCCGGCCCGTGGCCTTCTATTCCGACAAGCACTCGGTGTTCCGTGTCGCCAAGCAAGGAGCGAAGTCGGGCCATGGCATGACCCAGTTCGGTCGGGCGCTGAACGATCTGAACATCGAGATCCTCTGTGCAAACAGCAGCCAGGCAAAGGGCCGCGTCGAGCGCGCGAACCGTACCCTACAGGATCGGCTGGTGAAGGAACTACGGCTGGCGGGCGTCTGCGACATGGCAGCCGGCAACGCGATCCTGCCAAGGTTCTTGGCGCGCCATAATGCGAAGTTCGCCAAGGTGCCGCTACGGGCCGACAACCTGCACCGGTCCCTGAACATGGAACCGGAACGTCTGCGAGAGATCCTGTGCTTCCGCGATGAGCGCTATGTCACCAGGCAACTGGCCTTTTCCTATGAGCGGCAGCGCATCATCCTTGCGGAGAACGACATCACGCGCGCACTGCCTGGCAAGTATGTCGACACCTACGAGTTCCCCGATGGCCGGTTCGAGGTCCGCTGGAAAGGCGTGTCGCTGCCCTACTCCGTGTTCGACAAAGACCAGCGTGTCAGCCATGCCGCGATCACCGAGAACAAGCATCTGAGCGCGGTGCTGGAATACATCAAGGCCGAGCAGGACAAGGCGCCTCCGAAGAAGCGGCGGGCCGGTAAGCAGCGGACCCGCTACGAGCCGACAGGTCGCCGCAACGACGGCTGGAACTCGCTGGCAGCGCGCCAGGCAAAGGCGCGGGCCGCAGCACCCCCGGAATGACGCTGTCGCCGCGTCGCCGCGATGCTAACCTCCGCCGCGAGCGAATGAGCGAGGCAGGCACATGGCAGGCAATACAGAGCCGGAGATCATCTTCTCGAACCTGACGCAGGACGTGGTGATCGACGGCCACCGCTTCACCGTGGAGATTTACCGAACCTCAGATGATCCTTCTTGGATCCTGTCAGTGGAGAACGCCTTCGGGACGCTGACGATCTTGGACAACCCTCCATATTTTGCCGACGGCCTTGCCTGGCGGGCCTTCGAGAAGCTCCTCGATGAGCAAGGTTTCCGTGCCTTCTACAGCGCAAAGGAGCGCCGCAAGCTCCGGCTCTGAACGCATGGCCGATCAGGGCTGCGATATGTGGGGTCTTCGCCCTGCCCGGCCATGCTTCTCCACCCTCGGTGAGACATTTCTGCTTTGCGCAGCCGAAGACATTTCAACTTGGTTGCAACAAGAGCATATGATGAACATTAGCTTTCTTGTGGCCCACTTTTAACACCGCAGACGGAATTCGTGCCCCACCAACTCGCCCAAAGTCCTCCATCTGAGATGACCCCAGTGAGTGGTCCAGGACAAATGCTAAACCGCGGACGGAATGCCTCGATGGCAGTCGGCCCTTATTAATCCAAGTATGCTGGTCGCGCGGAATTGCTACGCAGGGCACTCTCGCTTTGCAGCCGTCCCAAGAACCGCGAAAAGGAATGGTGACGTCCAAGTTGTCCGGCGGCGCGACAAAGTTTTGAAGTCCGGCTGGGTACAGCCGCATCCGAACAGATCTTGCAGGCTCGCCCCGATCCCTCTCGTCTGGAGGAGCGGCAGGCCCAAGAGGACTTTGATGGTGAGGCATACCGAAAAGGCCGCGTCGCTCTATGAGAGCTGACGGCCACGCTGTCCGAACGCAACCGCTTCCCACTTCATTGAGGGATCAAACCACCCCATCAGCGACCCACTCCGCGTCTGGGCATGACTGTGGCTCTTCCAGTTTCTTGTCTTGTATCTCCTCTTGCGAGGCCTGCTCATGATGACCATTAGACACTTGGTTTTAAGAGGTAAAACCCGTGAACTTGCGGCCCCCCCATCACAAGGCGTTTTTCAAGTCGATCCTGCAAGGTCAAATCCCAGCTCCAAGGTTCCACTCGAGCCATATTTTTCAGCCGTCATGAAAGCTTCACTTGCCGATGAGCGATTTCAATCGGTATGAGTGAAAACGATCAAATGTGATAAGCGAGGCCGCGATGCTTCAGGTAACCGAAATGAACCGCCCCGGGTTTGCCGGAGGCTGATTGTCGTTAGTTACGCGGCCATGTCTTCAGTTTCCAGAGCTGCGTAGAAGTTGGCTTCTGCCTCGGCTGATGCCCTGGATGTCCATGTCCCGCATGAGCCGTGCCACCGTGCAACGTGCGACAACGAAGCCTTCCCGGAAAAGCTGCCGCCAGACCTTGCGGACGCCGTAGACCTTGTAGTTCTCCTCCCAGACGCGTTCGATCTCGGGCCGCAGGGCGGCATCACGACGGGCACGGTCCGACAACCGGGCCGGATTGGCCCGCTTCGCAAGATGATCATAGTAGGTGGAGGGGGCGATCGGCAGCACCGTGCAGATCGGCTCGACCCCATGCGCATCACGATGCGCCTCAATGAAATCCACCATCACTTCGACCGGCGGTCGAGCTCCGCCATCGCAAAATACGCCGACGCCTTCCGAAGTATCTCGTTGGCCTGACGCAGTTCGCGGTTCTCCCGCTCCAGCGCCTTCATTCTCTCGGCCATCTCGCTGCGAACGCCTGAACGCTTGCCGCTGTCGACCTCAGCCTTCTTGACCCAGTCGTTCAGCGTGTTCGCCGAGCAGCCGATCTTCGCTGCGATCGACGTGATCGCCTGCCAGCGAGATCCGTGCTGCCCATCGTTGTCGAGAACCATCCGCACGGCGCGCTCACGCACTTCGGGCGAAAACTTGTTCGTGGTCTTGCTCATGATGCTCCATCCTACTCAAGAGTGGGAGCCTCCGGCAAACCCGGGGCGGTTCAAAAGCCGTCAAACAGAGATCCTGGAGCTTCTCCGAGAGAAACGCTTTGTCGACGTCCGCACCCTTACCGACCTGCTGGGCGTCTCGGTCGCGACCATTCGGCGCGACTTGGCAGAGCTGGAAACCGCTGGACAGTTGCGGCGCACTCATGGTGGCGCGGTCAGCGTCGCGCAGGTGTCCCTGGACCCCGCCTACGCCGCCCGCGCTGTATCGAACCTGAAGGAGGAGACCCGCATCGCGGAAACTGCTGCGGAGATGATCCAAGACGGTGACACCGTGATGCTGGATGCGGGTCCCACACAAGCATAAGAAACGCGGCCGCCTTTGGCTGACCCCTCTCGTGGCATCACTTCGTGATGCACTGCCGGGCAGTGGACGGCTCCTGCGTGCGGCTGAAGCCTGAACATCCCAACCACGTCTGGTCCTACGACTTCGTGCAGGACCGGACCAGCGACGGCCGGGCTTACCGGACGCTCAACATCCTCGATGAATATACGCGGGAGGCGTCAATGATCCGTGTCGACAGGCGACTGAACTCCACCGATGTTCTGGACGCGCTGACGGACCTCTTCATCCAGCGCGGCCCGCCGCGGTTCATCCGGTCCGACAACGGCCCGGAGTTCGTCGCGCAGAAGGTGCGCGACTGGATCGAGCTGGTGGGGGCGAAGACCGCCTACATCGAGCCGGGGTCACCCTGGGAGAACGGCTATTGCGAGAGCTTCAATGCGCGCTTCCGGGATGAGCTACTAAATGGCGAGATTTTCTACTCGTTGAGGGAGGCGCAAATCCTCATCGAAAGATGGCGCAGACACTACAATCCTGCTTCATTGCGCCCATCTCTCTATGCCTCTGAAGTAAATAGGTTTTGCTGATCGTGGTGCGATCCGGTGGGGTATTTGGGGTTCTGCCGGGCGCGCTGGGTGAGTTGCTGGGCTGGCGGTTTGCCGAGTTCCGCGCGGGCGAAGATCCACGGACCGTCCGGTAACGGATGAACGCCCTCGATGCTGCCGGCTTCGGCGGCCAGTCTTAGTGTCTTGGCCGTGACGCCGAGCAGGCGCGCAGCGTTGGTCAGGTTGAGCCAGGGTTCGGTGCCGTCGGGAGCCGGGCGGAACACCGGGATCTTGTGATGCGACCTGAGTGCGGTGACGCGCTCCCGGGTCCATCGGTTGCCATGACCGGTCAGCAGACCGTTTCGATTTAGGATGCCGGCGATCAGATCGTCGGTGGCCAGGAGAACGAGCTGACGTACCGCCGCGATGATCTCTGGTGCTGTACTGTTGCGCTGGCCTCGACGCCGCTTCTGCAGGCGCAGTTCGGTATGCACGCCGCCGATCCAGTGGATCAGAAGGACGATCTCGGAGGCGTCGTCGTCGATGTCGGCGACCACCTCGAGGATGACGGTGCGCACGATGCGCTTCTTGAGCCGGGCATCGGTCGTTGGCGCCTCCCAGACAGTGCGAAGGTCCGTGCCGAGCGCGGCGGCATCCAGCGCCGCCAAGGAGGAAGGCCTGGAGGTTGCAGAATCATGCGCGGCGATCTTGGCCTCAATCTCGGCGGCGCGTGCGAGGGCGCGGTTCCACCGCGCTTCGAGTTCTGCCGCCACAAGTCGGTTCTCGGGATCGGCTGCATCATACTGGCGGAAGGCGCGGTCGGCACCGTAGCGGGCAGCTTCGAGGTCTCGCGCCAACGCGTCGCGAACCTGATCGCGGCGACTGGCGACCTGCGCCTCGGCCTCGGCGGCCGCAGTGATGGCGCCCGGCTCGACCACTCGCAGCAGCGCATCCTTGATGGCATCGTCGACCCGCAGGCCACCGAAGGCGATGCAGCGCGGCTCGCCGTTGTCGAGCAGATCGCGCCAGCAGGAATAGCGCGGGATGTCGTGCTTGGCCCCAGTGTAGCGGACCGTCAGCTTGCGGCCACAGCGCCGACAGCGCAAGAGACCGGCGAGCAGGGCATCGCCGTGCTTGGGCGCCCCATGGTGCCGGCTCGTGGGGGTGTTGTCGCTGACCATCGCGCGGATCGCCTCTGCCCGTTCCCAACTGATATAACCTTCGTGTGCGCCGGGCTTCAGCGCCAGCCATTCAGCGCGCGGTTTGCGGCGGCTGCCGGTTCGCGGAACGGCCGCGCCGTGTCTCGGCACAACTCGGGTCTTACCATAGGCGTAGGCGCCGCCGTAGACCGGGTTCTCGATCATGCGGTGGATGGTGGCATAGGTTGGCCTGCGCAAGATCACGTCGCCATTGGCGTGTCTTGCGGGCAGGTCCAGCCCGTGCTCCAGGAACCAGAGCAGGGCCTGCCGGGCGCTGCCGAGCTCGGCCACCTTGTCGAAGACAAGGGTGATGGCCTCCTGGACGCGGCGGTCGGGGTCCTTCTCGAGCCTGTCGCCGGCCTTCACGAAGCCGACGGGAGCCGCGACGATCAACTCGCCGCGCCGGGCCTTCTCGTAACGGGCGGACAGCGACCGTTGCCGCAGCAGATCGAGCTCGTACTCGTTGAGACTTCCTTTCAAACCGAGAAGTAGACGGTCGTTGCCTTGGCGTGGCGCATATACCGCCTCCTGGTCGACCAGGACGGTGTCGACGACCCGGCACATCTCGATCAGCTGCTGCCAGTCGCGGCTGTTGCGCGCAAAGCGCGACACTTCCCGCGCCGCGACCGCACCGACCTTGCCCAGGCAGACCTCGGCGACCATCCGGTCGAAGCCCGCCCGCGCAACGCCGCCCGCCGCGGACCGGCCAAGGTCGTCGTCGATCGTCTCGATGCAGGACCAGCCGAGCGTCGCCAGCCGGTCGCGCATCGCATATTGCAGAGCGCCGCTCTCGCGGTTGTGCAGCACCTGGTGGGCGGAGGACTGTCGCACGTAGAGGATCGCCTTGCGCTCCAGGTGGTGCGAACTGATCTTCTCATGCTTCATGTCGTGCCTCCGTCCGGCGAGGCGCCTGAGCGCCGGCGGCGTGGTCGAGGATCAGGCGGGTCATCAGTTCGGTCAGCGTTACCCGCGCCTCCTCCGGCAACGTCTGCCAGTGCGGCGCCGGGACCAGGTCGGCGTCGCTGGGGTGAGTGAACAACTCGAGCTGTTGTGGTGCTGGTCGGCGTGGCATCGGCATCTCCCGGAATCGCCTGCTGGGAGCTCGATGTTGCGCTCGAATTTGGCATTTGCGATGCGCCATCACGAACGCCGGCCGCATCGTGCAGCAATGCCGCCAGAGCTCGCAAAGCCGCCACTGAGGCAACCGGCGTTACCGCGACTTGCCAGCACTGGCAGGCCGCCCGATCGAACATCCAGACGGGAACCTCCAGCCGTCGGTCCGACGAGATACCGCTCAGGCTACAGCGAAACGCAGCCCAGCCCGCCTTCGCGATCACCTCGTGTACGTGAACAACTCGCCCCGTCCAGGGGTGCCAAGGGTAGAGCACCTCGCGCTCCTCGGTCCCGTGGGTGTTCTGTGATTGAGTTGTACAACACCGAGCGCCCGCATAGCGCTCTTGGATATCGGGCGCCGGCGCCCGAGGTCTTCGTCCCGGTAGATCGAGGGCCGACAATGCATTAGCATTTAACCCGGACCACTCCATGGGGTGAGCTCACGTTTTCCGCAAGGCCGAATGGGTCGTCTACGCCAAACCGCCCTTCGGCGGCCCCGAGGCCGTGCTCGCCTACATGAGCCGATACACCCACGGCGTGGCCATCTCCAACTCCCGCCTGGTCAGCGCCGACGCCGAGACTGTCGCGTTTCGCTGGAAGGACTACCGCATAAAGTCCGGCAACCGGCTAAGGGTCATGCGCCTGGCCACGCCCGAGTTCATCCGCCGGTTCCTGATGCACATCCTGCCCGACGGGTTCCACCGCATCCGGCACTACGGCTTGCTGGCCAGCGCGAGCCGCAAGGCCAACATCGACCGGATCCGGGCCCTGCTTGGCCAGACCATGCCGACCCGGGTTGCTCTGTCCGTCGTCGAGGCAGCGCCGCTCACCCTGCGCGAGCCGTGCCCTTGCTGCGGCGGCCCGATGCGCATCATCGAAATCTTCCGCCGCGGCCAGAAACCGATGTCGCGCGCCCCACCTCGGGAGCAGGCCGCATGACGAAACGCCCGCCAACAGGATCGACTACTTCTCGGCTTCGGCGCACGCACCGAGACGCTATGGTTGCGTCCGACAAACACGAGACGCCGTACACCGATCCGGTGCCATTCTCGGGGCAAGCTTCGGCTGTAACGCGGATCGGTCTCGCGAGAGACCTGCGCCGCAGAGGACCACAAGGGCATCCGCTGTCGAACGCCAAAGTAACAGGCCGCGGCAAGAAATCCCCATAGCCACACCCAAGCCCCGCGGCTTCCACCTTGGGAGGATTTCCAACGCAGGCCTACGGGGCACCACGCGGCATCCTTGCGCTGTGGCCCCCATCGAAAATCCTTCACCATAGTGGTCTGGCAGACCCTCGATTTGGTCAGCATTGAAGACCCGATAGGACCGGGCATAGGGAATGGTCACTTCATCGCCCGCATCGTTCTCCCGCGCAATCGTCCCGTATTTGACCACCGCGGAAGATTTCGAGCCCTTGCGCACATGCGCGCCAAGGTCCTTTGCCTGACGGAATGTGAACCAATGGGCCGAGACAAATCCGTTCGCCTGCGCAGCCAGCCAAAGCATCAGCACGTTGATGCCGCGGTAGGGCTCGCCGCCGGACCGCAGGGGGAACTGACCGGTCTGACCACCGCCGGACCACGGTTGCCGCCACGGCGTGGCGCCTGCCTCCATCGCTTCGATGATCTGATCGGTGACGTGCTGGTAGATGTCGAAATCGGACTTTGCCATTTGTGGCGTCCTGTCTGGTGAGGCGGTCGGGCTTGGTGCCTGCGTCCCGCCGATGGGCTCGGCCTCGCCACTCTGATTTGGCGAAAACCATGTTTTCGGCGGAACAGAGTGGGGTGGGCGAAGCCCGGCCCACGGACCTGAGCCGGACTGTCAAAGGATCGCAGACGGGGATGGTGCGGCTCGCAGGCCGAAGGCCGAGGACACGGTCCCCGGCGGAGACGACGCGCAGCGCGCGGCGCTTGTCTCTTGACTTTCCGGGGCAGGCCTGTTGGCAGACAACCAATTGGATCGTGCCAAGGCGGGGGTGAGCGGGCGCAGCACGCCGATCCCCTGCCCTGTCCCTCGAGATCATGCGAGACGCGCGCCCCGCGCGGCTCTCAACTCAGATCCCCTCGGGACCGATGGGCGCCAGCCTGTCCATCAGTTGTTCGACATCTTCCAAGCGATAGTTCGCATGCACAGCAGCATACCTATAAAGCCGAAAAGCGTGGTCCTCCGGCCCGCGACCGCCCCCGGGATCCCCGGCTGAGGCGGCACCCACTGAGTTGCCGACACCGCCGAGCAAGCAGAACATTGGGGTTGAAAGAGCCTACTTAGATGCGAACAATTTTGATTTATTATGAATGAAGGTTCGCCATGTCTCGACTAACCATCTCGATGCCCGCCCAGATGAATGAGTGGGTAGAGGCCCAGATCAGCACTCGCCGCTATGGCAAAGTCAGCGAGTATTTCCGCGATCTCGTTGGCCGCGACCAGGAACGCAGGGAAGCCGCGATTAACGAGCTTCACGCGCTGCTTGATCGTGCAGAAGAAAGCGGCGTGAGTGACCGCTTTGTCGCGGAAGTCCTCGAAGCTGCACGAAAAGAAGCCCGCCAAAAAGGCCTCCTGCGTGGCGACAACTGAACTATCAAGGGCGGCAGAGCGGGACCTTATCGATATCTATCTCTATGGGGTCGAACGCTTCGGCGCTGCTCAATCTGAACGCTACGCAAAGAGCCTCGCCGCGAAAATCGCGACGGCGGCGGAGGATCCGGGTTCGCTGTAGACCTCGGCTATGTACGCTGCGAGCTGCACCGCTACGAGAGCGTGTCCGATGCTATACGACACCGGACGGCATTTTCGTCCTGCGCATCCTACATGGCCGCATGGATGCCGCCCGCCATTTGGCTTGGCCAAGGTACCGCCGGTGCTTGAGCGTTTTAACCCTCGATGCGTTCTGGGCCCGTTAGCCCCGGTGTCGGCGATGTGTGCCGAAGTTCATTCGTCCGCCCCCTGACCCTCAACTGACAGGATCAGTTGCCCTGTGTCGATCATCGGCGCGTCAGAGACGATGAAACCGCCCAGACATGCGACTGCGTCCTTAGCAACCCGACTACTTGGATATCTTCGCAAAGCGTCGTGCAAATCGTAGGCAGCCGCGCGAGCGTCTTCGTGCACGTCAGCCGTGACTTGGTTCCAGCAGTTGAGAAACTCTTCGACTTCACGAAAATACATCTCGAATTCGGCATGGATTTCATTGCTGGAGTATCCGGCGTCATGGAGGTAGCTCAATTCAGGCTTCACTGGCTCAAGGCAGGTCTCGGCCTGCACAGCAAGTGGCGCAATGCCGCGGCGATCATCGTGATCTCGGCACTGCCGCCAGCGCTGCTGGGCATGTTCATGTACAAGCATATCGGCGGCTCGATGACCTCGGGCGCCGTGAAGGGATAGACCATGAAGATCCTCATCTTTCCCGATGCCGAGGCCGCCGCGCGCGAGACCGCCCGCCGCATCGTCGCGCAGCTGGTGGCCAAACCCGACGCGGTGCTCGGCCTCGCCACCGGCGGCACGATGGAGCCGGTCTATGCCGCGCTGGCCGCCGCCGTGGCTCGCGGCGACTGCGACGGGCGGCGGTTTACCAGCTTCAACCTCGACGAATATGTCGGGCTGGCGGGGGATCATCCGCAGAGCTACCGGCACTACATGACCCGCCACCTCTTTGACGCCATCGGCCTGCCCGCAGCGCAGGCGCGGCTGCCGCGCGGGGATGCCCCCGACCCGGCCGAGGAAGCCCGCCGCTACGAGGCCGAGATCGCCGCCGCAGGCGGCATCGACCTGCAATTGCTGGGGATCGGCGCCAACGGCCACATCGGGTTCAACGAGCCCACCTCGTCGCTCGCATCGCGCACCCGGATAAAGACCCTGACCCGCGGCACCGTCGAAGCCAACCGCCGTTTCTTCGGCCCGGACGAGCAGGTGCCCTCGCTTGCCATCACCATCGGCATCGGCACCATTCTGGAAAGCCGCGAGGCCCTGCTGCTGGCCACCGGTGGCGCAAAGGCCGACGCGGTGGCGGCGATGGTCGAGGGTCCGCTCAGCGCGGCCTGCCCAGCCTCGGCCCTACAGATGCATCCGCGCGCGACGGTGATCTGCGACGAAGAGGCCGCGGCCCGCTTGCAGCTTCGCGACTATTACGAAACCGTGCACCCGGGCGGCACAGAGCCCGCAATCACCGCGCCCAAGGGGCTGGAAAGGACAAGGACATGAGCACGATCGAGCTGTCGTCCCTCGCAAAGACCTATGGCGGCACCGAGATCTTCCGCGATCTCTCGCTCGCCATCGAAAGCGGCGAGTTCATCGTCTTTGTCGGCCCCTCGGGCTGCGGCAAGTCCACCCTGCTGCGGATGATCGCCGGCCTTGAAGAGACCAGCGGCGGGACGATCCGCATCGACGGCACCGATGTGACCCGCGCCGAGCCGCAGGCGCGTGGGCTGTCGATGGTGTTCCAATCCTACGCGCTCTATCCGCATATGACCGTGCGCGAGAACATCGCTTTCGCGCTGCACAACGAGAAACTCTCGAAAGACGAGATCGCCGCCCGGGTCGCAGAAGCCGCCCGCGCGCTGCGCATAGAAGATTATCTCGACCGCAGGCCCAAGGCGCTCTCGGGCGGGCAGCGTCAGCGCGTCGCCATCGGCCGTGCCATCGTGCGCAAGCCGCGCGCCTTCCTCTTCGACGAGCCGCTGTCGAACCTCGATGCGGCGCTGCGCACCGACACCCGCATCGAGATCGCCGCGTTGCACAAGCAATTGGGCGCGACCATGCTCTATGTTACCCACGATCAGGTCGAAGCGATGACCCTCGCCGATCGGATCGTGGTGCTGAACAAGGGTAAGATCATGCAGGTTGGCACGCCCGAAGAGCTTTACGCGAACCCCGCGAATGCCTTCGTCGCGCAGTTCCTCGGAAATCCGGGAATGAACCTTGTCGCCGCACGGGCGACCGAAGCTGGCGCTCTGCAGGCGGGCGGCGCCGCGCTGCGGTTTTCCGCCCCGCCGCCAACTGGGACCGCCCGCATCGGCCTGCGCGGCGAAGCCTTGCGCCCCTGTGATCCGGGAACCGGTCGCCTCGCCGGCACGCTGGCCTTTCAGGAATACCTCGGTGCCGACCTTTGCCTGCACGTGGACCTCGCGTCGGGCGAGCGGGTCGTGGTCCGCACCACCGGCATGAGACGCCATCAGGAGGGCGCGGCCATATCGCTCGATTTCTCTGACGCCGACTGCACCTTCTTTGATGCCGAAGGAAACGCGCTGGTCGCAGCCAATGCGGTGACGGCATGACCTCTGAAGACCTCCTCGCCACGCGCTACCTCTGGAGCAACGGCAAGCTCCTGCAGGATCAGGAAATCGCGCTCGTGGGCGGCAAGGTCGCCGCGATCCGCCCGCGCGGCACCGCACCGGCGACGGAGGTTCATCTTGCCACGCCGCTGCTCACCGATCTGCAGGTCAACGGCGGCGGCGGGACCATGGTCAACGGCGATCCCACCCCCGAGGGGCTCGCGCGTATCGCGCAGGCCCACCGCGCTCTCGGTACCGGAGACATCCTGCCCACGGTGATCACCGACCGCCCCGAGGTGATCGAAGCCGCCGGAGACGCTGCGCTCGAATGCTACGGCAGCACCGGCGTCCTTGGCCTGCATATCGAGGGACCGCACTTCTCGCCCGCCCGCCGTGGCACCCACGCCGAGAGATACCTGCGCCCGCTCGACCGCCGCACCGTGACGCTGGTCGAGCGGCTCCGGTCCGCAGGCATGCCGGTGATGATCACCCTCGCCCCAGAGCGCGCGGACCCGGCGCTGCTGGCGGCACTCGTCGACAGCGGCGCGGTGGTTTCGGCCGGGCACAGCAGTGCCACCGCCGACGAGGCGCGCGCGGCCTTCGGGCGCGGCGTTTCCTGCGTCACCCATCTCTTCAACGCGATGGACCAGATGCAGTCCCGCGCCCCCGGCCTTTTGGGGGCCGCGATCGACTTCTGATGTGATGTGCGGAATGATCTGCGACGGCATCCATGTCGACTGGACGATGCTGCGCATTGCCCTTGCCGCCCGTCCTGCCAAGGGGCTGAGCTTTGCGGTCAGCGACGCGATGGCAACCGTCGGCGGGCCGGATCACTTCACGCTCTACGGGCAGGATATCCACGTCGAGCAGGGCCGGCTGGTCAATGCCGAAGGCGCGCTGGCGGGCGCGCATGTGGACCTGCGCCAGAGCCTTGCCAATCTGGTGGGCGAGGTCGGGCTCGATCTGCAGACCGCAGTGCCGATGGTGAGCGATATTCCCAGACGGCTCATGGGCTTGCCGCCTCGCGAAATCGCTGTCGGCACCGCGTATGACGAGATGCTTCTGCTGGGCCCGCGCTGCGAGCGCATCCCCCTTCCCTGCGCGTCCCGATAGCGCATCTTGCGCATGCAGTGTGTCTGCCCGCTCGCTTGCGGCAGGCATCGAGCGCTCAGAGCTTCATTTCGAGCAGCACCGACGCGAGGCACTTGCCGTGGGCATCCAGCGCCAAGGAGCGGGTGACCCCTCCCGTCAGCGCGCCGCGGATCACGAAGTTCAGCGCGTGCAGCTGCGGCAGCGCGTAGCGGGTCACATCCTCGGGCGCCACGTCTCCCATGTGCCGCGCCACGCGCTGCGGGGTGACTTCGCGCTGGATCAGCGGCCAGTCCTCGGCGCGGTAGGCGATCACCGAGATGTTCGAGACATCGCCTTTGTCGCCGGTACGGGCATGGGCAATCTGGTGCAGTTTCATTGCTGTGTCCTTCGGCTTACCGGGGTCGCGAGACGCTCAGGCATCGAGCGTCTCGGAAAGTTCGCTGCGCACCGTGACCGATGCGGCGGGGAGCAGCGCCGAGGCAACCGCGATGATCTCGCGGTGCGTCCGGCTGACGCCGCCACCACCCGCAGGACCACAGAGATACAGGCTCTCGACCTCCTCGCCGACCCTTTGCGCAGTCTCCTGATCGGCGCAGCGCGCGGCAACGCGCAGCCGCACCTCGCTTGGCTCACTCGCCACGCGGGCGCCGCCGGGAGCCACCGCATCGAGGCCGATAAGATCGCTGCGCTCTTCGAGGATCCGACCGCCCCAGTCCGACAGGCGCTGCCGCACCAGTTCCGCAGCGAGCCGTCCCCGCGCCACGCAATTGGCCCCGGCGTAAGAGATTTGCCCCTCGCCGCGCCAGCCATCGCGGTAGCCGACCGACACCTTGAGCTCGCCGGTCGCAGGATGCCCCGATCCGCCAGTGACGCGCACCCGGTCGATGCCGATCTCCTCGAGCTCGACCTGCGAGAAGTCGGCCACCACGTCGGGCTGCATGTAGCGGGCCGGGTCATGGATTTCATAGAGCAACTGCTCGGTGCAGGTGGCGCGGCTGACCAGCCCCCCGGTGCCGGGCAGCTTGGTGATCACCGCGGTGCCGTCGTCCGAGACCTCCGCCAGCGGGAAGCCCACATCCGCGAGATCCGGCACGTCCTTCACTCCCGGATCGGCGAAATAGCCGCCGGTGATCTGCGCCGAGCATTCCAGCAGGTGGCCGACAAGCGTGCCGCGTCCGAGCTGCACCCAATCGTCCATCGCCCAGCCGAAGCGGTGCACCAGCGGCGCAAGGAAGAGCGCCGGATCCGAGGCCCGGCCGCAGATCACGATGTCGGCGCCAGCGTCCAGCGCCTCGACGATGCCCGCGACGCCGATATAGGCGTTGGCCGAAATCAGCCGCTCCCCCAGCGCCCGCGCCGGGGCGCCGGTCTCGGTCAGGATGCAGTCACTTATGAGGGGCAGCACATCGTCGCCGGTCACCGCCGCCACGGTCAGCGGCAGGCCCAGCTCGCGCACCACGGCGCGCGTCCGCTCGGCGGCGGCGCGGGGGTTGGCCGCGCCCATATTGGTGACGATGCGCGTGCCATTGCGGGCACAGGCGGGCAGCACGGCGCGCATGCGGCGCTGGAGCAATGGATCGAACCCGGCCCCGGGATCGGCCAGCCGCGCCTGCTGTGCCAGCGCGATGGTGCGCTCGGCGAGGCATTCGAAGACCAGGAAGTCCAGCTCGCCGCGCTCGGCGAGATCGATGGCGGGGGCAATGCGGTCGCCCTGAAAACCCGCGCCGGTGCCAATGCGAACCATGCTCATGCCATCGCCCTCCCCTGTGCGCGGCCCACCGCGCGGGCGCCGAAGAAGATCGCCAGCGCCAGGAACGGCGTGATCAGCATCGGCCAGATCGCCAGCGCGATGACCAGCAGCAGCAGCAGGATGTCGATCCCGCGCCTGCCGGTGAGGGGCGTGCCGCTCAGCAACGCCGGCACCGCCAGCACCAGCGCCATACCCGCGGCGGCCGCCTCGACGATCCCGACGAGCCCGCCCGACATGGTCATGCCCGGGTAGAGCAGCAGCAGGAAGGGCACCAGATAGGTCACCGCGCCAAGCCGCACCGCCTCGCCCGCGGCGGGCAGCCAATTGGTATTGGCGATCCCCGAGCCGACGAAGACCGCGACGCAGACCGGCGGGGTGATCACCGAGATCGTGGCGAAGTAGAAGACGAAGAGATGCGCGGCCAGCGGCTCGACGCCCACGGCGGTCATCGCCGGAGCAAGCACCGCAGCCACCAGCACGTAGGCGGCGGTGGTCGGCAGGCCCATGCCCATGATCAGGCAGACCAGCCCGACGATGATTGCCACCAGCACGACCGAGTCCCCGGCCATGGTGACGATCAGCGACGACAGCGTCACGCCGATGCCGGTCATATTGATCATCGAGACCAGCACCTGCGCCCCGGCGAGCAGCACGCCGATGATCACCATGCCCTTGCCCGCGTCTTCGAGCCCGTCGATCACCCGCCCGGCCATTTCGCGCGGGTTAAGCCGTCCGGCCTGAGTGGCGACGAAAGCGATCAGCAGGCCGACGACCCCGTAGAAGGCGGCGGTGGCGATCGAGCGGCCAAGCCAGATGCCGATGCCCAGACCGCCAAGCGCGGCAAGGATCGGCAGCACCCGGCGCGGCGCGGTGATGGTTTTCCAGTCGGGCATCTCGTCCTCGGGCACCACGGCAAGCCCGCGCTGCTGCGCGACAAAATGCACGGTGACGAAGACCGAGACGTAGAACAGCACCGCCGGAAGGATCGCGCCGACAATGATGGTGGTATAGGGAAGCCCGAGGATCTCGGCCATGACGAAGGCCGCGGCGCCCATGATCGGCGGCGCGATCTGCCCGCCGGTGGAGGCCACCGCCTCGACCGCCGCCGCGAAGGGGCGCGGGTAGCCGAGGCGGATCATCATCGGGATGGTGAAATTGCCGGTGGTGGCGACATTGGCCACGGCCGAGCCCGAGATCATCCCGAAAAGCCCCGAGGCGATGGTGGCGATCTTCGCCGCGCCGCCGGGCTGGCGGCCGCCGAGACGCATGGCCAGATCCATGAAAGCCTGCCCGCCGCCCGAATGCAGCAGCAGCGCGCCGAAGAGCACGAAGGCGGCGATCACCGTCGCCGCGACGCCGGTGAGCATGCCCCAGATGCCTAGATCACCAAGGAAGATGGTCTCGGTCACGAAGGCCGCATCGAAGCCGCGGTGCCCCAGCGCGCCCGGAAGCAGGTTGCCGAACATCGCGTAGCCGATGCCAATCAGCACCAGCACCGGGAAGATCAGCCCCACCGTGCGCCGCCCGAGCTCGAGCACCGACAGCACCAGACCGACGGTCAGCGCCATGTCGAGCGTCGTCGCCCAGGGCAGCGTCGTCATGATTTCATCGTAGTTCCAGACCACGTAGCCGCAGGCCCCCACCGTCACCGCGCAGAGAACGAGGTCGATGGCGAGCCCGAGCGGGCGCCAGGATTTCCCGGCGCCCAGCGGGTAGAGCGCGAAACCGAGGGAGGCCACGAGGGCGAGGAAGATCGCCCGCTGGATCAGCCCCTCGAAGGGGCCGGTCGCGGCGGTGTAGAAGACGAAGGCCCCGACGAGGATCGCCAGCCCCTTCTGGACGCGCTCCAGTGTCATGTCAGCTCCCCGGCTGCAGCTTGGCGGGGATCTCGAGCCCCTGCTCCTCGAACCAGCGCGCCGCGCCCGGATGCAGCGGGACCGTGCCGTAGTCGAGCGTCATCTGCGCCAGGTCCGCGCCCTTGAGGCTGGCCATGGCGTTGGCCTGCGCGCTGCCGTCTGCCATGATCGCCGAGACGATCTTATAGGCGGTCTCGTCGTCCATCGAGGCGGGCGCGGCCACGCCGACGCCGAAGCTCCAGGTGGTGTAGGCGGGGATGCCGTCAGCAGCACCCTCGGGGATATCGATCACCGAGATGTCGGGCATCTTCTCGCGCAGGGTGTCGGCCTGGGCGTCCGACAAACCGACCACGGTGATGTCGGTCGAGGTGGCGATGTCCATGGTCGAGCCGTCGAGCTTCATGCCCGAGCCCGATTTCACGTAGCCCGCCACGCGGTTGTCCTTGATCGCGCCAACGATGTCGGTGGTCGAGCCGCGCACGTAGTCCGCCTCGAGCCCCAGCGCATTGAACACCGCCTCGGTGGTCGACTCGGTGCTCGAGCCCTTGATGCCCGGATTGAAACGCACGCCCGACAGACCTTCGAGGCTGTCCACGCCCGCGTCCTTGCGCAGGATGACGTTCTGCGGCGCGTTGGTGTAAACCCAGAGCAGGCGCAGGTCCTGCGCGTTGCCCTCGAAGGCGTTGGTGCCCGAGACCGCATGCTGCGCCGCGTTGGTGGTCACGAGGCCAAGATCGACCTGACCGCGCGCCATGCGGCGGATGTTGTCCATCGTGGCGCCGGTCTCGACCACCGAGGCCTTCAGCCCTTCGGCGTTTTCGTTGATCAGCTGGCCGACGGCGACGAAATAGCCGTAGTGGCTCGACGAGGCCGAGGTCGAGCCGATCAGCAGATCGGTCTCCTGCGCCAGTGCCGGACCGGCAAGCAGAGTCGCGCCCGCAAGGGCGTAGAGCGTAGATTTCATGGTTTCCTCCCTGGAATCCCGGTTTCGGGATCATGCGGGCAGAATGGCGCAATCAGTTTGTTGTCGGAAGTGAGAGTTTGGGTATTATTAGTGCATGGAACGCACCAATCCCTCGCTCGCCGATTTCAACGCCGTCCTTGTGGTGTTGCGTTGCGGCTCGTTCCGCGCCGCCGCCGAAGTTCTGGCGCTCTCGCCTTCGGCTCTGTCGCGGCAGATCACCGGGCTCGAGGCCCGGCTCGGCACCCGACTGTTCGATCGCGACACGCGCAATGTCGCGCCCACCGCCTCGGGCCTCGCCTTCGGACGGGTCGCAGAGCGGATGATCAACACCGCCGAAGACGGCATGGCGGAGTTTGAGGCGCATCTTTCGGCCCGCAACGGGCGGCTGACCATCGCCGGGCTGCCCTCGGTGACCGCCGGCCTGCTGCCGGGGCTGCTACGGAGCTTCTCGGCGGAATATCCGGACATCGATCTGCGCATCGTCGACGCGCTTTCGGGCAGCGTCATCGAGGCGGTCGAGGCGGGCATCGCCGAGATCGGCTTCACTGCCGGCACGCTCTCGGCACGCAGCAGGCTGACCTTTCAGCCGCTGATGGATGACCGGTTCGTCGCCGTCGGCGCGCCCGACGGGCCGCTGCGCGCGGCGCGCGACTACACTTGGGAAGAACTGGTCGAGATGCCCTTCATCGCCATGGCGCAGGGCACCAGTGTGCGCGAACTGATCGACGGCGCCTGCCTGCGCATCGGGCACACGCTCGCGCCCCGCTTCGAGGTGGCGCATCTTGCCACCGCGGGTGCGCTGGTGGCCGAGGGGCTGGGGATCACCGCCTTGCCGACACTGACCCTGCCGGTGCTACGCACGGCCACGCTTGTCCAACGCGAGATCACCGGTTTCGGGGCGCGGCGGCGCATCGGGCTGGTGCGGCGCTCCGGGCAATCGCTTTCTCCCTCGGCACAAGCCTTTCTGGCGCATGTGCGAGAGGCACACCCGCTCAGGCGGAACGCCTAGAAAACTGCCAATAGAATTTCTTGCCAAGGGCGGTTTTCTTTGTACGTCCCCCGGTCACGCGCGCGGCGACGCGCCGATGCACGCAAAGGCATAGCCCTTCCATATGTGCAACGGCGCGCCGGGCTCAGAAGTAGCGCAGCCAGATGTAGACGTTCGCAAGGACCAGCGTCAGCAGCATGATCGGAAAGCCATACTTGATGTACCGCACGAAGCTGATCGGCTGCTTTGCCTTTTCGGCAAAGGCCGCCACGGTCAGGTTGGCGCTTGCACCAAGCAACGTGCCATTGCCGCCGAAACATGCGCCGAGCGCGAGCGACCACCACAGCGGCTCGATCTTGTCGGCGCCGAAGGTTTCCGCGGTCGCCTCGATCATCGGGATCATCGTTGCGACGAACGGGATGTTGTCGAGGATCGCCGACAGGATGCCCGAGGCCCAGAAGATCAGAAAGGCCGTCCACATCAGGTCACCCTCGGTCAGATCAAGTATGAAGCGTGCGAACATCTCCAACAGACCGACATGCTCGACCGCGGCGACGATCACGAACAGGCCGGTGAAGAAGATGATCGTCACCCATTCAACCTCGCCAAAGATGTGGTGCACCAACTCGCTCTGATGTTCCGCGTCCTGCGACCAATAGGCCAGCAGCATCAGCAGCCCCGCGCCGGACAGCGCCGATGTGCCCGGCTGGATGCCGTAGCCATGCCCGACGGTAAAGCCGAAGATGACCAGCGCCAGAACGCACAGCGCCTTGATCATCAGCCCCTTGTCGGTGATCGCCTTGGTGTGATCGAAGTTCATGATCTTCTGGCGCGCCGAGGTCGGAATGAGCGCCAACGACTTCCGGTTCATCAGGTAGATGATGCCGGTGAGCACGACGAGGCAGATGGCCGAAATCGGCGCGAGGTTCACCAGAAACTGGTTGAAGCTGAGCCCGGCGGCGGAGCCGATCAGGATGTTCGGCGGATCGCCGATCAGGGTCGCCGTGCCGCCGATGTTCGAGGCGAGGATCTCGGCAAGGAAGAAGGGGAACACCTTGGTGTCTAGCGCATCGGTGATCAGCAGGGTGATCGGCGCGATCAGCAGCACGGTGGTCACATTGTCGAGCAGCGCCGAAAAGACCGCGGTGATCAGCGTGAGCATGATCAGGATGCCGGTCGGATTTGCCCCGACCACCTTTGCGGCCTTGATCGCGACATATTGGAACAGCCCGGATTTCGAGGTGATCGCCACGATCACCATCATCCCGATGAGCAGCGCCAGCGTGTTGGCGTCGACACCGGCGAGCGCCTGCTGCTGATTGATAATTCCCAGAACCACCATCAGCGCCGCGCCGAGCATGGCGAGGATTGCGCGGTTCAGTTTCTCAGAGATCAGAAGGGCATAGACGGCGATCAGGATGAGCGTCGCGATCCACAAAGGATCGATGCCGAGGACGCCAGCCAGCGAAAAACCGGCGTGGGCGTCAGTACCAGTAGTGTGCACGTGTTATTCCTCGATGGTCGCGTCGCCAAGGACTTGGTCGAGGATCGAGTTCGCGCTGACAGTGCCGACGAACTTGCCGGTGCCGGGCTCGACCAGCATCAGGTGACGCTTGAACTTATGGATCCTGAAGATGCCTTCCATCACCGGGGTATCCGGAGCGGCGACGGGGATGTTTTCGGGCAGAGACATGTTGTCCCGAACGCGTTCGTGCTTCAGCCCGGCGATCTGTGCCTCGAAATCGCTCTTCGACAGGCTGAAGAAGTTCAGCGTCTCGAAGCGCGAGGGCTCAAAGCTGTGATTGATCAGCGCGGCCTTGGGAAGGATCAGCTTTAGCAGCGTCGGGGCGCTGAAAACGCCGACATATGTGCCATTGTCGTCAACCACCGGCAGGAACCGCGCACGGCTCTGCTTGATGATGTTGAACGCCGTGGCGACGCTGGCGTCCGGCGACACCGTTCTTTGGATGTCCGGGGGAACCATCACATCCCGGCAGGTCAAATCCATGTCGTTTTCCTTGATTGGATGATCACGATTGGGGTCTGTCTGCGACCCTGAACCGGGTGGAAGACGTCTCCTTCGATCGCGCATCGCATAGTAACAGCCCCAGCATGAATCAACCCCACCCAAGAAAAAATCTTTGCCGTGAGGCATGATGCCATGCGGATGCGCCTGTGCCGGTCATGCGGGGCACTCTGGGGCCTTGCGTCCAACCGGCGCCGCAAACCACCCGCATGTTGCGCATCACGGCGAAGAGCCTTCTTTTTCGCGAGGTTCGGGCGGCGTCTGCCGCCGCGCCTCAACTTTCGTGCGGAATCCGGGTTGCAGGCGCCCCGAGGCATCCATAAGGTGTAATGATATAACATTCCACTCATGGAAATGGAGACTTTGATGCCAGCCAAGGATACCCGCCTGCCCGTTACCGTCCTTTCGGGCTTTCTCGGAGCCGGGAAGACCACCCTCCTGAACGACGTGCTCAACAACCGCGAAGGCCGCCGCGTCGCGGTGATCGTCAACGACATGTCCGAGGTGAACATCGACGCCGATCTGGTGCGCGAGGGTGGCGCCGATCTCAGCCACACCGAAGAGAAGCTGGTCGAGATGAGCAACGGCTGCATCTGCTGCACGCTGCGCGACGATCTGCTGCTGGAGGTGCGCCGGCTCGCCGATGAGGGGCGCTTTGACTACTTGCTGATCGAAGGCACTGGCATCGCAGAGCCGCTGCCCGTGGCCGCCACCTTCGACTTCCGCGACGAGTTCGGCGAAAGCCTGTCGGACATCGCCCGGCTCGACACGATGGTGACCGTGGTCGACACGGTTAACCTGCTGAAGGACTATTCCAGTCACGATTTCATCCGCGACCGGGGCGAGAGCCTTGGCGATGAGGATGACCGCACATTGGTCGATCTGCTGGTCGACCAGATCGAGTTCGCCGATGTGGTGGTGCTCAACAAGGTCAGCGACGCAGGCCCCGAGCGGGTCGATGCGGCGCGCAAGATCGTCGCCTCGCTCAACCCCGATGCGCAGATCATCGAGACCAACTACGGCAAGGTCGCCTCTGAGCGCATCATGGGCACCGGGCTTTTTGATTTCGACAAGGCGCATCTGCACCCGATGTGGGCCAAGGAGCTTTACGGCTTTGCTGACCATGTGCCCGAGACCGAGGAATACGGCGTCTCGTCTTTCGTCTACCGGGCGCGGCGGCCGTTCCACCCGCAGAAGGTCCACGATGTGCTGAACGGCGATCTGCCGGGGGTGATCCGCGCCAAGGGGCATTTCTGGATCGCCACGCGGCCCGATTGGCTCGCCGAATACTCGCTGGCCGGAGCGCTGAGCAGCGTCAAGCCGATGGGCATGTGGTGGGCCACGGTGCCGCAGGCGCGCTGGCCCGATCACCCGCAGGCGGTGGCCTATCTCAAGCAGCACTGGCGCGAGCCCTTCGGCGACCGGCGGCAGGAGCTGGTGTTCATCGGCTCCGGCATGGACAAGGCGGCGATCTGCGCCGCGCTCGATGCGGCGCTGGTGGGCGACGAGGCCAATTTCGCGCCGCAGCAATGGCAGGACCTGCCCGACCCCTTCCCCGGCTGGCGGCGCGCGCCGCAGGCGGCGTGATGCTGGACCTCGCCAGAGGCGCAGCGGCCTGCGACGTGGTCGAGGGCGGCTCGGTGGAGGTCCTGCGCGACCTGCACCGGCCCGGCTGCGCCGCCGCGATCTGGCAGCGCCGCCTGCCGCCGCTGTTCAGCCAATGGCTCGACGCGCTGCCCGACACCCGCCTGCCCGGGCTGCGCGCCAGCGTTCCGCTGCGCGGCGTCGCGGATCTGGTGCAAGGTGCCTGCCGGGCGGCCCGCAGCGGGGCGGACGCCGGTCAGGCGCTTCTGGCGCAGGACGTCGCCCGCCTCGCTGCCGAGTTCTCGCGCATCACCGGCCACGACGCGCTGCAAATCCGACTCGACGTGGTGCGCGGCAATGCCTGCAGCAAGTTCCACGTGGACTACGTGCCCGCCCGGCTGCTCTGCACCTATCGCGGCGCGGGCACGCAATACGGGCTTGCCAGCGAGGCGGGCGCGCCGGAGCAGGTGAACCAGATGCAGGCGGGCGCGGTGGGCCTGTTCCGCGGACGGCTCTGGCCCGGCGATCTGCCCTGCGGGCTGCTGCACCGCTCGCCGCCGATCGACGGCAGCGGCGAGACTCGGCTGCTGCTGGTGATCGACGCGGCGCAGGATGATCCGTAACCGAGCGTTCTTAAAGGCGCGCGGCTCTCAGGCGGAGCCGCGCCGCACCACCTCAAAGCCGAGGTCGATGACCGAAGACCCGTCTTTGTCACCGCGCAGACGCGCCAGCATGCTTTGGGCTGCGGCGCGCCCGAAGGCGGCCATATCTACCCGCACCGTGGTGATCCCCGGCTCGACCGAGGCCGCGAACTCCTGATCGCCGAAGCCGACCACGGCGATCTGCCCCGGCACGTCAAACCCCTGCGCCTGCGCCTCGACCATGACGCCATGCGCCAGCAGGTCGGACGAGCATTGGATCAGCCCGCCGGTGAACCCCTGTTCGAGCAACTGCCGCAGCGCCGCGCGGCCATTGGCCAGCGACGCCTGCGCGTCGAAGAGCGCGCGCGGCACGTCGCCGGGGACATGTTTTTGCCATTCCTGCACGAAGGCCTCGCTGCGGCGGCGGGCCCGTTCGTCCCCGGCAGAGACGGTGCCAACCGTGCGGTAGCCCGCATTCCACGCGAACTCGGCGACGGCCCGGCCGGTCTCGACGTGGCTGAAGCCGACGCAGAAGTCGATCGGGCTGTCGGTGATGTCCCAAACCTCGGCCACCGGGATCTCGGCCCCGAGCAGCATCCGCCGCGCCTGCGCCGAATGGTGGATGCCGGTGAGGAACATCGCATCGGGCCGCCGCGACAGGTGTGCGGAGATCAGCTTTTCCTCATCCTCGGGACCAAAGCCGGTTTCCGAGAGCAGGATTTGATACCCCTCCTCGCGCATCTCTTCCGAGAAGGCCTTCACCATCGAGGAGTAAACGATGTTGGTGATCGACGGCACCAGCGCCGAGATCAGCATCGACTTGCTGGTCGCCAGCGCCCCGGCCAGCGCATTGGGCACAAAACCCGTCTGCGCGATAGCTTCCTTGATCTTCGCAAGCGTTGCGGGCGACACTTTCGACGGGTCCGACAACGCACGAGAGACAGTGACCTGACTGACGCCCGCCAGCCTGCCCACTGCCTCCATGGTGACGCCGCGGCCCTGACCTTTTCGGCTGGCCCGCGGTTTTTTTTCCTGCTCCTCGCCCATCGCGCGCATCTTTCTGTCAGCGGCGGTCCGGGCGCAAGCCTCAGACTGCCTCGTCCGTGATCTCTTTCTTCTTTTTCGCCATCAGCGCGGCGCCTGCAACCGATCCTGCGATGAGGATCCACAGAACCACGGCAATCCAGCTCTTGGTGAAGAAGATCGTCGCGTCACCAAAGCTCTCGAGACTCTTGATGAAGTAGATCTCGGCGGACGGGCCAAGGATGAAGCCGATGATGAAGGGCGCCACCTCGAGCCGCAGCTTGGTGAAGAGCCAGCCCAGCACCCCGAAGATCAGCAGCGTCCAGACGTCGAACATGATGCCGTAGTTGATCGTATAGGCACCGATCACGCACATCATCAGGATGACGGGGAAGAGGATGTGCTTGGGGATCGTCACCACCAGCGCGAAGTAGCGGATGGCGAAATACATCATGGCGAACATGGCGATATTGGCGATCAGCATGGCGATGATCATCGCGTCCCAGGTGCCCGGGTTGTTGCCGATGAACAGCGGACCGACCTGAATGCCCTGCAGGGTGAACGCCCCAATGAGCAGCGCGGTTGTCGAGTTGCCCGGAATGCCCAGCGAGAGCAGGGGCACCAGCGCGCCGCCGGTCAGGCCGTTGTTGCCCGCCTCAGACGCCATGATCCCCGCCGGCTCGCCCTTGCCGAAGTTCTCGGGGCGCTTCGAGAAGGTCTTGGCGTTGGTGTAGCTGATGATCGACGCCGCCGAGCCGCCAACGCCGGGCAGGATGCCGATGAAGGTGCCGATCAGCGACGAGCGCACGAGGTTGATGCTCTGGCCCTTGAAGATCCCGAAGGAGAAGCGCGAGTGCTTGCCGACGTTGATGTCTTTGGTCGAATGGCCCTTGGGCACGCCGATCTCGGCCTGCTCGAGGATGGCCGCAAGACCGAAGAGGCCGATCAGCACGGGCAGCAGCGAGAAGCCGCTTTCCAGCCAATATTCAGTGCCCGGTGGCACGAGGCGCAGCTCGCCATTGCCCCCGCGCGAGATGTCATAGGTGCCGATGAGGCTGATGAAGATCCCCAGAATGCCCGAGAAGATACCCAGCAGCATGTCCGAGGACAGCGCCGCCATGACGGTGAGCGCGAAGAAGATGATCAGGAACTTCTCGACGTAGGAGAACTTGATGGCGAAATCGGCCAGCGTCGGCGCGAAGAGGTCGAGCACCAGCAGCGAGACGAGGCCACCGACCAGCGAGGCGACGATGCCGATGCGCAGCGCCTTCTCGCCCTCGCCCTTCTGGGCCATTGGATAGCCGTCGAAGGTTGTGGTGATAGAGCTTGGCGTGCCGGGAATGCCCAGCAGAATGGCGGGCACGAGGCCGCCCGAAATGCCGCCGACATAGAGGCCGAGCAGCAGCGCCAGACCGTTCTCGAGGCCCAGCGAGTAGGTGAGCGGCAGACAAACGGCAACGGCCATGGTGGCGGTCATGCCGGGGATCGCCCCGAAGATGATGCCGATCAGCGTGCCACCGACGATCAGCGAGACGAAAAGCGGGGTAAGGATCTCGAACATGGGTCGGACCTCAGGGCAAAGTCAGGAAGAGGGGATAGGTGAACAGCCACCACACGAAGGTCGGCCCGACCAGCGCGACGATCAGCAGCGGCAGGATTTGACGGAACCCCCGCTCGTGCATGAACAGGATGCCGGTCGCCAGCACATAGGGGATCGAGCACAGCAGGAAGCCGAGGCCGGTGTTCGGCCAAATGTCACCCACCGGAACCATCAGCGAGAAGTAAAGCAGCGTCAGCGCCAGCGCGCCGAGGAAGCGCGGCTTGTCCATCGCCGACCACGAGGCGCGCCAATAGCTGCCCGCCGCGGCGATGCGTGCCCGGTCGCGGATGACGATGGCAAGGCCAAGCAGGCCAAGGACGATCGCGATGATGGTGGGGAAAATCAGGTGTGACGTCTGAAAGTCGATGGTCACACGGGTAAGGTCGCCCATTGGGTCCTCCCTATGGGTAGCTTCTGTCAGTGGGTCCGGCCGAGCGCCGCCCGGCCGAACCGAATGTCATCTGGCTATCAGGACCCGGACGAGATGTCCTCGATCACCTTCTTATAGGTGTCGCGCTTCTCGTTCAGATGCGCTTGGGCATCTTCGGTCGAAAGGTAGTTCGGGATGAAGAAGGCTTCCTTCTGACGCTCCTGAATTTTCCCCTCCTCGAAGATCTCGGCCAGCGCACCGTCGATGGCGTCGATCACTTCGGGGTCCATGTCCTTGTTGAACAGGAAGAAGAATTCCTTGTCGAAGGTGAAGTCCGCGCTGTCGCTCACCGGCACCGAGGTCTCGGGGCTGGCGAAGCTCAGCATGTCGTCGCGGGTGGTGCCGCCCATGCCGGCCTCGGGGGCCTGCTCGAGCGTTTCAGGGCGCGCGGTGATCCACACGAAGCGCATCGCCTTCTCGTCCGACGGATCGAGCTGGGTGAATTGCTCGTTGGCCTGGATCGAACCGTTGATCACATCCGCCAGATCGTCCCACATCGCTTGGTTCTTGTCCGACTGCGAGCCGGTGTTCACCGCGACGATGTTCTCTTCCGAGCCCGGAGCGCGCAGCTTGGCGGCGTTTTTCATCGCCGAGAAGCCGATCTCCGACACACCGCCCGGCTGGATGGCGACGCGCACGCGGGTGCCAGCCTCTGCCGCCGCAAGGATGTCTTCCATCGACTGATAGGGGCTGTCGGCGGGCACGAGGTAGGCGTTGCCGGGGTTGATCGCCACGGTCGGGCCGACCGCGTAGTTCGCGAAGGGATCATCGTAGCCGCTGACGCCATAGAGATTGCCGAGGTAGCTCTGGTCATGGAAGATCATGATCGTGGTGCCACGCTTGTCACGGCCGAGCGCCTTGAATGCCTCGGACGCGCCGACGGCGTCGACCTTGATGTTGATGCCCAGCTTTTCGGACAGCGCCTCGGCAACGATGGCCGAGTTCTGGTAGGTGTCACCGCCCGTGGATTTCGAGCCGATCACCATGCGCATGTTGCGCGGCAGGTTCTGCGCCTCTGCGGCGAGCGGAGCTGCAACCATGGCCGCAGCCGAAACGGCGGCAAGAAGGGTTCTGCGGGTAAATTTCATCGTTTCCTCCCGATGGGCCGCTGAGCGGCCGGCTTCTACTGACCGGGCGGTCTCCTGTCTCGCACCCGGATGTCGTGGCCATACGCTATGAAAGCGCATACATAGCTCAAGACCACATTCGCAGGCCGTCTGTCAAGGATTTCTGCTAAAAGTTAATTTCACAGTTAAATCACCGTGAATTGCTTGACGTCTCTTTATGTATGCGCATACATCGTCGCCAAGTGACCGCGATGAGACGGAGGAGAATCATGTCGCAAAAGCCACGCAAGACCCCGGAGCAACTGCGCAGCGCGCGCTGGTTCGCCCCTGACGATCTTCGCAGCTTCGGACACCGTTCGCGGATGATGCAGCTTGGATATTCCGAAGAGGAATTCCGCGATAAGCCGATCATCGGCATCCTGAACACATGGTCGGAACTCAACTCCTGCCACAGCCACTTCCCCGAGCGCGTCAAAGACGTGAAGCGCGGCGTGCTGCAGGCGGGCGGCCTGCCGGTCGAAATGCCCGCGCTGTCGGTGGACGAGAGCTTCAACAAGCCGACCTCCATGCTCTACCGCAACATGCTGGCGATGGAGACCGAAGAGCAGATCCGCGCCCACCCGCTCGACGGCGTGGTGCTGATGGGCGGCTGCGACAAGACCACGCCGGGCCTCGTGATGGGCGCCATCTCGGCGGGCGTTCCGTTCATCTACCTGCCCGCTGGCCCGATGCTGCGCGGCAACTACGCGGGCAAGATCCTCGGCAGCGGCTCGGACGCTTGGAAATACTGGGACGAGCGCCGCGCGGGCAATATCACCGATGAGGAATGGCTTGGTCTTCAGGGCGGCATCGCGCGCTCGGCGGGCACCTGCATGACCATGGGCACCGCCTCGACGATGACCGCGATCACCGACGCCATGGGCCTTACGCTGCCCGGCGCCTCGTCGATCCCCGCGTCCGATTCGGGCCACCAGCGCATGGGCGCCGACTGCGGACGCCGCGTGGTCGATATGGTCTGGGAGGACATGACCGCCGATCAGATCATCACCCCCGCCTCGGTGCAGAACGCCGCCAAGGTCGCCATGGCCACCGGCTGCTCGACCAACGCCGTGGTCCACCTGATCGCCATGGCGCGCCGCGCCGGGGTCGATCTGACGCTGGACCATCTCGACGCGCTTGGCCGGGTCACCCCGCTGATCGCCAACGTCCGCCCCTCGGGCAAGGACTACCTGATGGAAGACTTCTTCTATGCGGGCGGTCTGCGGGCGCTGATGAAGCAGATGGAAGAGATGCTCGACACCTCCTGCGTCACCGTCACCGGGCGCACCTTGGGTGAAGAGATCGAAAGCGCGCAGGTGTTCAACGACGACGTGATCCGTCCGCTGTCGAACCCGGTCTACCACGAGGGCTCGCTGGCGCTGCTGCGCGGCAACCTCTGCCCCGATGGCGCGGTGATCAAACCGGCGGCCTGCGATCCCAAGTACCACGTGCACGAAGGTCCGGCGCTGGTCTTCGACAGCTACCCCGAGATGAAGGCGGCGATCGACGACGAAAACCTCGACGTTACCCCCGATCACGTGCTGGTGCTGCGCAATGCCGGTCCGCAGGGCGGTCCGGGCTTCCCCGAGTGGGGCATGCTGCCGATCCCCAAGGCGCTGATCAAACAGGGCCACCGCGATATGCTGCGCATCTCTGACGCGCGCATGTCCGGCACCTCTTACGGCGCCTGCGTGCTGCACGTCGCACCCGAAAGCTTTGTCGGCGGCCCGCTGGCGCTGCTGAAAACCGGCGACATCGTGCGGCTCGACCTGCCCAACCGCAGCCTCGACATGATGGTGGACGAAGAAGAGATCGCCCGCCGCAAGGCCGCATGGACGCCGCCGGAGCCGCGCTTCGAACGGGGCTGGGGCTACATGTTCTCGCGCCATGTGACGCAGGCCGACAAAGGCTGCGACTTTGATTACCTCGAACGCGATTTCGGCCGCACCGCGGGCGAGCCCGACATTTTCTGAGGAGACACATATGCTCGATCTCGATACCGCCCTCGCCGGCATTTCCGGCATCCTCGTCACCCCCTATGACGAGGCGGGCGAGATTGCCCCGGCCAAGCTTTCGCCGATCATCGACCGCGCGCTTGGCGCCGGGCTGCACATGCCCGTGGTCAATGGCAACACCGGCGAGTTCTACGCGCTGACCACCGACGAAGCCTGCACCATGGCCCGCGAGGTCTGCGCCATGGTGGACGGCCGCGCCCCGGTGCTGGCGGGCATCGGCCGCGGCATCCGCGACGCCTGCGCATTGGCCAAAGCCAGCGCCGAGGCAGGCGCCACCGCGTTGATGATCCACCAGCCGCCCGATCCCTTCGTGGCGCCGCGCGGCACGGTGGATTACGTCAAGGCCATCGCCGACGCCTCGGGCGGTCTGCCGATGATGCTCTACCTGCGCAACGACGCGATCGGGACCGGCGCCATCGCCGATCTCTGCGCCGTGCCGGGTGTGAAGGGCGTGAAATGGGCCACCCCGAACCCGCAGAAGCTCGCCGCCGCCAAGGCTGCCTGCGATCCCTCGATCACCTGGGTCGGCGGTCTTGCCGAGGTCTGGGCACCGACCTTCTATGCGGTGGGCGCGCGCGGCTTCACTTCGGGGCTGATCAACGTCTGGCCGGAGCGTTCGCTGGCGATCCACGCCGCGCTCGAGGCGTCGGATTATGTCGAGGCCAACCGCCTGATCGGCGAGATGCAGGCCTTTGAGGACATCCGCGCCGAAGAGCTCAACGGCACCAATGTCACCGGCGTGAAGGCTGCGCTGCAGGCCACCGGCTTTGACTGCGGCGCGACCCGCCCGCCCTCGGCATGGCCGCTGACCCCGGCGCAGCAGGACAAGCTGCAGGTCTTCCTCAAGACCAACGGCCTGATCTGATCCGCCTGTTGGGGCGCCGCACCGGCGCCCCTCCCCCAAGTTTCCCTCTGCCCCCGAAAGGACCTTTCCCCATGGACGGCACGACCCCGATCTTCACCCCGCATGGCAAGCACCTGATCGCAGGTGAGTGGATCGCCACCGAGGCGCAATTCTCCTCCGAACCCGCCACCGGCCCGGTACATGCCTTCTCTGTCGGCACGCCCGAGCTGGTCGATCAGGCCTGCAAGGCCGCCGAAGACGCCTTCTGGACCTATGGCTACACCAGCCGCGAGACCCGCGCGAAGTTCCTCGAGGCCATCGCCGACGAGATCGAAGCGCGCGGCGAGGCGATCACCGAAATCGGCAGTCAGGAAACCGGCCTGCCCGAAGCGCGCCTGCAGGGCGAGCGTGGCCGCACCACCGGCCAGCTGCGTCTCTTCGCCGAGCACATCCGCAAGGGCGACTACCTCGACGTGCGCGTCGATGCCGCCCTGCCCGACCGCCAGCCGCTGCCGCGCCCCGAACTGCGCATGGTGCAGCGCCCGATCGGCCCGGTCGCCGTTTTCGGCGCATCGAACTTCCCGCTCGCCTTCTCCACCGCGGGCGGTGACACCGCCGCCGCGCTGGCCGCCGGCTGCCCGGTCGTGGTCAAGGGCCACTCCGCCCACCCCGGCACCGGCGAGATCGTCGCCGAAGCCGTTGCCGCCGCGATCGAAAGCTGCGGCATGCCCAAGGGTGTCTTCTCGCTGATCCAAGGCGGCAACCGTCAGGTCGGTCAGGCGCTGGTGCAGCACCCGCTGATCAACGCCGTGGGCTTCACCGGCTCGCTCGGTGGGGGCCGTGCGCTGTTCGACCTCTGCGCGCAGCGTGAGGTTCCGATCCCCTTCTTCGGCGAGCTGGGCTCGGTGAACCCGATGTTCGTGCTGCCCGAGGCCACCAAGGCGCGCGGCGCCGAGATCGGCACCGGCTGGGCCGGCTCGCTGACCATGGGCGCGGGCCAGTTCTGCACCAACCCCGGCATCGCCGTGGTCGGCACCGGCGCCGAAGGCGATGCCTTTGTCGAGGCCGCGCGCGCCGCGCTGGAAAAGGCCGCGCCGCAGGTCATGCTCACCGAGGGCATCGCGGGCGCCTATCGCTCCGGCAAGGACCGCTTCGATGGTCGGAACGCGGTGCGTCCGCTGCTCACCACCGAGAGCGGCCCGCGGTCGGCCTCGCCGAACCTCTATGAGACCGACGCCGCGAACTACCTGCAGGATCACGCGCTGGGAGAAGAAGTCTTCGGCCCGCTCGGCCTTGTTGTCCGGGTCTCGGACGTCGACGAGATGGTCACGCTCGCCAAGGGCTTCGAAGGCCAGCTCACCGCGACGCTGCATATGGACGACGGCGATGCAGATGCCGCCCGCGCGCTGCTGCCGGTGCTGGAGCGTAAGGCGGGCCGCGTGCTGGCCAACGGCTTCCCCACCGGCGTCGAGGTCTGCGAAGCAATGGTCCACGGCGGCCCCTACCCCGCCTCGACCAACTTCGGCGCGACCTCGGTCGGCACGCTGTCGATCCGCCGCTTCCTGCGGCCGGTCTGCTACCAGAACATTCCCGGCGCCGTGCTGCCCGAGGACCTTGCCTGACGCGAAACTTTGCCCGGTCCGTCTTCTTGCCCCGTGCGGACCGGGCCCCCGATTTACTGGAGGAGAACTCGATGAATCCCGAAACCCGTGACATTCTGATGGATGTGTCCGTCGCGACGCTGGCCACCGCGCTCTTCAAGCGCGGCCTGCGCAACCAGGTGATCCAGGGCGTGCACCCGGTCGGCTGGAAGGGCAAGAACATGGTCGGCCCCGCCTTCACCCTGCGCTACATGCCCGCCCGTGAAGACCGCAACCAGCTCACCGAGTTCCGCAACCCCGAGCACCCGCAGCGCGTGGCGATCGAGACCTGCCCGGAAGGCAGCGTTCTGGTGATGGACAGCCGCAAGCAGGCCAATGCCGCGTCTTCGGGTGACATTCTGATCACCCGCCTGATGATGCGCGGCGGTGCTGGCGTGGTGACCGATGGCGGCTTCCGCGACGCGGCGGTGATCGCCGAGCTCGACATCCCGGCCTATCACACCCGCCCGTCGAGCCCGACCAACCTCACCAACAATGAGGCCATCGCGATCAACGAGCCGATCGGCTGCGGCGACGCGCCGGTTTTCCCCGGTGACATCATCGTTGGCGACGCCGACTGCGTCATCGTGATCCCGGCGCATATGGCCGAAGAGGTTGCCGCCGAGGCCAAGGAAATGACCGCCTACGAGGATTTCGTCGTCGAGCAGGTCAAGGCCGGCGAGCCGATCATCGGCCTCTACCCGCGCGTCAACGAAGAGAAATACGGACCCCTCTTCGAAGCATGGCGCCAGAAGAACGGCCGCTGATCCAGCCATCCTCCCCCGGCGCGGCCCTCCCTCGCGCCGGACCATTGGGGGCCGGTCTCTGCCATTGCGCGGGGGCTGGCCCCTGTTTCATTTCACGCGCTGACATTCCCCGTGGGCAGCTATATGGTGCGCGCTCACGCAAAACGGGAGCGCCCCGCATGACGATCACCCAAGAAGATGAGCTCGACGGGCTGAAAGATATCGGCCGGATCGTCGCCAACACGCTGCGCGCCATGGCAAAAGCCATGGAGCCGGGCATGACCACGCGCGAGCTCGATGAGATCGGCCGCGCCTTCCTCGAACGGCACGGCGCCGAATCCGCGCCGCAGTCGGCCTATGATTTCCCCGGCGCCACCTGCATCAGCGTGAACGAAGAGATCGCCCATGGCATCCCCGGCGAGCGGATCATCGCGCAGGGCGATCTGGTGAACATCGACGTCTCTGCTTCGAAAGATGGGTTCTTTGCCGACACTGGTGCCAGCTACCGCGTCGGGCCCGCGCATCCGCTGCTCGACAAGCTGTGCCGCGATGGCAAGCGCGCCATGCAGATCGGCATCGGTCAGGTCGCCGAGGGCAAGCCACTGGCCGGGATCGGCAACGCCATTGGCAAGTTCGCCGATGAGCGCGGCTACACGCTGATCCGCAACCTCGCCAGCCACGGTGTCGGGCGCTCGCTGCACGAATACCCCGAAGAGATCGCAACCTGGCCGACCCGCAGCGACCGGCGCCGGATCGACAAGGGGCTGGTGCTGACCGTCGAGCCCTTCCTCTCCACCGGCGGGCTCTGGGCCAGCGACGGCGAGGATGGCTGGACGCTCTACGCCGAACCCTGCGCCCCGGTCGTGCAATACGAACACACCATTGTGGCCACGACGCGCGGCGCGATCATTCTCACCCAGCCGGGCTGAGGCAGACGCGCCTCCGCAAACGAAAAAGCGCCGCCCGGCAATCAGCGGGGCGGCGCTTCTGTCGGTCTGGCGGCGATCAGCTCGCTTCGGCCATCCCTTCATGCCCGGACGAGCGCAGCGCGCTGTCGAGCAGGTGGCGGGTATAGGGATGCTCGGCCCGCAGGTTGCGCATCTCCTCCACTTCCAGCGTCTCGACGATCTCGCCCTTCTGCATGACCGCCACGCGGTCGCACATATGGCCGATGACCCCAAGATCGTGGCTGACCATGAGATAGGTCAGTCCGAACTCGGCACGCAGGTCCGACAGCAGGTTGAGGATCTCGGCCTGCACCGACACGTCGAGCGCCGAGGTCGGCTCATCCAGCAGCAGCACCTTGGGCTCGGGCGCCAAGGCCCGCGCGATGGCGACGCGCTGCCGCTGCCCGCCCGACAGCTGGTGCGGGTAACGGAAGCGGAAGCCGCCGCCCAGACCCACCTGTTCCAAGAGCCGGTCGATGCGCGCATCCACCCCGTCCTTGATGCCGTGCAGCGCCAGCGTCTCGCTCAGCACCCGGTCGATGGTCTGGCGCGGATGCAGCGAGGCATAGGGGTCCTGAAACACCATCTGCACGCGGCGATAGAAGCTGCGCGAGCGTTTGGCTCCCGCCAGCGTCTCGCCGCCCACAGCCATGGCGCCATGCCAGTCGGTGACCAGCCCGACCAGCGCGCGCAGCACCGTCGACTTGCCCGAGCCGGACTTGCCGACAAGCCCGTAGCTTTCGCCCTGCGCCACGTTCAGGTCGATCCCATGCACCACGCGATTGCGCTCGTGACCTTCGCCGAAGAAAACCTCCAGCCCTTCGATCTGAATTTCCGGCTGGCTCATAGCATCGCACTCACAGACGGGGCCTCGCGCCAGACCGGATCGCGCTCAAGCGCCTCCAGCCGCGGACGCGGGCGTTCGAGATCGGGGACCGAGTTCAGAAGTCCCAGCGTGTAGGGGTGTTTCGCCTCATGCAGCTTGCCCGCCTCGCAGACCTCGACGATCCGCCCGGAATACATCACCGCCACCCGGTCGCAGAAGCCCGCCACCAGATTGAGATCGTGGCTGATGAAGATCAGACCCATGCCGCGCTCGCGCACCAGCTTGTCCATGATCTCCAGCACCTGCAGCTGCACCGACACGTCGAGCGCCGAAGTGGGCTCGTCGGCGATGAGGATCTCGGGGTTGGGGATCAACATCATGGCGATCATGATGCGCTGGCCCATGCCGCCCGAGACCTCATGCGGGTAAAGCTTCATCACCCGCTCGGGCTCGCGGATCGCCACGGCGTCGAGCATCTCCAGCGCGCGTTTGCGCGCCTCGGCCTTGCCCACCTTTTCATGGGTGCGCAGCGCCTCGACGATCTGGTCGCCGACGGTCATCACCGGATTCAGCGAGTATTTCGGGTCCTGCATGATCATCGAGATATGCTTGCCCCGGATCGCCCGCATCCGCTTCGGCGAGGCATCGAGCAGGCTTTCGCCCTGCATCTCCATGCGATCCGCCGTCACCTCACCCGGCTTGCGGATGAGCCCGAGGATGGCCCGGCCGGTCATCGACTTGCCGGAGCCGGACTTGCCGACGATCCCCAGACGTTCCTTGCCGAGCGAGAGGGAAATCCCCCGCACCGCTTCGAAGGTCCCGGAGCGCGTGGGAAAGCGCACCGAGAGGTTCTCGATATCCAGAAGATTGCTCATTTGCCGGCCTCCTTCGGGTCAAGCACGTCGCGCAGACCGTCGCCGATCAGGTTGAAGGCGAGCGAGATGGCAAAGATCGCAAGGCCGGGGATGGTGGCCACCCACCAGTAGTCGAGGATGTACTTGCGTCCCTCCGAGATCATCGCGCCCCACTCCGGGCTCGGCGGCTGTGCACCAAGGCCGAGGAAGCCGAGGCCTGCGGCGGTGAGGATGATCCCCGCCATGTCGAGCGTCACCCGAATGACGAGGCTCGAGATGCACAGCGGCCAGACGTGGCGCGTGATGATGCGCAGCGGCCCGGCGCCCTGCAGGCGGATGGCGTGGATATAGTCGGCATTGCGGATGGTCAGCGTCTCGGCCCGTGCGATACGGGCGTAGGGCGGCCATGCGGTCAGCGAGATCGCCAGCACCGCGTTTTCGATCCCCGCCCCCAGCGCCGCCACGAAGGCCAGCGCAAGGATGAGCCGCGGGAAGGCGAGGAAGATGTCGGTGATGCGCATCAGCACGGTATCGACCCAGCCGCCGAAATAGCCCGCGCAGGTGCCGATGATCAGCCCCAGCAGCGGCGCCACCAGCGCCACCAGCAGCACGATGTAGATCGAGATCCGCGCGCCATAGAGCAGCCGCGAATAGATGTCGCGGCCAAGGCTGTCGGTGCCAAAGATATGCCCGTCCCAGCCCGGCGGCTTGAGCCGCGCACCGAGGTCCTGAACGAAGGGATCATTGGTCGCCAGCAGCGGCGCGAAGATCGCCGCCAGCACGAGGATGGCCAGCACGATCAGGCCAAGCGTGGTCAGCTTGTTGGAGGTCAGCTTCAGCCAGCCCTGATACCAGGCGGCGGCGCGCGCCTGCCCGCGGGACTGCGGCGTGTCGCTGAGCAGCCAGGCCTTCAGGCCCGGCTTTGCGTCGGTTTTGGTGTGCGAGGTCATTTGGCCCTCGGATCGAAGAAGCGGTAGAGAAGGTCCGAGAAGATGTTGAGGCAGACGAAGATCGTGCCGATCACGACGGTGCCCCCAAGGACCGAGGCCATGTCATTGGCCAGAAGCGAGGTGGTGATATAGCTGCCGATGCCGGGCCATGCGAAGATGATCTCGGTCAGCACCGAGCCTTCGAGCAGGTTGGCATAGGCCAGCGCGATCACCGTGATGAGCTGGATGGCGATGTTGCGGAAGGCATGGCGCCAGACCACGTTCCATTCGCTCAGCCCCTTCACCCGCGCGGTGATGACATATTCCGAGTTCAGCTGTTCAAGCATGAAGCTCCGGGTCATGCGGCTGATGTAGGCAAGGCTGAAATAGCCCAGCAGACAGGCCGGCAGGATGATGTGCGAGAGCGCGTCCTTGAACACGTCCCAGTCGCCCGCGATCAGCGCGTCGACCAGCAACAGCCCCGTGCGCGTTGGCACCAGCCCCTCGTAGAACACGCCAAGCCGCCCGGGCCCGGCCACCCATCCAAGGATGCCGTAGAAAATCAAAAGCCCCATGAGTCCGAGCCAGAAAATCGGCATCGAATAGCCCACAAGGCCGATCAGGCGCGAAAGCTGGTCGATCCAGCTGCCGCGGTAGACCGCCGCCAGAACCCCCAGCGGCACGCCCAGAACCACCCCGAGGATGGTGCCGATCGTCGCCAGTTCCAGCGTCGCGGGGAAGACGCGGGCAATATCCTCGGCCACCGGCTTGCCGGTGCGGATCGAGGTGCCGAAATCGCCTTGCAGCACGTCGCCCACATAGATGGCGAACTGCGCGATCAGCGGCTTGTCGAGACCCAGCTCCTGGAAGACCTGGTCATATTGCGCTTGGCTTGCGCGCTCGCCGATCACCGCGAGCACCGGGTCGATCGGCATCACGCGGCCGATCATGAAGGTGACGAAGAGCAGGCCCAGAAGGGTGATCGCCACGGTGAAGATCAGGCTGACGGATTGCTTCAGCCATTTAGGCGGAAAGGAGGACGCCGAGCGCCCTCCTCCGTTTGTCGTTGTCTCTGCCACGGGATTACTTCGTCACAACCCAGTAGGAGACCGCGGTGGTCGCGCCGCCAGCCACGAAGTGCTCGACGCCCGACTGCATGGCGTTCTGCTCGATCTGCTGGAACATCATGCCGAAGGGGCTGACTTCCATGTGCTCGCGCTGCAGCTCTTCGTACATCGCGGCACGCTTGGCGCTGTCCTGCTCGACGACGGCGGCGAGGGTCTCTTCGCTCATCTCCGGCAGTTCCCATGCGTTGCGCCACGCCAGCAGGCCGGTCGCGCCCGCCTCATCCGAGTTGTCGGGGTTGTAGGCGAAGGTGCCGGCATTGGTGTTGGGGTCGGGATAGTCCGGGCCCCATGCGCCGAGGTAGATGTCATGCTCACGCGCGCGGTAGGTGTCGAGCGTCTGCGCGCCGGTGCCCACAATCATCTCGACGTTGATGCCGATCTGGCCCCAGGTGTTCTGCAGCGACTGACCGATGTCGATCCGCTCCTGCGCGTCACGCACGTTGATGGTGATGTCGAAGCCGTCACCATAGCCTGCCTCGTCCAGCAGACCTTTGGCCTTCTCGATGTCGAAGCTGTAGGGCGTGTCGTCGATCGCACCCATGAAGGTCGCGGGCAGGAAGGACTGGTGCGTGATGTACTGGCCCTTGAGGAAGCTGTCCTGCATGCCGGTGTAATCGGTGGCGTATTTCATCGCCTCGATCACCTGCGGGTTCGACAGGATCTCGTTCTTCTGGTTGGCCGACCAATACATCAGGCGGCCGCGCAGCTCGTCGACGACCTTGACGCTGTCGACGCCTTCAAGGCCCGCCACATCCTCGGGCGAGAGGTTGCGCGCAATGTCCACGTCGCCGCGTTCCAGCTGCAGACGCTGCGTGGCGCTTTCCTGAATGTGCTGCACGATCACGCGCTTCATCGCGGGCGCATCGCCTGCATACTCGGGGTTCAGGTCCAGCGTGTAGCTTTCATCGGGCTTCCACGACGCCAGCTTGTAGGGGCCCGAGCCCGCGGTGTTGTCGCGCAGCCATGCGTTGCCCATGTCGCCGTCGACCTCATTGGCCATCACGGTTTCCATGTCGACGATGCCGCCGATGGTCGCCGCAAGGCAGTTGAGCACGAAGGACACGGCATAGGCCTTGTCGAGCTTCAGCACGAGGGTCTTCTCGTCGGACGCAACGATTGTCTCCTCGACGTTGTCCGGCGTAAAGCCGAACTGCGTCAGGATGAACGAGGGCGTCTTGTTGAGCATCACCGCGCGGCGCAGCGAGAACTCGGCGTCCTTCGCGGTCACCGGGTTGCCCGAGGCGAAGACGTGGCCGTCCGCCATGGTGAAGGTGATCTGGGTGCCGTCTTCGGAAACTTCCCAGCTTTCCGCCAGCGCCGGCTGGAAGCCCGAGTCGAGGTCCATCGGATCGAAGTCGACCAGCGATTCATAGACGTTGCGGCTGATGTCGGCGCCGGTGAACTCGAAGCTCTCGGCCGGGTCCATCGTCTTGATGTCGTCGATGCGCTGCGCGATCACCAGCATGTTCGGCGGCGTTTCCGCCTGCGCGGTCAGCGCCGTGCTGGACAGCAGCGCCGCGGTCAGCAGTGCCGCGCCGATGCGCATCGTCCGCGCCGGGGTATGTCGGGTCATGGTCGTCTCCCTGAAGTTTTTTGGTCTCTGCCGCGCTCCCGCGCCGCTGCGGCCAATCTCGACATCTCCGGGATGGAGCATACAGCCGTCGCGACGTCATAGGGGGCGCTGCCGGAAGGTTCGGCGAGAAATTGAGCCTTGTCGATCATTTTTTGATCAAACGTTAAAATCCGGCGGTGGTATCGTCGCGTCAATATTCCCGTTTAAGCGGATCGCAACCATTCGCGCTATCGCGCCTTACCGCTTTGGCCCGGTGTACCAGCGGTGTGAGTCGCCTGCGATCGACCGGGCGCGGCAAAATGCCCGCGCCGCAGCTGTTCCGCTTCGCCTTGCTTTGCGGCATGAACTGCGGCTGATCCCGCCCGGCTTGCCGCCGCCCGCGCCCCCGCACGCGGACCGCAGCAGGCCCCTGCCCCTCCCAGCAGAGAAAGGCCCGCAAAGATGAACCTCAAGGAACAGAAAGTCGCGCTCTGGCTCTGCGGTCTCGCCGTGCTTGGCACGTTGGCGATCCTGCTGATCGTGCCGCGGGTCGAGGCCAATCAGGCCGCGCTGCTCGGGCGCGGCGACTATGCGCTCACCGGCACCGACGGCAGCGCCTTCACCCAAGACAGCCTGAAAGGCGCGCCCTCGGCGGTGTTCTTCGGCTTCACCCATTGCCCCGAGGTCTGCCCCACCACCATGGGCGACATCGCCACGTGGAAAGAGGATCTGCCGCAATCGCAGGACCTGCGGGTGTTCTTCGTCTCGGTCGACCCCGAGCGCGACACCCCCGATCTGCTTGAGCAATATGTCTCTTGGGTGCCCGGCGTCACCGGTGTGACCGGAAGCCCCGAAGAGACGCAGAACGCCATCGACGCCTTCCGTGTCTACGCCGAAAGGATCGACTTCAGCGAGGGCAGCTACACGATGGACCATTCGGCCTATGTGATGCTCTTTGATGCCGACGGTCTGTTCGTCGATGCGATCCCCTATCAGGCGGACTACGACATGGCCGAGGCGAAGCTGCGCAATCTGCTGGAGGGCAACCCCGAGGGTCTTGGCGCCAAGCTGCCGCGCGACCCCATCGGATGGCTGTGCTACAGCGTGCAGGCGGCGCTGAGCTGAGGCCATCTTGCCGCCGCCACCCGCGGCGGTCTAACTGGCCCCGGACGCATGTCGCGCCCGCGCAGTTCCCGCCCAAGCGCAATCGCCGGGGCGCTCAAGAAAGGACATCCGATGACCATCACCCGCATCCAGCCCGGCCCCCGCATGAGTCAGGCCGTGGTCTACAACGGCACCGTGCATCTGGCCGGTCAGGTCGGCCATGGCGCCGATGTCACCGAACAGAGCCGCGACGCGCTGGCCTCGGTCGAGAAGCTGCTGGCCGAGGTGGGCTCGGACAAATCGCGCATCCTGTCGACCACGGTGTGGCTCGCCGACATGGCCGATTTCGCCGCGATGAACGCCGTGTGGGACGCCTGGGTCGACCCCGCAAACCCGCCGGCCCGCGCCTGCGGCGAGGCCAAGCTGGCAACGCCCGACTACCTGGTGGAATTCCTCGTGGTCGCCGCGGTCGCGTAAGCCGTCGTCAAAGCGATCCGGGCGCGCCGCCAGCGCGGCGCGTCACCCACCCTTGCGGCGACGGGTCATGCCATGCGCCGGATCATAGCCCAGCAGCGCCAGCCCGAAGAACAGCGCGAAGGCCAGCGCCACCCACAGCAGCGCCCAGCCGTTGATCTGCCGGTAAAGCGCGAAGCGGATCAGTTCCACCGCATGGGTAAACGGGTTCACCGCACAGATGTCGCGCAGCACCGTCGAGCTTTCGGCCATCTTCCACAGCGGATAGAGCGCGGTCGACAAAAAGAACATCGGGAAGATGACAAAGTTCATCACCCCGGCGAAATTCTCTAGCTGTTTGATCGTTGACGAGATCAGCAGCCCCAGTGCCCCCAGCATCAGCCCCGAAAGCACCAGCACCGGCAGCGCCAGCACATAGCCCCATCCGGGCAGCGTGATGCCAAAGCCCGCCGCGATGGCAAGGAAGACATAAACCTGCAGGATCGACACCGCGACCCCGGCCAGCAGCTTCGACAGCAGCAGCCACCAGCGCGGCAGCGGTGAGGTCAGCAACAGCCGCATCGACCCCATCTCCTGATCGTAGACGAGGCTGAGCGAGCTTTGCATGCCGTTGAACAGCTGGATCATCCCGCACAGCCCCGGCACGATATAGACCTCATAGGTGATGTAAGTCTCGTAGGGCGGGATGATCGACAGGCCAAGCGCGGCGCGGAACCCGGCGGCAAAGACCACCAGCCACACCAGCGGCCGCACCAGCGCGGCCAGAAAGCGCGAGCGCTGGTGCACGAAGCGCAAAGCCTCGCGCCGGATGATCGCCAGCATCGCGGTCAGCCAACGGCTCATACCCCCGCCCCGCCCGCGGGCGCGCCCGTCATCTCGATGAACACATCCGCCAGTGGCCGACCGGCACGCAGCGCGGCGGCGCGCTCATGCGCCAGCACCCGGCCCCTGTGCAGCACCACCACATCGTCGCCGTCCTCGATCTCATCCACCAGATGCGTGGCCCAGAGCACGGTGAGCCCGCCCTGCGCCAGCGCATGCACATGCGCGGTGATCGCGCGGCGGCTCTCGAAATCGAGGCCCACCGTCGGCTCATCCAGCAACAGCACCTGCGGGCGGTGGATCAGCGCGCGGGCGATCTCCATCCGCCTCCGGTGGCCGCCGTTGAGATTGCGCACCTTCTCTGCCGCACGCTCCTGCATGCCAAGCTGCGCCAGCGCCACCTCGGCCCGCGCCGCCGCCTCGCGCCCCGAGATGCCATGCAGCGCCGCGAAGTAGCGCATATTGCTGGCCACGCTCATATCGAGATCGAGGGTCGGCTGCTGGAACACCACGCCGATCTTCGACAGCGCCGCACGCGGTGCGCGCGCGATGTCATGCCCGGCGACACGGATCTGCCCCTCGCGGCTGACGAAGAGCCGGGTGAGCAGCGCGAACAGCGTCGACTTGCCCGCCCCGTTCGGCCCCAGAAGCGCGGTGAAGCCGGGGCGCAGCGCAAAGCTCACCCCGTCGAGCGCGCGCTTGGCCCCGTAGCTGTAGCCGAGGTCGGAAACGTTGAGGGCGGTCACCGAGAGTCCCCCCTCATCACCGGGACGCGCCGCGCAAGCGCCGGCCCGTGGGATGGCGCTGCGACCTGCGGGGTCCGCGCTTTATCCCTGCCAAATCCGGATAGCCCCCGAACGACTCGCAGACCCAGCCAAAGCGCCAGCCCGAGGGGACGGGCCGGCGCTTGCGCGGCGCCTTCGGCTTGAGTCCGCGCCGAGGATATCTGCACGCGCGCTTTAACCCCGCCACCGGCGCGCGCGCCGCTCCCAGGGCTGCAGCACCAGCCATTCCACCGCCAGCATCACCGCGATGAACGACAGCGCATAGACCAGCACCATGGTCACGTCGAAAAGCTGGAAATAGAGGTGGATCTGAAACCCCACCCCATCCGAGCGGCCAAGGAATTCCACCACCAGCACGATCTTCCAGATCACCGCCACCCCCGAGCGCGCCGCGGCGGTGATGAAGGGCGCAAGCTGCGGCAGCACCACATGGCGCAGCCGCGCCGCAAGCGGCATCCGATAGACCCGCCCCATGGCATCCAGCCCCGGATCGAGCGCCCGTGCGCCCTCGCGGATCACTGTCGCCACATTGGGGATCTTGTTGAGCGTCACCGCCACGATGGCGGCGGTCTCGGTCAGGCCAATCCAGAGATAGCACAGCACGATCAGCACCAGCGCGGGCAGGTTGAGAAACACCACCAGCCACGGATCGAGCCAACGGTCGGCGCGCGGAAAGCGCCCCATCACCAGCCCCAGCAATATGCCCAGCCCCATGGCCAGCACAAAGGCCCATGCCACGCGGATCAACGTCTTGCCGAGATGATAAGGCAGCTCGCCCGAGCGCAGCGCCTCGGCAAAGGGCTGCAGCAGCGCCCATGGCTGCGGCAGCACCTGCGCGTCATCGGTCAGCGCGGCGGCGACGATCCAAAGGACCAGCAGCCCGGCCAGCGACAACATCGCCGTGCCCGACCGGCGCGACGCCGCGGGGCTGTCGGCGCCGCCATGGCAGACGCCGGTGATACGCGCTGCGGTCTGGTTGCCCTGCACGTGGTCCTCCTCGAAGGCGGAGGGTGGGCGGCGGCAAAGGGGGCGTCAATTACGCCTTTAGGAGCGGTTCGGCCCGAACGAGATACCTGCTAAAGTTGCGTTGACGGAAACACCGCTTCACGCGCCTCGGGGCTCTGCCCGCGAGTTCTGGGCTCTGCCTGCGGGTCAGGCTTCGATGTCGCCCTCGCCGACAACCCGGCAGCGCCAGCGGTTGACCGTGAAATTGGGGTGTTCCTCGACCCAGCGCGCAAGTTCGGGCTGGGCACCCATCATGCAGGCCATGGGGGTGACATCTGTGTAGACGAGACTGCGTTCGGAGCAAGTTTCGGGCGCAGTGGACAAGCATGCCACAAAGAGAAGCTCAATCATGGTTGCCTCGCTTGGTTGAACGTGATGCCCCTTCAGTATCGCGCCCACCCCCTAATATGCGGCAGAAGAGATTTGTTTCAGTCTTGCTGCAGCGCAGCATTGCCCAAAAATCATACTGGCTTGCGTCGAAATTAGGCGAAATTTGGCCAGCAAACACGCACTGGCGCCGCATCTTTGGGCAGAGGCATCTGTCGCTCAAGGCGCGGCTCGGCATCGGCGCGGGCATTCTGGGCCTTGCAACTCTCATCACCGCGCTGATCATCGTCGCCGGAATGGGGCGCGTTTCGGACCGTCTGCAAGAGGCGCTGGCCGCCGAACGCAGGCTCGAAGACTATGCCGCGCTGTCGACGCAGGTTTCCACCTATATCCTCGTCGCCGCCGAGCTGATCCAAAGCGACCAGCCCGCCGAAACCCGCGCCGACCGCACCGCGCAGGTGGTGCAGACGCTGCAGGGCACCTTCGCCCGGCTGCGCGGCGGGCTCGACGCCGAAGTGGCCGCAGCAAAGGGCCTCGACGCGCAAAGCCGCCGCGCCACGCTGTCGCTGGCGCTCGCCCGGATGGAGGCGCAGCTCAACACCGCGCAGGCCGGGCTGCTGTCCAAGGACGCCACCCGCGCACAGCTGCGCGCCCATCTCGACGGCTTCGCCTCGGCGGTGGAGCCCCTGCTGGCCGAGGCGGTGAACGAAGAGCGGCGTCTGAGGCGTGAAATCCTCTCTGGCATCGACGCTTTGCGCCACCGGCTGACCCTCTCTGCCGCGATCATGGCGGGCGTCGCGCTGCTGCTCACCGCCGGGTTCTACCTGTTTCTGCTACGCCCGCAGTTCCGGCGGCTGGACGCCCTGCAGGGCGCCGCGCGGCGCATCGGGCAAGAGGATTTCAGCGTCTCGCTGCCCGGCACCCGCCAGGACGAGATCGGGCGGCTCTACACCGAGACCAACCGCATGGCGCAGGCGCTCGCTGCTCGTGCGAGCACCGTGGCGCGCGACCGCGCCCGGCTGGAGGAAACCATCGCCAGCCGCACCGAAGCGTTGCGCGCCGCCAACGCCCGGCTCGAACGCACCGACGAGGACCGCCGCCGCTTCTTTGCCGACATCAGTCATGAATTGCGCACGCCGCTCACGGTTATCTTGATGGAAGCGCAGCTTGGCCGCCGCGGTGCGCCGCAGCCGGAAGAAGCCTTTGCCACCATCGAAAATCGCGCAACGCGGCTCGGGCGGCGCATCGACGATCTGCTGCGCATCGCCCGCTCCGAAACCGGGCAATTGGCGCTCGACCCGGCCCCCGTCGACCTTGCGCAACTGACCACCGAGGCGATCGCGGAAACCGCCGCCGAGCTTGCCAACGCAGGAATGGCGCTGCAGCGCCCTGACCCGGCGACGGCCCCGCTTATGGTGATCGCCGACCGCAATTGGTTGCGGCAGGTGATCTCCGGGCTGATCCGCAACGCCATCCGCCACGCCCGCGACGGCGGGCTGCTGCGGCTCGAACTGCAGGCGCAAGGCACCGCCGCCGAGCTTCGGGTGATCGACAATGGCCCCGGCATCCCGCCCGAGGCGCAGGCGCTTGTCTTCGACCGGTTCGCCCAGTCCGGTGGACAATCGGCGCAGGGCTTCGGCCTTGGTCTGCCGCTGGCGCGCTGGGTGATCGAGCAGCAGGGCGGAGAGATCACCCTGCAAAGCCCCCTGCCCCGCGACACCGCGCTTGGCCCGGCCCCTGGCACACAGCTTGCGCTGCAACTGCCGCGCGCACCGCAGGCGGGCACACCCGAGGCCGCATCATGACCGTTGCGCCGCCGCCCCGCCTCCTCGTCGTCGATGACGACCCCGAGATCTGCTCGGCCCTCGCGCGGGGCCTCGGCCTGCATGGCTATGAGGTAGAGACCTGCAACCGCGCCGCCACCGCCCTGCCCGAGCTTGCCGCGCGCCGGTTCGATGCGGCGGTGGTCGACGTGATGCTTGGGGCCGACAGCGGCATCGCACTGGTCCGCGAGGCGCGCAAGGCCGGGGCGCAGCTGCCCATCGTCATGCTCTCGGCGCTGTCCGAGGTCGACCACCGCGCCGCCGGGCTGGAGGCGGGGGCCGACGATTATGTGGTCAAACCCTTCTCCTTTGACGAGCTGGTCGCCCGGCTGCAGGTGCAGCAGCGCCGCGTCGCCGCGCTCCGCCCCGCCCCCGCCCGTCTCGATCCCGCCGAGCGGCGCGTCACCGCCGGGCCGCACAGCGCCCAGCTGACCGAGCGCGAGTTCGCGCTGCTCTCGCTGCTGGCGGCGCAGGCCGGAACGCCGCTCACCCGAGGCGAAATTTTCGACCGGCTCTGGGCCGGGGAGTCGCGCAGCGAGAATGTGGTCGATGTCTACATCGGCTATCTGCGCAAAAAGCTGCGCCCCGCCGAGGATTTCGGCTTCGAGATCGCCACGCTGCGCCAGCGCGGCTTCTGCCTCAGCGGGATCGCGCCCCTCCTCCCCGCCGCGACGCCGGGCACCGACCTTGGTCTAGGCCGCTCTTAGATTATAAGACTCGCCCCGCGCCGCCCCCGCTTGCCACACTGTCTCCACCGCCAGCTGCAACAGGAGGAGATACAGATGGCCTGGACCAAACCCGTGATCCGCGAAATCGAGTGCGGCATGGAAATCAACATGTACGGACCCGTTCACGACGACGGCGTGTTGTTCTGATCGGCAGCGCGCGGAGAACGTGATGCAACAGATCCGCGCGCACATTCTCGGGGCCGCTGCTGGCGGCGGCCTGCCGCAGTGGAACTGCGGCTGCGATAACTGCCGGATGGCCCGTGCAGGCGACATCCCCGCTCAGACCCAAAGTTCGCTGGCCGTCTCGGCGAATGGCACGGACTGGGCGATCCTCAACGCCTCGCCGGACATCCGCGCGCAGCTTGCCGCCACCCCGTCGCTGCACCCCACGGGCCTGCGCGAGATGCCGCTGCAGGCGGTGCTGCTGACCAATGGCGACATCGATCACGTCGCCGGCCTGCTCACCCTGCGCGAGATGCAGCCCTTCACGCTTTACGCCACACCCGGCATCCATGAGGTGATCGCCGCCAATCCCGCGTTCGACGCGCTCAATCCCAAGGTCGTCAGCCGCGCCCCGCTGGCGCTGGAACAGCCGGTGGAACTGGTGCCCGGGCTTTTCGCCACGCTGTTCTCGGTGCCCGGCAAAGTGCCGCTCTATATGGAGGGCGGCGAAATGGACGGCGCTCTTCAAACCGACCTCATGGGCGAGCAGACCGTGGGCGTCGAGCTCAGCACCGGCACCAGCCGCGCCTATTACATACCCGGCTGCGCCCGGCTTGATGAGGCGCTGCGCACGCGGATCTCCGGTGCCGCGCTGGTGCTGTTCGACGGCACGCTCTGGCGCGACGACGAGATGATCGCCGCGGGCCTCGGTCGGAAGACCGGGCGCCGCATGGGCCATATCTCGATGAGCGGCCCGGCAGGGTCCATCGCCGCCTTCGACGGCCTCGATGTGGGCACCAAGGTCTTCGTGCATATGAACAACACCAACCCGGTGCTGCGCCCCGGCGCGCCCGAGCGGGCCGAGGCCGAGGCCGCGGGCTGGATCATCGGACAGGATGGACTGGAGCTTACCGCATGACACGCATCCCCCCACAGCAAGACCCGCTGTCCCGCGCCGATTTCGAGGCCCGCCTGCGCCATATCGGGGCGGTGCGCTACCACGATCTGCACCCGTTCCACGATAGGCTGCACGGCGGCGATTGCAGCCCCGATGAGGTCCGCGCTTGGGTGATCAACCGTTATTACTACCAACATTCCATCCCGATGAAGGACGCCGCGTTTATGTCGCGCGTCGAGGATCCGAACCTGCGCCGGGCGTGGCGCTCGCGAATTGAGGATCACGACGGCACCGAAACCAACGAAGGCGGCATCCGCCGCTGGCTGCGCCTCGCCGAGGCGGTGGGGCTGGACCGCGACTATGTGGCCTCCTGCGAGGGGGTGCTGCCCGCCACCCGTTTTGCGGTGGATGCCTATGTGCGCTTCGTGCGCGACAAGAGCCTGCTGGAGGCTGTCGCCGCCTCGCTGACCGAACTTTTCGCGCCGAAAATCCACGCCAGCCGCATCGAGGGCCTCTTGCAGAACTACGCTTTCGCCGATGACGCGGCGCTGAGCTATTTCCGCAATCGCCTGACCGAGGCCCCCAAGGATGTCGCCTTCGGGCTCGACTGGGTGCTGACCCACGCCGACACCGCCGAAAAGCAGGAACAGGCGGCGCAGGCGCTGATCTTCAAGACCGATGTGCTCTGGTCGCAGCTCGATGCGCTCTGGGGCGCCTATGTCGCCCCCGCCCGGATTCCGCCCGGCGCCTGGCACCCCGGCGAGGGACTGGCCAAAAGCGAAGTGGCCGCCTGATGGACCCCGCCGCGATCCCCGCCCTGCCCCGCGGCGTGCGCCTGCACCGCGACAGGGTGCGCGGCGGCTGGGTGCTGCTCGCCCCCGAGCGCGCCGTGACCCTCGATGCCATCGCCCATGCCATCCTGTCGGAAGTGGACGGCAGGCGCAGCTTTGCCGAGATCACCGAAACCCTCGCCGCCCGCTACGCCGCCCCGCCCGCGCAGATCGCCAAGGACGCCGCGAGCTTTCTGCAGGCGCTTGAGGCCCGCCGCTTTCTCGATGTGACCCCTCAGGCCGCTTCTTCTCTTTCCAAATACGCACGGCCCGGCGCCGACCACGGGCCCCACCGCTGATCAAAGGCCCGCCATGACCAAAGCCACGCCGTCTCCGCCGATCGCCATGCTTGCCGAGCTGACCCACCGCTGTCCGCTCTCCTGCCCCTATTGCTCCAACCCCGTCGAACTGGCGCGGCAGGACAGCGAGCTCGACACCGACACTTGGACCCGCGTCTTCAAAGAGGCCGCAGAGATGGGCGTGCTGCAACTGCACCTCTCGGGCGGCGAGCCCGCCACAAGGCGCGATCTCGAGGATTTGGTGCGCGCCGCGCGCGAGGCCGGGCTTTACACCAATCTCATCACTTCGGGCATTGGCCTCACCGAGCGGCGGATGCGGGCGCTCGACGCCGCCGGGCTCGACCATATCCAGCTCAGCCTGCAGGGCACCACGCCCGAGATGGCTGATGAGATCGGCGGCTATCGCGGCGGCTTTGCCCGCAAGCTGCAGGTGGCGCAGTGGATCGGGCAGATCGGCTTTCCGCTCACGCTCAACGCGGTGCTGCACCGGCGCAACCTGCACCAGCTGCCGCGCGCGCTGGAGATGGCGGTGGAGATGGGCGCGCGGCGGATCGAGGTCGCCACGGTGCAATTCCACGGCTGGGCGCTGAAGAACCGCGACGCGCTGATGCCGACCCGCGCGCAGGCCGAGGAGGCCACGCGCATCGTCACCGAGGCCCGCGTCCGGCTGAAGGGCCAGTTGGTGATCGACTATGTGCCCGCCGACTACCATTCGGACTATCCCAAGCGCTGCATGGGCGGCTGGGGCTCAACCGGGCTCAACATCGCGCCCGACGGTCAGGTCCTGCCCTGCCACGCGGCGCAGACCATCCCGCATCTGAGCTTTGAGTTGGTCAAGGGCCGCCCCCTTGCCGAGATCTGGCTCCATAGCGCGGCGTTCAACGCCTATCGCGGCACCGACTGGATGAAGCAGCCCTGCCGCTCCTGCGAGCGCAAGACGATCGACTTCGGTGGCTGCCGCTGTCAGGCCATGGCGCTTGCCGGTGATCCGGCGGCGACGGACCCGGTCTGCGTGAAATCCCCGCATCATGTGAACCTGCAGGCGCGGGCCGAGGCCCATGCGCAGGCCACAGGCGCGCCGCTGATCTACCGCAGTGCGCCCGGCAAACCGGTCGCCGAGCCCGCCGAGTGAGGTTTGCGCCCCCACCGGGCGGGCCGGAATCATCCCCAATTAGAGCCTGTTAGGATCGCGACTCGCGCTGGCCCACCCCTGCGCACGATTCGACCGGGCGTCGCGCCGCGCCCGGATCCGCGCCATAAGCCTTGAAATTGCGCAACACCGGACGTGAAAAGCTCTGACGACGATTATCCACTATATTTCAGGGACTTATTTCACCTCTTGCGCGCAGCGCATGAAGCCCCGCAAGATGTCGCGGCAGACCCCCTGCCCCACAACCGCAGGAAATTGTGGACAACTGCGCTCTCTCTTGCGTAAAGAAACGGTAATAAAAGCGCTGGCGGAAAACAGCGTTACCGAAAATGAGGGCAGCAGTGGCGGAACCGATTCACATCAACGCCCGCGTGCGGGAAAACGCCGAAGCGATCAGCGCGGCGCTCGAAGACCATATGCTGAAGGTCTTCGCCCCCGATGCGCGAAAGGAATTGCGCCGCTTCTCCGCCGGAGAAGCGGCCGAACTGCTTGGCATCTCTCCGAGCTTCCTGCGCAAGCTGCATTTCGAAGACCGCGTGCCCGAGGTCCATACCACGCCGGGCGGAAGAAGACACTATTCCGGGGCAGATCTGCTCGAGATCCGCAAGATCCTCGACAGTACCGCCAAGACCAAGGGCACCTACATGCGCGGTCGCCGCGAGGGCGACAAGGTGCAGGTGCTGTCCTTCCTCAACTTCAAGGGCGGCTCGGGCAAGACCACAAGCTCGATCCACACCGCGCAGCGGCTGGCGCTGAAGGGCTACCGGGTGCTGGCGGTCGATATCGACCCGCAGGCCTCGCTGACCACGCTGTTCGGCTACCGCCCCGAGTATGATTTCCTGCATTCCGGCACGATCTACGACGCGATCCGCTACGACGATCCGGTGCCGCTGTCGCAGGTGATCCAGAAAACCTATTTCACCGGCATCGATCTGGCGCCGGGCGGGCTGATCTTGCAGGAATTCGAGCATGAGACCCCACAGGCGCTGATGGCCAATATGCAGCCGCCGTTCTTCTCGCGCATGGCCGCCGCGCTGCAGGAGGTCGAGGCCGATTACGACGTGATCATCTTCGACTGCCCGCCGCAGCTGGGCTATCTGACCATGTCGGCGCTCTGCGCATCCACGGGCGTGCTGATCACCATCGTGCCCAACATGCTCGACATCGCCTCGATGGCGCAGTTCCTGCAGATGAGTGCCGATTTGCTCGATGTGGTGTCGAATGCCGGGGCCAGCATGGAGTTCGACTTCCTGCGCTTCTTGATCAACCGCTACGAGCCCAACGACGGCCCGCAGCAGCAGGTGGTGGCGTTCCTGCGCCAGCTTTTCGGCGAGGAAGTGATGGTCGCGGCCATGCTCAAATCCACCGCCATCTCTGATGCCGGGCTGACGACGCAGACGCTCTATGAGGTCGACCGCTCGCAGTTCCACCGCAACACCTACGACCGCGCGGTGGATTCACTCAATCAGGTCAACGATGAGGTCGAGTCTCTCATTCAGAAAGCATGGGGACGCTGATGGCACGTAAAGGCATTCTGGAACCAAGAATTTCGACCCTCGGCGGCGGCGCGGAGCGCAAACCGACCGCCGCTGAATTGCGGATGATGCCGCGCGGCGCGGTCGGCGCGCTGCAAAGCTCGCTGTCGAAGCTGCAGGAGAACGCGGTTCAGGAGATCGAGCCCGATCTGATCGACGACGCCGGGTTTGAGGACCGTCTGGGCCTCGACCCCGAAGCGCAGGGTCAGCTGAAAGAGAGCCTGCAGACCTACGGCCAGCAGGTGCCGGTGCTCTTGCGCCCTCATCCCACGCAGAACGGTCGTTTCGAGATCGTCTACGGCCGCCGCCGCCTTGGTGCGCTGCGCGAGCTGGGGATGAAGGTCAAGGCGATGGTCCGCCAGCTCGACGATCACGCGCTGGTCATGGCGCAGGGTCAGGAAAACACCTCGCGCCAGGACCTGAGCTTCATCGAAAAGGCCAGTTTCGCCGCGCAGCTGCAGGACTCGAACTACGACCGGCAGACAATCGCCGCGGCGCTGTCGATCGACCTGCCGATGGTGAGCCGGATGCTGAAAGTGGGCACGGCGTTTTCCCTGCCCTTCCTGCGCCAGATCGGCTCTGCCCCCGGCATCGGGCGCGACCGCTGGATGGCGCTGGCGAAGATCCTGCAGGACGAGGCGGCGAGTGCCCGCGCCGAGGAGGCGATGCGCGCGCCCGGCTTCGATGCGCTGGAGTCCGATGCCCGTTTCGACGCGGTCTATGGCGCCACGCAGCGCAAGACCACCGTGGCCAAGCCCCCTGCCCCACGTCCGCGCAGCCTGCGCGCGCATGATGGCACCGCGCTGGCCGAAATTCGCAGCACCGCGCGGGGCCTGACCCTGACGGTGCCGTCAAAAACAGCGGATGGTTTCGATCGCTGGCTCGACGCCCGCGCCGAAGAGATCATCCAAGACCTTCACGACCGCTGGCAAAGCACCCGGTCGGAAGACTGAGAGAGCAGTAGAAAAACAACGGAGGCACGAGAGGACAGGCGACAAAAAAGAAAAGCCCCCCAGGACGGATCCCGGAAGGCCCTTCTCGAAAGTAGCAATTTGAGTTAGCCGCCAGAGCCGTTCCCTGTCAACTCCGCATCACGGTGTGGGGCAGGAAATTTGTTGTCTTTCGTGAAAAATATATGCTGGAGACGTCCCGACAGCCTGTCGGGCGGCCAATCTCGGCTTGCCTGACGGCGCAGGTCGGCACCCATGACAAATGGGCGCTGCTGCGCGACCTCACGACTGTGTCCGAAGACTTCGGTCTCGGGCATCGCACGCTTTCGGTTCTGAAGGCGCTGCTGACCTTCTGGCCGGAACGCGAGCTGCCCTGCGACGGCGCCATCGTGTTTCCCTCGAACCGCGTGCTCTCCGAGCGCCTGTCCGGAATGCCCGAGAGCACCCTGCGGCGGCATCTGAGCAAGCTGGTGGAAAGCGGCATTGTCAGCCGTCACGACAGCCCCAACGGCAAACGCTACGCCCGCCGCTGCGGCGCCGAGATCGGCATCGCCTTCGGCTTTGACCTCTCACCCCTCGCCCGCCATGAGGCCGCGCTGTCCCGAGCCGTGGCCGAAGACGCGCTGCGCCGCGAACGGCTGGCGGTGCTGCGCGCGCGTCTTGGGATGCTGCGCCAGCGCCTGTGCGAGGGCGCGGCGCCCTGCCCCGCTCTGCTCGAAGAAGCCCGTCTGTTGCTGCGCCGGAAATGCTCCGAAGCGGTCCTCAATGAGATGATCGAGCGGCTCGATGCCGCGCTTCCGGTGATGCCGAAGGCCGAAGTCTTGCCCGAGGTCGACACCAATGCTGCTTCCGCACCGGCGCAAATGAACGCCAGCAACAGCCAAAATGAGCGGCACATACAGGAATCAGATAAATCCTTCTCTGACTCTGATAGCGCCCAGCCGACGAACGACACGCCGGCGGAAAGCGCCCAACCTGCAGAGAAAGACAGGCTCACCCTTCCGCAGATCACCGAAACCTGCCGCGAGTATCAGACCTTCTTCCCGGAAAAGCCGCGCAACTGGCATGAACTGATTTCCATGACCCAGAGGCTCGCGCCGATGATGGGCATCGAAGCGCCGGTTCTGCATGACGCGCAGCGGACCATGGGGCCAGAGCGCGCGGCGGCGGTGCTTTTGTGCCTGCTCGACCGCCATTCCGAGATCCGCAAGCCCGGTGCCTACCTCAGACGGCTGACACAGATCGCCAGAAACGGCGGATTTTCGGTCTCCAGCATGCTTGGCGCGCTGACGCGCCGGGCTCCTTCTGGAAATTGTCAGCTGACAATTTGAAAAACGGCGTGTTTTCAAAAGCTTGTAAAAACGGCCCCTGACACGTCCGGCTGACAACATGGATATGCGACCTTGGGCTGTGTTTCGGTGCACCCGCAGCATCGCCTAGACTGAACGCCAACGAGACAAGGCCGAGACTCCGATGCCCCCCGCCATCCCCCGCCCGAGGATTTCGCGATGACAGCTTCCCTGCATATCCCCGGCGCCAGCCTGCAGGCCTGCGAGTTGGCGGCCCTGCGTGCCACGGCGATGAATGGCTTTGGTCCGTGGCAGCCCGGTGCGCTGCCCGGTGCGGTGCTGGTCGCGGATTTCCGGCCTTCGATGCTCAGCGGTCAACTGCGGGCCTTTCGCTCTGTGGCGGCGGCGGAGGCGCTGGCGCTGATCGGCTGGCGGGTCTGCCTCGATGGCGGCTGGGTCGCGCTGCTGGCGCTTGGAGCCGGAGCCCCCGTGGTGGTCGCGCCCAGCCATGGCGACGAGGGTATGAGCCGGGTGATCGACGGTCTGGTGCGGGCGCATGACCTCGCCGAAGGGCTGGCGCTGGCCGGACAGTTCGAGGACCCGCCGCTGACCCCGGCGCTCTACGCGCTCGACGAGATCGCAGCCCCCGGCGCGGCGCTGGTCATTGCCTCGGGTTTTGAGATGCCCGGCGCTGGTCTTGCCGCAAGGATCGAGGCGCTGTCGCGCGCGCATCACCTGCGGCTTTTGCATGTGACCGATGGCGGCGAGCCCGAGTGTCCGCCGACCCGCGGGCTCTTCGCGCTCGATGCAAATCTGCCGCCCGAACATGCCGCACCGTATCTGTCGCGGGCCCTGCGGCTGGTGCCGCGCGAAGGCTGCATCTGAGGTGTACGGCTGACAATCGTGGCCCTCGCGCGCGGCGCCGCAGCCGATACCATTGTTGGAATTGCCAGCTTCCGGCCTTGGCCGCACCCTTGGTGCAGGCGCGCCAGAACGCAGCGCCCGCTTGGGAGGAGCAAGACGAATGGGAATTCTCGACAAGATATTTGGTGGTGACGAAGGCCCGGCAGAGCCGCGCTTCACGCATGTGAAAATTCATCCTCAGGTCGACACTGGCGTCGGCTCGGCACGGCCGGGCTTTGCCGGTGGGACGCTGACGTGCAAATGCACCAGCGATCCGGTTGTTGTGAAAGTCGGCGCGCAGACCGCGCATAACCACGTCTGCGGCTGTACCAAGTGTTGGAAACCCGATGGCGCGGTGTTCAGCCAGATCGCGGTTGTCAGCCGGGATCAGGTGAGCGTTGCCGACAATGGCGACAAGCTGCAGGTGGTCGATCCTGCGGCGGCGATCCAGCGCCACGCCTGCAGCGGCTGCGGCGTGCATATGTACGGGCGCATCGAGAACACCGGCCATCCGTTCCACGGGCTCGACTTCGTGCACACCGAACTCTCGGATGACAGCGGGTGGGCGCCGGCGGAGTTTGCCGCGTTCGTCTCGTCGATCATCGAGTCGGGTGTCGATCCGGCGCGGATGGACGACATCCGGGGCAGGCTGCGCGAGCTTGGGCTCGAGCCCTATGATTGCCTTTCGCCGCCGCTGATGGATGCGATCGCCACCCATGTGGCAAAGCAGAACGGCGCGCTGGCCTAGAAAACCGACCGGCTTTCAACCGGCTGGCACCTTCGCGAACCCCGCGAAGGTGCTTCGTGCTTGAGGAGGACGGGGCCGTGAACAGCAAGCAAGGGAGTGCAGCTTTTCGCCGGTCCGAGGCGCGGGACCTGACGCCGGGGAATTACACCATTGCGCGAAAGAAAATTCATGCGCTAACGTTGAGCTGGGAGGAGAGTTCAATGAAAGACATGCAAGATGCGGCAGCATCGGGCACGATCGGGCCTGTCCTGATCGTCGATGATCACCCGCTATACAGCGATGCTTTGGCGGCCGCGCTGCGTGCTGCCTTCCCAGATTGTCAGCCGTCGCAGGCGCAGACATTGGGCGCCGCGCTCGATTTGCTGGCACAGGGTGTCGCGCCCGATCTGGTGATGTTCGATCTCAAGCTGCCGGATGTCTGCGGGATTTCCGGGTTCCAGAAGCTGCGCGAGGCGCTGCCGGAAACTCCGGTGCTGGTGATCTCGTCGCTGACCTCGGTGCAGGTGGTGCAGGCGCTGATGGAGGCGGGGGCTGCAGGGTTCCTGCCCAAGGATGCTCCGGCGCCGGTGCTGCGGCAGGCGCTGCGCGAGATCGCCGCGGGCCATACCTATGTGCACTCTGGCTATGCCGGGCGGGCCATCGAAGAGCCCGCCGAGCAGCTGCCCTTCGAGGCGATGCATCCGAAGCTGGCCGAACTGACGCCGCAGCAGAAACGCATCATGAAGCTGATTTGCGCTGGCAAGCCGAACAAGCAGATCGCCTATGAGCTCGATCTGGCAGAGGCCACGGTGAAGGCGCATATCACCGCGCTGTTGCGGCGGCTTGGGGTGCAGAACCGGACGCAGGCGGCGGTGCTGGTCGAAAGCTCGCAGCCCGCCACGGCGATCGGCGCGGCGGATGCCGACGCGCAGGCCTTCCTGAGCCGCTGAGCCGCCGACCGGAATGGCGCCCGACGGCCAGTTGCCCCGCTTCATCCGCATCGCGGTCTCGCATCAGTCCGAGGCCGCCGCCGCCGTGACCGAGGCGCTGGCGGCGCTCGATCTGCCCGAGATCTGCTTCATCCTCGCGTTCCTGCCCGAAGGGCTGGCGCCGGATGCGGTGGCCGCCGCGCTCGACGCGGGCTCGGGCGGGGTGCCGGTGTTTGGCTGCACGACGGCTGGCACGATCACCCCCGAAGGCTATGAGACCGGTGCGCTGCTGCTGCTGGCCTTTCCGCGGGAACACTTCCGCTGCGCCTCGATGCTGATCTCGCCGCTGAAGCCGCTCGAGATGAAAGCCATCGCCAGCGAGGTGCGCAGCCACGCCGCGAGGTTCCGCCGCACCGCCGGATGGAACCGACTGGCGCTGATCTTTGCCGACGGGCTGGCCAAGCAAGAGGAGATGCTGGTCGCCACGCTGGAGGCGGCGCTTGGCGAGGTGCCGGTTTTTGGTGGCTCGGCGGGGGATAATCTGGCCTTCGAAGAGACCTTCGTGCTGCATGACGGTCAGTTCCACAGCAATGCGGCTATTCTCCTTCTGGTTGAAACGGACCTCGAGTTCCAAGGGCTCGGCTTCGACCATTTTCTGCCCACCGAGCAGCAGGTGGTGGTCACCCACGCGCTGCCCGAAGAGCGGCTGGTGTTCGAGATCAACGGCGCGCCCGCTGCGCTGGAATATGCGCGCATCGTCGGCTGCCCGGTGGACCGGCTGTCGCCGCAGGTCTTTGCCGAGAACCCGATGCTGGTGCGGCAGAACATGAACTACCACGTGCGCGCGATCCACAGCGTGCCGGACAGTCACGCGCTGTCCTTCCTTGGGGCGATCGACGATGGGCTGATCCTCACGCTGGGGCGCGGCAAGGAGATCATCGAGACGCTGGAGGCAGAGCTCGACACCCGCGGGCCCGAGGGCGGGCCGCCGGATTTCGTGCTCGGCTTCGATTGCGTGCTGCGCAAGCTGGAGATCGAGCAAAAGCAGCTGGCGCCCGCGGTCAGCGAGATTTTCCGCCGCCGCCGGGTGCTGGGGTTCAATACCTACGGCGAGCAGCATTGCGGGGTGCATGTGAACCAGACCTTCGTCGGCGTCGCCTTCTACGATCCCGGGAGGCGTGAGCTGGCATGATCGACCCCGAAGAGCCGCTCGAGACCCAGCTTGCCCGGCAGGGCCGGATCATCGACGCGCTGATGCGCCGTGCCAACCGTCAGCATGAGGTCGGCAGCACCGCCTATGGGGCCTTCCAGTCGGCCATCGCGCTGCAGGCGCAGGTCTGGGCCAAGACCCGCGATCTGGAGCGCACCACCGACGAGCTGCGCCACGCCCGCGACGACACCCAGCGGATGCGCAAGAACCTTGCCGATGCGCTCTCGGCGATGGACGGCGGGGTGGCGCTGTTCACCGGCGGGCGACTGGAGGTGTGCAACGACATCTTCCAGACGCTGCTGCCCGACATCACCGAGGTCCTGCGTCCGGGGCTGCGCATCGACGCCTGTCTTTCGGCCATGGCCGAAAGCCGCCATCTGGTGACCGTCGAGGGCAGTTTCGAGACCGCGCTGGCGCAGGCGCGGCGGGGCAGGGGCGCCGCGGTGGTCACGCTGGTGATCGAGCTGACCGGGGATCGCTGGTATCAGGTCAACTTCCAGCGCACCGGCGAAGAGAACCTCGTGCTGCTGCTCACCGAGATGACCCGCATCGTGCGGCGCAACCGCTCGGAGAAGGAAAGCCTGATCGACCGCCATGCCGATTACCTTCAGGCGGTGTTCGAGAATATGACCTCGGGGGTCTGCACCTTCTCGCCGCAGGGCGAGGTGATGATGTACAACCAGCAGTTCCGCCAGTTGCTGGGGCTGCCCTATACGATCCTGCAGAAAGGCACCGAGCTGGGGCGGCTGCTCGACTATGTGGCGCAATACGGGCTGATCTCGGAGGCGGCGGAGCATGACATTGCCCATTGGCTCGACCGGCTCGAGCGGCAGGGGCGGCTGCGGCGGCGGCTGCGCCATGCCTCGGGGCGGATGCTGGATCTGCACGCGCACCGGCTGCCCGACGGCGGGGTGCTGCTGGAGCTGAAGGATGTGACGCTGGAGACCCGCGCCACGGTGATGCTGGAAAACCGGGTGATCGAGCGCACCGCCGAGCTGACCCGCGCCAACGCGCAGCTGCGCGAGCAGTTCGAACAGAAGGCGCGGGTGGAAGAGGAGCTGCGGCTGGCCAAGGAGCGCGCCGAGGCGGCGGTGTCGTCCAAGACCCGCTTCCTTGCCGCCGCCAGCCACGATCTGCTGCAGCCGATCAATGCCGCCAAACTGCTTATCGCCACATTGCTCGAGGCGGTTGCGGGCACGCGGTTTGCGCCCACGGTCGAGCGGTTGGAGGGGTCGTTCAATTCCACCGAGCAGCTTTTGCATTCGCTGCTCGACATCTCGCGGCTGGAAAGCGCCGACCGTTCGCTGACGCCCTCCGAGCTGTGCCTCGGCACCCTGATGCGCAGCGTCTGGGAGGATCAGACCCCGGTGGCGCAGCGCCGCGGCGTGCGGCTCGACGTGGTGCCCAGCATGGTCTTTGTGCGCTCCGATCCGATCTATCTGTTGCGCTCGATCCAGAACCTCGTGGTCAACGCGCTGCAATACACCCCCGATGGCGGGCGCGTGTTGGTCGGCTGTCGGCGGCGCGGCACCCGCGTCGAGCTGCAGGTCTGGGACACTGGCATCGGCATCAACCGCAAGGATCAGAAGCGCATCTTCGAAGAGTTCGCCCGCGCCGACAATGTGCCCTTGGGCTCGGGCGTGGGGCTGGGCCTGTCGATCGTCGATCGCACCTGCCGCCAGCTTGGCCATCACGTGCGGGTGCGCTCGAAACCCGGCGTCGGCTCGGTGTTCAGCATCGAGATGGATGTGGTCGAAGGGCGGCAGCCCGTCCCCGAAGAGCCCTGCCGCAACGACACCGCCACGCCGCAGCAGATGGATCACATCGTGCTGCTGATCGAGAACGACCCCGATGTGCTTTTCGCCTTCAGCCAGAAGCTCGAGCAATGGGGGGCCAGCGTGCTGGCGGCGCGTGGCATCGAAGAGGCGTTGGTGCATGTGGCGGACATGGGGATGCCGCCCGACATAATCCTTGCCGATTACCAGCTCGACGGGGATGAGACCGGGGATGTAGCGATTGCCGAGGTCCGCCGGGCCTGCGGCGCGCAGGTGCCCGCCATCATGATCACCGCCAACCGCGGCAACGGGCTGCTCAAGAAGGGCGCGGCGCAGGGGTTCTCGATCCTCACCAAGCCGGTGCAGCTGTCGCGGCTGCGCGCACTCATCGAATGGAAGACCCGCTGGCAGGCGCCGGAAGGGTAGGGGGGCCAACCAGTATCCAGCTCAGCACCCACCTTAGCACCGACAAAAGTCGGCAATGACAGGCAGGGCAGGGGGGATAGGCTGGCGCGTGGGAGATAACAGGGAGGAGTCTGACCGATGCGCAAGAGAATGGCCCTGATTGCCGTCATGGCGGCGCTGGCGCTGCCTGCGGGTGCGGCGACGACCGAGGCGGAACAGACCTACGCGCTGCTCTTCAAAGAGGGCACGCTCGACGATGTGAGCCGCGCCTCGGTGCTGCGCTACACCCGCGCGGTCAGCAACAGCGCCAAGCCCGAGGCGGCAGAGCGCGACAGCGGCCAGATCGCGCTGTCGATCGACGAAAGCGGCGCCGCGCCGCTCGCCAATCTGCAGTTCGAGCAAGGCGGCAAGCACCGCAATCTCGGCAGTTTTCCGGCCAGCGTCGGCAATCCGATGATCATGTATTTCTACGAGACGGTGATCCGCGACATGGCCGAGACCGCTGGCGGCTCGCCCTATTACATCCGCAACCGGGTGAAAGAGGCGCTGGTGGAGCCGGCGCAGATCGACATGGGCGAGGCAAGCTTTGACGGCGCGACAGTGCCGACGCGCACCATCACCCTGCGGCCCTTCGCCGATGATCCCAACGCGGGCCGGATGCAGGGCTTTGGCGATCTGGAACTGCGGGTGACCATGTCCGAGGCGGTGCCGGGCTGGTATCTCAGCTTTACCGCCGAGGCACCGGATGGCGAAGGGGCGGCGGGCGGCTACCGCTCAGAGCTGCGCTTTGCCGGGACGATGGCGGAATGATCCGGCAGCGCCTGTCTGCGTTGGCGCTTGGCGCGCTGCTCTGCGGTCCGGGGCTGGCTTCAGCGCAGGGTGTGGCCGAGCGGCTCAATGATTACCCCACCGAGGCGCGGGCCGATTATGTCTTTGGCTGCATGGCCAGCAACGGTCAGAGCCGTCAGGTGCTGCGGCAATGCGCCTGCTCGATCGACGAGATCGCGTCGATCCTGCCCTATGAGAAATACGTCGAGGCCGAAACCGTGCTCTCCATGCGTCTCACCGGGGGCGAGCGCATGGCGGTGTTCAACGGCTCTGCCGCGGCCAACGCCATCGTCGCCGATCTGCGCCGGGCGCAGGCCGAGGCCGAGGTGGTGTGCTTTTTCTGAAGTCTTCAGGTTGAGCCCTTGTTTCTTGCTGCGCGACGGGGCTTGGCGCGCCCCTCGCTGCCCATGGGCGGCGGGGGGATCGTTTGGGCGGCGGGCTCAGCCGCCCGCTTTCGGCAGCACCTGCTCGAACTCATTGCCCTCGGTATCGCGGGCCTTCACCGTCAGCGCCTCGGTGCCATTGTCGGCATAGGCAAAGCGGAACGTGGGGTTTTCTGAGATCGAGATGCCGCCGTCCATCGCGAAAAGCTGCTCCTCGCCCTGCCAGACCTCGAGATGGTCGATGAAATGCGCGGGAACGAAAAGCTGGGTGATCTGGTCGCGCTGCAGCCCCGAGTAATTGGGATGGCGGATCTGGATCTGCGCCTCGCGCCGCGCCACCGACTGCGCGGGTTGCTGCCCGGTTTGCTGTTCCGGCTGCGCCGCCCCGAAGAGCCGCAGCTTCATCTGCCCCATGGTCGCCAGCGCCGCTGCGGGCGCTTTGGTGGCCGGGGCCGAACAGCCGCCCGAGGCTTTGACGAAGCGCCCGTCCATGCGCAGCCCTTCCGGCGTCTCGGCGATCACCCGCACGTTGGAATATTGGTTCACCCGCACCCGCAGCTCGAAATCGAGCGGTGCCATCGCGGCGCCGAAGCTGAAGGTTCCGGCGACCGGCGCGGGGTTCTCGTCAACCACCACGGTGGCGCCGGTGATCGTGGCGGCGGCGTCGGTCTGCACGATATGCACCGGCACGGTGGCGGCATCTTCGGCGCGATACGGCGCCTCGACGGTAAAGAGGCTGCCTGCGGGCGCGATCTCTGACGCGCCAGTGACATCCGCGCGCAGGTCCCGCCACGTGGCGCTCTCTGCCAGTGGGTTGGGCGCGTCGGCGGCCATCGCCGCGCCGCCGATCAGCAGCGCCAGCAGCGGGGCCGCAAGGGTCTTGGGCTCCATGCTCTCCTCCTGTCTCCGATCCGGGGTGTCTGCGGGCAGTGTGCCTGACGACGGTCCGCACGGGTACCGAGCGCATGGTCGGTATGGATCGGCGGGCGCGGCGGCGCGAGGCTCGGCGCAGGAGGACGCGAGATGTTCGAAGCGGTGGTGATGATCTGCGCGGCGCTGGCGGGCGAGCCCTGCCGCGATGCGCTGGTGCCGGGCTATGAGAGCGCCAGCATGGCCGCCTGCAAGGACGCGCTGGCGGCCCGCCCGGTGGCGAGCGCGATCTGCCGCGCCGCCGGTCCGGCGCTTGACGTGCGCGAGGTGGCGCCGGGGGTCTTCGTGCACCGCGGCGCGGTGGCCGAGCCCGATGCGCAGAACGGCGGCGACGCGTCGAACCTCGGCTTTGTCGTCGGCCAAGGCGCGGTGGCGGTGATCGACAGCGGGTCGGCGGCCTGGATGGGCGAGGCGCTCTGGCGCGCCATCCGCGCCCGCACGGACCTGCCGGTGCGCTACCTGCTGCTGACCCATGTGCACCCCGATCACGTGCTGGGCGCGCGGGTGTTCGAGGCGGCGGGGGCCGAGGTCATCGGCCATGCCGGGCTGCCGCGGGCGCTGGTGGAGCGGCAGGCGGGCTACCTGGAAAGCTTCGCCCGGCAGATCGGGGCGGAGCGCTTTCTCGGCACGACGCCGCCGCAGGTGACCCGCGGCGTGAACGCGCGGCTCGAGATCGACCTCGGCGGGCGGGTGCTGGAGCTGCGCGCCTGGCCTGCGGCGCACAGCAGCACCGATCTGACGGTGCTCGACCGGCAGAGCGGCACGTTGTTCGCGGGGGATCTGCTGTTCGACGCGCATGTGCCCGCGCTCGACGGCAACCTGCGGGGCTGGCAGGCGGCGCTCGGCGAGATGGCGAAGATCGACGCGCAGCGTGTGGTGCCGGGGCACGGCGGGCCGGTGCTGGACTGGCCGCAGGGCGCCGCGCCGGTGCAACGCTACCTGAGCGTGCTGGCCGAAGAGACCGCCGCCGCCATCGCCGCCGGTGAGCGGCTGTCGGAGGCCATCGCGCATGTGGCGCAGGGCGAGGCCGGGCAGTGGCAGCTTTTCGAGGCGTTCAACCCGCGCAACGCCACGCAGGCCTTTACCGAGCTGGAATGGGAATAAATCCGCCCCGAGACCCGCCCCCGCAGCGCCAGCGGAAGGCTGCGTATTTTTAAAGAGAAGAAGCAGGGGGACCGTCCCTTCTGCCCCTTCTTCTCTTTGAAAATACGCCCGCCGGAGGCGTCCTGATCCCTCCAGCGGCGCGGCGCGGGGCAAGCGGGCTGAGTTTGTGGTCCTCGGTCAGTGGCCGGGGTCAGCCGCCCTCGCGCCCGGCCTCGGCGAGGATCTGGGCGATGGCATAGAGGCGCTTTTCCAGCAGTTGCGGCGTCTCGCACAGGTAGGTGATCGTGTGCTGGCGGTCGGTGAAGATGCGCTGGTCCCAGTCGATCTGTTCCTCCAGCGCGTCGACCCGGTCGAAATCGGGGTCGGCCATGGCCATCTGCGCCTCCATCTCGGCGCGGGCGGCGTCGATCTTTTCCGACAGCGCGATCTGGCTGAGGGAAAATTTCCCGATGCCGTCGAGGATCCGTGTGCGGCGCGCGGCAAGCCGGTCGAAGACCTCGCCAAAGACCGCCCCCATCAGCGCCATGTCGCGTCCCTCGGTTTCGGCAAAGGCGGCGACCTCGGTGCGCGCGGTGTCGAGGTCCACGCGGCGCAGCGCCAGCAGCTCGGCGAGCTCATCGGCGGCGGCACCAGAGGCGCCTTCGGGGCCGGTTTCGGGCAGCGGCTGCGGCCACATCAGCCCCGCCGACAGCCGCTCGACCTTGCGCTGCACGCAGGGCCATGTGGGATCGGAGAAATCTGCCGCCTGCGCCGCCGGTCCGGCCAGTGTGAGCGCGGCGGCGAGCGCGAGACCTCCCCGGAACATTCCCTGTCTGATCATGGTCTTCCTCCTGCCTGCGGGGCCGCATTTTGCCCGCTTGCAGGCTGCGCTTTCAAGGCCCTGCGGGGAATACCCACCATTGGCGGTATTGTTGGGTATGCAACGGCGCACCCATACTCGCCTCAACCGCGGGACCCGTCTCGGGACCCGATGTGCAAGGATTTTCACTCAGGAGGAGGACTGCATGAGAACCCGTGCAGCCGTGGCGCTGGAAGCCGGCAAACCGCTCGAGATCATGGAGGTGGAACTTGACGGCCCGAAGGCCGGAGAGGTGCTCGTGGAGATCAAGGCCACCGGGCTTTGCCACACCGATGAGTTCACCCGGTCTGGTGCCGACCCCGAGGGCATCTTCCCGGCCATTCTTGGCCATGAGGGCGCCGGTGTGGTGCTGGAAGTGGGTGAGGGCGTCACCACGCTGAAGCCCGGCGATCACGTCATTCCGCTTTATACCCCTGAGTGCCGCGAGTGCCCCTCGTGCCTGTCGGGCAAGACAAACCTCTGCACCGCGATCCGCAACACCCAAGGGCAGGGGCTGATGCCCGATGGCACCACCCGCTTCAAGATGCTCGATGGCACGCCGATCCATCACTACATGGGCTGCTCGACCTTCGCCAACCACACGGTGATGCCGGAGATCGCGCTCGCCAAGGTGCGTGACGACGCGCCCTTCGACAAGATCTGCTACATCGGCTGCGGCGTCACCACCGGCATCGGCGCGGTGATCAACACGGCGGGGGTTGAGATCGGCGCGACGGCGGCGGTGTTCGGCCTCGGCGGTATCGGTCTCAATGTCATCCAGGGCCTGCGCATGGCCGGGGCCGATATGATCATCGGCGTGGATCTCAACGACTCCAAGGCCGAGATGGCCCGCAAGTTCGGCATGACCCATTTCGTGAACCCGTCGAAGGTCGACAGCACGGTGCAGGCCATCGTCGATCTGACCAAGCGCGGCGCGGATCAGATCGGCGGCGTCGATTACAGCTTCGACGCCACTGGCAACGTCAAGGTGATGCGCGACGCGCTGGAATGCTCGCACCGCGGCTGGGGCGTGTCGGTGATCATCGGCGTGGCACCGGCCGGGGCCGAGATCAGCACCCGCCCGTTCCAGCTGGTCACCGGCCGGGTCTGGAAGGGCACGGCGTTTGGCGGCGCCAAGGGCCGCACCGATGTGCCGAAATTCGTCGACTGGTACATGGACGGCAAGATCGAGATCGACCCGATGATCACCCACAAACTCAAGCTCGAAGAGATCAACCACGGCTTCGATCTCATGCACGAGGGCAAATCCATCCGCGCGGTGGTCGAGTTCTGAGATATGGAGGTTGTGGCGGAAAACATCAGCTTCGGCGGGCGGCAGACCGTCTACCGGCACGGCTCGGAGGCCTGCGGCTGCGACATGACCTTCGCGGTCTATCTGCCGCCGCAGGCCGAGGCCGGACCGGTGCCGGTGCTGTGGTATCTCTCGGGGCTGACCTGCACGCATGAAAACGCGATGACCAAGGGCGGTTTTCAGGAGCATGCCGCGCTGCACGGGCTGGCGGTGGTGTTTCCCGACACCTCGCCGCGCGGGCCGCAGGTGGCCGATGACGAGGCCTATGATCTGGGGCAGGGCGCCGGGTTCTACGTCAACGCCAAGCGCGAGCCGTGGAAGCCGCATTACCGCATGTACGATTATATCACCGACGAGCTGCGCGGGCTCGTGTCTGCCATGGAGGGGATCGGCGCGCGCCATGGCATCACCGGCCATTCCATGGGCGGGCATGGCGCGCTGACGCTGGCGATGCGCAACCCCGATCTCTACGACAGCCTGTCGGCCTTCGCGCCGATTGCCCATCCCACCCAGTCGGACTGGGGGCGCAAACAGCTCTCGGCCTATCTCGGCGACGACGAGGGATGTTGGGCGGGGCATGATTCCACGCTGCTGATGGAGGAGCGCGGCTGGAAGGGAGAGATCCTCGTGGATCAGGGCGCGCGCGACCAGTTCCTCGACCTGCTGAAGCCCGAGGCGCTGGCCGGGGCGATGACAAAGCGGCGTCAGCCGGGGGTGCTGCGGATGCAGCCCGGCTACGACCATTCGTATTTTTTCGTGAACACATTCGCCGGCGACCACGTCGCTTGGCATGCGGCCCGGCTTGCCTGAGCCCCGGCCCAGAAGGAGGAGACAAGGCATGTTTCAAAGACTGCTCGCAGCCGCGCTGATGGTGACGCTTTCGGGGGGCGCCGCGCTTGCCGATGTAGAGGGCGACGCCGACGCGGGCGAGAAGGTGTTTCGCAAGTGCAAGGCCTGTCACATGGTTGGCGCTGATGCACAGAACCGCGTGGGCCCAACGCTGAACGGCATCATCGGCCGCGAGATCGCGGCGGAAGAGGGCTTTGACTATTCCGACGCGCTGACCGAGCTGGCCGCCGAGAAGGGCAGCTGGACCGCCGAGGAACTGGCGGCCTTTCTCGAGAAGCCGCGGGATTACGCCAAGGGCACCAAGATGTCCTTTGCCGGGCTGCGCAAGGAAGACGAGCGCACCAATGTGATTGCCTACCTGTCGACCTTCAGCGCGGAGGGCGGCTCGTAACCGGTATTCGAATGTCCGGGGGCGGCGGGAGGAGGATCGCCAAACCCGGATGAGCCCACGAGGTCTCTGTCGCCGCAAGGCGGACCCCGCGGGACAACGAGGCGGCACCCGCCGCCATACCAAGGGAGAAGGAAATGAAGAGACGGCTGCTACTGACGTCTGGCGTGGCCCTATGCGCCGCGTCCATGGCGATGGCGAATGACGACCTCATGACCCAGATGGACAATCCCGCGCAATGGGCGATCCAGACGGGCGATTACGCAAACCAGCGCTATTCCGAGCTGGACAAGATCAACAAGGAGAACGTGGGCGACCTGCAGGTGGCATGGACCTTCTCGACCGGTGTGCTGCGCGGCCATGAGGGCTCGCCGCTGGTGGTCGGGGACACGATGTTCGTGCACACACCGTTCCCGAACATCGTCTATGCGCTCGATCTCAACGAAGACGGCAAGATCAAATGGCGCTATGAGCCGAAGCAGGATCCGGACGTCATTCCGGTGATGTGCTGCGACACGGTGAACCGCGGTGTCGCCTATGCCGATGGCAAGATCTTCCTGCATCAGGCCGACACCAAGGTCGTGGCGCTGAGTGCCGAGACCGGCGAAGTGCTTTGGGAAGTGGTGAATGGCGATCCGTCGAAAGGCGAGACCAACACCGCGACGGTTCTGCCGGTCAAGGACAAGGTCATCGTCGGCATCTCGGGCGGTGAGTTCGGCGTGCGCGGCCATGTCACGGCCTACAACATGGAGACCGGCGAGCAGGAATGGCGCGCCTGGTCGATGGGACCGGACAGCGACATCCTGATGGACCCGGAGAACACCACGCATCTGGGCGAGCCGGTGGGCGCGGATTCGGGCACCAACACATGGGAAGGCGATCAGTGGATGATCGGCGGCGGCACCACTTGGGGCTGGTATTCCTATGACCCCGAGGCCGACCTGATCTACTACGGCACCGGCAACCCCTCGACCTGGAACCCGGCACAGCGCCCGGGCGACAACCGCTGGTCGATGACCGTGATGGCGCGTGACCCCGACGACGGCATGGCCAAATGGGTCTACCAGATGACCCCGCATGATGAGTGGGACTTCGACGGCGTCAACGAGATGATCCTCACGGATCAGGAGATCGACGGCGAGGCGCGCAAGCTGCTGACCCACTTCGATCGCAACGGTCTGGCCTATACGATGGACCGGGTCAGCGGCGAGCTTCTGGTGGCCGAGAAATACGACCCGGCGGTGAACTGGACCACCGGCGTCGACATGGACCCGGGCTCCGAGACCTATGGTCGTCCGGCGGTGGTGGCCGAGTATTCCACCGAGCAGAACGGCGAGGATGTGAACTCGACCGGCATCTGTCCGGCGGCGCTTGGCACCAAGGACCAGCAGCCGGCGTCTTATTCGCCGAAGACCGAACTGTTCTATGTGCCGACCAACCACGTCTGCATGGACTACGAGCCGTTCCGCGTGAGCTACACCGCCGGTCAGCCCTATGTGGGCGCGACGCTGGCGATGTATCCGGCGCCCGAAAGCCACGGCGGCATGGGCAACTTCATCGCGTGGGACAATATCGCGGGCGAGATCAAATGGTCTATCCCCGAGCAGTTCTCGGTCTGGTCGGGCGCTCTGGCGACCGCGGGTGACGTGGTCTTCTATGGCACGCTCGAGGGCTACCTGAAGGCGGTCGATTCAGAGACCGGCGACGAGCTCTATCGCTTCAAGACGCCCTCGGGGATCATCGGCAACGTGATGACCTACGAGCATGGCGGCAAGCAGTACCTCGGCATCCTGTCGGGTGTCGGGGGCTGGGCCGGCATCGGTCTTGCCGCGGGGCTGACCAACCCCAACGACGGTCTCGGCGCGGTCGGCGGCTATTCGGCCCTGTCCGACTACACCGCGCTTGGCGGCCAGCTGACGGTCTTTGCTCTGCCCGAGTGATCCGCAGCCGTGAAGGGCGCCGGCGAGAGCAAGGCTTTCGCCGGCGCATCCCTCCGAAAGACAGTTTCAGGACCCTTATGCCATGACCCCAAAGCTTACCCTCCTTGCCGCCGCTGGCCTGCTTGCGGCCTTCCTGATGGCGGGGGCGCTCAATGCCGCCAACGTCTCGATGGACGATCCCAATATCGCCGTCGATTACGAGGAAGGTGGCCGCTATTACACCGAGGATGGCATTCCGACCTTCAACATCACCGAGGATGGCACGGTGGACTGGCCGACCTTCTCGGGGTTCCGCCGCTATCACGCCGAATGCCATGTCTGCCACGGCCCCGATGGCGAGGGCTCGACCTATGCGCCGGCGCTGAAGAACTCGGCGGTCGAGATGGATTACTACGATTTCGTCGATGTGGTGGTGAACGGGCGCAAAAAGGTCGGCGCGGCCGAAAACTCGGTGATGCCCGCCTTCGGCACCAACCCTAACGTGATGTGCTACCTCGACGACATTTACACATATCTCAAGGCGCATGGCTCGGGCGCGATCGACCGTGGCCGTCCTGCCAAGAAGGAGCCCAAGAGTGACACTTTCACCGAGATGGAAGATGCCTGCATGGGCTGAGGAAAAGCGCCGCATCCTCATCGCGGCGCTGGTGGCCCTGCTTGCCTCCCATGCGGGGCCGGGCGCGGCGCAGACCTCGGATCTCGTCTCCAAGACGCATCTGAGGGTCTGCGCCGATCCCGCCAATGATCCGATGTCGACGGAGGACGGATCGGGCTATGAGAACAAGCTGGCCGAGCTGATCGCCAGCAAGCTCGAACGATCCGTCAGCTATACGTGGTTTCCCATGGCCACCGGCTTTATCCGCCAGACGCTCAAGGCCGGGAAATGCGACGTGGTGATGGGCTACGCGCAGGGCCATGAGCTGGTGCTCAACACCAACCACTACATGACCTCGGCCTATGTGCTGGTGGTGCCCGCCGACGGAGAGCTTGCCGAAGTGACGCAACTGTCGGACCCGGCGCTGCAGGGGCTGAAGCTGGGGGTGATCGCCGGATCGCCGCCCGCCACCCATATGGCGCGCAATGGTCTCATCGGAAAGGCGCGGCCCTATCAGCTGGTGGTCGACCGGCGCCATGACAGCCCGGCGGACGACATGCTGACCGACCTCGAGGCGGGCGAGATCGACGCCGCGGTGCTCTGGGGGCCGATCGCCGGACCGCTGGTGAAGCGCGACCATCCGGGGCTGAAGGTGGTGCCGCTGATCCATGAGGCGGGCGCGCCGAAGCTGTTCTATCGCATCACCATGGGCGTGCGGCAGGGCGAGAAGGTCTGGCAGCGCCAGCTCAATTCGCTGATCCGCCGCAATCAGGCCGAGATCGACGCGCTGCTGATCGAGGCTGGGGTGCCGCTCGTGTCGGACATGGGCGAGCAGGTGATCTCGGTGTCGCAATGAGGGCTCTGGCGGCGGTGCTGATACTGCTGCCAGCGCTGGCGTTTGCGCAGCAGGTGCCGGAACCCGAAGGCTACCGGATGGAGGCCTATCGCGCGCCGGTGCCAGAGACGCTGGCGGGGGCGCAGGTGGTGGATGCGGATGAAGCACATGCCTTGTGGCAATCGGGAGAGGTTGCCTTTGTCGATGTGCTGCCGCAGCCGCCGAAGCCCGCCAATCTGCCCGAGGGCACGGTCTGGCGGGCCAAGCCGCGCGACAGCATCCCCGGCGCCGTCTGGCTGCCCAACACCGGTTATGGCGCCTTGGCCGAGGAGGATGCGCAGTATTTTCGCGACGGGCTGGCGGCGGTCACCGGCGGCGACACGGCGCATCCGCTGCTGATCTTCTGCCTCGCCGAGTGCTGGATGAGCTGGAACGCGGCCAAACGCGCCTTGGCCGAAGGATATGCAGAGGTTTACTGGCTGCCCGTAGGGACAGACGGGTGGGCCGCGGCAGGCTACCCGCTGGAGCGGGTCACGCCGCGGCAGTGATCTGCGGGCGGGCGGTCAGCCCTGATCGCCGCGCCCGAACATCACCATGCGCGAGAGCAGCCGCTGCCGGGTCTCGCCGTGCTGGTTCAGCGTCAGCGTCTCGACCGAGACCATCGCCCGACCGGGGCGCGAACGCGAGGGTTTGATCTCGGTGATCGTGCTTTCCACATGCAGCACATCGTTTGCGCGGGTCGGCTTGGGCCATGTCACCTCGACCCCGGCACCGATCAGCCCCTTGGCGAAGGGCATTGACGAGACGAAGAGCTTCATGGTGATCGCCGCCGTGTGCCAGCCGCTGGCGGCCAGCCCCTCGAACAGGCTGTCCTTGGCCGCCTCTTCGTCGAGGTGGAAGGGCTGCGGGTCGTAATCGGCGGCGAAGGCCTTGATCTGCGCCGCATCCAGCGCGTGGGTGCCGCTGACGAACCGATCCCCGACGGCGATATCTTCGAGGTAGAGATCGCGGGGCAGGGGGGCGGTATCGGTCATGGCGGCTGGGGTCCTCGGCTGATTGTGGTCACAAAGCTATGCGCAACGCGGGCGGGCGCGTCCAGCCCCGTGAAGCAGCCCCCTGACTCGGCCCCATGCCGCCCTCCCCTGACGCAGCGGCATCAGTCGGCGGTTTGCAGAACGAAGGCCCCGAAGGCGCGCGGCCCGTCGGCAGTGTCGATGTCGCGGATCCATTCCAGCGTCTCGGCGTCGATCAGGCTGAGGGTGTTGTCGAACCAATTGGCCACGGCGATGCGCCCATCCGAGGTGGCGGCGATCCCCTCGGGGTATTCGCCCACCGGCAGCTCCGCCAGCGGCGCGAGGTCCGAAAGCGCGATCACGCTGAGCGTGCCCGCGTATTGGTTGGTGACGAAGGCGCGCCCCGCCGCGAAGGCCACACCATAGGGACGCGCGCCCACGGCAACCGTTGCCAGCACCTCGCCCGTGGCGGGCGCGATCACCGTCACGTCGTCGCTGCCGACGTTGCCCACGAAAAGCCGCCCGTCCGGCGCGAAACCAAGCCCGAAGGGGCGGGTGCCGACCGTGGCGGTGCGGGCCAGCGCCAGCGTCTCGGCATCGTAAAGGCTCACCCGGTCGGCATCGCGCTCGGCGGCGGCAAGCCAGCGGCCATCGGGCGACAGCGCCAGCCCGGCGGGGGCGGCGCCTGCCTGTAGCTCGGCCTGCGGCTCGAGCGTCATGTCGTCCAGGACCCAGAGCCGCGCGTTGTACCAGTCCGACACGAAAAGCCGCCCGCGCGCCGCGTCATGCGCCGCACCCATCGGGCCGCCGTCAAGCTGCACCTCTGCCTCTACCGTGCCGTCCGGGCCATGGCGACGCACGGTCTTGGCATCGGGGGCCACGGTATAGACCCGGCCGTCTGTGGCCACGGCGATGCCCGCCGGTTTGCCGGGCAGGGACCAGCGCGCGACCTCGGTGCCGGTGGAAAGGTCGAGCACGCTGACCGCCTCGCCGTTCTGGCAGGTGACATAGGCAAGATCGGCGGTGGCAACGCCCGGTGCGGCACCGGCCCAGAACGCCAGCGCCGCACCGCGCGCGAGATCACGAAGAGGGCGCACCGAACCGCTCGACCAGCGCCTTCATCCCGGCCTCATAGACCCCGGTCACCGCCGCGATCGCGGCCTCGTCGTTGAGGTTTTCGGGCGGGTCGTTGTTGGGATAGCCGCGATAGAAGGCGCCGCGCCATTCGACCTCGGACCCGCCGCCGTCGCGCGGTTTCACCGTCAGATGCGACGAATAGTTGGTCACCGGCAGCACCTCCACCGCGACATCTGTGATGCGGTAGCTGTAGGACATCTTCTCGTCGCTGTATTTGTAGAGCACCTCCGAGATCATCGGCCCCTCGGCGCCCTGATCCGACAGGTAAAGCTCGCGCGTGGCGTCGATCTCATTGCTGCCCTCGCCGGAGTTCGACAGGATCGCGGGGTGCCATGTCATGTCCTGAAAATCGCCGATGGCGGCCCAGACCTCGGCGGGCTCGGCGGCGACCTCGGTGGTCACGGTGACTTTCTGCCGGGTCGGCCCATGCGCCATGGCGGCGGCGGGCATCAGCGCCAGCGCCGCCCCCGCGATCAGCAGGTTGCGTCGTTTCATTTGCTCTCCTCCTTGGAAGTCTCGGGCTTGGAATTCTCGGGGAACTCCCCGGTCAAAGGCCCCGTGAAAATGCCGGTGCGCAGGATGTAATCCATCCCGCGGCGCCAGCTCTCGTCGGTGTTGGACCTTATATCGACGACCCGGCCGCGCACGGTCTGCCCGGTGTTTGGATCGCGCAACTGCAGGTTCATCGACAGGATCAGGTTCGACACTTTCTGCACCTCGCCCACCAGCGCATAGTCGGCCCCCAGTTTGCTGGCCATGCGGGCGTCGCAGCCGTAGCATTTGGCCGGGTTGACGATGCGCGCGCGCTCTTCGGCCACCGGCGCGAGGTCCAGCAGCTCAAAGCCCTCGGCGCTGAACCGGTCGGCAACCATCTGCTCGAGCATGGCAATCCGCCCCAGCTCCGCCGGGTCCTGCCCCAGTTCGGCGGTCTGCAGCGAGCTGTCGAGAAAGGTGATCCCGAAAAACGCCACCTTGCCGCCGGCAAAGGCCGGGCTGCAGAGCAGGTTGAGCAGGATCAGGGCGCGGATAAGCATCGCTGCCTTCTTAGAAATTAAGAGTTGCAGGTAATCGTGCCGCCGTTACGCTGGTCCTCGCAACCGAACCGAAAGTATCGGTTCACCGCCTTGCCTTCGGAGGGGCAAAGTGGGGCAAGCCCGACCAAAACAGGCGGGCATGGGAGGAGAACGTGCTGACACGAGCGATGCCGCTGCTGGCCGCGGTGGCGCTGGCGCTATGGGCGCCGGTGGCGCAGGCGGTCGAGGTGAAGGCCGGGGTGCTGCGGGTGGACTACCCGGCGCTGCTGCCGATCTCGCGCTACGACCTGCGGGCCGAGGATCTGGATTTCGCCGGGGCGCACCTGGCGGATGAAGACAATGCCACCACCGGCGCTTTCATGGGCCACAGCTACGAGACGGTGACCGCCGCCGCCGCGCCCGAGGAGGCGCTTGCCGCGCTCGAGGAGATGTTGGCGTCGGGCATTCGCTACATCGTGGTCGATGCGCGGGGCGAGGAGATGCTGGCGCTTGCGGGCCGGGCTGCCGAGGCGGGCGCTCTGGTGGTCAACGCCGCCGCGCCAGAGGTCGCGCTGCGCGGCGCGGACTGCCGCGCCAACCTGCTGCACGTCGCCCCTTCGGACGCGATGGCCGCTGACGCGGTGGCGCAATTCGCGATCTGGAAGAAATGGCCGCGCTGGGTGCTGGTCAGCGGCTCGAACCCCGAAGACCGCGCGCTGGCCGAGGCCTACCGCCGCGCCGCCCGCAAGTTCGGCGCGAAGATCGTCGAGGAGCGCGAGTTCGAGGACACCGGCGGCGCCCGCCGCACCGATTCAGGCCATGTGCTGGTGCAGCGCCAATTGCCCACCTTCCTGCAGCGCCTGCCCGAGCATGATGTGGTGATCGCCGCCGACGCCTCGGATTATTTCGCCGCCTATCTGCCCTATCACCTCTGGACGCCGCGCCCGGTGATGGGCAGCGCCGGGCTGCGCCCGGTCACCATGCATGGCGCGCATGAGGCCTGGGGCGCGACGCAGTTCCAGACCCGGTTCGAGAAACTGGCGCGGCGGCAGGTGAGGCCCGGCGATTACAACACATGGCTGGCGCTGCGCGTGCTGGGCGAGGCGGTGACCCGCACCGGCAGCAACGATCCCACCACCTTGGAAGACTACATCCTATCGGACGCCTTCGAACTGGCCGCCTTCAAGGGCCAGAAGGTGACCTTCCGCACTTGGAACGGCCAGCTGCGCCAGCCGATCCTGCTTTACGACGACCGCATCACCGTCAGCGTCAGCCCGCAGGAAGGGTTTCTGCATCAGGTCTCGCCGCTCGACACGCTGGGGCTCGACCGCCCCGAATCCGATTGCACGGCTTTCGAATGAGGACACCGATGAAACATCTCATGCTTTCCGCCGCGCTCTGCCTCGCCGCCACCGGTGCCTATGCGGGCAAGGCTTTTGTGTCGAACGAACGCGGCAACACGATCACCGTGGTCGACACCGAAAGCTGGGAGGTGATCACCGAGTTTCCGGGCGGCAACCGCCCGCGCGGCATCACCCTCTCGCCCGATGGCGCATTGCTTTATGTCTGCGCCTCGGATGACGACACGGTGCGGGTCTTCGACACCGAAACCTATGAGGAGCTTTACACGCTGCCCTCTGGCCCGGACCCCGAGCTTTTCGTGCTCGATCCCTCTGGCAGCCCGCTCTACATCGCCAATGAAGACGACAACCTCGTCACCGTGACCGACACCCAGAGCCATACGATCCTTGCCGAAGTGCCGGTGGGGGTGGAGCCCGAGGGCATGGCGATCTCGCCCGACCACAAATGGGTGGTGAACACCTCGGAAACCACCAATATGGCGCATTTCATCTCGACCGAGGATTACGCGATCAAGCACAATATCCTCGTCGATCAGCGCCCGCGCTATGCCGAATATCTGGACGATGGCACCCGGCTTTTCGTCAGTTCCGAGATCGGCGGCACCGTCAGCGTCATCGACATCGCCGAGGACGGCACGCCGACGCTGAGCCAGAAGATCAGCTTCGAGGTGCCCGGCGTGCTGCCCGAATGGCTGCAGCCGGTGGGGGTGAAGGCAACCTCCGACGGCAGCCGCATCTTCGTGGCGCTGGGACCGGCGAACCGGGTGGCGGTGATCGACGGCACGAGCCTTGAGGTGATCGATTACATCATGGTGGGCCAGCGGGTGTGGCAGATGGCCTTCACGCCGGGCGAAGAGTTCCTCGTGACCACCAACGGCAATTCCAACGACATCACGATTATCGACGTGGCCGCCGAGAAGGCGATCAAATCGGTGCAGGTGGGCCAGCAGCCCTGGGGCGTGGCGATCACCCCCGAATGAGACGGGCCGCAGTGAGGGGAGGAGAGACGATGAAGAGATTTCTGACCGTACTGGCGCTGGGATGCGTGACCGCCTTCGGTGCCGCTGCGCAGGAATTGCCGGTGATCCGCGCCGCCGTGCTGAAGATCGGCACGGTCAATTGGGAGCTGTCGACGATCACCGAACAGGGGCTCGACGAAAAGCACGGCTTCCGGCTCGAGATGGTGCCCTATGCCGACAATGGCGCCACGCGCCTCGCGGTGGAGGGCGGCGAGGCCGACATGGCGGTGGCCGATTGGATCTGGGTCGCCCGCCAGCGCGCCGCGGGCAAGGACTATGTGGTTGTGCCCTATTCGCGCGCCGTCGGCGGGCTGGTGGTGCCCGAGGGCTCGGACGTGGAAACGCTCGCCGATCTCGAAGGCGGCAAGATCGGCATCGCCGGGGGGCCGCTCGACAAATCCTGGCTGATCCTGCGTGCCTTCGCGCAGCAGGAATACGGCATGGACCTCGCCGCGCAGACCGAGCAGGTCTATGGCGCGCCGCCGCTGGTGTTCAAATCGGGCCTCTCGGGGGATTACGCCGGGGCGATCAACTTCTGGCACTTCCTCGCCAAGATGAAAGCGGCGGGGATGCGCGAGCTGATCTCGGTCGAGACGGCGGCAGAGGCGCTGGGGCTCGATCCTGACGTGCCGCTGCTGGGGTATTACTTCAAGGAGGAGTTTCTGGCGCAGCACGAGGGTCTGGCGCAGGCCTTCTATGAGGCCAGCCGCGACGCCAAGCAGATGCTTTCGGACGACCCCGCCGCATGGGAGGCGGTCCGCCCGCAGATGAACGCGCAAAGCGACGCGCAGTTCGAGCAGTTGCGCAGCGATTGGATCGCCGGGGTGCCCGCGCGCGGTGCGGTGGATGCCGAGGCTGCGGGCAAGCTGCTGGCGCTGATGTCGCAGCTTGGCGGCGAGGAGATGGTCGGTCAGGCGGATCGCGTGCCGGACGGCCTCTTCGCGGCGGTGCAATGAGCCTGCGCTGCGCGCCCGAGGAGCGCCGGGTGGTAAGCTTGCTTCCCGAGCCTGCCGCCGTGCGCGTGGATATCCGCTCCAAACGCTTCGGCAGCGTCGAGGTGCTGCGCAACCTCGGCTTCACCGTGGCGCGCGGCGAGACGGTGGCGCTGGTCGGGCCTTCGGGTATCGGCAAATCCACCGTGCTGCGCATCGTCGCCGGGCTCGATCCTTATTTCGAGGGCGAGATCACCCGCCCCGCCGAGATGGCGATGGTGTTTCAGGAGCCGGTGCTGCTGCCGTGGCGCAGCGCGCTGCAGAACCTCACGCTGGTGCATCCCGAACTCGCCGAAAAGGACGCCCGCGCCGCGCTCGACCGGGTCGGCCTCGAAGGGCGATACGATGCCTTTCCGCGCAGTCTGTCGCTTGGCCAGCAGCGCCGTCTGGCGCTGGCGCGCGCCTTTGCCGGGCAGCCCGCTCTGCTGATCATGGATGAGCCCTTCGTCTCGCTCGATCCCGATCTGGCCGAGGCGATGCTGCAGCTGACCGAGGCGCTGATCGCCGAGCAGCGCCCGGCCACCATCCTCGTCACCCACGCGCGGGCCGAGGCGGATCGCCTCGCCGACCGCGTTCTTGAACTCAAGGGCCAGCCCGCGACGCTGGGCCCGCATCTTGTCTGAAGGAGACAATCGATCATGAAGAGCTTTGTTATCACCGCAGCGCTGAGCCTTACGGCCCTGAGCTTTGGGGCGCTGCCCGCCGCCGCGCATGAATACGGCTTTGCCGGGATCCTCTCGAACAGCAATTCCGAGGAGATGCCCGAGATCACCCTGTCGGTGGGCAAGCCGCTGGCCGAGGGGCCGATCACGCTCAAGTCGGGCATGATGTACGAGCTGGAGATCGAGGCCGATGGCACCGGTGAGTTGGGGCTGGAGGGGCCGGGCTTCTTCCGCGCGATCTGGGTCAATGAGGTGGTGATCAACGGGCTCGAGATCCGCCCCTATGGCCTCGAGAGCGTCGAGTTCGACGAGGCTGGCGAGATGGAGATCGAGTTTCTCGCGATCAAGCCCGGTCAGTACTACCTGAAGATCCCCGGCTCCACCGGCGAGAGCCAGCGGGTCGAGATCACCATCCAATAGGGTGCGCGTTTACACTGTAGGGTATATTCACCGTATATACCCTACAGCGCATAAGCGGAAGAAATACACCCCAGAGCATATTGGATAAATATACACTCTGATGTATGCTCGGGCGGTCCTCACGCCGCCCGGAGCCCGTCATGCCCCAGTCCCTCACCCCGATCCGCGACGCCAACGGCTTTGGCGCGGCGATCCGCGCGGCGCGCAATGCCCGCGGCTGGACGCAGGCGGAACTGGGCCGACGGGCGGGGCTGGTCACCCATCACGTCTCGAAGATCGAGACCGGCGACACCGACCCCAAGCTGAGCACGGTTCTGGCGCTGCTCGCGGCGCTGGAACTGGACGCGCTGCTGGCACCGCGCGCGCTCGACGATCCCGCCGCCGAACTGGCGCGCCAGCCGCGGCGGATCGAGGATCTGTTCTGATGGGCCGCAAACCGCTGCGGCGCGGGCTCGACGTGCATATGAACGGGCGCCGCGTCGGGCTTTATTCCAAGGCGCCCGACGGCGCGGTGAGCTTCACCTATGATCCGCAGTGGACCCAAGAGGTCGGGCTGCAAATCTCCCGCGCCCTGCCGCTGCGTGACGGCGCGCAGCGCGGCCCGCAGGTGATCGCGGTGTTCGAGAACTTGCTGCCCGACAGCCCCGATCTGCGCCGCCTCATCGCCGAGCGCACCGGGGCGGCGGGCACCGATCCGCATGCGCTGCTGGCCGCCATCGGGCGCGACTGCGTCGGCGCGCTGCAGTTCCTGCCCGAAGGCACGGCGCCGGGCGATGCCTTTGCCCTGCACGCCGTGCCGCAGACCGAGACCGAGATCGCGGCGGCGCTCTCGGGGCTGGGGCGCGCGCCGCTGGGGCTGGGCCGGGACGAGGCCTTCCGGATCTCGCTGGCCGGGGCGCAGGAAAAGACCGCCTACCTGCGGCAGGGCGGCGCGTGGTGCCGGCCCGAGGGGCTGACCCCCACCAGCCATATCTTCAAGCGGCCGATGGGGGCGCTGCAGCAGGGCATCGACATGTCCGACAGCGTCGAGAACGAGTTTCTGTGCATGCGGCTGGCGGGCGCGCTGGGGTTCGACGTGCCGCAGGTCGAGATGGCGCGCTTCGGCGCCGAGCGGGCGCTGGTGGTGGCGCGTTTCGACCGGCTCTGGCAGGGCGATTGGAACGCGGGGCAGGGGCGCTACCTGCGCTTGCCGCAGGAGGATTTCCTGCAGGCGCTGGGGCTGCCCTCGACTTTGAAGTACCAGAGCGACGGCGGGCCAACCGCGGGCGATTGCTACCGGCTGCTGGCCGGGGCGCAGGATCCGCGCGGCGACCAGAAACTCTTCCTCAAGGCGCAGCTGTTTTTCTGGATGATCGGCGCCACCGATGGCCACGCCAAGAACTTCAGCCTGTTCCAAGAGCCGCGCGGCTACCGGTTGACGCCGCTTTACGACATCCTCAGCGCGGCCCCGGCCCATGCGGCGGGGGCGCTGCGCAACGCGCAGTACCAGATGGCGATGTCGGCGGGGCGCAGCCGCAAGTACCGCATGGATCAGCTGCATCCGCGGCACTTCGTGCAAAGCGCGGTGGACGCCGGATGCCCCGAGTTCTTTGCCCGCGAGGCGCTGGCGGAGCTGGCGCAGCGCGCCGCGCCGGCGCTGCGCGAGATCACCCCGCTGGCCGCCACGCTGCCCCGCCATGTGGCGGGCCCGATCCTTGCGCGGGCGCAGGACTGCGCCCGGCTGCTGGTCAGCGCCGCGCAGAACGATGTGCCGCTGGCCTGACCCTTGCACGCAGCAGAGCCTGTTCCTTTTGCCGCTTCGGCGCTACATCACTGAGGCGTGTGCAGAATTGGCGCACGGATTGCCACAGGACGACCCCAGATGCTGACCCTCCCCACCGACCATTGCACCACCGGCGACGCGCTGCACGACCGCCTGCCCGACGACGGCGCGGGCCGCATCGTGCGCCATATCGCCGATGCGCTGCTGCCCATCGCCGACCGGCTGGCGGCGGGGCTGCTGCCCGGCAACCCGGCGCAGATCGTCGGCGACAACGAAAGCGGCGACGCGCAGAAGGCGCTGGACGTGGGCGCGCATGAACACATGTTGGCGGCGCTTCAGGGCTGCAACATCCGCCACGTGCTGTCGGAAGAGGCCGAAGAGGTGGTCACGCTGGATCCGGCGGGCGATTATGATCTGGCCATCGACCCGATCGACGGCTCGGGCTCGATCGGCATCTGCGCGCTTCTGGGCATGCTCTTCGTCATCTACCCGGCGGGCGACGGCAGCTTCCGCCGCGCTGGCTCCGAGGCGGTGGCGGCGGGCTATGCCTGCTTTGGCCATTCGGTGGATTTCGCATGGTCGCTGGGCGACGGCGTGCATATCGCCACGCTCGACCGCGCGCTCGGCGATTTCCGCATCGCCTCCGAGAACATCCGGCTGAAGCCCAGCACTTCGATGATCGCCTATAACGCCTCGAACGAATACCACTGGGGGCCGGGGCTGCAGGCCTATGCGCAGGATCTGCGGGCGGGCACGGACGGGCCGCGCGGCAAGAGCTTCAACATGCGCTGGCTGGCGGCGGCGGTGGGCGATCTGCACCGCATCATGCTCAAGGGCGGCGCGTTCCTTTATCCGCAGGACAGCCGCAAGGGCTATGAGCAGGGGCGGCTGCGGCTGGCCTATGAGGCGATCCCCATCGCCTTCATGGTCGAGCAGGCGGGCGGACGCGCCACCGACGGGCGCCGCCGCATCCTCGATCTGGTGGCCGAAACCCCGCATGGCTTCTGCCCGCTGATCTTCGGCTCCACCGAAGAGGTCGAGCTGATCGAGGGCTATATCGCGCGCCACGGCTGAGCGCGGCGCGCGTTGCTTTAGGCGTCAGGCATCCGGCCGCATGTCGGGCGGGCGCCGCACAAAGAAACTGGCGCCGATCATCACCAGCGAGATCAGCGCGCCGGTCAGGAACCCGGCCTGCACCCCGGCGGCGGTGGCCTCGGGAAGGCTCGCGCCGCCGGCCATCTCGTTGCCGATGCGGATCGACATGATCGAGACGAAAAGCGCGATCCCCGCCGCGCCTGCCACCTGCTGCACCGTGCCGATCACCGCAGAGCCGTAGGAGTAAAGGTCCTTCGGCAGCGAGCCCAGCGAGGAGGTGAAGAGCGGCGTGAAGAGAAGCGCCAGCCCGATGCTGAGGATCACATGGCAGGCCAGCACCTGCCAGACCGCGCTCTGCAGCCCCAGTGTCGCCATCGCCCCCAGCCCCGCGCAGACAAAGACCGCACCGGGAATGACCAGCTTGCGCGCGCCGACGCGGTCGAAGGTGCGGCCCACGAAGGGCGCCATCAGCCCCATCAAAAGCCCGCCCGGCAGCAGCAGCAGACCCGCCTCCAGCGGCTCCATGCCCAGCACGTTCTGCATGTAGATCGGCAGCAGGATGATCATGCCAAAGAGCGACATCATGCAAAACGCCATCATGATGACCGCGACGGTAAACACCTTCACCCGGAAGGTGCGCAGATCGAGCAGCGCCCGGCCCTGCGGTCCCAGCCGCAGCTGGCGCAGCACGAAGATCACCAGCACCAAAGCGCCGCCCGCCAGCGGCAGCCAGGGCGGCACCGCGCCGCCGCTGCCGTGGCCTTCGCCAAGCGCCGAAAGCCCGTAGACCAGCCCGCCGAAGCTCAGCGCCGAGAGCGGCACCGAGATCAGATCGAGCGGTGCCTTGCGCGGCTCGGTGACATTCTGCAGCCGCGCATATCCCAGCACCAGCGCCGCCAGCCCGATCGGCAGCACCAGCCAGAACATCCAGCGCCAGTCGAGCACCGCAAGGATCACCCCCGAGATCGTCGGCCCGATCGCCGGGGCTACAGAGATCACGATCGAGATATTGCCCATGGTCTTGCCGCGGCTCTCGGGCGGCACCAGCGTCATCACCGTGGTCATCAGCAGCGGCATCATGATCGCCGTGCCGCAGGCCTGCACGATGCGCCCGGCGATCAGCATGCCCAGCCCCGGCGCCAGCGCGCAGATCAGCGTGCCGGTGCTGAAAAGACCCATAGCCATCAGGAACACCGTGCGCGTGTTCAGCCGTTGCAGCAGGAAGCCGGTGATCGGGATCACCACGGCCATGGTCAGCAAGAAGGCGGTGGTCAGCCATTGCGCGGCATTGGCGGTGATCTCAAGGTCGGTCATCAGCCGCGGCAGCGCCACGCCCATGATCGTCTCGTTGAGGATCACGGTGAAGGCCGAGACCAGCAGCAGCAGGATCACCAGACGGTTGCGGGCGGCGTGGTCGGGAGGCGGCGCGGCGGCGGCGCCTTCGGGCTCGGGAGGGCTTTGCATCACTCGTGTCTCTGAAAATCGGGAAGGACCGGCCACGGCGGACGCTGCGGACCCCGCGCCGGTGCCCCGTACCTAGGCTGCCGCCGCGCCCCGCGCAACCCGCGCCGCCTGTCGCGCGCGCCCGGCGCGGATCCCCGCCATCTTCTTCTCTTTCCAAATACGCATATCGCGGCCTGCACCACACGCGCGGCGATGGGTGGCTTGGAGGGAGTTTGCCAGATGGCGAGATAAGGGAAAATCACATGCTCCTAAATTCTGGAAAATGTAGCATCAAATGCCACGCTCTCACCCAGACACCGCAAAAAATGGAAACCCGCTTCGGCTCCCTGTTGGTAGCCTCTGCGCAGCGCGTCACTGCGCCATCAGCCCTCTCCCAGACCCACAAGACCAAAGAGACCTCCCATGCCCCTCCCCGATCCCGCCGCCCTGCTGTCCTCGTTCCGCGCGTCGCTGCCCGCGGCGCCCCAGATGGGGCAAGATTTGGTGGGCAAGGGCGCGATGATCGACGGGCCGTTCGGTCCCAAGCCGCTGGTCTACGCCGATTACGTGGCTTCGGGGCGGGCCCTGCGGACGCTCGAGATGTTCATGCTCGAGCAGGTGCTGCCTTATTATGCCAACAGCCACACCGAGGCGTCTTTCTGCGGCGGCTATATGACCCGGCTGCGCGCCGCCGCCCGCGCCACGATCGCTGCCCATTGCGGCGCCAGCGCCGAGGCGCATGCGGTGATCTTTGCAGGCAGTGGCGCCACGGCGGGGATCAACCGGCTGGTGCGTCTGCTGGGCGCCGATCAGGGCCGGGTGAAAGTGATCATCGGCCCCTATGAGCATCACTCCAACATCCTGCCGTGGCGCGAGAGCGGCGCGGAGGTGGTCGAGCTGCCCGAGGATCCGCGCGGCGGCCCCGATCTTGCGGCGCTGGACGCGGCGCTTGCCGATGCCCCGGCCTACAATCGGGTGATCTGCGCCTTCTCGGCGGCGTCGAATGTCTCGGGGATCATCGCCGATGTGGAAGGGCTGACGGCGCGGGTCAAGGCGGCGGGCGCGCTGATGGTCTGGGATTACGCCGGCGGCGGGCCTTACCTGCCGATGGGTATGACGCCCGGCGGCACCGAGATCGACGCGCTGGTGTTCTCGCCGCATAAGTTCATCGGCGGGCCGGGCGCTTCGGGCGTGCTGGTGCTGCGCCGCGATGCGGTGGTCTCGGACCGGCCCACATGGGTCGGCGGCGGCACCGTGCGCTTCGTGTCGTCCGAGGGGCATGAGTATTCGGCCGCGCTGGAAGCGCGCGAAGAGGCGGGCACGCCCAATGTCGTCGGCGACATCCGCGCGGCGCTGGCGGTGATCGTCAAGGAAGAGATCGGCGCGTCCTACATGGCGCAGCGCAATGCCGAGTTGGCCGCCCGCGCCATCGCCGCATGGCAGGGCGAGCCGGGGATCGAGCTGCTCGGCAACACCGAGCCCGCGCGCATCCCGGTGCTGTCCTTCCGCCTTCGCGACCCGCGCGGTGGCTACATCCACCAGCAGCTGGCGACCAAGATGCTGAGCGACCGTTTCGGCATTCAGGCCCGCGGTGGCTGCGCCTGCGCCGGACCCTATGTGCTGCGCCTGCTGGGCTATGACGCGCAGAGCGCCGCCGATGTGCGGGACCGTATCCTGTCGGGGCATGAGCTGGAAAAGCCCGGTTTCGTGCGGCTCAATCTGTCGGTGCTGATGAGCGAGGCCGAGGTCGACTTCATCCTGCAGAGCGTCGCGACGCTGTCGCGCGATGCGGTGGCCCATGTGGACGGCTATGAGGTCGACGCCGGAAGGGCGATCTTCTCGGCCAGCGCGGCGTAAGATAGATGCGCTGATGCGCCCGGAATCAAGGCCGAAGGCCGCCGGGCGAGCGGTCGTTCATTGTGGCGCCATCGGTTCAAGCCCGATGGACGACGCCGTCCCGGCGGGCTGGCGCTTTGTCATCCTCGCACGGCAGAAGGAGGTCGTGCAGATTTGGCCGGGATAAAGTGCTGACCTCAATCGCCCCGGCGCCATCCCACGGGCCAGCGCTCGCCCGGCTCCCATCCGTCTTGCCTCAGGCGTAGTCCAGCGGCAGCTCGGTGCTCGACTTGATCGTCTCCATGGCGAACATCGAAGAGACGTCGTGGATCTCCACCTTGTCGATCAGCCGCTGGTAAACCCGGTCGTAGGTGGCGATGTCCGGCACCACGACGCGCAGCATGTAATCAGTCTCGCCCGCCAGCCGGAAGATGTCGACGATCTCGGGGATGCTCTCGGCGGCTTTGACGAAGGCCCGCGCCCATTCGCGGCTGTGCTGGTTGGTGCGGATCGCCATGAAGACCGACACGCCGACGTTGAGCTTCTCTTCGTCCAGCAGCACCACGCGGCGTTTGAAATAGCCGCGCTCCTCGAGCTTGCGGATGCGGCGCCAGCAGGGGGTAGTGGTCAGCCCGATCTCGGCGGCGATCTCGGCCACCGCCATCTCGGAGTTGCGCTGCAGAAGGGAGAGTATCTTGCGATCGTAGGAATTGAGCATGAGATTGCGCCTGTCAGGTCGTTCTGCGCAATCCTATCCCAGCCCGTGGCGCATTGGTAGCATCACGCCTTCTGAGGCGGTTCGGCAATCAGCAGGTCGCTGTCGGCAAAGGCGGCGCGCAGGTCCGACATGAAGCTGTGCAGCAGCCCGGAGTAGGGCACGCCGCGGCGGGTATACATCACCGCTTTCACCTCGCAGGCGGGCAGGAAGGGTTTGCACACCAGCCCGTCGGAGGCATGGGTGGTGGCCGAATAGGGATCGACCACGGTCACCCCGAGGTGCTGCGCGGCCAGCGCCGTGGCGGTGGCGCAATAGCGCACCTCGATGCGCGGCGCGTAGGTGGCGCCGACCTGCTCATAGGCCTTGCGCACCAATTGCCCGAGGTTCGAGGCGGTCTCCAGCCCGACCAGCGGCTGATCCTGCAGATCGAGCGCGGTGAGATGCGGCTTGGCGGCGAGCGCGCTGTCCTTGGGCACCAGCGCGACCATATGCGCGCGCTGCAGCACATCGACGTTCACCGCAGGCTGACGGTCGTGGTCGATGGCGAGGCCGATGTCGGCCTGCCCGCTCTGCACCGCGTCCTTGACCTGTTCGAGCCGCCGCACGTCGAAAGCGACCGAGACGTCGGGGCGCGCGTCGAGAAAGCGGCGCAACGCGACCGGGGCCACGGAATAGCCAAGCGGCGGGGTGGCGATCACCTTGAGGCGACCGGCCATGCCCAGCTTCATGTCACGGGCGCGCTGCGAGAAGCCGCGCATCAGGCTGAACACCGGGCGGATCTCGTCGTAGAGCGATTTCGCCTCGGCGGTGGGCTGCAGGCGGCGGCCGGTGCGTTCGAACAGCGTCAGACCCAGCTGCAATTCCAGCTGCCGTAGCCCGGCAGAGACCGCGGGCTGCGAGATGCGCAGCTGTTCCGCAGCCTCGACCGTGGTGGCGCAGCGCATCATCGCGGCAAAGATCTCGAGCAGCCGCAGCGAGACCTCCGGCAGCCCGTCGACGCTGCTCATTCAGGCGCCCCGACCAGACCCAGCGCCATGGCGGCGCCTGCCTGCACCGGGTCGATCACCGCGATGCCAATGTCGCGTTCCAGCTTGGCGCGGATCGGCGCCATGCCAGCGCAGCCCAGCACCACCGCGCCCGCGCCTTTCTCGGCCAGTTCGCGGCCAAGGGTGACGCACGTGCCATAGACCTGCGGGTCGCGGCCCGAGGCTTCGGCGGAGACGCCGGGCAGGGCCAGTTCAGCGGCGAGGCGGCTTTCGACGCCCATGGCGCGGATCTTCACCCGGTGGCGGGCGACCGAGCCGGGGGCAAGCGCGATGATGCCAAAGAGATCGGCGCGCGCCATGGCGGTGAGGATGCCCGCCTCCTGCACGCCGATCACCGGCTGTTTGACCAGCGTCCGGGTGAGCTCGACGCCCGGATCCGAGAAACAGGCCGAGACATAGGCCGCCGCATCGGGCCGCGCCTGCGCCGCTTCGGCAAACCCGAGCCCGGCGCGGGCCACGTCTTCGGCGGTCATGATCGTCGCCGGAGAGGCGGGCAGATCGGTGACCTCAAAGGCCGGGCCCTGCGCGGGGGCGAGATGCGCGATGGCCTCTCGGATGCCCTGCGTGACGCTGGCGGCGGAGTTGGGGTTGATGATCAGGATCGGGCCCATCAGCGCAACACCGCGCCGAAGTTCTGCGAAGGATCAAGCTCCTTGGCGGTGTAGCCGGGCTTGCCGCGCAGATCGACCGGCTGGCGAGCGACGAAACGGCCCTGACCCTCTTTGGCCTTCAGCTCGCCATGCTCGACGATCACCGCGCCGCGGTTCATCACCACCTCGGGCTTGCCGGTGATCTCCATGCCTTCGAAGGGCGTGTAATCCATGTTGTCGTGCTGGTCGGCGGCGGTGACGGTGACGCGCTCTTCGGGGTTCCAGATGGCGATATCGGCATCCATGCCCGGCGCGATCCGGCCCTTGGTGGCGCAGCCGAAGGTCTTGGCGGCATTGGTGGACGAAAGCGCCACGAACTGCTCGAGCGTGATGCGGCCCTTCACCACCCCTTCAGAGAAGAGATAGGGCAGGCGCGCGGCGATGCCGGGCATGCCGTTGGCGATCTTGGGGTAGGGAATATCCTTGCCGTTCAGGAACTTGCCGGTCTCGTCGAAACGGTAGGGCGCGTGGTCCGAGCTGACGCTCTCGAAGGTGCCCTGCGCGATGTGGTGCCAGAGCGCGTCTTGCGTCTGCGCGTCGCGCAGCGGCGGCGAGCAGATGTATTTCGCGCCTTCCATGCCGGGGCGGTCGAGGTCTTGGCGGGTGAGCGCGAGATACTGCGGACAGGTCTCGGCGAAGAGCTTGGCGCCGTTGAATTTTTCGCGCCGGACGATCTCGGCGCCGCCTTCGGTCGAGACGTGCACGATGAACAGCGGCGCATCCACCAGCTTGGCCAGCTGAATGGCGCGGTTGATCGCCTCCTGCTCGGCCAGTTCGGGGCGCGAGACGGCGTGATACTTGGGCGCGGTGAGGCCCTTGTCCGCCAACTGGCGGTTCATCCATTTGACCATGTCGTTGTTCTCGGCATGGACCATGGTGATCGCGCCGTGCTCGCGCGCGACGGTCAGGATGTCGAGCATGCCGCCGTCGCCAAGGTTCATCAGGTCATAGGTCATGAAGACCTTGAAGGAGGTGATGCCGCGGGCGAAGGCGCGGGGCAGCTGGTCTTCCAGAACCTCGGGCTTCGGGTCGGAGATGATCAGGTGGTACGAATAGTCGATCACCGAGCGCGCGGCGCGGGCGTCATAGGTGGCAATGACGTCATCGACCGACTGGCCGCGCTGCTGCGCCGCGAAGGGGATGAACGACGAGTTGCCGCCATAGGCCGCCGAGATGGAGCCCGAAAGGTAATCGTCCGCGGTCATCACGCCAGAAGAGCTTTCCTGCGCGATATGGGCATGCGCCTCGATGCCGCCGGGCATGACGATGCGCCCGCCCGCGTCGATCCGGCGCTCGCCCCCGGCGAGGGTTTCAGCCACCGCGACGATGCGGCCATCCTTGATGCCGATGTCGCCCTTGGCCGTGTAATCGGCGGTCGCGATCATGCCGCCGTGGATCACCGTATCGAATTGCATCTGATCTCTCCTTGCGTGCCGCCGCTGGCGGCCTATCCGTCTGTCCCCGCGGGGACGGGCGCCGGGACAGGGCCCCGGCGCGCTTGTTATAATCCGGTGTTATTCCGGTCTTATTCCGGCACTTTCACGCCGGTCTGCTCGGCGATCAGCCCATAGTGCTCGATCCGGCGGTGCGCCGCGAAGTTGAACACGGTGGACTTGCCGAAGTCGCATTTGGCGAAATCCGCCTCATGCACGATCAGCTCGTCGCCTTCGCCTTCCGCCTTTGCCACGACGAAGCCGTCGGGGTCCACGATGATCGAGCCGGCGAACATGTGGTTGCCGTCTTCCATGCCGCATTTGGCCACGGCCACGGCATAGGTCGAGTTCTGGTAAGCACCCGCGCAGACCGAGAGTTCGTGGTGATACATGCGCCGCTCGATGCCTTCCTCGGCCGAGAGGTTGTTCTGGCTGGGCGTGTTGTAGCCGATGGTCACCAGCTGCACGCCCTGCAGGCCCAGCACGCGCCAAGTCTCGGGCCAGCGGCGGTCGTTGCAGATCGCCATGCCCATGACCACGCCTTGGTTCTTGACGACGTTGAAACCGGTGTCGCCGGGCAGGAAGTAGCGCTTTTCAAGGTGCTGGTGGGTGCGCTCGGGCTCAAACTCGGAATGGCCGGGCAGGTGGGTCTTGCGGTACTTCAGCACGATCTCGCCCTCGGGGGAGACGATGATCGAGGTGTTGAAATGCTCGCCCTCGGGGGTCAGCTCGCAATAGCCGAAGGTGAAGCCCATGCCGTATTCGCGCGCCTTGTCAAAGAGCGGCTGCACGGCGGCGTTGGGCATCTGGCTTTCGAACCAATGGTCGAACTCGGCGCGGTCCTCGACGTAGAAGCGCGGGAAGAAGGTGGTCAGCGTCATCTCGGGGTAGACGAGGTATTTCACACCCTTCTCGTGAGCCTGCTCCATCAGGGCGACCATCCGGGCGACGACCTCTTCGCGGGTCTCGTCCTTCTGGATGCCGCCGATCTGGGCGCCGCCGATAATCATCTTCGTCATGGGAGTTTCCTTTCAGGGACGTTCAGTGCACCGCCAGCCCGCGCTGGTACCGAGAGATCAGGCGCACGAGCGGCCAGAGGATCGCGAGGTAGATCAGCGCAGCGAGGATGAGCGGCGAGGAGTTATAGGTGACCGAGCGGGCCATATTGGCCGAGTAGAGCAGCTCGGAAAGGGAGACGACCGAGGCGAGCGACGTGAGCTTCACCACCTCGACGGTGTTCGAAAGCAGGTCGGGCAGCACGTTGCGCACGGCCTGCGGCAGGATCACATAGACCTGCGTCTGAGCTTGGCTGAGGCCCGTGGCGCGGGCGGCTTCGGTCTGGCCCTTGGGCACCGATTGGATACCCGCGCGGAACACCTCGGCGAAATAGGCCGAGTTGTTGAGGAAGAAGGCGATGACCACCGCGAGGAAGGGGCTCAGTTCCAGCCCCGCAAAGGGCAGGCCCGAGTAGACGAAGATCAGCAGCACCAGCGGCGGCACCGCGCGAAAGAGGTCGATGAACCCCACCGAGGGCCATTTCAGCCAGCGCCGCGGCGACAGCGCGCCAAGGGCAAGGAAGAGCCCGCCGATGAGGCCCAGCCCGATGACCACCGCGCAGAGTTTCAGCGTGATGATCAGACCCTTGAGCAGCAGCGGCCAGGCCTGACCCATGATGTCGAGGTTGAAGAAGAGGTCGATGAAATTGCTCATGATGCGCCCCTTACACAGACCAAGCGTAGCGCTTCTCGAGGAGGCGCGAGAGGATGACCACCGGCAGGAAGATCGCGAGATAGGCGAGCGCGGCCATGGTCAGCGGCGTGGCCGAGCCCGAGAAGCTCTGTGCCGAGGAAGACACGGCGAGGATTTCCTTCACCCCGATCACCGAGCCGAGCGCGGTCATCTTGGTGATCGCCAGCGCGCGGTTGACCAGCGGCGGGATGCCAAGGCGGATGGCCTGCGGCAGCGCGATCTCGAACAGCGTCTGCGCAAAGCTGAGGCCCGTGGCGCGCCCGGCTTCCCATTGGCCCTTGGAGACGGCGGTGAGACCAGCCCAGAAAATCTCTTCGGCGAAGGCGGCGAGCACGCCGCCCAGCACGAGGATCAGAACCATCGGGCCGGACAGGTTGATGCCGAGGCCGGGCAGGCCGAAGTAGAAGATCAGGATCACGACGAGCGGCGGCAGGGCGCGGCCGATGTCGGCAAAGGCGACGATGGGAATGTTGAGATACCAGCGGCCCAGCGTGCGCAGGCAGGCCAGCGCCAGCCCCAGCAGCAGACCGCCCACCACGATCACAACGCTCAGCCAGAGCGTGGTGACGATGGCCGAGGCGAGGTCCGGCAGGTATTTCGCCATCACCGCGCCGTTGAAGAATGTCTCGATAAATCTCATGCGGCGCTCGTCGGATGCAGGCGGGAGAGGAAGGCGCGCAGCCGGTCGGACTTGGGGTTGCCGAAGATCTCGTCGGGGGTGCCCGCCTCGACCACCACGCCGCCGTCCATGAAGACCACGCGGTCAGCGGCCTCACGGGCGAAGTCCATCTCGTGGCTGACCACGACCATGGTCATGCCCTCGTCGCGCAGCTGTTTCATCACCTTCAGCACCGAGCCCACCAGTTCGGGATCGAGCGCCGAGGTCGGCTCGTCGAACAGCATGACCTTGGGATCGAGCGCCAGCGCGCGGGCGATGGCGACGCGCTGCTGCTGGCCGCCCGACAGTTCGGTCGGCATGGCATCGGCCTTATGCGCCAGCCCGACGTGTTCGAGCATCTCCATGGCGCGGGCCTTGGCCTCGGGCTTGGAGCGTTTCAGCGCCTTGACCTGCGCCAGCATGACGTTCGCCAGCACCGATTTGTGCGGGTAGAGGTGGAAGCCCTGAAACACCATGCCGATCTTCAGCCGCATCTTGTCGAGCGCGCGTCCGTGGCAGTCGGTGACATGTTCTCCGTCGAGCAGGATGCTGCCCGAGGTCGGCTCTTCGAGCCGGTTGCAGCAGCGCAGCATGGTGGATTTGCCCGACCCCGAGGGGCCGATCACGAAGACCAGTTCGCCCGGTTTCACGCTCAGGTCGATGGAGGTCAGAACCTGCGTGTCGCCAAAGCTCTTCTCGAGCTGGTTGATCTCGAGCATCGGTCTTTGGTGGACCTTGGCAGAAGAGGAAGAGGGGGCTGCGTGCATGCGTAAACTTTCGATGAACGGGCGGGACGGCGGGCGCCCCGCCCGGAGATGTCAGGGAGCGGTGTCAGCGATCAGAAGTCGCAGGAGACCTCATGTTCGGCTTCGTCGTAGCCGTCGAAACCGGGGGTGCCGTAGCCGGGGGTCGGGGTGACGATGGTGGTGCCCTCGGTGGGGGTCACGCCGAACCATTTTTCCGACAGGGCGACCATGGTGCCATCGGTCTTGAGGCATTCCAGCACGGCGTCGATCTTGTTGCGGGTTTCCACGTCGTCCTTGCGGAACGGGAAGGCCCAGACGAGGCCGGTGGGGTATTCGTAGCTAAGATCGATGCGCGGGTTTTGCTTCGCTGCCCATGCCGAAACGGTGGCACCGGCAAGGTTGGCGTCGGCGCGGCCGGTGGCCACGGCTTCGACCGCATCGGTGTTGGTGCCATAGGCGACGACTTCCCAGCCGTATTCCTCGGCCTTCTCGGTCAGGAAGGATTCATAGACCGAGCCTTTGTTGACCGCGATGGTCTTGCCCTTGAAGGCGTCGAGCCCCTCCATCGCCTCTGTCCCCGCGGGGACAGTGAAGGCAAAGTTGGTGTCCATGAAGCCCTCGGAGAAGAGCAGGTTCGACGCGCGCTCTTCGGTGACGGTGGTCGGGGCGACGAGGAAGTCGTAGGTGCCCGCCTGCAGCGCCGGGATCAGCCCCGAGAACTGCGCCGCGGTCACATCGACCTCGGTGCCGAGCTTTTCGCCGATGGCCGCTGCCAGATCGACGTTGAAACCCTCGACACCGCCCGACAGGCTGGGCATGGCGTGGGGGGCGAAGGTGCCGTCGAGAGCGACCTTATAGCCTTCGGCAGAAGCGGGGATCGCCAGCGCGGCGAAGGCTGCGGAAAGAAGGAAACCGGTTCGTTTCATGAGGAGCTCCGTGTTGGGTTGGTTTGTTTTTGCTGTGATCCGGGGGAGGCTCGGATGTGTTCAAAAAGACGGCGGACCCGGGGGAGAGCAATAGAAATGAAGATTATACTGATAGTATAATTATAAACAGGGATTATATATCGGCGCGGAATGGCCGCGTGCCCGCGGGCTGCTGCGCGAGGGGCTCCTGACCCTAAGTAATTGGTCTAGTTCGGACAATCGCATTCCCCCGCGGCAGGCGCAGGGCGCTGCGGCGGGGTCACGCGGGGCGCTGCAGCGCTTCAGGGCTCGCCGATCCGGCCCTTTACGATGCCCGCGGATTGAGCAATCCATGCCCCATCGTGCGCCCGGGCTGGGGTCCGGCGCTGTCCCGGCAACCGGAGTATTCCTTTATGAAATCCCTCTTCCACCTCGCGATTCACGTCACAGACCTCGACGAGACCCGCGCCTTCTACGGCGACGTTCTGGGCTGCGAGGAAGGCCGCTCGACCGACACTTGGGTCGATTTCGACTTCTTCGGCCACCAGCTGTCGCTGCACCTCGGCGAGCCCTTCCCGGTGACCCGCACCGGCAAGGTCGGCGAGCATATGGTGATGATGCCCCACATGGGTGCGGTGCTGCGGCTCGACGACTGGAAGGCGCTGGCGGCGCGGCTGCAGGAGAAGGGCATCGCGTTCGACATCCCGCCGGTGATCCGCTTCGAAGGTGAGCCGGGTGAGCAGCGGACCATGTTCTTCTTCGATCCCTCGGGCAACCCGATCGAGATCAAGGGCTTTGCCGATTTCGACGGCCTCTTCGCCTCCTGATCCGCAAGTCCCTGAAACGAGAGCCCCCGGCCAGCTGGTCGGGGGCTTTTTCATGCGCCGGCCGTTGCGTCGCTCAGAGGTCCTTCAGCAGATCATAGGTCGCCGAGCCGCGCCGCAGCGTGTCGACCCCGGCGCGCAGCAGGCTGCGCTGGGTCGGGCTGAGTTCGACGCTCGGCTGCCAGACCTCGGCGCGGCCCAGCCCCTTCACCCGCACGCCGTTGGGCAGCACGCTTTCGTACGACAGGTGATGGTGGCCGTGCACGATCAGCCCCGCGCCCATGTCGCCGGCCAGCCGGTCGATGAAGGAGAAGCCGTGGCGGTTGCAGCTTGGCGCCTCGTGGCTGACCAGCACATCGGCGCGCCGCAGCCCGAGCTTGGCCACATCCGAGGGGAAGATCGTGCTGCGGTGGCGGCGCGGCAGGCCGCCTCTGTGCAGGGCGGAGGGGTGGCTGGCGGCGATCATATCCTCGGGCGAATGCACCTGCGCCGGGCCTCTGCCATCCCAGACCCGGCCCCGCACCACGCCGCCCAGCCCGGCGATCGCGGTGCCCATGCCGGTGGCCTGCACCACCTTGCCGTCGAGCAGGTTGCCCGGCATCTCGTCATGCAAAAGATCGCAGATCTCGTCGGTTTCCGTGTCGTGATTGCCCGAGATCGTCCACCATTTGATGCCGCGCGCGCGCACGTCCTGCAGCGCGCGGCGGGCAGTCTCGACCTGCGCCGGATCTTTCGCGGCATCGGCCAGATCGCCAAGGATGATCACCTCTTTGGTCTCGGGTCCGAGCGCCTTCAGCAGCGGATCCCAGCGGCCATGCGGATCGCCATAGAACAGCACCCCTTCGAGCAGGAGAGCCCATTCGGACTGGTTGAGATCATCTTGCATGGCAGGTCCTTCCGGCGGCAGTGATCCAGCTAGACCACGCAGCCGCCGGGAATGCAAACCTGCCCCAGAGGCGGGGATCAGCCCTCGGCGATCACCGTGATCTCGACCTTGGCGTCGATCATCAGCGCGCAGCCGATGGTGGTGCGCACCGGGTAGGGCTCGGGGAACATCTCGGCATAGACCTTGTTGAAGGCCGGGAAATCCGCCGGATCGGTCAGGTAGCAGGTCGCCGACATGACGTGCGACAGGTCGAGCCCTTCCTTGGCCAGCGTCGCCTTGATGTTCTCGATACACTGGCGCGTCTGCGCCTCGATGCCGTCGGGGATTTTGCTGTCCGGCCCGAAGCCGAGCTCGCCCGACAGATAGAGGGTGCTGCCAGAGCGGCGGGTCTTGGAAAGGGGTATGCTCATGAGATTTCCTTGGATCAGTCGAAGGTGAGAAAGCCGGGCGCGTCCGACAGCTTCGGCGCCTTGGCCAGTGCTGCGATGTCGGGTGCGCGCGGGGCGAGATCGGAGAGGCCAGCGATCACCGCCTCAAGCTCTGCCGCCACCGCCAGCACGCCCAGATCGTCGTGCCGCTTGCCGATGATCTGCAGCCCGAAGGGCATGCCATTGGCATCCGTCCCGCAGGGGATGGTGATCGAGGGATGGCCCGCGATGGTCGAGGCATAGGCCATGGCGAGCCAATGGTAATAACTCTTGGTCGGCACGCCGTCGATCTGCGTGGGATAGAGCTCGTGCCAGTCGCGCGGCGAGATGCAGACCGCCGGAGACAGCAGATAGTCGGTGGTCTCGAAGAAGGCTTGCCAGTCGCGGTAAAAACGCGCCTGCCCAAAGATCGCCTGCGCCACATCCTCGGCGGAATAGCTGCGGCCCTCGGCGACATTGTCGCGGACGTTGGGGCCGACCAGTTCGGGCTGTTCGTCCACCAGTTTCGCATGCACCCCAAGGAATTGCACTGCGCGCAGCACCGAGAAGATGCGGTCGGCGTCGCTGCAGTCGGGGGTGGCGTCCTCGACCTGCCCGAAGAAGGGCGCCAGCTGCGGCATGATCTTGCGGAAGTGGTCGCGGATGAGGCTCTCGGTCGGGGCAAATCCGAAATCCTCGGTCACCGCGATCTTCAGCGACGACAGATCGCGGCGCGGCAGATTGGCAAAATCACCGGCGGACCAGAGCGTCTTGCCGTCCATCACCGTGGTGAAAGGATCATTGCGGTCGGGACGCGCGAGCACCGAGAGCATCAGCGCGCAATCGGCCACGTTGCGGGCCATCGGGCCGGAGGTGGGCAGCGGGATCAGCCCTGCCGCGCGGGTGTTGCCGGGAACCACGCCGGGGCTGGGGCGATAGCCGACGATGCCGCAAAAGGCCGCCGGGTTGCGCAGGCTGCCGCCGGTGTCCGAGCCGGTGGCGAGCGGGGCATAGCCGCAGGCCAGCGCCACCGCCGAGCCGCCCGAGGATCCGGCGCAGCTGCGGGTGATGTCATGCGGGTTGGCCGTCACCCCGTAGACGCGGTTGCGGGTGTTGGCCCCGGCGCTCCATTCGGGGTTGTTGGTCTTGCCCATGGGAAAGCCACCCGCCGCGCGCATGGCGGCGACGATGGCGTCATCCTTGGTGGCGATATTGTCCTTGAACGCCTCGGAACCGAAGGTGGTGGGCAGGCCGGTGACGTCGATCATGTCCTTCACGCCGAAGGGCAGCCCGTGCAGCGCCCCCAGTTCCTTGCCAGCGGTCACATCCGCTTCGGCCTGTTTCGCGGCCTTGCGCAGCCCGTCGAAATCGCGGGCGATCAGCGCGTTGACGGCGGGGTCCACCGCTTCGACGCGGGCGATGCAGGCCTCGGCCAGTTCCACCGGCGACAGCTGCCTGCGGGCGATCAGGCTGCGCGCCTCGATGGCCCCGAGGTCGGCGGGATTGGTCATGACGAAACTCCTTTCAGATCGAAGCGCGGGCCGAGCGCGCGGCCCTTCGCGACAAAACCTTGATACTGCTCCTCGGGCACGAATGCGCCGCCGGTGGTCCAGATCACATGCACCGCGCGCGCCGGATCAACGGTGGGCATATGCATGGCCCTAAAGGCGCGGCCCTCATGGGTGTTCATCAGCATCTGCGGCCCGCCAAAGCCCGAGGCGGCCGAGGGCTCCAGCCGCAGCCCCTTGGTCTCGGCCAGCGCGAGCCAGCGGAAGAGATCATCGTCGCCGACGGTGAAGACCCCCGCCAGCCGCCGCTGCGTCCGCTCGGCCACCAGTTGCGACATGGTGGCGACGGCCATGCCGTCGGCCTCGGTGCGGTTCGACAGGCCAAGCTCGTAGACCGAGGTTTCGCGGCCCCGCCCCTCGCGCATCTGCACGAGCGCCGAAGGGGCCTGCACCGGCTCGACAAAGAACGGGTGCACGTCGGGGCCAAAGACACCGCGCGCGCCATGGGCAATGCCGCCCGGCGCGCCGCCGATGCCGCAAGGCAGATAGAGGATCAGCGGACGGTCGGGGCCGATGGAAATACCCTGCTCGGCCAGTTGCTCCTTCAGTTCGGCGGCGGCGGCGCTGTAGCCCTTGAACAGCAGCAGCGAGTCCTCGTCGTCGACGAAATGGGTCAGCGGATCGCGCGCGGCGATCTCGCGGGCGGCGGCGACGGCCTGCGAATAATCGGTCTCATGCTGCACCACCTCGACGCCGAGGCTCTGCAGCCGCGCCACCTTCCACTCTTTGGCGTCATGCGACATATGCACCGTCGCCTTATACCCAAGCGCCCGCGCCGCGATGCCGACGCTTAGCCCGAGGTTGCCGGTGGAGCCGACGGCGATGCGGCGCTTGCCAAAGAAGGCGCGGGCGTCGTCGCCCGCGAGTTTCTCGATGTCCTCGCCATCATAGAGCAGCTCAGCGCCGCGCGCCTGACTGACGGCGATGCTGAGCACTTCGAAGACGCCGCCGCGTGCCTTGACCGACCCGGCGACGGGCAGCGCGTGGTCTCCCTTGACCAGCAGCGTGCCGTATTCGGGAGCATCGTAACCAAGCGCGGGGCGCAGATCGGCGATGTCGGTGAGGGCCGAGCGGATCACGCCCGAAGGTGCCAGTTCGGGCCAAAGCTCGGCCATCAGCGGCGCGAAACGAGCCCATGCGGCCTTGGCCCCCATGACGTCCGCCATGGCCTGCGGATCGGTCTGCGGGGCATAGCCCGGATTGGACCAAAGCACCGGCTCGGCGGCGCGCAGCCGCTGCAGGAGGGTCTCGTCGCTCATCCCATCAGCGCCTTGCGCAGCATGTTCCCGGCCAGCACCAGCACGGTCAGCGCGAAGACGAGCCGCAGCCGCGCGGGGCTGAGGCTATGTGCCAGCTTCACGCCGATCGGCACGGTCAGCAGCGAGGTCACCATGATCAGCAGCACCGCGGGCAGGTTGACGTAGCCCACCGTGCCCGGCGGCTTGCCGGTGATCTCCCAGCCGGTCAGCAGAAAGGCGATGAAGCCGGGGATCGAAATCAGCAGGCCGAAGCCGGGCGAGGTGCCCACGGCGCGATGCGGCGGCACGTTGTAGGCGGTCAGCAGCGGTACGGTGAAACTGCCGCCACCGATGCCCATCAGGGCCGAGAAAAAGCCGATGATGCTGCCATAGATCGCGCTGAGCCCGCGCCCCGGCAGCGTGTCCGACAGCCGCCAGCTTTTCTTGCCAAGCAGCATGTAAAGCCCGAGGCAGACGCCGACGATGCCGAAGACCAGCTGCAGCTGGTGGCTGCGCAGCACGGTGGCGGCCAGCACGCCCAGCACCGAGCCGATGGCGATGAACGGCCCCCATGTCTTGATCAGCTCGACGCTCACCGCGCCGCGCTTGTGGTGCGAGGTGACCGAGCGCAGCGATGTGACGATGATCGTGCCGGTGGAGGTGGCGACGCAGATCTGCATGAGTTGGTTCGGCTCATAGCCGAGCCCGGTGAAGACGTAATAGAAGGCGGGCACGAGGATGATCCCGCCGCCCACGCCAAGCAGCCCCGAGATGATCCCGGCCACCGCGCCGGCGGCGGCGATGACCGCGAAGAGGATGAGATATTCCATGCTCAGTCCTTCGGCGCGCCGTGCTCGGCGAGATCGCAAAACAGCCCGGTCATGCCGATCAGCGCCTGTTTCGAGAGCGGCTTCAGCACATGCTCGTTCGGGGCGTGCTGGCTGCAACCGGCATAGGAGTGGGGCACCCAGATGGTCGGCAGGTCCAGCACTTCGGCAAAGCAGTCATTGGGCAGCGAGCCGCCGAGGTTGGGCAGGATATGCGGGCTCTGGCCGGTGCTCTTTTGCAGCGAGGCCGCGGCGAAGCGCACCCAAGGGTGATCGGGGTCGAGCCGGGTCGCGGGGAAGGATCCGCGGTCGGCAGAGGTGATCTGAACCTGCTGGAAACCGTGCGTGTCGAGATGGCGGCGCAGCGCGGGCAGGATGTCGTCCACATCGGTGCCGACGACGAAGCGCAGCTGGCAGGTGGCGCGTGCCCAGCCCGCGATGGCGTTCACCGGCGCCTCGGGCACGCCCGAGATCATCGCCAGCACGGCAAAGCTGTTCCAGCCAAAGACGCGTTCGGACATGGTCAGGCTCTCTTCGCCCCAGTCCGGATCGAGCGCGATGCCCGATTTCACCTCTGGCAGCGCCGCCAGCACCTCGCGGATGCGCGGGGTCAGGCTGTCGGGGCGCCATTCGGGCACGTTGATCTGGCCGCGCCGGTCGGTGATGCAGGCCAGCGCATGGGCGAGGATGATCGCCGGGTCGGCCAGCAGGCCGCCGAAGTTGCCCGAGTGGTTGGCCCCCTCGCGCAGCTCGACCTTGAGATCGAACAGCGCTCCGCCGCGCGAGCCGGTGAAGATCGTCGGCGCGTCGGGCGACAGGCGCGGCCCGTCCGAGGCGATCAGCACATCGGCGGCCAGAAGCTCCTTGTGCTCTTCGCAGAAGGTCTTGAGACCGGGCGAGCCGTTCTCTTCGCCCATTTCGATCAGCACCTTGGCGTTGAACCCCAGCTTGCCCTGTGTCTCGATCAGCGCCGCCATGGCGCGCAGGTTGATCAGGTGCTGCACCTTGTTGTCCGCCGAGCCGCGACCATAGAGCCGGTCGCCCTCTTCGGTGAGCGTGAAGGGCTCCAGCCCCTCGCGCCACTGGCCCTCTTGCGCGCGGATCACATCGCCATGGCCATAGGTCAGCACCGTGGGCAGGCTCTCACCCTCGATGCGCTGGCCGACGAGCAGCGGGCCAGCGCCCTCTTGCGGGTTGTCGAAGATCTGGCAGGTAAAGCCCATCGCCTCCAGCATCGGGACCATCGCCTCGGTGAGATAGGCCATCAGATGCGGCGCGCCGCGCGGGTCCTGACTTTCGGTGGGGCGGGCGACCAGATCGGCAAGTTCGCTCTGGAAGCTGCCGCTGTCGAAATACTCGGTGATGGCCGCAAGGGCGGTGTCGCGGGGGGACATGGGGTCTCTTTCTTGCTTCGTCGGTCAGTCGGCAGCGATCCCGTCGCCCCAGGGCGAGAAGGTCTCGGTCGTGCCGGAATTGGTGGTGCCTTCGCGCAAGACCCCGGCGGGGCAGGCAAAGGCGAAGGGGAAGGGCAGGCGCTGGACCATGGCCAGCGGGTGCGCGGCGGCGAGCGCCTCGGTGACGGGGCCTTCGAGGCGTTCGTCGGCCACCACCTGCGCGCCGCCCGAGACGTCGATGCGCGGCGCTTCGATGGCCTCCTGCATGGACATGCCCTGCTCGATGATATGGCCCGAGATCTGCCCGACGGCGGGCATGATCTTGCGCCCGCCGCTGGCCCCGAGCGCAAAGCGCTTGCCGGGCGCTTCGCCGATCACCGGGCAGACGTTCATCAGGCAGCGTTTGCCGGGGGCGAGGGAGTTGGGCCCGCCCGGTGCGGGGTCAAACCACATGATGCCGTTGTTGAGCAGCATGCCGGTGGAGGGCGAGACCACGCGCGAGCCGAAGATCGACAGCAGCGTCTGGGTCATCGCGACCATGTTGCCGTGGCGGTCGACGATCGAGAAATGCGTGGTGCAACCGGGGGCCTTGGCCAATTCATGGTCGCCCATCCCCTCGAGCCGCGCGGCATAGGCGGCCTTGAGCGCCTCCGCGCGGGCCAGATGCGCCTTTGGCGCGGCGGCCTCGGCGGCATCATAGCCCTTGGTCCAGCCGGTGACGGCGTGGCTCAGCGTCGGTCCGGCGGTGAGGCCGGGCAGGGCAAAGAGCCGCCCGTCGCGGTAGGGGATCTCCAGCGGGTCGGACCATTGCGGCGCATAGGCCGCGAGATCGTCCATGGTCAGAAAGCCGCCCTTGGCGGTCACATCGCCCGACAGCATCGCGGCGATATCGCCCTTGTAGAAATCCTCTGCGCCCGCCTGCGCCAGCTGCTCCAGCGTGGCGGCGTGGCGCGACTGGTCGAGGCGGATGTCCGAAAGCGCCGTCCAGCCAGAGCCCTTGGGCCATTGCCCGTCTTCGAGGAACATGGCGGCGGCGTCCGGGTCCTGCGCAAGATCGCGCGCCGAGGAGGCGATGACCAGCGCCGCGTACCAGTCGACATGCAGGCCCTTCTTGGCGAAACCGATGGCGGGGGAGAGCAGGTCTTTCCACGGCATCCGGCCATAGCGCCCATGCGCGGCGGCGATGCCCGCGACGGTGCCGGGCACCGCGACCGACGAGCCGCCGATGACGTTGCGGTCCTCGACCACCGCGTCCCACGGGAAAAGGTCCGAGGCCTTGCCCGCGCCCGAGAGCGGATAATGCGCCGGATCGAGCGCGGCGGAACTGCGCATGCCATAGTTCAGCGCATGGGCGCGGCCCTCGTCCTCGCGCCAGATCATCATCGCGCCGCCGCCCATCGGGCCGGACATCCACGGCTCGAGCACACCGATGGCGAAGCTCACCGCCACGGCGGCGTCAAGCGCATCGCCGCCCGCCTTCAGAACCTCGGCCCCGGCCTTGGCCGCAAGCGCGTGCTGGGCTGCAACAACGCCGCCCGAAGTGGCGGTGACGCCGGGTTTGCGGGTGGTCTGCGACGGAGAGAACGAGCCGCTCATACCCGACCTCCCATGCCCATGACGCCGGTGGCGGGGGGCAGTTTCGACACGTCCGGCACGTCCCAATCCTGTCCGGGCTGCGCCGCGAGCAGTTTTTGCGTATAGGCATGGCTGGGGCTGCCAAAGACCTGATCGACCGAGCCGCGCTCGACGATCTCGCCCTGCTGCATGACGATGAGATTGTCACAGACCTGCGCCGCGACGCGCAGGTCATGGGTGATGAAGAGCACGGTCAGCCCCATCTTGTCGCGGATTTCATTGAGCAACTTGAGCACTTCCTTCTGCACCGACACGTCGAGCGCCGAGACCGCCTCGTCGGCGATCAGCACCTTGGGTTCGACCATCAGTGCGCGCGCAATGCAAATGCGTTGACGCTGACCGCCGGAAAATTGGTTGGGGTAGCGGTTGAGCGCGTCGGGATCGAGCCGCACGATCTTCATCAGCTCGCGGGCCTTTTCCATCGCCTCGGCGCGGTCGCGGCCAAAGTTCACCGGCCCTTCGACCAGCTGGTCGCCGATGGTGCGGCGCGGGTTGAGCGAGCCGTAGGGGTCTTGAAACACGATCTGGATCATCTTGCGGTAGGGATGCAGCGCGCGCTTGGAATAGGCGGCAATGTCGGTGCCCTCGACCCAGACATGGCCCGCGTCGGGGTCTTCCAGCCGGATCAGGCATTTGACCAGCGTCGACTTGCCCGAGCCGCTCTCGCCGACGATGCCCAGCGTCTCGCCGCGGCGCACGGCAAAGCCGACGTCCTTGCAGGCGTGCACGATGCGGCCGGGGCGGAACATGTTGCCCTTCACATGGTAGGTCTTTTCCAGCCCCTGCACCTTCAGCATCTCGACCCGCCCTTCGAGGCTGGGCTGCGCCGCGCGCTCGCGGCGCGGCACCGCGTCGATCAGCAGGCGGGTGTAGGGGTGCTGCGGGCGGTTGAGCACCTCTTCGGCGCTGCCCTGCTCGACGATGCGCCCGTGCTGCATGACCACCACCCGGTCGGCGATCTCGGCCACCACGTCGAAATCATGGGTGACGAACATGATGCCCGCCGAATGCTTTTCACGCAGCTCTTTCAGCAGGTGCAGGATCTGCGCCTGCGTCGAGAGATCAAGCGCGGTGGTCGGCTCGTCGGCGATCAGCAGCGCCGGGTCGAGCGCCAGCGCCATGGCGATCACGATGCGCTGCCGCTGCCCGCCCGAAAGCTGGTGCGGGTAGCTGGAGTAGATGCGCGCCGGATCGGGCAGTTGCACCTCGTCCAGCAGCTTGATCGTGCGGGCCTTGCGCTCGGCGGCGGGCAGGCTGGTGTGCTGCTCGAACATCTCTTCGATCTGGTTGCCGACCGTGTAGCAGGGATTCAGCGCCGACATCGGCTCCTGAAAGATCATCGCCATGCGCCGACCGCGCAGTTTCGAATGCTCGGACGGGGGCAGTTTCAGCAGGTCCTTGCCGTCAAAGATCACCTCGCCCGACGAGGGCACCAGCGCTTTCGGCAGCAGCCCCATGGTGGTGAAGGAGGTGATCGACTTGCCCGAGCCGGACTCGCCGACGATGCAGACGATCTCCTTGGGCATGATCTCGAGGCTCAGCCCCTCGACCGCGTGAGGCCGGTCGCCGCCCTTGGGCAGATCGACGGTGAGGTTGCGGATGGACAGGATGGGATCGGTCATCAGTTTCTGCCTTCGGGTGCGGTGACGTCGCGGATGCCGTCGCCAAGCATGTTGATCGACAGGACGAGGAAGAACAGCGCCACGCCGGGAATGGTGATGAGCCACGGCTCGAAGAGCAGCATTTCCTTGCCCTCCGAGATCATCAGCCCCCACGAGGGGGTGGGCGGCTGCACGCCAAGGCCAAGGAACGACAGCGCTGCTTCGAGGATGATGGCATGGGCCATCTCGAGCGTGAAAATCACGATCAGGTGGTTCATCACGTTGGGCAGGATGTCCTTCCACAGCACCCGCGGCAGCGACGCCCCCAGCACCTCGGCGGCGGCGACATACTCGAGCTTGCGCACCTGCATGGTGGCGGCGCGCAGCACCACGGCGAAACGGTCCCAGAGCAGCAGCCCCAGCACCGAGACCACCACCATCAGCGAGCCGCCGAAGAGCGCGACCACCGCCAGCGCCACCAGCACCACAGGCATGGCAAGGCGCACGTTGATCAGGAAGGTCACCGCCATGTCCACGCGGCCCCCGAAGTAGCCCGCGAGGATGCCCAGCACCGAGCCGATCAGCGCCGAGATGGTGGCAGCCAGCAGCCCGATCATCAGCGAGATGCGCGCGCCATAGGCCAGCCGGGCCCAGAAATCGCGGCCCAAGGCATCGGTGCCGAGCCAATGCGCCTCGTCGCCGCCCATGAAGACGGGCGGTTTCATGCGGGCCAAGAGGTCCTGATCATAGGGGCTGTAGCTGGTGAGCAGCGGCGCGCAGAGCGCGACGAAGATGATGATGCCCATCACCAGCGCGCCGAAGATCAGCCCGCGGTGACGCAGGGCGCGGCGCACCATCGCCTGACGGGGCGAGAGCGGGGCTTCCTTGGGGGCGGCGTTGGAGGCGGTCATGGCGGGGCTTTCGGATGCGGTCGTGTCGGTCATGTCGAGGCGCCTTCGGTCAGCCCACGCGCAGGCGCGGGTCCATCCACGCGTTCAGCACGTCGGCGAGGAAGGTGAACAGGATGTAGAACATGGAAAAGACGAGGATCAGCGCCTGCATCACCGGCAGGTCGTTGCGGCTGATGCTCTCCCACGCCAGATAGCCCGCGCCATGCAGGGCAAAGATCGACTCCACGACGATCGAGCCGCCCAGCATGAAGCCCATCTGCACCGCTGCGAGGCTGATCACCGGGATGATGGCGTTGCGCAGCGCGTGTTTGAACAGCACCTTGCGCGGCGCGAGACCCTTGGCGCGGGCGGTGCGGATGTAATCGGCGGACAGCACCTCGATCATCCCGGCGCGGGTCAGGCGCATGATCGCGGGCGTGGCGTAATAGCCCAGAACCACCGTGGGCAGGATGAAGTGTTTCCAGCCGTCCGAACCCGAGGCGGGCACGAGGCCGAGCTTGATCGAGAAGACCACGATCAGGATCAGCCCGAACCAGAACGAGGGGATCGCCTGACCCACCACCGAGATGAAGAGCGCGGCGCGGTCGATCAGCGAGTTCGGCCTCACCGCCGCCGCAACGCCCATCGGGATGGCGAGGATCAGCGCAAACGAGATCGCCAGCAGGCCCAGCGTCATGGTCACGCCAAGCCGGTCGCCGATGATCTCGGTGGTCGGCAGATCGAAATACCAAGAGCGCCCCAGATCGCCGCCCGCGGCAGAGACCAGCCAGTCGGCGTATTGCACCAGCACCGGGCGGTCGAAACCATAGCGTTCGGTGATCGCGGCGATGTCCTCGGCGGCGGCGTTCTCACCGGCGATCGAGATGGCCGGATCGCCCGCCATGAACAGCAGGCTGAAGCTGATCGCCGAGACGGTCAGCGCGACCAGCACCGCAAGACCGAGGCGTTTGAGGATATAGAGCAGCATGGGGTGTTCCTGTGGTCGGGTCTCGCCCGGCCCCGCGCGGGGGCCGGGCAGGGCCAGCGGTTACTTCCAGCCGAAGCTGAAGAAGCGGACCAGTTCGTCATCGGTCGGGGTGAACTCCATTTCCGGGCTCATCACGTAGTTGACGTTGTAGGTCCAGAGCGGCACCCAATAGGCCTCGCTGGTGATCTTGTTCAGCGCGTTGGAGTAGAGCGCCTGCCGCTCTTCCTTGTCGTTGGTGCTGTCGGCGGCCTCGATCCAGTCGATCACCTCCTGATCGCGCGCATCGTCCTGCGGCCCGCCGGTGAAGAACTCCGAGGTGATCGCCGAAGCGTCTGCCACCGAGTTCGAGCCCCACGTCAGGAAGGCCATCGGCACTTCGCCCTTGCGGTGCTTCTCGCGCAGGGCCGAGTACTGCATGTAGTTGAGGTTGGCGTTGATGCCGACCTTGCCCAGAAAGCCCATGATCGCCTCGGCGTAGGGCCGGTTGCGATAGGCGTAGAAGTCGATGTCGAACCCGTCGGGATAGCCCGCCTCGGCCAGCAGTTCCTTGGCCTTCTCGGGATCGTACTCATAGCCTTCGACGCTCTGGTCGCAGGCGAATTGCGCGGGCGAGCAGGCGGTGTCGATCACTTCCGACGAGCCCTTGACCAGCGCATCGACGATCGCCTGACGGTCGATGGCGTGATAGACCGCCTCGCGCACCTTCTGATCGGTCATCGGCGTGTCGCCAGCGCGGCCAGCGGCGTCCATGGTGATGTAGCCGACGCGCATCGCCGGGGCGTTGACCACCTGATACTTGCCCATAGCGTCGAGCTTTTCCGCCTGATCGGCGGGCATGTTCCACAGGAAGTCGAGCGTGCCGTTAAAGAACTCGGCGATCTGCGTGTTGGTGTCGGGAACGGTGCGGATGTCGACCTTGGCGACCCCGGCCTTGCCCTTCGGCCCTCCGTAGTAATCCTCGAACCGCTCGAGAACGAAGTGCTTGCCCGGCTCCAGTTCGGTCACTTTGAAGGGGCCGGTGCCGACGGGCTTCAGACCCATGCCGCTCGGGCCAACTTCGGCATAATATTCATCGGGATACATGGCGACGGGACCGGCAAGGAATTCCTCGGCCGCCGGGAAGGGCGCGCCCAGGATGATGCGCACGGTGTAGTCGTCGACCTTCTCGGCGTGGTCCATCCAGCCGACGTTGGCCATGTTCTTCACGCCGTTTTCGGGATCGGTCACATAGTTGACGGTGAACACCACGTCATCGGCGTTGAACGGCTCGCCGTTGTGGAAGGTCACGCCCTCGCGCAGCTTCAGTTCGAGCGTAACGTCGTCGATCCACGTCCACTCGGTGGCAAGGTTGCCCTTATACTCGCCAGTGTCCGGATCGCGGTACAGCAGGCCGTCCCAGACCGAATGGTTGAGCAGCAGGCCCTCGCGCGCGGTGTTGAAGTAGACATCCGCGGTTTCAAGTTCCTTGTTGAAGGCCATGTTCACCGTGTCACTCGCCTTATCCGCGAAAGCGGGGGCAGAGAGACTCGCGCAAAGCGCGGTTCCGGCGAGAAGTTTCCACGTTTTCATGGTGTTGTCCTCACTGTTGGCATTTTCGTTATTTGTATTCTTTTGATTATTCCTGTATACAATCTGGGGGGATTGCATATCGTCAAGGATTTTTCTCGATGTCCGACAACTCCAGAACCGCCACCCGGATTTGCTCAATTATCGAGCAGCGGATCGCGTCGGGTGCATATCAGGATGGCGACAAGCTGAGCGAAGTGGCGCTGGCCGAGCAACTCGAGGTGTCGCGCACGCCGCTGCGCGAGGCGTTTCTGACGCTCGAAGCGATTGGTCTGGTGGAGTTGATTCCGCGCCGGGGTGCCTTCGTGCGGCGGCCCTCGATGACCCGTCTGGTCGAGATGTTCGAGGTGATGGCCGGGCTTGAGGCGTGGTGCGTCCGGCTGGCGGCGCAGCGCATCACACCGGCGCAGCGGCTGTATCTGCGGCGCGCGGCGCAGGATTGTGAGGCGGCGCTGCAAGAGGGCGCCGCGGATCGCTACTATGAGGCGAACAACCGGCTGCACGGGATGATCTACGAGGCGTCGGGCAATCAGGTGCTGGCCGAGGAGGCGAAACGCATGGACCGGCGGTTGCGCCCGTTCCGGCGGCGGCAGCTCGACGTCACCGGGCGGTTGGAGAAATCCATGCAGGAGCACATGGGCATTCTCGATGCGATGGAGCGCGGCGAGGCCGATCACGCCGCCGAATTGATGCGCCAGCACATCAACTCGCTGAGCAGCACCTATGATGTCTATCTCGCCTCGCTGGGCGAGGATGCGCGGGATCGCCGCTGAGCTCTGCCAAAGGCGTCAGGGCGCGGGCTGAAGATAGTCGAGCAGCTGGTCCCGCACGTCGCGCAGGTTGTTTTCAAAGGCAAAATCGTTGCGCGCGGGGCCGCCGAAGAACACGCCGTCGATGGCGATCGAGGTCAGCCGCGCGGTGCGCTCGGGGTCGACCTCGCGGAACCGGCCCTCGGCCATGCCGTCGAGGATGGCGTGTTTCAGCGTCTCCCGCTCGCGCGCATAGAACTCGTCGATGATCGCCAGCGCCTCGGCATCGCGGCTTTCCTGAGCGCCAAAATCGCTCATCAGCTTGACCATGCGCATCAGGCGCGGCGCGGCCTCGATGGTGGCGTCGATCCACACGTCAGCCGCGCCGAGCGGGGCACCGACATCCTTGGGCAGATCGTCGAACATCACCAGAAAGTCGTCCACCGCGTGCCGCAGCGTGGCGTGCACCAGCCCCTCTTTATTGTCGAAGTAGTGGTAGAGCAGCGCCATGTTCACGCCGCAGGCCGCCGCGATCTGCCGCATGGTGATCGAGGCGAAGTGCTGATTCGCACACAGCTGCAGCATCTCATCGAGGATCTGCGTGCGCCGCTCGGCCGGATCGAGCCGTTTTCTGGTTGCGGTCCTGGCCATGGGGACTCTCCGTTCACGCCGCGCCGTCGTAGCGAACTCATCAGGTGATTAATAGCGCATTTTTTATACATATTAAAAACTTGATTTTAACTATTCAACGCTCGTTTAGTTAGAGCATCGAACATCTCTTTCCCTCCCGGAGACACTCCATGCGTATTTCCCGACTGCTTCTTCTGCTTGCTTCCGCGGCCTCGGTCGCCTTCACCGCGCCCGCTCAGGCGCAGGAGAAGGAGACGTTCAAGGTAGGTTATGTCGTCTATGTGGGCTTCATGCCTCTGGCTTGGATGCGCACCGAAGGGCTGATGGAGGCGTGGGGCGAGAAATACGGCGTCGACGTCGAGCTTATCCAGATCAACGACTACGTGGGCTCGATCAACCAGTTCATCGCAGGCGATCTCGACGCGGTGGCGGTGGCGGGCATGGACGCGCTGACCATGCCGGCGGCGGGCGGGGTGGATACCTCGATCTTCCTGATCACCGATTATTCCGACGGCAACGACATGCTGATCTCGCGCAGCGCCGAAAAGGTCGAGGACCTGCTCGACGATGAGGTCTGGCTGCTGCAGTACTCGGTCTCGCACTACCTGCTGAACCGCGCGCTGGCCGAGGCCGGGATCACCGAGCCGTGGCGGGTCAAAAGCGTGAACATCTCGGATGCCGAGATCGGCGCCGCCTATGTCACCCAGCCCGAGATGAAGCATGTGGCGACATGGAACCCGATCGCCGCCGAAATGCTGAACCAAGTGCCCGAGAGCAACGTGCTGTTCGACAGCTCGGACATCCCCGGCGAGATCATGGATGTGTTCATCGCCCGCACCGAAACGCTGGAAGAGCACCCCGAGTTCGCCAAGGCGCTGACCGGCGCGTGGTACGAGGCGATGGAAACCATGGCCGCCGAGACCGGGGACGAGCAGCCGATGGCCGAGGTTATGGCGTCGGCCATGGGCACGGATGTGGCGGGCCTGTCGGTACAGGTGGACCAGACGCATTTCTTCACCACGCCCGGCGATGCGGCGGCCTTCCTCTCGGCGGACAGCAGCCGCGACATCATGGACAAGGTGCGCACCTTCAGCTTCGAGCAGGGGCTCTTTGGGCAGGGGGCTTCCAGCGTCGACGCCATCGGCATCGAGGTCGGCGGCACGGTGCTTGGGGACGAGGGCAACGTGAAGCTGCGCTTCGATCCGAGCTTCTCGGAGATGGCCGCCGCGGGCGAGCTGTAATCGGCGACCCGAGACGTTTCCATGCGCCGAGCCATCAACCGGCTTCCCTCCCGCAGGAGTAAAATCCTGCTGGGCGCGATGCCCTTCATTCTGGTGATCGCGGTCTACGCGGTCACCTCCGAAGCGCGACACGCCGTCGATGCTTCCGACAAGCTTATGCCGGGCCTCGAAGCCTTTCGCACCGCCATGTCCCGCCTGATCTTTCAGGTCGACATGGCGACCGGCAAGAAACTCTTCTGGGCCGACACTTGGGCCTCGCTGTCGCGGCTGGGGATCGGCCTTGGCCTGTCGGCGCTGATCGGCCTCGTCATTGGCGTGCTGGTGGGGTTCATCCCCTATCTGCGCGCCATCTTCGAGCCCTTCTTCGCCGCGCTGTCGCTGGTTCCGCCGCTGGCGGTGCTGCCGATCCTCTTCATCCTCTTCGGCCTCGGCGAGCTGTCGAAGACCGTGCTCATCGTCTTTGGCATCGCGCCCTTCATCATCCGCGACGTGATGCTGCGGGTGTCGGAAATCCCGCGCGAGCAGATCGTCAAGGCGCAGACCCTTGGCGCCTCGACGTGGCAGATGATCCTCGGGCTGGTGCTGCCGCAGGTCGTGCCGCGGCTGATCAGTTCGGTGCGGCTGTCGCTGGGGGCGGCCTGGCTTTTTGTCATCGCTGCCGAGGCGATCACCGCCGAGGCAGGCCTTGGCTACCGCATCTTCCTCGTCCGGCGCTATCTCGCGATGGATGTGATCCTGCCCTACGTCGTGTGGATCACCTTCCTTGCCTTTGCGATGGATTACGCGCTGCGCCTCGCGCATGACGCGATCCCCTGGACGCGCTTCCGGGAGGGCGGCTGATGGCCATCATCACCTTCGACAATGTCTCCAAGACCTATGGCGAGACCGTGGTGCTCGAGAACATCAACCTGTTCATCGACGACAACGAGTTCCTCGCGGTGGTCGGGCCTTCGGGGGCGGGCAAATCGACGCTGCTGCGCATGCTGCTGAGCCAAGAGGCTCCGAGCGGCGGGCAGATCCTCATCGATGGCGAGCCCATCGCGCCAGAGCCCATGCCCGACCGGGGCATCGTCTTTCAGCGCTACTCGGTGTTCCCGCACCGGACGGTGATCGGCAACGTCATGACCGGCCCCGAATGGCAGGCGGCTCCTTTGATGGGGCGGCTCTTCGGCAGCGCCCGCGCCGATCTGCGTGACCGGGCGCAGGCGATGCTCGATCGGGTCGGGCTGGGCGGACATGCGGCGCTTTATCCGGCGCAGCTTTCGGGCGGACAGCAGCAGCGGCTTGCCATCGCGCAGGCGCTGATGACCAAGCCCAAGGTGCTGCTGCTCGACGAGCCCTTCGGCGCGCTCGACCCCGGCACCCGCAAGGCTATGCACCAATTGGTGCTGGAGCTGTGGGAAGAGCATCAGATGACCGTGGTGATGGTGACCCATGATCTCTCCGAGGCCTTCCATCTCGGCACGCGGGTCATCGCCGTGGACAAGCGCCGCCACGATCCGCATGCGCCGCACCGCTACGGCTCGATCATCACCTCCGACTTCGAGGCCAAGCCGCGGCTGGCCCGCAGCCTGCGCCGCGCCGAGCGCGCGGCGGGCTGATCCCCCCTTCCTCCCGAACTCAGCCAGCTTTGGCTGGCGCATTTGCAAGGACGACCGACAGATGACCGACAAACGCTTTCACCTCGCATGGTTCATGAATTTCACCCCCGACGAGTGGCGCGCGCCCTTCGGGCAGGGCGGCTACCCGTGGGACGGGCAGTTCTACATCGAGATGGCGCAGACGTTGGAACGGGCCTGCTTCGATTACATCATGATCGAAGACAAGCTGATGGTGCCCGAGACCTTCGGCGGCGACCGCAAGTTCTCGCTGGCCAACGGCATGATGGCCCCCAAGCACGATCCGGCGCCGCTGGCGGTGGCCATGGGCATGGCGACGCGCAACCTTGGCGTGGTCGCCACCATGTCGACCATGGCCTATCCGCCTTTCATGCTCGCCCGTCTCAGCTCGACCATCGACAGTCTGACCAAGGGCCGCTTCGGCTGGAACGTGGTCACCTCCGCCGAGGATCTGGCCGCGCAGAACTTCGGCATGGACGTGCTGCCCCCGCGCGAGCAGCGCTATGCCATGGCCGACGAATATATGGATGTGGTGGGCCAGCTCTTTGACAGCTGGGATGCCGATGCCGTGGTCCTCGACCGCGAGAACGGCGTCTACGCCGACAGCACCAAGGTGCGCAGCATCGATTTCGAAGGCGAGTTCTTCAAGGTGCGCGGGCCGCTCAACACCGTGCCCTCGCCGCAGAAGCGCCCGGTCTACGTGCAGGCCGGTGCCTCGCCGCGGGGCCGCGATTTCGCCGCGCAGCACGCCGATAGCATCGTCTCGGTGGCCAATGGCATCGAGGGGATGAAGGCCTTCCGCGATGACATCCGCGCCCGCGCCGAGAAGATCGGCCGCAACCCCGACGACATCAAAGTGCTGTTCTGCGTCACCCCCACGCTTGGCGAGACCGAAGAGGACGCCCGCGCGAAATACGAGCGCGGCACCACCGCCGATCATTTCGTCAACGACGTGCTGGCTTCGATCTCGGCGATCACCGAGATCGACTTCTCGCAATATGATCTCGACAAGCCGCTGCCCGAGAAACTGGTGACCAACGGTGAAAGCGGCACGCTCGACAAGTTCCAGCAATGGGGCAGCGGCAAGACCTTGCGCGAACTGGCCGCTGCCGAGGGCGGCGGGCTGGTCTCGTCGATGGAGCTGATCGGCACCCCGGCGCAGGTCGCCGACAAGATGGGCGAGGCGATGGCCGAAGTGGGCGGGGACGGTTTCCTGATCACCACCCCGGTGCTGCGCGTCAGCCGCCATTACCTTGTCGAGATCGCCGACGGGCTGGTGCCCGAACTGCAACGTCGCGGCCTCGTGCGCACCGAGTACAAACACCAGCTGCTGCGCGACAACCTCAAGGAATTCTGAGGACAGTCGCGAAGATGCGCGGGCCCTTCGCGGGGCCCGCGCGGCAACAAGGAAAGCCCGATCATGACCAGCCCCGCCCAACCGCCCGCACCCTCGCCGGTTCTGATGGCCGAGATGACATGGCCCGAATATGCCGCCGCGCTGGAGCGCAACCCGGTGGTTTTTCTGCCCACCGGCGCGCTTGAACAGCACGGCCCGCATCTGCCGATGGGCGTGGATCACATGCTGCCGCTGGCCATCGCTGAAGAGATCGCCCGCGACATCGGCGGCGTGGTCGCCGCGCCGGTCTGCTATGGCTACAAATCGATGACCCGCTCGGCGGGCGGCCCGTTCTTTCCCGGCTCCACCGGGCTCGACGCGGCAACACTGACGGGCATCGTGCGTGACATCATCCGCGAGTTGGTGCGCCACGGCGTGCGGCGGATCTGCGTGCTCGATGGCAACTACGAGAACCTGTGGTTCCTCAACGAAGGCATCGATCTGGCGATGCGCGACGCGGCGGGCAAGGATTTGCGGGTCATGTGCCTGCAGCATTGGGATTTTCTCACCGAGGACACGCTGGCGCAGGTGTTCCCCGAGGGCTATCCGGGGATCGAGCTGGAACATGCGGCGGTGCTCGAGACCTCGCTGATGATGCATTTCTACCCGCATCTCGTCCGCACCGATCTGATCCCCGACAACAAGGCCGCCTATGCTCCGCCCTATGACGCATGGCCGCCGCACCGCGACTGGGTGGCGCCCGAGGGCAACCTTGTGTCCGCCGCCGGAGCGAGCCCCGCGAAGGGCGCGCTGATGGCCGAGCAATACCGGCGCGACATCGGGGCTGCGGTGCGCGGCGAGTTCGGGCTCGGCGCATGAGCGCTGCGGGACGGGTTCAGTTCGATTTCACCGGCCAGAACGTGGTGGTGACCGGGGCCAGCCGCGGCATCGGGCAGGGCATCGCCGCCGCCTTTGCCGCTGCCGGAGCCTCGCTGTGGATGCTGGCCGAGGATGACGGGATCGAGCCCGCTGCCGACGCGCTGGGTGCGACGCCGCTGCGCTGCGATATCCGCGCGCCCGAGGCGGTGGCCGAGGCGCTGGCCCCGCTTGGGCGGATCGAAGTGCTGGTGAACAATGCCGGGATCGAGCGGCCCACGTGGCTCGATGATCCGGCGGCGGGCAAGGTGGCCGCCGAGGTGCTGAGCATCAACGTCATGGGCACCGAGCATGTCACCCGCGCGGCGCTGCCGAAGATGGGGCAGGGCGGGCGCATCCTGCTGACCTCCTCGATCTGGGGCAAGACGGCGGTGGCTGGGTTTTCCGCCTATGCGGCGTCGAAACACGCGATGCTCGGGCTGATGCGCAGCTGGGCCAAAGAGCTTGGCCCACGCGGCATCACGGTCAACGCGGTCTGCCCCGGCTGGATCGGCACCGAGTCCGCGCTCGCCTCGGCGCACGAGATGGCGCGGGTAGAGGGGCGCACACAAGAGGCGGTGATGGCCGACATTCTGGCGGCGCAGGCGATGCCGGGTCTGATGCTGCCGCAGGACATCGCGGCGCTTTATCTTTTCCTCGCCAGCGCGGGCGCGGCCTGCATCAGCGGGCAGGCGGTCTGCATCGACCGCGGCGAGACACTGGCATGAGCGGCCCGCTGAGCGGAGAGGTGGCGCTGGTCACGGGCGGCAGCCGGGGCATCGGGCGCGCCATGGCGCTGGCGCTGCGCGAGGCCGGGGCGGCGGTGGCGGTCTGCCATCCGCGCGATCCGCAGGCGGCGGATTTGCCGCAAGACATCCTGCAACTGCCCGCCGATGTGACGCTTGAGACCGAGGTCAGCGACATGTTCGCCAGCCTACAGGCCCGGCTCGGCCCGGCGACGCGGGTGTTCGCCAATGCCGGAATTCTCGACGAGGCCCCCCTGCGCGACACCTCTGCCGAGGCGTTCGACCGGGTGATCGCCGTCAACCTGCGCGGCGCCTTCCTGACCGCGCGCGCTGCGGCGCGGCAGATGCCGGGCGGGCGGATCATCTTCACCGCCTCGGATCTGGGCTATCTGGGCGCGGCGAATACCGTGGCTTATGCCGCCTCGAAGGGCGGGATCATCGCCATGACCCGCAGCCTCGCGCGCGAACTGGGGCCGCAGATCCTCGTCAACGCCATCGCGCCCGGCCCGGTGGAGACCGATATGACTGCTGGTATGACCCCCGAGGCGGTGGCCCGCGATCTTGCCACGCCGCTTGGCCGCTTCGGCACGCCCGAGGAGATCGCCGCCATGGCGGTGTTTCTCGCCGGGCCGGGGGCGGGGTTCATCACCGGACAGGTCTATGGCGTCAACGGCGGCTCGGCGATGTACTGACGGCGCGCCTCAGCCGGGGATCTCGGTCACGCTCACCTCCTGCCGGACCAGCGTCGCCGGGGCCTGCGATTCCATGAAGGCGATGTCATAAGCGTCGCGCCCCACGGCGATCAGCGCCAGCGCGTCCGGGCGGCACATGCCGGTAGGGTCCACCGGGTGCCAGCGCCCCTCCAGCCAGACCTCGGCCAGCGCGTGAAAGTCAGGCGGCGTGACGCAAGGCCCATAGGCGGCAACCATGCGCGCGGGGATCTGCGCCGCCCGCACCATGGCGCAGAAAAGATGAGCGTAATCGCGGCACACCCCCTGCCGCGCCGCGAAGGTTTCCAGCACATGGGTGTCGGCATCGGAACTGCCGGGGACATAGTCCAGCTCGGCCTCGATCCAGTCGCGGATCGCCAGAACCTTTGCGCCGCCCTGCAAATGGCCGAAGCGCCGCGCGACGAAGGCGACGAATTTATCCGACAGGCAATAGCGCGAGGGCCGGATGAACGGCGCGGCCTCGGTGGTCAATTCGTGCAAAGGCGCGGCGCGCAGCGTCTGAAGCGGCAGATCGGGGCGCGTCACCTCAACCTCGGCGCGGTAGCTCAGCCGCATCTCGTCGCCGGGCACCTGCACCCAGAGGCGGCTTCCAAGGTCCATGTCGCCCGCGATCCGCGTCACCTGCGCATCCCCCAGATCAAGCTCGGCGCTATTGACCGTTTGTCCTGCGGTCTCGGCGGCTTCGATCACAAGGGTGACCGTGTTGGGCATGGCGAACTGATAGTGCATCTCTACGTCGATCATCATGCGCATCCGGCACCCCCGGTCTGATTGGTCCTCTCGGTCTCAAGATGGCGCGCGCGCCGCGCTTGTCACGCAATCTTGGACCTGCGCCGGAGAGGTCGAGGCAAAGTGCGCGATTCCGACGGGAAATGGCGGAAATTCACGCGCGGCGGGGCGCGCCAACCGATGAAGATGCATATTCGATTGGCATTTTCGCCGTATCCGAAATTTTGCTTTGGCGGCGCTCCATAACCTGAAGTTCAGGGTGAGCGGCCTCGCGGCCTTCAATGCGCCCGCCTTGGGGCGGTGACCGCCAGCATGTGTTCGACGAATTTCCGTGCGATCAAGGTCTGCGGTTTCAGCGGGTTCTGCAGCAAATAGATCGGCACCGAGAGTTCCTCGGCCAAGGGGCGGATGACCGCGCCAGCCGCCTCGAAGAGCTTTGCGGATTCCTCGTCGACGATGCCGATGCCATGGCCGTCCGCCGCCATCCGGCACAGCATCGCGCCATGCGCCACATCCACCTGACTGCGGATGCTGTAGCCCGCCATCAGCATCGCCGCTTCGAACTTCTTGCGGATCTCATCCGCCGCGCTCAGCGACAGCAGGCGTTCCTCGTGCAAATGGTCCAGCCGGATGTGCTTTTCGGCGCAAAGCCTGTGGCCGCGCGGCAGAATGCAGACCGATTGCAGATCGAAGAGCCGGGTCTTTTCGACCATCTTGTCCTCGCTGCGGGCCTGCGACACGCCGATATCAAGCTCGCCGCGCGCCACCAGTTGCACCGTTTCGGGCGAACTGCGCGAGCGGAAAGACAGCGAAAGATCGGGGTATTCGTGCAGGAAGTCGCACATGGTCTCGGGCAACCACGCGGTCGAAAGCGCCGGGATACAGCTGATCTCGAGCCGCGCATGCTCCAGCCGCACAAGGCTTTGGGCAAAGCTCTCGAGATGGCCGAAACTTTCCGTCAGCCGGGCCGCTTCAAGGTAGAACGAGCGGCCCTCGTCAGTGGGTTGCAGCCCCTTGGCGCCGCGCAGGAACAGCCGCACACCCAGCTCTGTCTCCAGCAGTTTCAAGGACTTGCTGACCGCGGGCTGCGAGAGATCCAGCCGCTCTGCCGCCGCCGTCACCGAGCCCGCCTCAAGCGCGGTGACAAAGATTTCGCACTGTCTGTAATTCATGCCAAAGCCATAACTCAAAGATATATACATGCCCCAAACATAATTTGACAGAAAAGATAACGCTTGGGCAAGCTGAGGTTACTCCATGGCCGGAGGGGGCCGCAGAATGCTCCCCGCCAGTTTCCGGAATCGCTGATTTTCCGACTTAACCCCGTCGCTTAGCCGCTTCGGGGAACAGCAACCTACAGCCAACAGGGACTGACATGACACGTATCCTCCCCTCTCTGCTCTCCCGCTCGGGTCTGCGCTCGGTGACCGCCTCGCTGCTGATGGCCACGGCGCTGCCGCTCGCCGCTCTGGCCGCGCCCGAAGGCGAGCTGCGCATCGCCGTGGGCGCTGATGCCAACACTTTCCATCCGCATGTGAACTCGCTGCCGGTGGGCAATGCGGTCGACGGGCTGGTCTTTCAGCAGCTGTTCCGCATCGACGGTGACAACAAGGTGGTTCCGGCGCTGGCCAAGGAGTGGGACTGGTCCGAAGACGGCATGACCTTCACCGTCACCTTCGAGACCGGCCATAAGTTCAGCAACGGCAAGCCGCTCGACGCCGCAGCCGTCGCCGCCTCGTTCAACCAGCTGCTCGACCCCGACAGCGGCTCGATCTACGCCGGTCTTTACGCCTCGCTGGGCGAAGCCGAAGCGCAGGGCGAAGACACGGTGGTCTTTCACATGGCCGAAAAGAACGGCCACGTGCTGATGCTTCTGGCCAACACCGCCGCCAGCATCATCGACACCGAGGCCAATGCCGAGATGGGCGCCGAATACGGGTTCTACCCGGTCGGCTCGGGCCCCTACATGGTGGATGAGTTCATCGGCGGCGAGCGGTTCAGCCTCGTGCCGAACCCCGACTACGAGGGCCCGCGCCCGGCGACGCTGGAAAAGATCACCTTCATGGCGGTCCCCGAGGACGGCTCGCGCATGGCGCTGCTGGAGACCGGCGAGGTGGACATCGTCGACCGCGTTCCGGCGGAATCCATCGACACGATCAATGCGCTCGACAATGCCGAGGTGATCCTGCCCGACAGCATGTTCTCGATCTCCATGGAAATGGTGCTGAACGGCCCGCTCGAAGACAAGCGGGTGCGCGAGGCGCTGAACATCTCGCTCGACCGCGATGGCATGGTGCAGGGCATTCTAGGTGGCCTTGGCACGCCCTCCGAAGGGCAGGTCGGTCCGGGCACCGAGGATGCGCTGCGCGTGACCTTCGAGCCCAAGCCCTATGACGTCGAACGCGCCAAGGCGCTGCTCGAAGAGGCGGGCTATGGGCCGGGCAACAAGCTCGAGCTGACGGTGAACTGCCCCAACGGGCGTTACATCAAAGATGCGCAGGTCTGTCAGGCGCTGGTCGGCCAGTGGCAGGCGATCGGCATCGACGCGCAGGCCCGCGTTCTGGACCTGCCGAGCTGGTCCGCCGCGCACCGCGTGCCGCTGGAAGAGCGCACCTATGACATGTCGATGATCGGCCGCGCCACGGCGGGGATCGACTTCACCCTCTACCGCCTGTTCCACACCGGCGTCAGCGCCAACACCACCGGCTTCAGCGACGAGCGCGTTGACAGCCTGCTGGCCGAGGGCCGCGCGACCACGGACATCGACGAGCAGAAAGAGATCTACGCCGAAGTGCAAAAGATCATCTGGGACGAAATGCCCTTTGTCTTCCTGTGGTACCAGAAGCAGGCGATCGGCATCTCGGACAAGGTTGAAGGCTTCACCATCCGGCCTGACGAGACCATGCTGTTCGACGACGTTCACGTCTCGGTCGACGGCTGATCGGGGACGGCCATGTTTGTTCTCAAGAGACTCCTCGTCGCGGTCCCGACCCTCTTCGCTGTCAGCCTGCTGGCCTTCTGGTTCGTGGCCCTGATCCCCGGAGACCCGGCCGCGCAGCTTGCGGGCAACATGGCCACCGATGAGGAGATCGCCGATATCCGGCATCACCTCGGCCTCGACCGCCCGCCGTTCGAGCGCTACGCGCTGTTCCTGCGCGGCGTGGTCGATCCCGAGGTGGCGACCTCCTACCGCACCAGCCGCCCGGTGGTTCAGGAAATCACCGAGCGGTTGCCCAAGACCTTGATCATCGCCGTCGGCGGGTTGGTTATCGGCCTCGCCTTCGGGGTGGTCACCGGGGTGATCTGCGCGCTGCGGCAGGGCGGGTGGTTCGACGCCACCGTCACCGTGCTGACGCTCGCGGGCATCTCGATGCCGATCTACTGGCTGGGGCTGTTATGTATCTGGCTGTTCGCCGTGACGCTGGGCTGGCTGCCGGCAGCCGGAGCGGCGACACCCGCGCATTACGTGCTGCCGGTGCTGGTGGTGGCGACACGGCCCGCCGCGCTCTTCAGCCGCCTCGTCACCGCCAACCTGCTGGAGGTGATGGGCAAGGATTACCTCGACACCGCCCGCTCCAAGGGGCTGGCCGAACGCACGGTGATCCTGCGCCACGCGCTGCGCAACTCGCTGGTGGCGGCGGTCAGCGTCGCCGGGGTGCAATTCGGCGGCATGCTGGGCGGCTCGGTGGTGACCGAGACGGTGTTCGGCGTGCCCGGACTGGGGCGGCTTCTGGTCAGCGCGGTCGGCAGTTCAGACTACCCGGTGATCCAATACTGCGTGCTGCTCTTTGCGGTGTTCTTCGTCCTCATCAACCTCGCGACCGACCTGCTCGGCCAGTGGCTCGATCCGCGGACCCGCGACTACGCGGCCGCCTGACAGGCAGACCTCATGACAATGACATCCACCACAGACGATATCCCCGGCGGCGCCGAGACCGGCGCCCGGCAAGGGCTGCTGCGGCAGACGCTGCTGCATCCAAGGCTCAAGACCCTGCGCCGCATTGCCAACTCGCCCAAGGGCGCCATCGGCCTCGCGCTGGTGACGGTGCTGACCTTCCTCGCCTTCTTCGGTCCCTGGCTGGCGCCGCTCGATCCTTACAAACAGGATTTCATGGCGACGCTGCAGCCGCCCTCGGCAGCGCATTGGTTCGGCACCGATCAGCTGGGCCGCGACGTGTTCAGCCGCATCCTCGTCGGCGCGCGCTCGTCGCTGGGCATCGGCGTCGGCGGCGTGGCGGTGGCCTTCGTCATCGGCGTGCCGCTGGGACTGGCCGCAGCCTATGTGCGCGGCACCTTTGACCAGCTGCTGATGCGCGGCGTCGACATCATGCTCTCGTTCCCCGACATCGTCTTTGCCCTCGCCGTCGTGGCGATCCTCGGGCCGAGCACGTGGAACGTGATCCTCGCGGTGGGCATCGTGTCGATCCCCGTGTTCATCCGCACCACCCGCGCGGTGGCGATGAGCACCCTGTCGGAACCCTTCGTCGAAGGCAGTGTCTCGCTCGGCTGCTCGCCGATGCGGGTGATGGCGCGGCACGTGCTGCCCAATATGGGCGGCATCCTCGTGACCCTGTGCAGCCTGCTGTTTGCCTCGACGCTGCTCAACGCCTCGGGCCTCAGCTTTCTCGGCCTCGGCACCCAGCCGCCCGAACCCGAATGGGGCACCATGCTGGGCGAGAGCCGCTCTTACATTCGCAGCCATCCCTATATGGCGACCTTCCCGGGCCTCTTCCTTGCGCTCTCGGCGCTGGGGTTCAACCTGCTGGGCGAGGAGCTGCGCAACATCTACGACCCCACCGCCGCCAAGCGCCGCAAGGGGCAGGGGATGCTGGCGCGGCTGATCTCTGGCGGCAAGGCGCTGCCCGCCGCCCCGCGTGAGAGCGCCGCCGAGGCCAAGGCGCGGCTCGGGGTGGCCAGCGATGCCGCCGCGCTGGGGCGCGATCTGGAGATCTCCTATCTCACCGAGCGCGGTCAGCTTCCGGCGGTGCGGGGTGTCGATTTCGCGCTGCGCCGCGGGCGCACTCTGGCGGTGGTCGGCGAGTCCGGCTCGGGCAAGAGCACGCTGCTGCGCGCCGTCGGCACCCTGCTGCCGCGCGGGCAGGCGGTGGTCTCGGGCGGTGAGCTGGAGATTGCTGGCAAATCCGCCGCGCATCTGTCGGGCAAAGAGGTGCAGGACCTGCGCCGCCGTCATATCGGCATGGTGTTTCAGGATGCCGCAAGCGCGCTCAACCCGGTGATGACCATCGGCGCGCAGCTGGCCGAGGCGCTGACCTCGGGCACCAGCCTCAGCGCTGCAGAAGTGCGCGCCCGCTCCATCGAGCTGCTCAAGGCGGTGCAGATCGCCGATCCCGAAAGCCGCCTTTCGGCCTATCCGCACCAGTTCTCGGGCGGGATGAAACAGCGCATCGTGATCGCCATCGCACTGGCGCAGGAGCCCGAGATCCTGCTGGCGGACGAGCCCACCTCGGCGCTCGACGTGACCATCCAGCAGCAGATCCTCACGCTGCTGCGCAAGATGCAGAAAGAGCGCGACATGGCGATGATGCTGGTCACCCACGATCTGGGGCTGGTGGCGCGCTATGCCGACGACGTGGCGGTGATCTACGCCGGCCGCATCGTCGAGGTCGGGCCGGTGGACGAGGTGTTCCGCAACGCCCGCCACCCCTACACCCGCGCCCTGCGCAACTCGACGCCGAAGCTGCGCCACGATGGCTCGACCCGGCTGCTTCCGGCGATCTCGGGCGAGCCGCCGATGCTGGGCCGTCTGCCCGAGGGCTGCAGCTTTGCGCCGCGCTGCGCGCGGGCCAAGGGCCGCGCGCCCTGCATGACCATGGCGCCGGATTTGCAGAGCTGCGGCGCGGCCTCGGTGGCCTGTCACTTCGCGCAAGAAGAGGAAGCCTGAGATGCCCAAGGACATGCAGCAAGAGGTCCAATCCGGCGCGGATGTGGTGCTGGACGTGCGCAACCTCAGCGTCGATTTTCCGGTGAACAAATCCTTCTTCCGCACCGGCGCCACCAAGGTGGTGCGGGCGGTGCAGAACGTCAGCTTCTCGGTGCCGCGCGGCGGCTGCTACGCCATCGTTGGGGAATCCGGCTCGGGCAAGAGCACGCTGGCGCGGGCGATCGTCGGGCTGGTGAAGATGACCGCGGGCGAGGTCACCCTTGGCGGGCAGCAGCTGTCCGGCCTCACCCCGCGCGAACGGCGGCAGCTGCGGCGCCGGGTGCAACTGGTGCTGCAGGACCCGCGCGCCTCTATCGACCCGCGGATGCGCGTCTATGACGTGCTGCGCGAGGCGCTGGTGGTGCATGGCATCAAGGGCGGCAAGGACGATCAGCGCGCCCGTATCGAGCGGGTGATCCGGCAGGTGGGGCTGAGCGTGGCGCACCTCGGGCGCTTTGCCAATGAGCTGTCGGGCGGCCAGCGGCAACGCGTCGCCATTGCCCGCGCGATCATTCTCGAGCCCGAGATCCTCGTGCTCGACGAGCCGGTGAGCGCGCTCGACGTGTCGATTCAGGCGCAGATCATCAACCTGCTGGTGGAACTGCAAGAGCGGCTCGGGCTGACCTATGTGATCATCACCCATGACCTCGCGCTGGTCAGCCATTTCGCCGACAGCACCGGGGTGATGTACCTCGGGCGCTTCGTCGAGCAGGGACCGGCCCGGCAGATCTGCGACAGACCGCGCCACCCCTATTCCGAGAGCCTGCTGTCGGTGGTGGCGGGCGAGGACCCGGAGGTGGAGCGCAATCGCGAGGTGGTGCTGCTCGAGGGCAATATCCCCAGCCCGCTCGATCTGCCGACCGGCTGCGCGTTTCACACCCGCTGCCCGCATGCGCGCGTGGTCGCCGCGCGGATCGATCCCGCATCGCGCCAAGAGGTGGCGGGCCACAGTGTGCCGCGCCTCTGCGTCGAGGCAACGCCGCGCGCCGAAACCGGCCCTGCGGGATGCCTGTGCCATTACCCGCTTGCCGCTGCGCAGCCGAACCCGACTGACAATTGATCAAAACACCCCAGAAGATATCCCGGCGCAGTCCGGGAAAGGAGACCAAGATGCCCACGACCCAACGCCGCATGAAGATCGGCATTAACATGGTGCAGAACGGCGGCCATAACTCGGGCTGGCGCCACCCCGATGCCAACGCCGGTATCGCCAATGATTTCAAAGGCTACGCCAAGATCATCAAGCAGGCCGAGGCGCAGAAGATCGACTTCATGTTCCTTGCCGACGGCGCCGCCGTGCGCATCCCGCACAAGGATGCCGACGAACTGAGCCGCCACGGCCATATCGACCGCTTCGAGCCGATCACCCTACTGGCCGCCATGTCGGCGGTGACCGAGAGCATCGGCCTGATCTGCACCGCCTCGACCACCTATAACGAGCCCTATGCGCTGGCCCGCAAGTTTGCCTCGCTGGACCATATCTCGGACGGGCGCGCGGGCTGGAACGTGGTCACCGGCTGGAGCGAAGAAGAGGCGATGAACTTTGGCCGCGACACGCTCATGCAGCATTCCGAGCGCTATGAGCGCGCCAATGAGTTCTTCGATGTGGTCACCGGCCTGTGGAACAGCTGGGACGATGATGCCTTCGTGCGCGACAAGGACGAGGGCCGCTATTTCCGCCCCGAGGGGATGCATCTGCTCAACCACAAGGGCAAACACTATCAGGTGCGCGGCCCGCTGAACCTCGAGCGGTCGCCGCAGGGCTATCCGGTGATCGCGCAGGCGGGCGGCTCGGGTCCGGGGCGCGAGCTGGGCGCGCGGATCGCCGACATCATCTACACCGGCCAGAAGGACAAGGAGATCGCCAAGGAGTTCTACGCCGACATGAAGGCGCGGGTCGCCGCGGCGGGTCGCGATCCGGCGCAGGTGATGATCATGCCGGGGATCATGCCGATCATTGGCGCCACCGAGGAAGAGGCGCAGGCCAAGCTCGACGAGTTGAAGGCGCTGGTCCACCCGGAGGTCGGGCTGCAGTTGATCTCGAAAATGTTCGGCGATCTCAGCGCCTATGATCCCGACGAGCTGGTGCCGCTGCCGCTGCCGGAATCCAACGGTGTCAAAAGCGCCATCGAGCAATGGGAGCGCCGCCTGCGCGAGACCCCGATGACCATTCGTCAGGTCTATGAGGAGATCTCGATCTCTTCGGGCCACAACGTTTGCTGCGGCACGGTCGAGCAGATCGCCGACGTGATGCAGGATTGGTTCGAAGATGGCGCCTGCGACGGCTGGAACCTGATGGCGCCCTATATGCCCGGCGGCGCAGAGGATTTCATCAACCTGCTGGTGCCGGAACTGCGTCGGCGCGGACTGGCGCAGAGCGAATATGAGGGCGGCACGCTGCGCGCCCGGCTCGGGCTGGAGGCCAAGCCCAACCCGCTGGCGGGCCGCGTTTCGGAGAGTTCGGAATCCGAAGAAGCGATCGCCGTCTCGCACTGAGCGCGGCAGATGCATTGATGGTCGCCTTGGGGGCTGCTCCCGTCCCCGGCGCCGAGAGGGCGGGCCTTCGGGCCCGCTCTTTTCGTCTTCACCGCCCGCCGCCGCGCGCGAAATTGTCAGCTGACAAAAAAGCCCCCCGGCACAGAGCCGATGGGCAGTTGGGAAGAAATTTTCGAGGGTCGTCAGGCCTTTGCGGGCCAGACCTCAGGCCATTGTGGTCTCGCGCTCACGGGCGGCGGTGTAGCGGTTCACATGCGCTGGCAGCCCAAGGTTCTCGCGCAGGGTGCGGCCTTCGTATTCGGTGCGGAACAGCCCGCGCCGCTGCAGTTCGGGGACCAGCAGGTCGGCCACATCCGCAGCGCCGCCGGGCAGATGCGGCACCGTCAGGTTGAAGCCGTCGCAGGCGCCCTTGTGGAACCAGTCTTCCATGACGTCGGCGATGTCGGCGGCGGTGCCGATGTAATTGCTCGACGCCTGTCCGGCCTGCTCGAGATAGAGATCGCGGATCGTCTTGCCCTCCTGCCGGGCGCTGGCGATCAGCCGGTCGGCCCAGCCGCTTAGGCTTTCATTGTCGCCCGAGGGTTTGAAATCGGCGGGGATCGGCTCATCCAGCGGCAGCCCCGAGAGATCGCCGAATGTGTCGGCAAGGAACGACAGGCCGACCACCGGCTCGATCAGCTCCTGCATCATCTCGAATTTCTCCTGCGCCTCCTCGCGGCTCTCGCCGATGTAGGTGCGGAAGCCGGGCATCACCCGCAGCGCATCGACGGGGCGTCCGAATTTGGCCAGCCGCTCGCGCATGTCGGCGTAATACTCCAGCGCCTCTTCGACGCTGCGCGCGGCGGTATAGATCACCTCGGCGTGCTTGGCGCCGATGTCGCGCCCGGCGGGGGAATTGCCCGCCTGCACCACGATCGGACGGCCCTGCTCCGAGGGGCGCGCGTTCAGCGGCCCGCGCACGCGGAAGTGCTTTCCCTCGTGGTTCAGCCGGTGCATCTTCGTCTCGTCAAAGAACAGCCCCGAGGCCTTGTCGAGCGGGAAGGCGTCTTCCTCCCAACTGTCCCAGAGGCCGGTGACCACCTCGACGAACTCGGCGGCGCGCTCATAGCGTTCGGTGTAGTCGCGCACCTGTTCGAGACCGAAGTTCTTGGCCTCTTCGTTCGACCAAGAGGCGACCACGTTCCAGCCCGCGCGGCCATGGCTCATCAGGTCGAGCCCGGCAAAGCGGCGGGCGAGGTTGTAGGGCTCGTTATAGGCGGTGGAGGCCGTGGTCACGAGGCCCAGATGCGTGGTCACCGCCGAGATCGAGGCCAGCAGCACCGTGGGTTCGATGTCGGTGATGTAATGGCCGAGGCGGGCCAATGAGCCCTTGGGGGTGTCCTTGGCGCGCACGCCCGCGCCGTCGGCAAAGAAGATCATGTCGATCTTGCCGCGTTCGGCGTGTTTGGCGACGGTGTGGAAATGCTCGATCTCGCTGGCGCCATTGGCCGGCACATCGGGGTGGCGCCATGCAGAGGGGTGATAGCCGACGCCACGCATCGACAGGCCGAGCCGCATCTTTTTGTCAGTCATCTCTTGGATCCGTTCCTTACGGGGATGTGTCCAGGGCTGTGCCTTGGTCGAGGTCCCGGGCGCGGCGGGGCGCCCGGGGCAGGTCGCTGCGGGCCGGGGTCAGTAGACGTAGCCAGCCTTGGTCATGAAATCGCGCGCGATCTCGAGGTCGTACTCGATGGGTTTGAGCAGTTCCTTGGCGTATTCCGGCGCGGTGAAGGGCATGGGAACCGTGCCCGGCGCGCCAAAGCCGCTGGCGATCTCCTGCACGATCTGCTCGCGCGGCATGGCGTGGCTGAAGGCCTGACGCACATAGGCCGCAGCCTCGGCGGCGCGCGACGGGTCTTCGCGGCCAAGCGGCGTGTCGACGCCGGTGCCAAAGACCGGGTGCTGCAGGTTGTAGCAGACGTGTTGCCACTTATAGCTGTCGTAGGTCTGCACTTTGCCCCACGACGGGTCGATCGTGTCGACCAGCGAGCCGATGTCATACATCGGGTCATGCGCGTCGATCTCGCCCGATTTCAGCGCCGACAGCACCGCGTCCGAGCCTTGGATGTTGACCACGTAGAAGGTCTCGACGTTGCCCGGCGTTTCCTGCCAGTAGTCGGCGTTTTTGGCGTAGACGAAGGCCTTGCGCATCTGATCCTGACCCTGACAGACCCACGGCCCGGTGCCGACGCCGCCTTCGGCGGTATAGGTCGAGCCGTCGGACAGGGTGACCTCATAGCTGCCGTTCCACGTGTTGAACGGATGCGCACGCAGATCGCCCGGCGCAATGCCTTCCAGCACGTGCTTGGGCATCACCTGCATGGCGTTCATCACCCAATGCTCGAACTGGATGGTGAAGGCGGGCAGATCGACAGTGACCTCGTATTTGCCGGTGGCCTTGAAGGCGTCGGGCGAGCCGAAGATCTCGACGAAGGGCGCGTTGAAGGCCGAGGCATAGGCCGGGTCCATGATCATCTTCCAAGTGAAGATCACATCCTCGGCGGTGAACTCCTCGCCGCTGTGCCACTTCACGCCTTCGCGCAGCGAGATGACCCATTGCTTGCCGTCTTCCGACATGGTGTGGCCGGTGGCCAGCGCCGGAGCGATCTCTTTGGTTTCCCAGTCTTTATACTCGTAAAGGCGGTTGAACACCGGCCCGAAGACGTTCGAGTCCGAATAGCCGCCGGTGTACATCGGGGTGAGGTTCTGCGGCGGCTGCCACGAGGCGAAGGCGGCGGTGGCACCGCCCTCGGCTCCTTCGATCGTCCAGTTGTGCGGGTCGGGGAAGAACACCGGGTTGAAGGTGGTGCCGCTAAAGCCCGAGAGCTTGGGGTTCGTGGCGATCACATCCTCGGGGTAGAACAGGATGGTCATCGGCTGGATGTCGTACCAGCGCTTTTCGAAGCGGTGGATCGCCTCTAGCCGCGGGCCCTCTTCGCGGGCGGCGGCGTAATCCTTGAGCGAGGCGTCAATCTCTTCGTCGTTGACATAGTAGTAGTTCTGCCCATTCGGCGGGAAGGCCGTGGACGAGAAGAGGTTGTTCGGCATCGGGGTGATCGAGTTGTAGTAATAGCGCTCGAGATAGGCGTCCCAGCCGCCCTCGGCGTGGCTTTTGCCCTCGCCATTGGTGCGCCGCGGGGTGATCACCGACCACGGCACATAGCTCGATTGCACGTCGATCCCCAGCTTCGAGATTTGCTGCGCCGCCAGCGTGCCCCAGATCATCCGGGCGGGCTGGTTGTTGGGGATCATCATATACATCTTGAAGAAGGGGGCCGCGGCGCGGCCCATGCCCGGCGCCGACCCGGCCAGTGCCGCCGCGGCGGCGCCGGTGGTCTTCAGGAAGTTTCTGCGTGTCTGGTTTGCTTGCATGTCGGTTCTGGTCCCTGTTGGTGCGTTATGGTCGTGGCTTAACTGTGGTGGCTTAACTTTCGGGGCCGAGCGGTTCGGCCGGGGCCGGCTCGTTCAGCGGGTGGTGGCAGGCGAGCGCGTGGGCGCGCTGGGTCTTCATCGGCGGCTCATGCGCGGCGCAGACCGCGCTGGCGCGCGGGCAGCGGGTGTGAAACCGGCAGGCGGCGGGCATGTTCATGGCGCTCGGGATCTCGCCGCGCAGCGTGTTGCGCGCGGCGGGCCGGTCGGGATCGGGCACCGGGATCGCGCTTAGCAGGGCGCGGGTGTAGGGATGGCGCGGCGCCTCGAACAGCGTGTCCACATCGGCGATCTCGACGATCTTCCCCAGATACATCACCGCGACGCGGGTGCTGAGAAACCGCACCGAGCTGAGGTCATGCGAGATGAAGAGATAGGTCAGCCCCAGTTCCGCCTGCAGCCGCGCCAGCAGGTTGAGGATCTGCGCCCGCACCGAGACGTCGAGCGATGACACCGGCTCGTCGAGGATCAGCAGTTCGGGGTCTACGGCGAGCGCGCGGGCGATGCCGACGCGCTGGCGCTGACCGCCCGAGAACTCATGCGGGTAGCGGTCGGCGTGATGCGGCTCCAGCCCCACCAGTTCCAGCAGTTCCAGCACCCGGGCGCGCCATGCGGCGGGCGGCAGCAGCGCGTGCACCCGCAGCGGCTCGGACAGCGTTTGCGCGATGGTCCAGCGCGGGTTGAGCGACATATAGGGGTCCTGAAAGACGTATTGCACGCGGCGGCGCATGGCCAGTTCGGCCTTGCGGTCGTCGCCGCCCAGCGTCGCCAGCAGGTCCTGCCCGCCGAGCAGCACCTCGCCGCCGCTGGCACCGATCAGATGCAGGACCGAGCGCGCGGTGGTGGACTTGCCGCAGCCGGATTCGCCCACGAGCCCAAGGGTCTGGCCGCGCGCCACGGAAAAGGAGATCTCGTCGACGGCGCGGATCACCCCGGTCTGGCGGCTGCGGAAGAGGCCGCGTTTGGTCACCGGGTAGAGTTTCTGCAGCCCGTGCACGGTGAGCAGGTCGGGATCGGGGATGGCGAAGGGGGCGGTCATGCGGCGTCTTCCTCGATCAGCGAGCCGCGGCGCAGGCAGCTGACGGCGTGGCCGGGTCCGCTGGCGGTCATTTTCGGCAGGTGGCGGCGGCAGTCTTCCTGCGCTTCGCCGCAGCGCGGGTTGAACTGGCAGCCGCTGGGCCGCTCCGCCGGGTTCGGGGGCTTGCCGCCGATCGCCGGCAGGCTCTGCGCGCCCTGCTCATAGCGCTGATCGATGCGCGGCGTGCTGTCGAGCAGCGCGCGGGTGTATGGGTGCTGTGGGTCGCGAAAGACCGTGCGTGCCGCGCCGCTCTCGCAGATGCGGCCCGAGTACATCACCGAGATCCGGTCGGCCATGCGCGCCACCACGCCCATGTCGTGGGTGACCAGCAGGATCGAGGTGTGAAAGCGCTCTTTGATCTCGTCGAGCAGATCGAGGATCTGCGCCTGAATGGTCACGTCGAGGTTGGTCGTGGGCTCGTCGGCAAGGATCAGCGCCGGATCGCAGAGCAATGCGCGGGCGATGCAGACGCGCTGCTTCATGCCGCCGGACAGCTCGTGCGGGAACTGGTTCAGCCGGCTGGTGGCATCGGTGATGCCGACCTGCCGCAGCAGGTAGCCTACGCGCTCGCGCGTCTCGAGCCGGCCGGCCCCGGTGTGCCATGCGTAGATCTCGCCCAGCTGTTTGCCGATGGTCAGGATCGGGTTGAGCGAATGCGCCGGGTTCTGGAACACCATGGCCATGCGCTTGCCGCGCACCCGGCCCATGGCTTTTGCGGATTTGCGGGTCAGATCCTCGCCCTCGAAGACCACCTGACCGCCGGTCACCTGCGCGCCCGCTGGCGGCAGCCCCATCAGGGACAGCGAGGTCACGGATTTGCCCGAGCCGCTTTCGCCGACAAGGCAGAGGGTTTCCTGCCGCCCGACGGCGAGATCGACACCCATCACCGCGGGCACCGCGCTTGCGCCCTTGCCGAAGCTGACGCTCAGCCCGCGCACCTCGAGCAGCGGCGCGCTGCCGGGTGCGGGGTCACGAGAGGGATCACGGGACAGGGGATCATTTGACGCGGGGGTTGAAAGCATCGGACAGCCCATCTGCAAGAAGGTTGAAACCAAGAACCGTGATGAAGATCGCCGCGCTCGGGGCGATGGAGGCCCAGGGCGAGACCTTGAGGTTCTCGTAGTTGAAATAGAGAAGCTGGCCCCAGCTGATCGCCTCGGGGTCGCCGAAGCCGAGGAAGCTGACCATCGCCTCCGACAGGATGGCCGAGCCGATCCCCAGCGCGATGATCACCACCAGCGACGGCATGGCGTTGGGCAGGATGTGGCGCATCAGAATGTCGCTGCGGGTGGCGCCGATGCAGCGGGCGGCCTCGACGAACTCCATGCTTTTCAGGCGCATGAACTCGGCGCGGGCGATGCGCGCGATGGGCGGCCAGCCGAAGAGGCCAAGCAGCACGACGATGGTGCTTAGGTTGAGATAGGGGATCTCTTCAAGCGGGGTGCCGACCACGATCACCCCGAAGAGCCGCACCACGGCGAGGATCACCACGAAGACCGGCAGCACGAGGAAGAACTCGGTGATGCGCATCATCACCTCGTCGGCCCACCCGCCGACATAGCCGCTGATGCCGCCGATCAGCAGTCCCAGCACGGAGGCGACCAGCATGGTGCCGAGCCCCACCGCCAGCGCCGTCGGCGCGCCATAGACCACGCGGGTAAAGACGTCATAGCCCATGCGGTCGGTGCCGAAGGGATGCGCGAGGCTGGGGGCGGCGCGCGAGCCGAAGTTGAGCATCGCCGACTGGTCGTCGGCGGCATAGGGCGCGATCAGCGGCGAGAGGATCGCCACCAGCACCACAAAGCTCACCAGCACGAGACCCAGCATGCCGGTGCGGTTGCGGCGGAAGCGCGACCAGCCCTGTGCCCACATGCCGCGCGGCATCTCGGGCCGTGCCGCCTTGGGGCTGGCGGCTGGGGTGAGAGGATCAATCGAGGCCATGGGGTCAGTCCAGTCTGATGCGGGGATCAATGAGCACGTAGGCGATGTCGGTGAGCAGCGTGGCCAGCACGAGCATCACCGAGATCGCCATGGTGACGCCGAGGATCACCGGGTAATCGAGCTGCTGGATCGCGTTGATGTAGAGGTAGCCGACACCGGGCCACGTGAAGACGGCCTCGGTCACCGGGGCGGTGCCCAGCATCAGCCCGAAGAGGATCGCCAGATAGGTCAGCACCGGGATCAGCGCGTTGCGCAGCGCGTGGCCGTAGATGATGCGCCGCTCGGGCAGGCCGCTGGCGCGGGCGGCGGTGACGAAGTCATGGCGCAGGATGTCCACAAGGTTCGAGCGCATCAGCAGCGTCAGCGCGGCGGTGTTGAAGAAGGTCAGCATCGCCACCGGCAGCACCATATGCCACAGCGCGTCGAGCGTCGGGCTGCCCCAGAGCGGCGCGCGCATGGAATAGGCGCCGTAAGAGGGGAAGATGCCCAGCCAGTAAGAGAAGATGAGGATCAGCAGGATGCCGACGAAGAAAGCGGGCAGCGACTGGCCGAGCATGGCGCTGGCCATGACCCCGAAGTCGGTTTTGCTGTACTGGCGCACGGCGGCGGTCACGGCCATCACCGTGGCGATGGCCAGCGCGATGAGGATGCCGGGGACCTGAATCTTCATGGTCTCGGCGCCCCAGACTGTGATCATCTCCCAGACCGGCTGGTTGTAGATGATCGAGGTGCCGAAATCGCCCTGCAGCAGATTTCCGGCCCAGATCAGGTAGCGGGTCACCGCCGGCTGATCGAGCCCGTAATAGGCGGTCATCTGGTCGATGGCCTGCTGGCTGATGCCGGGCCGTTCGGCAAGGAGGATCTCGATCGGATTGCCCACGGCGTTGACCAACGCAAAGACGATGACGCTGACGCCGATGAGCAAGATCACCGAGAAGATGAGACGGCGGATGATGAACTGGGTGACCTGCAAGCCAAGCTCTCCCGTTGCCGCAAGGCGGGGATCAGCGCGCCTGCAGCCTAATGATTTCAATTGGTTCTGATGGGGTCAGGATGAGATGCCGTGGCCCGTAGGGTCAAATTCCAAATAATAGGTATGCATCGAACTCAGGTTATGGGGCGCGGCGCGGCCATAACCGAAAACCCCCGCTTTTGGGGCGGGGGCTTTTGGGCTCGGATATCTTTGGAGGGTCAGCGCAGCTCGGCGGCGGTCTTTGTGGCGCTGGCGGGGGGCGGGGCCAGCGCGGGGCCGAGGCTTTCTGCGTGCGCCAGCGCCAGTTCGACAAAGCGCTGCACCTGACTGGTGCGCGGGCGGTGGCGGGGCAGCAGCAGCCGCACCTCGGAACTGACCGTGGGCGCGAAGGGGCGGCAGACCACAAGTTCCGAGAAAGCCCCAAGGTACAGCGGGTTGAGCAGCGCCACGCCCAGACCGCGCGCCACCATGGCGCAGATGCTGGGGGCCATCGAGGCTTCGGTGATGATGTCGCGCTGCACTCCGGCGCGGGTGAAAAGCTCATCCACCTGAGTGCGCAGATCCGAGGTCGGGGTGAAATTGATGAAGCGCTCGCCGTCGAGGTCCGCCGGGCAAAGCGCGGGCCGCTCGGCCAGCCGGTGGCCGCGCGGCATCACGCAGACATAGGGGCGACTGTCGAGCGCGATATGCTCGATCTCGGGATCGTCGATCGGATGGGACGAGACGCCAAAGTCGAGGCTGCCGGAAATCAGCATGTCGACGATCTTGACCGTGCTGCGCGCATGCAGCGCCAGTCGCGCGGCGCTGTTGCTGCTTTGGTATTCCATCACGAGGTCCTGAATGAAGCCGGTCGACAGCGCGGGCATCACCCCGACCGACAGCATCGTGCCCTTCATGTTGCGGATATCCGAGGCGGCTGTCTCGATCCGGTCGAGGCCGCGATAGAGCCGGTTGATCTCTTCGAACAAGAGCAGCGCGTCGCCGGTGGGGCGGACCCGGCCCGGACTGCGCTCGAACAGGGCAAGCCCGGTGTCATACTCGAGGTTCTGCAGCATCTTGCTGATCGCGGGCTGCGAGACGCAGAGGCGCGAGGCGGCGCGGCTGACGGTGCCGGTTTCAATGACGGCCTTGAAGGCCTCGATCTGGCGGACGTTCAACATGCTGGGCCCGGTCGGCTATTTCGGGAGCGTCGCGGCGGGCACCTCGGAGTGACCCCCAAGCGCCTGCGGCTAAGGTAAGTGAAGAATAAATCTTCGGGCGCTCCGAGGTTTAAGTCCGAACTTGTGCGAAATTCTCCTCCGCCGCGCAGACACTGCTCGCAGAACCGGCGTTTGCTGCGCCGACACGCCGAGTTTTCAGCACGCCGAGAAAGCCTGTGCGCTCGGGATGATCGCCCCCGCCGGGAAAAACGCGGGTGGCGGAGCGTTTCCGCGCCCGCTTGTGATCCGCATCAAGTCTTCGCTGCGCGGGCCGCGCTAGGCTTTGCGCTAAGGAGCCAAAAGCGCCATGCCCCAAGACCGTTCCAAACGCCGCGGCCTGCCGCCTCGTGTGCTTGCCTGTCTCTACGCTGGGCTGGTCGCGCTGCCGATGCTTGTGGCGCTGCTTTCCGAGCCCGGCCATTGGCAGGGTGCCATGCGGCTGGCGACGGCGAGCGGGATCGCGGCGGCGGTCATGGTTCTGGCGCAGATGGTGACCAGTGGGCGGTTCGAGGCGATCTCGGGCCGCATCGGCATCGATGTGACCATGGCGTTTCACAAATGGGCGGCGCCGCTGGCGCTGCTTTTGGCGCTGCTGCATGTGCTGGCCTTCATCGGCCTGCCCGACCCCGACCGTCCCGGACGGCTGGCGCGGAGGATCGACTTCGTGCTCTCGGGGCCGGGGCTGTGGGATGCCCGGATCGCGCTTGGGCTGCTGGCATTGCTGGTCGCGCTGGCGCTGCTGCGGGACCGGCTGCCGATGCGCTATCAGCTGTGGCGGGCGGGTCATGCGCTTGGCGCGCTGGGGCTGGTCGCGGCGCTGCTCTGGCATGTGCTGAGCGATGGCCCGAGGGGCATTGGGACGGCGCTGCTCTGGGTCGGGCTGGCGCTGGCGGTCTGCCTGCCTGCGGTCTCGGTCTACGCCCGGCGTCTGGTCCGGCGCGGTGCCGCGCCGTGGACCATCGCCGAAAACCGCCACGTCGCCGAGCGTCTGTGGCTGCTGCGTCTGGCGCCGCCGACAGGGGCCGCGCTGGCGTTCGAGCCGGGGCAGTTCGCGTGGTTGGCGTTCGGCGCAAAGCGGCTGCCGCTGCACGACCATCCGTTTTCCATCGCCTCGGCTCCGGGAGAAGACGGCCTGCGCTTCCTTATTCAAGAGGCCGGGGATTTCACCGATGGCATCGGCGCGCTGCCTGCGGGCACCGCCGTGTCGATGGATGCGCCGCACGGCAGTTTCGTGCCGCGCGGGGAGGGGCCGCTGATCCTTGTGGCCGGCGGCGTCGGGATCGCGCCGATCCTGTCGATCCTGAGCCATCTGGCGCGCAGCCGCAGTGAGCGGCAGGTCCGCTTTGTCTATGCCGCCCGCAGCGCCGGGGCGATGCTGCCGCCCGAGCTGTACCAGCCCGCCTGCGCGGCGCTTGGCGTCACGCCGATGCTGGTGTCGGACCGGGCCGAAGATGTGTCCGAGCTGGGGCTGCTGCGCGGGCCGATGAGCGCCGCCCTGCTCGAGAAAGCCATGGAGGGGCTGGAGCCCTCGGCCTGCGAGGTGATGATCTGCGGGCCGGGCGCGATGATGACCCTCGTGGCCGACAGCGCGCTGGAAATGGGCGTGCCGCTGAGCCGCATCGACTACGAGCGCTTCAGCTATGGCGCCGGGCCGAGTTCGGTGAAGGACCGGCTGCGGCTGACGGGTTTTGCGGCACTGCTGGGGTCGGTTCTGGGGCTTGTGCTGCTTTACTGGCTGGCCTGATCCGCCAGCCAGTTGACCAGCGCGGCGCGCGCCTCGGCATCGGGGGCGTGATGCATGGCCAGAAAGCGGTTCAGCCGGTCCTTTCCCGCGCGGTCGTCGGGATCGGGCAGCGCATAGGCGATCGCCTTGGGGCTGCGGTGGCACTTTGCGCAGCTGTCGGACCATGCCTGCCCGCCGGGGGAGGGATCATCGGCAACGCAGGGCCCGACCGCTCCGACGCAAAGCAGGCCCGCGATCAGCACGGCGCGGCGGCGCGAAGAAGCTGGCAGTGGCATCGGCGAGACCTCCGGATCAGCGGAGCACCATGATGCCGCGCGGCGGCCCATCGGGCAAGATGCGCGCCCTCAGCCAAGTCGCCGCCGCAGCCCCACGTCCCGCGCCGAGGCCATGTCGTACATCGCGCGGTAGGCGGGCAGATAGCGCGCCACCTGCGCATCGGCGCGGTCCATCTGGGCGCGTTTGCCTGCAAAGAGCGCGCCAGCCTCCTCAAGTAGCGCCGCCGCGTCGACCCGCAGCAGGCGGCCGTTTTCGGTAACGATCTCTCCGGCGACCATGGTCATCCGAAGCGACTGGCCGAATTCGCAATGTACCAACTGTCGGGGCAGGTTGTTGAGCGGCACGAAGGGCAGGGCGCTGAGGTCCAGCAGATTGAGGTCCGCAGGCGCGCCGATCGTGAGCGTGCCCAGAGCGGGCTCGCGCATCGCCCGTCCGCCGCCTTCGGTCGCGGCGCGCAGCACCTCGGGTGCCATCGGCCAATCCTCATAGCGCGGACGGTCCAGCGTGTGCACCAGCGCGGCGGTCTTCATCACACTCCACATGTTGATGGCGTCGTCGGCGATGGCCTCATCGACGCCGAGGCAGAGCGGGATGCCCCTGCCGAGCATGTCGCGCCAGCGCATGATGCCGCTGCCGAGGCGCAGGTTCGAGATCGGATTATGCGCCACGCTTGCGCCGCTTTGCGCGATAAGGTCGAGATCGGCGTCATCGACCCAGATCGCATGGATCACGTTCATCCGCTCGGACAGAAACCCCAGATCCGCCGTGTAGCGCACCAGCGAGCGGCCGCCGAGACACTCCTCGCCATAGACCCGCTGCAGTTTGGTCTCGAGCATATGGGCATAGAACGGCAGGTCGTGGCGCTGGCTCAGGTCGTCGAGCGCGGCGAAATACTCGGGCGTTACCCGCTGCGGTGCCGAGCAGGAGACCGCCGCCTTCAGCCGTCCACCTTCGGCGCCATGCCACTGGCCAAGCAGGTGATCATAAAGCTCCAGCAGGCGCGGCGCGGGGCAGGGCGAGGGCTGTTCGAGCGGCGCACGCAACTCGCTAGGCAGCAGGTCGCGCAGGAACGGCAGCTTGTCGAGTTCCGGCACCTCCGGCTGATCCAGCGCCAGCCGGGCGCGCATCCCGCTGTCGAGATAGGCCTGCGCCACCGCGTCGATGATCTCGGGCGTCGGCTCGGGCACGAAAAAGCAATCGTCCTGCACCGAGGTGGTGCCGGTCTTCAGCATCTCGATGCAGCCGAGCATGGTGCGCAGATAGGCTTCGCGCGGAGTGGGGCGCAGCACCTCAAGCTCGGGGCACTCGTAGAGCATGAAGATCTCGAGCGGCAGCGACGGCAGGCGGCCCTTCATGTGATTGACCGACGAGTGGAAATGGCCGTTCACGAGGCCGGGCATCAGCAGGTCGCCGCGACCCTCGAGCACCGCCGCATCGGGCGCGGGCTGGGGGGTGCCGATCTCGGCGATACGGCCATCGCGCACCAGCAGATCGCAGGGCGCAGTCAGTCCGTCGTGCGCCTGCAGATCAAGCAGGCGCACGTTGCGAAAGAGGGTTTCGGGCATGGTCTGTCCTCTCGGGCTCCGGATCAGTCGCGGGAGGAGCGGTTGTAGAAGGGCGTTCGCGGGGCGGTGCCGGTGATATAGCCGTCGTAGAATTTCTCGACCTCGCCAAAGACCTGATCGCGCAGCCAGTGGCGGTGCTGCTCTTCTTCGTCGCGCGGTTTGGCCAGCGCCTCGGCGATCTGCGCCAGCACCTCCGCGCGGTCGATGCGGGTGAAGCTGCCGTCGCGGTAGACCACTTCGCCGTCGATCAGCACCTCATGTACGTCCTTGCATTTGGCGCGGTGGATCAGCGCGTCGAGCGGGGCGATGTCGGGGTCCTGATAGGGATAGGTGGCGCTGTCGTAATCGAGCACCACCGCATCGAAGCGCCGCCCCGGATCGAGACGTCCGATCTCGGCACCGAAGGCGGTGGTCAGCGCGCCATGTTCGGAGGCCATGCGCAGCACGCCGGTGGGCGTCGGCACGGCGCTGTGATCCATGCCCGGCACGCGGTGCACGGTCAGCGCCATACGCATTTCCTGAAGCATGTCGCGGTCGTCGTTGATGCCCGCCTCGTCGATGCCCATGCCGACCACGATGCCGCGCTTGCGCAGCTCCATCAGCGGCAGCATCCCCGAACGCAGGCGGAAGTTGGACGAGCAGTTGTGGCACACGCAGGTGCCGGTCCCGGCGCAGATCTCGAGGTCTTCTTCGGTCATCCACACGCCGTGGCCAAGGGTCAGCTTCGGGCCGAGAAGCCCGAGCTTTTCGAGATGTTTGACGGCGGTCGTACCGGTACGCTTGAACGCGTATTCCTTCTGATAGGCGGTCTCGAGCAGGTGCATATGCATCGGCACACCGTCGGCGTCCGAGCGCTCTTTCATCGCCAAGAGCCCGTCGTCGGTCATCCAGTGCAGGTTCGCCGGGGCCAGCTGGATGCGCGCGCGAGAATTGCCGTTGCTGTCGCGCAGATGCTCGTAGAGCGCCATATATTCGGCAAAGCTCATCTTCTGCTGGCCAAGATGCTCGGCCATGGCGCGCCCGGCTTCGGGCGGCAGGCGGCGGCAGAAATCCTCGTCGGCCTCGTAGACGAACCGGTTCTGCTCGCGCACCGCGTAGCAGTAAGAGGCGCGCATCCCCACCGCCTCATAGGCTTTGAGCACACCGCCAGCCGAGGCTTTGACCTGCTCCAGATCGCCGGTGGCCCAGCCTTGGATATGCTGCACCGTGGTGACGCCCGAAGAGATCATCTCGAAGGCCGAGAACAGCGTGTCGAGATAGGGGTCGATCTTGCGCATCGACAGCCGCGCGGCGAACCACAGTTCCAGCGCGTAATCGGGCGCGCCCAGCTGCAGCGGAGTCAGGCCGATGTGGTGATGGCTGTTGACCAGCCCCGGCATCATCAGGTGATGTGGGTAGTCCGTGGTCTTGGCACCGGGATAGGCGGCGGTGATCTCGGCGGCGGGACCGACGGCGAGGATGATGCCGTCTTCATGGGCCAGTGCCGCGTTTTCGATGATATCGGGCGAGACATCATCCTTTGCGCCCGAAACGATCCAGCGGGCGGTGACGATTTCGATACTCACGAGAATTCCTGTTCCTTGAAGGATTTTTCCACTTCCTCGGCCAGCAGCGCTTCGCAGCGGCGCGCGAGGTCGATCATTTCGGGGCTGCGCAGGTCGCGCGGGCGGGCCTGATCGAGGCGGATCTCGGCCTTGATCTGGCCGGGACGCGCGGTGAAGACGACGATCCGGTCGGCCAGCGCCAGCGCCTCGTCGATCGAGTGGGTCACCAGCAGCACCGAAGCGCCCGAGCTTTCCCAGACGTCGAGCAGATGTTTCTGCATCCGCGCGCGGGTCTGGATGTCGAGCGCGGCAAAGGGCTCGTCCATCAGCAGCACCTTGGGTTTCATCGCCAGCGCCCGTGCCAGCGCGGCGCGCTGGCGCATCCCGCCCGACAGCTCATGCGGGCGCTTGTTGCCCGCACCGACGAGACCGACGAGACGCAGCAGCCGCTCGGCGGCCTCATCCATCTCGCGCGGCGACTTGCCAGCGATGCGCAGGCCGAAGGTGATATTGTCCTTCACCGTCAGCCACGGATAAAGCGAGGCCTCCTGAAAGATCAGGCTGCGTTCGGGCGAGGGTTCGGTGATCTCCAGCGCGTCGAAGGTGACAGAGCCCTGCGTGGCGTCTTCGAGCCCGGCGACGATATAGAGCAGCGAGCTTTTGCCACAGCCCGAGGGCCCGAGCAGCACGACGAACTCGCCAAGCGCCACATCGAGGGTGAGGTTGCGGACCGCGGGGACCGGCTCGGGGCCGTCCGGGTTCCAGGTTTTCGAGACGTTCTTGATGGACAGTCCGAGCATGGGTCACACCCCTCCCACGGGGCTGGGACCGACCCACCAAAGGACCTTGCGCTGCACGTAGCGAAGCGCCTGATCGAAGGCAAAGCCGGTGATCCCGATAAGTGTCATGGTGAAGAAGACGAGGCTGGCGTTGAACGTGTTGCGCGCCAGCATGGTGACCTGACCAAGGCCCGAGCCGACGCCCACCGCCTCGGCGATCAGCACCACCATCCACGCGGCGAAAAGGTTCATGCGCAGGGTGACGAAGAGGTCGGGCAGGATCGCGGGCAGGATCACATGGCGGTAGATCTGCCGTTTCGAGCAGCCCATGATCTTGGCCAGTTGGATGTAGTTCTTGGGCACGCTGTCGATCAGCGACAGCGTCGCCAGCGTCATCACGAAGAAGATGGCGATGAACACCAGAAAGATCGCGGGCGGGTTGCCGATGCCGAAGACGAAGACGGCGACCGGGATCCATGCCACCGGCGAGATCGGTGCCAACATGGTGACCATCGGCAGCATCAGATTGCCGAAGATGCGGAAGTAGCGGATCGCCAGCCCGATCCCCAGCGACATGATAAAGCCCAGCCCCAGCCCTGCGGTGACCCGCAGCGAGGTCCAGCCGATGACCCCCAGCACCGACCAGAAGGACCCGCCTTGGCTGAGCGCCCCGGCGCGCTGGCCGTTGGGGTCGAAGAAGCGGAACTGGTCGGGCAGGTTGGCCAGAAAGATATGCGGTGGCGGCAGCAGCAGAGGGTTTGCCCACCCCCGCCACCATGCGAGCTCCCACAAGCCCACGAAGATTGCGAGCGAGGCGAGAGACCACAGCGCCGGGGCCAGTTTGCGGGCCAGATTGCGGCCCGCGGGCGGACGCGTTGGGGCGGATAGTTTTCTCTCGTCACTCATGGTTCCGTCGCTCATGGGAGGCTCCTGTGCTCATGTTCGGCTCATTGGGGTCTTCAGGCGGTCTTGAGCGCGAGCTGCTCGTAGAGGTCGCCGTTCTCGGCGATCACCTCTTCCAGAAGCGTCCAGTCAACGGCCTCGGCAGGAAGCGTGTTCTTGACGTAACCCATGGCCTGCATCGAAGCCGAACGCTCGACGAAGAACTCGGTATTGTTGCGCTGGTCGATCATCACCGGCTGGCGCGATTGGGCCAGCTTCAGCGCCTCGAGCGAGGTCTTGTAGTAGGTGCCCACCGTGTCCTCGAGCGCCTTGTCGGTGTCCTGCTCGGACTGCAGCTGCGCGGTCATCATCGCCTTGATCACCGCTTTCACAGCGTCGGGGTTCTCTTCCAGCAACGGGATGCGCGCGGCCAGCACGCAGTCGGAATAGCCCTTGCCGTAGACATCCAGCCCGTCCGACAGCACCGAGGCGCCCGCGCGCTCCTGCAGACATTGCGTGGCGTAGGGTTCGATGTGGCACACCGCGTCGATCGCGCCATTGATGAAGGCGGCGGCAAGCTCGGGCGAGGTGTTGAAGTATTTCACGTCGACATCGGCAAAGGACATGCCCGCGGCGGTCAGATAGTCATAGGGCAGCACTTCGAGCGTGTCGGCCTGAAAGGTGCCGATGGTCTTGCCCTTGAGGTCCTCGGCCGAGGTGATGCCTTCGGCACCGACGAAGATGCAGCCCTCGACACCCGCGCCCGCGACGATGCGCACCGGCGCCCCGGCATCGACCAGCGTGATGAAGTTGGAATAGGGGATGACCGAGACGTCGACCATGCCCGCGCCAAAGAGCGTGACCACATCGGTGGTGGTCGGGGTCACGACGAAATCAAGCTCGACGCCATCGTCCTTGGCCAGTTCACGCTCTTTGGCGAGGAAAATGCCGAGGTTGCACAGGCCCGAGCCGTGGGTGGCCTTGATGGTGGTCATTCCGGCGGCGGCGGCCTCGGAGGCGCTCATCAGCCCGGCGGGCAGCGCAAGGCTGGCCGCAGCGGCGGCACTGCCTTTGAGAAAGCCGCGTCGGCTGGCCATCTGGATGTTTTGGTAGGTGTTTCCGCAACGTTCGCACATGTCTTTGTCCTCTCTGTTGGGCACGGACAAAGTGGCGAGCGGTCTATCGTTCAGGCAGGCCGGGCCAAATCGTCCATGACAATTTTTCTCGGCACGCCAACCAGAAGAAGAGGAGCGAACACTGCCATATGGCATTCATGTCAGTGGTTCAGCGGGCAGTGTGCCCTCTCTGCGCTGAGATCAGCCTGAGCCGATCCGCGGCGGACGAGAGGGAAATTGCGCCGAAATTTCTTTGTCGCGCTCGGCGCTGTCGGCTTATTGAGCAAATGGAATGCCAAATTTGCATAATTTAAGCGATCTGGATCCGAAGAGGGCCCGGATCGGCGAGGTTGTGGCGAATCAAATGGTTGCGGGCTCTTCCGAGCCGGGACGAATGCGATGAACGGGTCGGGGGCACGTCGCAAGGCGCGTGATTAGGTTGCATCGCCCTGCGGCATGGGCAAAATGGAATGCCACAGTATTACTTGTCTGAGACACTTTGCCTTGAGCCAGCCTCTTCCCGAACTGACCGCCGTTCCCCCGGTCACGGACTCGCCGACTGCGATTGCCCAATGGGTGGCCGAAGTGCTTCGCGATCGTATCGTCAAAGGCGAGTACCCGCCCGGCTCGCGGTTGGTGGAGCGGCGCATCTCGGCGGAACTGGATCTGTCGCGCACGCCGGTGCGCGAGGCGCTGAAGCTGCTGCATCAGGACGGGCTGATCGAGATCTCGCGCAACAAGGGCGCGCAGGTGGTGCAATGCAGCGCCGAAGAGGCGGTGCAGCTTTTCGAGGTGATTGCCTCGCTCGAAAGCCTTGCCGCCGAGCGGCTCGCGCAGACCATCACGCCCGCGCTGCTGGACGAGCTTGAAGATCTGCACGCGCAGATGATGGTGTTTCACAAGCTGGGCAACCACACCGATTATTTCGACACCAATTCCGCGATCCACGACTTCATCGTCGAGAACTGCGGCAATCCCATCGTGCATGACGCACACAAGCGGCTGATTGCGCGGGCGCGCTATGGCCGGTTCATGGCGATTTACAGCGCCGACCGTCTGGCGCAATCGGTGCAAGAGCATGAGACGCTGATGGAGGCGCTGCGTGGCGGGGACGCGGTGGCGGCGGCGCAGGTCTGGCGCCAGCATCTCCAGCACACCGGCGAGACCTTCGCCGCCGTTCTGGAGGACGGGGAGGGTTAAGCCCCCTTCGCGCGCTTTCACGAAACATCTCAACGCGGTTGCCCCGACCCGCTGACCGGCGGGCACGAGTCGCTGTGTACTGCCGTTCTTTAAAATGGGATGCCATTTGACTTCGCGGTTAGCCTGCGGGTCGGGCAGGGGTGGCATCCAGCCGCACAAACTTTGGTCATTCTAAGAAAATACACAGTTTTCATGCCGTATCTCTCGCCAGCGGGCCGGCAATCCTGCGTAAGTCAAATGGCATCCCATTTGAGGTCGGCGCCAGAACCGGCCCTTTCACCGGCCAGACCCTTTGGCCAACGCGCCTTGCAACCGACAGAGAAGGAACGCCCATGACCCGCCTTACGCCCCGTGGCCTCACCCGCCGCTCGCTGCTCAAGACCTCGGCCTTTGCCGCCGCCGGAACGCTGGCCACGCCCGCGCTGCTGCGCGCACAATCCTCTGAACTGGTGATCGGCTGTGCCGGATCGCACACCGCGTGGATGGAAGAGCTCGTCGTGCCTCATATGAAAGAGGCGATCGGCGCGGACATTCTGTTCGAGGGCACCAAATCCTCGGTCAACCTCGAGAAGATGGCCTCGAACAAGGACCAGCCGTATCTGTCGGTCGTGCAGATGGACGACCCGGTGATGATCCAAGCGGTCGAGGCCGATCTGCTGACCCCGATCACCGCCGAGGCGGTGCCCAATATGACCGACCTGCGCGGCGATGCGGTGCATATGGAGGGCATGTGGTGCAACTACGTCCAGCCGTGGGCGGGCGTGGCCTATAACACCGACTATTCCGAGGGCGTGCCGTCGTGGGAGGCGCTTTGGGATCCGGCCAACGCGGGGCAGGTGATCATCCCCTCGCTGCAGAACACCGAAGGCATGTGGACGCTGTTTGTCGCGGCGATGCTGGGCTCGGGCAAGCCGTTCTCGGAAGCGCAGTACGAGATCGACGCCGCCTTCGCCAAGCTTGAGGAGCTCAAGCCCAACCTGCTGTCGGTCTATTCGACCATGAGCCAAGCCTTCAACTTGCTGGAGCAGGGCGAGATCACGCTGCTGTCGGGCAATTTCTCGTCCTACACGCTGCCGCGCAAATCCGAAGGCGTGCCGGTCGATCTGGCCGCGCCGAAGGAAGGCATCTTTGCCATGCCGTCGGGCATCTGCCTTGTGAAGGGCGGGCCGAACCCGGAGCTGGCCGAGGCCTATGTGAACGAGATGCTGGGCGAGAAGATGCAGTCGGCCATCGCCGATTTCGCCTCTTCGGTGCCCGCCAACACCACGGTCAAGGCGGGCGCGGTGATCCCCGAGGGCGTGCAGATCTACAGTCCCGACTGGGCCTTCGTCGCCGCCAACCGCCGCGCGTGGATCGAGCGTTTCGACAAGCTGATGGCGCTCTGAGGCGATGTTGGACATGACCCAAGACCCCACTCCGGGCGATCGCCGCTACCTCGACGTCTGGGGCGTTGCGAAATCCTTCAAAGGCACAAGCGTCATGTCCGGCATGAACTTCCGGGTGGACCGGGGAGAGCTTGTCTCTCTCCTCGGTCCCTCGGGCTGCGGCAAGACCACGCTGTTGCGCATCATCGCCGGGCTGATGGAGGCCGACGAGGGCTCGGTGGTGCTGGGCGGGCGCGACATCAGCCGCTTTCCCGCGCATAAGCGCAATGTTTCGGTGGTGTTCCAGAACTACGCGCTCTTCCCGCATCTGACCGTGGCCGAGAATGTCGCCTTCGGGCTGCGGGCGCGCGGCACCCCCAAGGCGCAGATCGCTGGCCCGGTGGACGCGGCGCTGCGCCTCGTGCGGATGGAGGGATTTGCGGGCCGCCCGATCTCGGCGCTGTCGGGTGGTCAGCAGCAGCGCGTCGCCGTGGCGCGGGCGCTGGTGGTGGGGCCGGATCTGCTGCTGCTCGACGAGCCCTTCTCTGCCCTCGACCGCAAGCTGCGCGAGACCATGCAGGTGGAACTGAAATCGCTGCTGCGCGACCGCGGGATCACCGCCATCTTTGTCACCCACGATCAGGAAGAGGCGATGGGCGTGTCGGACCGGATCGCGGTAATGAACGCCGGGAAGATCGAGCAGTTTGCCGACCCGTCGACGCTCTATGCCCGTCCGGCCTCGCCTTTTGTCATGGATTTCGTCGGGCTTTCCGCAACCATCATGGGCACCGTAGCCGCCTCCGAGGGCGGTCTTCTGACGCTCGACACGCCCTACGGATCCTTGCGCGCCCGCGGCGATCTGCCGGTTGGCGGCGCGGCGCAGATCGGCGTGCGGCCAGAGCTTATCTCGGTGGGGCAGGGCGAAAACAGCCTGTCGGTCGTGCTGGAGGACGTGATGGTTCTGGGCTCCAAGACGGTGCTGCATGGCCGCGCCGCCGAGGGTGACCGCATCCTGTGCGAACTGCCCGGCATTCGCAGCGGTCTGGCGCGTGGTGAGACCGTTCAGCTTGGCTGGGAGATCGCCGACACGCTGGTCTATGGGGGCGCCGCATGATCCGCCGTGTCGACCGTCTTTCGCTGCTCGCGGTCCCCGCGCTGGGGTATCTGGCGGTGATCTATGCGCTGCCGCTGGTCATGCTGCTGGCCAAGTCGGTGCGCACGCCGGATGGATTTTCACTCACCGAATACGCCGACTTCTTTGCCGACGAATACAACATGCGCGTGCTCTGGCGCACGCTGCGCGTTGCCGGGCTGACCACCTTGCTGGCGCTGGTCATCGCCTATCCCACCGCCTTCGCCATGAGCCGGGCCAAGGGCGGATGGCTGACCGTCTTTCTGGTGGCCATGGTGCTGCCGATGTCGCTGGGGGTGGTGGTCAAAGCCTTTGCGTGGTCGATCCTGTTCCGGGCCAATGGCGCGCTGAACGGGGCGCTGCAATGGATCGGGCTGATCGACCGGCCCATCCGCATGATGTTCACCGAAACCGCGCTGATCGTCGGGGCGGCGAATGTTTTCCTGCCGTTCATGGTGCTGCCGATCTACGCCGTGGTGCGCCAGCTTGACCAGCGCCTGCCCGAGGCCGCCGCCTCGCTTGGGGCCACGCCGATGTTCCGCTTCTTCAACGTCACGCTGCCGCTGACCCTGCCGGGTGTGGTGGCGGGCTCGGCCTTCACCTTCTCGCTGGCGGTGTCGATGTATGTGATCCCCTCGCTGATCGTCGGCGAGCGCCAGCAGACGCTGTCCATGCTCATCGCGCGCTCGTTCCTCTATCTCCGCAACGAGCCGCTTGGCTCCACCATCTCGGCGGTGCTCTTGGGCATCGCGGTGCTGGTGGTGGTGCTGTCGAGTTGGCTGGCCCGCAGGCTGGGAGCCCGCACATGACCCAGACAGACCGTATCTTCCGCGCCCTCTCGTGGAGCATGGGGCTGGCCTGCGTCGCCTTCCTGATGCTGCCCATCGTGATCACCATCGCCGCCTCTTTCACCTCTTCGCCGGTCTACACGCTGCCGCCGCCCGAATGGTCGCTGCGCTGGTACGCCTCGCTGGGCAAGCGCAGCGGGCTGTGGGACGCGGTGCTGCTGTCGCTGAACCTTGCACTGATCTCCACGCTGATCTCGCTGGTGCTGGGCACGCTGGCCTCGGTCGCGGTCACCCGCGGCCAGTTCCGCGGCCGCGAGGCAATCGCCACTTTCGCCGTCTCGCCGTTGATGATGCCGGGGCTGGTGGTGGGCGTGGCGCTGCTGCAGTTCTTCCGCGAGATCGGCCTGCGCGACGCCTATTGGTCGCTGCTGCTGGGCCATATCGTGATCACGCTGCCCTTCGTGATGCGCACGCTGCTGGCCTCTATGGCGGCCTTCGACTTCTCGCTGATCGACGCGGCGCGGACGCTGGGGCTGAGCTATCCCAAGGCGATCCTCAAGGTGCTCGTGCCAAGCCTTGCGCCCGCCTATCTGACCTCAGGGCTCTTCGCCTTCCTTGCGTCGATGGACAACTACCCGATCTCGATCTTCCTCACCGACGCGCGCAACAAAACGCTGCCGATCAAGATGCTGCAATATCTCGAAGAACAGCCCGATCCGTCGCTTGCGGCCATGTCCTCGGGGCTGATCCTGCTGGCGATCATCGTGCTGGTCTTCGGCGCGCGCACCGTCGGCCTCAACCGTATGATCCAAGGGTAAGCGCATGAGCTTTGACAGGGACGACCGCCGCGACTTCCGGGGCTATTTCGGCGCCGAGCCAGCGCCCTGCTGGCCGGGAGGTGCGCGCCTCGCCGTCTCCTTCGTGGTCAACGTGGAGGAGGGCGCGGAATATTCCATCGGCGATGGCGACGCGCGCAACGAGGTCACCTATGAGATCCGCGAAGAGGTCGAGCACGCGCCGGATCTCTGCATGGAGAGCCACTTCGCCTATGGCACGCGGCAGGGCTATGCGCGGATCGCCAAGGCCTTTGACAAGGTGGGTGCCAAGGCGACCTTCTCGACCTGCGGGCGGGTGGCCGAGCGCGCGCCGTGGCTGCTGCAGGACGCGGTGGCGCGGGGGCACGAAGTTTCCTGCCACGGCTGGTTGTGGGAGCGTCACGCCAATATGGCGCGCACCGAGGAAGAGGCGGTGATCGAGCGCACCCATGCCGCCATCACCCGCGCCTGCGGTGTGGCCCCGGTGGGCTGGCACACCCGTTCTTCGGCCTCGGGGAACACGCGGCCCTTGCTGAAGGCGCGCGGCGATTTCCTCTATGACAGCGACGCCTATGACGACGATATCCCGCGCATGGACGGCGGCCATGTGATCCTGCCTTATGCGTTCGATACCAATGACATGCGCTTCTCTCCGGGGGGCGGCTTCGTGCAGGCGCGCGATTTCTCGGACTATGTGATCGGCGCGTTCGAGCGGCTTTATGATGAGGGCGGCGCGGCGGTGCGGATGCTCTCGGTCGGTCTGCATCTGCGGCTGATCGGCCGCGCTGGCCGGATCGCGGGGCTTGAGGATGTGTTGGCGCATATCTCGGCCCGCGAAGGGGTGTGGATCGCCCCGCGCCGCGACATCGCTGCGCACTGGGCGCAGGTACAGGAGGGTCAAGTATGAGCGTGATGGAACTTTCCGCCTGCGCCCTTGCCGCCGAAGTGCGCGCGCAGCGCATCACGCCGCTGGAGGTTGCGCAGGCCGCGCGGGCGCGTGTTGCGGAGATGAACCCGCAGCTGAACGCGCTGACGCTGGTGAACCCCCGCCTTGAGGCCGAGGCCGAAACCGTGGCCGCGCGCCTTGCCAAGGGTGAGGATCTGCCGCTCGCCGGGGTGCCGGTGGTCATCAAGGACAACATCTGGGTGAAGGGTCTGCCGATCACCCAAGGCTCGAGGTTGTTTGCCGATTTCATTGCGCCAGAGGACGCGCGGGCCGTGGCCCGGCTGCGCGCGGCAGGCGCGATCATCCTCGGCATCGGCACCTGTTCCGAGTTCGCCTGCAAGGGCGCCACCAAAACGCCGCTCCACGGCATCACCCGCAACCCCGTCGACCCGTCGCGCACGCCGGGCGGGTCCTCTGGCGGCTCGGTGGCCGCTGTGGCGGCAGGGATGGCGCCGCTGGCGCTTGGCACCGATGCGGGCGGCTCCAGCCGGCGTCCGCCTGCGCATGTGGGGGTGATCGGCTTCAAGCCGACGCAGGATTTGGTGCCCTACGGTCCCGGTTTCGACGAGCCGGTCTGGGGGATCTCGGTCATCGCGCCAATCGCGCGCCATATGGAAGACATCCAGCTTGCCATGTCGGTGTTGGCAGAGGTGCCGCAGGCCGAGCCGCTGCGCGGCTCCTTCGCGGCCAGTGCGGATTTTGGCCTTGGCCAACTGCTGGACCCGGATGTCGATTTGGCCTTCGCCGCCGCGATGGATGCCCTGCGCGGGGCCGGTCACAGCCTGACCGAGGCGGCGCCCGAGTGGGCAGGGCTGGACGGGATGGACATCATGCCGCTGCAATACGCGGGGCTGGCGGCGCTCTTCGGGGATCGCTGGCAGCAGGACCCTGCGCTCTTTGATCCCGATCTCGGCGCGCAGATCGACAGCGGCCTGCAGCTCTCGGGTCGCGCGGTGGCGCAGGCGCATCAGGCCGGGCACCGCATGGCCCAGATCCTGCGCGATTTCCTCACCCGCTTTGATGTGCTGATCACCCCGACCACGCCCTGCGCCGCATGGCCCGCCGAAGACAGCGCGCCCGCCACCATCGCGGGTGCCCCCTGCGGCGGTCGCGATCACGCCGCCTTCACCCCGCAGGCCAACCACTCCGGCTGCCCGGCGATTTCGCTGCCCTGTGGCCGGGATCGCGAGGGCCTGCCGCTGGGCCTGCAGATCATCGCCGCACCGGGCCGGGACGCGGCCCTTCTTGCGCTGGCGGCAGAGATCGCGCCGCTTTTGAAGCGCATCGACATCTTTCAGAAAGAGGCCCCGTGATGCGTCTGCTTCTCGTCAATCCGAATATGACCGTCGCGATGACCGACAGCATGGCCGCCATCGCGCGGCAGGTGGCTGGCGACCGGGCCGAGATCGTGCCGGTCACCGCGCCGCGAGGGTTTCCCTATATCGCCTCGCGGGCCGAAGCGCAGATCGCCGGTGGCATCACGCTTGAGATGATCGCCGAGAATCTGCAGGGGATCGACGCGGTGATCGTCGCCGCCTTCGGAGATCCGGGGCTGGCAGGCGCGCGCGAGATCTTCGATCTTCCGGTGGTCGGCATGGCCGAAGCCACGGTGCTGTCGGCGGCCATGCTCGGCGACCGTTTTTCGATCGTGACCTTCTCGCCGGTGATGAGCCGCTGGTACAGCGATTGCGTCATGGCGACCGGCCTTGGCGCGCGCTTCACCGGCGTGCGTACGCCTGCGGGACATGCCGCCGACGTGCTGGCGGCGCGCGAGGCGCAGCGCGCGGAACTGGTCACTCTGGCGCGCGCGGCGGCGTTGGAAGATGGCGCCGACGTGGTGATCCTCGGCGGGGCCCCGCTGGCGGGGCTGGCGCCGGAAATCGCGGGCGAGGTGCCCGCCATCGTGCTCGACCCGATCGCCACGGCAACGGCGCAGGCTCTGACGCTGGCCTCGCTGCGCGCGGGGTTTGCCAGCCGCGCCTGCAAGCCGATTGCCAAACCGTCGGTCGGGCTGTCGCCTGCGCTGAGCCAGATCATCGCGACGGGGGCGGTGTGACCGGCTAGACAAGGCAGCGCATGACGCGCGACGGCCAACTCGGGCGCATCATCCGGCATCAGATTTTTAAACAATTGCAGCAGCACCGGGCCGCCGCCGCAGATCCTCTGCGCGCGGGCGAAACGGTGTTTCGGTGGTCCGCCGGAGGCCCGAACCGATCGGCAAAGAACCACCTGCGGATCGGACGGATCGCGAATTGGCGGGACTCCGCCTTCACTTATGGGTTTGCTCGCCTAGATGTCAGAGTCTCGATAAATTGATTTAGATGGCCATGCCGAACTCCAATGCACTGTCGAAGGGAGCGAGAAAATGATCCCTTCTCTCGCCTTCTTCACCTTCTGCATCGGCTACGCGCTGGTCTCTTTTCTCGTGGCCGTCCTGTTCCGCGATGGGGTTCTTGCGGATGTGCTCGGCACGCTGACCTCGGAGCCGGACGTCTCGCTCTGGTATGTGGCGGTCATTGCGGTGCTGGTCTCGGTCTGGGCCTTTTATGCCGAGACCCGGCGGGGCGTCGCCAAGGGCAGAGCCGCCGCCAATGTCGCCATGGTCTACGCCGCGGTGCTGGCGCTGCATTTCGGCTTTACGCTGTTCAAGACCACGATGCCGCAGATCGTGCCCTATTACGCCGATCCCTATCTGGCGCGGTTCGACGCCTGGCTGCATGGGCAGGCGGACCCTTGGGCAGTGATCAACCGGCTGTTTGGCCCCGACACCATGCTGAGCCTCAGCCCGCTCTATCACGGGCCGTGGCTGATTGCGGCGCTGCTGTTTCCGGTCGTGCTTGTGACCTGCGACGAGGATCAGGCCCGCGTGAAGCGCTATCTGGCGCTCTATTGTGCGAGCTGGATCGTCATCGGCAACATGCTGGCGCTGGGGGGAATGTCGGTGGGGCCGGTCTTTTACGACCGCCTCTATGACGGCAATCGCTTTGCGCTGCTGACCCTGACACAGCGATATGCGGGGCTCGACGGCACTACCATGGGTGCGCTTCAGGAGTACCTGTGGGAGATGTATGCTGCGGGGCGCGAAAGCTTTGGTACGGGGATTTCCGCCTTTGCCTCGGTGCATGTGTCGGTGGCCACGGTCGTCGCGCTCTATTGTGGCGAGCGCTCTGCCCTGCTGGCCTTCCCGGCGGCGCTGTTTTGCGCCGCGATCCTGCTGCTGTCGATCTGGAGCGGCTATCACTACGCCGTGGATGGCTATTTCTCGATCGGCGTCATGGCGATGCTGTGGATTTACCTGCGCAAACGCGCGGCGCCTCAGGACATGGCCGCGCGGCTTGCGGCACAGCCCGTCGCAAGGCCGATCCGGGTGCGCCGGGACTGAGCCCGGGCGCTTTCCCGATCCATGAGCAGCCTTGCGCCGGTGCGGGCGGGGTTCAGAACCCGACGGCGTCCGCGCCTTTGGTGTCGAGGATCTCGCGGGCCTCGTCGGGGCTGGCTAGCTCCAGCCCGAGCCCTTCGATGATCTGCCGCGCCTTGGCGACCTGCTCGGCATTGCTGCGCGCCAGCTGTCCCGGACCGGCCCAGAGCGAATCCTCGAGCCCCACGCGCACATGCCCGCCCATGGCCGCGGACATGGCGGCGATCGGCAGCTGGTTCTTGCCCGCGCCCAGCACCGACCAGCGGTACTGATCGCCGAACAGCCGGTCGGCGGTGCGCTTCATGTGCATGACGTCGTCGGGATGCGCGCCGATGCCGCCCATCAGGCCAAACACCGTCTGGATGAACAGCGGTGCCTTCACCAGCCCCTGATCGAGGAAATACTTGAGGTTGTAGAGATGGGCGGTGTCATAGCACTCGAACTCGAAGCGGGTGCCGAGCGCGCCGAGCGTGGTCAGGATGTGCTCGATCTGCCCGAAACTGTTGTTGAAGATGATGTTTTTATTGCCGACATAATCGCGCTCCCACTGGTGCTCGAGGTCGGGAAAGCGCTGCAGCATCGGAAACAGGCCGAAGTTCATCGAGCCCATGTTGAGCGAGGCGATCTCGGGCCGATGCGTCGCGGCGGGGCGCACGCGCTCCTCGATGCTCATGGTGGGCGCGCCGCCGGTGGTGATGTTCACCACCACATTCGAGGCCTGTTTGATCACCTTCAGAAACGGGCTGAACGCCTCGGGGGTCTGGTCCGGGCGGCCGTCTTCCGGATCGCGGGCGTGCAGATGCACCACTGCCGCGCCAGCCTCGGCGGCACCGATGGCGGCATCGGCGATCTCGGAGGCGCTCACCGGCAGATATTCCGACATCGAGGGGGTATGGATCGCGCCGGTTACGGCGCAGGTGATGATCACCTTGCGGGATTTTGCCATTGGGGTCTCCTTGGGTCAGCTTTGCTCGGCGGCGAGGTGGCGGCGCAGCGCGGCGAGGCGCGTGTCGCGGCGGTCCTGCCGTTCGCGGATTTTCTCGGGACTGCGGTCCTGCGGCCAGCTTGCGGCGATCTTCTCGGCCTGCGTGACCGAGAACACCTCGGGGCCTGCAGGCTCGGCGGCCAGTCTTGCATAGAAGCCGCCGTAGCGCGCCGCGTAATCGGTGATGCCGCCGGGGGCGTTGAGGTCGATGGTCTCGATCGGGCCGATCAACGTCCAGCGCAGGCCGAGCCCGTGTTTGATGGTGGCGTCCAGACCCTCGACCGAAACCGTGCCCTCGCCGATCAGCCGCAGCGCCTCTCCCAGAAGCGCGCCCTGCAGGCGGTTGAGCACGAACCCGTCGCGCTCGCGGGCCATTTTCACCGGCACCTGACCGATGGCACTGTAGATCGCCTCGGCTGTCTCCATCGCGGCGGGATCGGTCCAGGGCGCGGGGCAAAGCTCGACCACCGGCACCAGATGCGGCGGGTTTACCGGATGGCCGACGAGGCAGCGCGCGCGGTGGGTGAGCGTCTCGGTGAACCGCGAGGCGACGATGGCCGAGGTCGAGGAGGCGATCACCGCATCAACCGGGGTCGCGGCGTCGAGCCGGGCGAAAAGCTCTGTCTTCACCTCGATCTTCTCGGGGCCGTTCTCTTGCACGAAGGCGACATCCGCCACCGCCTCTTCCAGCGTCGGGCAGGTGCGGATGCGGGCCAGCGTGCCGGGCTTGTCGTCGAGCAGCTTCTCGGTGACCAGCGTGTCGCAGAGCGCCTCGATATCGGTGGGGAAGCGTTCGAGCACGCCGGGCTCGGCGTCCCAGACCTGCACCTCATATCCGGCGCGGGCGAAGAGCGCGCTCCACGAGCGGCCGATCAGCCCGGCCCCGATGATGGCAACCTTTTGGGTCATGGAAGGTCCTTTCTCAGAGCCAGAGCACTTGCCGGCGCAGGTCGATGTCATGCGCGAGCGCGGCGGAGGGGCCGTCGTGGATGATGCTGCCCCGTTCGAGCGCGACGGTGCGGTCAGAGAGGGTCAGCGCCAGATCGAGGTTGTGGTCGACGATGATGATCGAAACCTCCTGCCGCAGCCGGTCGAAGGTTTCGAAAAGCTGCTCGACCACGGCGGGTGAGAGCCCCTCGAAGGGTTCGTCCAGCAGCAGCACGCGGGTGTCACCAGAGAGCGCCCGCGCAACCGCGGCCATCTGCTGCTCGCCGCCCGAGAGATAGTCGGCGGGGGTGTCGATGCGTTCTTTGAGGCGCGGGAAATAAGAGAAGATGCGCTCTTCGTCCCAATGCACCCCATGCCCGGTCTGACGCTGGATGCGCCCAAGCTCGAGGTTGTCCTTCACCGACATGCCAGCAAAGAGGCCGCGCCCCTGCGGCACATAGGAGATCCCGGCGCGCGCCATGGCGGCGGAGGGCTGCCCCGAGATCGTCTTGCCCTCGAGGGTGATCTCGCCGCTGCCTACCGGGGCGATGCCGATCAGCGATTTCAGCAGCGTCGATTTGCCCGCACCGTTCCGGCCCAAGAGCGCGAGGATCTCGCCCTGCCGCAGATCGAAGCTGACGTCGTTGAGGATGTGGCTCTTGCCGTAGCTGACGTTGACCTTGTCGAGCGAGAGGATGGTGGCGTCCTGCACCGCGCTGACGCGCGGCTTGGCGGCGACCGCCGAGGTGCCCGAGCCGATATAGACCTCCTGCACCCGTGCGTCGCCGCGTGCCTCGTCCACCGTGCCGTCGAGCAGCACCTGTCCTTCGTTCATCACCGTGACGTGGTCGGCGAGTTCGAACACCCGGTCGATGTCATGCTCGACCAGCAGCACCGGGATGTCGCGGGACAGCGCCTTGAGCAGCAGGCCGATGCGCTCGCGCTCGGCCACCGACAGGCCCGCCAGCGGCTCGTCGGCCAGCAGGATGCGCGGATGGTTGCCAAGCGCCAGCCCCAGATCGAGCAGCCGCTGCCCGCCGTAGGACAGCGATCCGGCCTCGGCCTCTTCCATGCCGCTGAGCCCGGCGTAGCGCATGATCTGCGCGGTGCGCTCGTTGACCTGCGCAAGGTTGCGGGCGCGGATCACCGGGTTCATCCGGCTGGGATCGCCTGCTTGCACCGCGAGGCGGATGTTCTCCTGCACGGTGAGCGAGGGAAAGAGGTTGGTGATCTGGAAACTGCGCCCGATCCCGGCCTCGGAGATCTCCTCGGGCTTGCGCCCCGAAAGCGGCTGACCGCCCAGCGTCACCTCGCCGCTGTCGGGGGTGTAAAGGCCCGACAGCAGGTTGAAGGCGGTGGTCTTGCCCGCGCCGTTGGGGCCGATCAGGGCGTGCAGTGTGCGGTCCCGCACCGAGATGTCTACCTCGTCCACCGCCTTGAGCCCGCCGAAATGCTTGGAGATGCCCCGCGCCTCCAGCAGCGCGCCGTCCACATGGCGCTCGGGACGCAGGAACTCGGGCAGCGGATGCACCTCGGCCTTGCGCCCGGCCATCGCCGCACCGGTCTCGGCGGGCGGATTGAAGTGGCGCCGGATTTGTCCGGGGATGCCGATCAGCCCGTCGCGGGCGAACAGCACGAAGCCCATGAACACGAGGCCGAACCAGAACAGCCAGTTCTCGGAATAGATCGACAGATACTCGCGGAAGAGGATGTAGAAGAGCGCGCCGATCGCCGGTCCCATGAACGAGCGCATGCCGCCGATCACCACCATGGCCAAAAGCTCGCCCGAGAACACCACCGACATCGGCTCGGCCGAGGTCATGCGGTTCTTGTAGAGCAGCAGCACCCCGGCCAGCGCGGTGATCGTCGCCGAGAGCACGAAGGCGGCCAGCTTGTAGCGGTCGACCTTGTAGCCCAGAAAGCGCGCGCGCTGCTCATTCTCGCGGATCGCCAGCAGCACCGTGCCGAGCGGCGAGTTATAGACCCGCCATAGCAGGCACAGCACCGCAAAGGCGATGAGTGCGACCAGCCAGTAATAGGGTTGGGACATCTCGAAGCTGAGCCCGAAGATCTGCGGGCGGGAGATGCCGCCCAGCCCGTTCTCGCCGCCGGTCACCTCGGTCCAGCGGAAGGCGATGGTGAACCCGAGCGCCGAGAGCGCCAGCGTCATCAGCGAGAAATAGACCCCCCGGCGGCGCAGGATCAGCGCACCGAAGACGGCCGCGATCAGCGCGGTGGCAAGCACGGCGACGATCAGCGGCAGAAAGAAGCTGCCCTCCGCGCCCATGGCCCGGGCCGAGAGCCCGGCGAGATAGGCGCCAAGGCCGAACCACGCGCCATGGCCGAAGCTGATCAGCCCGGTGCGCCCGGCAAGGATGTTGAGCCCCATGCAGGCGAGGCCGAAGACCACCACCTCGGTCGCCGAGGTATAGGTCAGCCCGGCGGCGAGGATGAGGAAGGGCAGCACGATCAGCGCGGCTGCCGCGACAAGAAGCGGATGAATGCGGGTCATGCGTTGGATCGTCTCATTCGAAGCGGAGAATGCGCTCGCCCAGCAGGCCGCGCGGGCGCACCAGAAGCACGAGGAACATCAACAGGTAGATGGCGGCGGTGGACCATGACGACAGGCCGATGGCCACGAGCACGCCCTTGGTCAGCCCGACGAGGACGGCGGCGATGATGACGCCCCAGAACGAGCCGAGCCCGCCGATCACCACCACCACGAAGGCCAGCGTGATGACCTCGGCGCCCATCGCCGGGTGGATGGTGTAGATCGGCGAGAGCAGCACGCCCGCCAGCCCGGCAAGGCCGATGCCGATGCCCGCGACCACCGACAGATAGGGCCGCAGCGAGATGCCGAGGGAGCCGACGATCTCGGGGTTCTGCACCCCGGCGCGGACGATGCGCCCGAAGGCGGTCTTGTTGAGCAGCAGCCACAGCGCACCGACGGCGAGCACCGCGACGGCGATCAGGAAGATGCGGTAGCGCGAGTAGATGAAATCCCCCAAGAACACCTGCCCGCGCAGCAGCTCGGGCATGTTGTAGTTCTGCGGCGAGGCCCCGAAAATCCAGCGCAATCCCTGTTCGATCACCATGGCAAGCCCGAAGGTCAGCAGCAGCGAATAGAGCGGATCGACCCGGTAGAAGCGGGTGAAGAGCGTGCGCTCGGTCGCCATGCCCAGCCCCGCCACGATCAGCGGCACGAGGATCAGCGCGCCGAAATAGCCCACGTAGGGCGTGATCAGGATGGCGAGATATGCGCCGATGGCGAAGAAGGCGCCATGCGCGAGGTTGATGATCCCGCCAAGCGAAAAGATCAGCGACAGCCCCAGCGCGATCAGCAGGTAATAGGTGCCGTCCAGCAGGCCGTTCAGCACCTGCGCGATGAATAGCCCCAGCATCGCGGCGCACTCCTTCCTTGGGTATTTTCTTTGGGTATCGGTGTGTGGGGCAGGGGCCTTTTGGCCCGCTGCCCCGATTGCGTCACCGGTTCTTCACCGGCACATCACTGGCGCGTCACATCGAGCAGGTGCCGCCGGTGACGGCGGTGGCCAGCGACTCGAGCGGCTGGTCCGCGCCCGGAACCGGATCGGACGTGGTGAAGATGTCCCACTCGTTCTGCGCCTCGTCGGCTGGCAGCGCGGTGATCGCATAGATCTCCTGAATGAGCTGGTGATCCGAGGGGCGGAAATAGCCCGGACGGCTCTTCATCAGGTCGAACTTCGCCTCTTCGCTCTCGAGATAGCCGACCAGCGCGTCTCCCGACGCGTCGCCCGCCTCGGCCACCGCCTTGGCCATGATCAGACCGGCGTTGTAATCCCCCCAGGCCTGGTTCTCGGGCGGTTTGCCATAGGCATCGCTGAACGCCTGCACAAAGGCTTGGCTGGCGTCGTTCTGCACCAGATGGTTCCACACGTTCGGCCAAGTGCCGCGGAAGTTCTGCGCCCCCGCCGCCCATGCCGAGACCGTGTCGAAGCCGAAGCCGCCGAGTGTGAAGTCGAGGCCGAACTCTCCGTATTGCTTGAAGAAGTTGGTGATCTGCGTGCCCGCGAGGTTGAGCGCCACCACGTCCGGCTCGGCCTGACGGATCTTCAGCAGGTAGGACGAGAAATCGGTCGCATCGGTCGGCACCAGATCGTCGCCGACGAGATTGCCGCCATTGGTCTCGAGGAACGCCTTGGCCGCCGACAGAAGGTCGTGGCCAAAGGCGTAATCGGCGCTCAGCGTGTACCAGTTCTTGCCGTCGACCATGCCCTCGCCCGCGAAATACTGGCCTTCGGCGTTCACATACATCGAGTTCTGCGTCTCGACGTGGAACATGTAGCGGTTGCAGTCCTGACCACGCAGGCTGTCCGAGTTGCCACCGGTGTTGACGAAGCATTTCTTGTAGCGTGCCGCGACCTGACTGATCGTCAGACAGGAGGCCGAGGAGATCTCGCCGATGATCATGTCGACGCCGTCGCGCTCGAACATGCGCTCGGCCTTGGTCGAGGCGGTCTGCGGGTTGACGCTGTCCTCCATGATCAACTCGACCTGCCGTCCTCCGGCGCCGCCGTTGGCGTTGATGTGCTCGACCGCCAGCTTGATGCCCATCTGCGCGTATTCGCCGAGCGGGCCGAGAAAGCCGGTGGTGGGGGTCAGGTGGCCGATTTTCAGCGGCGCGCCCTGCGCCCGCAGATAGGCGGGGGCGGCGACGGCCAGCGTCAGGCCAGCCGCTCCCGTCCGCAGGAATCCCCTGCGGCTCGTGAGATGGTTCGTCATGGTACTCCTCCCTGAGACCAATTTGCTAAGATCACCTCGGGCCCTGCCTCTTGGGGTCCGGCGGCCGATGTTCCTCCGTGGCCGTCTTGCCCATGGGAGAGCCTTGCTCCTCCATCTGTGATCTGAGATCACAGTTACAGAGCGGGCTTCCGCGGTCAACTGGAGTTATGAGATAGATGAACGACGGCCTCGAACAGCTTCAGCCCGCGCGTCGGGAAACCCTTTCGGATCAGGTGCATGAGGCGCTCTGCGAGATGCTTTTGTCGGGCGCCCTCAAGCCTCGGGACAGGCTGTCGCTGCGCGATCTTGCCGAACGGCTGGACGTTTCCATGATGCCCGTGCGCGAAGCGGTGAGTCGTCTCGCGGCGAGCGGGGCGCTGAATGTCTCGCCAAAACGGGCGGTGCAGGTGCCGCTGATGACCGCGGCAGAGTTCGCCGATCTGACCGAGGTCCGGATGCTCAACGAAGGCGAGGCGGCGCGCCGTGCGGCGCTTGCGGCAAGCGAGGCAGAGATCGCCGGGATTCTGCGCCTTGCCGAGCAGTTCGAACGGGTTCTCGACCGATCCTATGGCAGCGCCGAGGCGGTGGCGGCCAACAAGGACCTGCATTTCGCGCTCTACCGGGCGTCCGGGTCTGCGGCGCTGATGCAGGTGATCCGTATGCTCTGGCTCAAGGCCGGTCCGATCATCAACTACGACATCGGGGTGAGAGCGGGCGTCCCGGCGGAAGAGGAATTGATCCGCTCGCGCACCCACCATTCGCGCGAGCACCACCGCCAACTCTGCCAAGCGCTGCAGGCCCATGACGGTGCGGCGGCGGCCCATGCCATCGCCGAGGATATCCGCGTCGCCTCGGAGATGATCCGCGCCCATGCCGCCGACGAGATGGATGAGGGGCGCAGGCGTATCCTGATCTGAGGCGGCGGGGGGCTTTCAGCTCACTTAGGCATGCGCTCGAGCCATCCCATGGCTCAGCACAGGGTGATCGGCGGTCTTGCGCTGATGCCGACGCCGAGGCTCGCGGTTGCCGTGGTTCTGCACTACCGGTGGGGCCTCGCGCCAGTCGGAGCGCCGGGCAGGGGTCCGCGCGGGCGGAAGGCGTAACTATCTAACTGAATGCAAGAAAATGAAACTGGCGGATATCTTTTTCGTATCGATCTTTGTGGTGCTGCTGGCCATGCTGATCGCGCTCTCTTTCTTCGACCTGTGGTACGGGCTGATGGGGATCGGGCTGCTCCTTGTGGTGTTCGGACTGCTGCTTTTGCTGATCCGGCGGGCCAACCGGCCCACCTCGGCGCAGATCGCGGCGATGCGGATAAAGCACTGAGGGCAGGGTGCCGCGGACCGCGCCCGCCCGAGAGCCAATGCGCGCGAGCCTCAGGGTCTGGTAGGGTTGGGCACATCGCCATAGACCTCGACCTGTTGGCTGGCGAGGCGGGCGAGAATTCAAGCATCGCTCTTCCTTTGGCGCGATGCTGGAAGGGGATGGAAAGGGCGCCGCGTGGCACGGGCGCCCCTTGGTGGTGTCAGCCGAGGCAGCCGGTCAGGCTGCTTGCAAGGTTGCGCAGAAGCTGCGGGTAGAGGTCCTTGCCCGGCTCCAGAGCGGCGCCCAGCGGATCCATCACGCCGGTCTTTGCGTCGCTGCCGCGGAAGACGGTGGCGACAAGATCGCCATTGAACTGCGGTTCGGTGAAAGCACATGTGACGCCCAGCTCTGCCACCTTATCCTGGATCTCCTCGATCCGGGCCGGGCTGGGATCCGAGGCATCACCGATCGAGATCGAGCCGCTTGCCGGGAACTCGAAACGGTTCTCGAAATAGTGGTAGGCGTCGTGGAACACGATGAAGTTCTTGCCGCGCACCGGCTCGAGCTGCGCCGAGATCTCGCCGATCAGCGTTTCGATGTCGGCCTTTCCGGCGTCGGCATTCGCGCGATAGGTGGCGGCGTTTTCCGGGTCCAGCTCTGACAGTTCCGCTGCAATCACGTCGAGCCAGACGCGCGCGTTTTCCGGGTCGAGCCAAGCGTGCGGGTCGTGGCCGTGGTGGTCATGGCCATGCGCGTCATGCGCGTGCTCTTCATGATCGTGCCCGTCGTGACCCTCATGGTCATCGTGATCATGATCGCCCGCGTGCTCATCGTGCTCGTGTTCCTCATGCGCGCCGTGGTCATGGCTGTGCGCCTCGAAGGTCGCGCCTTCGCGAAACTCCAGCTCGGTGGTGCCGTCGGTTTCCGCCAGTTCGACCACATGCGCATCCTCGGCTAGAGCGTCGATCGAGCCTTCCAGCCACGGTTCCAGCCCCTCGCCGATCCAGAACACCGCATCGGCCCGCTCGAGGGCCTCGGCCTCGGAGGGGCGCAGCGAATAGCCATGCGGAGACGCGCCGGGCTGTACCAGAAGGTCGGGCGTGCCGACCCCATCCATCACGATCGACACGAGGGAGTGGACAGGGGGGATATCCGCGGCAACCGAGGGCACCTCGGCGGCAGCGGCGCTGGCGAGACCGAGGGCGGACACGGTGCCGAGGATCAGTTTTCTGGACATGGGGAACTCCACGTTATGTTGTAACATGCGCTGGACTCGTAGATGTAATGTTATTACATTGCAATACGCATAATTTGGAGAGCGAGATGAGAGCCGTCGGGTTCACCGAGCATGATCATGACGCCTGCGTCGCAGAGCGGGTGGCCGCCGCAGAGAGCTACTGCGCGGACAAGCGTCTTCAGTTCACGGCGGCCCGGCGCCGGGTGCTCGAAATCCTTTTGGATGAGCACAAGGCGCTTGGTGCCTACGAGATCCTGGACCGGCTGAAACGCGAGGGCCGGGGATCGCAGCCGCCGGTGGCCTACCGGGCACTGGATTTTCTGGTGACCCATGGTTTTGCGCATCGGGTCGAGCGGCTGAATGCCTATGTCGCCTGCGCGCATCCCTGCGAGAGCCATTTCCCCGCCTTCATGATCTGCCGGGTCTGCGACTCGGTGGCCGAGGCGACCTCGGCGCCTTCCAAGGGGCTGCTCGGCGCGGCCGCGCGCGATGCCGGGTTCCGGATCGAGCAGACGGTTGTCGAAGCCATCGGGGTCTGCCCGGCCTGCATCGAGGCAGAGGCCAGGCAATGACTCTTTTCGAATTTACCGGCGTCAGCCTGCGGCTGGGGGAAAGCCGGATCCTTTCCAATGTTTCGATGCAGATGGCGGCGGGCGAGATCGTCACCATCGTCGGGCCGAACGGCTCGGGCAAATCGACCCTGCTACGCCTGCTGATCGGCTCGCTTGCGCCGAGCGATGGCCGGATCACCACCGCGCCGGGGCTGCGCATTGGCTACGTGCCGCAGCGGCTGGCGCTCGACCCGACGCTGCCGATGACCGTCGCCCGGCTGCTGGGGCTTCGCCGCAAGGTAAGCGCCGGGCAGATCGAACAGGCGCTGGCCGAGGCCGGGGTCGCGGGGCTGTCGCGGCGGCAGATCAGCGCTCTATCGGGCGGACAGTTGCAGCGGGTGATGCTGGCCCGCGCGCTGCTGGCCGAGCCCAATCTGCTGGTGCTGGACGAGGCCACACAAGGGCTCGACCAGCCGGGCGTCGCGGCTTTCTACCGCCAGATCGAAGAGGTCCGGCAGAGCCGCGGCTGCGGCGTGCTGATGGTCAGCCACGATCTGCACGTTGTCATGAGCGCCAGTGACCGTGTGATCTGCCTCAACGGCCACGTCTGCTGCCAGGGCGCGCCGCAGCATGTCGCCTCGGCCCCCGAATATCGCGCGCTCTTCGGCGAGGGCACGGGCGGGGCGCTGGCGCTCTACACCCATCACCACGACCACTGGCATGACCGGGTGCCACAAGAGGCGGCGGAATGAGCTTTCTGAACACCATGTTTGACGATTTCATCCTGCGCGCCGTGCTGGCGGGCCTTGGGCTCGCGCTGGCGGCGGCACCGCTGGGTTGCTTCGTGGTCTGGCGCCGCATGGCCTATTTCGGCGACGCCACCGCGCATGCGGCGATCCTCGGCGTGGCGCTGTCGCTCACCTTTTCCGTGTCGATCTTCGCGGGGGTTCTGGCGGTGGCTCTGGCCATGGCCTTCACCGTCTCGTCGCTGAGCGGGCGCGGCTTTGCGATGGACACGATGCTGGGCGTGCTGGCGCATTCGGCGCTGGCCTTCGGGCTGGTGGCGGCGTCCTTCCTGAGCGGCATCAGGATTGACCTGATGGCCTATCTCTTCGGCGATATCCTCGCGGTGATGCCCGCCGACCTTGCGGTGATCTGGGGCGGGGCGGCGCTGGTGCTGGGGCTGGTGGGCTGGCGCTGGTCGGGGCTGCTGACCGCCACGCTCAACCCCGATCTCGCCCGCGCCGAAGGCGTCGATCCGCGGCGCGAGCAACTGGTGCTGACGCTGGCGCTGGCGATCACCGTGGCAGTGGCGATCAAGGTGGTGGGGGCGCTGCTGATCACCGCCATGCTGATCATCCCCGCCGCCACCGCCCGCCCGTTCAGCCGTACCCCCGAGGCGATGGCTGGCCTTGCGGTGCTGATCGCCGGCGGTTCGGTGATCGGCGGGATCCAGGCGTCCTACCATCTCGACACGCCAACCGGGCCGACCATCGTCTGCGTGGTGGCGATCCTCTTCATGCTGTCGGTCATGAGCGCCGGGTTGACGGGCCGGCGCTGAGCCGGGCTCAGCCCCGGCCCCTGAGGTCGGGATCGAAGATCAGCGAGCGATGCGCGGCGGCGCCGGCAAGTGTCGCATTGGGCATCGGGCTTGCAAGGTCTCCGGCGGCGAAGACTCCGGGGACCGAAGTCGCCTTCATTGCGTCGACCGCAATATAGCGCCCGGTCGGCCCGTCCTCAAAAGCGCAGCCGAGCTGATCGGCCAGATCGCACGCTGGGCTCGTGCGGGGGGCGAGCCCACGCGTTTGTTGTGCTCTCGCCAGTCCTATACCCCATGGGTTAGGCGCTGCGTGGTGCCGCTGGGGACGGTCCGGGGCAGGTTCCGGAGGCAAAAGAAAACGGGCCCTAGGGCCCGTTCTTCGTGTCGCGATGCGCCCTTAGCAAGAGAGCAGCGCGGCGTTTACATGCCGCGGATCATGCCGCCGTCGACGCGGATCATCGAGCCGGTGACGTAAGCCGCCTGCGCCGAGCACAGGAAGGTGACCATGGCGCCGAATTCTTCGGGCGTGCCATAGCGGCCTGCGGGGATGGTCTTGCGGCTGGCTTCCTGCACGGCGTCGAGCGAGGCGCCGGACTTCTCGGCCTTGATCCCGTCGAGCTGCGCCAGACGGTCGGTGGCGATGCGCCCCGGCAGCACCATGTTGACGGTCACGCCTTTGTCGGCGACCTCGGCGGCCAGCGTCTTCGACCAGCCCGCCACCGCGCCGCGCACGCCGTTCGACAGCGCGAGGTTGGGGATCGGCTGGACAATGCCCGACGAGCCGATGGTGACCACGCGGCCCCAGCCCTTCTCGATCATCCCCGGCAGTGCGGCATCGGTGATCGCAAAGATCGGCGCGGCCATGGCCTCAAAGGCGGCCTGCCACGCTGCGGTGCTCTGGCCCTTTGCCGGGCCCGCGGCGGGGCCGCCGCAGTTGTTCACCAGAATGTCGACCGGCTGCGCGGCGAGCCGTTCGATCAGCGCCGCAACGCTATCTGCATCCGACAGGTCGAGCTTGACGCCTTCCATGCCCTCGGCGGGCGCGTCGCCGCTGCGCGAGGCGGCGATCACCTGCGCGCCTTCCTGCGCCAGAAGTGTTGCGCTCGCAGCGCCAAGGCCGCGGCTTGCGCCGAGCACCAGCGCGGTCTTGCCGCTCAGTCCCAGATCCATCAGTTCAGCTCCTTCAGTCGTTTGTCCTGCCGGGCGAGCAGACGCTCGACCTCGGCGATGGCCTCGGGCGCAAGGCCCGCGCCCGGGGCGCGCAGCGCCGCCGAGGCAATGGCCCCGCGCTTTTGCAGCACGTATTTGCGCACCGCCAGCCCGGCGCCGGGCTGCTGCTCGTAGCGCACCAGCGGCAGATAGGCGTCAAAGATATCCTGCGCCCGGTCCATCTCGCCGCTGCCGGCCAGCCGCACCACGTCTGCCAGCATTTCGGGAAAGCCGAAACCCGTCATCGCGCCGTCAGCACCGCGCGCCATCTCTTCGGGCAGGAACACCCCGCCGTTGCCGCAGAGGATCGAGATGCGGCGGCGGCCCTCGGTCTCGGCCTTGCGCAGCTTGCTGATCTTCGCGAGCCCCGGCCAGTCTTCGTGCTTGAGCATCACCACCTGCGGCACGTCGTCGATGATCTGACCCAGCACCTCGTCCGAGATGTTCACGCCGGTGGACAGCGGGAAGTCCTGCAGCACGATCGGCACGTCATCCCCGAGCGTGCGGGCGACCTGCCCGAAATAGCCGTGGATCTGCGGGTCGGTCTTCAGGCTGCCCGGGGTGGTCACCATGCAGCCCGCGGCGCCCATATCCATCACCGCTTTGCCCAGCTCGCCAATCGCCGCAAGGCCGGGAGCTGAGACGCCGACGACCACCGGCTTGCCCGCGGCGCGCTTGATCACCCGCTCGGCGACGGCGCGGCTTTCGGCCTGGGTCAGCTTCGGCGCTTCGCCCATCATGCCAAGAATGGTCAGCCCGTCGGCGCCCTTCTCGAAGTAGGAATCCACCACCCGGTCGAGACTGTCCCAATCGATCTCACCGCTGTCGGTGAAGGGCGTGACGGAGATGACGTAAACGCCGCGGGCGTCGGAGGTGAGCAGGGTCATTTCAGGAAACCTCGGGTGGGGCGGTGAAAAGGCCGGCCGCGACGATCTGCGCGGCCGGTGTGGTCTTATGCCGGGCCTCAGGCCGGGACGGCAAGCTGCAGCGTCTCGAGCGCCGCGATGGCGCGCTGCATCGCCTCTTCGAGCCGCGCGTCGTCGAGCGCATAGGCGAGGCGCAGATAGCCCGGCGTGCCGAAGGCCGAGCCCGGCACCACGCCGATACGGCCCTCGGTCAGCAGGAAGTCGGCCACGTCCATGTCGCTCTCGATCACCTTGCCCTCGGGGGTGCGGGCGCCAAAAAGGCCGGTGCAATCGGGGAAGACGTAGAAGCTGGCGGGCGGGGTCGCGCAGGTGATGCCGGGCATCTTGTCGATGGCGGCGATCACCATGTCGCGGCGGGCCTTCAGCCGGGCATTGCGCTCGGGCAGGAAGTCGGCGGGCGCGGTCAGCGCGGCGACGGTGGCGGCCTGCGAGATCGCCGAGGGGTTCGAGGTGCTCTGCGACTGCAGGATGTCCATAGCGCGCACCAGCCATTCCGGCCCGGCCGCATAGCCAAGACGCCAGCCGGTCATCGCGTAGCCCTTCGACACGCCGTTCACCGTCAGGATGCGGTCCGCCAGCTCGGGCGCGACCGCTGCGGGCGTGGCAAAGCTGCCCTCATGCACCACCAGCTCGTAGATGTCGTCGGCCATGATCAGCGTGTGGTGATCGGCCAGCACCTTGCACAGCGCGGCGATATCGGCCTCGGAGTAGAGCGCGCCGGTGGGGTTGTTCGGCGAGTTCAGCAGCACCCATTTGGTCTTGGGCGTCAGCGCGGCGGCCAGCGTCTCGGGGGTGAGCTTCCAGCCGTTCTCGGCGGTGCAGGGGGCGATCACCGGGGTGCCGCCAGCGAGGCTGACCATATCGGGGTAGCTGACCCAATAGGGCGCGGGGATGATCACCTCGTCGCCCGCATCCAGCGTCGCCATCAGCGCGTTGAACACCAGCTGCTTGGCACCATTGCCGGCGATGATCTGCGAGGGCTTGTAGCTCAACCCGTTCTCGCGTTCGAACTTGGCGGCGATGGCGGCTTTCAGTTCGGGCGTGCCCGAGCTGGCGGTGTATTTGGTCTGGCCGCCGCGGATCGCGGCGATGCCTGCCTCGGCGATATGCTCGGGCGTGGCGAAGTCGAGCTCGCCTTGGCCAAGGCTGATGATGTCATGGCCCTCGGCCTTCATCTGCTGCAGCTTCAGCGCAAGTTCGATGGTCGGCGAGGGACGTACGGCCGCCATGCGGCTGGCAAGGTACTGGGTCATGGGAGTGGTCCTGGAATGGCCGCGACGGGCCGTTGAAAACAGCCCCGCGCCGGGGAGGACGGCGCGGGGCTGAATGGGAGGGATCAGGCGGGGGCGAGCGCGGCTGCGCGACGCGACGCGATATACTGCTCGCGCAGCTCGCGGGTCAGCGCGCCGGGGGCCCCGTCGCCGATCACCTCGCCATCGATGCGCACCACCGGCACGACGAAGTTGGTGGCCGAGGTGATGAAGGCCTCGCGGGCGTCGCGCGCCTCGTCGGGGGTGAAGGCGCGTTCTTCGATCTCGACCCCATGGCGCGCCGCCAGTTCGAGCACCGCGGCGCGGGTTACGCCGGGCAGCAGCGCATGCGACAGCTCGCGGGTGATGAGCTTGCCGTCCTTGCTGACGATATGCGCGGTGGCGGCGCTGGCCTCGGTGACGAAGCCGTCCTCATGAAGCCATGCGTCATCGGCGCCGCGCGCCTTGGCTTCCATCTTCGCCATCGACGGGTAGAGCAGCTGCACGGTCTTGATGTCGCGGCGGCCCCAGCGCAGGTCGGGCAGCAGCGCGACCGAGATGCCGGTCTCGGCGGCGCGGTTCACCAGCACGTCCTTGGCTTGGGTGAACATCACCAGCGTCGGCTCGGTGCCCTCGGGCGGAAAGGCGAAATCGCGCTCGGCGACGCCGCGGCTGAGCTGCAGATAGATCAAGCCGCTCTTCATCTCGTTGCGCGCGACGATCTCGTGGTGCGCGGCCAGCAGCGCATCATCATCGAGCGGCAGCGTGAGGCCCAGTTCGGCGGCGGAGCGGCGCAGGCGCGCGGCGTGACCGGCATAGTCGAGCAGCGTGCCGTCGAGCACGCAGGTGACTTCGTAGATGGCATCGCCCATCAGGAAGGCGCGGTCGAAGATCGACACTTTCGCGTCTTCTTCGGGCAGCCACTGGCCGTTGAGGTAGACAATTCGGGACATGGTTCAGGATCTTCCGGGAGCAGCAAAGGGAGCGATGGTGACGCCGTTCTCTTCCAGCGACTTGCGCAGGGCGGCGGCGATCTGCGGCGCGCCGGCGGTGTCGCCGTGGATGCACAGCGTGGCGGGCTCCACCGGCAGGCGCTTGCCGCCAGTGGTGGGGATGCGCTTGTTCAGCACCATCTCCAGCACCTGTTCGGTGCTTTGGGCGATGTCGTGGATCACCGCGCCGGGCTGGCTGCGCGGGGTCAGCTCGCCCGCGTCGGTATAGCTGCGGTCAGCGTAGATCTCGCAGGCGACGCGCAGACCGGCCTTCTCGGCGGCCGTGTAGGTCTCGGAATAGGGCAGCGAGACGTAAATCAGCGAGGGATCCACCGTGGCGACGGCGCGGGCGCAGACGGCGGCCAGTTCAGGGTCGGTCGCGGCCATATTGCCAAGCGCGCCATGGGTCTTCACATGGGTCATCGGATGGCCCTCGGCCTCGGCCATGCCCTGCATCGCGGCGATCTGGTAGATCAGCTGCGCCTCGAGATCCTCGGGCCGCTCCCCCGAGATGCGGCGGCGCCCGAAGCCATAGAGGTCCATGAACGAGGGATGCGCGCCCACCGCCACGCCCGCCGCCTTGGCAAGCTGGATGGTGCGGCGCATGACCACCGGGTCACCGGCGTGAAAGCCGCAGGCGACATTGGCGGTTGTCACGGTTTCGAGCATCTTCGCGTCGTCGCCGATGGAATAGGCGCCAAAGCTCTCGCCCATGTCGCAGTTGAGGTCCAAGGTGACCGTCATTCGCTCCCTCCTGGGATCTGATCGTGGGTCTTGTCGTCCGGCGTGTCGGAGGCGCCGGAGCAGGCCCGTCGTTTGCCTGATTGCATTCTGGATACAGCTGGTATACTGAAAATGCAAGCAAGGCAGAAGAGGTTTTTGAATGAGCATCCAGGCGCATGATCCTGCGGGCAAACCGGGCAAGGTCCCGGCCTTTCTGGCGGTCGGTGACTCTGCGCTCGCGGTGCACTTCGGCGAGTCTGTGGACGCGGAGATCAACCGCCGGGTGATTGCGCTTGCCGAAAGCCTGACCGATCTGCCGCTCGACGGTGTGCTGGAATGCGTGCCGACCTACCGCTCGCTGCTGGTGAGCTATGATCCCGCGCGGCTGCGCGGTGCGGCGCTCGAGGCGGCACTGGCGCAGCGCGTCGCGCAACTGCAGCTGGGGGATGAGACCGCGCGCCGCTGGCGGGTGCCGGTGGTCTATGGCGGCGAGGTCGGGCTCGATCTCGAGGACCTCGCGCGCGAGAAGCAGCTCACCCCGGATGAGGTGATCGAGCTGCACAGCGCCGCCGAGTTCCGCGTCTATATGATCGGCTTTGCGCCGGGGTTCGCCTATCTTGGCGGTCTGCCCGAGGCGCTGCACACGCCGCGTCTGCCGAAACCGCGTATGTCGATCCCGGCGGGGGCCATCGGCATCGGCGGGCAGCAGGGCAGCATCAACTCGGTGACCGGCCCGTCGGGCTGGCGCTTCATCGGCTGGACGCCGTGGCGCGCTTTCGATCCCGCCCGCGTCGAGCCCTTTCTCTTCGCCGCCGGAGACCGGCTGAGCTTTGTGCCGGTCAGCGCCGCGGAAGGTGCGAAAATCGAGGCCGCGATCGCTGCCGGAGAGATGCTGCCGGAGGCGGTGCAATGAGCTTGGAAATTCTCAGCACCGGCCCGATGCTGTCTGTTCAGGACCAAGGACGCCACGGGCGCAAGCGCTTCGGCGTGCCCTCTGCGGGGGCGATGGATCGCCCCGCGATGGATCTGGCCAATGCGCTCTGCGGCAACGCTCTGACCGCCGCCGCGCTGGAGTTCACCGCCATCGGCGGCAGCTTCAAGGCGGGCCGCGCGCTGCGCCTTGCCGTGACCGGCGGCGAGTGCGACATCCGCATCGGCGAGCGTGTGCTCGGCGCCGGACAAAGCCATACGGTCGAGGCCGGCGAGGTGGTGAAGATCGGCGTGCTGAAGGGCGCGACCTGGGGCTATATCGCCGTGTCGGGCGGCATTGCCGTGCCCGAGGTTCTGGGCGCCCGCGCCACGCATCTGCGCTTTGCGCTTGGCGGGGTCGAGGGGCGCGCGCTGCAGCCGGGGGATCTGCTGCCGCTGGGCGAAGAGGGTGAGGGCGGTATTTGCCTGCGCCCGCGCGAGCCCGCTGCCCGCCCCGGCGCGATAGCCCCCGAACGGCCGATCCGCGTGGTGCTTGGCCCGCAGGACGATTATTTCGCGCCCGAGGTCATCGCGCAGCTGAAAACCGCGCGCTTTCGCATCACGCCGCAGCGCGACCGCATGGCGATGGTGCTGGACGGCCCGCCGCTGCCCGCCGCGCGCGGCCATGACATCGTCTCGGACGGCATCGTTTCGGGCGCCATTCAGGTGCCCTCGTCGGGCCAGCCGATGGTGCTGATGGCCAACTCGCAGACCACCGGCGGCTATCCCAAGATCGCCACCGTGATCTCTGCCGACCTGCCGCGCCTCGCGCAGCTGCCCACCGGCGCCGATCTGCGCTTCGAGATTGTAAGTCGCGACGAGGCCGAGGATATTCTGCTCGCCGAACGGGCACGACTGCATGAGGTGCTGGCGTCTCTGGTGCCCGCGACCGGGATGATGCTCAGTTCGGGCTTTCTGCTGTCGTGCAATCTTGCGGGCGGTATTGTCGAGCCCGAGGCCGTCATGGGCCGGGATCTGGAGCTATCGGAGGACACAGCGGCATGAGCGGCAAAAACCTTGCGGCGACCGCCTATCGGGAGCTGATCAGGCGCATTCTCGAGGGCGAGCTGAAGCCCGGCGACACGCTGCAGGAATCCCATCTGTGCACCGAGCTTGATATGTCGCGCACGCCGGTGCGCGAGGCCATCGCGCGGATCCGCAGCGAGGGGCTGGCCGAGCAAACGGGCCGCTTCCTGCGGGTGCGACGCATCAGCCCCGAAGAGATTGACGAGATCTTCTTTCTGCGCCGCGCGCTCGAACCCTCGGCGGTGCGCGCCGCCACCGGGCGGCTCACGCCCGAACAGATCGGCGCGCTGGAGGCCGATGTGCGCGGCCTCATGCAGCAGGGGCCGGGGCAGGACGATCTGCAATGGCACGTCGACCGCAAGTTCCACGCCTCCATTGCGATTGCGGCTGGCAATGCCGCCGCCGCCAAGGTCATTCAGGACCTGCACATGCGCACCTGCATCTTCGACCACCGCGTCGTGCCCGCGCGCTTCATCCGGGGCTGCGAAGAGCACCTCGCCCTGCTCGCCGCCATGCGCGGCGGCCTTCGCGACGAGGCGGCGGCCCTGATGGGCGCGCATCTCGACCACGCCCGCGACGCCATCTTCGAGCACCTCGGCAAGGTGCACACCGACCCTACCGAAAAGGCCCTCCGGACATGAAATGTCTCATCGTTCAGCCCGTGCATGACGCCGGGCTCGCCCTCCTGCGCAGCAATGGCATCGAGCCGGTGCCCTGCAGCGGCACCGACGCCGCCAGCATCGCCCGCTCGGTGCAGGGCTGCGACGCCGCGATCACCCGCGACGCGGGCTTCCCGCGCGAGGCGTTCGAGGCCGCCGACCGTCTGCGCGCCGTGGTGGTGCATGGCACCGGCCACAACGCTGTCGACAAGGAGGCCGCCATCGAGCGCGGCGTGCTGGTCGCCAACACCCCCGGCGCCAATGCGCAATCGGTGGCCGAACTGACCCTTGGCCTTGCGCTGGCGCTGGCGCGCGGCGTGCCGGGCGCAGACCGCTGGGAGCGCGCGGGCACGCCGGGCTTTCGCGAGTCGGTGAGTTTCCGCGAACTGTCGGGCAAGACTGTGCTGGTGGTCGGCTGGGGCAGCATCGGCAGCCGCTTCGGGCAGATGGCCGCAAGCGCCTTTGGCATGAAGGTTCTGGTGCATTCGCCGCGCGCCCGCGACATCGGCGGCTTCACCCGCGTCGGCAGCCTCGAAGAGGGGCTGGCGCAGGCCGATCTGGTGACGCTGCACACGCCGCTGCGCCCCGAGACGCACCACATGTTCAACGCCGTGCGCTTCGCCGCGATGAAGCCGGGTGCGCAGCTGGTCAACGTCGCGCGGGCCGAACTGGTCGATGAGGCGGCACTGGCGGGTGCTTTGGCCAGCGGCCATCTCGGCGGCGCGGCGCTGGACGTCTACAGCCATGGCGCACCCACCGGCCCGCTGGCGGCATTCTCCAACGTGATCTTCACGCCGCACCTTGGCGGCACCACCGAAGAGGCGCTGCGCCGCGTCGCCATGGGTGCGGCGGGCCATGTGGTCACCGCGCTGACCGGCGGCGTGCCCGAGACGGTGCTGACCCCGGTCCCGCAGGCACAAACCGCGGAGGCAAGCGCATGAGCGAGACACTCACCGCCCCGCCGCGCGCGCTTATCGCAGGCACCATCTCGCGCGTGCTGACCCGGGTGAACGCGATCACCGAAGACGGACCGGGCTGGACCCGTCCCTCCTACAGCGCGCTGGAAAGCGCGGCGCATGCGGTGATCGAGGAGGAGGCCCGCGCGCTCGGCTGCGAGGTCCGGCGCGATGCGGCGGGCAATCTCTTTGCCACGCTGCCGGGCCGCGACCCTTCGGCAACGCCGCTCTATATCGGCTCGCATCTCGATACGGTCAGCCAAGGCGGGGCCTATGACGGGCAGGCGGGGGTGATCGGCGCGCTGGCGGTGATCGCTGCGCTGCGCGATCAGGGCATCACCCCGGCCTCGGACATCGTGCTGATCGTCACCCGCGCCGAGGAAAGCGTTTGGTTCCCAGTCTCTTACGCCGGCTCGCGCGCCGGGCTCGGCCGCCTGAACCCCGAGGATTTCGACGCTAAACGCTCCGACACCGGGCTCTCGCTGGCCGAGCACCTGAAGATGGAAGGCTTCGATCCCGACGCGGTGCGGAACATCGTGCCGCCCGCCCCGGCGCGCTTTCTGGAGTTCCACATCGAGCAGGGCCCGGTGCTGGATGATGCGGGCGAAGCCTATGCGGTGGTCGATGCGGTGCGTGGCGGTCTGCGCTATCGCAACGCGCAGGTGCATGGCACTTGGGCGCATTCGGGCGGCGCGCCGCGCGGCAGCCGTGCCGATGCGGTGGTCGCCATGGCCGATCTCATCCTCGCGATGGATGCGGTCTGGGCGCGGCTGCTGGACGCGGGTCACGATCTGACCGTAACCTTCGGCAAGCTCGACGCCGCCTCGCCGCAGCACGCCATGGCGAAAGTGCCGGGCCACGCGGGGTTCTGCCTCGATCTGCGCTCGGATGAGGTGGCGGTGCTGGAAGAGGCCGACGCGGCGCTGCAGGCAGAGATCGCCCGTATCGAGGCCGCCCGTCCCGGCATCCGTTTCGAACTCGGCGAGCAGAGCCGCTCGGCCCCGGCCCGGTTGTCGCCGTCGATGGCCGATTTCGTCGCGTCGGGTGCGGCGGCGCAAGGGGACAGCCCGCGCCGGATGCTCTCGGGCGGTGGCCATGACGCGGCGGCCTTCGGCGCGGCGGGCTGGGACAGCGTGATGGTCTTCATCCGCAACTGGAACGGCAGCCATTGCCCCGAAGAAGCGATGGATGAGGCCGATCTCGCCCGCGCTGTCGCCGCCGTCTATCTCGCCATCGTGCAGGAGAGCGCCGGATGAGCGGAGCGACGCTGGCCGAAACCGCCTACGCGCGGCTGCGCGACGACATCGTCTCGGGCACGATCCCGGCGGAAACCGTGCTGTCGGAGCGCGCGCTGACCGAAACGCTGGGTGTGTCGCGCACGCCGCTGCGCGCAGCGATCTCGCGCCTCGAGAGCGAGGGCATGGTCGATCGGCTGAGCAATGGCGTGGTGCTGGTGCGGTCGGTGACGGTCGAGCAGCTTTTGCAGATCGTGCATCTGCGCCAGACGCTGGAAAGCGCCGCCGCGGGCCGTGCCGCGCGTTTCGGCGCCACCGAGCGGCTGCTGGAAATTCGTGCGCAGATGCAGGCCATCGTCGACGGTGACCCGGTCAGTTTCGATGCCTTCTGGCAGGCCGACGGCGCTTTTCACCACGCGGTGGCCGAGGCTGCTCGGCTCGATCTTCTGCCCGCCATCCTCGATGAGCAGCGCGGCATCGCGCGGCGCTGCTCGCTGACCCGCACCTATGACACTTTCGTCGATCAGGCGCGCGAGCATGTCGAGATCATCGACGCCATCGCCGCGCATGACGCAGAGCTCGCCGCGGCCCGCATGGCCGGGCATTTCGATCACGTCCGGGCGCGGTTCCTCGGCACGTTCAACGCTTCCTGAGGACCCCATGAACCAGATACTCCAGACCCCTGCCGCGCTCGCGGGCAGCGCCGCCGTTTTTCCCGCCGAGGAGTTCCGCGCGCGCGCCGCCGCGCTGCAGGCACGCCTCCGCGCCGAGGGGGCCGACGCCCTGCTGCTGACCGGGCCGGAAAACATCTTTTGGACCGCCGGGCGCCAGACCGCGGGTTATTTCGCCTTTCAGGCGCTGATCATGCCTGCCGAGGGCGCGCCGGTGCTGCTGGTACGGCAGCTCGAAGAGACCGGCGCCCGCGCCGATGCGTGGTTCGATAGGGTCCACACATGGCAGGACGGGCAGGACCCGGCGGCGGCGCTGGCCGCGCTGGTGCGCGCGCAGGGCATCAAGCGTCTGGCGGTCGAGCGCTCGGGCTGGTTCGTCAGCCCCGACATGATGGGCCGGATCGAGACCGCGCTCTCGGGCGTGTCGCTGCTTGACGGCTCGGGCTGGACCGAAGCGCTGCGCGCGGTAAAATCGCCGCGCGAGCTTGCCGCGCTGCGGCTGGCGGCGGGCTATGCCGAAGCGGGCATGGCCGCCGCGATCGAGGCCTGCCGCGCCGGAGCCAGCGAGAACACCATTGCCGCCGCGATGACCGCCGCTGCGATCGAGGCCGGATCCGAGGCGATGGCGATGGAGCCGCTGGTCAGTTCCGGCCCGCGCTCGGGCATCCCGCACGCCACATGGCGGCGGCGTCTGCTCGAAGAAGGCGACGGCGTCTTCCTCGAACTGGCCGCCAGCCATGACCGCTACCACGCCGCGCTGATGCGCTCGGTCTGGATCGGCACACCGCCCGAGACCGCGCAGCGGATGATGGACACGGCGCTGCGCGGCCTTGATGCGGCGCTGGCGGCAATGCGCCCCGGCGTGGCCTGCTCGGTCCCGCATGAGGCGGCGCAGCAGGTCATCGATGCCGCGGGCTTCACCGCCGCCTTCCGCAAGCGCGCGGGCTATTCCATGGGCGCGGCCTTTGCACCGGACTGGGGCGAGGGCGCGATCCTGTCGCTCTTCACCGGCGTCGAGACGCCGCTTGAACCGGGCATGGTGTTCCACCTGCCCATCACCCTGCGCGACTACGGGCGCTTTACGGTGGGCGTTTCGGAAACGGTGATCGTCACCGAGACCGGCGCCGAACCTCTGTCGTCACTGCCGCGCCAGATCACCCTTCGCTGACACACTCAAGGCATTGGAACGCACTATGAAATCCCTCTTCCACCTCGCGATTCACGTCAAAGACCTCGACGAGACCCGCGCCTTCTACGGCGATGTGCTCGGCTGCGAGGAAGGCCGCTCGACCGACACTTGGGTCGATTTCGACTTCTTCGGCCACCAGCTGTCGCTGCACCTCGGCGAGCCCTTTCCTGTGACGCGCACCGGCAAGGTCGGCGAGCATATGGTGATGATGCCGCACATGGGTGCGGTGCTGCGCCTCGACGATTGGAAGGCGCTGGCGGCGCGGCTGCAGGAGAAGGGCATCACGTTCGACATCCCGCCGGTGATCCGTTTTGAGGGCGAGCCGGGCGAGCAGCGGACGATGTTCTTCTTCGATCCGTCGGGCAACCCGATCGAGATCAAGGGCTTTGCCGATTTCGACGGCCTCTTCGCCTCCTGATCCGTAAGTCCCTGAAACGAAAAAGCCCCCGGCCAGATGGCCGGGGGCTTTTTCATGCGCGGAGCCTCCGTGAGTGGTGGCTGCGGGGCCTTAGCCCCGCATCAGGTCCGGCACGATGCTGACGATCTGCGGAAAGAGCGCGATCAGGAAGACGAAGGCCGCCATGATCAGGAAGAACGGCATGGTCGCGCGGGTGATCTTGCCGATGCTGTCGCCGGTGAGGCGCTGCAGAACCGTCAGGTTGAAGCCCACCGGAGGCGAGATCTGCGCCATCTCGACGACGATCACGATGAACACACCGAACCAGACCTTGTCATAGCCCGCGGCCTCGACCAGCGGCAGGGTGATCGGCAGCGTCATGACGATGATCGCCAGCCCTTCCATCACCATGCCGAGCAGGATGTAGAACACCAGCAGCACGGCGATCAGCGCCAGCGGCGACAGGCCCCAGCCGTTGATCACCCCGGCGATGTAGCGCGGCAGGCCGAGATAGCCGATGGCGGTCGACAGGAACATGGCGCCGACCATGATGAGGCCGATCATCGCGCTGTTCTCGGCGGCCTGACGGGCGGCGGCGAGCAGCCCCTTGAGGTCGAGTTTGCGCTGCGCGAAACCGATCACCATGGCGCCGATGACACCTGCGGCTGCGGCCTCGGTGGGCGAGGCGATGCCGCCATACATCGAGCCGATGACAAAGACGATCAGCAGCAGCAGCGGGCCAAGGTCGGTGAGCGCGCGCAGCTTGTCCATCAGGCTCGACGGGGGCGGGGCCTCGCCGATGGTCTCGGGCGAGAGTTTCGCGCGGATGCCGATGTAGCCCATATAAGCCACCGCCAGCAGCGCGCCGGGCAGGATGCCCGCCATGAAGAGGCGCAGGATCAATTCCTCGGCCATGACGCCGTAGATGATCATGATGGTCGAGGGCGGGATCAGGAACCCCAGCGTGCCGGCGCCGGCCAGCGAGCCGATCACCAGATTGCGGTCGTAGCCGCGCTTCAGCAGCTCGCCCGCGGTGATCCGTCCCACCGTCACCGTGGTCGCAGCGGACGAGCCGCAGACCGAGGCGAAGAGCGTGCAGCCCAGCACGTTGATATGGGTCAGCCGTCCCGGCACGCGGCGCAGCCACGGGGTGAGGCCGGTGAAGAGCGAGGCCGAGATATTGGTGCGGAACAGCACTTCGGCCATCAGGATGAACAGCGGCAGCGCCAGCAGTTCCGGCGAGGAGAGCACGTTCCACGATTGCTGCGAGAGCAGTTTCAGGAAGGGCATCTGCGGGCGGAACAGCGCGATCATCGCCACGCCGGTGGCAATGAGGCCAAGGCCGATCCACAGGCCCGAGCCCAGCAGCAGGACCATGATCCCCACCAGGGAGGTTGCAATTTGCGTCATCGCGGCGCCTTTCGGGAAGTGTCTGTGTGGGGGACGTCGGTGTGTCGGGTCATTCGATCGCCGCGCCCTCGGCGAGCCGTTCTCCGCGGCTCAGGCGCAGAAGTTGTGCCGCGCATTGCAGCGTCAGGATGATGGCGCCAAGCGCGACGAGGCTCTGCGGCCAGACCAGCGGTGTGCGCATGACGGTGGACGAGGTGGAGCCGCGCTGGAACGACAGCCATGCCATTTCGCTCAGCGCCCATGCGAGCGCGGCACAGGCGGCGAGACCTGCGAGGCAGGCGCCGAACTCGATCACCCGCGACAGCGGGCGCGGCACACTCTCCAGCACGGCGGTGACGCGCACATGCGCGCCCCGGCGCAGCGCGTCGGCGGCCCCCATCATGAAGGCGGTGCCCATGGCATAGGCCGAATAGTCCCAGGAGAAGGGCAGCGAGCGTCCAAAGAGATTTCGCGAGACGATCTCGGCGGTAATCATCACGAGGATCGCCAGAAGGGCGAGCCCGGCGATGAGGTTGCCCGCCCGCGTCACCGCATCAATCGGCGCGATGAGCGCGCCGAACCGCCCCGAGGGTGTCGAGGCGGGGCTCTGGTCCGGGCTTTGATCCAGGCTGTTGTCCGACCTGTTGTCCATGGCGTTCACCATCCTTGCGGCCTTCTTTTGGGGGCAGAATGCAGGACCGGGCCCCTGTGCCGGGGCCCGGTCCGCTGGATCACTCTCCGCGCACGGCGAGGTAGTTGTCGATCACCGGCGCGGCTTCGGGCACACGCTCTTTGAACTCGTCCCAGAGCGGGCGGGCGGCCTCGATCAGCGCGGCCTGAAGCTCTTTGGACGGGGCCGAGACGGTCATGCCGTTCTCTTCGAGCGTGGCGATCTTGGCGGCGTCCTCATTGGCCGAGTTCAGCCAGAAGTCACCCTCGAGCGAGGCGGCCACGGCTTCGATGGCTTCCTGATCTTCGACGTCCAGCGCGTTCCACGCGTCGAGGTTCACGGTGACGATGTTCGAGGAGGCCTGCCAGTTGAAGGTGCTCATGTTGTCCATGAACTCCCAGAACGCGCCATCGACGCCGGACGACGACGAGGTGGTCACGCCCTTGATGGTGCCAGCGGCGAGCGAGGGAACCACTTCGCCCCAAGGCATCTGCAGCGGCGCGGCGCCGAGCGCGTTGAAGAAGGCGTCGCCATTGGCGTCGACGACGCGGATGGTCAGACCCTTGAGGTCCTCGATGGTCTCGATCTTGTTCGGCGAATAGACCGCCTGACCCGGCCACGGGGTCATGTAGAGCAGCTTTTGGTTCATGCCTTCGGCGATATCCTCGACCATCGGGCGGTAGAACTTGTGCAGCAGCGCGAGGTCGGGAAGCGTCGGGGCGAGGTAGGGCAGGGTTTCGACACCCAGCGCCGGGTTCTCGCCGACCTGCTGGCTCATCAGGATGTCGGCGATCGGCACCAGACCGTCACGCACGGCGGCCATGCCTTCGGGGCCCTTGATGCCAAGCGCGCCGCCCGAGTGCACGGTGATCTGCACGTCGCCATCGGTGGCGTCGGCGACCTGCTCTGCGAAGGTCATCGCGTTCTTGGTGTGGAAGTTGCCTTCCGGCCAGACGACGGACATGTCCCATGCTGTCTGTGCCGCGACAGCCGAGCCCAGCGTGATGCCCAAGCTGGCGATGGCGATGCCAATTCCATGTTTCATTGAGAGAACCCCTGTTGGCGTTTTTCACGGTGACCGCTCACCGCGATCTGCGGAGTTTCAGTATACCACCTGTATCCGTAAGGAAGGCTGTGAACGCCTAAACCTGCTCTGAGACATAAGGTGAGTAATATTTAGGCGGTATTGGTGCAGTATAGTCCGAAAAATGGTCGCTCTGAATCAAATGCCGCAGCGGCAGCTGCGGCAGAAGCTGCTGCGCCTCAGGGTACGAGCCGGCGAGCCGGAATGTGGATTCTCATGCGGAGTTAGGCTCTCGGGCAGAGCGTGCAGATCTGCGCAGGCGGGGCTGGCGCGCCCCGCCGCCGTCAGAAATCGAGCCCGAGATCGAGGGTCGACACCGAATGGGTCAGCGCGCCCGAGGAGATGTAGTTGACGCCGGTGGCCGCAACCTCGGCGATGCGCTCCAGCTTCATGTTGCCGGAGGCCTCGAGGACCAGCCGACCCGCGGTCATCGCCACCGCCTCGCGCAGGCTGGGCGTGTCCATATTGTCGAGCAGCACCACGTCGGCGCCGCCCTCGTCCAGCACTTCGGCCAGCTGATCGAGCGTATCCACCTCGATCTCCACCCGCACCATATGCGAGGCCTGCCCTTTGATCGCCTGCAGCACCGGGCGGATGCCCCCCGCCGCCGCGATGTGGTTGTCCTTCACCAGAATGGCATCAGAGAGCGAGAAACGATGGTTGAGGCCGCCGCCGTGCAGCACCGCCTGTTTCTCGACGAGGCGCAGGCCGGGGGTGGTCTTGCGGGTGCAGGTGATGCGCGTGTTGGTGCCGCGGGTCTCGGCGACGAAGGCGGCGGTCATCGTGGCGACCCCCGACAGACGGCCCGCGAAATTCAGCGCGACGCGCTCGGCAGAGAGGATCGAGGCGGCGGGGCCAGAGATCTCCATCAACACATCGCCGGGGGTGATGGGATCGCCATCGACCTTGTGCTGAGTCAGCACCAGCGAGGGATCGACCATGTGAAACGCCATGCGGGCGATCTGCATCCCCGACACCACACCCGGGTCGCGGGCGCAGAGCCGCGCGGTATAGCGCGTGCCCTCGGGGATCACCGTGCGGGTGGTCAGATCGCCATAAGTGCCCAGATCCTCCATCAGCGCGCTGCGCACCAACGGGTCGAGGATCATGTCGGGCAGCGGGGGCAGGGACATCAGGCGGGTTCCTTCTGGAGCGTATCGCGAAGGCGCAGGGCCTCCGTCAGGGTCATGCGGCTGCGGGAGCCGGTCTCGGCTGTTTCTTGCGTGGCATCCGAGCGGAAATGCGCGCCGCGGCTCTCGGTCCGCGCCAGCGCGGCGGCGGCGATCAGCGTTGCCGTGGCGGTCATATTGCGCAGCGCCGTGCAATGCGGCTGCGCGGCCTCCACGGCGGCGATCTCGCGCAGGCAGGCGGACAGGCCCGAGGCGTCGCGGATCACCCCCGCACCCGCCGTCATCGCCGCGCGCAGCCGGGCGACGAGAGCGGGGTCGGGAACCTCGGCGGGGCCGGTCTGCGGCAGGGTAAGCTCCGGCGCCCCGCTCGCCTCGCCAAGCGCGGCGGCCATATCGGTGGCGCAGCGGCGGGCGTAGACCAGCGCCTCCAGCAGCCCGTTCGAGGCCAGACGGTTGGCGCCGTGCAGACCGGTCGAGGCGACCTCACCGCAGGCCCAAAGCCCGCGCAGGGAACTGCGTCCGGCGGCGTCGGTCTCGATGCCGCCCATATGGTAATGCGCGGCGGCGGCGACCGGGATGGGCTGCTGCGCCGGGTCGATCCCGGCGCGGGCGCAGGCGGCGGCGACGCCCGGAAACTCCTGATGGATGCGATCGCCGAGCGCGGCGCGCGTGTCGAGCATGGGGCGCAGCCCGGCGCGGCTTTGGGCATAGACCGCGCGGGCAACCACATCGCGCGGTGCCAGCTCGCGATCGGGGTGCTGCCCGTCCATGAAGCGCTCGCCCAGCCGGTTGATCAGCACCGCCCCCTCGCCGCGCAGTGCCTCGGTGGCCAGCGGCGCGGGGTCGAGGCCGATGTCCATTGCGGTGGGGTGGAACTGCACGAACTCCATGTCGGCCATCACCGCGCCCGCGCGGGCGGCAAGCCCGGCCACCTGCCCGCGGATGCGCGCGGGGTTGGTGGTCAGCGCATATAGCCCGCCAGAGCCGCCCCCCGCCAAGAGCACCGCCGGCGCGGTCAGGGCCACGGGCGCGCCGCCGCCCGAGGGCGCCAGTTCGACCCCGCTGACCCGTCCCGCCGCGCTGCGCAGCCCGGTGGCGAGCCAGCCCTCGAGCAGACGCACCGAAGGCGTCTGCCGGAGCTGCGCGGCCAGCGCGCGCATGATCTCGGCCCCGGCCTGATCGCCGCGCACCCGCACCACGCGGGCAAAGGCATGGGCGGCCTCGCGCGACAGCAGGTAGCCGCCCGCCGCGTCGCGGTCGAAGGGCGCGCCAAGATCGGTGAGGGTGAGAATATGGTCCCGCGCCTCGCGGGTGACCGAGCGCGCCACCTCCGCGTCGACGATGCCCGCCCCGGCGCGCAGCGTGTCGGCGGCATGGGCTTCGGGGCTGTCGGGCTGCGCCATGGCGGCGGCGACCCCGCCCTGTGCCCACGCCGAGCTTGCGCCACTGCCCAGCGGATCGGGCGAGACCAGCAGCACCGGGCGCGGCGCCAACGCCAGCGCCGCATAGAGCGCCGCAAGACCGGCGCCGACGATCACCACCCGGCCGGTGGATATCTCTTGCATGGGCTCAGGCAGCGCTGCGCTGCGACAGATCGATCATCCGCTGCACCGCCAGCCGCGCGCCTTCGGCGATGGTGGGATCGACCTCGACCGCGCCCTCCATGCTGTGCAGCGACCACAGCACCTTCTCGAGGGTGATCATCTTCATGTAGGGGCACATGTTGCACGGGCCGACGAACTCCACGCCCGGCAGCGCGTCCGAGATGTTCGAGGCCATCGAGCATTCGGTGACCAGCATCGCCTTGCCCGGCTGCTCGCGGTTCACATAGTCGATGATCCCGGCGGTGGAGCCCGAGAAATCCGCCTCGGCCACCACGTCGGGCGGGCATTCGGGGTGGGCGATGATGCGGGTGTCGGGCTGCCAGCTGCGGAAGTCGCGCAACTCGGCGGCGGTGAAGCGTTCGTGCACGATGCACGAGCCGTCGTACCAGACGATGTTCTTCTGCGGCACCTGCTTGGCGACGTTCTGAGCGAGGTATTTGTCGGGGGTCATGATGACCGTCTCAGCATCGAGCGCGGCGACGATCTGCGCGGCATTTGACGAGGTGCAGCAGATGTCCGACGCGGCCTTCACCTCGGCGGAGGTGTTCACATAGGTGACCACCGGCGCGCCCGGATAGCGGCGGCGCATCTCGGCGATTCCCTCGGGGGTGATGCTTTCGGCCAGCGAACAGCCCGCGTCCATATCGGGGATCAGCACGGTCTTCTCGGGGCTGAGGATCTTTGAGGTCTCGGCCATGAAATGCACACCGCATTGCACGATCACATCGGCCTTCACCTTGGTGGCCTCGATCGCCAGTTGCAGGCTGTCGCCCACGACATCGGCGATGCCGTGATAAATCTGCGGCGTCATGTAGTTATGCGCCAGAACGACGGCGTTGCGCTCTCTCTTCAGGCGGTTGATCGCCTCGACATAGGGGGCATGGATCGCCCAGTCGGCGGGGGTCACGACGCGGCTCATGCTGGCGTAAAGATCGCCAAGCCGTTCCGCCGCCTCGAGCGAGGGGGCGAGGTCGTAATGGCGGCCGAGCGTGTCGGCGATGGTGGTCTGGTCGAGCATGACCTGCTCCTCCTGAAGGTCTTGTGCCGACGTCCGGCATTAGACCCAAGCTGACCTAAGGACAAGGCGGCGGGGCGATAAAGTGAACCATTGTGTCGCAGGCAGCCACGCGGATGACCGGGCACAGGCGGCGTATTTCGGTGATTGACCGGCGGCATTCAGCGCCTATGCTCGGGCCAACGTCAGGGGAGTCCCGCCATGGGGACTGAGAGGCTGACAGGGACGCCGCGGCGTTCCGGTGACGCGACCCTTTGAACCTGACCCAGTTGACGCTGGCGTAGGAAGACCGAAGGGCAATCTTCTCCGAAGCAGCACGCGCGGGGTCGTCCTTTCGGGCCATCGGCCCCTGTTGTGCATCCATATGCGCGGGGCCTGTGGCCCCTTTCTCCGTCCATCTTTGGCTTTGGGTCTTTGGCTTGGGTCCCTTGGTTTGGGACCTCTGGAGGAGGAGCGCGCGATGGACGCAAGGATTTCTGTGCTCGGCGGCGGTGTGGCGGGGCTTTGCGCCGCGCTGGCGCTGGCCGAGCGCGGCCTTGAGGTGGAGCTGATCGTGCCCGAGGGCGCGCCGCCGCCCGCCTCAAAGCTGGCGGGCGGCATGCTGGCGCCCTTCTGCGAGGGGGAGAGTGCCCCGCCCGAGATCACCCGGCGTGGGCAGGCGGCGCTTGGCTGGTGGCGGGCACGCACGGCGAGCTTTCGCCAGAGCGGCACGCTGGTCCTCGCCCCGCCGCGCGACCGGGCGGAGCTGACCCGCTTTGCCCGCGCCACCACCGGCCATACTCTCGTCGATCCCGGCACGCTGGAGCCCGAGCTTTCGGGCCGCTTCGCCTCGGGGCTGTTCTTTGCTGAGGAGGCGCATCTCGATCCGGGCGCTGCCATGGCCGATTTGCGCGCGGCGCTTGCCGCCCGCGGGGTGCGGATGCATGGCGGCGCGCCGTCGGGGCGCATCGTCGATTGCCGGGGCATGGCGGCGCGGGACCATCTGCCCGCTCTGCGCGCGGTGCGGGGCGAGATGCTGGAGCTTCATGCACCCGGCGTGCGGCTGACCCGCACCATTCGGCTGCTGCACCCGCGCTTTGCCTGTTACATCGTCCCGCGCGCTGCGGGGCGCTACATGATCGGCGCGACGATGATCGAAAGCGCGGATCCCGGCCCGGTCACCGCCCGCGCGGTGATGGAACTGCTGTCGGCGGCCTACACGGTGCACCCCGGCTTTGCCGATGCGGCGCTGATCACGGCGGGGGCGGGGCTGCGCCCGGCGTTCCCCGACAATCTTCCGGCGCTGCGCCGCACGCCGGGACGCATTCATCTCAACGGTATGTATCGCCACGGGTTTCTCATGGCGCCGGTCCTTGCCGAGGAACTGGCGGATGAGATCGTGGCGCTAAGGGAGGAGACCCATGCAAATTGATCTCAACGGCCAGAAGCTGGCCACGACTGCCAAGACGCTGGAGGCGCTTCTGGCCGAACAGGGCGTGGACGCTGGCAGTGTCGCGACCGCGCTCGACGGGGCCTTCGTGCCGCGCGGGCTGCGCGCCACAACGCCGCTGAGCGAGGGCGCGAAGGTCGAAGTTCTGTCGCCGATGCAGGGGGGCTGAGCGATGGTCTATGGCGTTGACCTGCCGTCGCGGCTGATGCTGGGCACGGCGCAATACCCCTCACCGGCGGTGCTGGCAGAGGCGGTGTCGGCCTCGGGCGCCGGGGTGATCACCGTCTCGTTGCGGCGCGAGGGGGCGGGCGGTGCCGCGTTCCGCGATCTGCTCACAGGGACCGGCTGCCGCCTGCTGCCCAACACCGCGGGCTGTCATACCGCGCGCGAGGCGGTGACCACGGCGCAGATGGCGCGCGAGATCTTCGGGACCAATTGGATCAAGCTCGAGGTGATCGGCCATGCCGACACGCTGCAGCCCGATCCTTTCGCGCTGGTCGAGGCGGCGCGCATCCTCTGTGCTGAGGGGTTCGAGGTGTTCCCCTACACCACCGAGGATCTGATCGTGGGCGAGAAGCTGCTGGAGGCGGGCTGCGAGGTGCTGATGCCTTGGGGGGCACCGATCGGCTCGGGGCAGGGCCTGCGGCACCGCGAGGCGCTGCGGAGCATGCGGGCGCATTTCAGGGGCGTGCCGCTGGTCATCGACGCCGGGATCGGCGCGCCGAGCCAAGCGATGGAGGCGATGGAAATGGGCTTCGACGCGGTGCTGCTGAACACCGCCGTGGCCAAGGCGCTGGACCCGGTGGGCATGGCGCGGGCTTTTGGTCAGGCGGTCCACGCGGGGCGGCTGGCGTATGAGGCGGGGCTGATGCCGCGCCGCGACATGGCCGAGGCCTCGACGCCGATCTTCGGCATGGCGGATCTGGCATGATGGGTCTCGATCGCTTTTACCTGATCACCGGCCATGTGAACCGGCTCGAACTGCTGGTCCCGCAGGGGGTCAAGCTGGTGCAACTGCGGCTCAAGGATCTGCCCGAGAAAGAGCTGCGTCGGCAGATCGCCCGTGCCCGCGACCTTTGCGCCGTGCATGGCGCGCAGCTTGTGGTCAACGATCACTGGCGCCTCGCGCTCGACCTGCGCTGCCGTTTCGTTCATCTGGGGCAAGAGGATATGGACGGCGCCGATTTCGCCGCGCTGCGCCGCGCGAATATGCGCTTTGGCCTGTCGACCCATGACGAGGCCGAGCTTGAGCGCGCGTTGGCGCTGGATCCGGCCTATGTGGCGCTTGGGCCGGTCTATCCGACGCTGCTCAAGAAGATGAAATGGGGGCCGCAGGGGCTGGACCGGGTGCGTGCTTGGAAGCGCCGCGCGGGCGATGTGCCGCTGGTGGGCATCGGCGGGCTGACGCCTCAGCGCCTGCCGGACCTCTTTGCCGCCGGGGCGGACAGCGCGGCGGTGGTCACCGACATTCAGCAGGCCGCGGACCCCGAGGCGCGCTGCCGCGAGTGGATCGCCGCGACGCGCGGGGTGCCCGCATGAGCCGTTACGCGCGGCAAATCTGCCTGCCCGGTGTCGGCGCGGCGGGGCAGGCGCGGCTGACGGCGGCGCGGGTGCTGGTTGTCGGCGCAGGGGGGCTTGGCTCGGCGCTGCTGCCGCTGCTCGCCGGGGCGGGCGTTGGCGCGATCCGCATCGTCGATCCCGACGTGGTGGAAGAGAGCAACCTGCACCGCCAGACGCTCTATGCCATGGCGGACCTCGGGCGGCCCAAGGCCGAGGTGGCGGCGGAGCGGCTCGCGGCGCTGAACCCCGGCTGCACGGCACGGCCACGGGTGGCGCGGCTCGACCCGGCGCTGGCGGGCGATGAGATCAGAACGGCCGATCTGGTGGTGGATGCCGCCGACAGTGTGGCGGTGACCTATGCGCTGTCGGATCTGTGCCTCGCGGCGGGTCTGCCGCTGATCAGCGCCTCGGTGGTCGGAACCTCGGGCTATGTGGGGGGCTTTTGCGGCGGAGCGCCAAGCTATCGCGCGGTGTTTTCCGACCTGCCCGGCCAGGTGCAGAGCTGCGCCTCGGCGGGGGTGATGGGGCCGGTGGTGGCGGCGCTCGGCGCGTTGCAGGCGCAAATGGCGCTGGCGGTGCTCCTTAGGCATGTGCCTTCGCCTTTGGGGCAGCTGCTGACGCTGGATGCCGGAGCGTGGCGGCCCGCTGGGTTTCGCTTCGATGGCGCGCCCGAGCCGGAGGTGGCCGGTCCGAAGGTTGTCGCGCTTTGCGATCTGACCGAGGGCGACCGGGTGATCGACCTTCGCGGCCTCGCCGAGGCGCCCGACCTGCCGGTGCCTTGGGCCGAGAGAATGGCGCCGGAGGAGGTTGGCCGTACCGCCCTCGCCGCCAAGGGTCGCACCGTGCTGGTCTGTGCAAGCGGCCTGCGGGCGTGGCGCGCGGCGCAGGCACTGCTGCGCGAGGGGGCGCGTGACGTGGTGATCGCCGCGGCGGGCTGAGCCGCGCTCAGCCCCACATATCGCGCATCTTCGCGGCGACGTCGATCCGGCCCGGTGCCGGAGCCGCCGCGCCGGGCTGCGGCGCGGGCGACCAATGGGCGCTGTCGAAATGCTCCAGCATCTCGCGGGTGATGAAGCGGGTGCGCGTGGCATAGACGTGCCGGTCACCGCCGCGCCGCTGCTGCGTGACGTAGAACCGCAGCGGCAGGCCCAGCGTCAGCCGGTCCTTGGCGCGGGTCATCGCGACATAGAGCAGGCGGCGCTCTTCCTCGAGATCCTGCGAAGTGCCGGTGCCGAGGTCCGAGGGGATGCAGCCGTCGACCGCGTTGAGCAGATAGACCGATTTCCACTCCTGCCCCTTGGCCGAATGGATGGTCGAGAGGATGAGATAATCCTCGTCCTTCAGCGGCACGCCCGAGCGGTCCGAGGTGGCGTCGGGCGGATCGAGGGTCAGTTCGGTCAGGAAGGCTTCGGCCGAAGGATAGCCCGCGGCGATCTGCTCAAGCTGCAGCAGGTCGTTGCGGCGGGTGTCGGCATCCTCGTGGATGCGCTCCAGATGCGGCTCGTACCATGCGCGGGCGAGGCCGATGGCGGCGGGCCATGGCGCGCGGGTGGTCATCGCGGTGACGAAACCGGGCCAGTCGGCCTCGGCTTTGGCGGGCGGGGCGACATCGTTCAGCGCGGCGGCGGGATCGGGCGCAAGATCGAGCGCGTCCAGAATGTTTGCCGCCGACTTTGGCCCGATGCCGGGGATCAGTTGCAGCACACGAAAGCCCGCCACGCGGTCACGCGGATTGCGCGCGAGGCGTAGCACCGACAGCAGGTCCTTCACATGGGCGCTGTCGAGGAACTTCAGCCCGCCGAATTTGACGTAAGGCACGTTGCGGCGGGTCAGCTCGGCCTCGAGCTGCACCGAATGGCTGGAGGTGCGGAAGAGCACCGCCTGCTGCTTCAGCGTGGTGCCGGTCTCGCGGTCCGCAAGGATGCGGTCCACCATATAGCGCGCCTGATCGGCCTCGGTGTTCACTGTGACGAGCCGCGGTTTCTCGGCAGAGGCGCGGGTGGTCCAGAGGTTCTTGGTAAAGCGCTCGCGGGCCGCACCGATCACCGCGTTGGCGGCCTCTAGGATGGGCACGGTCGAGCGGTAGTTGCGATCGAGCGTGATGACATCAGCGGGCGGCGTGAAGGCGGCGGGAAAGTCGAGGATGTTGCGCACCGTGGCGGCGCGGAAGGCATAGATCGACTGCGCGTCGTCGCCCACCACGGTCAGCCCGCGCCCATCGGGTTTCAGCGCCATAAGGATGCGCGCCTGCAGGCGGTTGGTGTCCTGATACTCGTCGATCAGCACATGGTCCCACGCGCTGCCGATATGCGCGGCAAACTCGGCGTCCGACATCACCTGCGCCCAGGCCAGCAAGAGGTCGTCATAGTCGAGCACGTTCTGCTCTTGCTTGGCGCGGACATAGGCGCCGAAGAGCCGTTTCAGCTCGTCCTCCCACATGGCGCACCACGGGAAGTGATCGCGCAGCACCTCCTCCAGCGGCGCGCCCGCATTCACCGCACGCGAATAGATCGCAAGGCAGGTGCCTTTGGCCGGAAAGCGCTTTTCGGCCTGTGAAAAGCCAAGGGCGTTGCGGCAGAGGTTGATCAGGTCGGCGCTGTCCTCGCGGTCGTGGATCGAGAACTCGGGGTTCAGGCCGATGGCGGGCGCATGCTCGCGCAGCAGCCGCGCACCGATGGCATGGAAGGTGCCCGCCCATGTCAGCGCCTCGGCGACGATGCCGGTGCCCATGGCGCGGGTGGTGATCGCCTCGACCCGGCGGGTCAGCTCGGTGGCGGCGCGGCGCGAGAAGGTCATCAGCAGGATGCGCTGCGGATCGGCGCCATTCATCAGAAGATGCGCCACGCGATGCGCCAGCGTGCTGGTCTTGCCCGAGCCCGCGCCAGCAATCACCAGCAGCGGCGGCCCGGCGCGCGTGTCGCCGGGGGCGATGCCGAAGGTGGCGGCGGCGCGCTGCGCGTCGTTCAGCGCCGCGAGAGGGTCCTGAAGAGTGTCTGCCTGTGCCATGTCCTGCCCGGTTCTGCCTTGCCCGATCCTGCCCGATCCTGCCTTGCGGCAACGTTCTGTCAGGGCAGATTAACGAATTCAGAACATAAAGGGAACTTTGAAGTCTTGGGACATCTTGGAGGAGGCGGGGAGCAAAGCAGAAGCGCCGGGCGCGCCGGGACAGAGCCCGGCGCGTCATCTGGCTTTGGGGATCAGTCGGCGTATCGGTCGGACGGCACATCTCCTTCATATTCGGCAGGCAGGATGTCCTTATAGGCGGCGAGCACGGCGGTTTCCGCGTCGGCGACCGCCGGCGCGGCGGCAAAGCTCACCGGACCGCTGCCGGTGGCATCGGTGCCATTGGCAGTATGCGCCGCCTTGGCCTGCGGGCTGGAGGTGAGCGTGCCGTTGAGCTTGCCGAGTTTCGCGCTGGTCTGCCGTCCGTCGCTGTTGCCGCCCTTGTTGCCGCCGCCATTGTTCTTCGCATGCGCCGCGCCAGCACATGCGGCGGTGAAGTCAAAGCCAAACGACCCGTCTTTCGCCTCCATCCGCGCCCAATGCTTGCCCCCGACTTGCAGGTCCACGCGCGCCCCCGTCAGCCCGCCACGCGCCGAAGGTCAAAGGAATGTCGACGAGGGTCAGTCTTGCTGCCTTTGCGGAGAGCTGCGCGGGCGCGGCTCTGGGGCGGTCCGTGCTATACTGCGCGCACCGATGCTCGAACGACAGGAGGAGGTCATGGGCAAGTCGGAGGTAGACGCAGAAACGGGGCAGATCTCGGCTGAGGCGGCCCGCGTGTATGAGGCGTTTTTCGTTCCCGCGCTCTTTGGACAATTCGGGCCGTGGCTGGTGGAGGCCGCCGGGCTGCACGGCGGGGGCAGGCTGCTGGACGTGGCCACGGGCACCGGCGTGGTCGCGCGCGCGGCGCTTAAGCGCGGGGCCAGCGTCTCGGCGGTGGACATCAACGAGGGCATGCTCACCGTGGCGCGCGAGATCGAGCCGCATATAGACTTTCAGCACGCAGCGGCAGAGGCGCTGCCCTTCGCTGACGACAGTTTCGACGCGGTGACCTGCCAGTTCGCGCTGATGTTTCTGCAGGACCGCGTGGCTGCGCTGCGCGAGATGGCACGGGTCTGCCGCCCGGGGGGGCGCGTCGCCGTGGCGGTCTTTGAGGCGTGGGAGAAATCGCCGGGATACAACGACCTTATCCCGCTGCTTGAGGAGGTGATGGGCCCCGAGGCGGGCGAGGCGCTCAAGGTGCCGTTCTGCCTTGGAGATGAGACGGCGCTTGCGGCGCTGCTTGAGCAGGCGGGGCTGGGCGGTGCCGAGATCATCCACAAGACCGGGCAGGTGCGCCATACGTCACTGAAGACATGGCTCGACACCGAGATCGGTGGCTGGACGCTTGCCGATATGGCGACGCCGGAGGTCATGCGATCTTTGGAAGAGGCGGCGGAGGAGAGGCTGGGCAAATACCGCAACAGCGATGGCACGGTGTCCTTCGACGCGCCTGCGTTCTTTGCCGTGGCCACGGTCTGAGGGTGGACTGAGCGCGGGCTAAGTAGGGCTGAGTGCCGTCAGATCGACGCCCAATCAGTGAAACGCCATGACTGCGGCATGCGCGGGCCGGGGTGCGGTTGCGGGCGTCGCGTGGGGGTCTTTTGGGGGCTCATCGGATCGGCCTTTCAGGGAAGTGTTTCGACACGCAAACCCTGCGCCGATTGCGTTTCACCCCGATGCCGGCCCGATGCCGGTCGGTGTTTCAATTGTATCCGCAAAAGTTGCGGGCACACTCAAAGGCGCGCGGTGATGCCTTCCAGCGCCCCCGGCGGGTTCGGGCGCGTCACGAACTCGGGGCGGCGCTTTTCGTAAAAGGCATTGCCCCCGGTGGTGAGCACGTAATGCATGTTGTTGTAAGAGGCCCGGTAAGTCGCTGCGTGAAAGAACTGCGCGTTGCCGATCAGCGGGTGGCGTTCCCCCTGCAGCACCGACAGCGCCGCTTCGCGCACCGCCAGCATCGAAGAGCCGCTCATCTCGCGGGTCATGACGCCGGGGGCGAATTGGTTCTTCTGCCCGACCACGCCGCAGACCGAGCCGGGAAAATCGCTCGAGGCCACGCGGTTCATCACCACGCTGCCGACGGCGATCATGCCGTCGCGGCTGGAGCGGATCGACTCGAAGTACATGGCGCGTTCCATGCATTCCAGCTCCCCCGGCGCGTGCGACCGCCGCCCTCCGCCGCAGGCCGCAAGCATGAGCAGCGCCGCCCCCATCAGAAGGGCAGGTCCAATGGTTCGTGTCGCTGTCATTCTGCTCTGCCTCCAGCCTTTGACGCGGCTTGTTCATAGGAAAGCCTAACGGGCCTTGGCAGGAGGGATCAATGCTTCTGCTGTGGCCGGCATCATCGCGCGGCGCGACAGGCGCGGGCGCGCCACATATCGGCCTCTTGATACGCCCTTAGCTGCGATCCATCCGCAAGGCGCGCGGCGTGCGCGCCAGATGCGACGGCGGCATGCCCTTGGCCTTGCGAAACGCCGTGGCAAAGGCGGCGGGGGTCTCGTAGCCCGCCACATGCGCGGCCTCCAGCACCGAGGCCCCCGCGCGCAGCGCCGCGGCGGCCTTTTCCATCCGCACCTCGCGCAGCCGCGCCTTGACGGTCTGCCCATAGGCCTTTTCGAACATCCGGCGCATGGTCGACACGCTGATCCCGCCGGAGCGCGCCACGAGATCAAGCTCGGGCATTGGACCCGGCGCACTGGCAAAGGCCTCCATGCGGGCGAGCCGGTCGCGTTCGGCGCGCGTCAGGTCGGGCCCCACATGCAGCAGCGAGGCCATCGCAAAGCGCACGAGTGACAGGGCAAAGGCCTCTTGCTCCAGAACGCGGGCGGCGCGGCGCGTGCCTTCCTCCATCGGGGCCAGCAATGCCTCCGCCTGCGCGATCTCCCGTTGCGGCACCGGCCATGTCTCATACCGATGCGCGCGGCCTTCGAGCACGTCGTCCATGCCAAGATCGTGCCGGGCGAGCCAATCCCAAGACAGGGCGATCGTGGCCTTCCGCAGTCGCTGGCCGCCGGTAAAGCGGCGCCGAAAGTCGGTTGGCCGCGCCGTCGCGCTCAGCACCAGCTGCACCGGGCCGCCCTTGCTGCGGCCAAAGCAGAAGGCGGTGCCATCCACATGCGCCGACACCGACCCTTCCAGAACGAGATGCAGCATGAGGTTGGCGGGGCGGGTCATGCGGGTTTCGAAACTGGTCTCGGCAAAGGCGTCATGCAGGTTCACCGACAGGCCCAGCGGGGTGGACGCGCCAAGGCAGCGCCCGCGCAGAGCGACCTGCCCGGCGGCGAGAGTTGTGCCGAAGTCGGCGCTTCGCCCGAGCAGCACTTGTTCGATTTCGGCACGTCCGATCTGCGCCATTGCGGCAATTACCCCAGCGAATTTGATGTTTCCGGACAGGACTCTGAACGTTCTGAAAAGGTCCGGCAGTGGCAGTGTCGCAGCTTCGGACCTAATGATCTAGTAAAATAGTAAGAATTTGCGAGGGTCCAAATGTCCGCAATCACACGCAGGCCGATCAAACTGGTTTTGCTGCTTTCAACATCGCTTTCGACACCTGCGCTGGCGCAGGACGATGTCTATCTTGGTGAGCTCACCATCGACAGCGCGAGCTATGAGACCGAAGGCACCAACAGCTACACCACCGACCGCATCTCGGTGGGGGAAAAGGCCAGCATGGCGCCGCGTGACGTGCCGCAGTCGAGCTGGGTGGTGACGCGCAAGGTGATCGAAGACGCGGGCTATACCGCGCTCGAAGAGGCGCTGGCCGACACGCCGGGCATCATGATCCTCAACAATGACGTGGGCCGTTCGTCGATCTACTCACGCGGCTATGAGTTCGACTACCTCTATTTCGACGGTCTTCCCGCGCCGGTCAGCTCGATCTACGGCACCCAGCCCGACCTTTCGATCGTCGACCACGTCGAGGTGCTGAAAGGCCCGGCGGGTCTGTTCATCGGCACCGGTGAGCCCGCGGGCTCGATCAACATGCGCCTCAAGCAAGCCACGGCCACCGAGTTTACCGGCTATGGCACCATCTCGGCGGATTCCAACGGGCAGGCGCGGGCCGAGGTCGATGTCTCGGGCGCGCTCAACAAGGAAGGCACGCTGCGCGGCCGCTTCGTGGCGGCCTATGGCGACGGCGAAGGCTTTGTGGATGAGACCGAGAACGGCGTGACCTCGCTCTACGGCACGCTGGCATGGGATCTGTCGCCCGACACCAAGCTGACCTTCTCGCTCAGCCATATGGAGCGCGACATCTCGCCGTTCAACGGTCTGCCGACCTACGAAGACAACGATCTGATCTGGACCGATGCCTCGACCACCACGGCGATGGATTGGAACGACTTCGACAACGCCACCACCGATGCGGTGGTCGCTGCCGAGCATTTCTTCGACAATGGCGGGCGGGTGAAATTCTCGCTGCGCAACTCGCATCAGGAAGCCGATTTCCTCTACGCCTATGCCGGTTCGGCGGCGGCGGAGGACAACACCATCTCGCGCCTTTCGTGGCTGGCGCGCGATTTCGAGCAGGACAGCCTCGCGCTCGACCTGCACACCGAACTGCCGTTCGAGCTGGGCGGCTGGACCGGCGTGGCCATCGTCGGCGCCGATTGGCAGAAGACCGACAGCACCATGTACCAGGCCCGTGGTGCCATCTCCGGCAGCTGGGATCTGGACGATTGGGACAGCTCGTCGGTTGCCAAGCCCGACGTCGATTACAGCACCAAGACCGAGACCGAGACGGAATCCACCGGCCTTTACACGCAGCTGCGGGTGAAGCCGATGGAGGCGCTGACCCTGATCGGCGGCGCGCGTCTGAGCTGGTACGATGGCACCGTGGACACCGAGACGCTCTCGACCGGCGCGGTCGCGACCGAAGAGTATGACGTCGATGCGCAGGTGACTCCCTTCGCCGGGCTGACCTACGACGTGACCCCGAACACCACGCTTTATGCCAGCTACTCCGAGATCTTCATCCCGCAGTCCGAAGTGGACAAGAGCGGCGATCTGCTCGACCCGATCGAGGGCCGTCAGTTCGAACTGGGCGTCAAGGCGCGGCTGGCTTACGGGCTCGACGTGTCGGCGGCGCTCTTCGATCTGCGCGAGGTCAACCGCCCTGTGCAGGTGGTCGATGAGGACTATTACGAGGCCGAAGAAGAAGTCTCGTCGCAGGGCCTCGAACTGGGCGTGGCCGGGGAACTGGCCGAAAACATCCACCTTTCGGCAGGCTACACCTACACCTGGACCGAATATCTCAACGGCGACGACGAGGGCGAGACATTCTCGACCTACACGCCCGAGCATATGTTCAAGCTGTCGGGCGCCTATGACGTCACCGAGGGCGCGCTGCAGGGCTGGAGCTTTGGCGGCCGGGTGACTTGGATGTCCGAGTTCTCGTCGCGCGGCATCGAAGCGCCGAGCTACGGCACCGTCGATCTGATGGCCTCCAAGACTTGGGACAACGATCTGGTGCTGCGCATGGGCGTCGATAACGTCTTCGATGAAGAGTATTACACCCGCGTCGGCAGCACCTCGGTGTTCAACTTCCGCGGCGAGCCGCGCACCTTCAACGTCTCGCTGACAAAGTCGTTCTGACCTTTTGGCACCGCTCCCGGCGCACTAAACGCGCCGGGGGTTCAGCACGGGTCTCGCCGCATGTTTCCCGCGGCGGGGCCCATTTTATTGCGGCAGTTCCGGTGCCGCGTCATATTCATCGCCCATGAGTTCGGCCGTGTCATAGGCCTGCAGCTTGTCGAACTGCGCCTCGATATCCTCGCGAAAGAACGCCGCCGCGATGGCGCGCCCGAGCCGTTTGGCCCCCACGCTGACCGCCGGGATATCGCCCGAGACCTTGCCGTGGCTGAGCATCGCCGCATCGTTGAAGCAATGGATCCGCTGCAGCGCAGGGCAGGTGCCGGGGCTGCGTTCGAGGAAGGTGAAATCCTCGGCGAGATAGGGCGACTGCCCCATCGGTCCATCGCTGGGCAGATGGTCGGGAAAATCGTCGCGATCCCCCCATGACAGCACATGCGGCGCGATGGCGCTCAGTTCGGCGCGATCGGCGAAATCGTTGCGAAAGCCCGTGCCCGCGATCAGGAAATCGGTGCTGAAGCTCCCGCGCGAGGTGTCGATGCGCAGCCGCCCGTCCTGCACCGCAGCGCCGGTGAGCGTGCAGCCGAGGTGGAAATGCGCGTTGGGGTGATCCGACACGCGGCGCACCGAATGGCTGGGCGGCGGCACCTGTTGCTGCGCGGCATAGCCGTGGATCTTCAGCTTCCACTCATCCGGCAGACTGCCGAGGCCCAATTCCGTGCCGGGGCTGCCGATGCCGGTGAGCTTGTTCACCGCCGGAATGGTCTCGCGGCGGATCAGCAGATCGACCCGCGCCGCCCCGGCCTCGAGCGCGGTGGCGGCATTGTCCACCGCCGAGGCGCCCGCCCCCACGACCGCCACGTCGCGCCCGCGCAGCGCGGCAAAATCGATCTCGTCGGCGCTATGCGCCCAATACCTGCGATCCAGCCCCTCGAGCGCCTCCGGCACCGCGCCGCCGCCGAGCCCCGAGCGCCCGGTGGCCAGCACCACGCGGCGCGTCAGCAGGCGCTCTTCGCCTTCGGGCGTGACCAGAGTGACGGCCAGCAGGTCTCCGTCGCCGCGCAGGTCGGTGAGCCGGGTCTCATTGCGGATCGGCAGCGCCAGCACCCGCCGGTACCAGCGCAGGTAGTCCATCCACTGCCCTTTGGGGATTTTGCCAAGCGCCTCCCACGCCGCCGCGCCCCATTGCGCGGTATACCACGCGCGGAAGGTCAGGGCAGGCAGGCCGAGCGCCGGGCCGGTCAGGGTTTTCGGCGAGCGCAGGGTGCGCATCCGCGCGAAGGTTTCCCACGGTCCCTCATAGCCCTCGGGCGCGCTGTCGATGGCAAGGCTGTTGTCGATCCCCAGCAGGCGCAGCTCCGCCAGCGCCGCCAGGCCGCACATGCCCGCGCCCACGACCAGAACATCGAGCACACCCTCTCGCGCGGGCACCCAAGGCGCTGCGGGCAGGTTGAGCAGGCTCAGGTCCTCGGCGAGGCGGGCTTCGAGATCGGCAAGGCTCATGCGGCAGGGCTCCGGCGCGGCGGGCAGGGGAGGGGCGAAAGGGTGGGATCAGGTGGCGACGGTCATCTTCTCGATGCCATAGAGCCGGTCGGCCACCACAAGCGCGACGATGGCCAGCAGCAGCTGAAGCGTCGAGAGTGCGGCGATCGAGGGATCGAACTGGTGCTCCATATAGGCCAGCATCACCACCGGCAGCGTGTTGGTCTGCGCCGAGCCGAAGAAATAGCTCACCGGCAGGTTGTCGAAGGAGGTCAGGAACGAGAACAGCGAGCCCGCCGCGATGCCCGGACGGATGAGCGGCAGCGTCACCTCGCGGAAGGTGGTGAGCCGCGATGCGCCAAGGATCTGCGCCGCCTCCTCATAGGCTGGCGGCACGGCGCGGTAGACGGCGGTGACGGTGCGGATCACGTAAGGCAGGCAGATCACCGTGTGCACGATGGCAAGGCTGAGGAACGAAACGCCGAAGCCGAGCGCCGAGAGGAAGAACAGCGAGGCAAAGCCGATGACGATCATCGGCATGCTGAGCGGCGACAGCAGGAACGTGGTGATCGCCGTCGCCCAGCCCGAGCGCGCCCGGCTCAGGTACAGCGCCGCCGGAACGCCGAGCACGCAGGACGCCACGGTGGCCACCACGCCGAGCTGAAGGCTGACCCAGAGGCTGTCGATGAACGGGCGGTATTCGAAAATCCGCGCGAACCACTTCAGCGACCAGCCGGGGATCGGGAAAGCGGCATAGCCTGCGGAGGTGAAGGAGATCACCACCACCACCGCGATCGGCAGGATCATGAAGACGAAAAAGGCAATGGTGAACGCCCAAAGGGCGATGTCCGAGAAGCGCATCTTATACCCCCTGTCTGCGCAGCAGGCGCAGTTGCAGCCACAGGCAGGCCAGCGCGATCACCAGAAGGATGGTGCTCATGGTCGAGGCCAGCGCGAAATCGCGGGTGGTGTTGAACTGCTGGTAGATCAGCAGCGGCAGCGTCTGGAAGCCTCCGCCAAGCAGCACCAGCGTGACGAACGAGCCATTGGCGATCATGAAGACGAGGATCGCGCCGGTGCCGATGCCATCGGTGGTCAGCGGCAGCGTCACCTCGAAGAAGGTGCGCAGCTTGGAGGCGCCGAGCATCTGCGCGCCCTCTTCAAGCCGCCGGTCGACGCCCTGCAGCACCGAGGCGATGGACAGCACCGCGAAGGGCACCAGCACATGCACCAGCGCGGCGATGGCGAGCCCCGGTGTGTTGAGCCAGCGCAGCGGCGCATCCAAAAGGCCGAGGTCGGTCACCAGCCATTGGTTGATCAGCCCGCGCCGGGCGAAGAGCACCTGCCAGCCGAAGGTCCGCATGATGATCGAGGTCAGCAGCGGCGCGATCAGCAGAAAGACGATCAGCCCCGAGAACCGTCCGGCCTTGCGCACCAGCACATAGGCGACGGGATAGGCAATCACCACCGAGATCAGCGTCACCGCCGCCGACAGGATCACCGTCTCCGCGATCACGCCAAGGTAGAAGCGGTCGGTCAGGAAATCGGCATAGCGCGACAGGGTGAAGCCGCCGTCTTCCGCAAGGAAGGAGCGCGCCGAATTGTCCGCCAGCGGCATCACGAAGAACACCGCAAGGAAGATCAACGCCGGGGCAAGCAGCAATGCGCGCCGGGCTCCGGCGGAGAGGTGAACAAGGTTGGGCATGACGCCTCTTCGGTCTTGGGCAGTGGGGTCTCCCGCCGGTGGACCGGCGGGAGCAGAGGGCTTACATACCGATTTCGCGGTTCCAGCGGTCCACCCAGTCGTTGCGGACGCGGGCGATCTCGGCGTAGGGCGGCAGGTTCGCTTCGGACAGCGGGGTCACCCGCGAGGCCAGCTTTTCGCTGTATTCGACCTGCGTGTTGGTGACGCCGTAGTTGAGGATTTCGGCGAACTTGGCTTGGTTGCCGGCGTCGAGCACCTCGTTGAGGTAGTCCCATGCCAGATCCGAGGCGTTCTTGGGTTTCTGGATCGCCACGGCGGTCATCGCGCCACCTTCCTCGGGGTTGATGAAGTCGATCCAGTCCACGCCCTCGTCGACGTGGTTCCAGGTGCGACCGTCGAAGTAGATGCCCAGATCCGCCTCGCCCGAGGCAAGGTGGTTGAAGAAATCATTCGGGCCCGCCCAGAACACGAGGTTGTCCTTCATCTTGGCCATCGCCTCGAAGAACGGGTCGGTGTTGTCGACGTCGCCGCCAAGCGCGTTGTTCAGCGCCCAGAGGAAGAACACCGTGGTCGGCCCGTAGCTGATCGAGGGCACCGAGGCGATGAACTCGCCCGACGCCACGCGCTCGACGAAATCGGCAAAGCTGCGCGGCGGTTCGGAGACGATCTGCTTGTTGTAGGTGATGCCGCCGACGCCATAGTCGAAATAGGTGCCCTTGCCGAGGCAGGCGTCGGTGAACTCCTGCGGGATATTGGCGAGGTTGGGTAGCTTCTCGACGGTGAACTCGTCCATCAGATCACCCTCGGCGGCCAGCACCGCGAGGTCGGGCGACATGATCAGCACGTCGAGCGGCGGGTTCTCGGGGCTCGCCTCGACCTGCGCCAGCCATTGTGCCGGACCGCCGAGCGAGACGGTGGCGGTGGCACCGGTCTTGGCCTCAAAGGGGGCGACGAAACAGTCGCGGATGGCCTGTTCCCAGACGCCGCCATAGGCGGTCACGTTGATCGTGCTGCCCTGCGCGCGCAGCGGCAGGCCGCTGAGGCCCACGAGGCCCGTCGCCGCAGCGCCGGTGCCGAGGAAGGTACGTCTGTTCAGTCTCATGAGTTCTCTCCGTTGGGGTGGGGCCGGTTTCCGGTTCTGGTTCAGATGGTGTTCAAACAGGTCTCGAGGCGCCGCGCGGCGGCCTCGCGCTGGGTATCGCTGACCGGGCTGCGCGGGAAATTGGTGGGCAGGTCGGCCAGCACGGTTTCAAAGATCTCGCGGCGGCGGCTCTGGCGGCGCGACAGCGGCAGAGTCAGCAGCGCGGCGTTGAGCCGGTCCATCAGCGCGGGGGCAAAGACGCCATCCCATGTGTCGCGCTCGGGTCCAAAGACGGTGCCCGCGTTCGTGCCTGCCGCGCTGCGCAGTGCGGCGGTGGCTTCGGTGTCGATCCGCCCCCCGGTCAGCGCAACGCCATAGTCGCGGCGCGCCCGCTCTGCGGTGACGAAACCGGCCTCGACATCGGCGAGCACGGCCTCGGGCGCGCGCTGCATGGGATCGCCCCATCCGCCAGCGCCGGGCGTGCGGAAGGTGACGATGTCGCCGGCCTGCACCTCCAGAACGTCGATCTTGCCCAACCGGCGCTCGCGCGGATGGCCCTCGTTGATCACCAGCGAGCCGGGCTGGCCGGGCTGGCCGCCCGCCTGACCCCAAGGCCGGAACAGCAGCCGTTCCATGCCCCGGCCCAGCACGTGGCTGCCGTCGGTCAGCACGCGGAACGAAAGCTCCATGCCGCAGCCGCCACGCCACTGCCCGGCGCCGCCGCTGTCGCTGCGCAGCGCATAGTGGAGCACCTCGACGCCCAGTTCGGCCTCGACCGTCTCGACCGGGTTGTTGGCGAGGTTGGAAATACCGCTGTCGCGCCCATCCACGCCGTCATGCCCGCGGCGCGCGCCAGTGCCGCCGATCAGCGGCTCGATCACCTGCACCATGCGCCCGCCGGTGGGTTTGGGCTCGCTCATCACGATGGGGATCACCGTGCCGGAGGCGGCGGCGGGCAGCACGTCGGGCAGTGCAATGCCGAAGGCGCCGTTGAGGATGTCGTTGACCCGGATCGCCGCGGCATGGCGCACGCCGGTGGCGGCGGGCTCTTCAGGGTTGACCAGCGAGCCGAGCGGCGTGGTGATCGACAGCGGCCGCAGCAGACCGGCGTTGAGCGGCGCCGAGCGGTCCAGCGTCTGCACCAGCGCCAGCATGCGCAGCGTCAGCCACGCATGGGGGCGACCGCAGGAGGGGATGTTCATCGCCGTCGCGACCTGCGGGTCGGTGCCGGTGAAATCGAGGTGCACCTTGCCGTCTTTGATCTCGATGGTGACCGCCACCCGCACTGGCAGACGGCTGGCCGCATCGTCGTCAAGGTAGTCGGCAAAGCTGTAGCGCCCTTCGGGCATCTGCCGCAGCACCGCCTCGGCCTTGCCAGCGGCGTAGCTCATCAGCGCGTCCTGCGCGGCGGTCAGCTCGGACGCCCCGTGCTGGCCGAGCATCTGCGCGACGCGGCGGCGGCCGGTGGCCAGCGAGGCGAGCATGGCGCGGATGTCGCCCATATTGGCCTCGGGGGTGCGCGAGTTGGCGTCGAGGAAGAGCTTCACCTCGGGCGACATCTCGCCCCGGCGCATCAGCTTCACCGGCGGGATGCGCAGCCCTTCCTGAAAGATCTCGGTGTTGACCGGCGAGATCGACGAGGCGACGCGCCCGCCCACGTCCGAGCAGTGCACGAAGCACCAGCCGTAGGCGACGATCTCGCCATCGTGGAAATAGGGCTCGATCATGTGCAGGTCGGGCAGGTGGGTCGCAAGCCCGGTGGAGCGGTAGGGATCATTGGTGAGGATCACATCGCCCGGCTCCAGCGCGCCCTGCGTGGCGATCACCGCCTCGATGGCGGGCAGGCATTCCAGCCCGACGAAGCCCGACACGCCGATCGAGCGCGGGTAGGCGAAGAAGCGGCCATCGAGACCCGCGAGCGCGCAGGCGAAATCGGCGGTCTCTTTCACGTAGAGCGTGCGGCCGGTGCGCTGCAGGGTCAGGCACATCTCTTCGGTGACGGAGGCGAACTTATTGCCGAGGATTTCCAGCAGAACGGGATCGAGGCTGCTCATGCCGGGGTCCTTTCGATGATCAGATTGCCCTGCTCGTCGACGCGGGCGGCCCAGCCGGGCAGGATGACGGTGGTGGTTTCGGGCTGCTCGACCACGGCGGGGCCGGTGATCTTCGCGCCCTCGCCAAGGCCCGCGCGGTCGTAGACGGAAGCCTCGACCCATGCGCCTTTGTAGTAGAGCGGGCGGCGGGTGCGGACCGGCGCGCCCGTCCCGGTGGCCGCAGAGGGGGCGAGCGGCTGGCCCGCGCCGATCATCGCCAGACGGATGGTGCCGATCTCGACCGGTGCGCCCGCGTCGCGGAAGCCGTAGATGCGCTCGTGCTCGCGGTGGAAGGCCTCGGCATAGGCCGCCGCATCGTCGCCCGGACGCAGGTCCACGCGCAGCTCATACGCCTGACCGGCGTAGCGCATGTCGGCGGAACGTTCGGCGCGGCGCTCGGCGATCTCGGGCAGTTCGTCATCGAGCCATGCCTCGCCCTCGGCCTGCAGCGCGGCAAAGGTGGCTTCGGCATCGGCGGCGGTCGCCTCGGTCAGCCCGACGCGCAGCGAGCGCACGAAGTCGCGGCGCAGATCGGCCCCGGCAGCGCCCATGGCGCAATAGGCGCCCGCGGCCTGCGGTACGAGGATGCGGGCAATGCCGATCTCTTCGGCCAGCAGGTTGGCATGGGTCGGACCGGCACCGCCAAAGGGCAGCAGCACGAAGTCGCGCGGATCAAGCCCGCGCTCGGCCATGGTGCGGAAGAGCGAGCCGGCCATGCCCGCCGAGGCCACGGCCAGCGCGCCCTCGGCCAGCCGCGCCGCGCGATCCTCGCCGGTCATGCCGATGCGCTCTGCCACCGCCTCGAGCGCGGCGCGCGCGGCCTCCCCGTCGAGCGGCATGGAGCCACCGCCGAAATTGGCCGGGTCGATGAAGCCGCTGGCGATGAAGCAATCGGTGACCGCAGGTTCGGTGCCGCCGCGGCCATAGGAAACCGGGCCGGGATGGGCCCCGGCGCTCTGCGGGCCGACCTTCAGCACGCCTTGGGCATCGGCCCAGATGATCGAGCCGCCGCCCGCGCCGATGGCGTTGACGTCGACCACCGGCAGCACCAGAGGCAGCCCACCAATATCGGTGCGCGTAGCGATGCCCGCGGTGCCCTCGGTGGCCACGGCCATATCCGACGAGGTGCCGCCCATGTCGAAGGTGATGATATTGTCCATGCCCGACTGTCCCGCCTGACGCACGGCCGCCATGACGCCCGAAGCGGGGCCCGACAGGATCGTCTCCACCGGGCGCGCCACCGCCGAGCCGACCGACAGCGAGCCGCCGTTGGAGGCAGTGACCAGCAGCGGTGCGGTGACGCCGATCCGCGCGAGCCCTTCGGTCAGGCGGGCGAAATAGGCATCCATCAGCGGCTGGATATAGGCGTTGAGGCAGGCCACCAGCGTGCGCTCGTATTCGCGAATCTCGGGCCAGATCGCCGCCGCCGAAGAGATCGACAGCGCCTCGATACGGTCCGAGAGCGCCTTGGCGATGCTCGCCTCGGTCTCGGGATCGGCATAGCCGTTGATCAGCATCAGCGCGGCGGCATCGAGCCCCAGCGCCGAAAGCTCGCGCGCCACGCGGTCAAGCTCGGCCTCCGAGGGGGCGCGGGTCAGCTTGCCGTCGCGGTCAAAACGGGCGTCGATCTCGACGACGCGCGCGCGGGGCACCAGCGGCACCTCTTTTTGCGCGTGCAGGTCAAAGGACGAGGGCATCCGGCAGCGGGCGATCTCGAGAATGTCGCGATAGCCCTTGGTGACGATCAGACCGATCTTGGCGCCGCGGCGCATGATGATCGCGTTGAGCCCGATAGTGGTGCCATGCATCAGCCCGCCCACATCCGAGGCCGCCATGCCTTCGCGGGCGAGGAACTTGTCCAGCCCTTCGATCAGCGCGCGCGAGGGATCATCGGGGGTCGAGGGCTCCTTGTAGAGCGCGACGCGGCCTGTCTCGGCGTCGGCCATGACGAAATCGGTGAAGGTGCCGCCGACGTCGATGCCGATACGCAGCCGTCCGGTCGTGCCGTTTGCCCCGGTTGCCCCGATTGCAAGGTCTTTCATGTCTTACTCCTTCGGCGCGTTGCCGGTGACGAGGACGCCGTGTTCGACCGGCCAGCCCACGGGCACCTCGGTGCCGACGGCGAGACTGGTCTGCCCAAGGGCCGTGTCGGCCTGCCGGTAGGCCGTGACCTCGACCCCCGAACCTTCGAGCGTGACGTGATAGGCGGCATAGGCCCCGCGAAAGCTGGCGGCGGTGATGCGCCCGCGCAGCCCCTGCGGCAGTCCGCTTGCGGCCTCGCCGAGCACAACGCGCTCGGGCCGCACCGACAACGTGGCGCTGTCGCGAGCCGGCCGCGCCGGAAGCGGCAGGGCGCCTGCGCGCGTCTGCAGCCGGTCGCCCTGCACCTGACCTTCGAACAGGTTTGATGTGCCGAGGAAGGTGGCGACAAAGGCGGTCTCGGGGCGGTCGTAGATGTCGTTCGGCGCGCCAAGCTGCAGGATGCGCCCGCCGTGCATCACGGCGATCTGATCGGACATCGACATCGCCTCTTCCTGATCGTGGGTCACCAAAAGCGCGGTGATCTCGAGCCGCTGCTGCATTTCACGGATCTCGAACTGCATCAACTCGCGCAGGGCCTTGTCGAGTGCGCCGAGCGGTTCATCCAGAAGCAGCACGCGTGGGTTGACCACGAGGGCACGGGCCAACGCCACGCGTTGCTGCTGGCCGCCGGAGAGTTGGGAGGGATACATCTCCTCGCGGCCGGTCAGGTGAACCATGTCCAGCATACGCCGAACCTCGTCCGCCTGTGTCTGTTTCGACGCGCCCGCCATGCGCAGGCCGAAGGCGACATTCTCGGCCACGGTTCGATGCGGAAACAGCGAATAGCTCTGGAACACCATGCCCAGCCCACGCTTGTTCGGTGCCTGCCGGGTGACATCCTCGCCGCCGATGGTGATCTGCCCGCTGTCGGGGCTTTCGAAGCCCGCCACCATGCGCAAGGTCGTCGTCTTGCCGCAGCCCGACGGGCCGAGCAGCGAGACCAGCGCGCCGGGCTGCACGGCGAGGTCGAGATTATCCACGGCCATCAACGAGCCGAATTTCTTGCGGATCGCAGAGAGCGTGAGGGCGGAGGGGGCGTCGGTCATGCGGACTCCAGTCGGATTTGAGAGCACGATTGTAGCGCTACAAAAAATTGTAAAGGGCTAATTCGTGACAATCGCCTGCGGCTTGCCAATCCGGCGAAAGCAGAGCAGTTTTTCAGCGAACCAGAGAGGCACCATGTCGGACAGGCCACCGCTCGCCCATAAAAAGCTGACGATGCAGGACATCGCCGATGCCGCCGGGGTGTCGCCGATGACCGTGTCGAACTGCTTTCGCTACCCTGACCGCGTGCGTGAGAAGACCCGTGTTGCGGTGATGAAAGTCGCGGCAGAGCTTGGCTATGTGCCCAATATGTCCGCCGGTCTGCTGGCTGCGGGCAGCAGCCGGGTGATCGGCGCGGTGCTGCCCTCGATGCGCAACTCCTCGTTCTACATGTATACCAGCGGCCTGCGGCGGGCGGCGGAAGACCATGGGCTGAAGCTGATCACGATGATCGCCGAAACCGAGGAAGAGGAGCTCTCGGCGGTGCAGACCCTGCTGGGGCTGCGCGTGGCAGGGATTGCGCTGGTGGCAGGCCCGCATGCGCCGGACCTGCGTCAGCTCTTGGCGCGCTCGGGCACGCCGGTGGTCGAAAGCTGGGGCGGCGAGGGCGCCATTGGCCGCGGCGTCAGCTATGACGTGGGCGCCGCCAGCCGTGATCTCACCCGGCATCTGATTGCGCAGGGACGGCGCCGCATCGGCTTTGTGCAAGTGTCGGGCAGTGGCGGCCAGCGCTACGCCATGCGGCTGCCCGCCTTCCGGCGAGAGATGTTTGCCGCAGGGCTGCCCAACTCGCTGGTTCTGACCATTCGCGCCGCCGACGGTTTTGGATCTGGGGCGCGGATCCTCGATGAGTTCCTCGCCCGCGACGCAAGGCTCGACGCCTTGCTCTGCCCGAGTGATGTGGTCGCCGCCGGCGCGGTCTTCGAATGCCAGCGGCGCGGCCTGTCGGTGCCCGGCGACATCGCCGTGGCGGGCTGGGGGGATTATGACATCGGTCGCCAGCTTTCGCCCTCGCTGACCACCATCGCGCCCTATTCGGACGAGATCGGCAGATCCGCGATCTCGGTCCTGCTCGAAGACCAATCGCAGGACGCAGCGCCGGTGATGACGCCCTATGCGCTGGAGGTGCGCGAAAGCGCCTGAGGGCCAGCGTGCGCCCGCATTGAGTGCCCAAGGATCGAGCACTTGGACGCGGCGTCCCTGAGTTGATCCACCTAAAGTTGACACGGCTTCTGGAGCGCGCCACAGTTCCAAAAGATCATTACGTTTCCAGAATTTCCATAGATTACAATACTGTTGGTGCCAGTATTTAGCCGGTTTTTAGAACGCACATCCATTATTGCTTGGAATTGCTATGGACAACTCGAGAATTTTCGAGGCTATTTCCGACCTCGCGCGCTCGGATCTCATGCTTGTTGTCGATCTCGATGGCACGCTGATCCATACCGATATGCTATACGAAACGCTTTGGTCTTCGCTCTCTGGCAACGCAAGAATGGTTGTCGCAGCCGCTCTTGCATTGCGAGAAGGAAAGCCAGCTCTGAAACGATTGCTTGCCGAAAGCGGAGAGGTGGATATCAACGCGCTGCCTTATAATCAGGACGTTATCGAATACATCCAGAACTGGCGAAAATGCGGCGGGCGCACGGCATTGGTCTCGGCCTCGGATGAGGCGCTGGTAAAGCGGGTGGCGGATCATCTGGGGGTTTTCGACGAGGCCCATGGGACGAAGGGTGATGAGAACCTGAAGGGCGCGACCAAAGCGGCACGGCTCGATGCGCTCTATGGCAAGGGCGGCTATGTCTATGTCGGCGATTCAAAAGCCGATCTCGCGGTCTGGCGCGGCGCGGCGCGTGCCGTCACCGTTGGCCTGCCGGATGCACTGCGGACCGAGGTGGAGCTTGAAAATGACGATGTTCTGCATCTGAGCGACCGGCCCTCTTACTTTGCGCCCCTCCTCAAAGCCATGCGCCCGCATCAATGGCTGAAGAACGTTTTGGTGTTCCTGCCGCTTATGGCGTCGCACAACCTGTCGCCCGGCACCATTTTCCCGGCCTTGCTTGCCTTTGTCTCCTTCTGCCTGATCGCCTCGTCGGTCTACCTGCTGAATGATCTGCTGGATCTCTCCGCCGATCGCGCGCACCCGCGCAAGCGCAAGCGGCCGTTCGCCAGCGGCGCGCTGCCCTTGGCATGGGGCACGGTGGTGATGCCGGGGCTGCTGCTGGCCGGAGCGGTCATCGCTTTGAGCATCAGTTGGGAATTCACCGGCGTGATGATGTGCTATTTCGCGGTCACCACGCTCTATTCCTTCTGGCTCAAGCGCCGACTTGTCGTGGATATCTGTGCGCTTGCAGGGCTTTACACGCTGCGCATCATTGCCGGAGGCGTGGCGACGCAGATCGACCTGTCGGTCTGGTTGCTGGCGTTCTCGATGTTCTTCTTCTTCTCGCTCGCGGCGATGAAACGGCAGGCAGAGCTGGTGTCCAAGAGCGGCGGCAACTCCACAATTATCGCAGGCCGCGACTACCGCACGACCGACATGCCGTTGGTGGCCAATATGGCGGTGTCCTCGGGCTATGTCTCGGTCATGGTGATGGCGCTCTATCTCAACAGCCCGGCGGTGCGCGAGCTTTACTCCTATCCCGGGGCGCTTTGGGGCATCTGCCTCGTGCTGCTGTTCTGGATCAGCCGGATGGTGATGATCACCCACCGCGGCTGGATGCACGACGATCCGGTGGTGTTTGCCGCGCGGGATCGCATTTCGCTGGTCTGTTTTGCGCTGATCTTCGCCTTTGCCGTGGGCGGGATCGTGTTGTGAGCCGGCTGTCGCTGATAGGCCTCTACGCGCTTTTCGCGGTACTGGCGACGCTGCTCAACCTCGGGATACAGCGGCTGGTTTTGGCGATTGAGCAAAGCAACATAGGGTTTGCGCTGGCGATCGTCGCGGGGACCGGCGCGGGGCTGGTGCTGAAGTATCTTCTCGACAAGCGCTGGATCTTCCGCGACCCGACCAAGGGCGCGCGCGAAAATGGACGCAAGTTTTCGCGCTATACCATCATGGGTCTGGTCACGACGGGCATCTTCTGGACCACCGAGACCGCCTTCTGGCTGGTCTGGCAGACAGACGGCATGCGCGAGCTTGGAGCGGTGCTTGGGCTAATGCTGGGCTACGCGGTCAAATACTGGCTGGATCGCCGTTTCGTCTTCACCGACGCGGCGCCGGCGCGGGCGGTCTGATGCATCCCGAACCGCTGACGGGCTGGGGCAGGTTCCCGCCGCGCTTTGCCCGTCTCGCCACTCCGCGAGACGAGGCGGAACTGCGGGCCTCAGTCGCCGGGGGCGGCAGGATCGCCCGCGGCAATGGGCGGTCCTATGGTGACAGTTCGGTGGGCGGCGCGCTCTCCCTGTCCATGCGCCGGATGAACCGGATGCTCGCTTTTGATACCGAAAGCGGGCAGTTGGTGGCCGAGGCGGGCGTGCTGCTCGGCGACGTGATCGACGCCTTTCTGCCGCGCGGCTGGTTCCCCTATGTGACGCCCGGCACGAAGTTCGTCACTCTGGGCGGGATCATCGCGGCGGACGCGCACGGCAAGAACCATCACCGCGACGGCAGCTTCGGGGCCTTTGTCGATTGGATCGACCTCTTGCGCGAGGATGGGCGCGTGGTCAGGCTCAGCCGCGACGACAATACCGAGCTTTTCGACTGGACGCTTGGCGGGATGGGGCTGACGGGCGTGATCCTGCGGGCGGCGATCCGGCTGCGCCCGGTCGAGACCGGCTGGATCCGCCAGCGCACCCTTGTGGCGCCGAATTTGGATGCGGCGCTGAGCAGCTTTGAAGCCGAGCAGGACGCGACCTATTCCGTGGCGTGGATCGATTGTCTCGCCAAAGGGTCATCGCTTGGCCGCTCGCTTTTGATGCTGGGTGAACATGCGGGGCTGGATGAACTGCCGGAGCCGTTAGGGCACGCCCCCTTGAAGGTGCCATCGCGCAAGAAACGGCGAGTGCCCTTCGATGCGCCTTCCGCTGCGCTCAACCGGTATTCGGTCAAGCTGTTCAACGCGCTTTACTGGCGCAAGGGCGTGCGCGGCGCTGGGGCGCAATTGGTGGATTGGGACAGCTATTTCTACCCGCTGGACGCGGTGCTCGGTTGGAACCGCATCTACGGACGCAAGGGATTCATGCAATTCCAATGCGTGCTGCCGCTGGAAAGCTCTCGCGCCGGGCTGACGGCGCTGCTGACGGAGACGGCGCGGGCGGGGCAGGGGTCCTTTCTGGCGGTTCTGAAACGGCTCGGCGCGGGGCGCGGCGGCATGTCTTTCCCGATGCCGGGCTACACGCTGGCGCTCGATTTTCCGGTGACCCGGCGCACGCTTGCGCTGCTCGACCGGCTCGACGAGATCGCGCTTGCCCACGGCGGGCGGTTCTACTTGGCAAAGGATGCGCGGATGGCGGCACAGACACTGCACCACGCCGATCCGCGCGCCGCGCGTCTGCGCGAGATGCGGCGGGATACGGGGATCGACCGGGCCTTCGCCTCGGCGCAGTCGGAAAGGCTCTTGCTATGAACGAGGCGGTGAAGGGGCGGGTCATGGTGCTGGGCGCGCGATCAGAGATCGGGCTGGCCATCGCGAGGGCTTTCGCAGCGCAGGGCCATCCCATCAGCCTTGCGGCGCGCCGAGCGGCAGAGCTTGAAGCGGAGCGCGCCGATATCGCCCTGCGCCACAATGTGGATGTCGAACTGCTGGAGTTCGATGTGCTGGAGACCGGGGCGCTTGGGCCGTTCGTGCAGGACGCGCCCGGCCTGCCAAGCGTCGTCGTCTCGGTGATCGGCGCAATGGGGGATCAGCGCGACAGCGAGACCGACGTTGCCGCCGCCGCGCAGGTGTTCCGCACGAATTTCGAGGGTCCGGCGCAGGTGCTTGGCCTTTATGCCGAGCGGATGATCTCCGAGGGCGCGGGCGGCACCTTGGTGGGGGTGAGCTCCGTGGCGGGCGATCGGGGCCGCGGCTCGAACTATGTCTACGGCTCTGCAAAGGCTGGCTTCACCGCGTTCCTTTCGGGCCTGCGAAACCGGCTTGCCGGGCAGGGGGTGCATGTGGTGACCGTGAAGCCGGGCTTTGTGGATACGCAGATGACCCGCGGTATGGACCTGCCAAAAGCCTTGACCGCAGCCCCCGAGGAGGTCGGCGCCGCCGTGCTGCGGGCGGTCGAGAAAAGGCGCAATGTGATCTATGTTCGCCGAGTATGGTGGCTGGTCATGGGCATCATCTGCGCGTTGCCCGAAGGTATCTTCAAGCGAACCAAACTCTGAACCTTGGAGCGGGCGACGTGGTGGCGATATCGGACAGCAGGTCTGACGGCGAGGCGGACGCCAGGGCGACCATCGTCATCGCGGCCTTCAACGCCGAAGACACGCTCGAGCGCGCCTTCATCTCGGCCATCGAGCAGAGCGTTCCGGTGGAGACCATCGTGGTCGATGATGCCTCGCGGGACGGCACGGCCACGCTCGCCGACAGGCTCTGCCGGGGCGTGCCGGGCGCGCGCGTCCTTCGGCAAACGCAGAATGCTGGGCCTGCCGCCGCGCGCAACCGGGCAATCGATGCCAGCACCGCGCCGTGGATCGCGGTTCTGGATGCGGATGATCATATGGCCCCGGATCGGATCGCCCGGCTGCTCGACGAGGCCGAGCGCGGCGAAATCGATCTGCTCGCCGACGATCTCTACCGGGTGCGCGAGGATCGGCTGCAGGCCACGGAGGATCGTCTGTGGTCGCGGCAGGATTTCGGTCATATCGATGTGTCTCTGGCGCAGTTCGTCACCGCCAACCTGCATGGGGCCCGTGGGCAGCGCGGCGAGATGGGGTTCATCAAGCCGTTGATGCGGCGCCAGTTTCTTCAGGACCATGGGCTCCGCTACGCAGAGACGATGCGCCTTGGCGAGGATTACTTCCTCTATGCACAGGCATTGATGATGGGTTGGATAGCCCCTCCTGACGGCACTTGTGCCAGATTGATCGATGAAGGATCAGGAGGAAAAGGCTATGAAGGAAGTCTCTATCATCGGCGTTGACCTGGCGAAGCAGGTCTTTCAATTGCACGGAGCGACAGCAGGTGGCGAGGTCGTGTTTCGCAAGAAACTGTCGCGCAAGCAGTTCCTGGCGTTCATGCAGATGCATCCCGGATGCCTTGTTGCCATGGAGGCCTGTGCGACGGCCCATCATTGGGCGCGGACATTGGCAGCGATCGGCCATGAGGTGCGCCTGATCGCCCCAAAGTTCGTCAAGCCGTACTTGAAACGACATGGCGGATGCCGAGGCCATTGCGGAGGCAGCGAGCCGACCGACCATGCGTTTTGTCGAGGTGAAGACCCCGGAGCAGCAGGGGCTCGGCATGATCTTCCGGCTGCGTGATCTACGGGTCGGACAACGGACGCAAACAATCAATGCCTTGCGCGGACACCTCGCCGAGTTTGGCCTTGTCGCCGCCAAGGGGCGCGAGAACGTCGACAAGCTACGGGCCGCTCTGGAACCGGGCTGCGAGGGGTTGGAGGACCTCCCGCCTGCCGTTCGTCACATGGCACAGCTCTGCTTCGATCAGATCGATGACTTGTCGCGGCGGATCTCTGGACTTGACGCTCAAATATTGGCGGCCAGTAAGCAGTCATCTTTTTCTTCGCGCCTGCAAAAAATGCCAGGCATTGGCCCCATAACTTCTATGGCTCTGGCGGCTTTCGCGCCACCGATGGAAAACTTCCGGCGAGGCCGAGACTTCTCAGCCTGGCTGGGCTTGGTGCCACAGCAGCACTCGAGCGGCGGCAAGCAGAGGCTTGGGCGAACGAGCAAGTCCGGTCAGCGCGATATCCGGCGTTTGTTAATCATCGGAGCAATGGCTGTGATTTCCGGGACCAAGGTTCGACCACCTGCAGAAAGTTCATGGCTCGGGCGCATGCTGGCCCGAAAGCCGAGAATGCTGGCTGCGATCGCACTGGCGAACAAAATGGCGCGTATGTTGTGGGCCATGATCGTAAAGAATGAAGAGTTTCGGGGAGGGCCGCTTCTGGCACATTGAAGAAACCAGAATCGCCGCTTCGAAAGTGCGGGAGAAGCTGACGCTGTATGATATTGATCGGACAGATCGGGGTTGAGGAAATCAGGGTTACAGAGAGAGTTTCGAGCTCGGTCTGATGTTTTGACCACAACCCGCGGATGCCATACCGGCCAAGGGGCGCTGCGCTCCGAGAAAAGGTCTGACACATGGACGCATTCGATCGTGTCATTCTGGTTGAGGCGACGGCCCGCTAAAACCGGGGCTACCCACACATGCTGTAACCGCTCCCCGGTGGCATCGATGTGCCATGGTGGGATTGCGACAATCCAAATTGGGAGGCGGTCATGTCGGAGATTATCACGGTCGGACTGGATCTGGCGAAGAATGTGTTCCAGGTCCACGGCGCTGACAGCAAAGGCAATGCTGTCCTGCGCAGGAAGCTCAGAAGGGCTCAGGTGATCGAGTTCTTCGCCAAGTTGCCGCCCTGCCTAGTGGCGATGGAAGCCTGCGGCGGCGCGCATTTCTGGGGGCGGGAATTGTCGAAGTTCGGTCACGATATCAGGCTCATCCCGCCCGCCTATGTGAAGCCCTTCGTGAAGCGGCAGAAAAATGATGCGGCCGACGCGGAGGCGATCTGCGAGGCGGCCCAGCGGCCTGGCATGCGCTTTGTTCCGGTGAAGAGCGAGGAAACGCAGGGGGCAGCGAGCGTCTTCCGCGTGAGGGAACTGCTGATCTGGCAGCGCACCCAGGCGATCAATGCCCTCCGCGGACATTTGGGCGAATACGCCTGGGTCGTGCCCTAGGGCGCGACGAATGTCCGGCGCCTAGTCGCGATACTGCAGGACAAGGAGTTGGACCTTCCGGCAACGGCGCGGGCCTCCCTGACGGTCCTTGCCGCAACGCTCGCGCAGCTCGACGGGCAGATCGAGACCCTGGATGCCGAGATCGACGGGCGCGCCAGGGAAAGCGAGGTCGCCCGCCGCCTGATGACGATCCCCGGCATCGGTCCGCTGATTGCCACGGCCATTGCCACGCTTGCGCCGCCATCGGAAATGTTTCGCAAGGGCCGGGACTTCGCGGCCTGGCTTGGCCTCACGCCCAGGCAGCACTCGACGGGCGGAAAACAGCGGCTGGGTGCCACGACGAAGATGGGCGAGCGCTCTTTGCGGCGGCTGCTGATCATCGGCGCCAACAGCGTCATCATCAAGCGGCACTGCCACGCTGCAGCCCGTCCGGGCACCTGGCTCGCGCGGATGCTGGAGCGCAAGCCTCCCATGCTGGTCCGCGTGGCGCTCGCGAACATCCCTCTCACACATGCTGCGCATGTGCTGCCGGGCAGTGGATGGCGCGCATTGTCTGGGCGCTGATGAAGAGCGGAGAGACCTACCGGGCTCCGGCCGTGGCGGCATGAGCCGTAAGCGGCCGCGAGACGTCAGAGCGGAGGAGGGCTGGGAGCAGCTTGGCGCAACGGTCGTGAGACAGGGTCGGCAACGCCAGTCTGCAACAAAGTGCCTTCGAGCACGCGGCATTGATTTGGAGCCGATCCGCGAACACCATGCAGACCTGCGGCATAGAGAAGGCCGCACCATGAGGCCGGATACATGTCAGCACCCGACACCGCGCCAAAATGCTTCGAAAACCCTCTTGCGCAAGGGGCGGTTATACATGTTGCAGAACTCACGCGTGAGGCGTGGCTGCCCCTTACCCCACTGACGTCATGCCACGCGGACGATCTCGGCGCCGTAATTCTTTCGTTTGCAAGCCACGCTGTTCTTCCTCGTCATCGTTGGCGGCAAGCTTAGGAAAGTGTCCGATTTTCACGGACCACCTCACAGCTTTCATGCGGCGCGTGCCATGCCATCCGTCTATCCAGCCAGATGAGCAACGACCCGCGATTGCGGAGCGAATTGCTGCGACGGCCCGGGGGAGACCGGGAGATGGTCGATATCCTTACTCTGGTCTTGCATCACGACGAGCAAGTGGTGCTGACCGCGGTCGAGCTTGCGCTCTCCGAGGGTGTCGCGACCAAGACCCACGTCCTAAACCTTCTGCACCGCCTGATCGACGGGAAGTCGACCGACGCTCCCTCCATCGACCCGCCGGGCGCCTTGGCCCTCAAGCGAGAGCCCCAGGCCAATGTGGAGCGCTATGACGAGCTGCGGCCTCACGATGCTGGAAGCCGCCATGCGTCATGATCCGGCCAGCGGTGCCATCGTGATCATGCTGCGCAGTCTCAAGATGCACGGGATGGCCCAAGCCGTGATCGACCTGATCGAGCAGGGGGCGCCGGCGTTCGAAGCCGCCACGACGCCGATCCTGACGCAGCTTCTGAAGGCTGAGTTCGCGGAGCGCGAGGTGCGCTCGATCGCCTACCACATGAAGGTGGCGCGCTTCCCGGCCTACAAGGATCTGCCCAACTTCGACTTCTCGCCCAGCGAGATGAACGAGGCAACGGTGCGCCAGTTGCATCGCGGCGAGTTCATGGAAGGAGCGCAGAACGTCGTTCTCATCCACTGCCCGGCAGGGCATTGCGCAGCAATGTCCCGAGAGGGGCGGCCCCGGCACTGGGAAAACTCATATCGCAACCGCGTTTGGCATCCATGCCATCGAGCATCATCGCCGGAGAGTGCGCTTCTTCTCGACCATCGAACTCGTCAACGCTCTCGAGCAGGAGAAGGCCAAGGGAAAAGCCGGACACATCGCGGAGACCCTCACCCACCTCGACCTGGTGATCCTGCCCTCCCGGCAGATTGCTGCGCAATCGCCTGCCGGGTAATCGACAAGCTCGGATACCTGCCGTTCAGCGCTTCAGGGGGCGCCTTGCTCTTCCATCTGCTGAGCAAGCTCTACGAGCGCACCAGCGTGATCATCACCACGAACCTCAGCTTCAGCGAGTGGGCCACAGTGTTCGGTGACGCCAAGATGACCACCGCGCTCCTCGATCGGCTGACCCATTGCTGCCATATCCTCGAGACCGGAAACTCCAGCTTCCGCTTCAAGGACAGCGCAGCTGCAGCAACGCGGAAAAAGAGGGAGGGAAGCCATGTCTTGATCCAATCATGACTCGCTCAGCATAATCCAAGGTGGGTCACTTCTCGATGGAAAACCCGGGTCAGTTCTGGGCGGAAATCAACAGCTGGTCGATACAGCACTGCTGTCGCCAGCTGATTTGCGCTGAAACGCGCTTCCAATTGGCGAGCTCAACTCATGGAAACCGATTTGCAGGCTCTACCTCTCAGCGCTAGCGGACGAGACGCTCTGGGGCTGACGCGTCTCGGACAGGAGGGCCGCCGCGGCGTCGGGGTAGAAGATTCCCGCGTCTTCAAGGCACCCGACCGTCCGTGTCGGGTCGCCCGCGCGCTCCCAAGCAAGCAACGCGCTGGATCCGGATTGCTCGGTGCTTATCGTGGCGCCCTGCGCCCGGGCCATGGCGGCAAACTCGCGGGCGAGGCCGGTGGAGAGGAAGCTGGCATTGGAGATCAGCACGCCGACCGGCGCGCAATGCAGCACCGGCTCGAAATCCGACACTAGCCCGGCCAGCGGCCGGCCATTGCGGAAGTCCCTGACGAACGGCTGCGTGTCGGGCCCGAGCGAGAACAGCATTTCCGAGAACCGGGGGCGATTCAGGGCGAAGTCGTAGTCGCCCACCCATTGCACGGCCAGCAGCTCTTCGGTGGTGACCACCACGGCGCGCTTTTCGAGCCAGGGCTGCAACTGCGCGTGGGCATCGGGCCATTCCCACCGGCGCTTGCCCAGGAGTAACTGCTTCTCGCCGCCGAGCGCCAGCTTCAGGCCGCGCGAGAAGCCGGTGTTTGCCCCGGCGACGAACAGGCCGCTAGCGGCGAGTGCCAGCACCACGGCACCGGTGCGCAGCGGCACCGGCCAGCGATGGGGGAACAGCTCTTGCAACGCGCCGCGCAGGCGCCGCAGCGCGCGGGCGCCGTAGAAGGACAGTACAATGCCCCAGATGGCAAAGAAGAAGGGCATCACCGGGTAGAGGTAGCGGATGTTCTTCAGCCCGCCGAAGGACTGCAGCACGAAGCAGACCGAGAACAGCGTCACCGCGAAGGAGGCGGGCAGGAAGCGCGCCCGCAGGGCGGCGATGGCGGCGATGGGAAAGAGCGGCCAGAAGGTCGGGTAGTTGTCCCTGAAGTCGCGGTGATAGAAGGTGGTGTCGCGCTGCACCGGCCAGGGCTCCCAGCGGTAGATCCGCCAGTATGTCGCCAGCAGCTCGTCGGCCGCTCCGCTGGCCGCGATCAGCACGACACCCGCCGCCGCGGCCAGCAGCGCCCAACGCAGCCAACGATGCCGCCGGAGCCCGCCCGGACCGTAGACCAGCGCGCTCCAAAGGCCGATGGCGCCGATGCCGATCACCGTGGTCAGCTGCAGCTTCAGCGCCAGCAGCAGAAGCGGCACGGCCAGGGCGCAGAGCCCGATGCGCGCACTGGTGCTGATCGCGGCGGTCGCGGCGCCATAGAGCGTCAGCGCGGCGACGAGGAACACCAGCCCGTGCAGCGCATAGAACCGGATGTACTGCGAGACCTCGATGCCATTCGGCCAAAACAGCAGGAAGAACAGTGTGATCCAGGCTGCCGGGCGGTCGGCCACATAGCGCACCCAGAGGAACATGACCGCCACCAGCAGCGCTCCCGGAATGGCCGCGGGCAACAGCCGCGCCGCTGCGGTGCTCTGTTCTCCGGCCAGCGCGAAGCCGAGCGCGACGAACCGGGTGAAGATCGCGCCGCGCTCGTAGCTTCCGTCCAGCACCTCCAGCGTGCCGAAGGTCTGCCAGCTCATGGCTGGGACAAGGTGGTAGAGTTCGTCGTAGATGGGCGGCAGGTCGAGCACCCCCGTCCGGGTCAGCAGCGCGGCGGCAAACACCAGCGCGGCCGAAAGCGCAGTGACGAGCCAGGCGCTCGACAGGCCGATGCGCCGGGGCGGGAGCTTTCTCTCGTTCGGGGTCGAGATGGTCATCCGGCCCGCATCCCGGCGCTGTCCCGCGCAGCACAGAGCACGATCGGCGTGCCGAAACGTCGATCGAGACGGAGCGCCCGGAGCTTCGCCTCCAGCCCCGCCGAAAGCGCCGGGCGCGCGAGCTTGCGGTGCACCACCATGGGCAGCACGAACTGGCCGATTTCGCCCTGCGGCGCGAAGCCGGCCGCCGCGAGGGTCTTCAGGACTTGCGGCCGGGACATGGTCTGGAACCGTCGGGTGTCACCTTCGAGACGCTTTTTCAGACCGAAGAGTAGGGGTTCCAGCGTGTTGGCGCCGCTGGCAATCGGGAAATCGACGATCACCGCGCGGCGCGCGACCCGGCAGAGTTCGCCGAGGAATGCCTGCCAGTCACCGACGTGCGCGAGAATGCGGAAGGAGGTCACCACGTCGAAGCTCCGGTCGGCATAGGGCAGGGCGCGCAGCGGGCCGACCTCCGTGGTCAAGCCCGGTCGGTGCAGCCCGCGCATCTGTCCGAGCGCCTCTTGCGAGCTGGCGTAGACGCAGACCTCGTGGCCGTCGTCCAGCAGCGGCGTTGCCACCTGCGCGTGACCGCCGCCGACATCGAGCACCCTCGCGCCGGGGTAGGGGGCACAGAGACGCCGCAGGGCTTTTGTCTGACACGACAGCAGCCATTCCCCCGCCGGTCCCCGGAACCGCCGGGCGTAGCGATCGGTCGACGGATCGAGGTCGGCGAACTCGGACCCGATATCCGGGACCCCTTCTGTCGACGCGACGCTCATGCGGCCGCCTTGCGGGCTTCGGACCGCAGATAGCCCATCTCCCGGTACCACTCTGCGGTGCGCTCCAGGCCCTGCCGCAGGTCCACCGCGGGTTCAAAGCCGATCAGCCGGCGTGCCTTCTCCACCGAAAAGGCGCGGGCCTTCAGGAAGAAGGACACGCGCCGCCGGTGCAGCGGTGGATCGATGCCGAGCGGTTTGCAAACATATTCGCACAGCGTGGCCGCGGCCATGAGCGGCGCGACGGGAATGTGCAGTCGCGGCGGCGGTACGTCGAGCACCTGTGCGATCTCCTGCACCAGCCCATTGAGCGTCGTGTAGCTGTCCGAGCCGATGAGGAAGGTCTCGCCGATCGCCTTCGGATGCTCGCCGCAGAGCACGAAGCCCTGCACCAGGTCGTCGATGTAGCTCATATGGTAGGCGACGTCGCCGGAGCCGAACATGCGAAAGCTGCGGCTCTCGATCGTCTTGAACAGTTTGAGAAACCTTGTGTCGCCGGGACCGTAGATGCCGGTCGGTCGGATGATCGACACCGGCGCGCCGGCGGAGATGCCCTCGCGCGCCAGCATCTCGCCGGCGAGTTTCGAGCGCTGGTAGATGTCGCCGGGGTTGAAGGCAGTTTCCTCGTTCGCCGGAATCTCGGCGACGTCGCCGTGAACGCCGCAGGTCGAACAATGCACGATCCGGCGCACGCCGTGCTTCTGAGCGGCGGCCAGCAGGTGGCCGACCGAATCGCGGTTCACCGCGAAGTAGTGGCTGTCGGGATGGTTGGCGCTGCGGTAAACCGCCGCTATGTGAAACACGTGGCTGGTCCCCTGCACGGCATTCTCGATCGCTTGCCCGTCGGCGGCATCGCCCTTCACAATCTCCATGCCGTCAGCCGCCAGCGCCAGTGCCGGTGCCGCGCCGGGGTCACGGACCATCGCGCGCACCCGATAGCCGTCGGCCCGCAGCCTGCGCGCAAGGTGCCCCCCGGTGAAGCCCGTGGCGCCGGTGACCAATGCAAACCTGTCTTCCATCATCTCGCTACCTCAATTGAGTGCTCGCCTAGGCCAGCAGGGATCCCGTGCTGAAAAAACTCACCAGAGTTTCGTCCGTGGTCAGCGCAAAACTGCCATCGCCGCGCGACAGGCCGATCAGCTCGGTGGCGGCGCTGCCGCGCACGTCGACCTGCAGGGAGCCCGCAAGCGTCATGAGCACGCCCTGCGTGCTTTGGGTGAGGGTGGCATCCCCTGCGAACCCGTCCCAGAGATAGAGCTTGTCGGCCCCCTGGCCGAAGTCGGTGATCAGGTCGGGTGCACCGCCGGAGCTCGCGAAGCCGCTGTCGAACACGAAGCTGTCGGCGTCCAGCCCCCCGGTCAGTTCGTCGACACCCGGCCCGCCTTCGAGCCGATCGCTGCCGGCCCCGCCATTCAGCGTGTCGTTTCCGGCGGCGCCGAGCAGAATATCGTTTCCAGCGCCGCCGGAGAGAGTGTTCGCGGCGCTGTTGCCGACGATCCTGTCCCCAGCCTCGCCGCCCACGACATCGTTTGCCGCAAGGCTCTGCGCGCTGCCACCGAGCGTGCCACCGGAGATGCCGATCTCGCTCTCCAGCAACGTTTGCAGCCCGTCCGCATAGGCTTCATAGCCCTCGGCAATCAGGTGCATGAGGTCGTCGCCGATCAGCGACGTGTCGAACGGCGCATCGTAGAGGTGCAGCGTCGAGTATGTGGCCTGAAGCGCGCTCACCGTGGCCTTGATCCCGGCGTGATAGGTGCCGTTGCCGGCGTCGCCGACGACCTGCGTGCCGTTGACGATGCTGTAGCCCTCGTTGATGGCCTCCGAGACCGTCAGCAGGTTTCGGTAGAGTTTCGGCGGGATGGTCGAGATGACCAGATGCGCCGTGCTGGCCACGTCGGATTGGTAGAACAGTTCGACCACCGTCTCGATGCGCGCGATAAGCGTATCGAAGACGTCCGCGTAGAAGGCGTCGCCACCATAATTGAAGTCGTTCGTACCCATCATGAATAGCACGACATCCGGATCGAGATCGGCCAGGTTGGCCTGGAAGGAGGCCGCGTCGGCGCCATTGTTGATCGCCTGCCGCAGTTCTTTGCCTGGCACCCCGGTGTGATCAGAGTTGAGCATCCCCTCCGGGCCGCTCGAGTAGACGCCGACGTAGTCGACGAAGGCACCGTCCTGCAACAGGTTCTCGAAGAGCACTTCGCGATATCCTGCGCTGTCCGCGCGGTTGTTAACGGTCTCGGAGTTGGTGTCGCCAAGGTATCCGTAGGTCAGCGAGTTGCCGTAGGGCAGCACCCGCGCCGCATAGGTATAGGTGCCGGCCACAAGGTCGATTGACAGCGCGCGGCTCTCGCCGGCGAAACTGGTTGTGGGAACGCGCAGGATCTCGGGCCCCTGGGCGGTGGCGGTGTTGCCCTCGCCATCGGTCGCGGTGACGCTGGTGGTAAGCGTGCCCTCCGCGAGCGTCGACAGGTCGAGAACGATCTCGCCGTCCGAGCCTGAAGTTCCCGAGGCAGTGTTGTCGCCGTCGGACACGATGACCTCGGCGGTTGCGTCCGCGTCGAGCCCGGAGATGACGAAGATGACGTTGCCGGCTTCGTTGGCATCGATGATGAGGTCGGGGGCGCTGAGCGCGAGATTTCCGTCATCATCGGCGGGGGAGGGGTCCGAGAGCGTGAGTTGCACGCTGTCGAACTCGATGGTCGCGACCTCATTCGGGCGGGAGCGCTGGTTGAGGTAGCCGCCGAGGACAATGTTGTGGCCGCCTGCGCCGAGCTCGCCGAGTTCGAGGACGACCTCGACAAAGCCGGTGTCGAGGGTCTCATCGTCGTCGTCGGTGGCCTCCAGCAGGTCGATGACGTATTCGGTGTCGTCGATCAGCACCAGGACCTCCGCGTATTCCCCGGCGTCGAGATCGGCGCTCAGCGTCAGGCGGTAGCGCAGCGTGAGCGTGCCGGCCTGCCCGGCGAGGCTGTCGAAGCCCTGGCTCCAGCCGCCGGAGATATCGGATACGGCGGCGCGCAGAGATTGCCCGCCGAGGGTGACGCGGAGCAGACCGCTCTCCGCCGCGCCGCTCGCATAATCCGGCTGGTCCGTGCCGCGGAACGCATCATCGACATAGGTGAAGCTGCCAGCCCCGTCGGTGAAGTCCCACTCCAGCGGGGCTATGGGCGCGGGGGAACTGTCGAGTGTCAGCTCCGGGCCCTGAACGGTTGCTGTGGCGCCGGCCTCGTCGGTTGCGGTGACGGTCACGGTGAGAGTGCCGTCGGCAAGCAGTGACAGGTCGAGGGTGATCTGACCATCGGCGGCGAGCGTGCCGGCGACGGTATCGCTGCCGTCGGAGACGATGATTTCGGCGGTGGCGTCGGAATCGATGCCGGTGATGGTGAAGGCGACGGCATCGGAGGTGGCGGCGGTGATTCCGGTCTGCGCGATGCTGACTGCGAGATCCCCGTCGTCGTCACCGGTTGCGGGAACGCGCAGCATCTCGGGCCCCTGGGCGGTGACGGTGTTGCCCTCGCCATCGGTCGCGGTGACGCTGGTGGTAAGCGTGCCCTCCGCGAGCGTCGACAGGTCGAGAACGATCTCGCCGTCCGAGCCTGAAGTTCCCGAGGCTGTGTTGTCGCCGTCGGACACGATGACCTCGGCGGTTGCGTCCGCGTCGAGCCCGGAGATGACGAAGATGACGTTGCCGGCTTCGTTGGCATCGATGATGAGGTCGGGGGCGCTGAGCGCGAGATTTCCGTCATCATCGGCGGGGGAGGGGTCCGAGAGCGTGAGTTGCACGCTGTCGAACTCGATGGTCGCGACCTCATTCGGGCGGGAGCGCTGGTTGAGGTAGCCGCCGAGGACAATGTTGTGGCCGCCTGCGCCGAGCTCGCCGAGTTCGAGGACGACCTCGACAAAGCCGGTGTCGAGGGTCTCATCGTCGTCGTCGGTGGCCTCCAGCAGGTCGATGACGTATTCGGTGCCGTCGATCAGCACCAGGACCTCCGCGTATTCCCCGGCGTCGAGATCGGCGCTCAGCGCCAGGCGGTAGCGCAGCGTGAGCGTGGCGGCCTGCCCGGCGAGGCTGTCGAAGCCCTGGCTCCAGCCGCCGGAGATATCGGATACGGCGGCGCGCAGAGATTGCCCGCCGAGGGTGACGCGGAGCAGACCGCTCTCCGCCACGCCGCTCGCGTAATCCGGCTGGTCCGTGCCGCGGAACGCATCATCGACATAGGTGAAGCTGCCAGCCCCGTCGGTGAAGTCCCACTCCAGCGGGGCTATGGGCGCGGGGGAACTGTCGAGTGTCAGTTCCGGGCCCTGAACGGTTGCTGTGGCGCCGGCCTCGTCGGTTGCGGTGACGGTCACGTTGAGAGTGCCGTCGGCAAGCAGTGACAGGTCGAGGGTGATCTGACCATCGGCGGCGAGCGTGCCGGCGACGGTATCGCTGCCGTCGGAGACGATGATTTCGGCGGTGGCGTCGGAATCGATGCCGGTGATGGTGAAGGCGACGGCATCGGAGGTGGCAGCGGTGATTTCGGTCTGCGCGATGCTGACCGCGAGATCCCCGTCGTCGTCACCGGTTGCGGGAACGCGCAGGATCTCGGGCCCCTGGGCGGTGGCGGTGTTGCCCTCGCCATCGGTCGCGGTGACGCTGGTGGTAAGCGTGCCCTCCGCGAGCGTCGACAGGTCGAGAACGATCTCGCCGTCCGAGCCTGAAGTTCCCGAGGCAGTGTTGTCGCCGTCGGACACGATGACCTCGGCGGTTGCGTCCGCGTCGAGCCCGGAGATGACGAAGATGACGTTGCCGGCTTCGTTGGCATCGATGATGAGGTCGGGGGCGCTGAGCGCGAGATTTCCGTCATCATCGGCGGGGGAGGGGTCCGAGAGCGTGAGTTGCACGCTGTCGAACTCGATGGTCGCGACCTCATTCGGGCGGGAGCGCTGGTTGAGGTAGCCGCCGAGGACAATGTTGTGGCCGCCTGCGCCGAGCTCGCCGAGTTCGAGGACGACCTCGACAAAGCCGGTGTCGAGGGTCTCATCGTCGTCGTCGGTGGCCTCCAGCAGGTCGATGACGTATTCGGTGTCGTCGATCAGCACCAGGACCTCCGCGTATTCCCCGGCGTCGAGATCGGCGCTCAGCGTCAGGCGGTAGCGCAGCGTGAGCGTGCCGGCCTGCCCGGCGAGGCTGTCGAAGCCCTGGCTCCAGCCGCCGGAGATATCGGATACGGCGGCGCGCAGAGATTGCCCGCCGAGGGTGACGCGGAGCAGACCGCTCTCCGCCGCGCCGCTCGCATAATCCGGCTGGTCCGTGCCGCGGAACGCATCATCGACATAGGTGAAGCTGCCAGCCCCGTCGGTGAAGTCCCACTCCAGCGGGGCTATGGGCGCGGGGGAACTGTCGAGTGTCAGTTCCGGGCCCTGAACGGTTGCTGTGGCGCCGGCCTCGTCGGTTGCGGTGACGGTCACGGTGAGAGTGCCGTCGGCAAGCGTTGACAGGTCGAGGGTGATCTGACCATCGGCGGCGAGCGTGCCGGCGACGGTATCGCTGCCGTCGGAGACGATGATTTCGGCGGTGGCGTCGGAATCGATACCGGTGATGGTGAAGGCGACGGCATCGTAGGTGGCGGCGGTGATTCCGGTCTGCGCGATGCTGACTGCGAGATCCCCGTCGTCGTCACCGGTTGCGGGAACGCGCAGCATCTCGGGCCCCTGGGCGGTGGCGGTGTTGCCCTCGCCATCGGTCGCGGTGACGCTGGTGGTAAGCGTGCCCTCCGCGAGCGTCGACAGGTCGAGAACGATCTCGCCGTCCGAGCCTGAAGTTCCCGAGGCTGTGTTGTCGCCGTCGGACACGATGACCTCGGCGGTTGCGTCCGCGTCGAGCCCGGAGATGACGAAGATGACGTTGCCGGCTTCGTTGGCATCGATGATGAGGTCGGGGGCGCTGAGCGCGAGATTTCCGTCATCATCGGCGGGGGAGGGGTCCGAGAGCGTGAGTTGCACGCTGTCGAACTCGATGGTCGCGACCTCATTCGGGCGGGAGCGCTGGTTGAGGTAGCCGCCGAGGGCAATGTTGTGGCCGCCTGCGCCGAGCTCGCCGAGTTCGAGGACGACCTCGACAAAGCCGGTGTCGAGGGTCTCATCGTCGTCGTCGGTGGCCTCCAGCAGGTCGATGACGTATTCGGTGTCGTCGATCAGCACCAGGACCTCCGCGTATTCCCCGGCGTCGAGATCGGCGCTCAGCGCCAGGCGGTAGCGCAGCGTGAGCGTGCCGGCCTGCCCGGCGAGGCTGTCGAAGCCCTGGCTCCAGCCGCCGGAGATATCGGATACGGCGGCGCGCAGAGATTGCCCGCCGAGGGTGATGCGGAGCAGACCGCTCTCCGCCGCGCCACTCGCATAATCCGGCTGGTCCGTGCCGCGGAACGCATCATCGACATAGGTGAAGCTGCCAGCCCCGTCGGCAAAATCTTCATAGACCGGGATCCCGACGACGACCGTAACATTGCCCTCGTTCGATGTCTCCGTTTCGCTCGAGACAGTGTAGCTAAATGTGTCAAAACCGCTGTACCCACTGTCCGGAGTGTAGGTGATGCGTCCACTCGTGGGGTCGACGCTAACCATGCCATGCTCCGGGGGGCGGACAATGCTCACCGTCTCGGCGAGGAGCACGTTGCCCATGATGCCGTCATTTGAGACTACATCGATCTCAGCTGCGCCGTTGCGGCTGACGCGAAGCTCGTCCTCGACCGCGACCGGCGCTGTGCGAGGCGTGTAGCTTAGGTCCGAATAGGACGCGGTAGTGGAGACACCATGTGATGGCGTTCCGGTGAAGCTGTTGGCTCCAGTCCAAATGTTCAAATAGATATAGGAGGGCTCGGAAGGGAAGCCGATATCGGATGTTGTGACGGACCACAGTTCGACGCCGTCGGCATACCAGGTTATGGAATCCGGTTGCCAATCGAAGGAGTATTGGTGGAACCCTTCGGCGGCGTCAAAGCCAAGGTCGACGATCACGTTCTCGTCGCCATCAGGAGTGTAGTACGACAGGAGCACCCTTGTCGTGTCAGCCCCAAGGAATTCGAAATCGATCTCGCTTCTCGCCGTCCCGTGCGGCGCGCCGGTATAGGTGAAGAAACTGCTGAGGGTCCCATCGTCCGGCGAGGCCTGCATCGTCACTTCATAGAGGCCGTAGAAATATCGCTCCTGCGTTCGGACTTCGCCTCCCGTATAATCTTTGCCGTTCGTGTCCGTGCCGTCAAGAAGTGCGAACAGGACTCCATCGGACAGGTATATATAGTCAGGAGAAAATGCGGTATCCATCCAATCCTGAGAGTTGGCGTAATTTGATATAAGCCAGTCTTCTGAGCTCAAATCGGAAAAATCGGTATTAAATGCATTGTATTTTGGCATGTTTGCTCCGTTGGGAAATTTCATGAGAAGAACGGAGGGGATGTGCAAGATGTTTCGTATGGCCTATGGAGTTAAAAATGTGAAACAATATAAAAGTCAGAGCGTCTAGTGCGCTGTCTAGCTTGAGTGTCTAGAATATTTTAAGGCCGGGTTTAGAAAATTCTGTGAGGCTGTGCGTCGGTTGATAGTCTGCCGTCTGCAATGTTGTCGCCATACGGATCAGGGAGATATGGTGAGTGAATCTAGTCACCTGTTCGTCCGTGCTTCACTGCTTCGGTAGTTGTGTTTTTAGAGGGGGTATTGGTGGCGCGCTTTCGTCCAAATAGAAGTATTGAGAGTAGGGATAAAAGGGTGAATCCAGTGATGGTATAGAAACTTGCCGGAAAATAGGTGCGGGCGCCCAAAATGAGCACAGCAGCGACAAATATCTTGATGAGAGCAGAAGGCATTCCTTCTCCTTTATAAATATAGAGTATCTCTGTCTCGCCTCGCTTCGCTCAGCGCAATGATCGCACACGTGAGGGCTTCTGTTTCAGTCAGCATCCATCCGTCCACATAATGCATCTTCTCTTGCCGGAGGTCCTCCAAAACGAGGTTGGAGATCTGTTTCAAGAGATCGGCATTCCCAGTTGCTGGTGTAGATTGCGCTCGAGCGGAGAGCCTCTGTTGGAAGTCGTCGAGTGAAGTGAGTGACTGAAGGGATTCCAGCACTTTTCGGCCGATGGCCCTTGCGCTCGGACCCGGCAGCAATTGTGAAAGCGCAAGGGCCGGGGAACTTGCTGCTGCCGCATGCTGCGAGGCAATGCTGGTCGACGGGCATGTACCCAATGCACATCCCGCAAGAGCCATAACCAGCATGGTTCTTCGGTCCGTGGTGATCGATGCTTCGCCATGGGCTTCAAATCGGTCAGATTGACTTATGGCAGCCCCTCTGCAAGTCGCGCCTTCAAGTGATCGGCAAGTCGGATTGCCAGCGCGACGATGGTCAGCGTAGGTGTCGCGTGGCCTTGCGTCGGGAATACTGCGCTTCCCGCAACGAAAAGGTTCGAAATGCCGTGGACCCGGCAGTTCTCGTCTACAACGCCATGCTTTGGGTCCTCTGACATCCGCGTCGTTCCGGTATGGTGTTTGCCGTAGGTCGTTGGCTTGGGCCAGTCGTAGTCTTCGCGGAAAAGCACTGACCAAGCGCGACCGTATCCGAGGCGCGCGAGTTCGGCGGCTAGCACCTCGGTCGCCCGCCGATTTGCCTCAAGATCCGCGCTGGTCAACCGCCAGTCTAGCGCGATACGTCTTTGGCCGAAAATATCGTCCCGGTCTGCGGTCAGCAGAACCCTGCTGTCAGGGTTTGGCAAGCTTTCAACCGAGAGCCATGGCTCTATCCAGTCGCGTCGAATGAGGTCTTCCTCACTGCGGAGAAGGGTTCGGTAGACTTCGTTGGTCAATCCGTCCAAGTCGGACAAGACGTTTGCGAGGTGCCATCGCAGATTATCGGGTGCATCTCCCTTCTCGAGAGCGCGCTTGATGGTCGTAGCCGACCTCTGACCTGGCGAACCGGTCTCTTCGTGGAAAAAGATAAATCTGAAATTCGGAAGTTGCTCAGCCCTGAGAAGGTCTTCGCTCGCTCTGATCGCGCAGCGCATGTAGTGCTCACCGACCGGATGCTCTTCTGTGTAGATTCTGAATTGGCTGTTGTCCCTTGCCACCATCGCCTGAAGTGCAGGGCGGAACGATACGTGATCCATGAAATAGCGACCGACAAGATCGTTGCTATTCCCCAGGCCTCGGGTTTCGACATTGTCGGAGAGCAGCAAGAGGCGTGCCGTTTCGGCGGCGCCCTGTGCCAGCACAAAGAGCTTTGCTTGAACCTCGAAGGCCGGGCCATCTATGCCAGCTACCCTAAGGCCGGTGACCTGCGAGGCCGTATCATCGGTCAGGATTTCGAGCACGGTGGCGTTGAGCACTAAAGAAATGTCCGAAGCTTGCTTCAATCTGTCTTCATAGACGTAGCCGAACTGTGTAGGCGGGCTCAAAGCGTAGAGATAACTGGTCAGCTTGCTTTCATCGAAAGCGATCGGGTGGTCGGCAATCTTCGAGAAATGTTCGGAAGTATCGTAAAGGCTATCGCTGGGTGTTTCGACCAACTCTTGGGCGGCGGGATAGTACAGGTCCAGATCGCTGCGGCTGATTGGCCATCCGGAATGCGGAATTCCCGGACGAGCCTCAAAATCGATTGGGTCTAGCGGCATGCAATTTCCCGACCAATGATTGGTCGAGCCGCCGAGCATTCGCAACCGGGCCTCGTTTAGGGGATCGGCAGGGTGCCCGATATTTTTACCTGCGTACAGCGATTGCGCACGTTCATCGTAACCGTCGAAGCCACTTTCAAGCACCAAGATTTTTGCGCCATTGCCTGACATCTTGAGAGCGATAGAAATGCCCGCGGCGCCACCACCGACGATGCACACATCGGCGTCCAATTTAGCAGCGCTTGAGAGATTTCCAGACTGAAAGATCATTAAATTTTACCTATATCTCAATTGCGTACGCGGCCGCTCAATATCTTTCCCCGATCTGCCGTGCGGGAATTCCGCCCATGATTGCGTTTTCCGGAACGTCTGATGTGACAACGCTTCCAGCACCAAGAATTGCGCCGCTTCCAACCCTGACACCGTCGAGAACGCGTACGCCTGCGCCAACCCATACGTCGGAGCCCAACCGCACCGGGCCTCTGGTCACGAGGCCCTGACGGACCATCGGTTCGGACCCCAGCCTAGTCCTGTAACGGCCCCCGCCGAAATAGCATTGCCCTGCGATGATCGCGTGGTCGCCGATCTCGATACCAGACACCGCTGAGAACGTGGTCTGGCTGCCGATCGAGCAGTGCCGGCCTAAGCTCAGTTGGTTCTGCTTGACGACCATGACCACGTCGCGGGCGATCAACGTGCCTTCTCCGATTGTCAGGCCACCGGGTCCCGAGGATCCGCGCGCATCGAGGGTGCAATTATCGTCAATCGCCACGTTGTTGTGCAGAACGATCCGGTTAGGGCATCTGAGGATCAGGTTTCGGCCAAAGATCACGCCCTTTCCGACCTCGGCAAAGAGCGGAGGGAGAGACCATTTGCGTGCTGCGTATCCGAGAGCTCCGGGCATCCCGATCGCGAGCCACATTGCGGCCTCATAGCGAAGCAAGGGCCCAATCCCAGACGTGCCGACAAAGAACCTTTGATACTTCCGCAGCGCAGAGCTTTCTTTGGAGAGTGCCTCGATCACCCGGTCCTTTTCAACAGAAGCGCTTTGCTCAAAACCAGTGGGACGCTCGGCAGTGTCATGTTTCATGTTCATGCGCGGAGCACCTTCCTGCCGCCGACGGCGCGGAGCCGCCACGCGATATCCCGGCCAAGGTACACGAAGCCTCGGGCATTTCGTGCCGCGCCCGAGAGCCGTTTTGCCGGGACCGCGATCCATCTTGCGAAAGCCATGGCGCCCGAGCTTGCCCCGTCTCCGGGGGTCGAAAGCGCGTAGCCTTTCTCTTGCATGATCGAGCCTGCTATGGCCTCGATAAGTCGGACCTCTCGCGCGTGCAGTCCCTGTTCCCAACGACCAACACTCAGCGGGGAGATCGGCGTTCGAAGCTTTTCGCGATTGCGACTGTCGGTTTTCCAGGGAGATGAGGCTTCGTGAAAGTGCAGCTGTGAAGGGTCATAGGCTTCGCCGAGGAACATCATCAGAGTGCAAAGCGTCTCTTCGGGGCGACTGACCAGAGTTTCATATTTCAGCTCGAATACGCGATCGGAGCTGAAATTTTCCTTTACTTCGAAGCACGCCTGCGAATAACGGACCCACGCCTTGGCGAAGGGCAAGACGTGATCTCCACCGAAGCGCGCGCGCTTCCACGAAAGCGCAACGTCGCGAGGATCGCGTTCAATGCAGATAACCATCGCATCGCTCCAGGCCTCGAGCACATCGCGATGCAAGAGCGTATGGTGAGGCGTCTTTTCGCCCCATCGGGGCTTGCCTTGCGCCGCGGCCGCATTGCTGAGAAAGGCGCGTGCGACGGCGCCAAAACTGTTGCCTTCGACATGTGCCAACACCTCGCGCGGGCGTGGCAGAGGGTTCCAATCGTGTACAATCCCGAACCGTATGATGTCCTCGATCAACTGCAGCTGCGCGTCGCTACTGGATAGATCGCCGTAGAGCGCACTGCGAGACTGCCATTGGTTGAAGAGATGGGACTCGAACGGGATCGAAATATTGGGGTGGGCGTCGAGTAGCCTGCTCAGCAACGACGTTCCCGAGCGCGGCGCACCGAAAATCAGGATAGGCCGCTGGCTTGTGGTTGCGTCGTCGCGGGTGTCGCGGATGTCGCGGGGCTGCGGTGGCATGCGTGTCATGGTAATTCCGCTTCGACAATTGCGGCTTGCGCGCTTGCGCGCGTATTGCGCCTGAGCGCAAAGGTGACGAACCATGGTGTGCTGACAAGAAATTGGAGGCCGAAGGACATCAGCCCGACGGAGATACTTGCCTCCGGAGGGATGCCGATGCCTTCAAAGCCGACGATGAGCACCCATTCTCTTATGCCCAGCCCCCCCACCGAGAAAGGAAAGATCAGGGCGATCATCAGCAACGGTATCAATACCAGAGCATGACTCAAGGGAACGGCATAGCCGAGGGCGCGATAGAGGAAGATGAACACCATCGTTCGCGCAAGTGTCATAAGTATGGAAGCCATTAGGGACGGAAACAGGGCGCGCCAAACGAACTCTGGCCGGTTTATCTCCAACAAGACCTCGCTCAGTCTCATGGCGATGGGTCGCAGCCAGGACGGCTTGTTCCTCTCGAGTGCGGACTGACCTTTGAGAAGCACAAAGACGATCACAGACAGTCCGGCCGCCAGGACCCCAGCCAGCGCGATCGCGATTTGCCAAAGCGAAGTTGCCGTGGTTGCTCCGAGCGCGACGAGTAAAGTCGCAAAAAGAGAGACGATGCGATCGAGCAGTAGGCTTGTCACCACATTGCCCACCCGCGCTTGGCCGGCGAGCCTTCGGTTCTGCTGCGCCAACATCGCGCCGCGCATGACGTCCGGCCCGACTGACGTCGGCAGCAAGGAGCCTACACCGATCCCTGCGGAAACGATGCCGAATAGACTCCGCCAGGAAATGCGGTTGTCCGAAAAATCCAGCAGCGCTTTCCATCGCCAAGTGATTGCGCACCGTGCGAGCAGGATCGCAAAAGCGGCGAGGGCGAGCCAGGTGGGATTGGCTGCCGCTATGCTTCGCAGTACGTCTGGCCAGTTCACCAGAAGTCCCAGCGTCGCCAAGAGCGCTGCGCTTGCCAAAACCTGAAGAGATTTCTTGAGATAGGGACGCAATTTAGACCCCGCGTGCGCGTGCTTGCAAAATGAACTTGGAGTAAAAAGAATTTGGCGAAGGGCAACCACCCCCTCTTCGCTACCCTAGGTATGTGATCGATCTAGCGTCAAGTTACCTGTCATCGGCCGACCGACCAAATCGCGCATTTGCCTGTTTCTCATGCATCGGCGCATTTGAGTTCGCCAGTTTGTCTCGCGCTAGTTGAAAAATTTTTCGATGTTCCTGATATTGACCTGACGAGATCCGCCTCAAGGGGTCGGATGTCCAATTTGGACATTTGGCTTCGAAATATTTTTCTGGCTGAGAAAACTTCCCATCGAGGTGGGGGTGAATGTTCGAATGCGATCTGGAGGAAAATCAGGCACGATAGGATGTATTCTTGACTGCGGTTGTCCGCAGGCGCGTCACTTCAATTTGTAGCCCTTCGCAGCCCTCAATTCGATAGCTTGAGTTCAATAGGTCCGGTTGAATTTTCTGCACTGGTCGAGAATTCATATATATTCGAGAATGTTATTTTAGGGATTTTCTTGATGTATTTTTGCGTCTCGTTCCCATGCTTGGGGACTGTTGATACTTCGCACTGCACCAGTGGTGCGTCTTGAGCGTGGGGCTTGGTTTCGTTGGCGCTGGATATGTCGCGGACCTGTACCTGAACACCCTCCCGAACTGGGATTCGGCTCTCGATCTGCGAGTGGTTCACGATCGTGACGCGGATCGACTTAATCGCTTCTCCAGCCACTACGGGGTCAAGCCCGCTCAGAGCTTGGAGGCAGTCCTCGCAGACCCAAGCGTTGAAATCGTTGTCAACCTGACCAACCCCGCCCAGCACTATGAGGTTTCGCTCCGAGCGCTCGAGGCAGGAAAGCATGTCTATTCGGAAAAGCCGCTGGCACTTGAGCTGGAGCAGGCGCAGGAACTTGTACAGAAGGCTGAAGCACGGAGCCTACACTTGGTGTCGGCACCTGCAACAGTATTGGGGGAAGCAGCCCAGACTTTCTGGCAGGCTGTTCGCGAGCAGGTACTTGGGCGGCCCGTGCTGGCCTATGTCGAAATGGATGACGGTATGGTGCACCGCATCGGATACCGTAACTGGATCACGCGCACGGGCGCGCGCTGGCCAGCCGAGGACGAGTTTCGTACGGGATGTACGCTCGAACACGCCGGATATTCGCTGAGCTGGCTCGTGGCGATGTTCGGCCCTGTTCGCCGGGTGGTCACGGTCGCCCATTGCGCGATACCCGACAAGGGCCCGGACACCCCTCCGGGCTACGATACGCCGGATTTCTCCTGCGCTTGTCTGGAGTTCGATGATGGTATGGTTGCGCGACTAACAAACAGTATCATTGCGCCACACGATCACCGGTTTCGCGTCTTTTGTGAAGACGGCTATCTCGACGCTGCCGAGACATGGGATTTCAAGACGCCGGTTCGTGCAGTTCCCTTGGCTGAAACGCGGCTCCGTCGACAAGCGCAGAAGCTCCTGGGCTGGGACGGCGGCCATCGTATCAAGCCGACACATAGCCGCAGCATTTCCACGGCGCGGCGCGGATATCCGATCGATTTCGCGCTTGGGCTGGCCGAAATGGCCCTGGCATTGCGTTCGGGGCGGGCACCTAGGTTGGCAGGTGCGTTCTCGCTGCATGTGACCGAGGTGTCGCTGGCTATCCAGCATCCCGAACGCTTTGGAACTGTTTACCGGCCGATAAGCGCGCCAGGACCAGTGCATCCGATGGACTGGAGCGAGTTTTGAGCCATGACGAGCGCCGCGAGCGCTTGGACGGTGCCCGGCTCTTCGACAAAGGCTTCGCGTGGTTCCGAGAGAAGCCGCGCGCGCATCGCATCTATTGGCCTCCGGTCTTTCGCCAAGTCCGCGATAGTCTCGGGCAAGGTGTCCTCTATCGGCTCGTTCAGGAAGAAGCCGCCTCCGTGTTCTCTGAGCCAGCGCTCGGTTTCTGTTCCTGAAGGAGCCAGGGCAGGGGTCGCGAAATAGCCGCCCTCGTAGATCCGGTTCGGCAACAGCCAGGTGGAGTTCGCGCCCGCTTCGTACCAATCTCCGGCCCAGATGAGATCGATCCCCTCGTAGAGCTCAGAGAGGTCTTCCGGCGCACGGTAACGACCGCCATAGGACAGGTTCGAAAGCCCGGACACCTGTTCTTCGAAATCGGGAAAGACCCCGGGAGCGGGATAACCACGCAGGACGATCTCCACATCCTCCGGAAAGTCGCGGGCGACTCGGCGGAGCAATGACATCGAGCGGCGGCATCGCAGGTTGCCGAACCAACCAATCCGCAGTGCTCCCTTCGGCGATGCCCTGCGTTGTGCCGGGCGGGCAGCGAAGGTATCTTCCACGACCAACCGGTTCTCAATCAGCATGAAGCAACTCGTTCCCGGATGGTACCTGTCGAAGTATTCGGACTTGAAGCGCGGTGAGGAGATCACGACGAGCGCGCATTTCCGTAGAAGTCGCGCTTCAAGGCCGCGCAGCGCCCTGGCCGTAGGCGCAGGGCCTATCAGGCGGTGATGAATATCCAGGCATTCGTAGATCATTGGTGTGCGCAGCCGCGCCATTTTCCGGGCGCGACTCGCAAGCGCCAGCATATCGAGATTGCGCGCATAGATTATGTCGGCGGCGCGAAGTTGATCAGCGTGTCGTGCGGCAATGCGGCTACCGGAATGGATGCTTAGCACACGTTGAAGATAGTCGTTGTCGCGCGTTTCACCCAGATCTACGAGCGGCCAGTCTTGCTGGACGACCTCCCCGCGACGGGGCATGAAGCCGGTGACCGAAAAGCCGGCGTCGCGAAAGGCTGTTGCGCGTCGCCTAACCGCGGCGTCGCCGACATTGTGGCCGAAGAATGCAACATGGGGTGGGGGATTCTCGCTCGGGCTACCAGGCATAGTCGCTCGGCTCCAACTTGTGCTTTTCCCACAAATGAGAGGGCGGCGCAGGAGCGCTCCGACGCAAAGACGGAACGCCCGACAACCTTGCGACGAAGGCGGCGATGCGGGCAACTTCCGCCACATCATGGGCTTCTAGTGCCGCCCGGGCGCGCCAGCGTGCTCCGCGGCCCAACTCGGTAGCTATCCCACGTCCAGTTGGCCCGAGGTCGCGTAGGGAAAGCAGGTCGGTCAGGACAGGCGCGCGGAAGGCGGCCGTGGAACCGTGCTTGCCGGACATCGTGCGCCTGACAATCTCGCGTTCGGTGGGGGTAAGGGGCAGCTCCGGCGCAAGTGCGGCTGCCTGCCGGAAATCGGTTTGCGCGCTTTCCCAGTCGGTTCGGCGAGCATAGACGCAGGCACGCTGCAACAACCCGGCCCGACGTCGCAGAAGGATATCGTCGCTGTCGAACAGGGCTTCATAGAGTGTCAGCGGGAGTACATGACGGAAATCTGAAAAGATTTTGCGGTCGTGATCGAGCCAGACCAAATCGGACTCGCTGGCGCGGTGTTGCATGGAGCTTGGTCCACGCGCGCCGTCATGCTTTCGCTGCAGGAAAAGCACGTCATCGACCATTGTCGCCGGAAACCGCGCAGCCAGGCGCACGAACATCTCGTAGTCAATCGAGCGCGCGAGGTCTTCGCGGAAAGGCCCAACTTTCCGAAGTGCCTCCCGCCGCACCAGCGTGCCGTTCTGAAAGAAGAACACATCTTCAAGCAGGTGGCGCAAGACGCTGCCTGTTCGCAGATCCGGCCAATACCCGGTTCCTAGGTCCTCGCGTTCACCGGTCTGAGAATTGTCCCGGAACCGAATGTGACGGCCGGCGCAGAGGCCGACATCGCCCAGGTCGAGCACGCTGGCTAAGCGCTCTGCGGCGATCGGCAAGGCGATGTCGTCGTCATCACAGATCCAAATGTAGGTGCCCGTCACCTCCTGCAGTGCTGCATTGAGAGCGCAGGACTTGCCTCTATTCTTGCCACGGCGGTACAGGATTTTTCCGGCGGAACGCTCGGCGATCGCCCGCCCGAAGCCTTCGGTCGAGTCGGTTGAGCCGTCGTCCCAGATCACGATCTCATCTACCGGGCGGGTTTGCGTTTGCAGAGCAACGATGGCCTCTTCGAGGAAGTTTCGGCGATTGTATGTGGCAATTATCGCGGAGATCGCGGTCATAGCAGGCTCGCCTAGTAAAAAACTTGGTTAAGAATTCACTAAAGGGTGCATGCCGTCGATAAATTGTCCAGCATGGTGTCGCAACTCGTCGACCACCGGCGCAGCATTTTTTTCAGCAGAGCGTTTTCTAACCAGAATTTCTCAATTGGGAGTCGATATTGAATGCGATACATATTTTTCACGCTAGTTGTCATGTTGGTAGGCGCCCCGCAGGTTCAAGCCGAGGCGTACGAAATCGGAATTCAAGACCGCCTTTCCCTGCGCGCTGTGATCTGGAATGAAGACCAGAGGGCGTACGAAAACTGGGCGATCCTGGCCGGCGAGTATTTGGTGCAACCCGACGGCAGCATATCCGTGCCGCTGGCCGGTTCGGTGCAGGCGCGAGGATTGACCGCTAGCGAACTCTCCGAGGCTCTCGCGAGCGCCATTGCCAAGAACGGTGGCATGAACGATTCGCCTCGGATCGCTGTCGAGGTCGTGGGCTATCAGCCCTTCTATGTTTTGGGCGATGTCAATCGGCCCGGAGCTTATCCAGGTGTGCCGGGGTTGACCCCGCTCAAGGCGGTGGCGTTGGCCGGCGGTCTGCGCACTGTTGGCGGGCTCCAGAGCGGGGCGGAAGCCGACAGCATCCGAATTGTCGGAAACTTGCGCGGCTTTCTTACAGACATTCTCCGGGCGCGGGCCCGAAGGGCAAGATTGGAAGCGATCCTTGCCGGCGCTGACGGAGTGGTCTTTCCTAAGGACCTTTCACACCCGGATGGAGCTGCAGCCTTGGCCGGCGTGCTGAACGAGGAGAGGGCCATTTTTGCCTCGGACAAAGCGGCATTCGAGCGTGAGCTCGCATCGCTGGAGGAACTGAAGGCTCTGCTCAAGAGCCGGGTGGCCGGGCTCGAAAGCAAGCGTGCCGGGCTGGCGGAGCAGTTGCGATTTTCTCGCCAGATCGCTGATAACTTGGCTGGGCTCAACGAGCGCGGCTACGCTCCGGCAACGCGGCTGGCAGATAGTCAGCGAAGCCTTTTCGAGCTAGAGAGCCGCGATACAGACATGCAGGATGGCATTTTCGCCGCCCGCCAGAGCATCGCCGAAAACGAGCGCGAGATCATCGAGCTGAGCGCCAGAAAACACACCGAGGCAACTCTTGATTTGCAGGAGGTACAGGCGAAGCTTGAAGACCTGAGACTATCTCGGATGGTGCTCGAGGATGTGCTGCGTTCACAAGGCGTCGGAGTGGCGTCGCTTCCTCGGACTGAAGTGATAACGCGTTTCAAGGTGGCTCGAGTCAGCGTGGCGGATCAGGAGGTCGTACAGGACATTGGCCCGACCGAACGCATGATGTCTGGTGACGTGCTCACTGTCACGACTGAGTTGGTGTCTGATGAGCCTGAAGAGGTAATGCAATAGGGGCGATCCAGCCTCGGGCAATTCGCCTGAGGGTGCGGTCTAGTTCAATGTTGTCGATGCTTTCAGAAATCATGCAGGCCCCATGCTGCGCGGTTGTCTCTCGGTATTCATGATTTCCTAGGAGGTTTATCAATTTGTCACTGAAGTCGCGGGCCGTGTCCGCGCGCTCCACCAACCCGTCAAGCGCGCCGTCGTAGCCGTCGAGCGCCTTGCTGGAGGCGAGAACACTCATGCCGTTTTCGAGGTAGGTCACGATCTTGATGCTGGCACCGCTGCCTGCCCTTGTCGGGGCGAGGCCGATCGCTGATGTTCCTCCTATGGTCGATAAATCCTCCACACGTCCGAGGACCCGGACACCCGACGGTGGATTGTGGACCTCCGTACCGATTTCGCCAACGATGAGCAGCTCTGCCCCAGGCCGGGCAGCATGTGTGCGGGGCCAGATGTCCTGGAGCAGGAAGTTCAAAGCGTCACGATTGCCAGCGTGACGGACGCCGATGAACACTGCGCGCGGTGGTCCCTCATCGCTAGAAGCCTTTCGCCGCACGGCCGGCGGCAACCAGATGTGCTGCTTTTCGGGCAGCCTTTTGCTCAGAAGGCGGGCCTCTTTGGCAGAGGCGTAGATGCAAAGATCTGCGGCCTCGAGCCAGTTCGCCTCAGTCGCCAGTGATATGGGTGCATGATCGGGTGATAAATTCGCGCGCCGAAATGACTCGGCCCGAAGTGAGAAGACATCATGCAGCAATACGGCCCGGCAGTCTGCGAGACAGGCGTCCAGGATAGGGGCCATCGAACTATATTCTGCAATGAGAAGTGGCGGAGGGTTTGCGTTGACCGCCTTGATCGTGAGGCTTCTGTCCTGTCTTTTCGGTGGCTGGCCGAGAGTGTTGGGAAATTCCGGACGTGAGCCGCGTTTCCGTCCGGACGCGGCCCAGCGTAGAAGGTTCAAGCCGCGGTGGAGCGCCCGCATCCAGACGTCTGGCGAGGTTGCGATCCGAAAGTTCCAGAGTTTTAGCGTTCGGGGCACGAGAATTTCGCATCCGCGTAGGGCGTAGTCCCGGGCTGGATACATCACCGGGATGCTCCCGAAGCTGGAAACCGGGGTGCAAATGATTTGGACGCGAAATCCGCAGTCTTTCAGCTTGTCGACCAGCGTGAGCAGGTAGACACTTGATCCTGAGAGCGCGTCATCGAGGCGCCGATGTACCAGAATGGTCGCGCTCGGTTGATGTGCTTGAGGAGTGGGTGCCGACTCCGGAGCTTCCTTTGAGCAAGCTGCCTTCCCCTCTCTGGGTAATCGTAAATTCACCACTCGGATTGGGCGTCCTTCTGTTGGCGCAATCTTTCGAAAGGAGGCGCTTGCTGCCAGCTTCCAGAAATTTGGCTCCGATCATGCCGATCGCCGAGGGCCGCTGAGCTAGCGCGCTGACCGCTGCTCGGAGATTTCCGCGCTTCAGGGACTGTAGAACGATCTCGGTGTATCGCGTGCGATCCAACATTACCTGACGTTCTGCAAAAACCTTTCTTGCTGAGTTGGAGAGGCGGCTTGCATGTTGCGCGACGAAAGCACGATCGGCTTGTATCAGAGGTTCAATATGAGAGGGGTCTACTCTATGCGAGATCGAACCTCTTCGGGAAGTATAGATGTAATCCGGTGCCGGGGAGAAGATAACTCGGGCGTCGGCCGCGAGACAGGAAAGCATCAAGTGATAGTCTTCACCATTGTAGGTCTCTGTCGGGTATCTGATGCCGTTTTTGTTGCAAAAATCAACTCTTAGCAAAGGCTTGAGGTATCCAAGGGCACCACGTCGCTGTCGATCGTGGTTCCTGACGATGTATGTGTCAAGATCCAAAGCAATTGGTTCATCGTAAGCTGGGCCATTTACGAATGGCAGTCCGTCGATCGGGCGGCCATCTTCGTCAACGCGGCTCAGGTTGCCCAAAACGACGTCCGCATGGTACTCTTGTGCAATCTTGAGCATGTCTCGAAGGCGCCAAGGTTCCATTTGATCGTCGGAGTCGAGAACTGCCAACCAATCCGTTCTCGCGGCGTCCAATGCCACATTCCGGGCTCTGCCTGGACCGCCGTTGTCGCTTAAGCAGATTACACGAGCGCCACATTTTTTGGCAATTTCGACTGTATTATCGAAAGATCCATCATCAACTACCAGAACTTGGCTCGTGACGTCGATTTGATCTAGCGCGCTCCGGATGCACTCTGCAATGGTCGTGGACGAATTCCAAGCTGCGATCGCAACTGTAACTGTGACCATCTTGCCCTCGCCGCTTGATTTGACTGTTTTCGGTCAAAAGAATAAATTTATTGGTTAGCTTCGGGTTTAAAGGGCTCTCGTGTCTAGAGAGTTCTTCTGTTTCAAGTGATTTAAACGTCACTGAGATTAGAGTCGCCTTCTGCGCGGGCGATCAAGTGAATTCAGTCTCATTTCATTAAAGGCATTCAGGATGTCGGATGTATGCATAATTGTGGCGGCCTTTAACGCCAGCAGTACGATCTGCGAGGCTGTTGATAGCGCGCTGGCCCAGGAACGTGTGGCAGTTGAGGTCATTGCTGTCGATGACGCTTCTACGGACGGAACACTAAAGCAACTCGAAAACGCCGCAGCTGTGGATCGGCGCCTGAAAGTCCTGAGCAATACTCGCAATGTAGGCCCGGCTGCGGCTCGCAATCGCGCATTGGAGGTGACACGCGCCCGATATGTAACGGTGCTTGACTCCGACGATCGAATGGAACCGGGTCGACTTGCTGCGATGCTCGCGCTGGCGAAGGAGGGCGATTGGGATTTGGTTGCCGACGATCTCCACAGGGTGACCGAACACGGGAAGTCCGCGGCAAGGACGCGCATGTTCAGCAAACATCCGATTGGCGCGCGGAGCATCGACCTAGAGACCTTCGTGCGTGGCAACCTGACACGTCTTCATGGTGGGCGTGGCGAGATGGGTTTCTTCAAACCTCTTATTCGAAGGGAATTTCTTATAGAGAACCGCCTCGGATATGACGAGAGCATGCGGTTGGGGGAGGACTATGCGCTCTATGCAATGGCGCTCGCTGCCGGTGCGAGTTTTCTGCTTGTTGACCCCTTGGGGTATGATGCACTCACAAGAGCTGACTTATTGAGCGGTCGGCACTGCGCAGCGGATCTTGGCGCGCTGGTTGCCGCTGACCGGCGGATGGGGAATCTGCCTGGCCTGAGCGCGACCGAGCGGTCGGCACTTCGTGAGCATGAGATCGAGACGCAGAAGCGCTGGCGTTGGCTTTGGTTAATCGAAGCGGTGAAAGCGCGCGATGTTTCGCAAATTGCGCAGTGCATGGCCGCTCCGCCGCAGGTGATCGTGACAATCCTGGGCAAACTCGTCGAGCAGGCGTTCTTGCGCAGTCGTGGGGCACTGCTCTCGGCAGACGCGGGGAGTTTGCGAAAGGAGACGAGATAGTGTCCGGCCGACTACGCTGGGGCATCTTGGGTGCGGGCTGGATCGCCACGAAGTTTGCCAGGGACTTAAGTTACGGAGTGACCGGCCGTGTGAGCCGCGTCGCTTCGAGGGATTTCGTCGCGGCACAAGCGCTTGCTCGTGCTTGCGCTGCACAAGCCTGCGAAAGTTTCGAAGCTATGCTGCGCGCTGATGACGTTGATGCGGTCTATATTGCGACGCCCGCCGTCTTTCATCATCTCCACGTGATTCAGGCACTGTCTCGAGGCAAGCCAGTGCTATGCGAGAAGCCTTTTGCTCTCAATGCGGAAGAAGCGAGAGAGATCGTCGAGGCTGCGCGTCGGGCTCGGTGTTTTTGCATGGAAGGCATGTGGACTCGCTTTCTTCCAACCATGAATGAGCTTCGCGGGAAGTTGAAGGGAAATGAGCTCGGAGAGATATCGCAGATGAGCGTGGACTTGGGATTTGTCCACAACGAAGAAAGCTCGAATGCGACGCTCACAGATCCGGCTCTTGGCGGCGGCGCGCTTCTTGACCTAGGCATCTATGGAGTATCTCTCGCACATGATCTTCTGGGCATGCCTCGCGAAATTCAGGCTGAGGCCGTGGTTTCACCAACTGGGAGTGTTCGGGACGTATCCATTACTTTCCGGCACGAGAAAAATAAGCGACCCGCACTTTGTTCAATTCGGGCCAGTCACAGTACAGAATTGCGAAATGCCCTAGATATTAGCGGCAGCCGGGGTCGAATTTCTGTCGACGCGCCTTTCATTCGCGCAATACAGGCGCGCATGTCGCCCCTTGGGCCACGTGGACGGGCAGCGGAGAGGCCTTCGGCTCTTGGAGATGCACTTCGGGGAAGCCGGTTCTGGCCAGTCGCTCGAGGACTTGCGCGACGCGCAACCGGGCGGGAAGGCGTCGCTTTCGGGAGGCCGTTTGTAGGCTATGGGTTGCGTTTCGAAGCAGAAGAGGTCGCTAGGTGCCTTGCGGCGGGGCAGTTCGAGAGCCCGGTGATGCCACTTTCAGAGTCGGTCGAAGTTCTGGAAAGTGTGGATATGATTTCCGCACTCATTTCGGATCGGGGGGTGCAAGATGGTCATGAATTAGGGTGCGTGCCAAAGGTTGCGGAGTAAGGTTCTTCCAGAATGTTGAAGCGTAGCCATGTGTCGTGCAACTTGGTTAATTATTGATCGATTTGTTTCGGCGCAACCTCGCTTGGCCCTAGTTTAGGTAAAAATATACCTTCCGTGACGTTCCATTTCATGTGAGTATGTTCGAGAATTAATACTCTGCGTTATAGCCGGGGATATTATTATGAAAAAATATATAATCGCGCCGAGAGTTTCAAATGGGTCCATTTCAAATGAACGTGACGTGGCCCTGAGTTCTGCGAAGGAAGATCATCGAAACATATGTGCTGATAAAATTGCATTCAACGTCCATGCCGCTCTGAAGCGGGCGATAGATATCTTCCTTGCACTCTCCATGATTGTCGTTTTTGCGCCGCTAATGATTCTGATTGCGCTTATGGTTTGGCGCGAAGACGGCGCGCCGGTTCTCTACAGGCACCGCAGGATCGGAAAAAACGGCAAGCCGTTTTATTGTTTGAAGTATCGTACAATGGTGCGCAATTCCGACGAGGTCTTGAAGCACACGCTCGCTCATGATCCAACGCTTCTGTTGGAATGGGAGAGAAACTTCAAGCTTGAAAAGGATCCGCGAATTTTGGGGGAAGTCGGGCACCTATTGCGCAAGGCAAGCCTTGACGAATTGCCACAACTATTCAATGTCCTGTGGGGCGACATGAGCCTCGTCGGGCCGAGACCCGTTATTGAGAACGAGGTCGAAAGATACGGACGTTACAGAAATCACTACACTTCCGTGAAGCCTGGCCTGACTGGGCCTTGGCAAGTTGGGGGAAGATCGGAAACCACCTACGAGGAACGGGTCAACCTTGACGTCTGGTATATCGAGCACCCTAGCGTGTGGCGGGACCTCTCAATCTTGTGGCGCACGGTCGTCGCATTCATCACTGGTCAACTCGGTGGCGCGAAGTGAACTCCGCCTTCTTTGATGCCAAATGTGCGCCGGAGTCCTCTCCACCCTGCTGACCACGCACTTGCTCTTGAGTTGAACTCGTCGTCAGTAGAGCCCATAGTAAGGTTGTGGGTGCGGCTGCGATCCAGCCAAGCAACATCCACCACCAAATGCTTCCGCCGAAGAAGAAACTTGATAGGATGCAGATAATTTGAAGAACGATTATCGGCGGCAGCAACACTTGCGCTCGCAAGCTGAGCCTAAGTTTACGCGATTCGTTTCGGTCACTTTTTTTCAGAGTACATTCTCCTTTCCCTGACGCGTCATACCCCAAAACGACGCGATAACGCAGCCGTCACGTTCATGGTAGAAGCACTACCTTCTCACGCTGCAGTAGATAGTGTCACTGTCTTCAAATTCAAGCAACCAATGCTGCGAAGGTTCGTGTTCGAACGTCTTCTTACGGGGCCCGGAAATGCGTATTGTCGTCGGAATTTGTACCTACAGGCGCCGGAGCTTGCTGGACACGCTTGAAAGCATTGCGGCGCAAGAAATTCCATCTGGTGCAACCCTCGAGGTTATTGTCGCCGACAATGATGAAACGGCAGCACAACGGGACAGCATCGTTGCCTATTGTATAGACCTTGGGTTGTCCTTCACATATGTCCACGCGCCTGCGCGTAACATTTCCGTAGCAAGAAATGCTTGTATGGACGCGGCGCGCGGCAGTGTCCTGGTATTTATTGACGATGACGAAATCGCGGATCCGGGCTGGCTCATCGGTCTGGTAACGGCATGGCGGGAGAGCGGCGCCGCAGTTGTCTTCGGTCCGGCACATGCAATCTATCCGGAAGTCGCGCCGCATTGGATGCAGAAGAATGACTTTCATAGCAACACGCCCTTGCGTCGCCGTGGCACGGTGGAAACTGGAAACACGAGCAACGTCCTTATCGACCTCGGAAATCCTCGGGTCTCGAACATGCGCTTCGATCTGGCTTTTGGCCGAACAGGGGGTGAGGATGTCGATTTCTTTTTCAGGCTGAACCGCGCCGGAGCGGAAATGACGATCGCCGAGGATGCACTGGTGCGTGAGAAAGTTGTGCCGAACCGGTTGCGCTTTGACTGGCTGGTCCGGCGGCGTTTCATGACTGGCGCTATTTATGGCACTTGCGTCGCGCCTGATGATCTGTTGCGCCGGTGCGCGGTATTCTTGTGTAGCATGCTCAAGGCCGCGTATTGCGGCCTGCGTGCGCTTCTGGTGGTGCCACGTCTGGACCGTTGCACCTTCTGGATCATGCGGTCGGTCTTTCATTTCGGTGTATTGTCGGGCTGCATTAAGCCACCCAAACGCGAAGTATACGGCATTTCCGCGTCGGTACAAAACTGATTGTCGCAGCGAGCGGGTGCTATATTCCACAGAACTGGAACGTTAGTGCTTGGAATTTCGGATCTATTTGGGGGAGTGTCCTGAACTTTGTGTATCCGTGCCGATCCATGCATTATCCCGATGACGCTACCAGCCCGTCATCGTGAAACAGCCGGGAAATTCCAGCTTCCGGCGGTCCAGCGTTGGGGAGAAGAGCACAAGCGCGGAAACTCTAAGGACGGCCGAGGGCGCGTCGGGTAGCACATCAACCCTGAACAGAGCTAACTCATAAACGCGGACTCTATGGGGAGCAGGTCAAAGACGTTGAAATCGATTGTGGTGAAAGTTCGCTTCGATGCCGCGGTTACTTGGTTAACTATTATCGTTGCACAAAGGTCCCAAGGCCTGACCTTTCTGTTGCTGGGAAACGAAACGGCCATTCGTCACCTCTGCGACGAAGTTGGGCAGGGAATCGATGGCAATGCGGACAACGCGGTCATCCGCTTTTTCTGGCCAAGGCATTCACTCCGGGTAAGACCCACACCACCACTTTGGTCCACCCACCAATGATGCGAAACACGCGCAGCCCGACTATCTACCCTGACTAGCGTGGCCAGCAGCACTAAGGAAGTCTATTTCAACTGAACTGTTTTCCACCTTGTTCACCTGTGCGACAATATAACAGTAAGGAAGAACTCAATGGGATGGGATTATCGTTGCCCGGCCCGCAACGACAAAGTGTCTTTCCTCGAGGAGGTGCCCAGATGACCACGCCGGATTGCTCCTTTGGAGGGAACACCCGGGTCAAAAGGCATGGCCCGCCGTTCTCCCAAATGCTTCGAAACATAATCATCGTAGCAAGCGTCCTGCTCGTCGAAGCCCGGGACGCACCTGTGATGGCAGAGGCTCCACTCAGAGAGGACAATACTTCGGGCGTGCCCGCAGGATTGTATCCTGCGAACCCGATGATCTTTGAACTTGACGTTCCGATCGATCCCAATGGTCTGGGGGCACTCTTCGCTCACGACCTCACCGGGGACGGACGGATGGATTTCGTCGTCACATCCCCGGGGCATGTCGCGGCCTATTCCAGCGTGGGAGTGAAGCTCTGGCACGTCCGCGACGAAATCTCCCTGGACCGCGCGGACCGCGGAACCGGGTATCCGGGGCTCCACGCGCCAGGCGCGATCGCCGGCGATGTTGATGGCGACGGTCGGGATGAGGTGGCTTACTTGCTTTCAGATGGCACGTTGATTGTACGGGGGGCGGGGAACGGCGAGGTCGAGCGGAGCTTCCGCTTCCCCGGTGCCCTTGCAATTACCATCGCTGACTTCCGAGGAGAAGGCGAGCGTGACGCTGTTCTTCAATACAGCCAGCGCGAGCTTCGCGGGATCAATCTGGAGAATGGCCAGACACTCTGGCATGTCACGGATTGGTGGGGTGTCGAACACAGTATGGCCCGGACGGTAGACCTCGACGGCGATGGCCGCGACGAAGTCCTGGGGCCCGTCCTTCTCGACAGAAACGGTACGCCGATACAATCCGCCGCGCGCGAGGGTACGCGGATGGACTCCTTCGACAGCCTCGCTGTAGGGGATATTCTGCCCGAGCCCGGGCTGGAAATCGCGCTCGCCGAGCAGTACGGCAACGAAGAGACGATCATACTGAGTTCGTCGGGCTTGGGTTGGGCGACCCGTTACGAGCCGGGCGGCGTATGGGCGATCGGCAATTGCCGCTACAACGAAGATGCCGACAAGCTCGCGGTGGGCGACTTCAACACCGAGCATCCCGGGCAAGAAGTCTTCGCACGGTCGTCCTGCGGTAATCATCCCTGGTTGATGAATCGTGAAGGGGAAGTCATTAGCGCCTGGTCGGTCCGCCGCAGTGCTCCTCCAGGATGGTGCCATGTCGGCGATTGCCGGGCCGATCCCGACGTCGGCATCATTGAGCGGATTTCAGACTGGATTAGCGTCGATTTCCGGGGCAGTCGGAGCGCTAAGAGAGGAGAATACGGCATCGACATAGCAAGGCCGGTTCACTGGGACGGGGCTGGCGGACAGCTCCTCTTTGTGACCGAGCGTCATATTGATGGCAAAATTGCGCTCGTCGACCCCCGGAACGGACGCTTCGTTCGCATTTGGCCGGCCGAAGCGGCACGGACGTACGCCGCCGACGTGGCGGGCGATTTTCGCGAAGAGCTTATC
>NZ_JBSWTP010000004.1:0-495781 GCF_056158605.1 Salipiger sp. ABN3_019
ACCACCGCCGGAGCTTATGACGACTGGCACGAAGGGCGCGATCCGGCGGGCATCACCACGCAGGACCCTGACCTCATGGCGCGGCTCGATCCCATCGCTGCGGGCCGCCGTTTGCGCAACTACCTCAACGTGATGACGCTGGAATGCCAGACCATCGCGCGCGCCTGCGGCAAGAGCCATGTGCACAATCTTGAACCAGAAGACCTCTGCGCGCTGACCATGGAGGCCGCCGCCATGGCGCGCGTGCCGCTCGCCGGGACAGAGTGGTACCCGGGCAAGCCGGGCTTCTGAACCGGCTGCAAGCGACGGGAAGACCGGGCGAGGGCGCGCAGACGCCCCGCCCGCCACAACAGGGAACGAAAGGTATCGCCATGGCCGATCTGGCTGAATTCGCCCGCGAACGCGGCATCAAGTACTTCATGATCTCCTACACCGATCTTTTCGGGGGCCAGCGCGCCAAGCTGGTGCCCGCGCAGGCGATCGCGGACATGCAAGAAGACGGCGCGGGGTTTGCCGGTTTCGCCACATGGCTCGACCTCACCCCGGCGCATCCCGACATGCTGGCGGTGCCCGACGCTTCGGCGGCGATCCAGCTGCCATGGAAGCCCGAGGTGGCATGGGTCCCCGCCGATTGCGTCATGGAAGGCGCGCCGGTGGATCAGGCGCCGCGCAATGTGCTGCGCAAACTGGTCGATGAGGCCGCCTCCGAGGGGCTGCGCGTGAAGACCGGCATCGAGGCCGAATTCTTCCTGCTCACCCCCGAGGGCACGCAAATCTCAGACCCTTTCGATACCGCCGAGAAACCCTGCTACGACCAACAGGCGGTGATGCGCCGCTACGATGTGATCGCCGAGATCTGCGATTACATGCTGGAACTGGGTTGGGGCCCGTATCAGAACGACCACGAGGACGCCAACGGCCAGTTCGAGATGAACTGGGAGTTCGCCGACGCGCTGGTCACCGCCGACCGCCACAGCTTCTTCAAGTTCATGGTGAAATCGGTCGCTGAAAAGCACGGGCTGCGGGCGACCTTCATGCCCAAGCCGATCGAAGGGCTGACCGGCAACGGCTGCCACGCGCATATCTCGGTCTGGGATCTGGACGGCAAGACCAACGCTTTCGCCGGAGATGCCGGTGGCCAGATCGGCGAGGTCGGCCTTTCCGAGCAGGGCGGGCACTTCCTTGGCGGCATCATGAAACACGCCGAAGCGCTGGCCGCGATCACCAACCCCACGGTCAACAGCTACAAGCGCATCAACGCGCCGCGCACCATGTCGGGTGCAACTTGGGCGCCGAACACCGTCACATGGACCGGCAACAACCGCACCCATATGGTGCGCGTGCCGGGGCCGGGCCGCTTCGAGCTACGGCTGCCGGATGGCGCGACCAACCCCTATCTGCTGCAGGCGGTGATCATCGCGGCGGGTCTGTCGGGCATCCGCTCCAAGGCCGATCCGGGCCAGCGCTACGACATCGACATGTATGCCGAAGGCCACACTGTGAAAGACGCGCCGAAACTGCCGCTGAACCTGCTGGACGCAATCCGTGCCTATGATGCGGATGAGGAGCTGAAGGCGATGATGGGTGCCGAGTTCTCGGCCTCCTACGCCAAGATGAAGCTGCAGGAGTGGAATTCCTTCGTGTCGCATTTCTCTCGCTGGGAGAAAGACAATACGCTGGATATCTGACGTCCCGCTCATCACGCCCCGGGGTTAGCTCCGGGGCGTCTTGCGTGTTGAGGCAGACACCGCAGGTCGCAGCCGCGATGGCTCGTGACCATAGAGCCGCCGGAATGCATCGGAGAAGTGCGAGGGCGTCGAGAAGCCGGTCATCTGGGCAATCTGCGAGAGTGGCAGGCGGGTCGAGGCGATCAGCTCGCGCCCGGTCTCGAGCCTCAACCGCCGGTATTCCTCCATCACCGAACGCCCCAGTGCGGCGCGGAACTGGCGCTGAAGCTGGCGCACGGACAACCCGCTCAGGCTTGCGATCTGATCCTGGTCGAGCGGATCGGCGATATGGCTCTCCATCAGCTCCAGCGCGCCTTCGACCGCGCGCGGCAGCGCACCGTATCGGGCGGCGAGAGACACCCGTTGCGGTGCTTCGGCGCCCCGGATCTCGGTCTGGATGAACCAGTCGGAAATGCGCTCGGCGAAGCGGTTGCCGAAATCCCGCGCGATGATCGTATGCATCATGTCCAGCGGCGCCGAGCCGCCGGCGCAGGTATAGCGGTCGCGGTCGATGACAAAGAGTCTGCGCTCCAGCAGCCAGGGACCGGGCATCGTGTCGAAATCATCGTAATGGTGCCAGTGGACGGTAAAGCGCCGGTCGAGCAGAAGTCCCGCCCGCGCCAAGACCACCGCCCCGCCCGAGATGCCCCCCAGCGCCACGCCGTTGCGATCCGCCTGCCGCAGCCAGGCCATCAGCGCCGGGTCCGTGATGCGCGCCGGATCGCCCCCTGCCACCACGAAGATGAGATCGTAGAGCGGCGCGGCATCGCGAAAGAACTGCGTCTGGAAGGTGGCCCCGACCGACGACACGGCGGTGGTGCCGGTGTTCGAAAGAAGCGTGATGTCATAGGCGAGATCGGGCGAAAAAAGGTTCGCTGCGCGCAGCGGCTCCAGCGCGGCGGAGGTCGAGAGCAGCGCAAAACCGTCGAGCAGAAGAAATGCAATTCGACGCATCGCGCGTCTCCCGTCCCGGAATTTCAGTCTATGTCCCAAGTTCAACAGAAATCGTCCCAAAGCAAGATAGTGCCGCGAAAAAATGGGGATACAACAAGGGAGTTCGCAAGAGAGGCCCGCATGACATTCTCAGGTTTCAAAGTCGTCAAAGAAGCGCTGACCGGCCACAGGGGATGGGGCCCGCTGTGGCGCAATCCGACCCCGAAACCAGCCTATGATGTGGTGATCGTAGGCGGCGGCGGGCACGGGCTTGCGACCGCCTACTACCTCGCCAAGCGCTACAATCTGCGCAATGTGGCGGTGCTGGAAAAGGGCTGGATCGGGTCGGGCAATGCGGGGCGCAACACCACCATCATCCGCTCGAACTACCTGTTGCCGGGCAACCAGCCGTTCTACGAGCTGTCGATGCAGCTCTGGGAGACCCTCGAGCAAGACACCAATTTCAACTCGATGGTCAGCCAGCGCGGGATCATCAACCTCTTTCACTCGGACGGCCAGCGCGACGCATACCGTCGGCGCGGCAACGCGATGATGATCTCGGGTGCAGGGGCGCGGCTGCTGGATCAGCGCGAGCTGCGCGACATGGCGCCCTTCCTCAACTTTGACAACGCGCGCTTTCCGATCAAGGGCGGGCTGCTGCAGGAACGTGCGGGCACGGCCCGCCACGATGGCGTGGTCTGGGGCTATGCCCGCGGCGCCGACCAGCTGGGCGTCGACATCATCCAGAATTGCGAGGTTACGGGCTTCCGCATCGAGAACGGGAAGATGCTCGGGGTCGAGACCACGCGCGGCTATATCGGCGCGGGCAAGGTGGGCGTGTCGGTCGCGGGCAGTTCGGGCCGGGTGATGGCCTATGCGAACCGCCGCCTGCCGATCGAGAGCCATGTGCTGCAGGCCTTCGTGTCGGAAGGGCTCAAGCCGGTCATCCCGGGGGTCATCACCTTCGGCGCGGGACATTTCTATGTCAGCCAGTCCGACAAGGGCGGGCTGGTCTTTGGCGGCGACATCGACGGCTACAACTCCTATGCGCAGCGGGGCAATCTGCCGGTGATCGAGGACGTGCTCGAAGGCGGCATGGCCTTGATGCCGATGATCGGACGGGCGCGTCTGCTGCGCGCCTGGGGCGGGTTGGTCGACATGTCGATGGACGGCTCTCCGATCATCGACCGCACCGACATCGACGGGCTCTATTTCAACGGCGCGTGGAACTACGGGGGCTTCAAGGCGACCCCCGCCGCGGGCCTCACCTTTGCGCATCTGCTGGCCACCGACACGCCGCACGACACCGCGACCGGCTTCCGCTTCGATCGGTTCAACCGCGGCTACGTCATTGATGAAAAGGGCGTCGGCGCCCAACCCAACCTGCACTGAGGCCATGACATGCTGATCCCTCATCCCCTTCTCGGCCTTCGCGACGCGCAGGAGTTCACCTATCTGGGCGATGCCGCGCTGATGAACCGCCCCGACCCGGATGCACCGGGCGCCGAGGCCGCCTTCTGCGACTACGTCTTCCTGCGCGACAACCCGGCGGGCGTGCACCGCGAATTGTGGTTCCACGAACAAGGGGATCGCTCGTGGCTGGTGGTCACGCGCAACACCCTGACCCATGAGATCCTCGGCGCCGAGCTGGCCTCGGACGTGAAAGCAGGAGCCGCGCAATGACCCGTCTGACCGGCGGTCTGATCGACCGCAGCCAGCCGCTGCACTTCACCTTCAACGGCTCCGGCTATCAGGGCTTCGAAGGCGACACGCTCGCCTCGGCGCTGCTGGCCAGCGGCGTGCGGCTGATGGGCCGTAGCTTCAAGTATCACCGTCCCCGCGGACCGATCGCGGCGGGCAGCGAAGAGCCCAACGCGCTGGTCTCGCTGCGCGATGGCGCCCGGGCCGAGCCCAACACCCGCGCCACGGTGACCGAGCTTTACGATGGGCTCAGCGCCCGTTCGCAGAACCATGTCGGCCCGCTGCACCGCGACATGCTGGCGGTGAACGACCTGCTGTCGCCGTTCTTTGCCGCGGGGTTCTATTACAAGACCTTCATGTGGCCCAAGGCCTTCTGGGAAAAGCTCTATGAGCCTGCGATCCGCAAGGCGGCGGGGCTCGGAGCGCTGTCGATGCTGCCCGATCCAGACGCCTATGACCGGGGCTTCCTGCATTGCGACCTGCTGGTGATCGGCGGCGGCGCGGCGGGGCTGACGGCGGCGCTGACCGCCGGGCGCGCGGGGGCTCAGGTGGTGCTCGCCGACGAGGACTTCCGCCTCGGCGGGCGGCTGCTGATGGAAAGCGACCTTCTGGACGGTGCGCCTGCCAGCGACTGGGTCGAGAGCGTGCTGGCCGAGCTTGCCAGCCTGCCGAATGTGCGGATCATGACCCGCACCACGATCTTCGGCGTCTTCGATCACGGCATCTATGGCGCGGTCGAGCGGGTGGCGGATCATCTTCCGGTGCCCGGCGACAGGGTGCGCCAGACGCTCTGGCGGATCACCGCAAAACGCGCCGTGCTGGCGGCGGGCGCGACCGAGCGGCACATCCCCTTTGCCGACAACGACCGGCCCGGCATCCTGCTGGCGGGCGCGCTGCGCGCCTATGCCAACCGCTGGGCGACGCTTCCGGTGGCGCAGGCAGGCGACGCGGTGGCGATATTCACCAACGGCGACGACGGGCACCGCACGGCGCTTGACCTGCTGGCCAAGGGCGCGACCCTGCTTGGGGTGATCGACACCCGCGACGATGCGGTCGCCCATGGCGACTATCGCGTCTTTGCTGGCGCGCAGGTCACCGGCAGCAAGGGCCGTCTGGGGCTGAGCCAGATCGAGATCACCGAAGGCGGCAAGGCCTCGTGGCACGAGGTCGGCGCGCTGGGGGTGGCGGGGGGCTGGAACCCGAACCTGCACCTCGCCTCGCACCATCGCGGGCGGCCCGAGTGGGATGCCTCGCTGCTGGCCTTCGTGCCGGGGCAGGGCGGCCCGCAGGGGCTGATCCCCGCGGGCGCTGCCGCCGGCAAAGGCGGCACGGCGCAGGCGCTGGCGGATGGCGCGCGCGCGGCGCAGGCCGCTCTGGACGACCTGACGCTCACCGCGCCGCAGATCGCGCTGCCCGAGGCAACGGATGCCCCCTCGGCGCAGGAGGCTTTCTGGCATGTGCCCGGAAAGAAACGCGCCTGGTTGGATTTCCAGAACGACGTGACGGTCAAGGACGTGAAGCTGGCGCATCAGGAAAACATGCGCCCGGTCGAGCATCTCAAGCGCTGGACCACGCTCGGCATGGCGACGGATCAGGGCAAGACCGCGAATGTCTCGGCGCTTGCGGTGATGGCCGAACTGACAGGAAAGTCGATCCCCGAAACCGGCGCCACGATCTTTCGTCCGCCCTACACCCCGGTCTCGCTTGGTGTGCTTGGCGGCGGTGACACGGGTGCCAATTTCCGCCCGCGGCGGCTCACGCCGACCCATGGCTGGGCGCAGGCGCAGGGCGCAGAATTCGTCGAGGTCGGTCCATGGATGCGGGCGCAATATTTCCCGCGCAAGGGCGAGAGCCACTGGCGCCAGAGCGTCGACCGCGAGGTGCTGGCCGTCCGCGCGGGTGTCGGGCTGTGCGATGTCACCACGCTGGGCAAGGTGGATGTGCAGGGCGGCGATGCCGGGGAGTTCCTCAACCGCCTCTACGCCAACATGATGGGCACGCTGAAGGTCGGCAAGGTGCGCTACGGGCTGATGCTGCGCGAGGACGGGCACGCCTACGATGACGGCACCTGTGCGCGGCTGGCCGAAGATCACTATGTGGTCACAACCACCACCGCCAACGCCGGGCTGGTCTATCAGCGCATGGAATTTGCGCGCCAGTGCCTCTGGCCCGAGCTTGACGTGCAGCTGATCTCGACCACCGACGCATGGGCGCAGATCGCCGTGGCGGGGCCGAAATCGCGCGAGTTGCTGAGCCGCATCGTCGATGATTTCGACCTGTCGAATGAGGCCTTCCCCTTCATGGCCTGCGCGCCGCTCAGCATCTGCGGCGGGCTGCGCGCGCGGCTATTCCGCATCTCATTCTCGGGCGAGCTTGCCTATGAGGTCGCCGTGCCCGCGCGCTACGGCCATGCGTTGATGCAGCGGTTGATGGAGCGCGGTGCCGATCTCGGCGTCACGCCCTATGGCACCGAGGCGCTTGGCGTGCTGCGCATCGAGAAAGGACACGCCGCCGGGGCGGAACTGAACGGCCAGACCACGGCGCAGATGCTGGGGCTGGGCCGGATGGTCTCGGCCAAGAAGGACAGCATCGGCGCGGTGATGTCGCGCCGCGAGGGGCTGGCCGCCGACCGCCGCCGCCTTGTCGGGCTGAAGTCCGCCTCGCCGCAGGAACAGGTGGCGGCGGGGTCGCATCTCTTCACCGAAGGGACGGCGCAGAGCATGCAAACCGATCAGGGATGGGTCACCTCGTCGTGCTGGTCGCCACATCTGCAGAGCTACATCGCGCTGGCCTATCTCGAGAACGGCGACACTCGCCTTGGCGAGATCGTCATTGCCGCCAACCCGCTAGAGGGGCGCGAGCTGCGCGCCGAGGTCGTGCCCGCCCATTTTGTGGATCCCGAAGGAGGACGTCTCCGTGACTGACCTTTCCCCCGTCACCGCGCTTGGCGACAGTGCGCAGCGCTGCGCGCGTTTCGGCGCGCTCACCTTGTCGGAAAACACAGGCCTCGCCCTGGCCTCGCTGGCGCTGCGCAAGGGGCAGGCGGTCCCGGCGCCCTTTGGCCTCGCGCTTCCGGATGTGGCCCGCGCGGTCTCCGCGGGCTCGCATGGCGCCTTCTGGACCGGTCGCGGCCAATGGATGATCGAGGGTGAGGGTCTGGCCGAGACCGATTTTGCCGCCGCGCTGCAGGCGCAGGTGCCGGGCTACACGGTCACCGAGCAGACCGACGGTTTCGTCGCGGTTGAGATTGTCTCGGACTCGGGCGGCGCTCCGCTCGAGAGGTTGCTGAGCAGGCTGGTGAATATCGACCTGAAGACGCTCGAGCCCGGCTGCTGCCTCCGCACGGGGCTCGAACATATGAGTGTGTTCCTGATCCGCCGCTCGGACACCCGACTGGCGGTGATCGGCATGCGCAGCCTTGCGGGATCGCTGTGGCACGCCCTGTCGCACGCGGCCTGAAGTGATGTGGAGGAGACGAACGGGCTGAACCGGGCCAAGAACGGTTTTCTGATTCACGACTCGGATGCGAGTGGCAAGACTATCGTGCAGCGCCAGCGTGTGTGCGCGACTTGAAGCGCGACTCCCATGACCTGCGACGGTAGGGGCGCCCGCCCATTTCCTCCATCATCTTTTCTCGGAAGACCTCGGCCGGGGTCCTCCAGCCGAGGCACTTACGGGGCGTGTTTTTGAGCTGGTCGCAGAGCTGCTTCAGCTCAAGCTCCGTCATGGCCGCGATGTCACGCTGCCTTGGAAGCCAGCGCCGCAGCCGGCGGTTGGTGTTCAGGGCAGTGCCTTTCTGCCAGGGCCCTGCGGGTCGCAGAACCAGCTGTCCGCGCCGATCCCATCCTTGAGCCGTTGCCATGCCGAGAACTCGGTTCCGCGGTCGAAGGTGATGGATTGCCGCGCATCCGCGGGCAGGGCGGAGAGCCCCTGGATGAGGAATTCCATGATCGGCTTCGATCGTCGGTCCTCGTTGCGCAGCACGACGGTGTAGCGGCTGACACGCTCCACCAGGGAGGTCACGTTGATCTTGCCGTGCTCCTTGCGGAACATCACCAGGTCACATTCCATGTGTGGATACCTCGGTCGGTGCAAGCCTTTCTTGAACGAGTCGAACATGTGATCGGGTACGGTCATGTGTCAGGCCTCGATGTGCGGCTTTGACAATGCCGCGGGCCGGTATGGCGATGCGAAGGTTGGGTCCATATCAATGTGCCCGAGTTGGAAGCTCTCTGGGAATGCCTGGTTTCCCCAACCTCGATCTGGTCGATCGTTTGTCCTTACTGTTTAATGTCCGTCTCACACCTGCCAACCCTCACCGTGTCACGCGGCAAGGGCTGGCTCTCGATAGTCCTCCTGTTTCGTCATCATCGCCCAGATCGCGCGGGCGGTTTTGTTTGCCAAGGCGATGGCGACCAGAATCCGGGGCTTGCGCGCCAGCATCTGCTCCAACCAGGACCCTTTGGGAGGGCCGTTCTTGACCGCCCATCTGACCCGCGTCATCGCGCCGATGATCAACAGTCTGCGAATGTCCCATTGTCCCATCTTTGAAGTGCGCCCCAGAATTTGCCGGCCACCTGTCGATTTCTGAACAGGGACGAGACCTAGCCAGACCGCAAAATCACGCCCCGTTCGGAACCCTTCCATCGGCGGGGCGAAGGCTTGAATTGCCATGGCGCTGACGGGGCCGACACCCGGGGCGGTCTGCAGGCGGATCGTCTCTGGATCGCTCTTGGCTTCTTCTTTGAGGCGCTTTTCTATTTTCATGATCCTGACGTCGAGACTGCCAATCTGCTCGAGGTGCAGGCGACAAAGCTCGGTGACGCCGGATGGGAGCATGCTCTCTGGAGCATCGAGCTGCGCCTCGAGTTTCCTGACGAATGTCCGTCCGGGGGGCGCGATGATGCCATATTCCATAAGGTGCCCACGCAGCGCGTTGATGAGGGCGTTGCGTTGTCGAACGAGGAGATCGCGCGTCTTGAAGGCCATGGATTTGGCCTGCTGCTCGGCGGAGTTCACGGGTACGAACCGCATGGTCGGACGCACCACGGCCTCCGCGATGGCCTCGGCGTCATTCGCATCGTTTTTCTGCCGCTTCACGAAGGGCTTCACGTAAATCGGTGGGATGAGCCGCACTTCGTGGCCGAACTTCATGAACTCCCGCCCCCAATAGTGCGACGAAGCGCAAGCCTCCATGGCGACAAGGCAGGGCGGGTGCTCGGCCATGAACCGGGTGAGCTGCGCCCGCGAGGGCTTCTTGCGGAACACGGGCCGTCCTGACGCCGCCGCGCCGTGAAGCTGAAAGACCGACTTTGCCAAGTCGATGCCGATGACTGTAACCTCTTCCACGGATACCTCCTCCATGCTGGTGCTTTTCAACATCACCATCTTGGCACATCGCGATGCCGTTGCGGGGTGAGGTATCCACACCATCAGTGCCCAAACTCAACGCGCTCGGCGACGCAATCCGGCCTGTTTGAAAGGCTTTGCGCGTCCGAGATGTGGCTGCGCTGGTACCGGCGATATCCTCGGGGTCTGCGGCGTCTGCGATGCTCGGGTAGGTGCCGGTAGAACTGCTCGGCGCGACCTTCCTTCGAGTAGGCGTAGCGATAGATTGTCTCGTGGCTCACACGGACACCATGCTGCTCGAGACGCATCCGGCCGGCGATTTGCTCCGGCGACCAGCCAGCCTTGAGCCCATGCAGGGCGGCAGCTTTGAGCTGCGGGTGCTGAACCATCTTGCGGTGAAGGGCGCGGCGCTTCTCGCTCATGGTCTGGGCATTCAGCGCGTAGTATCCCGCGAGCTCGGGCAGCTCGCCGCCGTCGTAGTGATTGCGCTTCAGATCACGGTAGATGGTCGAGGGGGCGCGGCTCAGACGATCCGCGATCTCGGGGATCGACATCTTGGCCTCACGCCACTTGGAAATCTTGATCCGCTCCTCGAAACTCAGCTGAAGGTAACAACGACCCATCCCACATCCTCCATGCAAACTTCTGTTTTGATACAGAATTTGCACTTCGTTTGTGAATCCATCCCATTTGTTGAACTTGTTGCAACCAAGTTGAAATGTCTTCGGCTGCGCAAAGCAGAAATGTCTCACCGAGGGTGGAGAAGCATGGCCGGGCAGGGCGAAGACCCCACATATCGCAGCCCTGATCGGCCATGCGTTCAGAGCCGGAGCTTGCGGCGCTCCTTTGCGCTGTAGAAGGCACGGAAACCTTGCTCATCGAGGAGCTTCTCGAAGGCCCGCCAGGCAAGGCCGTCGGCAAAATATGGAGGGTTGTCCAAGATCGTCAGCGTCCCGAAGGCGTTCTCCACTGACAGGATCCAAGAAGGATCATCTGAGGTTCGGTAAATCTCCACGGTGAAGCGGTGGCCGTCGATCACCACGTCCTGCGTCAGGTTCGAGAAGATGATCTCCGGCTCTGTATTGCCTGCCATGTGCCTGCCTCGCTCATTCGCTCGCGGCGGAGGTTAGCATCGCGGCGACGCGGCGACAGCGTCATTCCGGGGGTGCTGCGGCCCGCGCCTTTGCCTGGCGCGCTGCCAGCGAGTTCCAGCCGTCGTTGCGGCGACCTGTCGGCTCGTAGCGGGTCCGCTGCTTACCGGCCCGCCGCTTCTTCGGAGGCGCCTTGTCCTGCTCGGCCTTGATGTATTCCAGCACCGCGCTCAGATGCTTGTTCTCGGTGATCGCGGCATGGCTGACACGCTGGTCTTTGTCGAACACGGAGTAGGGCAGCGACACGCCTTTCCAGCGGACCTCGAACCGGCCATCGGGGAACTCGTAGGTGTCGACATACTTGCCAGGCAGTGCGCGCGTGATGTCGTTCTCCGCAAGGATGATGCGCTGCCGCTCATAGGAAAAGGCCAGTTGCCTGGTGACATAGCGCTCATCGCGGAAGCACAGGATCTCTCGCAGACGTTCCGGTTCCATGTTCAGGGACCGGTGCAGGTTGTCGGCCCGTAGCGGCACCTTGGCGAACTTCGCATTATGGCGCGCCAAGAACCTTGGCAGGATCGCGTTGCCGGCTGCCATGTCGCAGACGCCCGCCAGCCGTAGTTCCTTCACCAGCCGATCCTGTAGGGTACGGTTCGCGCGCTCGACGCGGCCCTTTGCCTGGCTGCTGTTTGCACAGAGGATCTCGATGTTCAGATCGTTCAGCGCCCGACCGAACTGGGTCATGCCATGGCCCGACTTCGCTCCTTGCTTGGCGACACGGAACACCGAGTGCTTGTCGGAATAGAAGGCCACGGGCCGGCCGTGCGCCGCGAGATACCGCTCGAGCGCGCCGAAATAGCTGAAGGTGCTCTCAGAGGCTACAAACTCCAGGTGCATCAGCGTGCTGGTGGCGTCGTCGACAAAGGCCAGCAACGTGCAGGCCGGACCGCGTTCCTCGAACCAGGCGTGATCAGAGCCGTCTATCTGCACGAGCTCGCCATAGCAGTCTCGGCGCCGGCGCGGCTGGTGAAACGTTCTGCGCTGATTGCGCGACAGCCAGATGCCGGCATCCTGCATCCATTTGCGCAAGGTCTCCCGCGACACCTTCAGGCCATGGTCTTCCGCCAACTTCTCGGCTGCGAACGTGGGCCCAAAGTCGGCGTAGCGCTCACGGATCAGCGTCAGCGCAAACTCACGCACCGCGGGATCGATCCGGTTGTTGGACGGACGTCCGCGGGCCTTGTGCCGGATCGCCGCCGGACCATCGGCCTGGAACGTCTTCAGAAGCCGGTGAACCTGCCTTCGACTCAAGCCCAGGACCGAGGCCGCCGCCACCGCAGACATCCGGCCTTGCACCACATCACTCAGGACTTCGATCCGGTTCAGCTCGCGCTCGCTCATGACCACCAATCCCACGGCCGCACTCCAATCCTGCCCAATCAGGGGAGTGTGACACTTCAGCTTTGCTCATGTGAGACATTCTAACTTGGCGCTTACAGAACTGATGCTGATAAGAAACATTATGTACATTTTTTTCTGTATCACATGCCGCGAGACGCGTTCACAGACAGCGTCCGCAGGCTACTTCGTCAAGGCCGTATCAGCAGGCCCCTCGAACTCCGGTCCTGCGATCAGCACCCGTAGACACTCCGGAGATGGTCCACCGAGCCGATCTACAAAGTCTTCTGCATCGCTGATCAACGTATTCACGCTCTCGAGACCGCAGATCCGCGCGCGACTTTGTCGACCGAGCTTGGCGGCGTGAGCAAGGGCGATGGTTTGCCGCGCATGTTCGACCATCGCCCGGGCGACCAGAGCTTCGTCCATCGAATAATTGGTCAGCCCGGCGGCGGCCTCCACCGCGACCGGGGCGATGATCGCAAAATCTAGGTGATAGCGACGAATGGCCTCCACCGTGAGCGCGCCGTAGGTGCCCTGTCGGTCCTTGTCGAGGTCGCCGCCCAGAAGCGTGACGCGATGCGCGCAGGTGAGCGTACGCGCGATCGGCAGCGAGTTGGTCACGATGGTCAGGTCGGTGCGGTCGATGAGCGCCTTGCCGAGAACAGCCGTCGTGCTCCCCGCGTCGATGAAGCAATGGCTCTGCTGCGGCAACAGTGCCACGGCGCGTTCGGCAATCCGCTGCTTGGCCTCCGCCGCCTCCATCAGGCGTAGGCCGAAGTTGGGCTCGGGTTGCGGCTCGGCCACGCCCGGACGTACAGCGCCGCCATGGCAACGCCGCAGCAGCCCGCGCGCCTGAAGTTCTGACAGATCGCGCCGCGCTGTCTCGCGCGAGACGCCGGTCTGCGCAACGATCTGCGCGATCCCGATCGCGCCCTCGCGGTCGAGTTGGTCAAGGATCATCCGGTGCCGGGCGTCATGCCACATGTCTCGCTCCTCCTGCGCTGCCTGAGATAATGAGCAACTTGCCACAGTTTGCCACATGAAAATCCACGGGGTCATCGAAGCTTCATCAAAGGTTTGGATTTCTGACATGCTTCTTGCGCTAGCAGGCGCATGCAGATGGGCTGAACGGTGGCAAAAGCACAAGAACACACAGGCACCATGCCCCGACACCGTCTGCCCCAAAATGCCACATGCCGAGACCTCCCGATCGGCACATATCCAAGGACCGACCCATGACTCGCGTTTTCGCGTTCGCCGCCCCGCTGCTCGTCGCGGCCACCTCCCTCTCGGCCCAGAGCTACCCCACCGCAGACACCTCGCCCGAGGTCGCCGACCTGATCGCCGCCGCCAAGCAAGAAGGCGCGGTCAGCTCCGTCGGCATGCCCGACAGCTGGGCCAACTGGAAAGACAGCTGGGAGCAGATCACCGAGCACTATGGTCTCGAGCATTTCGACCGTGACATGAGCTCGGCGCAGGAACTCGCGGTTTTCGAAAACGAAGGCACCAACGGCACCGCCGACATCGGCGACGTGGGCGTCGAGTTCGGCCCGATCGCCGTCAGCCGCGATCTTGTGCAGCCCTACAAGCCCACCACATGGGAGCAGATCCCGGCCTGGGCCAAAGACGCCGACGGCATGTGGGCAATGCCCTACACCGGCACCATGGCCTTCGTCATCTCCAGCGACATCGAGACCCCGCCGTCGAGCTGGGCCGACCTGCTGGAAGGCGATTACGCGATTTCGCTGAACGCCGTCGGCTCGGGCGCGCAGGACAACGCCGCCGTGCTGGCCGCCGCCATCGCCTTCGGCGGCGACGAGACCGACCTGATGCCGGGCGTCGAGTTCTTTGCCAAACTGGCCGAACAGGGCCGCATCCGTGCCAACGCCGCCAACCCTGCCACCATGGAACAGGGCGAGATCGAGGTCGCGCCGCTGTGGGACTTCAACGCACTGAACTACGCCGCCACCGTCGGCGGGGACCGCTACACTGTGATCATCCCTTCGGATGGCTCGGTCACCTCGGGCTATGCCAGCGTGATCAACAAGAACGCGCCGCACCCGAACGCGGCCAAGCTGGCACGCGAATACATCTTCTCGGATCAGGGCCAGATCAACCTCGCCAATGGCTACGCCCGTCCGATCCGCATCGACCACATCGAACTGCCCAAAGAGACCGCCGCCCGCGTGCTGCCCTCCGAGCAGTACGAAAGCGCCAAGCCGATCGACGCCCAGACCTGGCAGGAGAACGCGCCGCGGCTCGGTCAGCTGTGGCAGGAATACGTGCTCTCGGCGATGTAATTTCCGGGCAGACACAGCCCAGCGTGCCCCGCCTCGCGGCGGGGCACCTCAGTCTTGACCGCTCCGACTTCACGAAAGCCCACCCCATGACCGAGCCCGCGCCCCGCGTGATCCTCATCGTGCTCGACGGCCTGCGCCACAGCACCGCCCGCGACACCCTCGGCTGGCTCGAAGGACAGGTCCGCGCCGGCCGCGCCCATTGCGCCGCCATAAACGCCGAGCTTCCGGCGCAGTCGCGCCCCCTCTACGAGACCATCCTCACCGGCCGCACCCCCGCCGAGCACGGCGTCTCCAGCAACGCCATCGTCCGCCGCTCGACGGGTGACAATCTCTTTGCCCGCGTGCGTGCCGCAGGACGCCGCAGCGCCGCTGCCGCCTATCACTGGGTGAGCGAGCTTTACGTCTCTGCCCCTTTCGATCCGCTCACCGACCGGCTGCTGCTTGATGGCAGCGGCGATATCACCGACGGGCTGTTCTACTGGGACGACGCCTATCCCGACGCCCATCTCTTTTCCGACGCCCACGCGCTGATCACCCGCAGCGCGCCCGATTTTCTTCTGCTGCACCCGATGAATGTCGACGACGCCGGGCATAAGGCGGGCGGCAGTTCCAAGCTCTACCGCGATACCGCCCGCGCGCAAGGCGACCTGCTGGCCCGTTTCGCGCCGCTTTGGCAGGCGCTCGGCTACACGGTGATCGTCACCGCCGATCACGGCATGTCGGACGACGGCAACCATTCCGGCCCCGCCCCGGACGAGGCCCAGGTGCCGCTTTACACGCTCGGCTTCCGCGCCGAGCCCGCGCCCCTGCAGACCGAATTGGCGGGCCTGTGCTGCCGCCTGATGCAGATCGAGTCCGGCGCGCTGCGTCCCTACGACGGCGAAATCACCCGATGCTGAGCCGCCGCCTCTACGCGCTTCCGTTCCTCGCGCTGCTGGCACTGATCGTGGTCTGGCCGCTGTCGACCGTTGTCGTCGGATCGTTCAAACCCGGCGCGCCGCTGGAGCATTATGCCTACATCCTTGGAAGCCGGTTTTACCTCAAGGCCTTCTCGGTCACTCTGAAACTCTCGCTGCTGACCACCGCGCTGGGGCTGGCGATCGCTGTGCTGCTGGCCATTGCGCTGCGCGCCCGCTCGCGCCGCCTGTCGGATCTGGCTCTGACCATCGGCAACATCGGCGCGAACTTCGCCGGGGTCCCCTCGGTTCTGGCCTTCATGATCCTGCTCGGGTCCAACGGCATCATCACCAAACTTCTGCGCGAGGCCGGGCTGATGGAGGGCTTCGACCTCTACAGCTGGTCCGGGCTGGTTCTCACCTATCTGTTCTTTCAGGTCTCAATCGGTACCGTTCTGGTCCTGCCGGTGATCACTGCGATCCCGCGCGACATCGAAGAGGCCGCGGACCTCCTGGGACAGGGCGGCGCGCGCTTCTGGGCCTCGGTCGGACTGCCGGTGGTCTGGCGGCAGTTGCTGTCGGTGGCAACGCTGCTCTTCGCCAATGCCATGGGCACCTATGCCACGGCATACACGCTGATGGGGACCAGCGCGCAGATCGTCACCGTGCGCATCGGCGAGCTGGTCGCAGGCGATGTCTTTGCCGATCCCGGCCTCGCCAACGCGCTGTCGATCTGCCTGCTGGTGGTGCTGATCGCGCCGATCCTCCTGGCGCAGCTTCTCACCGCGAAAGGGACGAAGGCATGAGCAGACATTTCTCTGGCAGTTTCCTCGTCTTGTTGGCGAGCCTCTTCGCCCTGCCCTTCCTCGCCATTGCCCTCAGCGCCGTCGCGACCGACTGGAGCGATGCTCTGCTGCCGCGCCACATCGGCCTGGACGTGATCACATCGGTGCTTGGCGATCCGCGCTTTCAGGCTTCGGTGTTGCGGTCACTGGCCATCTCCCTTGCGGCACTTGCGCTCTCACTGGCGCTTATCGTGCCCGCCATCGTCGCCGCGCATGTCTACTGGCCCGCGCTCGACCGCTGGTTCGCCCGGCTGGTGGTGCTGCCCTACGCGGTGCCCGCCGTGGTGCTGGTGGTCGGCTATCTGCGGGTGTTCTCGCAGCCTCCGGTGCAGATTAACGGCACGCCAATCCTTCTGGCACTGGCCTATGTGCCGCTGTGCTTCCCAATGCTCTACGTCAACGTCAAGAACGCGTTGCAAGGGCTTGCCGTGCGCGACTGGCTCGACGCCGGACGCCTCGTCGGCGCAACCGACGAAAGGGTGCTTCTGAGCGTGGTTCTGCCGATGATCGCCCCCGCAATCGGGCTGGCCTGCGTGCTCAACCTCGGCATCCTGATGGGCGAGTTCGTCTACGCCAACTTGCTCGTGGGCGGCCGTTTCGAGACGCTGCAGATCTACATGTTCGCGCAGCGCAGCGAAAGCGGCTCGGTCACCTCCGTCATCATCCTCGCCTATTTCCTGACATTGCTGCTGCTGACGGCTCTCGCCATCTGGCTGAGCGCGCGCGGCGGCACCGACAAGCGCTGATCCCATGAGTTCACAAACCTCCTCCACCTCCCGCAATTTTCTCGACATCGACCGCGTCACCGCCGCCTATGGCGACACGCAGGTGCTGCACGGCGTTTCTCTGGATGTCTCCGAGGGCGAAATGCACGTGCTGCTCGGCCCCTCGGGCTGCGGCAAGACAACGCTGCTGCGCGCCATCTCCGGGCTGCAGCCGATCAGCAGCGGCGCCATGACACTTGGCGGCACCCGGATCGACGACAAGGCCCCTGACAAGCGCGGGCTGGCGATGGTGTTTCAGCACTACGCGCTCTTCCCGAACATGAGCGTGCGCGGAAACCTCGCCTTCGGCCTGCGCGGCAAGGGGCTGTCACGGCCGCAGATCGACGACAGGGTCGAGCGCATGCTGCACACGGTCGATCTGACCGCCCGCGCCGATGCCCGCCCTGCCGCCCTGTCGGGGGGCCAGCGCCAGCGCGTCGCGCTGGCCCGTGCGCTGGTGGTCGAGCCGCGCCTGCTGCTGCTCGACGAGCCGCTGTCGGCACTCGACGCGCAGCTCCGCAAGCGCCTGCAACTCGAACTGAAGCGCCTGCAGCGCGCCGCCGGGCTTACCGCCATCCTTGTCACCCACGATCAAGACGAGGCCATGCGCCTCGGCGACCGGATCACCCTGATGGACGCCGGACATATCGCGCAAACCAGCACCCCTGCAGAACTCCACGCCCGGCCCGCGAACCTTTTCGTCGCGCGGTTCTTCGGCGAGGCCAATATTCTGCCAGCCGACTGGTTTGTCCCCGGCCATGGCGGACATGCGGTTGTCCACCCCACCGCCCTCATGCCCGCGCCCGAGGCCTCTGCCACGGTGTTCACCGCCGATGTCATCGATACCGAGCATCTAGGCGCCTTGCGCAGGGTGAACTGCCGTGCATCCGGAGAAGAGATCAGGTTCGATTTCTTGCCTGCAAGCACGCCGCTGGACGTCACGCCAGGCACGCGTATCGCCTTCGCGGTCCGAGACGACGCCATCCACTACGTTGACGGTTATGCCGCTGGCGTATCGTGATCGACCAGACCGCATCAGACCTGGCCAAATGCGCCCTGCGTTGTGGGGGGCATTCGCAGCAATCGACTATCCTCGGACCATCGGTCTGCAGAGGTAAACATGCTCATTGCGGTCGTGCGCGCTGGCGAGGGGCACAGCATGAAAGCCGAAACAGCCCCCGTGCGGCGAGTTGGCAGCCCTACCAGCGAAGGGCCGCGAGGTCTTCGGCAAGCTCCTTGCTCGCCCCGGCAGTGATGCGCCCCGACCGCAGTGTCGGCAGATAGCCCGGCTCGCCATCTATGATCACGCAGCCGCCCGCCTCCTCGAGCACGAGAACGCCTGCCGCGTGGTCCCACGGGTTGAGCGAGCCGTTGACCGCAAAATCCGCCTGCCCCATCGCCAGCATGCGATATTCGTGGCACGAGCAGCGCAGTGACCGGGCGCTGCGCACCCCGTCGAAGGCGGCAAGGATCTCCGCGCGGCGGGCACCGCCGTAGAGATCGAGCGGCAATGTGCCCTCGGCATTCGACAGGCTCGCGCCGCGGCGGGCCGTCAGCCTGCGCCGCGTTCCAGAAGCGCTGACATGTTCTGCCCCGCCGCCGCGATGCGCCATGACCCAATCGTCGAGCACCGGATCATAGAGCAGTCCGAACACCGTCTGACCTTGGCGGGTGACCGCGAGGATCACCCCGAATACCGCCAGCCCGCGCGCGAAATTGAAGGTCCCGTCCACCGGGTCGATGATCACGCAGGTTTCTGCGTCTGCGATGCTGCGCAATAGCGATGGATCCTCGGCCACGGCCTCTTCTCCGACCACCGCGCAGCCGGGGAGGATGGCGCGGGCACCCGCGGCCAAAGCTGCCTCAGCCTCGCGGTCGGCGATGGTCACAAGGTCGGTGGCATCCGCCTTGGCGTCCACATCGGCGGCTCCGAGATTGCGGAAGCGGGGCAGGATCACCTCCCGCCCCACGCGCCGGACCAGCGCAATGAGCGCCTCCGCCTCGGTTTCGCTGAGGGTCTCGATCTGGTCCTTCATGGCGTGGTCTCCTTACAGGTGCCGCAGCGGCTCGAAATGATGCATGTGCTCGAAGTTGCACAGCTCGATCGGGCCAAGCCGGATGTCCTGCAGCCGCGGGCCATGCTCGGCGAAGAGCGCCTCGGACAGAGCCACCACTTCGCGCGCGGCATCCTCGCTCAGCCAGTGCAGCAGGTAGGCCAGCGAGATGTGGAAGGTATAGGTCTCGTAGCCCTCGGGATCGATGCCGGTCGCCGCGCGCAGCGTCGCGCGGGTGTCGCGCAGCCCCTGCTCGTCGGGGCCGATGCCGTCGACGGTCATCGAATGCCCGGCGAAGATCTCCAGCGCGCGGATGCGTCGGGCTTGCGGCACCGCGATGCCGTCGAGCCGCTCCTTGAGCACGCGGGTCACCTGATTGCGTGTCGCGCCCTTGTCGACGCCCTCGGGCCAGTCAAAGCGGTGGGCAAAGGGGCCCGAGATGCCTTGGAACACCGTCATGTGCAGCGACTCCGCCGGCAGGAAGGTGAAGCACGCGCCGTGCGGGCCGGCCTTCAGCCCCGCCTGGATATCGACAAGGGCCGCGTGCGCGTCGCTCTCGGGGTCGATGTGGCAGATCATCGTATTGCCCGGCCAGATCAGCATCCGGCCTTCGGCGGTGAACTTGCCGCCTTTGCCGGGGGCAGAGATGCCGGAAGGTGCGGTGGCGCCGGGATAGGCGCGGCCCGTGAGGTGATCGACGGGATCAGGACGGAAGGTGGTCATGTTGTACTTTCTTAGTGTGGGAGTGCGTATCGGCCTTGCTCAGCGCCATGCCGGTGAGCGGGTCGAAGAGATGGAGCGCCTCGGCGGGAAGCGAGACGCGAAGATCGCCGCGCAGCGCGGTGCGGGCCCCCAGTGCGGTGGTCATGCGCAGCGCGGTGCCATCCGGAAGGCGCAGGGTCAGCACCGCGTAGGCGCCGAGGTCTTCAGCATAGGTCACCTGTGCGGGCACACCCATCGGCGATGGCACCACCTGCTCGGGCCGAATGCCGAGGATCGCCGGGCCTTGGTGCGGATGCGCCGCAAGGGCCGTGCCGTCGGCAAGGCGCAGCATCCCGCCCTCACCGGTGACGTCGACGAGGTTCATCGCCGGAGAGCCGATAAAGCCCGCGACAAAGGTCGAGGCGGGACGGTGGTAGATCGCTTCAGGCGTGTCGAACTGCTCGATCTTACCCTTGTTCAGCACCATGATCCGGTCGGCCAGCGTCATCGCCTCGACCTGGTCATGGGTGACAAAGACCGAGGTGGCGCCGATGCGACGATGCAGTTCGGCCAGTTCCATGCGCATGTCGTGGCGCAGCTTGGCATCGAGGTTCGACAGCGGCTCGTCGTAGAGCAGCACCTGCGGCTCGCGCACCACCGCGCGGGCGATGGCGACGCGCTGGCGTTGCCCGCCCGACAGCTGGCCGGGGCGGCGATCTAGGTAGTCACCCAGTTCGACAATACGCGCGGCCTCGGCCACGCGCGCGGCGCGCTCGGGCTTTTTCACTCCGGCGACCTTCAGCGCGTAGCCGATGTTTTCGGCGACGGTCATATGCGGATAGAGCGCGTAATTCTGGAACACCATGGCCAGTCGGCGGTTCTTGGGCTCTTCCTCCTGCACCTCACGGCCGCCGATGGTGATGCGGCCGGCGCTCAGCCGCTCGAGCCCGGCGATACAGCTCAGCAGCGTGGACTTGCCGCAGCCCGAGGGGCCGAGGATAACGGTGAACTCGCCGCCGCGCAGCTCGGCGTCGAGGCCGGGGATCACCGGCGTGTCGCCATAGGATTTGACCAGCCCGTGCAGGCCGATGGCGGCGGTGGAGCTTGTCTCGAGCATTGTCATTTCTCCGAGAGGGTCAGACCGCGCACGATGCGGCGCTGGAACAGCGCGATCAGGATCAGCGGCGGCAGGGTGACAAGGATGGCGCCGGTCATTTGCAGCGGGAAGTCGGGGATACGTTCACCGTCTTCCTGCAACCGGGTGAGCCCGACCACGGCCATGGTGCGCGCGGGCGAGGAGGCGGCGACCAGCGGCCACATGTATTGAATCCACGCGCTGATGAACATGTAGATGCCAAGTGCGGTGATCGGCCCTTTCGACAGCGGCAGCAGGATGTCCCACAAGAAGCGCAGCGGCCCCACCCCATCGACGATGGCGGCGCGCGCCAGCTGCGGCGGAATGGTCCGAAAGAACTGCACGAGGATCATCGTGCACGAGCCCTGCGCCATCAGCGGGATCGAGATGCCCGCGTAGCTGTCCAGCAGGTTCCACTGCAGATCGAGCGGCCCGCCAAAGAGCGCGCCCCACCAGCCACCGAGATTGGCCACCACGTTGAGCGGCAGCGCGACATTGGCGGTGACCTGATAGGCGGTGATGATCATCAGCTCGAGCGGCAGCATGATCGAGGCCACCACCAGCGCGTAGACAAAGCCCCTGCCCCGCCCGGTGAAGAAGACCACGGCGTAGCTGGTGGTCACCGCCAGCGCGACCCGGCCCGCGGCGACGATGCCGCCCACGATGATCGAGTTGAGCGTCTGGCGCGGCAGGTCGGTGCGGGACCACACCTCGCGGAAGTTCTCGAGGAAATGGCTGCCGGGGATCAGCGAGAAGTTGTTGCGCAGGAACGCCTCGTAGCTCTGCGTCGCGGTGATCACCACGAAGACCAGCGGGGTCAGCACGAACAGGAGGCCAGCGATCAGGATCGCTCCCGCAACCCGGTCGATGGAGGAGGTGTTCTCGATCATCGGTCGTAGTTCACTTTGCGCTCGAGGAAGAAGTACTGAAAGCCGGTGATGCAGGCGACGAGCACCATGAGGATCACCGTCTGCGTCGCCGCGCCCGACAGGTCGTAGGCTTTGAACCCGTCGGAATAGATCTTGTAGACCAAGAGGTTGGTGGCACCGCCCGGCCCGCCTTTGGTCATCGTGTCGATGAGGCCGAAGCTGCCCGAAAGACTGTCGGCGACCTCCAGCACGATCACCACGAAAAGCTGCGGCGTCAGCAGCGGCAACTGGATGTCCCAGAGCCGCCGCCACGGCCCCGAGCCGTCCATCGCCCCGGCTTTGTGCAGATCCTGCGGGATCGCCTGCAGCCCGGCCAGCAGGATGATGAAGGTGAAGGGGATGGCGTTCCACACGTTGGTCACGAAGAGCATGATGTAGGTGTGGGTGACGTTGGTGCGCGGGTTCCAAAAGCCCGGCCAGATCTCGTTAAGCGGGGCGAGGATGCCGAGGAACGGGTTCAGGATGAACACGAAGATCACCCCGATCGAGGCCGAGGCCACAGCTTTCGGCCAGATGAACACGTTGCGCGCCAGCGGCGAGAGCTTCAGCGCCCGGTCGGCGGCCAGCGCGAGGATCAGCGCAGTGCAAATCGATGTGCCCGAGGCGAGGATCATATAGAGCAGCGTCGCGCCCGCAGAGGTCCAGAACTCACCCGAGCCCAGCACCCGGCGGAAGTTCTGCAGCCCCACGAACTCCGAGCCGCCGCCAAAGGGCTGCTCGAGGTGGAAGGCCCAGAAGAAGGCCAGCAGGATCGGCAGGTAGAAGAACAGGAAGAGCACGATCAGTTGCGGCGCGCTCAGCCACCACGGCAGCCAGCGCGAGCGGAAGATTTCCTGTTTCATGGGCAGGACTTTCGGTTGGGTCGGTCAGCGCGGGGTGGCCGGCCCCGCGAAGGGCCGGCCACATCTCGGGTAAGGGACTGAGGGATCAGGGAAGCTTGCTGCCCTTGTAGGTCTGCTCGAACCGGCGCAGCAGCTCGTTGCCGCGGGCGGCGGCGTTGTCGAGCGCCGCTTGCATGTCCTGCCCGCCGGTGAATGCCTTCTGCGTCTCTTCCATGAAGATATCGCGGAATTGCACGTAGAAGCCGAGCCGCACACCGCGGCTGTCCTCGGTGGCGGGCTGGTTGAGGCTTTCGACGCCGGTGCTTGCCGTGGCGAATTGCGGATCATCCGACAGGCCAGCCGCCTGCAGCGCCGCAAGGCCGCTGTTGGTGACCGGCACATAGCCGGTGATGCGGGTAAACTCGATCTGCTGCTCGTCGCCGCGCAGGAAGTCGAGGAAGGCGCGGGCGGCGTCATACGCGGGCTCGTCATGACCCTTCATCACCCAGATCGAGGCACCGCCGATCAGCGTGTTGTGGCGCTCATAGCCCTCGTACATAGGTGCCATGGCGATCTCGACCTTGTCGCCCAGTGCGGCGAAGGCCGCGCCGTAGGACCCGGTGGAGCCTTCCATCATCGCGCACTCGCCGCTGTTGAAGGCGGTGGTGTATTTGCCCGCGGCGGTGTCGGCGTCGAGCTTCACCAGACCCTCTTCGCGCCATACGGCAAGGTTCTGCAGGTGCTCTGCGACGGGGCCGGTGTTGAAGGTGTATTCGGCGTCGAGCCCGCCATAGCCATTATTCTGGCTGGCAATCGGCAGGCCGTGACGGGCCGAGAATTGTTCGAGCACGCGCCATGGGTGAGCATCGGTGGTGAACGGGCAGTCGACGCCAGCCTCTTTCAGCGCGCGGGCCGTCTCGATCACCGCTTCCCAGGTCTGTGGCAACTCACTCACGCCGGCTTTCTCCAGCAGTTCGCGATTGCCATAGAAGATCAGCGTCGAGCCGTTATAGGGCTGCGAGAAGAGCTCGCCGGTGGATGTCTCGTAATAGGAGCGTGCACCGTTGATATAGTCGCCCCAGTTAACATCGGGCTCGACCTCCTGCACCGGCTGAACCGCGCCCGACAGCATCAGGTCAAGCGTGCCCGCATCGAAGAACTGGATCAGCACAGGGTGCTGTTTCGAGCGGTAAGCGGCGATGGCCTTTTGCATGCCGGTTTCGTAGCTGCCCTGCCCCACGCAGGTGACTTGGTGCTCGGACTGGCTTTCATTGAAGGCGGCGCAGGCGGACTGGATCGCCTCTTCGCCAGTGCCGGTGTTGCCGTACCAGAATTCGATGTCAGCGGCCTGCGCGACGGGCGCGGCGGCCATCAGCGCAAGCGCGGAAAGGGCGGATTTCTTCAGCATGTCGGGTCCTCGGAAGACGGGAGCAGGAGCGCCGGAATCGGCATGCTGGCGTCATAACACTTTATGTGTAACAATGAGGTGACGTGTCTGAAACAGCATTATTTTGCTTGAATACGAAACACCTCACGTAGAATGTGACCAGATGAGCGCTCACTTCCGAACCTTCCCGACCGATCCTACCGCCTTGCTGCCGCGGCGCTTTTGCCGCCAAGGCGCCGCCGTGGTCAGCCGCAACGAGCGCCAGATGCTCTCTGCGGTGTGGCAGGATCCCGAACATACCCGCGCGTCGCTCACCGCGCGGATGGAACTGACGCAACAATCGGTGCACCGGCTGCTTTCGACGCTCCACGATGACGGGATGATCCTCTTCGGCCCGCTCATCCCGCCGAAGCACAAGGGCAAGCCCAGCCCGCGCTTGCTGCTCAACCCTCGTTTTGGCTGTGCGCTCGGAGTTTCGCTCGACACCGACCGCGTTGCCGTGGCTTGCATGGATTTCTCTGGCGGCCATGTCACGCGGCAGTTCCCCATCGCGGGAGACAGCGTCGAGGCCGTGCTGAATCGTCTCGACGAGGCGTTCGACGCGCTTCTTGAACAGACGCGCTTTCGCCGCGAGGACGTGCTGGGGGTCGGCTTTGCGATCGCGGGCTACCTGATGAAGAACGGGCGCTACAACCCGCCCGAACCGTTGAAACACTGGTCCGAGGTCGATCTGGCGCGCGCCGTCTCCGAGCGGTTCGACCTGCCCTGCTGGACCGACAACAACGCCAACACCGCTGCGCTTTGCGAGGCGATGTTCGGTCTCGGGCGGCAGCACCGCAATCTCGTCTACCTGTCGTTCAACTACGGCTTTGGCGCCGGGATCATCAGTGAGGGCGATCTGCTGCGCGGCGCCTTCGGCAACGCTGGCGAGATCGGCATGATCTTCACCCCGGAGGAGGCCGGGATCCGCCCCGCGCTCGGACTGCTTTTGGCCCATCTGCGCCACGCTGGCCATGATCTGCGGAGCATCGAAGAGATCGGAGCGACGGTCAGCCCGATGTGGCCCGAAGTGGAGGTGTGGGCCGATAGGGTCGCGCCGCAGCTCAACCGCGTGCTCAATGCGGTGACCGCGATCGCAGATCCGGCGTGCATCGTCTTCGGGGGCCAGATTCCGCGCCCGCTGGCGCAGGCCTTCATCGATCGGGCTGAGTTTTTCGCCCGGCCACGCCATGGCCATATGAACCCGCTTCCCGAACTCGCGATCTCTACACTCGGAGGAGAGACGCCGGCAGTGGGTGCCGCGTGCCTGCCTCTGCGCGCGCTGGTGTTTTGAGCCTCTGCTACCGTCCCAGCCAGCCGACCACCCGCCCGACAAAGAGCCCGACGAAAAGCAACAGCGGCACGGGTACGATCAGCGCCCACACAGCCCCATAGGCTTCGACCAGACCGCCAAGCAACGGCGGCACGGCGAAAAGCGCCAGCAGCGAGGCCAGAGAGTAAGCCGCCATGGTCTTGGTCGCCGAGCGGGTCGGGTGGCGCATCGCCAATGAGGTCGCCACGGGCGCGCCAAGCGCCACCCCACCGCCGACCAGCGCAAAGCCGACCAAGAGGCCCGCAGCCCCAAGCCCGAGCGCGGGCGAGAAAATGCAAAGGCCAAGCCCCGCCAGCGTCACCAGCGCCATGAGCCGCAAGAGCACGCGCACCCGCAGCCGCGCGCGCAGCATGTCGCCGCCCATCCGCGCGGCAAACATGCCGATGGTGAACGCCGCGTAGATGCGCGAGGCGCCGATTGCATCCAGACCCAGCTCTTCGCGCAGATAGAACATCGACCAGTCGTAGACGACGCCCTCGGTGATGCTGAACCCGGCGATCAGGACGAGCAGCCCCAGAACAAACGCATCGGGCCGTGCAAACCTTGGCCCGTCCACCGGCGCGGTCACGAGCGGTTCGGGATCACCCGCACGCGCCGCCAGCAGTACAACCAGCGGCAGGCTCGCGGCGCCGAGGAGCGTAAGTTCTGCCGCAGTGGAAACGCCTCGCGCGGCGGCCCAGCCGCCCAGCACCGCGCCGACGAACAGCCCCGCCGACCATAAGCCATGGCATTTTGAGATGACATTGCGCCCGCTCTTTTCTTCGATCCGCGCGGCGATAAGGTTCTTGGCCACCTCGAGGATCGCCATGGCAAACCCATAGGCGAAGAGCGGCAGCGCCAGACCAAGCAGCCCGTCGGCCAGCCGTCCCGACGCGGCGAGCGGCAGCAGCACGACGGCCGCGAGCAACATCGCGGCGGCAATGCGCCTTGCACCGAACCTCTCGATCAGTCGGGCCGCGAGCGGAAAGCCAAGCAGCGTTCCCAGCGTCTGCGCCAGCAGCGCGAGCCCCAGCGCCGAAGGGCTGATGCCCTGCGCCGCGGTCACGCCCGGAAGGCGCGAATAGAGTGTCACATAGAGCGTCGCGTTGACGAAGAAGATCGACGCAGGAAGCGCATAGATGGGCAGAGGCAAGGTCATGGTCGGGCGAAATCCTGAAGCAGCGCGCTCGCAGAACCATCAATTCATCCGCAGGTCCATGGGCAAACTGTTAGCGCCAGCAATCTTCATCCAGCCATCATCAAACCTTTGCAAAAGGTTAACACGGGCCGCCTATCTGCCCCGCCAGTGAGCTCGTCGACCTCCCCGGCGAGACGCCTCTGACCATTCAGGAGCCCCCCATGACCTCCAATTTCTCGCGCCGCGGTTTCCTCCGGACCGCGGCAGCCTCCGCCGCTGGCCTCGCCCTGCCCCGCATTGCATTCGCCGCCGACGGCTTTGTGAACGTCTACACCGGCTCGGACAGCAACATCTCTGATTTCTGGACCAATGTGATCCTGCCCGGCTTCAAGGCGGTGAACCCGGGTGCCAAGGTCCGCGTTGTCGACGCCGGAGATGGCGCGGGGCTGCGCGCCATGGCCGACCGAGCCATGGCCGCGCTCGGCAGCGATGCCGATCCGCAGGTCGACCTCTTCGAGGCCTACACGCCCGATCAGACCGCTGGCTCCATCGACGCAGGGCTGTGGGTGAACTTCGCCGAGGCCGGCACCCAGAACCTGGACAAGGTGAACCCCGCCGCCAAACAGACCGACTTTGATCTGCCCTACCGCGGCAGTCAGGTGCTGCTGGCCTATGACGCCAGCCGCGTCGCCGCCGAGGACGCGCCGAAGACCTGGGACGAGATGACCGCCTGGATCCACGCCAACCCCGGCCAGTTCATCTACAACCGCCCCGACAAAGGCGGCTCGGGCGGCAACTTCGTGCGCCGTGCGATCCACGAGGCCAATGGCCGCGACCCGCAGAAGTTCACCCTCGAAAACTTCTCCGAGGACTATGCCGCGCAGAGCCTGCCGGGCGCGTGGGACCTGCTGAACGGCCTTGCGCCGGACCTCTATGAGGGCGGCTCCTATTCCTCGGGCAACACCCAGTCGATCCAGCTGCTGGCGCAGGGCGTTGTGACCATGACCCCGGTCTGGTCCGATCAGGTGCTGCAGGCAATCTCGATGGGCGTGCTGCCGGAAGACACCGGGCTTGTGCAACTTCAGGACCTCGCGCTCTGCGGCGGCTTCAGCCGGATCACCGTGCCGACCAACGCGGCAAACCGCGACGTCGCTCTGCAACTCGCCGCCTATGTGCTGTCGGAAGAGGTGCAGTCGAAGATCATCACCGAGCTTGGCGGCTTCCCCGGCGTGTCGTGGGATCACGTCGACGGCGCGCTGCGCGAGAAATACGCCGACGTCATCCCCGCCTCGATCCCGACCTTCCCGGGCGGCGACTGGGACGCGGCGATCAACGATGGCTGGTATCGCAACGTCGCGCCCGGCCTCACCCGGGGCTGATTGCGATGACCGACCTTTCGTCCTCCGGCACGCGCCGGACGGGCGGCACGGCACAAAGTAGCGGAAGGGGGCTCACGGGCCTCCTTCTCGTTTCCGCGCCGGTCGCCCTGCTTGGCTGGCTGATCATCTACCCGATCTTCAACGCCATCGCCCGCACACTGATCGCGCCGACCGAAACCGGCAGCGAGATCAGCCTGGACACCTACGTCCGCTTCTTTTCCGACGGCTATTCGCTGGCGAACCTTTGGCTGACGCTCTGGGTGACGGCGGTCTGCGCGGCGCTGCTGCTGGCGATCTGCCTGCCGCTCGCGCTCTACCTGCGCTTTGCCAAAAGCCGGGTCGCGGGCGTGGTGCAGGGGCTGGCGCTGTTTCCGATGTTCGTCCCCTCGGTGATCCTCGCCTATGCGCTGATCCGCACCGTCGGGCCGAACGGCGGCGTCGATCTGGTGCTGAACGCGCTTGGCCTGCCCAAGATCGCCTCGCCCTATCTGACCCCTTGGGGGCCGATCATCGGGCTGGTCTGGGACAATATCCCGCTCACCACGCTGATGCTGGTCGCGGGGCTTGGCGCCGTTTCAGACAACGCGGTTGAGGCCGCGCGCGATGCAGGCGCGCGACCGCTCGCCCTGCTGCGCCACATCATCCTGCCGCAGATCGGCAACGCGATGCTGGTGGTGCTGTCGTTCACCGTGCTCAGCATCTTTTCCGCCTTCACACTGCCCTACGTGCTTGGCCCCGCCTCGCCTGAGATGATGGGGCCCTTCATGCAGCGCACCTTCTCGCAGGTGATGGACACCCGCATGGCGGTGACACAGGCGGTGATCACCTTCGGCATCTGCGCCGTCTTTGGCGCCTTCTACGTGCGCTCCATCGCCAAAAACCGCGAGGCCCGCCGATGACCGCCATCGACCCTTCGACCCTTTCCGCCGAAGTGCCCGTCCACCGCACCAAACGCCCCGACTGGCTGGGCCTCGCGCTGGCGCTGGCGCTTGGCATCGTGGTGGTGATCCCGCTGCTGGTGGTGGCGCTCTGGGCCTTCGCCGAGGTCTGGCGCTACCCCAGCCTCTTGCCGCAGGAGTTCGGCTTCCGCTTCTGGCAGGCGACGCTGGCCCGCCCCGACGTCTGGTCGGCCATGTCGCTGTCGCTGCGGCTGTCGGTGACGGTCACGCTGCTTTCGGCGCTGATCTGCCTGCCAGCCGCCTATGCCTTCGCGCGGCTCGATTTTCCCGGGCGCAATGTCCTTTTCCTGTCGTTCCTCGCCTCGCATGCCTTTCCGAAGTTCGGCCTGCTGGTGGCGATCGCCGGGATCTTCCTGAACCTCGGGCTGATCTCGACCTTCTGGGGCGTGGTGCTGATCCAGCTTGTCGGCACGCTGATGATGATGATCTGGATCCCCGTCGCTGCCTTTCAGAACGTCGACCGCGCCATGGAAGAGGCCGCACGCGACGCAGGCGCAGGCCCGATCCGGGTGTTCTGGTCGGTGAGCCTGCCGCAGGCCGCCCCCACCATCTTTGCCGCCGTGCTGCTGAGCTTTGTCGGCACCTTCTATGAGACAGAGGGCGCCTGGCTGATCGGCGCCCCCGAGATCCGCACCATGCCGGTGCTGATGATCACCTACATCAACAATCAGATCGTCGTGCAATACGGCGCGGTGCTGTCGGTCCTTCTGTGGGTGCCGAGCTTTGTCGCGCTGATGTTCACCCGCCGCCTCGTCGGCTCGGCATCCTTTGCCAAGGGCTTCGGCGTCTGAGGAGACTGCAATGGCACAACTGACACTCAAAAATCTCGGCAAATCCTTCGGCGACACCGAGGTGATCGACAACCTCTCGCTCACCGTGGGTGATGGCGACCTGGTCTGCCTGCTCGGGCCGTCGGGCTCGGGCAAATCCACCGTGCTGCGTATGGTCGGCGGCTTCGAGACGCCGAACCGCGGCGCGATCCTGATCGACGGCGAGGATGTGACCCGCGTTCCGCCCGAAAAGCGGCCCACGGGCATGGTGTTCCAGAGCCACGCGCTCTGGTCGCATATGTCGGTCGCGGGCAATATCGCCTTCGGGCTCAAGCTGCGCCGCATGCCGAGCGCGCAGATCCGCGACAAGGTGCGCGAGGCGCTGGCCCTCGTAGGCCTCGAGGGCTTCGGCGAACGCCGGGTCTGGCAACTGTCGGGCGGTCAGCAGCAGCGCGTCGCCATTGCCCGCGCGCTGGTGCTGGAGCCGAAAATCCTGCTGCTCGACGAGCCCTTCGCCAGCCTCGACCAGCACCTTCGCGAGCGCCTGCGCGAAGAGCTGCGCGACATTCAGCGGCGGCTCGGCATCACCACGCTCTTCGTCACCCATGGACAGGATGAGGCGCTCGCGCTGGCTGACCGCATCGTGGTGCTGCGCGGCGGCGAAATCGAGCAGGTCGCCAGCCCCGACCGCATGTACCGCGCGCCACAGACGCGCTTTGTCGCCGGTTTCATCGGATCGATGAACTTCCTGCCCTGCGACATGCGCGGCGGCGTCTCGGATCACCCGCTCTTCGCCGTCCGCGCCACTGTCCCCGATGGGCCGGTCGAACTGGCGATCCGTCCCGAGGCCCTGAGCCTGCGCCCGTCCCGCAACACCGGCGCTCGTGTCCACCGCGTCACCGATTACGGCACCCATCTGCTTGTGGATGTTGATCTGCCGGAGGGCGCCCGGATCAAGGCGATGTGCCCGCCGAGCGGGCGCTTCGAGGCCGGGCAGGAGGTTGCGCTAGAGGCCAATCACGTGGCGATTTTCCGGGGCAGCGCGAAACTGGCCGATGTGACCATAGACCGCCCAGAGATGGTTCATGTCTGAGCCCCGGCACGCCGCCACAATGGCCCCGCCCACCGTGCTCGATCACGCCGCAGGCCGGACATGGCTCAAGTGGCATCGGGGGCGTCGCCGGGTCGCGGATTTCGACTTCGACCCGCGGCGCATTCGCGAGGGCATGCGCCTTGGCGCCTCGGTGGAGATTGATCTGCGGCGCCACGCGGACGGCGGTTTTGCGGTGCTGCACGACGAAACGCTCGAGCGCGCCACGACCGGCAGTGGCGCAGTGGCGCAGACCTCTGCCAGCGCGCTTCAGGGCCTGATCCTGCGCGATAATGACGGGCTGCCGACGGGCGTTCCCGTGGCCCTGCTGAGCGCGCTTTGCCACGAGCTTGCCACCGCGCCGGTTGGCGCGGGCGCGCTACTGCAACTCGATCTGAAGGAAGACAGCAGCACGCTTACGGAGGCGGATGTTGCCGCCTTCGCCCGCGATGTTGCCCCGCTGCAGCGGCACATGGTCCTCTCGGGGGGCGACGCGGCGGCGGTCGCTCGCCTTGCCGCCGCGCTTCCCGATCTGCAGATCGGCCACGACCCCTGCCACTTCGGCGCACGCGATGCGCTGGCCGGCTCCGGCGATGACACCGGCTTTGTCGCGCGCGCGCTTGCCGAGGCCGGAGCCGCGCGGATGATCTACCTCGACATCCGCCTGATCCTCGACGCTCTGGGGCGGGGCTTTGACATGATCGGCGCGTTTCACGCCGCCGGACGTCGCGTCGATGCCTACACGGTGCAGGGTACCTCGCCTGACATGGCGGCGCTGTGCAGACGGCTGATGTCGCTCGGGGTCGACCAGATCACCACGGACGACCCCGAGGGGCTGTTTGCCGCGCTGGCCTAGCCCGCCGCGAAGCCCTCGAGAAGCCAGGGATGCATCCCGGCGCTGCCCGCAAGGATGGCGCCGGGGCTGCGGATGTCGCCGCCATCAAAGCTGGTGACCACGCCCCCCGCCTCGCGCAGGATCAGCACCGAGGCGCCGTAGTCGACCAGCGACAGCATGTCCTCGAAGAACCCGTCCAGTCGTCCCGCCGCCACATAGGCGATCGACAGCGCCGAGCTTCCCAGCCGCCGCACGCCCGACGTGCTGTCCATCGCACGGCGCAGCGCAGCGTGATAGCTGTCTTCGGGCACGCTCTGCACCTGCCCGCGGATCGGCAGCCCCGCCCCGATCACCGAGTTCTCGACGTCGCCCGAACCGGTCGCATCAAGCCGCTGCCCGTTGAGCCATGCGCCCCGCCCTTTCTCGGCGGCGAACATCTCGCCCATCATCGGATCATAGGTGATCCCGGCCACCACCTCGCCGCCTTCGAGCCGGGTGATCACCACGCCGAAATGCGGGATGCCCCACGCGTAATTGGTGGTGCCGTCGATCGGGTCTATGACAAAGGTCGGGCGGTCTGCCTCTGCCGTGCGGTCGCCCACCTGTTCTTCTCCGATGATGCCGCAGCCGGGAAAGGCCGCCTGCAGTTCGGCGACGATCACCTCTTCGGTCTGCAAATCGCCCTGCGTCTGATAGTCGTGGCGCCCCTTGAAGATCATCTCACCGGCATCTCGGCGGCGCAGGGTCTGGCGGGCGATCTCACCCCCGGCAAGGGCCGCCTGCGCCATGGCGCGCAGTCCTTCGGAGGCGGTATCTGGAAGGGCTGTCTGCAGTGTCAGGGAAGGCATTTTGGCGTCTTTCAAAAACTATATTTGTCAGCACTGCGATGCGTCCGCCGCGACCCCGGGACAAGTGAAGTTTTGATGAATGGCTGCAAACGAACACCAGTCGGCGACCCTTCAGCCTTTGGCCGAGGATTGAGCCCACGACTCTCTGAAGGACACGAATTGCCGCGGTTAGTGAGACCCGGCCTGAGTACGGCACGAGGATCGAACGGTCGTGCCGAGGCAGCGCTCGTAATGGATGGCAACCCTGCATGTGGACTATGATCAACAAGCGTGAAGCGTGGCAGCGAGGCGCAGTCCTTGCTGTATATCAAGGCGCTTGGCCGTAACCGAGGTACAAACCGCCCAAATCGGGAGCGGTTCCATGCCACAGTCACAGACGGTCGACTTCCTCTCCTCGAGCGGGGCCTTCGCCTCAAAAGCGCCGGCACGCGTGTTGCACACCCACGGCGCCTTTGTCTTCCTAAGTGGCGATACGGCGCTCAAGCTGAAGCGGGCGGTTACCTGTGACTACATGGACTTGGGTACGGTCGAGCTCGGGCGCGCGATGCTGATGCGAGAGCTCGGCTCAACAGTCCTGCCGCCCCGGAGATATACCGCGATGTTCTGCCTGTGACACAGGGCCCGAACGGGCTTGAGCTCGCCGGGTCCGGCCCTGTGGTCGACTGTGTACCTCGAATGTGGCGCTTTCCCGAGGAAGATGAGTTCGAAGCAATCGTTGCCCGCGGGTCGTTCGGCGACCGACTGGCGGGATCAACCGGGGTCGTGATCGCGCACTACCACGCACGCGCACCAGTCGTGAAGACATCTGGCCAAGCGCTGATTGCGGCCATCCTCGCCGAACTCGGTCGCGTGTTCAGCGAGTTCGCTGGAGCCGCGGGCACCTCGGCGGTCACTGCTTGGCAGACCGCTGTGGGGGAGACGCTCGAAACGGTCGGCGCATTACTCGACGCACGTGGCGAAACTGGTCACATCCGTCGCGGCCACGGCGATCTTCATCTCCGCAACCTCGTAATGATCAAAGGACGGCCGGTGCTTGACGACGCTCTCGAATTCGACGAGGTGCTCGGCACATGCGACGCGCTCTACGATACAGGGTTCCTCGTTATGGACCTGTGCCACCGGGATCTGCATCGGCAGGCCTGTAGCGTCCTCGACGCGTGGCTCCGCGAAGCGCGTTGCGCCGAGAATGCGGGGCTTGCAGCGCTCTCGCTCTTCCTGTCGATGCGGGCCGCGATTCGAGCAATGGTGCTGCTGCAGACCGATGCAGCGCGAGACCAAACAGGTAGCAGTACTGCGGAGATCAGCGCCTATCTCGACCTCGCGCTGGCGGCGCTGCGCCCATCAGAGCCCACGCTGGTTGCCATCGGGGGATACTCGGGGAGCGGCAAAAGCGTTCTGGCTCAGTCACTGGCGCCTGGCCTCGGGGCGTTGCCCGGGGCGGTCTTGGTATCCTCCGATCTGAAACGGAAGGCCGGACAGGCCTCGACCGCTCGCCTTGGGCCCGAAAACCACACGCCCGACCGGCGCGAGGCGGGCTATGCAGAGATGTTCGAGCGGACGGAAACGCTGACCCGAGCGGGCCAGACGGTGATCCTAGATGCGACCTTCACCAGCCCGTTCATGAGAACCGCCGCCGCGGCCGTTGCAGCCCGTACCGGAGTTCCCTTCCAGAGCCTTTGGTTGACCGCATCCGAGGCGGTTCTCACCCACCGAGTACACGCCCGGACAGGGGATGCGTCGGATGCAGATGTGGCGGTTCTGGGCGCGCAGCTCGCGGGCGACTTGGGAGAAATGCTTTGGGAGACCGTCGACGCGTCTGGCACCCCAAAAACCGTGCCGGACAAAGCGCAGCAATTTCTCAGGCGATGTGGGACCTGACCATTCGCTCCCGACACCGAGAGCCAGCGGGAAGCGTCTCTTCCTCTGCGGAAAACGAAGCGGTAGATTGCCCGATGGGGTGAGCGAGAGAGGATAAGCCGCAAGAACCGCATCGGAGGTTCAACAACCGCGCCTGACACCTGATTGAGCCTGGTCGAATGCATAATCGGCTCTTCTCGAATTCCTTGCAGACTGCCTGTGAGACGATTTCGAGCGGATAATTGCAAATTATGCCAAAGACGTTTACTCTCGAAGAAGGGTTTTGAAGTCGCGATCTTCTTCGATGCGCTCAATTGTCGGCGTGTAGGTCGATCCGGGACATAGTTTTTGGAGGCACTTGGACCCTGCACTCGACAAATATTCTTTAGCGCTTCACCAAAGGCTAGGCCGATGGGCCCACCACTCCGAAGCCGTCCCCCGGCGCTCCGGTATCCAAGCCGTGTGTCGCATACGACCAGCGCTTTGCCGGGCATGACCTCGCTGAGCCGAGGCTGGAGCGCCCGCATGATTTCGGGCGTCTGGCTGAACGGGCCATTGATCACGCAGTGATCCGGCTTCAGCGTGCGCACCAGGTTGCGCAGACACAGGCGATGTACCCGATCGACATCGACCTGTCGGCGACATCCGGGCACACGGCGAGGACGTCGCCGAAACCCCATTCATCCGACGGAAGCGACGGATCGGGGTCGGCCTAGTGCGACAGGCGCTTGAGGAACCGCTGCAGCCGCTCGTCCTTGGGCGCGCCGAAAATCTGTTCGGGCGCGCCTTCCTCGACGATCTTGCCGCCGTGCATGAAGATCACCCGGTCGGCGATCTCGCGGGCAAACTGCATCTCGTGGGTGACGATCAGCATGGTCTGCTTCCGCTCGGCCACCCGGCGCATCAGGTCCAGCACCTCGCCGACCCATTCGGGATCGAGCGCCGATGTGGGCTCGTCGAACAGCATCAGTTCGGCACCGATCGCCATGGCCCGTCCGATCCCGACGCGCTGCTGCTGCCCGCCCGACAGGCTCGCCGGGTAGCTGCCCGCCTTCTCGGCCAGACCGGTCTCCGCCAGCACCTCAAGCGCCCGCGCCTCGGCCTCGGCCTTGGGGCGGCCCTGCACGGTGACCAGCGCCTCCATGATGTTCTCCTTCGCGGTCTTGTTGGCAAAGAGCGCGTAGTTCTGGAACACGAAGGCCGAGCGGCGGCGTAGAGCGAGGATCTCGGCCCGCGATGCACGGGCGGCATCCAGCGTCACATCGCCGATGGTGATCTGCCCCGCGTCTGGCTGGTCGAGGAAGTTGAGGCAGCGCAGCAGCGTCGATTTGCCGGTCCCCGACGGGCCGATGATCACCACGCGCTCGCCCGGCGCGATATCTAGGTCGATGCCGTCAAGCACTGCTGTGCCGTTGAAACTCTTGCTGAGACCGCGGACCTTGATCATCGTGCATATGCCTTGTTCAGGTAGGTTTCGAGCCGCTTCTGACCCTGGCTCAGCAGTTCCACCATGGCCCAGTAGATCAGCGCCACGACAAGGAACGCCTCGAAGTAGAGGAAGCTGCCTGCCGCCTCTTTCTGCGCCGCGCCCATCATCTCGGTGACGCCGAGGGTGAAGGCCAGCGAGGTGCCCTTGATCATGTCGATGAAATAATTGACCAGCGTCGGCGCGGCGACGCGCGCCGCCTGCGGGAGGATGATCCGCCGCATCATCTGCAGCTGGGTCATGCCGATCGACTGCGCGGCCTCCCACTGGCTGCGGTCAACGCCAAGGATGGCGGCGCGGATTGTCTCGGCCATATAGGCCGAGAAGTGCAGCGTCAGCCCCATGATCGCGGCAGTGACGCCGTCGATGCTGGTCAGGAAACTCAGCACCTGCGGCAACCCGTAGTAGAACAGGAACAGCTGCACCAGCAGCGGTGTGCCGCGGAAGAAGCTGATGAACAGCACCACCGCCCAGTCGAGCCAGCGGATGCGGAACACCCGCTCGACCGCCAGCAGCGAGGCGAGGACGAGCGCTAGCACCATCCCCGCCGCCGCCATGCCCAGCGTCAGCGGCACATAGCCCAAGATGACGGGCACCAGCCCCAGCATGTAGTCGAGGTCCAGTCCCCGCATGATCTTACTCCGGGCTGGTGATGTCGGTGCCGAACCACTTCTGCGAGATCTCGGTCAGCGTGCCGTTCTCGCGCAGGGTGGTCAGCGCGGCGTCCACCTCGTCGCGCAGCGCGGTGCCGGTCTCATCGGTACGGAAGGGCAGCGCGTTGCGGATTTCCGAGAACGGCTTGCCTGCCAGTTCCAGCGGCAGCGGGCTTTCCTGGATCAGCTGCGCCGACGACACGCGGTCCATCACAAAGGCATCGACACGGCCCAGAGCGGTATCCTGCGCGATGTTGGACTCATAGGTCTTGATCTCGATCTCGTCAGCGAAGGGCAGTTCGCGCAGCAGCTGCTCGAAGTTCGAACCGAGGTTCACCGCGACGGTGCGGCCACGCAGGTCCTCGACGCCAGCCACCACGTCATTGCCCTCACGCACCACCACCTGCGCACCGTCATAGACGTAGGGCTGGGTGAAGGTGAACTTGGCCTCGCGCTCGGGAGTGATGGTGATCTGATTGGCGATCGTGTCGATGCGGCCCGCGTCGAGCGCGCCGATCAGACCCGAGAAGGACATGGTCTCGAACTCGACGTCGAGGCCGGTCTCTTCGCCGACGGCGTTCATCACGTCCACCTCGAAGCCCTGCAGCACGTCCTGCTTGACGAAGGTGAAGGGGAAATAGCCGCCCGACATGCCCACGTGCAGGGTCTGGCCCTCCTGCGCGGCAGCGGCGCTGGCCAGTCCGGCGGTGATCGCAGCAGCGGCGATGATGGATTTGAGCATTGTGGCAACTCCTTTGAATTAGGAGCACTAGGTGTCTTCGCGGGCCCCGGGGATCAATGGCCCGGAAAAGAAAAGGCCCCTGTTGCCGCCCGGTGCGCATCGGCCGGAACGCCGTTCTGCATTTCCCGCCTCTGGCGGAATGCGCGTTTGCTCCTCTACAGCGCGGTCCGCCCCTTTCAGTCCGCCATCCACCAGCAGCGAGGTCCCCGTCACCAGCGACGAAGCCTCCGAGCACAGGTAGACCACCGCCCCCATGATGTCCTCGACTTCGCCGACACGTCCAAGCTTGATCTTGTCTTCGATCCAGGCGCGGCGCGCGGGGTCCGCCAGCGTCTGCTCGCCAAGAGGCGTCCGGATGAACGTCGGGCAGAGCGTGTTGATCCGCACGCCATGCGGGCCCCACTCGATGGCCATGGATTTCACCATGCCCTCGAGCGCGTGCTTTGAAGCGCAGTAGACGCCGCGGTCGATGCCCCCGACATGGCCCATCTGGCTGCTGACGTGCACGATCGACCCGCGTTTGCCGCGGTCGATCATCCGGCGTGCCGCGGCGGTTGACAGGAAGTAGGCAGCCCGCAGGTTGACATGCATCACCGCGTCGAAGTCCTCGGGCGTCGTCTCGAGCGCCGGACCATGCCGCGCCATACCGGCCGAGTTCACCACGATATCGACGGCATCCATCTCATCCAGCGTCTCACGCGTCGTTTCAACGTCGGTGATATCGAGGGTGAGCGTCTCGCAGGACAGGCCCTCGCGCTCCATTGCCTCGACCAACTCCGCAAGCGGCCCGGCCCGGCGCGCGACGCAGATCACATGGGCCCCTGCCCTGGCGAGCGCTGTGGCCGCGCCAAGACCGATGCCGGAGGTCGCCCCGGTGACTAGGGCGCGCTTGCCCCGGAGCGTGAAACTTGGTGTTGCCGGCAGCTGCATGTCTGCTTCCTTCCTGCTTCAGATACTCGGCGGGCCCGGCCACAACCTTGCGCAGGCCGGGCCCGTGCAGATCACTCCGCCGCCTCGCGATAGGGTGCGGCTCCGCCGAACGGCACGTCGATGCCGCCGTAGCGGCGGACGCGCAGGTTGCACTGCTCGGCATGACCCACGAAACCCTCGAGCAGGCACAGGCGCGATCCATACTCGCCGATGGTTGCAGCGGCCTGGTCACTGGTGATCTTCTGGTAGCTATGGGTCTTGAGGAACTTGCCAACCCAGAGACCGCCGGTGTAGCGCCCGGCCTTCTTGGTGGGCAACGTGTGGTTGGTACCGATCACCTTGTCGCCGTTGGCCACGTTGGTGCGCGGGCCGAGGAAGAGCGCGCCGTAGCAGGTCATCTTCTCGAGGAACCAGTCGTCGCGGTCGGTCATCACCTGCACGTGCTCAGAGGCGATGTCGTCAGCCACCGTCAGCATCTCGTCATAGCTGTCGCAGACGATGACCTCGCCGTAATCCTGCCAGCTGGCGCGGGCGGTCTCGGCGGTGGGCAGGATGTCCAGCAGGCGCTCGATCTCCGCCAGCGTCGCCTCGGCCAACGCCCGCGAGTTGGTCAGCAGCACCGCCGGCGAGTTGTAGCCGTGCTCGGCCTGGCCCAGCAGGTCGGTGGCGCACATCTCTGCATCCACGGTCTCGTCGGCGATCACCATGGTCTCGGTCGGACCGGCAAAGAGGTCGATGCCGACCCGGCCGAAAAGCTGTCGCTTGGCCTCTGCGACAAAGGCGTTCCCGGGACCGACCAGCATGTGCACCGGCTGCATGCTCTCGGTCCCGATGGCCATTGCGCCGATTGCCTGGATGCCGCCCAGGACCCAGATCTCGTCGGCGCCGCCGAAATGCATGGCGGCAATCACCGCGGCATTGGGCTTGCCGCCGAAGGGCGGCGTGCAAGCGACAATGCGGGGCACCCCGGCGACCTTGGCGGTGGCCACCGACATATGCGCCGAGGCGACCATCGGGAACTTGCCGCCGGGGACGTAGCAGCCGACCGATTGCACCGGGATGTTTCTGTGTCCGAGGATGACCCCGGGCAGGGTCTCGACTTCGATATCGGTCATCGAGGCGCGCTGCGCCTCGGCGAATTTTACCACCTGCGCCTGCGCGAAGCGGATGTCGGCGATCTCCTGCTCGGTGAGTGTGGCGATCAGCGCGTCGATCTCTGCCGCGGACAGGCGGAAGTTCTCGGGGCTGTAGCTGTCGAACTTCTCCGACAGCGCCCGCACCGCCGCGTCGCCGCGCGCCTCGATGTCGGCCAGCGTGGCTTCGACGATCGCCCGGGTCTTGGCGTCGTCCTCACGGCGGTCGTCGTCGGATTTGCCGCGCTTGAGATACTCGATGGTCATTTCGGATTGCTCCTGTCGGATAGATTGGGGAGAAACAGAGCCAGCACGGTCAGGGCGCGAAGCTCTGCCGGAAGGCGCTGGTCAGCGCGGCGCCGCCGCCCTGCATGAGGGTGTGCTCGGAGCCCACGACAAATAACGAGCCGCCTGCGTTTCGGTGGCCCTCCAGATCTTCGCTGGGGGCGCAGTAAAGCCCCGTGGCCGCACCCTCGACCGCGAGGATCTTTCGGGTCATCTCGGCGACCTCCGGGGCAAAGAAATTGTCCAGCCCGTGCGAAACCGCCAGGTCGGCCCGACCGATGAACAGGGCATCCACCCCCTCGACTGCGGCAATGCCGGCGTGGTTGACCACGCCGTCCGGATCCTCGATCTGGCAGATCAGGGCGAGCTCGTTCCGGGCCTTGCCGAGATGCTCGGCCAACGGCCGCCCGGCATATTCCGCAGCGCGAGTGGTGCCGGCAAAACCGCGCCCACCCGGACCGTAGGCCACCGACTTCGCCAGCGCCTCCGCCTGATGGACGGTTTCCACATGCGGCACCATCACGCCCGCCGCCCCGGCGTCGAGCACGCTGAGCACCCAATCGGGTGTCGCCACCGGCACGCGCACGACGATCGGACATCCGAGAGCCCGGCCGGCCATCACCATCGTGTCGGTGCTGCCCCGATCGAAGGGCGCATGTTCGGCGTCGACGACGAGGAAGTCGAAGCCCGCACGCGCCATGACTTCGATGATGATCGGATGCGGCGTCTTTATGAAAGCCCCCACAAGCGGCTCACGCGCGGTCAGGCGGGCCTTGAAATCTGCATTGGTCGTCATGGTCTGAACTCCTTTTGCCGCGGTCACGCAGGTTGCGTTTCGCTGGCCTCATGCGACGGGGTGATCTTGCGCGAACTCAGGACCAGCGCGCCAAAGAGCAGTGCGCCACCCAGTGTGGCCCACCAGGGCGACATCAGCGCGAGGATCGCCGGCAGCACCCAGAACAGGCGTGACGCTGCGCCCCAGGGAAGCCGGGCCCCGCCCAGAAGATGCGCCGTCGACAGGACGAAGACTGCACCCGAGATCACGGCGCGGGCAATGCCCTCGGCGCCGCCGCCGCCCAGCATGCCGGGATAGGCGATGAACAGCATCGGCAAGGCATAGGCGGTGGCGCCGAGCCGCAGCGTCTGGCCGGCGACCTTCACCCATGGCGCCTGCGCGATGGTGGCGGCGACGAAGACGCCAAGGCAGACCGGCGGGGTGATCACCGACAGCGCCGCGTAGTAGAGGACGAACATATGCACGACCAGCGGGTCGATCCCCTGCTGGATCAGCGCCGGCGCAAACACCGCGGCGACCATCACGTAGGCAGCAGAGGTCGGAAGCCCCATGCCCGCGATCAGGCAGACCACCGCCATCAGGCCGGCAATCAGCCAGAGCTGCCCCTGCCCGATGCTCAGCACCGCCGCCGTCACCGCGACACCGAAGCCAGTGAGGTTGATCATCGCGACGAAGACCTGCGCGCCGACCAGAAGGATGCCCACGATGACCACGCCCTTGCCGCCGGCCTCCAGGGCGCGAAGGATGATGCCGAGCACGGCACGCGGGTCCTCGCCCTTGCTGACGCGTGCCACGAGCACCGCGATCAGCATGGCGATCATGCCGTAGCAGGCGGTCAGCTCGACGGAGTTTCCGTTGATCACCCCGAAGGACAGGCCGAGCAGGCCGGCGACGATCGGTGCTAGCCGCGCGAAGCTCATGGCACCGCGCCAGTCCGGAAGCGTGTCGTCGGTGACCGGCCGGAACCCCTGGCGCAGCGCGATGACGTGCACAGTGCTGTAAATGCCGAGATAGAAGAGCAGCGCCGGTACCACGCCCGCAAGCGCGATCGACCAGTAGTTCAGGCCGACGAGCTCGGCCATGACGAAGGCGGCGGTGCCCATGATCGGCGGCGCAAGCTGGCCGCCGGTGGATGCGATCGCCTCCACCGCCCCTGCATAGGCAGGCGGGTATTTCAGGCGCTTCATCAGGGGGATGGTGAAGTTGCCCGTCGTCGCAACATTGGCCACGGTCGATCCATTGATGGCGCCGAAGAAGCCCGAAGCAAAGGTCGCGATCTTCGCCGCGCCGCCCGGTCGCGAGCCGCCGAGCCGTGCGGAGAGGTCGAAAAACGTCTCGCCCGCACCGGTGTGCAGCAGGATCGCCCCGAAGAGCACGAAGGCTGCCAGCGTTGTCGAGGCCACGTTGACCAGCATGCCCCAGAGGCCGCGGTCCGACAGGAAAATGATCTCGGTCAGATAGCCGGTATCGAAGCCGCGGTGCCCGAACTGCCCGGGGATGAGATAGCCGAAGAACGCATAGCCGACAGAGATGAGCACGATCAGCGGAAACACCCAGTTGGAGGTGCGCCGCGCCAGCTCCAGGACGCAGAGCAAGGTGCCGAAGCCCATCAGCATGTCCCAGCCGTTGGCCCAGGGCAGATCGGTCATGATGTTCTGGTAGTTGCCGATGATGTAGCACCCCGAAACCGTCACCACGGCGACAATCGCGGCGTCGATGAGCATGCCGAGCGGGCGCCAGCGGCTGCCCTCAAAGAGCGGATGCATCAGCACGGCCAGCGCACTGATCGTCATGACGAAGAGCGCCCGCTGGACCAGAGACTCAAACGGTCCGTTGAACGATGTGTAGAAGACGAACGCACCGAGAAGGACGGCAAGCACGGCAATCGCCGTTTGTCGCAGCCTGGTCGGAAACGGGGGAGCGTCGGAGGGAACGGTCATCGCGGCACCTTCGCGGAATGAGGGGATGGACCGGGCAGCCTGAAGCTGCACCGGTCACAGGACAGATGGTTGCCTCGGGCGAGCCCTTACTTCAGGCGCTCGGGCACGGTCAGGCCGATTTCCTCGTAGAAGCGGATCGCGCCGGGATGCAGCGGGCTGGTGGCATATTGCAGCGTCAGCTCCGGCAGGTTCAGCCCCTTGACCGCCGGGAAGGCCGCGCCCTGCTCGTCCATGTTCTCCATCACCGCCTTGGTGATGTCATAAGCGGTCTGCTCGTCCATGTCGGGTCGAGCGGAAACGCCGATCATGAACCCCCAGGCCGTGTAGGGCCCGGAGTTTTCCATCTCGCCGCCCGGCATCTCGACGATCGAGAGTTCCGGCAGCGTCTCGCGGATCTCGGCTTCCTGCGCGTCGTCGATCCCGAGTACCTGCAGCGGGGTGAAGGCAGCGATATCGGTAGTCAGCGCGTCAAAGCTGGTGCCGACCGCGCTTTTCACGAAGCCCTCCGAACGGTCGTCCTTGATGGCATTGGCCTGTTCGCCATTGGTGCCGCGGACCCAGTCCGGGGTGATACCCAAGAGGTCGAACACCTCCTGCGAGGTCGCCTCGGTCGAGGAGCCGCGCATGCCCGGGCCGAACTTCTGCCCTTCGAGCCCGGCAAGGTCGGTGATGCCGGAATCGCGGCGGACAACGACGTTCTGCGGCGCCAGCGAATAGGCCCAGAGCAGTTTCGACTCGACCGGTCGCCCGTCGAAGGACTTCACGCCATTATAGGCCTGGTAGAGCGTCGAGGTGGTGATCAGGCCGATGTCGAGCTGCGAGCGAGCCATGCGCTTGAGATTGTCGACCGTCGCGCCGGTTTCGACCACCGAGGCCTGGTAGGCGTCAGGAAAGCTGGCGTTCACGATCTGCGCCAGCGACGCGAAATAGGCGTAATGCGCGCTCTGCGAGTTGGTTGCCCCGAAGGCGAGACGGGTTTCGGCCCAGGCGGGCGCAGTGGTGGTGATGGCAGACAGCGAAAGGATCGCCGTCGCCGCCAGGCAACGGAATTTCATGGATTCTCCTCCCAAAGAATTCTGAGTCACCCACGAACGGGTGCTGGGAAGGGATTAGCCACAGAACGCCAGAGGCGTGCAACTCTTGCCATCAGTTATGAAATTATTTCACTATCCACTTTCACGTACCTGCATCTCGCCGGAAAGGATTCGGATATCACCAATCTCTTCCGACCCATCTGAGGCGAGAATGATGTCCACTGCCTGATCGAGCATCCGGCGCAAAGGCTGACGCACCGTGGTCAGACGGTAGGATTCCCAAGCGGCCATCGGGATATCGTCGAAGCCCACCACCGCCAGATCATCGGGGACGCAAACGCCGGCGATCCGTGCAGCGTCCAGCACCGCGATGGCCATGATGTCATTGGCACAGAAGACGGCATCTGGCAGCGGCCGCTGTGCCAGCATTTCCTGCGCCGCAGCATAGGCGCGGCGGTAGTCGAACCCTCCGTCGAACTGCTGCGCGAAGACACGTCCCGCGTCCTCCAACCGGTCGCGGAAACCGCGCATTCGCTCGAGATGCGTGGACGTGTCCCGCCGCCCTCCCATGAAGGCAATGCGCTTTCGCCCCGCATCGAGGAACCTCTCTGCAACCCTCTGCGCACCTCCATAATTGTCGCAGCAGACCGCCATCATCCGACTGTCCGTCTGCACGCGGTTCAGCAGTACCGCCGGAATGCCATTTTGCCGGCAGGCTCGCGCGAGCCCAGACGTCAGGGTCGAATTGGCCAGGATGACGCCCTCCGTGCGGAAGTCGAGAACCTGCCGAATGGCAGTGTCTACATCCTCAGCCGAGGGCACCACATGCACGATCGCTTTCAGCCCGCGTTCCGGCAAGAGCCGCGTCATCTCGTCTACGGCAATCGGGTAGAACGGATTCTGCATCTCGCTCACGACCATGGCGATCGTATTGGTCGCCTGCGTCGCGAGCACCTGATCGACCTTGCTGACATAGCCCAGTCGCGTGGCGGCCGCGAAGATTGCCTTGCGCTTGTCCTCGGATATCGGGGCAGTGCCCCGATACGCCCGAGACACCGCGGACACGGAAACGCCGGCTTCCCTCGCGACGTCTTTTGCTGTGATCTTTCTCATGCCTACAGTCTTAACATATTTTCATGACAAGTGAAAAATTTTCATCACTGAGTCGTCTCGACGCGACTCCGCCGGTGGTATCCACTCCATCCTCGCCACAGGGCGCGGCCGAGGTATTTAGAGAAGCGCAGGGACTCGTTGCGCAGCGAGCCTTTGTCCGCCGTTGGTCTGAGGGCAACGGCGAGCGCTCCAGCCGCGATGGTCTTCCAAGGCTTCGCGTTCTAGCCGGGGCTGATGCTGGCGGCGAGATCCTCGCGGAGGCAATGACGATCTTCGAGAGCGCAAAGCTCAGCGGCCACGCCCCCGAAGCCTTTCTGGCAGACATCCTGGTCCGCATCGGCGACCACAAGATCAACCGCCTCGACGAGCTGCTGCCGTGGAACTGGGTGCCGCTGGATCAGGGGGCAAAGGCCGTCGCCTAATCTGCGGTCCTTACCGGCCGATTACGTTGTTTCCTAGGGTGCGTATGTCCAAGCTCGCATCATAATCGGCGGCGCATACAAGTTAGAATCTAAAGCTGTCGATGTCGCGGATGTAGGCTTCGAAGAAATCGGTGAAAGTTCCGACCAGCGGCGGAAGTTTCTCATAGGGCGGATAGTAGAGCATGAGGTTGAGTGGCGGCAGTTGCCACTCAGGCAGCACCACCTCAAGAGCGCCGGAAGCCAGCCCGTCCCGGACCAGAAAGTCTGGCAGGTTGACGATGCCGTTTCCCGAGAGCGCCATCTCATAGAGGAACTCGCCGTTGTTCGACATGACATCGGTCCCAGCGCGCAGCGTCCGACGCTGGCCGCCACGGGTAAACGTCCAGGTCTCAGCAACGCCCCCATGGCCGTAGGACAGGCAGTGTTCGGGCAGCAGCTCTTCGGGGGCCTTCGGGCGCGGGATGCGATCAAACAGCGAGGGCGCGGCGACCACCTGCCGGGGCACGTGACAGATCCGCCGCCAGATCGTCGACTTGTCCGCCGGCGGGTCCGAGATGCGGATCGCGAGATCGCAATCAGCCTCGAGGATGTCCACCAGTACATCGGTCAAATGCACGTCGAGCGCGATATGCGGATAGGCCAGCCGGAAGCTCGCCACCAGGCCTGGCATCAACCGCATGCCAAACGACATCGGCGCATTGATCGCCAACCGCCCCCGGTCGGGTCTCGTGGTGCGCGTGACCTCCTCTGTCACCCTGTCGAACTCTTCGAGCACCGGGCGGTAGCGCGCCGCGACCATCGCCCCTGCCCCGGTGAGCGAGACCTGCCGCGTCGTGCGCAGCAGCAATTGCTGGCCGAGGTCCTCCTCGAGCTGGGCAATGATCCTGGTGATCGATGCCGGGGTCATCCGCAGGCTGCGGGCGGCCCCGGCAAAACTGCCCTGCTCGACGACTTCAAGAAACACGCGGATCGGCTTGATGGTCTGCATCACGTCAGATTGTTGCGATCCATCGCAATGGTAAATGCCAGTTAGTTTCTATTCTTGAAAATTATCGTAGCCCCTATCTTGGATGCAACAGACACACACCTGATGGAGATCGAGATGATCACGGACATCAAAGGGCTGCACCACGTCACCTCGATGGCGGCGGACGCGGCCGAGAACAACCGCTTCTTCACCGACACGCTCGGCCTGCGCCGGGTCAAGAAGACCGTCAACTTCGACGCGCCCGAGGTCTACCACCTCTACTACGGCGACGAGATCGGCACCCCCGGCTCGGTGATGACCTATTTCCCCTTCGGCCAGATGCCCTGTGGCCGCCGCGGCACCGGCGAAGTCGGCGTGACCGAGTTCGCCGTGCCCGAGGGCGCGTTTGGCTACTGGCAGGACCGGCTCGCCGCCAAGGGCGCAACCGAGCTGACCGAAAGCAGCTTCCTCGGCGAGACCCGGCTGGAGTTTGCCGGCCCCGATGGCGACGGCTTCGCGCTGGTGGAAAGCCCTGATCGCGGCCGCGCCGCCTGGACCGGCGCCGGCGTGCCGGAAGAGGCCGGCATCCTCGGTTTTCACGGCGCCCGGATGCGGCTGCGCGATAGCGCCGCCACCGCCGAGCTGCTGACCTTCATGGGCTACCAGAAGGACGAGACCGACGGCACCGTCACCCGCTACCGCATCGATGGCGGCAATGCTGCCGACACCATCGACCTCGAGGCCGTGCCCGGCGGGCAGACCGCCGCGCAGGGCGCGGGATCAGTGCATCACATCGCTTTTGCAGTCGAGGACCGCGCGGCACAGCTGCGGGTGCGCGAGGCACTGCTCGACACCGGCTATCAGGTCACCCCGGTGATCGACCGCGACTATTTCTGGGCGATCTACTTCCGCACCCCCGGCGGCGTGCTCTTCGAGATCGCCACCAACGAGCCCGGCTTCGACCGGGACGAGGACACCGCGAACCTCGGGCAGGCGCTGAAGCTGCCGACCCGATACGAGCCGTACCGCGGCCAGATCGAAGGGCTTCTGCCCGCAATCGGAGCCTGATCGCCATGACCCAGACCCTGAGCTACTACGCCCGCACCCGTGCCCCCGATCCGGGTGCCCCGCTGATCTTCGCCTTTCATGGCACTGGCGGAGACGAGAACCAGTTCTTCGAGCTGGTCCGGCAGATCCGCCCCGACGCGGGCATCGTCTCGCCCCGGGGAGACGTCTCGGAAGGCGGCGCCGCGCGCTTCTTCCGACGCACCGGCGAAGGCGTCTATGACATGGACGACCTCGCGCTGCGAACCGAACGGATGGCGGCCTTCATCGCCGCGCACAAAGCCGCCAATCCGGGCGCTCCGGCCTATGGCTTCGGCTATTCCAACGGTGCCAATATTCTTGCCTCGGTGGTGATGGCGCATCCCGAACTCTTCGACAGGATCGGCCTGCTGCACCCGCTGATCCCGTGGGAACCTGCACCAGTCGATCTTGGCGGGCGGCCCGTGCTGGTCACCGCCGGGCGCCGCGATCCGATCTGCCCGTTGCCGCTCACCGAAGGGCTGCTGATGTGGCTTTCAGACAGTGGCGCCGACGTCCGGACCGAGATCCAAGACGGCGGCCACGAGGTCCGGCAGGGCGAGATCGCGGCCCTCGCCGAGCTGCTCACCACCTGACCCGCCCCGGCGCGCTCCCCGGGCGCCGGAGACTTCTCCCGCCGTATCGCCCCGGACACTCCCGTCACGGCGCCGGTCCGGTGCCACCCAGCCCCAATCAGGAGACAGCAGAATGACCGACCCGATCATCAGTTACAGCGAAACCGACAGCAAGGCACGCTATGTCGCCACGGTGGAGGGTGTCGCGGGCGAAGGCGAGTTGACCATCTCCAAGGTCTCGCCAACCCTCATCATTGCTGACCACACCGCAGTGCCCGAGAGCATGCGGGGCATGGGGATCGCCAAGGAACTGGTGCTACGCCTTCTCGAGGACGCACGCGGCAAGGGCCAGCGCATCGTGCCGCTCTGCCCCTTCGTGCGCGGCTACGCGATGCGCCACCGCGACGAGACCGCCGACGTCATCCAGTGGTGACCCTGCCGGTCGCGGCGTCTCCGAACACGGGGCAGTTGCGGTAAAGTCATGCGGGCGAGGCATCGCCCGTGCCAGGAGGAAACACAGGACAGAGGCGGTAACGCCGCCCCCCCAGAGGAGACCCGAGATGAGCTGGAACCCCACCCATAGCCCCGAATGCCCGAACTTTGGCTGCGGCGCACTCGAGACGTTGATCATCCCCCGCGCCCGCGACATCGGCGGCTTCGACGTCCGCCGCGCCCTGCCTTCACCGAAGCGGCAGATGGTCGGACCGTTCATCTTCTTTGACCAGATGGGTCCCGCCGAGTTCATCACCGAGGGCGGCATCGACGTGCGCCCGCACCCGCATATCGGGCTCGGCACGGTCACCTACCTCTATCAGGGCGAGTTCGAACACCGCGACAGCATCGGCAGCCACCAGATGATCTACCCCGGCGAGGTCAACTGGATGACCGCGGGCCGCGGCGTGACCCATTCGGAGCGCACCAGCGAAAAGACCCGCGGCACCCGCCACAGCCTTTTCGGCATCCAGACCTGGATCGCCCTGCCCGAACACCTCGAGGAAAGCGAGCCCGGCTTCGAGCACCACGGCAAGGAGGCGCTCCCTGTGATCTCTGACGGTGGCAGCGAAGCCCGGCTCATCCTCGGCGCCGCCTATGGCGAGAGCAGCCCGGTGACCATGCCGTCCGAAACCTTCTACCTCGACGTCGTGCTGCAGCCGGGCGCCGGGTTCCCCTTGCCTGACGATCAGGAAGACCGCGGCATCTACGTCACCGAAGGCGCGATCGAGGTCGCGGGCGACATCTTCGAGGCCGGGCGCATGATGGTGTTCCGCCCCGGCGACCGAATTTCGGTCAAAGCCGGTCCCCAAGGCGCCCGCCTAATGGCGCTCGGCGGCGCGACCATGAGCGGGCCAAGGTATATCTGGTGGAACTTCGTCTCGTCGTCAAAGGACCGGATCGAACAGGCCAAGGAGGACTGGAAGGCCGCCGACTGGGCGAACGGTCCCTTCCGCCTGCCGCCCGGCGACGAGCAGGAGTTCATCCCGATCACCGAAGAGCTGGACCGCACCCGCCCGAGAAACTGGGGCTAGTTTCCGGACAGGAATATGCATAGCGAGGCGGATCGATGAGGCACTTGAAAGCTCATGGGCGGAGAACGCTGAAATATGTATTTTGAGGTGATCAACATCCAGCGGTTCCGAGACGCACTGCTTGCCGATACGGCTTTTCAAGTCCATGCCAAGACCGGTGGTCCGGTCGCAGTGATCCCTGTCAGGCATCCTGGATGCGCGGCGAGGGCGTACCCGGCGAAGGCATAGCACCTATCGTCCGTTGCCGTTGAAGCTGACTTTGGGACGTTGGGTCGGGCGGCTATCGCACATAAAAGCGAAGAAGCGACCCGGGATACCCGGATCGCTTCCTCCCCGAACGCAAGGGCTGGCTCCCTTGCTCTTTTGCTTACGTCCCTGCCGGTCTTGGCCATGGACCCTTTGCGCCCCGAGGGTTGGGGCATTGGGTCTCTTGCTGGCCGTTATCCCCCCGGCTGCGGCGTGCCTTCCGCCGCCAAGGGGACCTGACTACTGCTCGGCCTAGCTCAGAAAGTCAGCTGGAGCCCCAGATAATATGTGCGCCCGGGGCCATTGGCGGTGGCGGCGTAGGGCAGATATTCCTCGTCTCCGACATTCGCCACCTTGGCGGTGATCAGCAGATTGTCGGTGGGCTCATAGCTCGCGAAGATATCCCACAGCCCGTAGGCATCGCTTTTCTCTTCGCTGTCGATCGACACCCCGGCGGCCGTATAGCTGTAGGTCGCGCCGGTGGTCAGTTCGCCATTCATGAAGTGACGTGCCAGCGTGGTCGAGAAGGTTTCGGGCGGTTGCAGCTCGTAGCCCTCATAGCCCGACGGCGGCGTCGAGTCCGAATTGGTGTAGGAGAGCGCACCCGACCACAGTTCGGAGTCGTAAGCGGCCTCGAGTTCGAGACCCTGCGTGACCGTCGTGCCGTCAATATTGTCGTAATAGGCAAGCGTCGTCGCCCCAACAGAAGTATATGCGTCCTCCGTGACGTAGGCGACGTAGTCTTCGACGTTCATCTTGTAGTAAGCGACGCGCGCAGTGAGGCGATCGCCGGCGGTCAGCAGATCATTGCGCGCGAGATTGACCCCGATTTCGCCGCCCTCAGAGGTTTCGGTCTCGAGATCGGGGTTCGGCCCGAGATAGAGGTTGAAGAAGCCGTAGCCGTGGAAGCTTTCCTGCAGGGTCTCTTGCAACGACGGCGCCCGGCTGCTCCGCGAGATGGAGACATAGGGCTGCAGCCAGTCGTTGACCTGATAGGCCAGCGTCAGCTTCGGATCGAAAGACGTCTCGTCGATATCCACATCGCCCGACTCCAGTTCGTTGTCGAGGCGACCCTTCAGGCTGTAGTCGCTGTAGCGCAGCGCGGCGGTGACTTCCCACGGACCGTTCGAGAAGGTGTTCTCGGAGTAGACGCCAAGGTTCTTCGCTTCGCCGTAGGTTGGGTTCGCCCCCCCTTCCGCGCCGCCCAGAACGTCTTCGTAATACTCGAAGCCATTGGTCGAGGTGAGCATCCAGCCCCCCAGCGCAAGCTCGCTGACATTGGTGACGTCGAGCCCGGTGGTGATGGTCTGCATCTGACGTCCGACGTAAGAGCCGGTGCCGTCGATCGAGCCGGTGTATTCATTGTCGGTGACCGAGCGATACAGGTTCGCGGTCAGGTTGACCGCCGGGCTGTAGTCGAGCGTGTAGCCCAGCTTGTAGAGGTCGGTCGTCATCTCCTGATAATAGGAGTTGGAGGCATAATCGGCGTTCATTCGGGTCGCCAGAAGCTCGAGGCTCTGGGTCTCGGTCAGCGCGTAACGGCCGCGTAGCATATAGCTGTCGCGATCCTTGTCGGTATTGTCCACCGTGTTGCCTGCGCCATCCTCAAAAGCATCGGCGGTGGCCCGTGCATAGGCCGCCAGCACCGAGCCCCGCTCGCCCACATAGGCAGCGGCCCCCATGCGCCCGAAGTCGTCACCATTGTCGCCATAGCTCAGCTTGACGCGGCCACCGGCGCCCTGACCGTCAACGATGTCCTCTGCGTCGATCAGCCGGAAATTCGCCGCACCGGCGGAGCCACTGCCGCCCGCGGTCACCACCGCGCCGCGGGTGATGTCGATGCCCTGCAGGAACAGCGGTTCAAAATTCGCGTAGCCCTCCGAGGCGTGCCCGTTGAAGCGGAAGTTCTGCGGCACCCCCTCGACGGTCATCGCGACCCGGCCCTGCCCCTGCAGCCCGCGGATCGAGACGGCAACACCGGGCTGGCCCGGGTTCAGGCGCGTCGACGCGCCGGGCGTTTGGCGGATCACATCATCCACCGTCGCCGTGCCGCCCTGCGCGGTCACCGCATTGCCCTCGAGGTGCGAGGTGTTTTCCCCGGCGTAGGTCGGCGTGCCGTCTGCGGAATAGCCGACGACGATGCGCCCGAGGTACAGATCGTCGCCCTCTTCCGTCTCCTGCGCCACGGCGCTCGTTCCGGTTACGGCCATCGCCAGCGCAATTGCGGTTGCGCATCGGTAAGTTGCAGCAAGTCTCATCGTCATCCGTTCTGGTCCCTTCGCCGACGCATGGGCGCACTCTGGCCCTCGCCCGTCGCGACGCGTCGGCACACTCGTTATCGAACGGCATCAGCTGGGCTGGCCGCTCGGGGTTCTTGGTTTTGGGGATCTCGCTTGCACATACATTCGGAACTGTCGTCCTGAACGCTGTCAGCTGGCGCTTTCAGAGGGTTAGGCCAGGCCAGAACTAAAAGTCAAGTGATTAAGTCAGGAATTTGATCCTGTCCTGCTGCCGCCTCTCAATACGGCATTCTCTGGCTTCCCTTAGGGGACATCGACGCGCATCTTGCGCCCTCACGTTTACCTGAGTAGATACATCAAGAATATTTGCTTATCCTTGCTCCAGCCAATGCACCTGCGGGTGCGAGCCAGACACCGCGTCCACCCATGGCCAGGAGTGACTACATGGCTCAGAACTCGCCGCTATCCGCGCAGGACATCCGCACCGCGCGTCTCGAAAAATCCAATCTGCGCGAGCGTGATCTGGCCGAGCAGCTGGGCATCAGCGAAGCGCAACTGATGGCTGCGCATGTCGGCCATGGCGTCACCCGGATTACTGCCGATCCCGACAAGCTGATGACCGCTGCTGAACGGCTGGGCGAGGTCATGGCACTGACAAGGACCCCTTCGTGCGTGCATGAAAAGGTCGGTCGCTACGCCAATTACCACTCCGGTGAGCACGCCTCGATGGTGCTCAACGAAGAGATCGATCTGCGCATCTTCCCGCGCCACTGGGCGCATGGCTTTGCGCTTGACCACCAGACAGACAAAGGGCTCCGCCGGGCGCTGCTGGTGTTCGATGCCGCAGGCGATGCGGTCCATAAGATCCACATGCGCGACAGCTCGGACCACGGCGCATGGGAGGCGGTGGTGGCCGATCTCGCGCTCGAGACGCAGGACGACACGCTGCAGACCGAACCGCGCGAGGCACCGGAGCCCGCGAAGTCCCGGCCCGACCGCGCAGACGAATTGCGTGCGAACTGGGACAAGCTGACCGACACACACCAGTTCCTGATGATGGTCAGCCGCATGAAGATGAACCGGCTCGGCGCGTATCGCATTGCCGGAGCTCCCTACGTCCGCCCTGTGGCACCGCAAAGCCTTGAGGCCCTGTTCACCGAGCTTTCGGCGAAACAGGTGCCGGTCATGATCTTCGTCGGCAATCAGGGCTGTATCCAGATTCACTCTGGTCCGGTCACCAATATCAAGATGATGGGGCCGTGGCTGAACGTGCTGGACCCGGGCTTTGACATGCATCTGCGCAGCGATCATGTCGCCGAGGTCTGGGAAGTTCACAAGCCGACGCGCCGCGGCATGGCGGTGTCGATCGAAGCCTTCGATGCCGAGGGCAGGATCATTCTGCAGATCTTCGGCGTGCGTAAACCTCAGGACCGAGCGGCAGAGTTCGAGGCCATCGCCGCCGCCCTGCCCGAAGCCGCGCCCGCAGAGGTGATGTCGTGAGCGCCGCGCTCTCTCGCCTTCGAGCGGCCCTTTTTGCCGGTGCTGCTTGGGCCGTGCTGGCGCTGCCCCTGCTGATGGCCAGTGCGTTGCAGGCCCAGGAGCCGCAGCGCATCGTCTCGATCGGCGGCGCGGTGACCGAGATCGTCTACGCCCTTGGCGAGCAGGACCGTTTGGTGGCCCGCGACACCACGTCGAATTTCCCCGCCGAGGTGACGCAACTGCCCGACATCGGCTACATCCGGCGCCTGTCGCCAGAGGGTGTGCTGTCGGTGAACCCCTCGCTCATCCTCACCGAGGAAGGCGCGGGCCCGCCCGAAGCCGTCGAATTGCTCGAAGCCGCCAGCATCGAGTTCGCGGAAATCCCCGAAGGCTATGACCGCGAGGCCGTGCTGACCAAGATTTACCACGTCGCCGAGGTTCTGGGCGTGCCCGAGAAGGGCGAGGCTCTGGCTGCCGATGTGGCCGCCGATCTGGATGAGGCGGCAGAGATCGCAGCCAAGGAAGCGGCTGGCGCGCCGCGCCGGGTGCTCTTCGTGCTGTCGATGCAGGGCGGGCGCATCATGGCGGGCGGCACCGACACCGCCGCGGACGGGATCATTCGCCTTGCTGGCGGGGTGAATGCCGTCACCGACTTCGAGGGTTACAAGCCGCTGTCCGACGAGGCCATCATTGCCGCCGCTCCTGACGTGATCCTGATGATGGCGCGGGGCGGCGACATGGGCGTCAGCGACGAAGACCTGTTTGCGCAGCCCGCCATCCTCTCGACGCCCGCAGGCGAGAGCCACTCGGTGTTGCGCATGGATGGGATGAAGATGCTCGGCTTCGGACCGCGCACCGCCGAGGCGGTCGTAGAATTGGCCCGCGCGCTGGCAGGTGGCTGAGATGGTTGCGATCCACCCCGAGGCCCATGCGGCAGGTGATCGGCGCAAACTGGCGCGCTCGACAAGTTGGGTGCTGGTGGCGCTGCTGCTGGCGACCGCTTGGGCAAGCCTTGCCGTGGGCGCTTCGGGCGTGTCGCTGCCTGCCGCAATCGGCGATCTTCTGGCTGGGCGCGAGATCGAGGCGCGCACGCGGATCATCCTGTGGGACATCCGCCTGCCGCGGCTCCTGACCGGCATGATGGTGGGGGCGTCGCTGGCCGTGGCCGGGGCTGTCCTGCAAGGGCTGTTCCGCAACCCGCTGGCCGACCCTGGCCTTGTCGGGGTCAGCGCCGGAGCGGGGCTTGGCGCAATTTCGGCGATCGTTCTGGGCGGGCTTTTGCCGCTGGGGCTTTCCGGGGTCTTCGGCCCGGCGCTGGTGCCGGTGATGGCCTTTGCCGGCAGCTGGCTTTCGGTCAGCGTGCTGTATCTTATCGCGACGCGCGGCGGGCGCACCTCGGTGGCCACCATGCTGCTTGGCGGGATTGCCCTTGCCGCGATGACGGCGGCCTTCTCCGGACTGCTGATCTACATCGCCGACGACCAGCAGCTGCGCGACCTGACGTTCTGGAGCCTCGGCTCGCTCGCCGGGTCTTCGTGGAGCAGGACGCTTTATGCCGCGCCCTTGATGCTGACGGCGCTCGTCGCCGCCCCGGCCCTCGCGCGCGGATTGAACGCGCTGGCCCTGGGCGAGTCGGCGGCGCATCATCTGGGCATCCCGGTGCAGCGGCTGAAAACCTTGGCGATCCTCGTCGTCGCGGCCGCCGTTGGCGCGGCCACCGCGATTTCGGGGGGCATCGGCTTTGTCGGCATCGTCGTGCCGCATCTGCTGCGGCTCGCCACCGGCCCTGAACACCGTGCCCTGCTGATCAACTCTGCGCTGCTCGGCGCCAGCCTGCTGCTCATCGCCGATGTGATCAGCCGCAGTATCGTCGCGCCCAGCGAACTGCCAATCGGCATCATCACGGCGGTGGTCGGCGGACCGTTCTTTCTGTGGATCCTGCTGCGCCGCCGCGCCAGCCTGGAGATCTGAACGATGCTCGACGCCCGCGACATTACCGTGGCCTATGGTCACCGCCGCGTCCTCGACCGCGTGACCTTCCGCGCCGCCCCCGGCGCGCTGACGGCCATTGTCGGGCCGAACGGATCGGGCAAGACAACGCTGCTGCGCGCCATGACCGGCGATCTGAACTATGCGGGACGCATTGTGCTGGGCGGCGAGGATCTCTCGACGATCCCGGTCTGGCGGCTGGCGCTGCGGCGCGCGGTGCTCTCTCAATTCACCCCGCTGGCGTTTCCGTTCACCGTGGCCGAGGTCGTGGGGCTGGGCCAAATCCGCACAGGTCCCGGCAGCGCAGCCGATCTCACGCCGCGCGCGCTGGCGCGGGTCGGCCTGAGCGGTTACGCAAGCCGTCCCTATCAAGAGCTGTCCGGCGGCGAGCAGCAGCGCGTTCAGCTTGCCCGCGTCCTGTGCCAGGTGTGGGAGCCGGTCGAGGCCGGTGAGGCCCGCTGGCTGTTCCTCGACGAACCGGTCTCGAGCCTCGATATCGCGCATCAGCTGCAGGTCATGCAGATCGCCCGGGACTTTGCCGACGCCGGCGGCGGGGTGGTGGCGATCATGCATGATCTCAACCTCACGGCGATGTTCGCCGACAGTGTCGCACTCCTCGCCGAGGGGCGTCTGCTCGAACAGGCCAGCCCAGAGGCGCTGCTGCGCGACGAGCTGCTGTCGCGCGCCTATGGGTGCAGCCTCCGCGTGAGCACTCCGCCGCCCAGCGGTCCCTATGTGCTGCCGCATGCAGCACGGCTTGGAACCGCCTGAGCGGCCCACATCAAGGTCGCGCAGCGCCCGCCACAAACAGCCGCCATGCGCGATCAAACCACGCGGTGCGCACCGCGTCATCCGCAAGCGCGGTTGCGCCCATAAGCGCATCATTGCTTGGCCCCAGAACAACGGCTGCAAGCAGTTGCTGCGCGACGAAGCCGGGGTCGGGCGCATGCAGTGCCCCCACCTCATGCGCCCGTGCGATGGCGTCGGTCAGCCGCGGCGTGAACGGGTCGTCCTGCACCAGCGGACGGGCGCGCATCGCCTCGATGAAGGCCTCGCGCTTCAGCGCCAGAAGTTCCTCATCAAGGTTGGCATCCAGAAACCAGCGCGCGAGGTGGCGCACCCGCTCCAGAGGATCGTCCGGGCTCTGCGCGTCGGTCTCCTCGAACCAGGCGAGCGTGCGCTGGCGCGCCTTCTCGGCGACGACGGCGAACAGATCTTCCTTGGTGGAAAAGCGGCGATAGAGCGTGTCCTTGCCGATGCCGCAGGCGGCGATCACCTGCTCCATCGTTGTGGACGCAAAGCCTTGGCTGATGAACAGATGGCGGGCGGCGCCTTCGATCTCTGCGGCGAGGCGTTCGGCCTCTTCCTTCGTGGGGCGGCCTCCGCGCGGCTTACGCTTTGTCTTCGTGGTCAACATCCGGGTCCGAATAGTGCATCTGAGTGGCCGACATTATGGGCAGCATTGCAACTCCGCGGCAAGCTGATGACGTTCCCAAGTAAATTCATCGGAATTTATCTGGACGCATACGTCCCGTTCTTGCTACAGCCTCTGACGGGACAATGACTCGTGGAGACGGAAAGATGGTGGGCAAGGCCGCGACGCTGACGGTTGCAATTGGCTGCGTGGCGACAGCCGCGACAGCGCAGGAGTTTGATCTCGGCACGATCGTGATTGAGGCAGACGTGGCCGATACGTCGGCCTCATACGCGCTTCCCGAAATGCGCTCGGCCAGCAAGACCGACACGCCCGTGGTCGAAACGCCGCAATCTCTGACCGTGCTCACCCGCAAACAGTTCGACGATCAGAACACACAGACCGTCGGCCAGGCGCTGCGCTACACCTCCGGTGTGCTTTCCGAGATCGACGCCTCGACCCGCTATGACAGCGTCTTCTTGCGCGGCTTTGGCGGCTTCGGCACGGCCTCGCAATTCGTCGGCTTCCTCGACGGTCTGAGGCTGCCGCGCGGACAGGGCTTCGCGCAGACCGCGGTGGACCCTTTCTTGCTTGACCGGGTGGACGTGCTGAAGGGGCCGTCGGCGCTGCTCTATGGCCAGTCGAGCCCCGGCGGGCTGGTCAATATGGTCAGCCGCAGCCCTGACGGCAGCACCGGCGGTGAGGCGCGGCTGGAGTTCGGCAGCTACGGCCGGGTGCAGGCCGGTCTCGCGCAGCAGGGAACGCTGAACGAAGACGGCACGCTGCAATACAGTCTCTCGGCCATGGGCCGCGGCGCTGGCTCTCGCTACGACGACGTCGATGAACAGCGCTACGCCATCGCCCCAACCTTGGTCTGGCAACCCAGCGAGCGCACCCGGCTCAGTCTTGGCGGCTATTGGCAAAAAGACCCAGAGGGCGGCTATTTCAACTCCACTTATCCCATCGATCTTGCCCCTGCCTTCGAGGACGAGCTTGATCGTGACCTGAACATGGGCGATCCCGATTTCAACTCCTTCTCCCGCGAGCAATGGGGCGTGCAGGCCGGGATCGAGCACGGGTTCACCCCTGCGCTGACGCTCCGCTCAAAAATGCGCTACGGCGGTGTCGATGCCGAGATGCAAGGGATCCAGTTCGCCGGCGCGATCACCGATGACGGCGTGCTCAACCGTCTGGCCGTCGCCTCGGACGAGGCGGTGCGGGCGTTTGCCTGGGACACCAACCTTGAATATGCCGCCAGCATCGGTGCCGTCGATCACCGACTGCTTGCCGGTGCCGACCTGCAATGGAACGAGAGCGACTGGCAGTATGACTATACGCTCGCCCCGTCTCTCGACGTGACCGACCCTGTCTATACCGGTGTTTCCGGCCCCTTCTACCCGCTGACAGACAGCCTGCAGACCATGCGCCAAAAGGGCCTCTACCTGTCGGACCAGATGGCCTTTGACCGCTTTCGCGCGGTGATCGGCGCGCGCTATGACTGGCTGGAGACGGAAAGCGAAAACCGCCTGACCGGCACCACCACCAAGCAAGACGCCGAGGCGGCCTCTTGGCGTGCGGCGCTGCTGTATCACTTCGACAATGGCGTTGCGCCCTATCTCAGCTATGCCACCTCCTTCGAGCCGGTGATCGGCGTCGATGCCTCGGGCGATCCGTTCGAGCCGACCCGGGCAAAGCAATGGGAGCTGGGCGTGAAGTTTCAGCCGCAGGGCATGGACGCGCTGTTCACCTTCGCAGCCTTCGACATCCGGCAAGAGAACGTGCAGACCCCTGCCGATATCGCCGGGTTCTACGAGCAGACCGGCGAAGTCCGCTCGCGCGGGCTGGAGTTTGAGGCACGCGGCGCGGTGACATCGCAGTTCGACCTGATCGCCGCACTGACACTGCTCGACACGACCGTGAGCAAGTCGAACGACGAGAGCATCGAAGGCAACCGACCGCAGGCGGTTCCCGAGTACTTCGGCTCGATCTGGGGCAATTACGCTTTCGCCGGCACGCTCGACGGGCTCGAGATGGGCGGCGGCCTGCGCTTCGTGGGGGAAAGCTATGGCGATGATGCCAACACGCTGAAGGCCGACGCCTACACTTTGGTGGACCTTGCGCTGCGCTACGATCTTGGTGCGCACAGCCCCGCGCTGACCGGGCTCGAAGCCACTCTTAACGTGCGTAACCTGCTGGACGAGACCTATTATTCGAGCTGCAGCTACGACATCTACTGCCAGTACGGCGAGGGCCGGGTGATCACCGCGGGTCTGCGCAAGACATGGTGACCCGCAGGCAAATGATCGGCGGGGGCGCGGCGTTTCTCGCAGCGCCCCGGCACGCGCTGGCAGACGGCATCGAAACCGCGGATGTGCTCGGCACCCCGGTTTCCTTGCCACGGCGACCGCAGCGCATCGTGCTGCTCGACGCGACCGACATCCTGTCGATGGCGGCGCTGCTGCCCGATCCGGCAGAGCGGGTGGTCGGCTGGGCCAGCGCCGGGCGGCTCGATCTGGGCGCAATGACAGAACGTCTCGCGCCCTCGCTGCCGGAGGTGGGCAAGCTGTCGCCCGACACCGTTTCGGTGGAAAGCGTGTTGGCGCTCGAACCCGATCTCGTCGTCGCAAGCGCCTATATGCTGCCGCCGCAGGGATCGCCCCTGGCCGAGATCCTGCGCGCATCCGGCATTCCGATCGCCTGGACCAGCGGCCACAACGGCGCGCTGTCGCCCGAGTTGTCGTTGCGGCGGGCCATGGCGTTCTGGGGCGCCGTTCTGGGCGAGGAGCGCCGCGCCGCTCAGATCACCGACCTCGGGCTCGGACGTTTCGAGGCGGTGCGCGCCTGCGCCTCCGGTTCCGATCGTCCGCGGGTCTACATGGAGGTCATGTCCACCGTCGACGACTGCTGCTGGGGGGCCGGGCGTGCGTTCTGGGGCGACCTCATTGAGATGGCGGGCGGCGAGCTTCTGGCCGCGTCCGAGGGCTGGAGCGGTAAATTCTCGAACGAAGGGCTGATCGCGCTGGAGCCTGAGGTCTATGTCGCGACCGGCGGCGGCTTCGCGCCGGATCTGCAGCCGGGCATTGCGCCGGGACTGGACCCAGCCGCCGGACGCGCGGGCCTGCGCCGGGTCGCGTCCCGCATCGCGCTGTCTGGCGCGCCGGCGCTGCGCGACGGGCGTGTCCACGGCATATGGTCCGGACTCGTCACCTCTCCTCTGCTGGTGCCGCTGCTTGCCGAATGCCTCGGACGCTGGCTGCAACCCGGCGGCTGTGCGCCGCTTGACCCCGCCAAGACACTTGCGGATCTCAACCGCTTTTTCGCCCACCCGCTGCAAGGGCCGCTCTGGCTGTCCCTCGGAGAAGACTGATGCTCAAGGCACATGCCAGGATCGCGTTCCCAGCCGCCGCCGATTACTTTCCCACCATCCTGGAGGCCCTCGAAGCGCACAAACTGCCGGTGCACCGGCTGAGCGAAACCGAGGCGCGTGCCGGAGAAGGCGCGGAAATCAGGCTGAAACTCAGCGAGGACCGGCTCGATGTGAGCATTGCCTGCGCCGACGGCGCGATGCTGAACTCGCTGCGCTACTCGGTGACCAGCCTGATCGACTTCAACGCCCGCGATGCGGCGCCACATGTGATCTGGCAGGGGGATACGGCGGGCGAAACGCTTCCGGCTGACCTGCAGGTGCTGCGCGTGGACGCCACCGAAGCGCTCAACCGCAACACGCGGCGCATCTGGTTCGCCGGGGGGATTTGTCGCGCTACGACACCGTTGCGCAGCTGCATTGCCGGCTGCTGTTCAAATCCGGGCGTGGCATGCCGCAACATTGGCCCATGATGACCGACGAGGGGCGCATCCGCTGGCCCGAGGGGCGCGCGCTGCTCGATACGCGGGTCTATACCATCCGCGCGGTCGACCTCGAGGCGGGGCGTGTGGCGATCGATTTTCACCTCGGCCACACCGGCGGCCCGGCCACCAGGTGGGCGCGCGATGCCGAACCAGGCGATGGCGTCGGGTTCATAGGCCCCGCCGCGCAGGGCCTTTTGCCGGCGCAGTTCCATGTCTTCGCCGGAGATGAGACCGGCCTGCCGGGGATCGCAAGATGCGTCGAAGCCCTCGCACCCGCTGCGCGAGGCGTGGCGCTGATTGAGGTGGATGGCCCGGAAGACCGGCAGGAGATCACATCGCCGCTCGGCGTCGAGCTGCGCTGGCTCTATCGCAACGGCGCCGCCCCGGGGACCACGCCGCTGCTTGCCGATGCCTTCAACGCGATTGTCTGGCCCGATGACCTGACGGGCGCCGCGCTCTGGTGCGGTGCGGAACGCGACGCCTTCGTGGCGATCCTGCGCCGCGCGCGCGCACTTGGCGTGCCGCGCGAGAATATCGTGGCCTTCGCGCATTGGCGGCGCGGCATGAGCGAGCCAGAGATTGCCGCGGCGGGCAGCAGTGCGGTCCGCGACACAGAGCCATCTTCGACCTGAGCCGGCCCAGAGCAATCAGAGCGTAAAGTGCGCCGCCGAGGCGTGTGCCCCTCTCAGGCTCTTCACTCGGGAAAGGCACGCCTGCATTGCGAGGCCTTGCCGCGATACGCGCTCTGCTCCTGTAGCAGCGCGGCCTCTAGGCGCCGCAGCTTCGCGCGTTCTTCGGCGACGTCGATCGGCACGGCCTGCTCGCGGGGCCCCGGATCCGAGGCAACACAGCTGGTGACCCCGCCATAGCGGTAATAGCCGCCGTAATAGCCCGAGCAGAACCCGACGGTCGCTCTGGAACGGGTGACATGCACCGCATAGCCGCGGTCGATGTTCCCGCGTGCGACCTCGATGCGCTCTTCGAGATTGCGAACCCGCGCCCCCGCGCGGTCGAGACATTGTTCCTGAGGCGTGGCGCAGCCCATGACGACAAGCGGCAGGGCAAGCAACATGCGATGGTTCATCATCTCCTCCTCATCGAAGATGCAACGCTCTGGAAAGCCTACGGGCTTTCCCGCCCAAGTGAAGAATTTTCAGACCAAAATGCCATTTTCGTGATCACCGACAGCGCCGCAAAGGCGCTGCCGGAAAGGCGGCCGAGCGAGAGGGAATCCGCCGCGGCCGCCCGTTTCAACCTCACCCTCAGAAGCGGTAGCGTGCGGTGAGCGAGAAGGTCCGGCCCGGCTCGGTCAGGGCGACCACGCGATCCACGTAGTCGATCCCGTCAGAGCTGCGGCTCGAATAGGTCTCGTCAAAGAGGTTGTCCACATCGAGCCTGATCTCAAGCCCTTCGACCCCGCGCGGCGTGTAGCTGGCGTAGAGGTTCACAACCTCATAGCCAGGCAGGTCCACCTCGGTGTCGGTGTTCTCCAGCGCGACCTCCGCCGTGCCGCCAAAGCGCCATTGATCATTCGCGGCAAAACCGGCCTCAAGCGCGAAGATATGGCCGACCGGACGGCCAAGGTAATAAGAGGTCGAGCCGATGGTCTCTTCGTCCAGTTCCACATTCGCATAGGTGTAATTCAGGCGCGCGAAGCCCTGATCGGCGGTATAGCCGACCGAGCCCTCGAAGCCCTTGGAGACCAGATCGCTCTGCGCGCCGCGGTCACCGCCGGTGGGCAGGACCGAGGTGATGTCGTCCACCTGCGTGTAGAAAAGCGCGCCGCTTGCCTCCCACGGGCCGCTGCCGTAGCGCAGGCCCAGACGCGCCGCTTTCGACCGCGACGGGATGAAGTCGTCGTAGGTCCAGTCGGTGCGGTAGTTGACCAGCGCCGCCTCGCCAAGCGCAAAGCCCCCCCATGTCGAGGCCACACCGGCGTTCAGTGTCCAGGCGTCGCTCAGGATCACGTCCACCGCGCCATTGACGCTGAAGCCGCCCTCTTCGAACTTGTCGCCGTTTGCCGCATCGAACCACTGATAATCGTAGCGCGCGCCATAGCTGACCGAAACCCGGTCGCTGACGTCCTGCCGGGCTTGCGCGAAGAAGCCGAGATCAAAGACCTGCTCGTCGCCGCCCGTGCCGGTGGCGGCCTCGCCGTCGGCGGTCTCATCAAAGAAATCGATCCCGGCGGTCAGCGTACCGCCCGAGATATCGAAGACGTTCTTCGCCGTGCCCGACAGGCTGGTGTTGATGCCTTCAACATCGCCGACGTCGACTTCCTGCTCGTTGTAGGTCAGGCGCAGCGTCGGCGCCAAAACGCCTTGCGGTGCCTCGTCGGTGTAGGTCAGCGTGTAGGAACTGCGGCGGGCATAGCCCTCCATGATCTCGGTGTCGCGCCCGATGACCGAGGCGAAGTCGGGACGGATGAACCCGCTTTGCCCGGCGCGGTCGCCGATATCCTCGGTCTGCGAGGCCGAGAAGGTCAGGCGCTTGCCGGTTTCGCTGGTGTACCCCAGTTTGACGATCCCGTCCGTGAGGTCGGCACCGGTGCCGGTGATCTCGTCACCGTCGCCATCCTCGTAGTCGTCGCCCTCCTGCTTGGTGCCGCTGAGCAGCCACTCAAAGCCACCCTGTTGTCCGAAGAGTGCCAGCGACGTGCGCCAGCCCGCGCCATTGTTGCCATAGGTCAGGCTGGTGAGCCCGCCAAATGCCTCACCGGGCTCGAGCAGGTCGCGCGCGTCCTTGGTGGTATAGGCGATCGCCCCGGCCAGCGCGCCCTGCCCCGCGTCTGCGGGCGCGAGCCCCTCGCTGACCTCGACCGACTTCAGCAAGAACGGATCAAGCAGCACGTTGCCGGTGTGGTGGAACGCCCCTTTGTTCTGCCGCGCGCCGTCGATGGTCACCGACAGCAGGCTTTCCTCGATACCGTTGACAAAGACCTTCTGCGCGATCGCCGCGCCGCCGCTTGCGGTGATCGAGGACTCGCCCGCAAAGACGTCTTTCACCGTCGCGGGGTTGCGGGCTTCGATCTCCTCCTCGGTGATCTCGGCATTGCCAAGCAGGCTTTGTGCTTCGGCCGACTCGATGCGGATCGTGCCAAGGAATAGCTCGCTGGCATCCTGTGCGGCTGCGCCACTTGCGCAAAATGCGGTTGTCAGGAGCGCAATGCCCCGTGCGGTTCTCGCCATATGTGGCTGTCCTCCGGATAGCTCTTATCGGGCTGGCTGGACCGCGCTCGGGACAGGTCTGGCTGAGTAACCCAGCGTTACCTGACTCTTTTACTTGGATCAACTTCCGATCACGCATCCGAGAGCCGCAGTGGCGTCATGTCGCAACATCACGCGGGTTGTTGCTGAAAACTTAGCAACCCAAGAGCTTTGCCCGAAGTGGCCGCGCGCGCCGGTCGCCTGCGCCAAAGGTTGCGCCATCTGAAATGGCAAACCCGAGTGTTTCGCTCTTGATTTTATCTCCAAGCAAATCACTCAAGTATATGTTTTTATTGCTTTTTCTCTTGCAGCGCAGATCGACCCGACCTATATGGTTTTTTGTGGAAAGCAAGCAAGCGAGACGCCAGCGAGCCATCCCGCCAGACAGCAGCCACTCGAAGGAGAAAGCCATGTCCACTGCTTGCAAAGCCTGTGCATTCTATGAAGACCACGTTGCAAACTCGTCGCACGAACTCCCCGATGCGGGCCTGTGCCGCGCCAACCCGCCGGTGAACCAGCTTGACGCTGACAGCCGCGGCTTCTGGCCGGTCGTCAAGGCAACCGACTGGTGCGGTAAGTTTGCCAACACCTTCGCAGCAGAATAATCTGCAGCATACGACAAGCGTCGCGAGGCAGCCTTCGGGCTGCCTTTTGCGTTTCTGGGGCATGGATTGGAAAATCCGCCGAAATCTTGACTAAATTGAGCGGGATCAAGTTGCGGTCCGTTGGTCCATCCCTTTACCTAGGCAGGGAATGCGGAGCCGACCACACCGGTGTAGCCACGCGACATTTGAACAGCGAGTTGCCCCATGCGCAGATTTCTCTTCGCAGGCCTGATGGTCTCTCTGATGGTCCCCGGCCTCAGCGCCAGCCCCGCTCTTTCGGCAGACGTGACGATGTCCACCGCCACCGGCGACGCCACCGTTTCCGCGAGCCCAGAAACGCTGGTGGTTTTCGATCCCGCCGCCATTGATACGCTGCAGGCGCTTGAGGTGCCCATCGATGGCGTTCCTTCGCCGCTCTATCTCGAAAGCCTCGCGCCCGCAGCGGCACAGGCCGAGGTGGTGGGCACCCTCTTCGAGCCCGACTTCGAGGCGCTGGCAATCCTGCAGCCCGACCTGATCATCATCGGCGGGCGCAGTTCTACGCAGGGCGAGCCGCTGTCGCAGATCGCGCCGGTCATCGACATGACGATCTGGGGCGAGCATCTGGTGGATCAGGCCAAGGCGCGTATCGCCGCCTACGGCACGCTGTTTGGCATCGAAGACCGGGCCGAGACCCTGACCGCCGCGCTCGACGAGAAGATCGAGGCGGCGCAAGCTGCCACCGAGGGCAAGGGCAACGCGCTGATCCTGCTGACCAACGGCGGAAAGATCTCGGCCTATGGCGTCAATAGCCGCTTTGGCTGGTTGCATGAAACGCTCGGCCTTCCCGAAGCGCATCCCGAGCTTGATGCCGAAACGCATGGGCAGTCGGTGTCTTTCGAGTTCGTTGCCGAGACCGACCCGGAGTGGCTGCTGGTGATCGACCGCGGCGCGGCGGTCGGACAGGGCGGCGAAGCTGCCGCAGCGACCCTCGACAATCCGATCATGGAGCGCACGCGGGCGATGCAATCCGGTCAGGTGGTCTATCTCGACGCCGGGCCTCTTTACATCGCGGGGGGCGGGGCCGCCTCGATGATGCACACGCTTGACGAGATGATTGCCGCTTTCGGTGCAAAGGACTGATCTTGATCCGCCTGCCGCTCTGGCCCGTTCTGCTCGTATCGCTTCTGGCGTTGAGCCTGCTCAGCCTCGCCATTGGTGCGGGATCGCTGCTGTCCGAGAATGGCGGGGCCTGGCTGCTGATGGTCAGCCGGGTGCCGCGCACCGCCGCGGCGCTGCTGGCCGGGGCCGGTCTGGCGCTGGCCGGGGTGGTGGTGCAGCAATCGGTGCAGAACCGACTGGTCGAACCCTCGCTCATCGGCACGCCAGAGGCCGGGATGCTCGGCCTGCTGGCGGTGACGTTGATCGCGCCGGGCATGGCCATCGCGGGCAAGATGGTCTTTGCCGCATTGGCGGCGCTGGTGGGCATGATCGGATTTCTGGCGCTGGCGGCGCGGGTCCCGCGCGAGGACCCTATGCTGCTGCCGATCGTCGGGCTGATCTATGGCGGCATTCTCTATGCCGTCGGCATCTGGCTGGCCTGGACGACCGACCTGATGCAGTACCTTGGGACATGGCGGCTCGGAGAGTTTTCCGGCGTCATGCAAGGGCGTTACGAATGGCTCTGGGGGGTCGCGGCGCTGGCGGTGCTGCTCTATGTGATTGCCGACAGGATAACCCTGCTGGGGCTCGGCGAGGCGCAGGCGCGCAGCCTCGGGCTGGACTATGCGCGCACCCGCTCTCTGGGGCTGGTCATCGTCGCGGCGATCACCGCGCTGGTTCTGGTCACGGTCGGCAGCTTTCCGTTCGTCGGGCTCATTGCGCCCAATCTCGTCTCGCGCTGGCGCGGCGACAACCTGCGCGCCAATCTGCCGCTGATCGCTGCCTGTGGCGGGCTGATGATGCTGTCCGCCGATGTGATCGGTCGGTTGTTGCGCTACCCGTTTGAGATCCCCGCTGCCACCGTGGTTTCGGTGTTTGGCGCGGCGGTCTTTCTGTGGCTGCTCTACGCCGCCCCCCGCAAGAAAGCGCCCGCACACAATGGCTGAGCGGCGGGTGACATGGCTGGCGCTGGCCCTGATGCTGGCGAGCGCGGGATTTCTGGCGTGGCAATTGCGCGGACCGATGGCGTTTATCCTCGAGCTGCGGGCGGTGAAACTTGGTGCGCTGATCTGCGTCGGAGCCGCCACCGGGGCGGCCACGGTGATGTTTCAGACCATCGCGATGAACCGGTTACTGACGCCGGGGATCGTCGGCATCGACGCGCTGTTCGTTCTGTTCCAGACCTTGCTGGTGGCCGCGCTCGGCGGGCTTGGCGCGGCGCAGATCCACGGCGCGCTGCGCTTCGTGCTCGAGACCGCGGTGCTGATGACGGCCACCGGCGCGCTTTTCGGCCTGCTGCTGCGCAAGGGAGCGGGCGATGTGACGCGGATGATCCTGACCGGTGTGATCCTTGGCATGATGCTGCGCGGTCTCGCCGAGATGGTTCAGCGGATGCTCGATCCCTCCGAGTTTTCGGTCGTGCAGCAAGCGCTCTTCGCCAGTTTCGGGCGCGTCGACACCGGCCAGCTGGCCGCCGCCGGGGGGCTCATGGTGATCGCCCTGTGGCTGGCGCAGCGCATGGCTCCGGCGCTGGATGTGGCGACGCTGGGGCGCGACACGGCGCGCGGGCTCGGGCTTGACCACGACCGACTGGTCCGGCGCGCGCTGCTGCTGGTGGCCGGGCTGGTCTCGGTCTCGACCGCGCTGGTGGGCCCGCTGACCTTTCTCGGCCTGCTTTCCGCCAGCCTCGCCCGGCAGATCACCGACACCCATCGCCACGCGGTGCTGCTGCCGGTGTCGGCGCTGATCGGCGCGCTGATCCTCGTCGCCGGGCAATTCGTCTTCGAACGGCTGCTGTCCAGCGAATCCGCGCTTGCGGTCGTGGTGGAGTTCTTCGGCGGGATTCTCTTTCTTGTTCTCGTGCTGAGGCGCCGCAGATGATCGATATCCAGTCCCTCGACTACCACGCAGGCGACGCGCATATCCTGAAGGATGTGACACTGACCTTGCGTCGCGGCGGGATCACCGCGCTGATCGGACCCAATGGCGCGGGCAAGTCCAGCTTGCTGCACTGCATCGCTGGCCTGACCGTCCCGAGCGCCGGGCGCGTCTCGATCGATGGCAACGACCCTTTCGCCATCCCGGCGCGGCAACGCGCGCAGACCGTCGCGCTGCTGCAACAATCCCCGACCGTGGTAAGCCGGCTGCGGGTGCGCGAGCTTGTGGCCTTCGGGCGCTGGCCGCACCATCAGGGACGCAGCACCGCCGAGGATGCGCGGCTGGTAGAGGCCGCAATGGCCGCCTTCGGCCTGCGCGATCTGGCGGAGCGTCCGCTCGAAACCCTGTCGGGCGGTCAGCGGCAGCGCGCCTTCATCGCGATGACCTACGCGCAGGACACGCCGTGGATGCTGCTCGACGAGCCTCTCAACGCGCTCGACCCGCGGCACGCCCGAGACCTGATGGCCCGGCTGCACGAGATTTCCCGCTCAGATGCGCGCAGCATCGTCATCGTGCTGCATGACATCAATGCCGCGGCGGGCTGGGCGGATCGCATCGTTGCCATGAAGGACGGACGGGTGGTGGCCCATGACGACAGCCGCGCCCTGCTTACACCTGCGACGCTGGGAGATGTCTTCGACACAAGGTTCGATGTGTTGAGCCACGATGGTCGCCCGGTGGTGGTGGCGCGCTAAAGACAGGCAAAAGGATCTCCTCCGGCGCTGCGCGCAGCAGAGTCCCGGCGTAATTCTTGATTGTTTTTATCGAATTTCTTACCCTGCCACCGACCGACGCCCGCACATTGGCACCGAGACGGTCGGCATTCATCTTACGAGGACAGTCATGCTCAGCGCCAACGCCCAACTCGACGTCGAGGTTTCGCAAGCGTTCACGAGGTTCAAGCAGGTTGCCAACGCCTCGCAATTGCCGATGTCCGAAGAGCACGGGACGCTCTGCATCACCCTGCCCCGCGCCACGCTGACGGTGCGGGCCGAGGCGGGCGCCACAGCGCTGGAGGTCAGCAGCCCCGACGAAGTTGGTCTGCAACTGGTGCGGGACATGATCGCCGAGCGTGTCAGCGCGCAGGGGCTTACAGTGCATTGGCGCGGCGTCGAGGTTGGCCGCCAACCCGGAAACCAATCGCGGGCGCGCGTGCGCTCGGTCGAGCGGCTGTCGCCCTCCTACACCCGGGTGCAGATCGTCGGCCCGCAACTGGCGCGGTTCGCCGAAGGCGCGCTGCACTTCCGGCTTCTCTTCGGGCCCGAAGGCGCAGCATGGCCCGCGACCGACGCGAACGGCGTCACGCAATGGCCCGGCGGGATCGAGGCTTGGCATCGTCCGGTCTACACGACCCGCGAGATCGAGGTCGCTGGCGACGAGACCCGCATCGTCTTTGACGTCTTCCGCCACGACGGCGGCCGCGTCACCGATTGGACGGACCGCGTAGAGCTGGGAACCGAGGTCGCGATGACCGGACCCGGCGGCGGCAAAATGCCCGCCCCGGCGCGCTGGATGGCATTTGTCGGGGATGAAACCGCGGTGCCGGTGATCGCCCGTATCCTCGCCGCAATACCCGCGGACGTGCAGGGCGAGGCGGTGCTTTTCGTTCCCGAAGCGGCGGACATTCAAGAGCTTCCGCGTCCAGCGGGCGTCACGCTGCGCTGGGTTTTGCGCAATGAGGCCCTGTCTCCGCTGGAGGCGCTGCACGGACTGGCCCTGCCCGCAGAGGACCGCTTTGTGTTCTTCGCGGCAGAGAAATCCGAGGCGCTGGCTGCACGTGAATGGCTGAGCGCGCAAGGGCTGGCACGGGGCGAATACGCCGCGGCCTCTTATTGGACGCGGCCCTGACGCCAGCAACTGACCCGACGCCGGACAAAGCGGGCGCTTAGCGCCCGTCGATCCGCCCCGCCGTCGCTTTGCTCAGGGTCAGCGCGACCTCGCGTAGATCGCGCCCGACGGCATCGGTGACTTCATCGCCGAGGTTGGCCACCGTGGTCATCACGCAGGCGATCTCGCCCTGCGGGTCGAACACCGGCACCGCCTGACCCGCGACATGCGGCAATAGATGGCCCTTGAGCTCGCACCAGCTTGTCGCGCGCACCTCGGCCAGCACATCGGACGCAGGTCGGGATCCGCGAAAGCTCTTGGGCTGCGAGTTGCGCGCGCGGGCGATGCGATCCTCGGGCAGGAAAGCCTGGAACATCAGACCGCAGGCGGAATTGTCGAGCGGCAGCACATCCCCCAGCGCCAGCGAATTGATCGAGAAGACAGCGCTGCGATACCAGCGCACCAGCGTCGGGCCGCGCTCGGTCCAGATCGCGACCCCGGCGCTGGCCGCCGTACGTTCGGCAAATTGCTTCATCTCGCTGGCGGCCAGTTCCACCGGATCGAGACGCCGCAGCGCCGCCACGCCGACGCCCAACGCCAGAGGGCCGAGATCGTAGTGCCCGCTTGCCGGATCCTGCACCGCCAGTTCCTCGCGCACGAGGCTCTGCAAGTAGCGGTGGGCCATCGAGCCCGAGGTGCCCGCCCGTTTGGCGATAACCCCCAGCGCCAGCGGGCCGGAGGCATTGGCCAAAACCCGCAGAAACCCGGCGGCGGTCGAGACTGATTGGATCGTGCCTGCCTTGCGGTGATCGCTTGGCGCGGTGGCGATCTCGTCTGGCGCCTCGTTCTGCATCAAATGTCCTTCGTTCTGGTGGCCCTGCACGGCATCCGAAGCCGCAGAGTGGTCGTGCGGACGCTAGCCGCAGGCGCAGGGCGGATCAATCCACCGGCCCGAGTGCGATCCCGCAACAGTATCCGAGTGATTTTGTCTATTTAATATTGCTCTGCAGTATTCATCATGCAATGAGGAATAAATGCGGCTGTCCGAGCCACGCGCCCTCGCGCGTCCCATCCTGATCGCCAAGACCCGGATCCTCCCAAGCCACGCGGCCGCACCGACCAATGATGGGGACAGATATGAAAACGAAAAGCAGATTGCTTGGCGGCATCGCGCATGGGGCGCTCGTGCTCGGGATGGCGCATCCGGCGCTCGCGCAACAGAGCGGCTACGACCTTGGAATGATCCTGCTCACCGGTGAAAAGGACGCCAAAACCATCGAGAGCACCGCGACCTCGGTGCAGGTGATCACCGGCGATGAGGTGAAACCGCAGAGCGGCGACATCAGCGAGGCGCTGAAGACCGTTCCGAACCTGCTCGACGTCGGCACTGGCGTCGCACCGACGATCCGCGGCATCGAGAGCCAGGGCGCGCAGGAAGGCGCGGTCGCCTTCTTCGCGGGCACGACGCCGCGCGCCACGGTCAATGTCGATGGGCACTACCAGAACTACTATGAATATGTGAACGGCGGCACCAGCCTGTGGGACATCGACACGGTCGAGGTTTACCGCGGCCCGCAGACCACCAAGCAGGGTGCCAACTCGATCGCCGGCGCCACGATCGTCAACACCAAGGACCCGACCTTCGAGCCGGAAGCCGCGGCGCAACTGCTGGGCGGCAGCTACAACACCCGCCGTGCTTCGGTGGCGCTGAGCGGACAGGTCGCATCCGATATCGCGATGCGTTTTTCGGCCGACTACTTCTCACGCGACAATTACGTCGAGGTGAAAGATGCCGAGGGCGACGGCGGTGACACCAACCGCGATTTCGAGAGCCAGACATATCGCGCAAAGCTGCTGTGGGCCCCCTCGGATCTGCCCGGCTTCGAGGCCAAGCTGACCTACGCGCATGTGGACAGCAACGAGCCCACCAGCGAGAGCGTCCCCTTCCCCTACAATGGCGATCTGGAAAGCAGCGACTACGGTCCCACGCTGCATGTGATCTCTGACAGTGTAATTGCCGACGTCAGCCACGACTTCGGCAATGGCATCACCCTGTCGAACCAGCTCAGCTATGGCGAGTCGGTCTATGACCGTACCCTCGAGGAGTATGAAGACGGCACCGCCCATGTGGAATCGGACGGCTGGACCAACGAGCTGCGCGCGAATTTCGGCGACGCCCTCGATCCGGTCAGCGGCGTTGTCGGGCTGTTCTATTCGCAGACCGATCAGGCGGATGACATCTACATCACCTACAACGGCAACGGCGGGCAGAGCTTCTTTGACAACGACAAGACCAGCACCGGCCTTTACGGCGAGCTGACCTGGCGCCCGGCAGAGCGGCTGTCGGTGACCGGCGGGCTGCGCTTCCAGCACGACGAGATCGCCCGCAGCGGCACCTATGAGAGCTACCTTTTCGGCACCACGAACCCTGTGGATTACGACGAGGACTTCGATGCCATTCTGCCCAGCCTCGGCCTTGCCTACGCGGTGACCGACGACACCACTGTCGGCGTCTCGGTGGCCAAGGGTTACAACCCCGGCGGCAGCGGCATCAACTTCATCACCAGCGACTACTATGAATACGACGAAGAGACGGTCTGGACCTATGAGGCCTACGCCCGAAGCTCGCTGCTGAACGACCGGCTGTTCCTGACCGCGAACCTGTTCTACAGCGACTACCGCGATCAGCAAATCTACTCCAGCCGCACCACCTATAACGCCGAGCGCGCCGAGACCTATGGCCTTGAGCTGGCCGCCGATTATCAGGCCACCGATACACTGCGGCTGACCGCTGGCATGGGGCTGCTGCGCACCGAGATCCTCGAGTTCGACGATGTGCCGAGCCTTGAGGGCAACGAGTTGAGCCGCGCCCCGCATGGGACCTTCAGCCTTGGGGCGAGCTGGGATGTGACCGACCGCCTCACCGTGGGCGGCGATGTGCGCCACGTCACCGGCTATTATTCGGATGCCGACAACACCAGCGACTACGAGGTCGATCCCTATACGGTGGCCAACCTCTCGGCGAGCTATGATCTCAATGATCAGTTCGAGCTCTATGGCTATGTGAACAATGTCTTCGACGAGAACGAGGTCACTTGGGTGCGCAGCGCCACGGGCAGCGCCTCGGCCCGGGTCACCGATCCGCGGATGATTGGCGTCGGCGTGCGCATGCAGTTCTGAGCCGCAGCGCCGCACAAAAACGAAACGGGCCCACATGCGTGGGCTCGTTTTCGTCTGCCCGGTGGCACTGCGCGCCGGTCAGTTTGCCGCCCAGCTGCGCACCGCTTCAAGTGCGTGTTCGGCGCTGGCGATAGGCGGCGTCGAAACCTTGGCGCTACCGATATAGGCCTCCGCCGTCTCGGGGCGCGCGCCGCGGCCCCTATCAAAGCTGTAGACCGGCGCCAGCACGCCCGCGTCATCGGCATATGACGGCGCGAAGGGAGGGAAGCTATCCGATTGAGAAGCTGAGGGACAAAGCCTTGAGAACGTATCGCACCAAGGAACGCGCTTCGAATTGCAAAACCTGCATTCCACAGTAAAACCGTCAACAATCCAAACCCTCCCAAGTTCCGCGCAGAAAGGCGACCCCGGTGGCCCCCATCCAAAAACAGCTGCATATCGGCATGACCCTCGCGCCCACCTGGCTCTCGGGGGATGCGTGGCGGCGCGCGGACAGCCAAGTGGAACGCCTGTCGGACCCGCGCTTTTTCATCGAACTGGCGCAGCGCGCCGAGGCGGCGCATCTCGACTTCGTCTTCCGCCCCGACAGCCTCGGCGCGCCGCCGCCGGGCATGGCAAAGCTTCCCGGTGGCAGCGGCTCGGACCCGACCTTGCTGATGACGCTGCTGGCCGGGCACACCTCGCACATCGGGCTTTTGACCACCGCTTCGACCACCTTTTTCCCGCCCTATATCCTCGCCCGCGCGCTGATGACGCTGCATTGGCTCTCGGGCGGGCGCGCCGGGTGGAACATCGTCACCAGCCTCGACGGTCAGCGCAATTTCGGCCTCGCGCAGATGCCAAGCGCCGACGAACGGTATGCCAGCGCCGCCGAAGCGGTGCAGGTGATCCGCGCGCTCTGGCAGACCTGCCCAAACGGCTCTGCACTCATAGATCGCAGCGCGGGGCTTTATGACAGCGCGACCATTGCCGAGCCGATCAATTTCGAGGGTGCCTATCACCAGGTCGAAGGCCCGCTGGGCGCCATGGGGCATCCCGCCCCATTGCCGCTGTTTCAGGCCGGGGCCTCTGACATCGGGCGCAATTTTGCCGCGGGCATCGCTGACGGGACCTTTGCGGCCTGCCCCGACAAAGCGACCGCCATCGAGTTGCGCGCCGACCTGCGCCGCCGCGCCGAGGCGCAGGGACGACCCGCCGATGCGGTGCGCGTGATGCCGGGGCTGAGCCTGTTCCTTGCCGCCTCAGAGGCCGAAGCGCGGGAGCTTTACCGCGAGACCCATGCCGGCACGAGCCGGGCGCAGAAACTCGCCAAGCTGACAGCGATGATCGGGCTTGATCTCTCGGACTGGGAGGGCAGCCGCCGGATCACCGCCGACGATCTGCCGCCGCTGGCGCAAGGCGTGCGCAGCCGCACCCACGCCGAACTGCTGCACCGCAAGATCGCCCGATCCGAACCGACCCTCGACGCGTTGCTCGAAGCGCCCGAGGTGCTGGGCTCGGCTCATTGGCAGGTTATCGGCACGCCCGGGCAAGCCATCGACGCCATTCGGGATTGGGCCGATGCGGGCGCTCTGGACGGCTTTATTCTCTTCCCCGGCGGCTCGGTGCCCTGCCTTGATCTTGCGCTTTCCACCATTCCCTCCGCGCTGGCCGAGGACGGGCGGTTCCGTGACGGCTATGAGGGCAGTGACTTTGCCTCACACCTCGGTGTCGCAAAGCAGTAGTTCGAAACGCCGACGATCCGGATGTGCTTCGGATGAGGTCGAATTATGCAAGAGTATTGCGTGATTGGATGAAACGGCCTTAGGCAGCACCCCAAGATCAGCTCTCCGAGCGGATTTCGGGGCTGCAGGCCGGCACTTTTGTACGAGCGGATCGCGCGGATTGTCGCAGCGGCGCGCAGGTAGCTTGGAGCCCCCTCTTCGATGGTTCGTATCCGCGAGAAACGTTGGACATCTCGTGAAACTACGCGCCGCGGGACCGGGTGGCGGTTACGCTCACGGTTCAGAAACCCATCTCGGGGACACCATCCTTGAGCGCTCGCGCTAAGAGCTCATCGCCTTGTCTCTTTTGCGTTCCATTTTATCACGGGTTTTGTTGAAGGGCCCGCGAAGCGATTGCACACCCAGGCCTATAAGTCGTCTTGCTGGAATGCGCGCTGGCGCATCATGCGGCCAGAGACGCGCGCCGTCGGAGGGACATGCGAGCGTGGCAGCAAAGGCGCGACCCAACGCGGCTGAGGTGGGCACGCCCCGGCCACAGTACCCGAGCAATCCCCACAGTCCCTCATTGAGTTCAAAAATTGCAGGGCGCTGCCGGGCGGAGATCCCGACTGTACCTGTCCAGTGATGTCTCCAGCCGAGCCCCTCAAGAACAGGGTAGCGGCTCATGAGCCGTGCTCCCACTTCCCTAAAGGTCGGGTCTGTCATGCGCCCGCGCTTCAGTTCGACGAGGCCACCGGTGATGATACGTCCGGCAGCATCGACCCGGAAAAACATGGGATCCCGGCGCGTGTCGCTAAAGTTCATGCCAGACGGCAGCACTGCGCGCCGTTGCTCCGCGTTTAGCGGTTCGCTAGCGATTGCATAGGAGGTCATCGGAACGAGGCTGCGGCGCATCCGTGCCGGGACTGCATCGGCCCCATACGCATTGGTGGTGAGCCCGACCTTTCGCGCGGTGATTTCGCCGCGCGGGGTGCGCAACACCCAAGCCCCCGCAGCATTCCGCAACAGCCCGAGCAGCGGAGTATGTGTGCAGACCCGGACGCCTGCTGCCTGCGCCGCTCCTGCAAGGCCGCGGACGTATGCCAGAGGATTGAGGTGACCGCCGTCTCGGTGAACCCAGCCGCCGAGATAGCCTTTGATGCCGCTAAGCGCGGTCACTTCATCGGGGCCAAGGAAGTCCCCTGCCTTGCCTAGCGCGGCGTATTTAGCATGGGCTGCACGCGCGCGGATCAGGCCGGCCTCATCATGAGCTGCGTTGAGCCAGCCCTTCTGCTCCGCCTCACAGTCAATTCCGAGCTCAGCGATCTGCTCGAAGACCATCTGCCCGGCGTCGCGCAGTAGCGCAAATCCCTCGGCCGGGAGCGACCCCGGGTCGAGATATCCGAAGACTGGAATGCACTGCCCATGGTTGCGGCCAGAGCCGCCCTGCCCGATTTCGCCCGCTTCGATCAACGCCACTGACAGGCCTTTCCGTGCAAGCTGAAGCGCCGCGATAGTGCCGCTGAAGCCACCGCCCACCAGCGCCACGTCTACGGCCATGCTGCCCTCCAGCGGCGGCGTCTCAGGGGCTGGTGGCGCGCTTAGGGCATAGGGCGGCTCGGTCGAAACTCTCTCGGCGCTCATGCGCGTTCCTCCATGCGGGCCGCCAGTGTCAGCGCCCGGCCAAGCCGCTCGGCCCAGTCGCGCTGGCCCTGCGGGGTTTCCAGAAGATCGTTGCTGACCTCAAAACCGCAGGCCCGGTGGCCGCTGCCCCAGGTGTGCCGATCCAGGGTGTAGACCCCCTCGCGCCCCGAGTAGGGTTGGTTGTCACCCAGCGTGAGCGCCGCGTCGTCTGCGAGCGCATTGAGCAAGTCGTGCGCCAGGCGCGGGGATTCATTCCAAATGGTGCCTCCGTCCCAAGGGCGACGAAAGCCGTCGTATGTCCGCGTGCAACTGTGTAGCGCGAAGAACAGCGGATCACCGTGGCGGGCCGTTACCCGGTCCCAGAGCTGTGCAACCGCAGCGTGATAGGGCCAGAAAATGCCGTTTTGCCGGGCACTCCGTTGCGTTTCGCAGATCCCGGCATTGCCCGGAATCGGCGTGTCCTCGACCATGGTCAGAATTGAGCGCGGGTCGGCCAGCCAGCGGTTGAGATCGATCACTAGTCGGCTGACTGTACCAAGGATCACCGGCGCATCGAGTTGTTCGGCCAAGGTCCGGGCCAGCAGCGCGATCCCAAGGTCACAGAAATGATGTGTGTTGCGCCACGTTGGATCGAGCCCGAGCGCGCCGAACCGCTCAGGCGTGTCGGTGCCCGCATGGTCAACGACGATAAGCGCCGGGAAATTTCCTTCGGGGTTTAGGATGACGGGCTGCTCATACATCGCCCCGGTCCTCGGGAGCGGCGTTGGGCGTGTCCTGCCCCCGCAGGGCCTCTAGCCGTGCCAGCCGTTGCCGTGCCGAGCCGCGGTCGCGCTCGACCACTGCGGCGACCAGCGCCTCGACTTGGGCGGTGGGCACCACGCGCGAGCCGAAAGGCGAAGCCAACTCATCCGGCGCGGTCAGCACGGCGTCTGCAAGCGCTGCGATTGGCGAGCGCCAGAGGTCGGTCAGGAGCACGATGCGCGCCCCCGCCTCTCGCGCGAGGGTGGCGAACTGCAAAAGCTCACTCTGGTAGCGGCGGTAGTCGAAGAGCACGATCACATCGCGCGGTCCGATGTCGGCCAAGGCGTCATAGGCAAAGCCGAGCGGCTGATCGAGAAGAGTGACCCCTGCCCGCACCTGCCCCAGTTGTAGCGCCAGACGCTGAGCGAGGTTGCGGCTGTAACGTCCGCCCAGCGTTTTGACCGAAATCTTGGGATCCGCCAGCAGGTCTGCGATTGTGTCGAACTCGGCGGGCACGACACGGTCCGCCATGCGCCGGAAGGCCTCGGCCTGCATCAGCAGCACCCGCCGGTAGAGATGCTCCTCCCCGCCCGCCTCCACCGGCGGCGTCTCCATCTGGATCAGCGGCGAGCCGAGTTGGCGATCGACCTCGCACATCACCGCCGCCTGAAACTCAGCGAAACGCGCAAAGCCCAGCTTTGCGAGATAGCGTAGTACCGTGGGACCGCTCACCCCGGCGCGAGTGGCAAGTGACTCGACCGTACCGAGCGCGCTCGTGGGAAAATTCTCGGCAAAAGCTGCTGCCAACTTGCGCTCGGCCGTAGAAACGGCCGAGTTGCGCAGCTGCGCGGCGAGGTCTTCTGAAGATTTCATCGCATGCTCGATTTTAGCATATGTATCGTTTGATACAACTTGACGTACAAAATTCTGATGCGCAACTTTTATTACATCTGCTCGACTGACTCCCTGCAGGTGGTCGAGCCAATTCGACCGGGGCCCATCGCGTCCTCGGCATCTCACGACAGGAGAGCCCTCATGAAGACCTTTGCAGTGATGCTCGGAACAGCGTTGACGCTGCTGCCGATGGCGGCCAGCGCCGAGCGCGGCAGCGACGGCAAGCTGAACATCCTCTACTGGCAGGCCGCCTCGACGATGAACCCGTACCTGTCGGGCATTGCCAAGGAAGTCGAAGCCGCCTCTCTGGTGCTGGAACCGCTGGCCCGCTTCGACGAGACCGGGGCGCTGGTGCCGATCCTCGCCGAGGCCATACCCACCGTTGAGAACGGCGGTGTCAGTGAGGATCTGAAGTCGATCACCTGGACCCTCCGCGAGGGACTGAAATGGTCCGACGGCAGCCCAGTGACGGCAGAGGATGCCGTATTCACCTGGAAGTATTGTACGGACGAGGAAAGTGGCTGCGCGGCACTGCAGCAGTTCGACGGGGTCGCCGACGTGGTGGCACTCGACGACAGCACGGTAGAAGTGCGCTTTTCGGAGCCCAAGCCCTACCCCTATGCCGCCTTCGTAAGCTCCGAGGCGCCGCTACTGCAAGCCGCGCAGTTCAAGGACTGCACCGGGAGCCGTGTCGCCCAGTGCACCGAAGAAAACAGCCACCCGATCGGCACGGGCCCCTATATGGTCGACGAGTTCCGCGCCAATGACGTCATCACCTACGTGATGAATCCCGAGTATCGCGATGCCGAGAAGCCTGCCTTCGCCAATGTCACGATCAAGGGCGGCGGCGATCCCACCTCAGCTGCGCGCGCGGTGCTGCAAACCGGCGAGGTTGACTACGCCTGGAACCTACAGCTTGCGCCCGACGTTCTGGCGCAGATGACCGATGGGCCCGGCGAGGTGATCACCGGCGACGGCCCGGCTGTCGAATTCCTCTTCATGAACCAGACAGACCCGAACCCCGACCTCGGCGAGGCGCGGTCTACGGTGGCCGGTGGCGCACATCCCTTCCTGTCGGATCCCCGCGTGGGCAAGGCGCTGTCGATGGCGATCGACCGTGGCGTGATCGCCGAGGCGCTCTACGGTGATGCCGGTGTACCCGGCTGCGCGGTGATCCCCGCACCGGCGCTTTACAAGTCGGACGCCAATGAGGGCTGCGTCGTGCAGGACCTCGACGGCGCGAAAGCATTGCTCGACGAGGCCGGCTGGACCGACAGCGACGGCGACGGCATCCGCGACAAGGATGGCCAGAAACTGTCGATCTTGTTCCAGACCTCGACCAATGGCGTGCGCCAGGACAGCCAAGCGCTGATCAAGGACTGGTGGAACCAGCTTGGCGTAGAGACCGAGCTGCGCAACATCGACGCCTCGGTCTACTTCGGCGGCGACCCCGGCTCGCCTGACACTCGCCAGAAGTTCTTTGCCGATGTCGAAATGTATACCGACAACTCGAAGGGACAGGACCCCGAGGCCTTCCTCGGCAACTGGAGCTGCGCCAACATCCCCTCACCCGAGACGCAATGGCAGGGCAACAACATCCAGCGCTTCTGCTCGGATGCCTACGAGGAGCTGATCCTCGCCTTCCGCGCCGCGGCCTCGCTGGAGGAGCGCGGACAGATCGCGCGGCAAATGAACGATCAGCTCGTCGCCTCCTACTCGATTGTGCCGCTGATCCACCGCCGCACCATCTCGGGCAAGGCGAAGACCTTGGCTGGTGTTCGGATGAACAGTTGGGACAGCCAGATTTGGAACATCGCCGATTGGCATCGCGCTGAGTAACGTCTGACTTCACGAAACGGAATTAGCGCCTCCGCATTTCATGGAGGCGCTAAGAAGGCCCATGGTTTTGCGCGGTTTGCATTGGGCGTCGGAGAGACTAACGAGCTTCCGTGCGCGCGTTGTGATGATGACCTCGGCATCGGGACAGACGCCGTCACCCTGTTCGGCCAAATGCTCCGCACCAGCGGCCGGAATGCAACGGTGCGATCGTGGAGATGACGTCGCACTATCCATCTAGTCCAGACATAGCGCGATGCGGCTTCTCAGGTTTTCATAGCCCGATGTCCCTCTGTTGAGGTCCCGTGCAATCAGAAGAGGATATCCGTCGGTCCGCCCTACGCTCTGTTTATGGCTGCAAGGCCGCGCGCAGCTTTGCCCATTGCACCGCCGCGTGCACGCCGACCGGCCAGAACCGGTGAAAGCGGATTTTCTTCAGCGCGGTCGCAGGCAGCGGTAGCCTTGTCTCCACATCCTGCCCTGCGAGCGCTTCTGCAAGCCGCTCTCCCATCGCCGTCGCCAGAGCCACCCCCCGGCCATTGTAGCCGTAGGCGATCAGCAGCCCATCTGCGGGAGCGTGCAGGTGCGGAAGGTGGCTCTGGGTGATCGAGACCCGGCCGTTCCAGGCGTATTGCCAGCCGACGGAGGCGAGCTCGGGCCAGAGCCGGATTGCGTGGCGCGCGATGGCCTGCATCCGGCGAGGATCGGAGGACGGCTTCATCGGTCCGCGCCCGCCAATGATCAGACGGCCGCCTTCATCGACACGGCAATAGACTGTCACCAGCCCCGCCTCGTAGAGCGCCTGTCGTCCCGGCATGATCCTTTCGGCGAGCTTGCCAAGCGGCTCAGAAGCCAGCACCGAGCTGAACACCGGCACCGAAGCCTGCCGCAGACCCGGATAAATCTGGTCGGCATATCCATTGCAGGCGATCAGAACCCGCGAGGCGCGGACCTCCTGACCGTTGACCTGCAGGGCCCATTCAGACCCGGAGCGTTGCAATGCGCTGACCCTGGACCGTGCGAAAACCGACGCGCCAGCCGCCTGAGCGACCCGCGCGAGGCCGCGCGCGTAAAGCAACGGATTGAGGTCGCCGCCTCTACGATCGAGAAAGGCGCCATGGTAGGCATCGTGCCCAAGCAACCTGGTCAACGCCTCACCCTCGATCCAATCAACCGGCATCCCGTGGGCCCGCATATCCGCTTGGCTCGCCCGGACGCCAGCGACATCATGGGCGCTTGCAGCAGCCCTCAAGGTACCGTTGCGACGCAAACCGCACTCGATGCCGTGCCGCGAGATCAGCTCTGCGGTCTGCTCGACCGTCGACCAGCCGAAATCGACAATGGCGCGGCCCTGCACCTCGCCGAAATGCTCGAGAAACCAGGACGGGTCATATTTCAGGCCCGGGTTCAGCTGTCCGCCGTTGCGCCCCGAGGCCCCCCAGCCCGGCTGTTCCGCCTCGAACACCGCTACGTCGATCCCGCGCTCCGCAAGATGCAAAGCGGTCGACAGACCGGTGAAGCCGCCGCCAATAACCGCAACCTCGGTGCGCAGAGGGCCATCGAGATGCGGCCAAGCCGTGCCCGGCCCGGCCTCACGCAGGTAAAGGGAGTTCTCTGCGGTCTCTGACATGGTGACGCCTCATTGCGCTCGTGGATTACGCGGCCTCTGGAACGGCAAGCCCGGACGCGCGAAGCCCTGAAAGCACCAAAGCGAGCCGCGCCTTCAGCGCGTCGGACACTGGCGCCGCCGGAAGCGCCGAACTTCCCGTCTCGAGCCCCGCCAATGCGAGGGCGTGCCGCAGCGGAGCGGGGTTCTCTTCGGCGAATAGCGCATCCATCAGCGGGCCGAGGCTGCGCTGGATCGCCAGCGCTTCGGTCAGTTCGCCCGCTTCAGCAAGCGCCTGCACGCGCGCCCAAGCCCCCGGCACCAGCACCGCCGAGGTCAATACACCGCCGACGGCCCCCGAGGACAACTGCTGGACAAAGAGCGTGTCTTGCCCGCTGAGCGCCCCAAAGCCGGGCCCGACACGCTGCATGACCTGATCGAAATGATAGAGGTCGGTGCTCGAGGCCTTCATGCCGACGATGGTGCCTTCCTCGGCCAACGTCGCGATCGTGTCAGGCGCGAATGCAAACCGCGCGCGAAACGGGTTATCGTAGAGCATGATCGGCAGATCGACTGCGTCGCGCATCGCCCGGAAATAGTCGATGGCCCCCTGCTGTGACGGCGGCGCATAGTAGGGCGCAATCAGCATCAGCCCCGAAGCACCGGCGGCGGCGAAGGCGCGGGCCGCTGGCAGCGCATCGCCCAAGCCCGGCGCCAGCACACCGGCATACACCGGGGCGCCCTGCGCCGCCTCAACACAGGCCTCAACGGTGGCAGTGCGAACGTCTGGCGAAAGCGAGACATATTCGCCCGTCCCGCCCATGGGCACGACGCCGCTTGCGCCATTGTCGAGCATGTAGCGGACCAATGCCTTCATCGCGGCACGGTCGGCCACGCCGTCGGCATCCAGCGCGGTCGGACAGGCAGGCATGAGGCCCTTGATAACGGGTTCGGTCATGGCAGTTCTCCTTACCCGAGGTTGATCCAAGTGGTCTTGATGTCGCTGTATTTGTCGAGCGCATGCAACGACTTGTCGCGTCCGAAACCGGATTGCTTGAAGCCGCCGAAGGGCGACGAGATGTGGCCATGGTCAAAGCAGTTCACCCAGACAACGCCAGCTTGAAGTTGCTCGGAGACCCGGAAGGTGCGGTTCAGGTCGCGAGTCCACATGCCCGCAGCCAATCCGTAAATGGTGTCATTGGCAAGGCTCACCGCCTCGGCCTCGTCCCGGAAACTCAGCACCGAGAGGACCGGGCCAAAGATCTCTTCCTGCGCGATCCGCATATTCGCCGTGACATCCGCGAAAACCGTCGGTTCGACAAAGCAGCCACCTTCTTCGGGCTGGGTGCCGCCCGACACCAGCCGGGCGCCTTCTTCCTTGCCTGCCGCGATGTAGGACATCACGCGCTCGGTCTGTCCTGGATCGACAAGCGCGCCGATTTGCGTCGAAGGGTCGAGCGGATCACCCACCTTCATCGCCTTTCCGGTCTCGGCAATCTTCTCGATAACCTGATCGGCGATGCGTTCGTCGACCAGCACCCGCGAGCCCGCGTTGCAGACCTCACCCTGGTTGTAAAAGATGCCCCAAGCTGCGGCCTCTGCCGCCGCATCGATATCTGGCGCGTCGTCGAAGATTATGTTCGGCGACTTACCACCACACTCAAGTCCCACGCGCTTCAGGTTCGAAAGGCCCGAGTATTGCATGAAATATTTGCCGACCTCGGTTGACCCGGTGAAGGCAATACAATCCACGTCCATGTGCAGACCGAGCGCCTTGCCAGCGATCTCTCCACGGCCCGGCACCACGTTGAAGACGCCTTCCGGAATGCCCGCTTCGATCGCCAGCGCCGCGATGCGGATCGCCGAGAGCGAGGACTGCTCGGCCGGTTTCAGCACCACGGAGTTGCCAGCAGCCAAGATCGGCGCAATTTTCCAGCAGGCCATCATCAGCGGGAAGTTCCACGGCACGACCGCCGCGACGACACCGAGCGGGGCCCGCTTCATCAGCGACAACGCGCTGCCGGGGGTCGGGGCGATCTCGTCATAGATCTTGTCGACGGCTTCGCCGTACCAGCGCAGGCAGGTCGTCGAAAGCGGAAGGTCCACCGACAGGCTATCCGAGATCGGCTTGCCCATGTCGAGGGTCTCAAGAAGCGCAATCTCGTCGCGATGCTCCTCGATCAGACCCGCGAAACGGACCAGCCGGACGCCGCGATCCGAAGGACTCATCTTGCGCCAGCTGCCCTTGTCGAACGCTGCGCGCGCCGAGGCGACAGCGCGGTCGACATCTTCGGCGCCACCTTCGGCGATTTCGTTGAGCAGCGCCCCCGTGGCAGGGTTGCGGTTCTCGAAGGTCGCCTCCGAAGCTGCATGGACATAGGCCCCGTCGATGAACATCCGGCCTTCGAGGCTCAGCGCGGCAGCGCGCTGGTGCCACGTCATCTCAGCATCCCGCATGGCGCATCCTTTCTTTTCCTGCGATTTAGCGGGAAGATCAGGGAGGAAACTGAAATTTGCAACTCAAATTTTTGGTATTCTGAAAACTGGTTGTGCGAAGGGGGTGATTTCACTACCCTGATATGGACATCGGCACCCTGCGCAGCGCCGCCAGTGCCTTATAGTATGATAAAGGACGGCCATGGACGGAATCTCGGCAGGAGCATCGAGCCGCCGCAAAACGCGGCAGGGTGAAGAACCGAAGCTGGGCGCGCGCATCCGCGAGTTGCGCCAGGCACAGAAGATGACACTTGCGGATCTTGCCGCAAATTCAGGCATCTCTATCGGCACGCTGTCGCAAATTGAGCGCAATCTGGTTTCACCCACGGTCCGGACCCTGTTCACCCTGGGCGAGACCCTTGGCGTGTCCGCGGCCTGGCTGCTCGATCCGACAAAAAACGACACACAATCAGACCCTTATGTAGTGACCGCGGATCGTCGAGAGCCCTTTGTGCGCAGCGAAGGTCTTCGCAAGGACCTGATCTCACCCAAGGCCAGCGAGCAACTCAAGGGGTTCTACCTGATCATCGAGCCGGGCTGCGGGTCGGGCGACGAGCCCTATTCGCACAATGGTGAAGAGATCGGGCTGGTGATTGCCGGCGTACTCGAGCTTACAATTGAGGGCGAGGCGCGCGTGCTGCGTGAGGGCGACTGCTTTTCCTTTCCGAGCGATCTGCCGCACCGCTTCTCGAACATCGGTGCCACGCAATGCATCGTTTTCTGGGTGAATGCGGATCTTTGATCCATAGTTTTCGGCCATTCTTTTCAGTTTTCAGAATTCTGCTTGTAAAATTTAAGAATTGATGCAAGCGTTCAGAAAACGAAAGAAGTGGCCGACCCAGCGTCGGCTCTTCGACCTCACCGACAGAGAGGTTGCATGGCCACCGACACCCCCTACCTCAACCGACCAACGGGTCTGGCGCTTCTCGCGCCGATGACCCTTCTGCTGGCGGTGTTCTTTCTCTACCCGCTGGGTCAGACACTCTGGCAAAGCTTTAACGAACAGGGGTTCACCCTGCGCGCCTACGAAGGGCTGTTGACCAGCACGCTTTTCCGCAAAGTGCTGGTCACCACTTTCACCATCACTGGCTCCGCCACACTGGTCAGCTTGCTCATCGGATTTCCGGTCGCGCTGCACCTGTCGCGCATGTCGCCGCGCCGCCGCGTGCCCTATCTTGCCATGGTGATGCTGCCGTTCTGGACCAGCATCCTCGTGAAAAGCTTCGCACTCACGGCACTGCTTGGCTATGAGGGCGTCATCAACACCTTCCTGAGCTGGCTGCTGCGCAGCGAGATCCACATCCCGATGGTGTTCAACCGTGTCGGTGCGATCCTCGGGATGATCAACTACCTGCTGCCCTTCATGATCCTGTCGATCCTCGGCAGCCTGCTGGCGCAGGACGCCAACCTCGGCCGGGCGGCAGAGGTCATGGGCGCCTCGCGCTTCACCATTTTCCGCCGCGTGACCCTTCCACTGGCGATGCCCGGGGTGATCGCAGGCGTCCTGATCAATATCACTCTGTCGATCGGCATGTATATCACTCCGGCGCTTCTCGGTGGGCGTCAGGATATGATGGTCGCCAACCTGATCGACTTCTACACCCGTCAGACCCTCGACTGGCCGTTGGCCTCGGCTATCGCCATCGTACTGTTGCTGATCTCGGGCGTGCTCGTTGCGGCGCTGAGTAAGGTTCAGGGCGGCAACGCGACCGGAGGATCGAAATCATGAAGTCCGCACTGCGTGGCGCTGGCACTCTGATCGTGCCCCTGGCCGCCTGGATCTGCTACCTTTTCCTGCTTGCCCCATCGCTGATCGTCGTTCCGATCTCCTTCGGCACCGGCAGCGAGATGGAATTCCCGCCGCAGGAATGGTCGACCGAGCTTTACCGGGCATTCTTTTCCGACCCGGCCTGGTGGGGCTCGATGAGCCGTAGCCTGCTGATCGCCGCGATCGTCATGGTGATCACCACCCTCCTCGCTGTGCCCGCCGCCTATGCGCTGCAACGCGCCAAGCTGCCTGGCCAGCGGCTTATCTCTGCCTTCTCGATGGGGCCGCTGCTGGTGCCGGTGATCGTGCTGGCGCTGGGGCTCTACCTGCAACTCGCGCCGCTGGGCCTGCTGAACCGCACGGTGACGGTCGTGCTTTCGCACACCATGCTGGCCATTCCTTTCATGATGATCTCGGTCGGCGCCGCGCTGCGCCACCTCGATCCCGCCTACGAGCAGGTGTCGCTGATCATGGGGGCCAAGAAAAGCACCATCTTCTTCCGCGTCGTGCTGCCGCAGCTCAAGTCCGGGATCGCCGCGGGCGCGCTCTTCGCGTTCCTGATTTCGCTCGACGAGGTGATCATCTCCTATTTCATCACCGGCCCGGACACGGAAACACTGCCGGTGAAGATGTTCAGCGCCCTGCGCTGGGAAATCTCCCCTGTCATCGCCGCTGTCTCGACGCTGCTGACGGTCGTCTCTCTGGCGCTCGCGCTCGTGATGATGCGGCTCGAACGCAAGGAGCTCGAGGCATGAACGCTCATAGCAATTTTGACTCTCAGGACACCGACCGCATGACGCCCAGCACCACCCAGGACCCGATGATCCGCGTCACCAACCTGACCCGCACCTACGGATCCGCAGTGGCGCTCGATCACGTCGACATGACCGTCGCCCGCGGCGAGTTCGTGACCCTTCTGGGGCCATCTGGGTCGGGCAAGTCTACGCTTCTCAACCTGATCTCTGGCATGACGCAGGCGACCGAGGGCACGATCGAGATCGACGGCCGCGACGCGACGAACGTGCCGACCAACGAGCGTGGCCTCGGCATGGTCTTCCAGAACTACGCGCTCATGCCGCATATGACCGTCTTCGAGAACATTGCCTTTCCGCTGCAGGTGCGCAAACTGCCCAAGGCCGAGATCGCGACCCGCGTGCGCGACGTGCTCAAACTGATCCAGCTTGAGCATGTTGCCGACCGCAAGCCCAAGCAGCTATCGGGCGGCCAGCAGCAGCGCATCTCGCTGGCGCGCTGCATCGTTTACAAGCCTTCGATCATCCTGATGGACGAGCCGCTTGGCGCGCTCGACAAGAAGCTGCGCGAGGACATGCAACTCGAGATCAAGCGCCTGCACGCGGAACTTGGCGTCACGATGATCTACGTGACCCACGATCAGGAAGAGGCCCTGTCCATGTCGGACCGCATCGTGCTGATGCGCAATGGCCGGATCGAGCAGCAAGGCGAACCCGAAGAGCTGTACTTCGAACCCAAGACGCTCTTTGCGGCTGATTTTCTTGGCAGTTCGAACCTGATCCCCGGGCGCGTCGATGCCGTTGCCGGGCTGTTTCAGACCGCGATGGGGTCGCTGCCTCTGCCCGAGGGCTTTGCGGGAGCTTCTGGCTCCGGCGAGGCAGTGCTGATGGTGCGCCCCGAGTCCGCGACCATCAGCCCCGAAACCGAACAGCCGGGCATTCCGGCAACGCTGCGCGACTCGATCGTGCTCGGCGGCGTCCTGCGCCACTACCTCGAGGCAGCGGATGGCACCCGCCTGATGGTGCAAGAGCCCAGCACCGCCCACCGTAAGCGTCCCGCCCGCGGGAGCAGCTTGCAGGTCAGTTGGCAGACCCGGGATGCCCGGCTTCTGCCCGGCAGCCCCGACCATTCGTAAAAATGAAAAACGACCGACAGGGAAAGGAAATCAAAATGCGGAAACTCGAATTGAACCGTCGCCATCTGCTCCGTGGCCTCGCCGGCAGCGGCGTCGCACTTGCGGCACCGGCAGTCTTTACCGGTCGGGCACGTGCTGCTGACCAGACGCTGACCGTCACGACCTGGGGCGGCAGCTACCACGAGATGGTCCAGAAAAGCTTTGTCGATCCGTTCACGGCGGAGACCGGCATCGAGGTGCAACTGATCGACAATGGCGACATGGCCAAGGTCAAGGCGCAGGTGCTGAGCAATTCCGTGACCTGGGACGTCGTCGATGCGCCCGCTGCCTTCGCCACCTCGGGTGCCAAAGAGAACCTCTGGGAAGAGCTCGATCCGTCACTGGTCGGTATGAGTGGCCTCGTCGAAGCGCCGAACCCTTACTACATCCCATTCTACCTCTATAGTGGTGGTGTGCTCTGGGACGCGGAGCGTAACCCCGACGGCGATCACCCCACCGACTTCGCGGGTTTCTTCGATGTCGAAAAATTCCCCGGCCGCCGCTGCGCCCGCGCGCTCGCGCCGGAAACGCTCGAGATGGCGCTGGTCGCCGATGGCGTCGATCCCGCCGACCTCTACCCGCTGGATGTCGAACGCGCCTTTGCCAAGCTCGATGCGCTGAAGCCGCATGTCTCGAAGTTCGCCTCTTCGACACCCGAGCAAGTGTCGTCGGTCGCGCAGAACGAAGCCGATTTCTCCTATAGCTATTTCAACCGTGTGAACTCTGCGCGGCAGAACGGCGCGACGGTGGATTTCTCCTTCGAGCAGACCAATAACTCGCTCGACTTCTGGGCGGTCACCAAGGGCTCGCGCAACAAGGAAGCAGCGATGCGCTGGATCGAATTCTCGCTGCGCCCCGAGCAGCAGAAGACCTGGGCGCTGGCAGGTTTCTACGTCCCCAACCACGTCGAAACGCTCGACGCCATCCGCTCCAGCGACGAGGGCGGCTACCTGCCCGACCTTTCGAGCGGCAAGAACGTGGTAATCAACCCCGAATGGTGGGGCGAGAACTACACCGAGATGCAGCGCCGTTATTCCGAATGGCTGATTTCGTAAGCTGACACTCCCGCGCCCCGCGCAATCCGCGCGGGGCGCTCCCTGCACCGAAAGCTCCAAGAATGCTCGACACGCCGCACCTCCTGACCGATTTCGCCGCCATCGTCGGCGACGCCCATGTTCTCACCGATCCCGCGCGCATCGGCGGCTACCTTATCGATGTCCGACGCAACTACGAAGGTGACGCGCTGTGCATCCTCGAGCCCGCAAGTACAGTGGAAGTGAGCCAGATCGTGGCGCTGTGCAACGCGCGCGGCGTGCCAATCACCCCGATTGGCGGCAACACCGGGCTCTGCGGCGGTGCGGCGGTGCGCGGCAAGACCCTCACCTCTGGTGAGACCGTCCGCGGTGTCGGCCTGTCGCTGCGCCGGATGAACCGGATACTCGACATCTCGCCTCTCGACGAGACCATCACCGTCGAGGCAGGTTGCGTGCTGCAGGCGATCCAGCAAGCGGCGGCAGAGAACGGCATGCTCTTCCCGCTCAGCCTCAGTTCGGAGGGCAGCTGTCAGATCGGCGGCAATATCGCCACAAATGCCGGCGGCTCTTCGGCGATCCGCTACGGCGTCACCCGCCAGCTGGTCCTCGGGCTCGAGGTCGTCCTGCCCTCTGGCGAAGTCATCGACGGGATGACCCGTCTGCGCAAGGACAACGCCGGTTTCGACCTCAAGCAACTGTTCATCGGGTCCGAAGGCACCCTTGGCATCATCACCGCCGCCGTGTTGCGGCTCGTGCCCGCCCCCCGCACCCGCGAGACCGCGATGGTCGCGGTAGACAGTGTCGACGACGCGCTGGCCTTGCTCCGTAGAATGAAAGACAGCTTCGGCGAGCGCGTAACATCAGCCGAGATCACCGAGGCCGACTACATGGCGTTGGTGCTCGAACAGTTTCCGGCGTCGCGCCTGCCTTTTGCCGAACTGCCACGCTGGTCGCTGCTGCTCGAGGTCAGCGACAGCGCCGAGGAGTCAGACATGATGCCAGCGCTCGAACGGACGCTGATGGCAGCGCTCGAGGACGAGATCGCCCTGGATGTGGTCATCGCCCAGAACGAGCAGCAGGCCGAGGATTTCTGGTTCCTGCGCCACGCGGTTTCGGATGCCATCCGCCATGCCGGGCCAAACATGTCGCATGACAGCTCGGTGCCGCTCGAGGCGCAGCAGGCCTATGTCGATCTCACCCGCACCCGCATTCTTGCGGAGTTTCCGGAGGCCCGGCCGCTCTACGTCGGACATATGGGCGACGGCAACATGCACCTCGTGGTGATGTTCGCCAAGGACCGCTTTGCGGACCGCGCCGCATATTTCGAGATGTCCGGCTCTCTCGACCGGATCATCGACGGCGTCGTGACCGAGCTCCGGGGCAGCATCACCGCCGAGCATGGCATCGGGCTGAGCTACCGCGCGCGGCTTGCCGATGCGCTGCAACCCTCGGCGCTCGGACTTATGAAGGGGATAAAGGCCACGTTCGACCCCAATGACATCATGAACCCCGGCAAGCTCTTCTTGCCCGATTGAGCTCGGTGTCTTCCTTTCTCGACTTTCCCGAAGCACGTCAGCGGGCCTGCCGTCGGCTGCCGCGCGGCATCTTCGAATACATTGATCGCGGCTCGGAAGCCGAAACCGCGATCAGCTATAACCGCGCGCAACTCGACGCTGTACGCATCGCACCCCGTGTCCTTCAGACGCCGGAACGGGTTCGGCCCAGAACCATTCTAGGCACCGACTTCGCACTGCCGTTGGCGGTCGCACCCACGGCCTTTGCCGGTCTGGTGCGGCACCGAGGAGATATAGCGCTGGCGCGCGCCGCGGCCGCCCGAGGCGTGCCCTTCACTGTCGCTACGGAGAGCCTCCTGTCCGTCGAGGAGGTCCGGGCGGCCACCGATGCAGCGCTGTGGTTCCAGCTCTATCTATGGGACAGCGAGGCGCATTGGCGGGCCCTTCTCGAGCGGGTCCGCGCAACCGGCATTGAGGTGCTAGTGCTCACTGTGGACACGCGCGCCTCTCCGTTGCGCAGCTTCAATATCCGGAACGGCTTTGGCTTGCCGCTGCGTTTCGGTGCACGCAATGTGACCGACGTGATGCGCCACCCGACCTGGGCAGCAGACGTGTTGGGGCGCTCGCTGATTTCGGGCGGATTGCCGCGTTTTGCCCATCACCCGCAGGCGGCACAGGCCTCGATCACCGGCAGGGGACTGCCGCCGATGCGGCACGCGGCAGATCTGAATTGGGACCATCTCGCGAAAATCCGCGACGCATGGCCCGGCAAGCTTGTGGTGAAGGGCGTTCTGCACCCCGAAGATGCGCTGCGCTGCCGTGATCTGGGAACGGACGGGCTGGTGGTATCGAGCCATGGGATGCGTAACCTCGACATTTCGGTGAGCCCGATCGAGATGCCGCCATCGATCCGCGCCGCGGTTGGCCCCGATATGCCGCTGCTCGCCGACAGCGGTGTGCAGCGAGGCAGCGACGTTCTCAAACTGCTGATGGCCGGGGCCGACGCCGTTCTTCTCGGACGCGCAATGCTCTACGCGCTGGCCAGTGGCGGCGAGGCAGGGGCGGTTCGCATGATCGACATCCTGCGGACCGAGCTGGAAACGACGATGTCGCTGGCCGGAGTTCCTGATCCCCGCCCGAGCTCGGGCATTTCGGCGACAAGCGTCGCACAGCCCGCCTTCGCCTCTTGCGAGAGCTGCAAGCGCGCAAATTGAAATCATCTTTGTTATTTAGCGGTGGGCATGGACGAAATCCCTCCTGCCCTCAACGCCTGGCAAAAGCTCTTTGCAACGATATGACTTGCGCGGCATAGGCATAGCTCGGAAAATATGGACGCGGCAGCTTCGCTGTCGGTGACGCAAGTCCTCACGCGGAGTGATCATGACCAACCCCCCGGCGCGCCAGCGCGGCGTGAAATCTGTGGATATGGCAATTCGTCTGCTGAGGATCGTTCAGGAAAGCGGCCAGCCGATGATGCTGCGAGACCTCGCGGAGCAGGCAGGCATCACGCCGGCACAGGCGCATTCCTACATGAACTCGCTCAAGCGGACCGGCATGATCGCGCAAGAGACGGCCGCCGGGCGCTACGGCCTGTCGGAGTCGACTCTCGCTCTCGCGCAGACGGTCCTCCGTGGTGACCCGGTGCTAAGGCAGACGCTCGAGCGGGCGCGCGCCCTGTCTGTTCGCCTCGGCATGATGGTCACGGTCGAACGGTTGATCCGGGATGTGCCGACGACGATCTGCGTGATCAAGGGACCGAGGCCGCTGAGCCTGAGCCTGAGCCCAGGCATGCGAAGCGCTGCGAGCAACAGCGCCGCGGCGCATCTCTTCGACGCCTGGCGGAGCACGCCCGAGATGGGACATGCGCGCGCCCGGTCCATCCGCGAAGCCGGTTTCACCCATGCGGTCGGAATGCCGGTTCCGCATCTATGCAGCCTCGCAGCCGCGGTGATGACGCCCGCAGGCCCCTGTGCTGCCGTCTCGGTCATTGGCTACCCCGAGGCGGTGTCGCCAGACCAGAACTCCCCGACGCTCCGGGCGCTGCTCGAGGCGACCCGTCGCTACGAAAGCGCGTTGGCATGAGCGGTCTGACCGATGGTCGTGGCGTCCAGGCGGTTGAAACCGGCCTCTCGCTGCTTTCGCTCTTCACCGAGACGACCGGCTCGCTGAGTGCGATGGAACTTTCGCGTCGGTCTGGCCTCAGCAAGGCGCAAGTGCACGCCTATCTCGTCAGCCTGCAAAACGGCGGTCTGGTCACGCGGGACGCAAAAAGCGGAGGCTACCAGTTGGGGGACCTCGGGCTCGAGCTGGGCATGAGCCATCTTTTGAACATGGACCCGCAGGTCGTCGCGGCCAACGAGGCTTTGAAGGTGGCGCAATCGGTCGGCCAGTCTATCTCGATTTCTGTCTGGGGCGCCTATGGCCCGACGGTCACCGCGGTTCTGCAAGCCAACGACGAGATTCGGAGCTCGGCACAGCCGGGGACGGTCTATTCGGTCACCGGCACCGCGACAGGGCGGCTGTTCGCGGCCTTCCTCGATGACACGCTCTGCAGGTCAGTTGCCGAACAACAACTCGCCGAGAGCCACCCGGTGCGCTACGTCGGTGCCTGCCCGCCGTTCGACGGGCTTGGCGACATCCTCGATCGCGTGCGCCGGACCGGGGTGTCGATCACCTATTCCTTCCCGCAGCCCGGCGTGACCGCCCTCGCGGCGCCCGTGCGCAATTTTTCCCAAGAGATCGAAATGGCTGTCACCATGCTGGGCGCGGCGCAAGAGATCGATATTTCGCTCGACGGGCCGCATGTGGTGCGGCTTCAGGAGCTTGCCGAGACGATCTCGCGCAGATTGGGATACGTGCCGGCGCCTGAAGCCGGCGCCTGAAGATTGAGCGGCGGCAACGTTTTTCGGGCCACGGGGCAATGCAGACCGCGGGCTTGTTGCTATAGCTGCGTGCAAAAGACAAATCGACTCGCTATTGTCGGACAAGCTTTTGACGAATCCGGCGCGCGCCGCGCCTGACCCAGCAAGGAAAACCAGATGCACTGGATCAAGATGTCGCCTGCCGCCCTCGAACGGGGCAAGACCAACCGCGGTGGGCGCGATCACGCATTCGAGGCAATCGATCCGGCCCGGACGGCGCATGTCGTCGTCGACCTGCAGAATGGTTTCATGGAAGTGGGGGCCGTTTCCGAGGTGCCGGCGGCGCGGGACATCGTGCCAAATGTGAACGCGCTGTCGCGCGCGGTCCGAGCGGCGGGGGGGACCAATGTCTTCCTGCGCTACACCTATGATGCCAACGAAGCGCGGCCCTGGACCAGCTGGTACGGCTCCATGCTCGGCACGCCCTTTTCCGAAGGTCTTATGAAGGGTTTCACCGCGGGCGCGCATGACCATGCGCTCTGGCCAGGCCTGGACGTGGCCGAGGGCGAGCCGGTGCTCGACAAGACACGCTTCAGCGGCTTCATCCAAGGCACCTGCGATCTGCACGACGTCCTGCAGGGCCTCGACGTCGACACCGTGCTTGTCACGGGCACGGTGACCAACTGCTGCTCGGAGGCGACCGCCCGCGATGCGCATCAGCTTAGCTACAAGGTGATCTTTGTCTCGGACGGCAACGCCGCGCTCAACGACGAGGAACACAATGGCACGCTCGACAGCCTCTATTCGGTTTATGCCGATGTCCGTAGCACGCAGGAGGTTGTCGCCCTGCTGAATGCCGGCGCGGAGGGGCGCGTCGCAGCCGAGTAAGCCAGCGCAACTGGCGGACGATCCCGCGAACACAACCTCGGCATTTTGGCCGATCGCAGAGATCTGCCTCCCTGCACGCGCGTCTGACTGCCGTTCCGTTCCCCAGAGAGCCCTTCCCGCGGATGATCTGAAATGCGCCAAACCATCGTCTCCACGCCGCCCGCTCCGCTCCGGCCCGTCACGCAATTCAGCACACAGCCATTTGCTCCGGATGAACGGGTGGCCTTCTGGAACGACGTGGTCTGCGACCATTTCTCTCCGGCAACGGTTTCACTGCCTGCAGACGAGGGCCGGGATTTCAGCGCGACGACGCTGCAGCGCAGCCTCGGTCCCGTGGGCATGAGCCGGGTCGAGGCAACGCCGCACATCACCCGCCGCGACGGGAACGCGGTGCGGCGCAAGCCGCTCGACTGCTTCTTTCTGTCCTATCTCACTCATGGACGCGGACGCCTGCGGCAGGGCGGGCGTGAAACCGTTCAGACCGCGGGCGACATCCTGATCTACAGCTCGGAGGAGCCCTTCGAGTACCAGTGGGACAGCAGCTATGGTGGGTACTGGCTGCGCTTGCCCGGGCCGCTGCTGCTTGGCCGGATGCCTCAGGCCCGGGCGATGACCGCGCGCCCCATCAGCACGCAGCAACCGATGGGGCGGCTTCTGGGGAACCTCATCCAGGAAAACTACAGGCTCGAGCTGCAATGTCCCGCGGCGACCATGCGCCGGGTCGCCTCGTCGCTGGTCGAGGTTCTCGCAGCCGCGTTCGAAGGGCATGCCGGGCTCGATCCCGCGCAGGACCCGCGACACATGAACCTGCTGGACCGCGCACGATCGCATATTCTTGCCAACCTCGAAGACACCGATCTCGATTGCGACAGGCTGTGCCACGACCTCGGCGTGTCACGCAGGACGCTGACACGCCTTTTCGCGCAGCAAGGCGCGACGCCGATCAGCTGGATGTGGGAACAACGCCTCAGGCAGAGCCACGAGTTGATCGCGTCCGGACAGGGTGTGCGGGTAACCGATGTGGCCGTGGCCAGCGGCTTCAGCAACCTGTCGCATTTTTCGCGCGCTTTCAAAGCCCGATACGGCGTGACCGCCAAAGCCATGATCGCCGCTCGGGGAAAATAGCGGCGCAGCAGAAAGGCCGCTGCGCCGCGTCGATCAGTTGTAGCCGAAAACCGATTTCAGTTCCTCGTCGGTCAGCAGCGAGCTGAGATCCGCATCGGGCGGAAGCGAGCTGTCGCAGCCAAGAAAGACCTTCGCGAAACTGTCATTCGAAACATAGGGGTAGAGTTCGAGGCTCTCGGGGTTCTCGGTGCCCTGGAATTCCGCCATCGCGCGCCGCAGGGCGAAACGGATGATCGTCGTGGTGCCGTCGAGGGAATAGTAGTCCCACCCCTGCCCGGCCTCCTGGTCGGCTTCCCACTTGCAGTTCAGCTCGTTGCCCGAAGCGATGGTCAGCATCGCGGGAACCTTCTCGCCGGCTTGCTGGTAGGCGTTGACCGCAGCCAGCGACGCCGGGCCGTAATCGGTCACGATGGCGTCGATCTCGGGAAAGGTCGCGATCAGCCCCGCCGCTGCGCGCTGTGCATCGGCCATGTTCCAGTTGGTGACCACGTAGTCGTCCTGCAGCAGTTCGATGCCCGGGTTGCTTTTCATGCCTTCCTTGAGGCCGTTGAAGAAGTTGTCGGACGAGGCCGCGCCGGGCAGGCCGCCCATGAACACGATTTTAGCGTCTTCGAAGTGCTCGCCGATCCAGTCTGCCCAGAGGTGTCCGGCCACCGTCTGATCTTGGTAGATGTTCACCGTGTAGTCGCGCCCGTCGGTGCCGGTCAGCTTGCCGAAATAGGGCACCATCGTTGCCCCAGCGCGGGTCGCGGCGCGATAGGCCGGGATCGAGGCGTCGCCGAAATCGCCGGAATGGCCAATGATAATGTCGAAACCCTGCGCCACGAAGCTGTTGATGTCGCTGTTGTATTTCTGCGCATCGCCCTGGGCGTCAGAGTGGCGTACCTCGGTGATATTCGCGCATTTTGCCGCTTCGCTGCGGAACTCCTGCTCGGCGGTGCGGCGCCATGTGTTGCCGCCCATGCCATCGGCGAGGGCCACGCGCACGGGCTTGTCGCCGCACATGGTGGCGATGTCGGCGCCTTCGCCCATTTCGGTCTGGCCTTCCTGTGCCTGACCGGCTGTCGCGGCCCCCAGCGCGAGCACGGCGGCGGTCAACTTGAGACTGTTGGATCGGATCATTTTAGCAAGCTCCACTGTTGGTTGTCTGTCGTGGGTCCGACGTTCGGGCCGGAGCCGCGTGCGCGGCCGAGCATGCATGGCTCGCCTGTGATGCAGAGTATCCGACGGTCAGATGCCTGCTTTACCGGGCGGGCCAAAGAGATTGTTCCATGCGGACATGCATGCGCCAAAAAAGAGGGGCCCCGCCATTTGTGGCGGGGCCCCTCTGAGCGTGCGGTCAGGATGCCGTCACTTCCTGACCAGTTTCACCAGCCGCGGGCCCGCGAGCGCAAGGACGATCACCGCCGCCTGAACCAGGTATTGCGCCGGGGTGCCGGCGCCCATGGCAAGCACCATCTGGCCGAGCTGCGTCATGAAGATCGCGGCAATCGCGCTGGCCACGATGCTGCCCTTGCCACCGGTGAAGGGCGTTCCTCCCACGACCACCGCGGCGATCGACGGCAGCAGGTAGTCGTCGCCCGCGGTGATGGTCGCCGAGTTGATGAAGCCGGTGAAGAGAATGCCTCCGAGTCCGAAGAACATCGCTCCGACCGCGTAGGTCCCCACCAGGTAGGGCATCGCCGGGAATCCTGCGGCGGTCGCTGCGGCCGGGCTGGCACCGACCGCGGTAAAACGTCGTCCTAGCGGTGTGTAGCGGATGATTCCGGCGATGGCTGCGACCACGATGAACGCCAGGATCAGGATCGCCGGCAGCCCGGCGAGCTTCATGTGCACGAAGTCCGCAAGCGGGCCCGGCGCCGAGATCGAGTTACCGTTCGAGATGTGGCGCGCAAGCCCGGCATAGATGGCACCGGTGGCCAGCGTGGCCACGATCGGCGTGATCCGGAGGACAGAGACGGCGATCCCGTTGATCAGCCCCAGCACGGCGCAAAGCACGACGGCCGCCACCAGCGCAAGTGTCAGCGATTGCGTCTCGAGATAGACCCGCGACACTGCAAGGCCGCCGACGGTCATGATCGCGCCCGACGAGAGGTCCATCCCGCGCTGCTGAATGATGATAGTCTGCCCTGCGGCAACGACGGCGAGCATCGCGGCGAAGGGCAGCATGCCCAGCAGGGCGGGCCAGCGCATGGTGCCGGGGGCCAGCACCATGCTGGCGGCGAACACCAGCACCAGCGGGATCCAGACCCATGCGAATTCCGACATGTTGGCGAAGGGAAGCTTGCGGGCCGGCCCACCGGCTTCGGTCACTGTACCTGAGTTGCTCATACGGACACCGCCTTGGATCTGCTGAAGGAGTAGAAGGCCACCGCAAGGATGATCAACCCGCCGAGCAAGTAGTTCTGCCAGGCCGAGTCGAGCTGCAGGAAGGTGGCCGCCGAGTTGACGAGGGTGATGAACACCGCCCCGAGCAGTGAGCCGAGGAAGAGGCCGCGCCCGCCCATAAGGCTGGTTCCGCCGATCACCACCGAGGCGATTGAGGTCAGCGTGTAGCCCATGCCTGCGCGTGGATCGCCGATGGCGACCTGTTCGATCATCATGATCGCCGCGAAAGCGGTCAGCACCGAACAGCCCACATAGGCCGCGAATTGCGTCAGCAGCGGTGTGACGCCGGCCACGCGGGCTGCCTCTGCGTTCGAGCCGAAACCCCGCCAGCGGATGCCCTTGCCGGAGCGCAGCAAGAAGACGTCGAGAACGATCCCCACGACGATGGCGACGATGAAAGTTGCGGGGATCACCCATATGTCGAAGCCGAGCGCATCGAGCACGCCGAAATCGGTCATCCCGCCGGGCACCGGCCGGAGCAGCAGCGAAACCGCCTGCACCGCCATGTAGGTGGCCAGCGTCGCGACCATCGGGTGCAGCTTCAGCGGCCCGACGAGCAGGAAGTTCACAGCACCCACGCAGGCCGCGACGAGGATGATAGAAAGCCAGCCCAGCGACGGCAGCAGCCAAGGGTCGCCCGACAGGAAGAACGAGCCCACCACCGCGCAGAGCCCCATGAGCGGCCCGACCGACAGGTCGATTCCGCCGGTCAGCATGAGGAGCTGCTGGCCGTAGGCCACCATCGCCAACGTCGCGGTCATCGCCATCAGGTTGGTAAGCGACCGCTCGGTCAGGAAGTAGGGGTTCACCCAGCCCGCGACGGAGCCCAGGATCAGGGTCGCGGCGATGAGCATCCAGAACGGCGCCCAGTCGGAACTGCCAAGGCGCGCGAGCTTGCCGCCTGCCTCGCGCACGCCTGCACGCGCATTCGTCGCGGTCATCATCGCCTGGGCGATGGCTTCGTCATTGACCGCGTCGCCCTTGAGTTCAGCGACGATCTCGCCGCGCGAGAACACGTAGATTCGGTCGCAGAGGCCGACCAGTTCGGCGCGGTCGGACGAGCAGACGATCTGGCTCATCCCCTCCTCCGCGGCCTTGCGCATGACCTGGTAGATCTCGGCGCGGGCTCCGACATCGACGCCCTGCGTCGGTTCGTCGAGCAGCAGCACCTCGGGATCGCCCGCAAGCACGCTGGTCAGCACGACCTTCTGCGCGTTGCCGCCCGAAAGAGAGGAAATCGGCGCTTCGATGCCGGCCATCTTGACGTCGAGACGCGCCAGATCCTCGCGCGCGCGGCGCTTTTCCGCAGCGGCGCTGATGAAGCCGCCGCGCGCGTCCTTCTCGATCGAGCGCACGGAGAAGTTTTCGCGCACCGACAGGCCGGGGAGCAGCCCTTCACGGTGACGGTCGCCCGGGACGAAGCGGATGCCCGCCTTGCGCGCGTCCTTGGGCGAGCGGATCTTCACCACGTGGTCGGCGACGTTGATCGGCCCTTCGATGGGCTTCTGGCCGGCGAGCGCACGCATGAGTTCGCGCTGGCCATGGCCGTCGATCCCGGCCAGGCCGACGATCTCGCCGCGATCAATCCGCATGACGATGTCCCGAAAGCCCGGTCCCGAAACGCCGTTCAGTTCGAAAATCCGCTCGGGCTTTCCCGAGGGGCGCAGCTTGGGCGGGAACGGCCGCTCGACGCGGCGACCGACGATCATCGTGATGATTTCTTCTTCCGACAGGTTGGTGGCCGGACGCGTGCCGACTTGACGGCCGTTGCGCAGCACCGAGATCCGCTCGGCGATTTGCCGGACTTCGCGGATGCGGTGCGAGATGTAGACCACGGCGCAACCTTTCGCCGCCAGATCGCGTACAATCTCGAACAGGCGGACCACGTCGCGCCCGGTCAGATGCTCGGTGGGCTCATCCAGGACCAGCAGCTTCGGCTGGCAGGCGATCGCTTTCACGATCTCGACGATGAAGCGTTTCTCGGGCAGCAGGCTTTCGACCCGCGCATGCGGATCGATGCCGGTGTCTGCATGCCAGTTGGCCAGCCGCTCGCGGACAAAGCCTTCCAACTCGCCGACTGCTGGACGCAGGTGCTTGGGCAGGCCCATATGGATGTTCTCGGCGACGGTCAGGTCGGGCATCAGGGAGGGCTCCTGACGCACGATGGCGAGACCCCGTTCACGGGTCTCGCCGGGGTCGGCACTGAGCGCTTCACCGAAAAAGCGCACGGTCCCTTCGTCAGGCTCTAGCGCGCCGCTGGCGACCGCCATCAGCGTGGATTTGCCGGCGCCGTTCTCACCGACGAGCGCGTGGATCTCGCCAGCGCGGACCGTCAGGGACACGTCGTCGAGCGCGGTCACCGGGCCGAAGCGCTTGGTGATGCCCTCCAGGAGGAGGGCATCGGTTTGGGAGAGTGAAGCGGTCATCGGATCAGTTCCAGCCGAAGACTTTCTTGAGTTCGTCCTCGGAGAGAAGCGAGCTCAAGTCCGCGTCGGGCGGCAGGTCGGTGTTGCAGCCAAGCGAGATGTCCTTGAAGCTGTCGTTCGACACATAGGGCACCAGCACCGTGCCTTCGGGGTTCTCGGTGCCCTCGAACTCGGCCAAGGCGCGACGGAAGGCGAAGCGCACGATGGTCGTCGTCCCGTCGAGCGAGAAGAAGTCCCAGCCCTTGCCGGCCTCCTTGTCTTCGGCCCACTTGCAGTTCAGCTCGTTGCCCGAGGCGATGGTGAGGATCGCGGGCACCTCTTCGCCGGCCTGCTGGAAGGCGTTCACTGCCGCGACCGCTGCCGGACCGTGGTCGGTCACGATGGCATCGATCTCGGGGTAGGTTGCGATCAGGCCGGCGGTGGCGCGCTGCGCGTCGGCCATGTTCCAGTTGGTCGTTACATAGCTGTCCTGCAGCAGCTCGACGCCGTCATATTCGGCGATACCCTCCTTCAAGCCGTTGAAGAAATTGGTCGAGGAGGCGGCACCCGGCATGCCGCCCAGCATGACGATCTTGGCATCGCCGAGGTTCTCGCCGATCCACTCGCCCCAGAGGCTGCCGGCCACGGTCTGGTCCTGATAGACGTTGGCGACGTAGTCGCGTCCCGGCGTGCCGCTGAGTTTCGAGAAATAGGGCACCATCGTCACGCCGTCGCGGGTGGCCGAGCGGAAGGCGGGGATCGACGCATCGGCGAAATCCGCGAACGGAATGATGATGTCAAAGCCCTGGGCGACGAAGCTGTTGATGTCGCTGTTGAACTTCTGGGCGTCGCCACCGGCGTCGGAATAGCGCACCTCGGTCACATTGGGGCATTTGGCGGCTTCGTTGCGCAGTTCCTGCTCGACGGTGCGGCGCCAGGTGTCGCCGCCGATCCCGTCGATGAGCGCGACGCGCGCGGGCTTGTCGCCGCACATGGAGGTGATGTCGGCACCCTCGCCCATTTCGGTGGGGGCGTCCTGGGCTTGGACGGCGCTTGCCATGGACATGGCGACGGCGGCGGCAGCGAACCAGCTGCCGGAAAGCTTGAGGATCGAGGTGTTGGTCATGGGAGTTCTCCGTGTTGGCTGTATTTCTTTTGAGGGTCCGCGCCTTTGATTAATGGGCGCGGGACAGGTCGGCCTCGATGCGGACGGCCAGTGCCAACAGACGGCGATCGCAACCGATCGGCGCCTCCAGCATCAAGCCGACAGGGAGGGAGTCCGCATCGAGACCCGCCGGAACCGAGAGCGAGGGGGTTCCGACGATTGTGGCCAGGGCGGTGTTCTGCACGACCACAGGGAGCGTGGGCCGTTTTTCATCCCTGACCGAAATCTCGAGGTAGTCGGCCAGCTTCGGCGGCTGGACCGGAGAGGTGGGCGCGACGATGAGGTCGATGCCGAAGGTCGGAAACAGGCTGCCGATGCGGGCCTGCAGTGCCGCGCGCCCGCCCCGCACCAGCGCACGGTAGGTCTCGGCGCCGGCGTCCGCGGCGGCTTGCATGGTGGCAAAGATCTCGATCACGTCGGGGCTGGCGAGCCCCTCGCGAAATTCCGCGAGCGTGATGCCAAGCGTTCCGGCGCAAAATTCCTGCCAGAACTGCAGGGCTTCGGTCTGCGCCGTGGGCGCATCGAGCTCCGCCTGGATGGTCTCGTAGCCAAGCTCCGGCAGCGGCACCACCTCGACGGTCCCCGAGGCCTCGAGCTGTGCCAGCACCTCGCGGAACCGCTTCTCGGTCGCGGTGCAGTAGCCCGGCAGGGCATCGGCAGGAAGGCCAAGACGGATGGGCCGCTCGGGCAGTTCTGGCAGCGCGGCGTCATCGGGGCAGATCACCGCGTCGATCTCGGCGACGTCGGCAACCGTGTTGGCCAGGACGCCGATCGTGTCGCGCATGAAGGAGATCGCCAGAACCCCCTCGGTCGAATAGCGCCCGGTCGAAGGACGCAGGCCCACGGTTCCGCAGAATGCCGCCGGGATCCGCACCGAGGCGCCGGTATCGGTGCCCAGGGCGGCAGGGACCACGCCGGCCGCCACGGCCGCGCCCGACCCACCCGAGGAGCCACCCGCGGTGCGGTCCGCGTCATAGGGGTTGATGACCCGGCCATAGGCCATGTTGTCGGAGGTGATCCCGAAGGCCAGCTCGTGCATGTTGAGCTTTGCCGGCACCCAGGCTCCCGCCGCCCGCAGCCGCGCGACCACCGGCGCATCCGAAGCGGGACGGTTGTGGCGCAGCGCGGGCGAGGCCCCGGTGGTGGCGAAGCCGGCCACGTCGATATTGTCCTTCACCGCGATCGCGACCCCGGCAAGCGGGCCCTGCAGGTGCGTCGGAAGAGATGTCTGCACCTGCGTCGTCGCGTTCAGCGGGTTCGCGGCGGCGATATCCTGCAGCCGCTTGGCGCAGGCCGGGAGGCCGGATGCAGCGATCTCGTCGCAGACATCCTGCAGCGTGATGCGGTGGCCGATAGACTGGGGCTGATCTTTCATGGCGGTTCCTCGCGGCAGGCTCCTGCGCCGGGCAGGCTTCAGGCGGGCTCGATGTAGGGCTGGTAAAGGTCGATGTAGACGGCGTCTTTTACCCCGGCGTCGGGCCCCCAGAGCTCTGCGCCCTCGAAGCGGACCGAGTACACCCACTGCGGATCCTCGCCCTCGGTGTGGGCGCGCTGGTCGGCATAGGCATAGGCATCCCGCGCGGCGACGACCGTGCCGACGTGTCCGCGGATGTACCGTGGCAGCCGGGTGTGCCCCTTAGGATTGATGTTCCGGGCCCGCACCTTGTCACCCTCGGCGAAACGGCGGGGACCGGACGCCTCACCACGCGCGTCGTGAGGCTGCCTGACGACCTCGCCCATCTTTTCGTTCGGCGGAGGCGGCACAGCGCGGGCCCATTCCGGCGCCGGACCTTCAGAGATCCCGGTCTCCAACTCGCGCGCCGTGACGACGCCCTTCTCGAGAAGGATCGCCTCGTAGCTGTCCATCCAGTGCAGGTAATAGGGCGAGATCAGGTAGTGGATGGCCGGGATCTTCTCCATGGCGTGCCGAGACTGGTCGGCGTTGAACAGTCCCACGACCTGAAGCAGGAGGTTGAGCGCGAAGGCCCCGCGCTCCCATTCTTCGGCGAAGAGGGGCTCGTCGACATCCGGCACAACCGGGCCGTAGCCCTGCATGCCGCCGAAATCATGGACGTTGTTCATGCCGCGCCCCCTTCGAGTTCTTCGGGGGTCAGCGGCAGGCCGGTGCCGATCATCGAGTTGCGGGTGACTAGCTTCTCAAGCTGTTCGGCGCTCCAGCCCTCGGTGCCGGCGGGGCGTTCAGGCAGCACGAAGTAGCGCAGCTCGTTGTTGCTGTCCCAGACGCGCACCTCCACGTCGTCGGGGATCTCGAGATCGAATTCCTTGAGCACCGCGCGCGGTTCGATCACCACGCGCGAGCGGTAGGCGGCGGTTTTGTACCACATCGGCGGCAGACCCAGCACCGGCCACGGGTAGCAGGAGCAGAGCGTGCAAACGATCACATTGTGCACCTGCGGGGTGTTCTCGCAGACGAGCATATGCGCCCCTTCCATGCCCGAGAACCCCAGCTCGAGGATCGCCGCCGGACCGTCTGCGATCAGGCGCGCCTTGTACTCCGGGTCGGTCCAGGCACGGGCCACGACCTTTGCCCCGTTCTTGGGGCCAAGCTCATGCTCGAAGACCTCGACAATCGCGTCGACCGCGCCTTCACGCAGCAGGCCCTTCTCGATCATCAGTTGCTCCATGGCCTTCGCTCTGAGAGCGAGTGCCTCCGGTGGCATGGTCCCGTGAGAATGATCCGACATGTCTCGATCCAGTTCTTTGGTCTGTTTCCGCGACCGCGGCTTACCCAGGGTCGCCTTCTCGTTACGTTAGCGCGGGGACCAAGAGGCTGCTTTGCCAGGTTGGTCAATCGCCTTGATCCTGTGCGCCGCGCTCCGGTTCAGAATGTCTTCCAGTCGCCGGATTGCTCGAAGGCATGCGCGGCGCGATAGATGGTCTCCTCGTCGAAATGACGCCCGACCAGCATCATCCCGACCGGCAGGCCGTCGGAAAGGCCGCAGGGCACCGACATCGCCGGGTGGTGGGTGATGTCGAAAGGACAGGTGATCGCCACCGGCTGATGCGCGTGGGTCACCACCTCGGCCAGCGAGGCACCCGGCTCGGGGAATTTCTGCGCGGTGACCGCCGTGGTCGGCATGAGCAGCAGGTCAACCTGCGCAAGCTGCGCATCATAGGTGGCGCGCAGGCGGCGGCTGATGTTCATCGCCTTGCCGTAGTAGCGGGTTCCGTATTTCTGCGTCACGTAACGCCCGGCCAGCAGGGCGATCTTCGCGGTCGGCGACAGATCGTCCGCCGAGCGGCGCCAGCCGCGGTAGTGATCCATCATCGAGACGGCATAGAGATCGCGACGCGACGCACCGTAGCCATCGCCCTCGAACATCGTGGTGAAGGCACCCTCGGTGACGATCGGCTCGAAGATCGCGCCGGCCTTGAGATGCATCGGGATCGAGACCTCGGTCACCTTCGCCCCGAGCGCTTCGAGCCGCTTGGCCGCGGCGCGGACCTTCTCGTTCACCGCGGGATCGGCGAAGATGCTCTCGAAACCTTCCTTGAGAACGCCGATCTTCAGGCCCTTGACGTCGCCGGTCAGCGCCTTGGTGTATTGTTTGACCTCGGGAGCCTTGATGCGCGGGTCGTAGCCGTCGTCACCGGCGATGACTTCGAGCAGCAGCGCATTGTCCTCGACGGTGCGGGTCATTGGCCCAGCGTGATCGATCTCGATCTCGATCGGCATGATCCCGGTGTAGGGCACGAGGCCGTGCGTCGGCTTCATCCCGTAGATGCCGCAGAACGACGAGGGCATGCGGATCGAGCCGCCCTGGTCGCAGCCGATGGACATGTCGACCTCGCCGGTGGCCACGGTGACGGCCGAGCCCGAAGACGAGCCTCCCGCCGAATACCCGTGACGCCAGGGGTTGTGCACGTGGCCGGTTGCGTTGGTGAAGGAACTGCCGGTCATGCAAAGCAGCTCGCAATGTGCCTTCCCGGCGATCTCGGCCCCTTCGTCGAGCATGCGCGTCACGATCGGTGCGTCGAACTCGGGTACGTAGCCCTCGAGGTGGGGCGTGCCGTTCATCATGGGGACCCCGGCCAGCATGATGTTGTCTTTCAGCGAAACCCGCTTGCCCTTCAGCTTGCCGGTCGCCGCACCGGCGACGGAGGTCTTCCAGTACCAGGCGTTGTGCGGGTTTTCTTCGGGCAGCGCTCGGTGTCCGGGCGTGCGCGGATAGGCCACCTGCGGCACCTCGTCGGCCATCTCGGCGACGACGGTGTAGGAGGACAGGCGGGCGGCGATCGCCGTGCGGTAGTCTTCAAGTTCGGCGTCACTGAAGGACATGCCATAGCCGGCAGCGGTCTTCTTCAGTTCCTCTTTGGTGGGTGCGTGCACGGCCATCGGCGGATTCCTGAAATTGCTCGAATTGAGCAACAGCTACCCGGCAGACGCGGGCGCGTCTTTGCTGGTCCTGCCAATCTTCATGGCTGCGCGGGCCAACCTCTGTTTCGCGCTTGTCGGGTGCGAAAGCCGCCGGTCAACACGTGTGACCAGAAGCCAGCGGAACAGGAGAGCCACATGGATTTTGCCTTCGACACGATCACCAGCCTGCGCGCGCGGTTGGCACGGCGCGAGCTTCGCTCGGTGGACGTCACGCGGACCATGCTCGATCGCATCGCGGCGCGCGCCGAGCTCGGCGCGTTCATCCGCGTCGAAACCGAGACGGCGCTGGCGCAGGCGGAAGCGGCCGACCGCACCCTCGACAAGATGCGTGCGGACGCCCCTGTCCTGACCGGCATTCCGATCGCCGTGAAAGACATTTACGACATTGCCGGCCTGCCGACGACAGGCGGCATGGGACACCGCCGGACCCATACAGCTCGGGGCACCGCCACCGCCGTCGCGCGACTTCAGCAGGCTGGCGCGATTATGCTCGGCAAGACCAACCTGACCGAAGGCGTTTACGCCGAGCACACCCATTTCGGCACGCCGCGCAACCCCTGGAACGCGGCGCGCTGGTGCGGCGCCTCGTCGTCCGGAAGCGCCGTCGCCGTGGTTTCGGGGATGTGCTACATGGGTCTGGCGTCAGAGACAGGCGGCTCGATCCGCATCCCAGCGGCGATGAACGGGGTCACGGGGCTCAAGCCGACATGGGGACGCGTCAGTCGCGCCGGAGTGTTCGAGCTTGGTGCCTCGCTTGATCACGTCGGACCGCTCGCGCGCAGCGTCGAGGATGCCGCGCTGGCGCTGTGGATCATGGCCGGGCGCGACCCAGCAGACAGCACGACCCTGCGCCAGCCCTTGCCTCCCCTGCAGGCGATTCCGCGCGATGTGACGGGACTGCGCATCGGCGTGGATCGGGACAGGAATGCGGATGATGTCGATGCCGAGCACCTTCGGGCCCTCGACGACATGCTGGCCGTGCTGAGGGACGCTGGCGCCGAGATCGCCGAGATCGAGGCCCCCGATCCGACCGCCATGATCTGGGACTGGTTCGAGGTCTGCGCATCGCATACCGCGCTGGCACACGAGGCGGATTATGCCGAGCATGCCGCAAACTACGGCCCCGCTCTCAGGGACCTCATCGAGCGCGGGCGCAGCCTGTCGGCGACGGAGCTTCAGCGCGTTCAGATGCGCCGAGACGCGTTCCGGGGCGACTTCGAGGCGCTGTTCGACAGTGTCGATCTGGTGGCCACCCCGGCGATGGCCTTCACGCCCCCGACGTCCGAGGAGATGACCCGCTCAAGCGCGCGCATCATCTCGGGGCTGCACAGATTCACCTGCCCCTACACGATGTCCGGGCATCCGGCGCTGTCGTTCCCGGTGGGCCTGCATTCGGATGGCATGCCGATCAATGCGCAGCTTCTTGGTCCCCTGCAGGGCGAGGCCGCGCTTGTGCAGGCCGGGCGGGCCTTCCAGGCGCGCACGTCGCACCACTTGCGGTATCCCGCCTGACCGGCGGGCGGGTGCGCCTCAGCGGGCGCGCTCGTCCATCATAGCCTTAGCGGTCATTCCGAACTGCGACTTGAACGCGCGCGAGAAATGCGAGACGTCGCTGAATCCGCAGGCCATCGCGAGATCCGTAACCCGCTGGGTGCCTCCGGTGAGGATCATTTGCCGGCTCCGCTCGAGCCGCTGGCTCCAGATCCATTTCGCGGGCGTGGTTTCGGCCTTGGCGAAGACGCGCGCAAGGGTCCGGCGGGACACCCCAAGCTCGGACATCAACCGCTCGCAATCGAGATCGGAGTCCTCGAGGTTGGCAAGGATGTAGGACTGGGCCCGGTCGAGAAGCCCCTGGTGCCGTGGCGAGTCATCCAGGTCGATCCCGGAATGAGCCTCGAACGCCGCGGCGATGAGGTCGATCAGCGACGAGGCGACACGGCGCGATGCCGGATTGTCGCCGCAGAGATCGAGCCCGTAGGCTTCCTCGATCAACCCGCCGACGAGGCGACCGATTGGCGCCGTCGTGGAAATCGAGCGCGCGGTCATAACCTCGGCGTTGGCGATGCGGTTGGTCAGCAGGGTACGCGGCAGCCGAAGCCAGTAGCCAGCATAGTCCATGTCCCAGACGTATTCGAAGGGCTGGGCGGAATCGTAGAGAATGAAGTCGCCAGCGCGTTGCACCGTCTCACGCCCGCCCTGCCGCAACCGGCCCTGTCCCTCGGTCGCATAGGCAAGAAAGAAGCAGTCGCGCGGATTGCGCCGGATCGAGGCACGGTCGCGCAGCGAGGCCTGCGGCGTCGAGCGGATGTGGCTGATCCCGAGCCCGGCCAGGCTGCGCCGTTCCATCCAGGCGCTGAACTTGCTCCGGTCGGCATTCTCCGGGACGTGCATCGCGGCCGGAGAAAAGTTCTCGCAGACCACGTCACTCCAGAAAGCGAAACGCTGCGACTGGGGAAGCGCGCAGGTGTCGATCGTGGCCTTGCCATTCTGCTCTGTCGCGACTGGTCTCATAGCTGGGCTCCTTTGCGGCGACAGAAACATGCATCCGGAATGCGGTGAATTCGGCGACGGCTGGAATGCCTCTGTAACACCGGGATGACGGAGGCGGTGCCGCCGAATTGAGCGCAGCTAAGGGCGCGCGCTCAATATTTGAGCGAATTGGACCGAGCCTATGAGCCGCACCTGAGTCGTGCACGAACGTATACATACAAGGGGTTTCGCGCTTGGATTGCTGGCTTGTCGGGGTCGTCCGAAACTCAGAAGAGTTGCATCAGGCGATGTCCACGCCGAGTTTTCCGCGAACCCCGCCGGCTTCGAGCGCGTCATGCGCCTGCGGCAGCTCCTCGAGCGTGAACCGGCGGCTCACATGGCTGCGCAGATCCCCGGCAATGACCGCGTCGGCGATCCGGGCCAGGTCGTCACTGCGGGACTCGGCGATGAAGAACCGGGCGGCTCCAGCGTTCTTTGCGGCCGCCCTCCTCGCATCCGGCGGCGCGACAGCAGAGATCATCCGGCCACCATCCCTGAGGACCGACCAAGACCGGGTCTGGGTTTGCGCGCCGATCAGGTCAAACACGAGATCGACGTCAGACAGCCCCGCCTCGAAACGCTCCGTATCATAGGCCATGACCTTGTGCGCGCTCAGCTCAGAAAGAAAGGCGCGGTTGCGCTCCGATGCTGTGGCGACCACGCGCGCCCCGGCCCGCGCCGCCAGTTGCACCGCGTAGTGCCCGACCCCGCCGGAGCCGCCGTGGATCAGAACCGTCTCGCCCGCTTCGAGATGACCATGACGGAACAGCCCCTGCCATGCAGTCAGCGCGGCGATCGGCAGCAGCGCGGCCTCCCTTAGCGACAGCCGGTCGGGCACCTGCGCGAGTTCCTCCGGCCGCATGACAAGATATTCGGCGAAGGCACCGCGCGTGAAATCAGGGGCACCAAAGACCCTGCGCCCGAGCCACGTCGGATCGACACCCTCGCCGGTCGCGTCGATCACCCCCGCAACATCGCGTCCTCCGATGTAGGGCAGGCAACCCGGAGGCACGGCGGGATAGCCGCCGCGCCGGATTATCAGATCAACTGGGTTCAGGCTGCTGGCGATCTGGCGGACGAGCACCTCGCCCTGCCCCGGTGCCGGGCGCTCGATCATCGCGAGCTTGAGCTTGTCAGTAGCGCCAAAGGCGCTCAGTTGGCTGGCTTTCATCAGCGGCACCGGTCTCTCCCGAAAATCTGATTGTTTCTTGACAAATTCCCACAATTCGCCAATTGCAAAGCTATTCGCCATTTGCATACGGACCTCCTCCGGCATTCCCGGTGAGCCGTCAAGGCATTCTTGTTTCCTTAACCTTGGAGCTATCCTCCCATGGCGCCATCGGTAAGCCACGCGGTCACGCCCGACGCGGCCTCTCTAGAACCCTGCAGGGCAGACACCTCCGACTACTTCGTCGGACGCGTTTTCTGCGCTGTCGCGATCTTTGCGGCCTTGCTGGCCAGCACCACGCCCAGCCCCCTCTACCCGGTCTACATCGAAGACTGGGGCTTGCCGCAGAGCGCAGGCACCACGATCTTCGCGGTCTACGCCATCGGAACGCTGGCATCGCTGTTTCTTGCGGGGACGCTGAATCGCCGGGCCTCGGACCGGCGCCAAGTGCTGCTGCCGGCGCTGCTGCTGACGATGGCGGGGGCGCTGATCTTTGCCACCGCCGGAGAGGTATGGATGCTGCTCGTCGGGCGCCTGCTTTCAGGTGTCAGCACCGGACTGATCACCTCCACCGCCTCAACCGCGCTCTTCGATCTCGACAGCAAGGCGAAGCGCGGCCGGGCGGCGACCGTCTCAACCATCGCCTTCACTGGCGGGGCAGCCGCGGGGCCTTGCCTGTCGTCGGCGGCGCTGGCGGCGCATGCCGCACCGCTGGTGACGCCGTTTCTCGTCATCGCGGCGATCGCCGCCCTGGCCTTCGTCGGGCTTTGCCTTGCTGCCTGGCCCAAGCACGCAGCCACAGAGCGCAAGCAAGATCGCGACATCCGTTCCGACCTGTCGGACCGCGAGCGGCAGATGTATCTGCGGCTTGCCTGTTTGTCCGTCGCCGTTGCCTGGATGCTGGGGTCGGTTCTCATGGCAACCTCGGTCAGTCTCGCGACCAACCTGTTCCACCTGAACATCCATGCGCTGGCCGGGCTTCTCCCTGCGCTGTTCCAGCTCTTCGGCGGCATTGGGCAGATGATCTCGGGGCGCGTCCGCCCGCTTACGGCCATCTTGCTTGGACTGGGCCTGTTGGCGGTCCTGCAGGTGATCGTCCTGGGCGGTGCGTTAAGCGGTGTTTCGGCGGTCTTTGTTTTGACCATGCCGCTGTGCGGTCTCGCCTACGGTGCGGCCTTCGTCGGCGGCGCGGCGCTGGTGAACCAGACCGCGGCGCAGGGCACGCTGACCAGCAAGATCGCGCGCTTCTATGTGGTGGGCTATCTGGCCAATGCGATCCCCACCTCGATCTTCGGCTACCTGATCGACGGGCTTGGTCTGGCCGCGGCCTTCAGCATCTTCTCGGTGGTCTTCGTCTGCCTGGCCCTCACCGGCGCGCTGATCGCCGGGCGCTGGCGGCTGCGCCCCGCATAGCTGCCACCTGCGCCGCGGGGCACCGGGTCCGCAACAAAAAAGGCCGGCCCTGCAAATGCGGGCCGGCCAGTGGTGAAACGCCCGGAGGCGCCCCGGGGAGAGCCTTGATCAGACGGTGAACACCATGGCTTCGAGTGTCTCGATCATCACGGCACAGCCGACACCCATGCAGACGCCCGCTGCGATCCGCTCGCGGGATGCGGCGACGCTGACTGCGTCGCGCAGCGCAACGGCGGTCATGGCGACGGCCGTCGCGATGGCGAACTGCACCAGTCCGAAACCGGCGAGGTAGGCAGGGATGACGCCGGTTTCGGCGCCGAGGATCGCGCCGCCATAGGCCCAGCCATGGAACAGGCCGATCGCCGGAACCGCAGCCAGAACCACTTTGCCCGCAGTCAGTTCCGCGCGCAGCAGCAGCGCGCCAAGCGCCACGACCGAGGCCCCGATAACCACTTCCGCCAGCGGCAGCGTGACGCCCGCCAGGGTCAGCAGGCAGCCGAAGATCGTGGCGATGGCGAAGCCCGCGGGGAGAGCGACCTTCAGTCCCGTCCGCGCGGCCAGCAGACCGACGAGCACGACGAAGGCGAGATGGTCGATCCCGATGACCGGATGCGCAATCCCGCTGATTGCGGACTGAACGGCGGTCTCGGGCAGTGCGCCTCCCATGGCATGGTGGGCCTGCACCGGCAGAGGCGCGAGAAGGCCGAAAGCGGCGATTCCGAAACGTTGCGTGAAGCGGGTCATGTGAAGATCCTCGTGGCTTTCTGATATCTGACATCCGGACCTGCGGTGGCCCTTCTGTCTCGATCCACACCGCCGGCCCGCATCCGATCAAGAAGAATATGCGGCATTGGCCAAGCGGTTCGCCCAAATTGGCCATCTCAGTCAATTTCGCCCGATTGGCCGTGCAGGTGCCGTACCGGCAACTTCGGTCGGACTGTCTTTTGGCAACCTCAGTCGACAAAACGGGCACGCTCAGCACAGACAGCGGCCATGAAAGCGAGTCATACTGGCGAAAACGAAAACCACGAAACCTCGACGTCCCACGACAGGGTGAAGAACATGTCCGACCATCACCACGGCACCAAGCCGCCCTCCGACAAGGCACTGCGCGTTCGCGCGCTTGAGCAACTGCTCACCGAGAAGGGACTGATCAAGGAAGGCGCGGTCGACGCCATCGTCGATATTTTCGAACAGAAGCTGGGGCCCAAGAACGGCGCCATGGTCGTCGCCCGCGCCTGGAGCGATCCCGAGTTCAAAGCGCGGCTAATGACCGATGCCTCTGCCGCGATCGAGGAGTTCGGCTTCGCCGGTTTCCAGGGCGAATACATGGTGGTCTGCGAGAACACCCCCGAGATCCACAACGTCGTCGTCTGCACGCTGTGCTCGTGCTACCCGTGGCCGGTGCTCGGCCTGCCGCCGACCTGGTACAAGACCGCGCCCTACCGTTCGCGCGTGGTGATCGAACCGCGTGCGGTACTCGAGGAATTCGGTCTGACGATCCCCGCAGAGGTCGAGGTGCGGGTCTGGGACTCCAACAACGAACTGCGCTACCTCATCCTGCCGATGCGCCCTGAGGGCACCGAGGGCTGGACCGAGGCGCAGCTGGCCGAACTGGTCACTCGCGACTCGATGATCGGCACCGGCCTGCCACTAACCCCCGATGCGCTGACCAAGGGAGAGACCGCATGAACAGCATTCATGATCTCGGCGGCATGCACGGCATGGGGCCCCTGCCGTTCGACGAGAATGAGCCGATGTTCCACGAGGATTGGGAGCGGCGCATCTGCGGCGCTCACCTTCTGACCCTGATGACCGGCCTCGCGGTCGCCGATGAGGCGCGCCACTCCATGGAACGGATCGAGGCACTGCACTGGCTGGCCTCGCCCTATTACCAGCACTGGCTCGACGGGACCGAGACCTACCTGCAGGAAAAGGGCATCGCGACCGCCGAGGAACTGGCCACGGGCAAGGCCAGCGCGCCGCTTCCGGAGTGGGCTGCCAAGCTGGAGGCGCTGGAGCCCGAAGCGGTCACCAAGATGTTCACCACCAACCACCCGGTGACCGGTGCGGCCAAGACCCAGCCGCGCTACGAGGCAGGGGATAAGGTCCGCTCGCTGAACATCAACCCCAAGACCCACACCCGTCTGCCGCGCTACACCCGCGGCAAGCCCTGCACCATCATCGCCTACCGTGGCGCCTGCCTCTTTGCAGATGCCCGCGCGCAGGGCGACTATGAGGCGCTGGACCACACGTATACAGTCCGTTTCGAGGCGGCGGACCTCTGGGGACCCGACGCCGGCGGCAAGGATGCCGTCTACATCGATCTTTACGAACAATACCTGGAGGACCTGTGATGGACACGCGCAGCATTATTTCGGCGCTCGACCCCTGCCGCACCGACCTGACCTCGCTGGGGCAGGCCGACGTCGGCGCCCCGGGCTTCGGCGAGCCCTGGCACGCGCAGGTCTTCGGGCTTGCCATGGCGCTCGCGCAGGCAGGTGTGTTCAGCTGGGCGGAATGGGTCGAGACCTTCTCGACAGAAATCCGCACGCATCCGCAGAGCGGCATGGAGACCTCGGAAGAAGCCTATTACCGGCAATGGTCCGAGGCCCTGATCACCCTCCTGCGTAAGACCGGCGCGGCGACCGAAGAGGAGATCTCGGAGACCGCGGAACACTGGCGGCGCTCTTACATTGCCACCGAGCACGGCAAGCCGATCGCGTTCCGGCGCGATCTGCCGAACCTGCCCGACATCGACGATGACCACCATCACCACCATGCGCCGAGCACGCCGGCCGAGCCGATCTCGGTAAGTCCCGCCGAGGCCTGATCCGACAGCAGCTCTGGCACGCTATCCCCCGCGAAAGGCTTCCGGGGGCTGGCATGCTGCATCCATCTGCCGCGCCTCCGGTGCTGGCGGCAGACCCATAGCGGAGGGCGCTTGCGCCGCTCCGACGCGGGCATGCGCCCATACTCCCTCGAAAGACAAGCCGATGCACTACAGCTCCATCACCGCCCTCGCCCGTGACCTCTCAGCCCGCAAGGTCTCGCCGGTTGAAGTCACCCGGCACATGCTGAACCGGATCGATGCGCTCGAGCCGCAACTGAATGCCTATGTCACGGTGACCGCGGAACGGGCGCTGGAACAGGCCGCTACCGCCGAAGCGGAGATTGCCGCGGGGAAATACCGAGGTCCGCTGCACGGCGTGCCCCTGTCGTACAAAGACATCCTTTACACCGATTTCGCCAAAACCACCGCCGGCACCCGGATTCACAAGGATTTCCGTCCGGGCTACACCGCAACCGTCATTCAGCGGCTCGAGGCCGCTGGCGCCGTGACGCTGGGCAAGGTGAAGACCACCGAGCAGGCCTATGCCAATCACCATCCCGATGTGACTGCCCCGTCGAACCCGTGGAATGCCGGACATTGGGCGGGCTCCTCGTCCTCGGGCTCGGGCGTGTCGGTCGCGGCGGGGCTCGCTTTCTCCTCGCTCGGCTCCGACACCGGCGGCTCGATCCGCTTTCCTGCGGCGGCGAACGGCGTGACGGGCCTCAAGCCCACCTGGGGCCGCACCAGCCGCCACGGCGCCTTCGAACTGGCCGCCTCGCTCGATCACATCGGCCCCTTCGCGCGCAGCGCGGAAGATGCCGGCCTCGTCCTGCAGGCCATGGCCGGCGCGGATATTAATGATCCCACGGCGCTCACCGCGCCGGTTCCGGACTACAGCGCCGAGGCCGGCCAGTCGATTGCCGGGCTGCGCATCGGCATCGACCGCGCCTATATCTCCGAGGGCATCGACCCGGCCAACGTGGCCGCCATCGACGAGGCCGCGCGGGTGCTGCAATCACTGGGCGCGGTGCTGGTCGACGTGACGGTCGAAGACTGGAAGGCCGCCGCCAAGGCCTGGCTGCCGATCTGCGCCCCCGAGACCGCCGCGGCACATGAGGCCACCTTCCCCTCCCGCCGCGATGACTACGGCGAGACCCTCGCCGCGCTCATCGACATGGGCGACGGCTACAGCTCGCGCGAGGTCGCCCGGGCCCATCAGACCCGGCTGGGGTTCACTGCCAAGCTGAATGCGCTCTTCCGGCAGGTCGATCTGCTGCTCATCCCCGCCACCATCTGGCGGGTTCCGGATCTCGCCAACTGGGCCGACTACGCCGAGGGCGACAATTCCGAATTCATCCGCTTCACCGGCCCCTTCGACATGTCGGGCTCGCCCACCCTCACGATGCCCGGCGGCTTCGACAAGAACGGTCTGCCCCTCGCCGTGCAGCTTGTCGCCCCGCAGCTCTGCGAAGGGCGGCTGGTGAGAGCCGGCTCGGCCTTCCAGAAAGCCACGGACTGGCACCTCCGGCAGCCTCCGATTGGGTGATGATGCGGCCTGCTTGGCCTCCGCGCGCCGATCCCGGCCCTCCAGGGGACAACCCGCTGCATATGAAAGGCGCCGCAGGTCGACCGGCGGCGCCTTCACGGTCTCTGCGGCGCTGGACGTTCCGCCGGCCCGCCTTGACAGTCAGTCCGAGAGAAGCGGCAGCTCCGCCAGCATGTCGCGCATGTTCATGGCGTCCCAGGGCAGGTGCTCCGCGATCCCGAGACCGACGATGTCGGTTTCCTTCGAGACATCGCGCAGCAGGCGTACCACCTGCGGCATGGTCATTTTGCCTTGGGGCGTACTGTCCCATTCCGCGTTGTCACTGCCCGGCTTATTGAACAGCAGCGAGCGGAAGCGGGTCGGGTCGAGAACGTCGAGGTCGAGATGGATCGCCAGATGCTTCGCGCCGCTCGCCCGGACCCACTCGAGGATCGGGGCGCTGCTGTCCGCGAGTTCCGCGGGCGGCACGAAGGGAATGCCCATCTCGGCAAGCATGCCGCGTTCGAGATCGCTCATGTCGTCCATGCCAGCGTAGACCACCCGCGAGGGATCGACCTTGCGTGGCACCAAATCCGCGAAGTCCTTGTCTCCGCGGCCTATCAGACTGCCCAGCACCATCGCGTGCGCGCGCTCGAAATACTCGGGTGTCATGATGTCGGGATGGGCATCGACCCAGAGGATGGCCAGATCGCCATCGTATTTCTCGTTGAGATAGGCAAAGGGGGCAAGATCGACGCCGCAGTCTCCTCCGAAGATGACGAGACGGTCAGGGTCGTGCGCCTCGATTTGTGCGCGGGCGGCGCGCGCCTGTTCCAGCAGCCGCGACTTCGCCAGGATCCCATCCTCGAGGGGCAGCGGCGCGTCCGAGGGCTGGTCAACCGCCACCTCGGCGATGGGATCGTCCGAGGCAGGCGCCAGGAAAGCCAGGAGTTCAGAGCCGAAATGGTAGGCGGGCAAGTTCCCACCCTGCCATTGCGGCATCTTCAGGCGCAGTGTCTTGCGAGGCTGCTCGGTCACGTGGATGTCTCCTTTTTTAGAACGGGGGCGCGGCGCATCGCCGGGCCTTTGGCCCGTTCTAGGACACCTGGCCCGATGTCGGATCGAACCAGCCTGCCCAAAGCCGGGAGCATCTTGCCAAGTTTGCCCGCGCGGCAGGAATTTCCTGCCGCCGGTGGCAAGTCAGTTCCGAAATCTGGCAGCGGGATGCGCGTCACGCCGCGTCGCCGCGTGCTACCGATCAACGGCAGACAAAGCGCCCGGCTCAACCGGCGCATGACAGAATCTCACAGGAAAACAGGGACCGCGCCGATGTACACCGTCGCCATGATCTTCCGCCGCAAGCCCGGCATGTCGCTCGAAGACTTCAACGCCTACTACCGTGATCGTCACGGCCCGCTGATGCTCGAACACATCTCCGACCGTGGCCTTATTTCCTACGAGCAATTCCCGGCCGACACTAGCGGCGCGCAGGGCCGCTACGTCACCGAGGGCGAGCTCGAGTATGACGCGATCTCGATCTACAGCTTCGAGACGGAAGCCCAGGCCGAGGAATGCTGGGCCTTGCCGGAAGTCATGGAAGACAGCGCCAAGTTCATCGATTTCGACACGATGATCTCGCTGCCGCTGACTCGGCGGATGGTGTCGTCAAAGACCGGCTGACGCGCAGGCGCCCCCCCCCCCTCAAAAACGAAAGCGCTTCAGCGCTCAATCCAACAGGAGAAGACATAATGAAGACATGGACCAAAGCCCCTCTATCACGGCTCGCAAGCGGGCTTGCCGCGGCCGCGCTGCTTGCCGGTACGGTGCAGGCGGCTGATCTGTCGCCCGACAAGGTCGGGACCGAGGATGAGTTCCTCGACATCTCGCAGTTCTGCGGCACAGAGCCGATCAAGGTCGCGCTCTCTGTCGGTTTCATGAACGCCAACCGCCAGATGAAGTTCGAGGAGCTGAAGGACGAGGCGGCGAAATGCTCCAACATCACCGAGGTCGGCCTGGCTGACGGTCAGGGCAACCCCGAGAAGGAGCTCGCCAACATCCGCTCGCTCGCGGCGCAGGGCTTCGACATCATCATCCTCGGACCGCCCGACGCCGGGCCCGCGGCCATCCCCGCGATGCGCGACGCCATGCGCATGGGCTCGGTGGTGATCCCCGTCGAGGTCGGCGTGAACTTCCCCGGCACACCCGGCACCGACTACACGATGGTCGTCACTCCCAACCAAGAGCAGATGGCCAGCGTTTACGCGCAGTTCCTCGTCGATCAACTGGACGGCGAAGGCAACGTGATCGTCTGGGGCGGCTCGCCCGGCGCACCGCAGACCGCAGCGCAGATGCCCGGCTGGCAGAAGGTCTTTGCCGACAATCCCGGCATCAACGTCCTCGAGGGGCCGGTCGTCTCGGGGTGGGATCCGGCGCAGTACCAGAAGGTCACCACGGCGCTGCTTGCCAAATACCCGCAGATCGACGGCATGTACTCCGACTACGGTGTCGGGGTGCTCGGCTCGCTCCGCGCCTTCGAAGCCGCCAACCGACCGATGCCGCCGGTGACTGGCCTCGATGCGAACGGGGCGCAATGCTACTACCTCGAGCACAAGCCGGATGAGGCGGAATTCGAGATCGGCCTGACCAGTTCCTGGACCTGGATCTTCCGCTTGGCGCTGCGCAAAGGCCTTGCCGCGGTCAACGACATCGACAGCACCGAGCCCAGCATCGTCAATGTCGACCTGCTGGTGGACAGCACTTCGGATGACCCGGCCAAGCAGCCGGTCTGCGATCCGGACGTGCCCTCCGACGTGTCGCTGCCCTCGTCCCTGCTCAGCAAGGAACAGCTGATCGCCATCTTCCAGTGATCCCCACCTGCGCCGCGGCCCGAAGATCGCCGCGGCGCCTTTTCTTCCTTCAGCACGCCGGGCGGGGCCGACCCAGACCCCGGCGCTAGACGTACGTCCGAGGTACCCGATGGCCACCCCAGATACTCGAAGCCAGACCCTCCGCGAGCTTGCGGGATCTTTGGCCATGCGCGCGGCGATGGGCGTCGTGCTGCTCGTCATCCTCGCGCTGGTGGTGGCGCCGCGCAGCGTCTCGCCCGGCTCGCTCTTCGCGATGGCGCCGTTCATCGGCGTGCTGGGGGTGGCGGCGATCGGGCAATATCTCGTCATCCAACAGCGCGGCTTCGACCTTTCGGTCGCGGGAACCATCTCGATCGCCGCGGTGATGATGACCGCCCTGCCCGACGCAGGCACTGACCTTGGCGGTACGCTCGGCTACGTCGCGCTCACACTGCTGGCCGGCGTGGGCATCGGCCTCGTGAACGGCGCCATCGTCACCTGGCTGCGGGTGCCCCCGCTGATCGTGACCATCGGCACCAACTCGCTGCTGATCGGCGCGGTCTACTGGTTGACCGGCGGGTCGATCCAGTCGGCGCCCGCCGCGCTGGTGGGGATCGCCAGCACCCGCGTTGCCTCGGTATCGGTGCTGTTCCTCGGATTCCTGGTGATCGGCGGGCTGGCAACCTGGCTCATGTCGAGCACGCGGATCGGCCGACAATTCCTGATGTCGGCGGTCAGCGCCGACGCCGCGCGGGCCCTCGGTGTTCCGGTGAACCTGTGCAAACTTGGCGCCTATGCCCTCGCGGGGCTGCTCTTTGCGCTGGCGGGGATCATGCTCGCCGGGCTTGCGGTGACCCCGACCCTGCTGTCGGGCAACCCCTACATGCTGACCACCGTTGCGGCAGTGATTGTCGGAGGAAGCCCGCTCAATGGCGACAGGGGCAGCGTTCTGGCAACCATGATTGGCGCCGTGTTCCTGGTCCTGCTCGACCAGATCGTCGTGTCGCTGGGTTTCGACTACGCCATCCAGAGCATCGTCCAGGCCGCCATCATCCTTGCCGGCGTGACGCTTCCGCAGGTGGTGCGTCACTTCCGCCAGCGTGGCGCCGCAGCGCAGCCGCGTGACCCGGCCTCGCGCCCGCTGGCCCCTGCCGAGGACCGCCGCGCGGTTCTGGAACTGCGCGGCATCCACAAACACTTTGGCAAGACGGTGGCCCTTGGCGGCGTCGATCTCTCTGTCGCGCCGGGCGAAGTCCATGCGGTGATCGGCGAGAACGGCGCGGGCAAGTCCACGCTGATCTCGGTCGCCTGCGGTGTTCTGCCGGTGACGCTCGGCGAAGTTGTGATCGACGGCCAGCGCATGTCCGGTGCCGATCCCGACCGCTACCGCGCCGCGGGCATCTCGGTCGCCTTCCAGCATCCGCCGCTGCCGCCGCACCTGACCGTACTCGAATGCCTGTCGCTGGCCGACCCCACGCTCTCGGGGCGTGCCGGAGAAGCGCGGGTCCGCGAGCTGATCGCCGAGGTCACGACAGGGCCGCTCAGCGCCGAGCCGCGCGCGCGTGTGGCTGATCTCTCCATCGGGCAGCGCCATGTGGTCGAGATCGCCCGGGCGCTGGCCTCGAACCCGAAGATCATCGTGCTCGACGAGCCGACCGAGCCGTTCAAGGAAGAGGATGTGCGCCAGCTCTTCGAGCTGATCCGTCGCCTCCGCGACCGGGGCGTCGCGATCGTCTACATCTCGCACCGACTGGACGAGGTCGAGCAGATCGCCGACCGCATCTCGGTGCTGCGCGATGGCGAATTGATCGCGACCCGCCCGCGCGACGCCTTCACCCGCGAGGACATTGTCTCGATGATCGTCGGGCGGCCGATCGGTCAGGTCTATCCCGCTAAGCTCGGCGCCGCGAGCTCGGGGCCGCTTCTTGAACTGCGCAACCTGAGCGGCCCGGGTTTCCGCGACATCGATCTGGTCCTGCGCCCGGGCGAGATCCTCGGTCTTGCCGGCGTCGAGGGTCAGGGGCAACGCGAGCTTATGCGCGCGCTCGCCGGGCTCGCGCCACATGAGGGAGCGATCGTGCTGCATGGCGAGACGCTGTCTTGGCATGATCGCGCCGGCGCCCGCAGCGCGGGTGTGGCCTTCGTCCCCGATGACCGGCACAAGGAAGGTCTGTTCATGTCGATGAGCATCGCCGAGAACCTCGGCGCAGGGCTCGGCGACGGCGGCATGATGATCGACCGCGGACGAGAGCGCGCCGCGATTGCCGAACACACCACCGACCTGCGCATCAAGGCGCCCTCGCATGGCGTGACTATCACCGCGCTGTCGGGCGGCAACCAGCAAAAGGTGCTGATCGGCCGAGAGATCATGGGCAGCCCCCGCATTTTCCTCGCGGACGAGCCGACCAAGGGTGTCGATATCGGCTCTAAAAGCGACATCTACCACAAGCTGCGGGCGCTTGCCGCGCAGGGCGTGGCGGTGATCGTCAGTTCCTCGGACGGGGTGGAGCTCGAAGGGTTGTGCGACCGCGTCGTGGTCATGGCCCGCGGCGAGGTCGCCGCTCAGCTGGAAGGCGACCGGATCACCGATGCGGAGATCACCGCGGCCAACCTGACTGCCGGAGGGCAGCGTGCCGAAGAAGGGTCCGCCGGTGCCGGCCGCGGCGTGAAACTGCGCGCGCTGCTCGACAGCAAGTGGTTCGCCATCACCATCCTGACGCTGGCCTCGCTGGCCATCATCCAGTCGGCGGTGTCGGTTAACGACCGGTTCCTGTCGCCCTACAATCTCGAGAACGTGCAGATCCAGATGGCGACGCTGGCGCTGATTGCCTTTGGGCAGCTGTTCCTGATCCTCCAGGGCGAGATCGATTTCTCGGTCGGGCCGTTGGCCGGGTTCGTCGTGGTGCTTGCCTCCTACTGGATGCCCGACGGCATCGAAGGGCCCTCGCTGGTGCTGGCCGCCCTCGCCATCCTGGTCATCACCACGCTGCTGGGCTTCCTACAGGGGATGATTACCCTCGTGCTGCGGATCCCGTCGATCATCGTCACTCTCGCCGCCTTCTTCGCGTTGCAGGGCCTGTCGCTCTACCTGCGGCCGGTGCCGGGCGGCACCATAGACGGCAAGCTCGTGGCAGTGGCGCTCAAGGCCTTCGGGCCGGTGACGCTGGCAGCAACTGTGGCGGTCATCCTGGCGCTCGGCATGGAGGTGATGGTGACGCGGTCGGGCTATGGCAAACGGCTCCGCGCGCTCGGCTCCGACGGTGCCTCCGCCACCAAACTCGGTGCACGCCGCAGTGTCCTGCTGCCCTCGGCCTTCGCGCTTAACGGCTTTCTTGTCGGCCTTGCCGGCCTGCTCCTCGCGGCGACCGTCGGGGTCGGATCGGGAACGACGGGCGCGAACTACAGCCTGATGAGCATCACCGCGGTGGTGCTGGGCGGCGCGGTGATCAGCGGCGGCATGGGCTCTTTCCTCGCCACGCTGTTCGGAGCGCTGCTGATCCAGCTCACCTTCTCGGCCACAACCTTCATGCAGGTCGGCACCGAGTGGCAATATTGGCTCGTCGGCCTTGTCACCCTGCTTGCCGCCAGCCTGTTCAGCCTCGGACGGAAAGCCTGAACGGGCCAGGCCGGCGCACAGAAAACAGGCAGGCGGTTGCGCTCTTTTGTGGCAAAGACCCGCGCGTGCTGGAACCCGAAAGCGGCCACCTTCACCTCGGCCGCTTTCGGGCTCAAAGTCCGCCGAAACCAAAAGACCGAAGGAGATTCTTCATGAATGCTCTTTTCAGCACCGACCACATCGCATCCCGCGACCGGTTCTCATATTGGAACGACGTGGTCTTCAAGACCTACGCGCCCTGCGTCGGCAAGGCAGCAGAGCTTCCGCAGTTCCGCGCCAGCCTCGAAGTCTCGCACTTCGGCCAGATGCTCGTCACCAATGTAGAGTCGAGCGCGATCACCTACGACCGACGCGCCTCGGACGTGCGCTACGATCCGCGCGATGACTTCTACGCGGTCGCCATGCTGTCGGGTCAAACGCTCCTGACGCAGAACGGACGCGAAGCATGGGCCCGGCCGGGAGATGTCTATCTCTACACTTCGGCCCGTCCCTATCAGCATCATTCCGACACGGATTATCGCTGTATCTCGCTGCGCATCCCGCGGGCGCTGGCGCAGGCGCGGCTCGACGGGATCGAGGACATGTCGGGCCGCGTCCTCCGCGCCGATGCCCCCTATGGCCGGATCATCTCCTCGCTGATACGCGAAGCCTCGGAACTTTCCGAGGGAAGCGATTCCGCAGGCGAGATGCAACGCTTCAGCAGCTCAGTGCTCGACATGATCACAGCAGCCATCGCCTCCGGCTTCGGCGACGTTTCCGACATGGGGACGCGCAATCAAAAACTATTGACACGGATCCAGCGCTACATGCGCGACAACATCGACGACAACACGCTCAGCCTCGCGGATATCGCCACGGCGCAGAATGTATCGATGCGGACGCTCGCGCGGCTCTTCACCGATGCCGGCACGACACCCATGGCCTGGCTGCAGTCCCAGCGTCTGGCGAATGCCTACGCCGCGCTCAACGAGGGCCGGGTCGAGAGCGTCAGCGAGGCGGCCTTTGCATACGGGTTCAACGACAGCTCTTATTTCGGCAAGGCCTTCAAGAAAGTCTACGGTTTCACCCCCAAGACGCTGCTCGATCAGCGCTGAGCCATTTCCCGGATGCGCGAAGATCGCGGGCGCCCTCGGCGCCCGCGTTTCGTTTTGCGCGCCGCTAAGCGCGGCAGTCACGCAGCGGAAAAACTGGCCGTCTGATACCAAAGATTTGGCAAGCAGGTACGAGCAGGAGAGCGCGCAGATTGCCTAAGCTCGATGGCAGGAACACCGAACGACGAGTTGGATTGTTACCGCTATCGAAAGTATTGTAAGCCGCGCATGACCATCTACGACCGCCTGACACTCGCTCCGTTCAACCTGTCCGAGGCCCAGGCCACCGACATCCGGCGCCGGGTCGAGACGATGTCTCTCGAAGATCGCGTGGCGCAGGTGTTCTTTCTGCTGCTGATGGGCGACCGGAAAGAGGATCTGGACCTTGTCCTGCGTCTCAAGCCGGGCGGGATCACGCGGTTTTTCAGCGACGATCTGGAGCGTGAGACCACGCAGATGCAGCGCATCTTCGACACGCTGCCGGTGCCCCCGCTGGTCAGCGCCGACATGGAAGGCAGCCACCTGAGCTTTGACTTCGGGACCAAGGTGCCAAACCAGATGGCGCTCGCCGCGGTCGACGATGCCGCGCTGACAGAGGCCTGTTCGGCGATCATGGCGCGCGAAGGGCGCACCATGGGCGTCACCTGGTCGTTCACCCCGGTGATCGACATCAATGCGGCCTTCCGCAGCTCCATCGTCGGCTCCCGCTCCTACGGCAGTGACATCGACCGGATCGAGCGCCATGCGCTGGCGCATATCCGCGGTCTGCAGGAAAACGGCGTGGCCGCCACGGTCAAGCACTGGCCCGGCGAGGGCTACGATGATCGTGACCAGCATCTTGTGACCACCCAGAACCCGCTTTCTCTGGACGAGTGGCACGCCAGCTTCGGACGGCTCTACCAGACGACCTTCGATGCAGGTGTCATGTCGGTCATGTCGGCGCATATCGGGTTTCCGGCCTACATGAAGGCAAAGGACCCGGGTTGCGGCAAGGAAGCCTTCCGCCCTGCCAGCATCAACCCCGTTCTGACGACGCAGCTCCTGCGCGAAGAGCTCGGCTTCAACGGCATCGTGGTTTCCGATGCGACGGAGATGGCGGGGCTCGGCTCGTGGATCTCCTATGACGACGCCCCGACCGAGGTGCTGGCGGCTGGCTGCGACGTGATCCTCTTCTCGCAGAACCCCGAGGCGGACATGGCCCAGGTGCGGGGCTCGGTCGAAAGCGGTTACCTGCCGGAAGCGCGCCTGAACGAAGCCGTGGCACGGGTGCTGGCGTTGAAGACCGTGGCCGGGCTGCTGGACGGGTCGTTCGACCTTGCGGATGCCGCCACCGCGCGCGCTGCCCTGAAGCGCCCGGAAGATGCCGAGGTCGCCACCGAAGCCTTCCGCCGCGCGCCTACCCTGATCAAGGACGTGAACGAGACGCTGCCGATCTCGCCGCAAACGCACAAGCGCGTCCTCGTCATCGAGAACGGCATTCGCAACGCGCTCTTCGGGTTCAACGTGCGCCGCCCGATGGACCTGCCCGACATGCTCGAGGCTGAGGGGTTCGAGGTACATCGCTTCGATCCGGAGACCCACGAAGGCAGCGCCTTCAATCCCGAGGAAATCGACCTCGTGCTGTATCTGATGGCGGATGAATCCCTGTTCATGAAGAGCCGCATCTACATCGACTGGTACACGATGATGGGAGATTTCGGTCGCGCGACCGAGCGGCCGTGGCAGGACATCCCAACCGTGATGGTCGGCTTCGGACACCCGTATTTCCTCTATGATGCGCCGCGGGTCCCGACATATGTGAACGCCTATTCGACCCTGCCGGAAATGCAGCGCAGCGTGCTGGACGCGCTGACTGGCCGCACATCCTTCGAGGCAAGTTCGCCCGTCGATGCCTTCTGCGGGCAAGAGCAGGCGCTCTACTGAGGCGACGGCGCCGGCCCGGCCGGCGCTGCGCCGACGCAGCCATAAGAAACGACCCAACCCAACAGGAGTATCCTCTATGAAACGCGCCACGTTCAGTGCCCTGCTCACCACATCCGTCCTGGCCGTCGCAACCTCTGCGGCGCGGGCGCAGGAGGCGGATGTGATCCACTGGTGGACCTCTGCCAGCGAGTCGAAGGCTGTCGCCGCCCTTGCCGAGAAGTTCGAGGCCGCCGGGGGCATCTGGTCAGACGCCGCCGTAGCCGGAACCGACGCGGCCCGCACCTCCGTGTCGACCCGCATCCAGGCCGGCGATCCGCCCGCCGCCTTCGTCGCCTCCGCCGTGCTCGAGTACCAGGACATGGCCCGCACCGGGCAGGTCGCCAACCTCGATGCGATCGCCGCCGAGATGGACTGGGAGAACACCATCCCGGCTTCGCTGCTGGATGCGGTGAAGGTCGACGGCCACTACTGGGGCGCGCCGGTCAACATGAGCGTGAACAACTTCCTCTGGACCTCGCGGAAGGCGCTCGAGGCGATCGGCGAGACCGAGCCGCCGAAGACTTGGGACGAGCTTTTCGAGATGGGCGACCGGCTGAAGGAGGCTGGCATCATCCCCTATGCTCATCCGGGCAAGTGGTACTGGGATCTGAACACCTTCGGGTTCATTCTCGCATCGCAGAGCCCAGAGGCCTTCAGCAAATTCCATGCCCTCGACCCCGAGGTCTTCGACGATCCCGCCGTGCTCCAGGCGGCGGAAATCTACGCCAAGCTGCGGGACTATTCCGACAGCGGTGCGCCGGGGCGCGAGTGGAACCTGTCGAACCAGATGGTGATGAACGGCGAGGCCGCCTTCTACCTGATGGGGGACTGGGCCAAGGGCGAGATCACCGCTGCCGGGATGACCCCCGGCGAGGAAGTCATCTGCACCGTCAGTCTCGATGACGCGCCGGCCGCGATCAGCGGCGACGCCATGCTGTTCCCCTCGCTGGACGGCAGCACCGAACCGAGCCCGGCGCAGGTGCTGCTGGCCGAGACCCTTACCTCGGTCGACGCACAGGTGGCGTTCAACCCACTCAAGGGATCGATGCCGGTGCGCACCGACGCGCCGACCGACAATCTCGACGCCTGCTCGCGCCTCGCCCTCGAGCATGAGAAGGCCCACGGCAGCGTCTCGGCCTATCCGGCGCTGCTCTCCGGCGACGCGGCAGGCAGTTTCGGCGACGTTCTGGGCAACTTCTGGGTCGACACCGGGGCGACCGCCGAGGACCTGGTCTACGAGCTTCAGGACACCGCTTCGCTGTTCAACTGAGCCCGCCACGCAAGCGCCATCCCGGCAGCACCGGGATGGCCCAAGACGGAAGCATTTCCATGCGAAGACCACTCAAACTCCTGCAGGGCCAGACGGCACTGCTGCCCGGCTGGCTGATCCTGATCGTCGCGTATATCGGCACGATCCTGTGGACGGCCCGCATTTCCTTCACCGCCTCGCGGTCGATCCCCGTGGACACGTTCGTCGGCTTCGACCAATACGCGCGCCTGTTCCGCTCGAACCGCTGGGTGCAATCCGTCGAGAACATGCTTCTCTACGGCAGCCTCTTCATTCTCGGATGCCTGGTCATCGGCTTTCTGCTCGCCGTGCTGCTGGATCAGAAGGTGAAGGGGGAAAGCGTCTTCCGCACCATCTTTCTCTATCCCTATGCCGTGTCCTTCGTGGTCACGGGGCTGGTCTGGCAATGGGTGCTGAACCCCAGCCTCGGGCTGCAGAAGGCCGTGCGGGACCTCGGCTTCGAGAATTTCACCTTCGATTGGCTGGTGGACCGGGACCGGGCGATCTACGTGCTGACCGGCGCCGCCGTCTGGCAGGCATCGGGGCTTGTCATGGCGCTGATGCTCGCAGGGCTGCGCAGCGTCGACGGTGATCTGTGGAAGGCCGCCCGCGTCGACGGGGCAAGCGCGCCGCGCTACTACCTTCGGGTCGTCCTGCCGCTGCTGAAACCCTCGATCTTCTCGTCGGTGGTGCTGCTCGGGGTCGCGGTGATCAAGTCCTATGACCTTGTCGTCGCCATGACCAGCGGCGGCCCCGGCAACGCGACCGAACTGCCCGCGAAGTTCATCATGGACTATCTCTTCGGACGCCAGAACCTCGGCCTCGCCACGGCCGCCTCGGTGGTGCTTCTGGTCACGGTGATCGCCGTGATTGCCCCCCTCGCCTACGTCCAATCCCAGCGCGCGCGGAGGACCCGCACATGAGCATCCGCCCCCTCTTTCCCGCCCATGCCGAGGGGCCCCGGCCCGCGCGGCTGAACCTCGGGCGCCTCGCGCTCTACCTCTGCCTCATCGCTGCCGCAGCAGCCTTCCTCTTTCCGCTCTGGGTGATGGTCACCACGTCGCTCAAGGACATGGAGGAAGTCCGCAGCGGCTCGATCTTCGGTTGGCCGGCGCAGCCCTCGCTGGCGGCGTGGAAGACCGCCTGGACAAGCGCCTGCACCGGGCTGACCTGCGAGGGTCTGCGGGGCGGCTTCGTCAACTCGCTGCTGATCCTCGTTCCCTCGGTTGCCTTGCCTGTGGCCCTCGGGGCGGTGACCGGCTACGCGCTGTCCTTCTGGCGCCCGCGCGGCGGCAAACTGCTGTTCAGCGGGCTGCTGATCGGGCTTTTCATCCCCTATCAGGTGTTCATCTACCCGCTGGTGCGGATCCTCTCGAGCGTCGGGCTCTACGGCAATATCGGCGGCATCGTCGCGGTGCACACGATCTTTGCCATGCCGATCATGCTGCTGCTGTTCCGCAACTACTACGCCAGCCTGCCGATGGACCTGTTCAAGGCGGCGCGTATCGACGGCGGCGGGTTCTGGACCATCTTCCGGCGGGTGGTCCTGCCGATGTCGGCGCCGATCATCGTCGTCGCGGTGATCCTGCAGGTGACCGGGGTCTGGAACGACTTCCTTTTCGGCCTGATCTTCGCCGGCTCGGACAACCTGCCGATGACCGTGCAGCTCAACAACATCGTCAACAGCGCCCGCGGCGCACAGGAATACAACGTCCATATGGCCGCGACCATCCTGACCGCGCTGGTTCCGCTGATCGTCTACTTCTTCTCCGGGCGCTGGTTCGTTCGCGGCATCGCCGCAGGCGCCGTCAAAGGATGACCCCCATGTCGCAAGTTGCCATCAAGAATCTCGATATCACCTTCGGATCCAACCGGGTCATCCAGAACCTCGATCTGCAGATCGAACCGGGCGAATTTCTCGTCCTGCTCGGCGCATCGGGCTGCGGCAAGTCAACGCTGCTCAACGCGGTTGCCGGCCTTACCGATGTGGCCGGCGGCCAGATCTGGATTGGCGAGAACAACGTCACCTGGGCAGAGCCCAAGGATCGCGGCATCGGCATGGTGTTCCAGTCCTACGCGCTCTACCCCCGGATGACGGTCGAACAAAACATGTCTTTCGGGCTCGAGATGGCGCGCCATCCCAAGGCCGAGATTCGCGAACGCGTCGCCCGGGCCGCAAGCATGCTGCAGCTGAAGCCGCTGATGCAGCGCCGGCCCGCGGAACTCTCAGGCGGTCAGCGCCAGAGGGTCGCGATCGGGCGTGCACTGGTGCGCGACGCCGAAGTCTATCTCTTCGACGAACCTCTCTCGAACCTCGACGCCAAACTGCGCACCGAGCTGAGGGTCGAGCTGAAGAAGCTGCACGCAGAACTGGGCGCGACGATGATCTACGTCACCCACGATCAGGTCGAGGCGCTGACCCTGGCCAACCGTATTGCGGTGATGCAGGGCGGCGTGATCCAGCAATTGGACAGCCCGGATGAGATATATCGCCGCCCGGTAAACAAATTCGTCGCCGGGTTTGTCGGCTCGCCGGGGATGAATTTCATCGAAGGCACGCTTAGTCTGCGCGACGGCAAGGTCGATCTCAGGACGGCCCGGGGCTCGCTCGATGTCACCCGCTATCCCTTTGCGGAGCCGGCAGAGGATGGCCGGAAGGTCATCCTGGGACTGCGTCCCGAACATTTGCAGCCCGAGCCCGAGGAGGGGTGGTGTCCGGCCTCGCTGACGGTCGCGGTGCACGAAAGCATGGGCGCCGATGCCCTGCTCTGGGGCGAGCTCTCGGGCGCGACGGTCTCGGTGAAACTGCCCTCTGACTGGTCTCCGGTTCCGCCCGCGGGCGAGCGTGTGACCATGTGGTACGATGCTTCCAGGGTGTCGATTTTCGACGCTGAAACCGAAGCCCGGATCTGACCCGATACCGACACAGCCCTCGCCGGATGGACGGTGACGTCCCAGGTCGTGGTATAGCTGTCGGCGGCCATCGGGTTTTTCGGCAAGCAAGCCCGGAGCGAGCCTCCCCGACAAGAACGAAACAGCTGCCTGGAAACCCGGGCGGCTGTTTTCTGTCCAGCGGGTTCGGCGAGCGGGCCCGCGCCGAAATCAAGCTGCGCGACGATCGGGTTGAACACCGGCACGGTCAGCAGGATCATCGACGGGCTCTCGAAGACGCAGCCCATCTGCAGGTAGATGCCCACCATGATGAAGAGGACCAGGCCCAGCGTCCTCGCGACGCCGAGCTTGTCGCGGCAGGTCATCTCCTGCATCTGCGCTTCTGATCAACGATCCTGCGATCACCTTCCTGCCGGTCGCGGATTTAACCCTCGAGCGCAAGCTGTACTGCTTTCGCATGACACACCGATCTGCAAGTCCGGTGACGATCAAATCTGAGAAACACGTCCGGAACCAGCTCTCTTGCTATGGGCTGCACTCAGTTGGATGGTCCGTTAACTCAACCTATGTCACCCATGCTTCTCGAACATGCGTCCGCGGCTCGCTCTCGACGGATGTCACCGTAAACGCCGTAAGGTCATCTGCCGGCGGCATTGAAATTTTCTTGCGGCAACGCCAAAGCTGACGTCGGCTCTAACCTTACCGGCGCGCCAAAGCCCGATCTCACTGACCAAGGCAGCGCTGTCCCTTGTAATATCTTACGCGATATCTTAACCTGCCCCAAAACTGGGTTCCGCCCGATCGGAGGGGTAATGGACAGGACTTTGGCAAGAGCCGCGGAGAGCGCGCCATCCAAAGATGGCAAGCGCAAGCAGATGTCCCTGACCCGGACGGTCTATCTGCGTCTGCGGGACGAAATCCTGACCTGCAAGCTCGCGCCCGGCCTCGAGATCTCCGAGGCTGAGCTTGCACAGCAATTCGAAGTCTCCAAGACGCCGGTCCGCGAAGCCTTGGCGCAACTGCGGCAAGAGGGATTGGTCCGCACTTTTCCGCGCCGCGGCTACCAAATCTCGCCCATCACTTTCGGTGACATGAACGAACTGTTCGATCTTCGCACAATTCTCGAGGCCGGTGCCGCCGAGTTGGCCTGCGAACAGATCACCGATGACATGCTTGTCGAGCTCAGAGAACTGGCCGTGGTGGCCTATGAGAAGGACGAGACCCAGACGATCGCGAATTTCATCGCCGCGAACCGCCGGTTTCACATGGCGATCGCCGCCGCCTCGGGCAACTCGCGACTGGTGAACATCTTGGCCCGCCAGATCGACGAACTGGAGCGCTTTTTCTATATCGGCGCCCAGATGAGAGACGTGAACTCCGAGACCAACACCGATCACTTGGAAATCGTCGATGCGCTCGCGCGGCGCGACAGAAAAGCCGCCCGCGACCTGATGATCCGCCACAATGACCTGACACGTCAGGGGCTGTTCCAGTCGCTTGCGATGTCCCGTCAGGCGGGAACCATCAGCCTCTGAGCAGGCCGCCCAAAATCTGAGATGACCTGCCACAGCCCGCACGCATGTGCGGGCTGTCTGCGTTTCGGCACATCTGCCAGGCATGTTTTTCCGGTGATATTTCAATGAGCAGTTTGCGCTCAGACTGCACGAAATATCACAAGAAAATAAACCAAATTTCGATTGCCAACTGAAATATCACGCGCAACACTAAGTGACATAGCAAGGACGTTTCCAAGGAAACATCATGACTCGTTTCAGCGAAAATACCCTCATCGTCCACGGCCCGCCCGGCAGCGCCCCACCGGTTATGGCCGAGGCATTGCGCAGTGCCCAAGCCGAAGTTTTCCCCGAAATGGCAGAGCTCGCGCTGCTGCCGATGGGGGATGATCCGGGTGTGGATTCCATGCACTTCATGGATGGCTGCTGCGGTGAGGGACATCTCGTCTCGACCTGCACGCCGGTCTTTCTGCAGGCCCCGCTGCTGCGGGCCATGTCGCTGACCCACCGTGATCTGACGCCGATCGCGCGCCTCGTGGCCGACCGCTTCTTTGTGGTTGCGCGTTCGGACAGCCCGCTCGCCGAGCCCGGCGCGTTCCTTGACGCGCTGCCGCGGGCCACAACCCGCACGGGCGGCTATTTTCTTGGCGGGATCAACCACCTGCTGTCGCTGGCGATTGCCGACGGCACGAAGGCGGATGTCGAATTCATCGTGACCGAAAGCGAACCTGCGGTCTGGAACGCGCTGATCGAGGGGCGGATCGACTGGGGGTGCGGTGTCGCGGCGGAAATCCTGCCGCATGTCGAGGCGGGCACGATGACCGTCATCGCGGCGCTCGACATGCAGCGCCAGCCCAGTTTCCCCGATGTGCCGACGCTCGCCGAACTGGGCCTTCCGGTGACCTTCCAGCTCTGGCGGGGCCTGATGGCGCCGGGCGGGCTGTCGGTCGAGGCGCAGCAACGCTGGCACGACCATTTTGCTGCGCTGCGCGACACCCAGGCATGGCGCGATTACCTCGCTCGGAACGGACAAGCCGACGCTTGGCTGCCTGGCGACGCCTTCCGCGCGTTCCTCGAAGAGGAATGGAGCTGGTACGAAAAGCATCTTGGTCTGGCGGGGCTTCTTCCCGAACCCGCCTGACCTGATCCGGGCAGTTCGCCCCAAACCGGACATCCGGGACCACAGCCCGGAGCCATCCTTTTCCCGACACGGAGACTCCCAATGACCACGATCCTTCGGACGGGGCTGCTGGCCCCTGCCCTGCTGTGCGCCGCGATGACGCAATCGGCCTTTGCCCAGGACGCGGCAAGCGATGCTGCCGCCGCCTTTGAGGCCGCAATCGGCGACGCTCAGCCCGTCAAGAACTACCCCTCTCCCTGGCCGCTTCGGAACCTCTTGAAAGAGGGCGTCCTGACGGTCGGCACCACCGGCACCTCGCCGCCCCGCACCTTCGTCGATCCGGCGACCTCCGAGCTGACCGGCTCTTACGTCGAGCTGTTCGAGAAGCTCGCCGAGGATCTTGGTCTCGACATCGAATTTGTGCAGCTCGAATGGGCCGGCATCCTGCCGGGGCTGGCGGCGAAGCGGTTCGACCTTGCCTGTGATGGCGCCTCGTGGAACCCCGAGCGCCTTGGATCCGACCAGTTCCTGATGACCTCGCCGACCGGCCTCAACGCCACCGTTGGCATCGCCCTCAAGGACGGCGATATTTCGAGCTTTGACGAGATCGGCGACGGGGTGATCGGCGGCGTGCGCGGCGAGATCTACTTCGAAGGTGCCAAGAAGGCGCTGCCCGAGGCCGACACGACCGACTTCCCGGGTCTGCAGGAATCGCTTCTGGGTCTGCAGAACGGTCAGGCGAATGTGGTGGTGATGAACCTCTCGAACGCCCTCTCCGTGCTCGACAGCGCGCCGAACAAGGACGACCTGATGATGGTCGGCCCGGCGCTCGAGGTCTTCCCGCAGAGCCTTTGCGTCAACGCCACCGAGCCCGATCTTCTGGTCGCGGTGAACACGCTTCTGGGCAACTACCGCGCGGATGGATCGCTGTCCGAGCTGATCGGCAAATACGCGACCTCCACCGCAGAAGTCGATCTGCTGGGCAAGATCGGCTACTGAGGCACGTCACGTGACACTCGATTTCAGCACGATCCCCGAGGTCTGGCCCGCACTCATGAAGGGTGCGGGCGTCACCATCCAGCTGACGCTGGCTGTCCTGATCCTCGCGACACCGGGGGGCTTGCTGGTCGCGTTTCTCAGGCTGGCGCCGCAGCCTTGGCTGCGCGCGCTGGTTCTGGCGCTGAGCTGGGTTTTCCGCGGCATCCCGCCGCTGCTGCTGCTGTTCTTCGCCTTCTTCGGCTTGCCCATCATGGGGCTGACCCTTCAGCCGCTGCCGGCGGCAATCCTCGCGATGACCACCTATATGTCGTTCTATTTCGGCGAGATTTTCGCCTCCGGCCTGCGCTCGGTCCCGCCGGGACAGGCGCAAGCGGCGGCTGCGCTTGGCATTCCGGCGCACCGCACATTGCTGCGCATCATCCTGCCGCAGACCATCCCCGCGGCCCTGCCGCCCTATATCTCGCACGCCACCGAAATCCTCAAAGGCACCGCGCTGGCCGCCGCCGTGGCGGTGCCCGAGCTTTCCAACGCAGCAAAGAAGATCTTTGTCGTCACCTACCGGCCGCTGGAGGTGCTGATCGTCGCCGCCGCGATCTATGCCCTTCTCGACGGGGTGCTGCTGCTTCTGCAGATGTTTGGCGAGCGCTGGTCGAACCGGCGCCGGGCGGGACGGTAGATCATGGATTACGCGCTTATCGCCCCCTATTTGCCGGACCTACTGTCGGGGTTCTGGATCACCGTGCAGCTCTCGGTCATCACGCTGGTGCTGGCCACGCCGATCGCCACTGCGATTGCATTGGGCCGCGACCTTGGTCCGCGACCTCTTGCGCGCGCCCTCGCCGTTCTGGTGAACGTGGTGCGGCTGCTGCCCGCGCTCATCGTCCTTTACTTCGTGTTTTACGGCGGCCCGCAGCTTGGCCTGCGCATGAAGCCGATGACCGCGGCAACGATCGGTCTCGTCGCCATGGGTGCCGCCTATATGTCCGAAGACATCCGCGGCGGCTTCTCGGCGCTGGATCGCGGCCAGCTTGCCGCCTGCCGCGCGCTCGGGCTGCCATTCGGCCACGCGCTGCGCCGGGTGCTGCTGCCGCAGGCGCTGCCGCTGATCGTGCCGCCCTATATGACCCGCGCGATCATCATGGTGAAAGGCACATCGCTGGCCTCCATGGTGTCCGTCGCAGACCTTACCGCCGAGGCCACACGCGCCTCTTCGATCACTTACCAGCCCTATGTCTTCGTGCTGCTGGCCGGGGTCCTGTACCTTGCGCTCAGCGGTGTGCTCGTCGCCTTTCAGGCGTGGGTCGAGAGGCATCTTCGGCTGCGCTACAGATTGGCCCGCTGACATGCCCGCTCACTTCGTTTCCGCCAGCAATCTTCGCAAGACCTACGGCGATTTCACCGCGCTCGACGGCGTTTCCCTGAGCATGGAGCGCGGCGAGGTCGTTGCGGTGATCGGGGCCTCGGGCTCGGGCAAATCCACGCTGCTGCGCTGCATCAACTATCTCGATCCGCCCGACAGCGGCGAGGTGCGGGTCGACGGCGTGCGGATCGGCTATGGCGAGGGCGCCCGCGAAGACCGCGCGCTGCCCGAACGCGACATTCGCCGCCAGCGCGCCGAGATCGGCATGGTGTTCCAGCATTTCAACCTCTTCCCGCATTTCACCGTGCTGCAGAACCTGATCGAAGCGCCAATGGCGGTGCGCGGCCTCAGCCGTGCCGAGGCCACCGAACGCGCGCGGGATCTGCTGAACCGTGTCGGTCTGTCGGGTCGTGAGGGGGCGTTCCCGGCGGAACTCTCGGGTGGCCAGCAGCAACGTGTCGCCATCGCCCGCGCGCTGTGCATGAAACCCCGCCTCATGCTGTTTGACGAACCGACCTCGGCGCTCGACCCCGAACTCGTCGGCGAGGTGATCGCCGTCATGCGTAGCCTCGCCGAGGAAGGCATGACCATGCTCGTCGTCACGCATGAGATGGATTTTGCCGCACAGACCGCGAGCCGCGTCGCCTTCTTCGATGCCGGCAAGATCGTCGAGACCGGGCCGCCCGCTCAGGTACTGCGCAGCCCGCAGCACCCCCGTACCCAAGCCTTCCTGCAACGCATTCTGCGGAGCCACTGATGACCACCTCCCTTTCTCCCGCCCAGACTTCCACGCTCACCGCGCTTTTCGACCGGATCTTCCCCGCTGGCGCGGATGGCAGCCCCTCGGCCTCGGAGATCGGCGCGGTGGACTATGTTTTGGGCGCGCTGAGCGGGCCCTACGCCGAACACCTCCCCCTCTATTCCGAGGTGATCGCGGCGCTGGATCTGGCAGCAGGGGGCGATTTCGCCGCCGCACCGACCGACCGGCAGGACAGCATTCTGGCGCTTTTCGAGGCCAATGACCCGGGCCTCGACGCCCTGCCACGCCCGGCGGATCACTCGGCTTTCGATCTCATCTGGCGGCATCTGCGCGAGGGCCTCTTCTGCGACCCGCGCCATGGCGGAAACCATGGCTTCAAGGGCTGGGACCTGATCGGCTTTCCCGGCGCGCAGCCGGGCTATCGCGCCGAAGAGCAGGAGGTGAGCCACAAGGTCGCCCGCGCCCCGCAATCCATGGTCAGCCTCGGCCAAGATGCCCGGCTCGACAGTGCGCCGGCCACCACCGCCGCGTCCGAGCCGCTGCCCGAGGCGGATGTGGTCATCATCGGCGGCGGTTTCGTCGGGGGCTTCATGGCGCACCGGCTGACCGCGCAAGGCAAACGCGTGGTGATCCTCGAAGCGGGCGACAGCCGCACCGGGCGTGAACACGCGATGGACGAGCTGTCTGCCACCGCCTTTCGCAACCTCGGCGGCGCGAAGAAGTTCAACAGCGAGGTGCCGACGTGGCGGCTGCGCCCCGGCGATCCTGCGCGCCGCGCGTCGATGAGCCAAGGGCTCGAAACCGAGCTCGGCGGCAACTCCGTGGCTTGGGGCGCGGTCGCCATGCGCTTTTACGAGGATGATTTCGAGGTCCGCTCGAAGACCGTCGAGAAATATGGCGAAGCCTCGATCCCGGCGGACAGCACCTTGGCCGACTGGCCGATGTCCTACGCCGATCTCGAACCCTATTACGACATGGCAGAGGACCTGCTTGGCGTCTCCGGCAACGCTGGCGGGCCGCGCGACAGCGGGCGCACGCGAGGCAATCCGTTCGAGGCTCCGCGCAAGCACCCCTACCCGATGCCGGCGCTGCGCCGCTCGGGTCTGGGCCAGACGTTCGCCACCGCTGCAGAAAACCTCGGCTACCATCCGTTCAACCTGCCGGCCGCGATCCTCACCGCGCCGCACAAGGGTCGGCACGCCTGCACCTACTGCAGCTTCTGCTCGCGCTTTGGCTGCCACGTGGACGCCAAGGCCTCGGCGCAGAACACCGTGCTGCCCGAAGCGCTGGACAGTGGGCTGCTGACCATCGTCACCGGCGCGCGCGTGACCGAGATCGTCACCGAGGACGGGCGCGCGGTCGGCGCGCGCTATCAGGCGTCCGATGGCCAGAGCCACGTGCAGCGCGGCGCTCAGGTGGTGCTGGCGACCTATGCTTTCGAGAACACCCGGCTGCTGCTGCTGTCGCGCGATGCGGCGCACCCGCAGGGGCTGGGCAACAACCACGATCAGGTCGGGCGCAACTACATGACCCGGCAGCAGCCCTCGGTCTATGCGGTCTTTGACGACCGCAAGCTCAACCGGTTCATCGGGCCAACCGCGCAGGCCACGGCCATCGCCGATCTGTCCTGCGACCACTTCGATCACACCGGGCTGGGGTTCATTCGCGGCGGTCGTGTCGCGGCCTTCAATCAGTATCTGCCGATCGAGGCCTCTGGCGTGCTGCCGCCCGACGTGCCGCGCTACGGCGCGGCGTGGAAAGAGTTCTTCGTGGCCTCCTACAACGCCACCATGATGCTGTTCATCGACCCCGAGATCCTGCCCTCGACCAACAACCGGCTCGACCTCGACCCCGAACAGACCGACGCCTCGGGACGGCCCGTCGTGCGCATCACCTTCGACATCGGCGACAACGAAAAGACGATGATCCCGTGGCTGCAGGACCGCGCCGAAGAGATCGCCCGCGAGATGGGAGCCGCCCGGATTTGGCGCCGCCCGGCGCTGACCGGACCGATCTCGACCCATGACACCGGCGGCACCCGCATGGGGCACGATCCGAAAAGCTCTGTCACCGATGGGTTTGGCCGTGTCCATGACACGCCGGGCCTGACCGTCGTCGGCGGCTCGAGCTTTGTGTCGCTGCCGCCGGTGAACCCGGCGCTGACCATCCTCGCGCTCAGCCTCAGAGCCGCCGACGCCATTGTCGGCGATCAGGCCGCCGCCGCTGACGCGCGGGACGTCATGGCATGAGCCGTTTCGACTGCATCGTCATGGGCGCTGGCGTGATCGGCGGCTTCATCGCGTGGAACCTGGCCCGTTCTGGCGCGCGGGTCGCTCTGGTAGACCCCCGCGGCGCGGGGCGCGCGCCTTCCGCCAGTTGGGCCAGTGCCGGAGGGCTGCGAACGCAGGGGCGGCATCGGCATGAGCAGCCGCTGAGCAAACGGGCCGCCGATCTTTGGCCCGGAATGCAGGACGCGCTGAGCGCGGACCTCGAACTGTCGCTGGGCGGCCATCTGCATCTTGCCGAGACCGAGGCCGAGATCCCGGCAATCGAAGGCCGGCTGGCGGCGGACACGGCGGGCGGCATCTCCACCGAGCGGGTCGACGCGGCCCAGATCAAGGACATTGCCCATGAGGTGACCGGCGCGGCTCTGCTCGGGGCTTTCACGCCCGGCGACGGTCAGGCGCATCCGGGGCGCACCGCCGAGGCGCTGGCCCGCGCCTGCGCCGCGCTTGGCGTGGCCTGCCACTTTGGCGCGCCTGCAAGCCTTCTCGTCGAGGAAGGCCGCGTTGCGGGCGCCGTGACGGGCGGGCAGAGCCTGCGGGCGCCGCAAACGGTACTGGCAACCGGCGCTTGGACGGCGGAACTCATCGCGCCGCTGGGCCTCTCGCTGCCGATGCGGGCGCGCGGGCTGCAGATGTTGCTCTCTGACCTTGCCGTGCCCCAGCTTGTGGCACCGACGGTCACCGCTGCCGGGCGCAATCTGTCGCTGAAACAACTGCGCTCCGGTGCCTTCATGATCGGCGGCAACTGGTTCGCCCGCCCCACCGGGCGCGGCCTGCAGACGCTGCCGCTGGACGCGCATGCGGCGGCGCAATGGGCGGAGGCTGCCGCAGTCCTGCCGAGGCTGAGCCGCCACAGGCTGGTGCACCAATGGGCCGGAACGGAAGCGCAGACCATCGACGGCCTGCCGTTCATCGGACGCGCGGCAGAGGGGCTCTATCTGGCGTGCGGCTTCTCGAACCACGGGTTCCAGATCAGCCCCGCCGTTGGCGCGCTGGTGGCTGAGGATATTCTGACCGGACCGGCCGCGCTGCTGGCGCCTTTCTCGCCCGAGCGCGCCGCCCACACCGCGCCAGACGATGCAGCGGCTTTCCTCGACGCTCCGATCCTCGCAACGGCCTGATATGACGCAGTTTCCCAATCTCACCGCCCCGATCACTCTGGGCAAGGTCACGCTGCGCAACCGCGTGTGCCTGACCGGTCACGGCACCGGCATGCCGACCGACGGCACCCCCAACGACCGGATGATCGCCTACTACGAAGAACGCGCCAAAGGCGAGGTTGGCCTGATCATGCTCGGCTCGCAGCAGGTGCATCCCTCGTCGCCGGGGATCACCGGGCTTTTGTGCAATTACGACGATGGGATCATCCCCGGGTTGCGCGAGTTGGCCCGCCGGGTGCAGGCGTATGGCACCAAGGTCTTTGGCTACCTGTCGCACATGGGGTTCGCGACCTCGGCCCGCCCCGTCGCCCTGTGGTCGGCCAGTGCCGACTATGAAGAGAAATACGGCGAGGTCGCGCATGAGATGACCGTGGCGGAGATTGCCACGGTGGTGACCGCGCATGCCGATGCCGCCGAGCGCTGCCTGCGGGCCGGTCTCGACGGGATCGAGGTGCATTGCGGGCACGGGCTTTTGGTGCAGCAGTTCCTGTCGCCGCTGTCGAACCATCGCACCGATGACTATGGCGGCGATCTGTGGAACCGCAGCCGCTTTGCCCGCGAAATCCTTGCGGCGGTGCGCCAACGGATCGGAGCGGATGTGCCGCTTGGCGTTCGGGTTTCGGGCGACGAATTGGTGCCCGGCGGGCTGACCGCTGCGGACATGGCCGAGGTTGTGCCTTGGCTGGTCGAGGCCGGGGCGCTGGATTTCGTCGACGTCAGCGCCGGGACCGATGGCAATCTGGTGTCGAACATGCTGCATGAGCCGCCCATGGGGCTGCCGCCGGGGCCGTTCCGTTCGCTGGCCCGGCAAATCAAGGATCGGGTCGACATCCCGATCATCCACGGCACGCGCATCCACACCGCCGAATTCGCCGAAGAGATGCTCGCGCAAGGCGATGCCGATATGGCGGGTATGGCCCGTGCGCTTATCGCGGACCCGCATCTGCCCGCCAAGGCCAGAGCCGGCCAGCCCGAGCGCATCACCCCCTGCATCGCCTGCGAGCAGGCCTGTTTCGGGAGGCTCTACCGGGGGCGGCACATCAGCTGTATCGGCACGCCGCTCACCGGCCGCGAGGTCGAGCCGGTCACCGCCGTGCAGACGCGGCACGGCCCGGTGGTGGTGGTCGGCGCGGGTCCCGGCGGCATGGAGGCGGCTCTGCAGGCGGCGATGCGCGGCCAACAGGTGATCCTGATGGAAGCCGCGGACCGTCTTGGCGGCCGCCTCGATCTGGCGAAACGGCCCACCGGCCGCAGCGAATGGGCCCGGCTGATTGCCTTCAAGACGGCAGAGCTCGAACGGCTCGGCGTCGACATCCGCCTGAACTGCCGCGCCGATGCAGCGGGGATTGCCGCGCTTGCCCCCTCTGCCGTGGTGCTCGCCACAGGTGCCCGGACCCGGCCGCTTGAGCTTTCGGGCGCGGCGGCGGACAAAGTGCTCTCGCTCGACGAGGCGGTGCGGCGCTGGTCCGAAGGGTCAGACAAGATCGGCCAGCGGGTGCTGATCCTCGACGGCATGCACCGGGCGCCAGCCATGGTCACCGCGCTGTCGCTGGCGGGTGCGGGCCATGAGGTGACGCTCGCCTCTGCCGCGCTGCACGTGGGGCAGCATCTCGAGATTCAGAACCTCACCTATCTGAACCGCGAGGTCCTTGCCGCAGGTGTGAGGCTCGCGCCGATGCTGAAACCCCTGCGCATGACCGAGGGGCTGGTCGAGATGGAAAACATCTTTACCCGCACCGTGACCGAGCGGATTGCGGCGGATACGATCATTGCCGCGCTGCCGGGACTGCCGGACACGCGCCTTGCGACCGATCTGGAGCACCTCCCCTTCCCGGTCACGGTGATCGGCGATGCCTATGCGCCGCGCGACGCCGAGGCGGCGATCCTCGACGGCTGGACCGCGGGACGCGCGCTGTGAGTGAGGAAAACGGCTCGCTCTGGACGCATCTGGCCGCGCCCGCGCCTGACCTGTCGCCGCTGCAGGGCGCGCGGAGCGCCGATCTTCTGGTCATCGGCGGCGGCTTTCTGGGGCTGTCTTCGGCGTTGCACGCCGCCGAAGCGGGGCTGTCGGTCGTGCTGATCGAGGCACAGGGGCCGGGGTTCGGCGCTTCGGGGCGCAACACCGGCTTCGTCGTCCCCAGCCTGAAGTCCGCACTGGGCCCAGCCGAGGTCGAAGCGGTGCTCGGCCAGCCCTATTCCGAACGCCTGCTGAGGTTGGTGGCCGGGTCGGGAGATGCCGTTTTTGACCTGATCGACCGCTTCGGCATGGATGTTGCGAAGGCCCGCAATGGCTGGCTGCAGCCCGGTCACAGCGCGCAGGCCGAGGCCATGCTGAAGGCCCGTCTGCCCGCCCTCCGGGCCGCGGGTGTCGCGGTCGATTTCCTCGATCGCAGTGAGATGCTGGCCGTGACGGGCCTGCCCGCGTTGCATGGTGGGCTGCGGGTCGCGAGCGGCGGGCAGATCAATCCGCTGTCCTATGCGCGGGGGCTGGCGCGGGCCTGCCTCTCGACCGGCGTCGCCCTGCATTGCGACAGCCCCGCACTGCGGCTCGAGCGCAGCGGGGGCGGATGGCGCGCCGAAACGCCGTGCGGCAGCGTCACCGCGCCGCATGTGCTGCTGGCCACCAATGCGATGATCGGCGGGCTGGAGCCGCGGATGCGCGATACCGTCGTTCCGGTGAAGGTCTATCAGGTGGCAACTCAGCCGCTGCCGACCGAGCTGCGCCGCCGCATCCTTCCTGCCTGCGCGCCGGTCGCCGATACCCGCCGCCACACCTTTGCCCTGCGCTGGACAGAGGACAACCGTCTGGTGACCGGGGGCATGGTCGCGCCGCTTCCAAAGCGGGACGGGCTTGCCCGCCGGGGCTTTCTGGCGCGGCTCAGGGCCTTTGTCCCCGACTGCCCACCGCTGCGGGCCGAGCATGTCTGGACCGGCACCATCGCCGCGACGCTGGACGCGCTGCCCCGGATCACCGAGCTCGCGCCCGGCCTCACCGGGGCGATCGGCTGCAACGGGCGCGGCGTGGCGCTGACCACCGCGCTGGGGGTCGAGCTTGGGCGCTGGCTTGCCGGCGGGTCGGCTGCCGATGATCTGCCGCTGCCCCCAACCCCGCCCCAACCGATCCCGATGGCCCGCCTGTCGGGTCTCGGCCCGCATCTCTGGCTGCCGTGGTCGTCGCTGCGCGACCGGCTCGACAGCCGCAGCACCTGACCCCGACCTTCAGCAAGGAAAGATCGAATGACCGAAGAAAAGATCCAATGGTCCCGCCAGGAAGACGTTGCCTTCACCTGGGTTCACGAGGGCAAGGAATTCAGCCACCGGCTGATCACCAACAAGCTGCATGGCTCGCCCATGTCGTTCCACATCACGACCTATATGCCGCATTTCGATGTGATGGTCGAAGGCGATGGCGAGCATGAGGTGATCCTCTACTGCCTGCACGGCTGGTCCGAGCAGATCGTCGAGGCCACCGGCGAGACCCATCACTTCAAGCAGGGCGACGCGATGTACCTGCCGAAGAACTACCGCTACCGCCACATCATCGGCGAGGCCGGGCTGGTCGTCGCGGTCTGCGCGACGCCCTCCAAAGAAGCCGGCGATATGTAAGGCGCTCCCGATGCCCGCACGTTTCCTGCACTCACTGTCCGACGTTCCCGCCCACCCCGATGTCACCATCGTGGGCGGCGGTATTGCCGGGCTTGCCACCGCGTGGGCGCTGTCGCAGCGCGGCCTGCGCCCCCTGTTGATCGAGCGCCTTCCGGCGCTGGCCATGCTCGCCTCTCGGCGTTCGGGCGAAGGCGTGCGGGCGCAATGGGAGCACCCCGGCTCCATCGCGCTGGCGCGGCCCTCGATCGATTTTTATCGCGATTTCGCCGAGCATACCGGGCAGGACGCGGGATATCGGCCGGTGGGCTATCTCTATGCCAGCCGCAGCGCGGCGGGCGCCGAGCTGTTGCGCGACCGGGTGCTGCGGCAGCAGGTAGCGGGCCTCGACGATGTCGCCTTTCTGGAGCCCGACGCGCTGCGCGCGCAGGTGCCGAGCCTTGCGGAAGACGTCGCGGGCGGTGCCTTTCGCGCCGCCGATGGCGTGGTCGAGATCGACCGGATCATCGCGGGCTACCTCGCCAGTATGGAGGCGGATATCCTGCTGGGCTGCGATCTGCTGGTGGTGCGTCCGGGCAAGCAATCGGTCACTCTGCGCACCACCCTAGGCGAGATTCACACCGGCCAGATCGTGCTTGCCACCGCTGCGCGGCTGCCGGGGCTGATGGTCGGGCTGAACCAACCGCTGCCCTTGCGGCTGTCGCGCTCGGCCATTCAATACGTCACGCTCGACGGGGTCGATCCCCAGCATCCGGCGACCATTGATGCCGATCTTGGCTCGTTCTGGCGCCCCGATCATGGCGGCGCGCGGATGACCGCCTCGTTCCGCTCGACGCTGTTTCTGGACAGTTTCACCGACGATCCGCCGGTCGACCCGGACTATCTTGCGCAGGCCATCGCCACCGTCGCGCCGCTGGTTCCGTTCTGGGGCCACCGCAGCCATGAGATCAGCGGCGGGCACATCCGCTCGGGCAGCCTGCTGGTCACCGGCGACGGCTTGCCGCTGATCGGAGCCCTGCCCGAGACGCCGCGGGTCCTTCTCAACACCGGATACGGCGGGCATGGCGTGATGATGAGCCCCGAAGGCGCCGCGCGGACCGCAAGGATCGTGCTGGGCGATGCGCCGGACCCGCACACCGACCCCGCCCGCTTTGCCGATCCGGACAATCCTCCGCCCGCCGAGCCGATGACCGTCAACCTCGCCGGCTGAGCCCCCTCTCCAAGACCAAGAACGAGTTTTCAAATGTCCCAAGCTAAGCGCCATATCGGCATCATCACCACCGGCCACGGCCCGCGCGACGAGTATCTGCACTATCACGGACTGTTCCTCAAAGCGCTCGGCGCGGATGTCACGATCACCCTGCGCCACATCTATGACGGGCTGACGCTGGCCGATCTCGACCCGCATGAGGTCGATAAATCCACCCCCAACCTCGGCGCGCATGTCCACGTGCCCGGTGCCAAGGGCAACCACATGGGCGATGGCTGGGAGCACCGGTTCTACGACCTGCAGTTCGCCACCGACCTCGTGCAGCTGGCCATCGAGCGACTGGAGACCGAAGACGGCGTGGACATGGTGCTGCTGGCCTGCGCCGCAGAGTTCCCCGAAGGCGCGCTTTCCGCCCGCACCATGCTGATCCACCCGCGCGAGATCATGTTCGGGCTGGCGCAGACCATCGCCGAAGGCGCGTCGCGCAAGCCCAAGGTCGGCGTCATCGTCGACGCCGAACATGCCGATCACGACCGCGCCGACTGGCTGTCGCGCGCCTTTGCGGATCAGATCGAACTGGTGGTCTCGCCGATCACCTCCACATGGCTGGAGGCGGCGCAGGCGCTTGGCGCGGCAGAGGTCGAATACGCCTTCTTCTTTGGCTATGGCGTCGGCCTTGCGCCCTATGACGCCCGCGACGAGATCCCTGCGCTGGAACGCGCCATCGGCGCGCCGCTGATCCTGCCGCACCGGGCCACTGTGCTGCATCTGCGCAACCTGCTGATGCCCGCGCTGAACGATCTTGATTACCTTCCCGCCGACTGGAACCGCACATGACCACCGAGACCCCCCGCCACTTCGCCCCGCGCCAGAAGATCTGGTCGCAGATGACCCGCGCCGAGATCACCGCCGCGCGCGACCGTGGCGCATTGGTGATCATCCCCACCGGCTCGATCGAGCAACATGGCGATCACCTGCCGGTCGAGACCGACAGCCTGCTGAGCGCCGCCGTCGCCGAGATGGCCGCCGCCCGGATCACCGAGGTCGAAGTGATCGTCGCGCCGGTCGTGTCCTTCGGCTTCACGCCGCATCACCTCAGCTGGCCGGGAACCATCTCGCTGCGGCTCGACACCTATCTGTCGATGCTGCGCGATGTGGCCCGCTCGGTGCTGGATGCCGGGTTTCCGCGGGCGATCTTCGTCAACGGCCATGGCGGCAACTCCGCGCCGCTGCGCGCGCTGGTGGGCGAGATGATCACCGACGGACATGCGGTCGGCATGGTGGATTATTTCGCACCGTCCTTCGAGACGATGGTTGGCCTGCTCAAAGGCGCCCTGCCCCGCCCCGGTCACGCCTGCGAGCAGGAAACCGTGCTTGCCGGGCAGGTCCTTGGCACAGATGAGGCCGCGCTTCTGGCCGAACGCAGCGCGGGACTTGAGCCGCGGTTGATCCAGCCGTGGGTCGCGCCGGGATATCCCGACGATCCGGTGACCGAAGCCGGTGCGGGCTGGGCCGCGATCTTCCACGCCGACGACTGCGGCTACTACGGCGATCCCGGCGCCGCGACCGCAGAGACCGGCGCGGCGGTGCTCGAGGTCACGGTGGCCGGTCTTGCTCGGTTCCTCGAGCAATTCGCGCAGACGCCGCTGCGCTTGGGCATCGCGCCTGATCCGGCGAAACCGGGGATCGCGCAGCCCCTGCCCAAGAAGGTGTCGCAATGAGCTTCGACGTGATGATCACCGGTGCGGGCGCGGTGGGCGCCCATGCGGTGGAATATCTTGCCCGCCGCCCGGAAATCACCCGCATCTGCCTGATTGACCGCGACGGGCCGCGCGCCGAAGGCATCGCATGGCGCGCCACGCTTGGCGCGCTGCAAGAGGGCCGCCACGTCCGGATCGAGGCGCATGGGCTGGACCTCGGCGACAGCGCCGCGCTGGCCGAGATCATCGCCCGCACCAAGCCGCGGACCTTGTTTCATGCCGCGACGATGATCTCGGTTCCGGAAATGGCCCGTGGCCTGCCGCCCGAGGTCTTCGAGCGGATCCGCAGCGCGGGCATGGGCGGCTTCCTCGCCGCGCATCTGGCTCTCGGCCTTTCGGTGCAGAAAGCGATGGGGCTGGCCGGACACAGCTGCAGCTTCATCACCGCGCCCTTCCCGGATTTCGCCAATCAGGTGCTGACCCGGACCGCCGCCGCCTCAGGCGGGACGAAGCCGCTCACCGGCATCGGCAATGTCGACAACATGGCCGCCGAACTACAGGCCATGGTGGCGCAGCATATGGGTGTCTCGGCGCTGTCGGTCCGGCCGATGATCATGGCGCATCATTCGGTGGCCGAATGGTTCCAACGCTCGGGCAGCGCGGGCGCCGCACCATGGCTGGCACGGGTGCTGGTCGAAGGATGCGACGTGACCGACAGGCTCGATCTCAACGCGCTCATGGCCGAGAGCGCCCGCCGGATCCGTCAGGTGCCGCAGGAAAGCCGCACCGCGGCCTCGGGCGTCAAAACCGTACTGGCGGCGCTGCGCGACGACGGCAGCTATCAGCATGGCGCGGGGCCGGATGGTCTGCCCGGCGGCTGGCCGATCCGGGTCTGGGCCGACCGCGTCGAGGTGCTTCCGGTGCCCGGCCTCGATCCGCAGGCGGCGCTGGACACCGCGCTCTCGGGCCAGTTCAAAGGCGGCATCGCCGAGATTGCCGAGGATGGCACGTTGATCGCGACAGAGATCTGCGCGGCGGCGATACGCGACGAATTCGGGGTGGACGTCACGCGGCTGTCTCCGGCCGATATACCGCAAGCGGCGGCGGCGCTTCGCGCGTCGCTGAGCCAGCGGATCGCGGCGTAACAAAACAAACCGGCCCGCACCTTTTGGTGCGGGCCGGTTTCATTTGGCGCCTCCGCTGCTCAGCCCTGACCGGGCAACGACAGCCAGTTCTCGACGCGGTGCTGCAGCCAGATCAGCACGCCGTTGAGCATCAGATACGCCAGCCCGATCACGATGAGGATCTCGAAGGGCTGGTAGGTGCGGGAGATCAGCGCCATCCCGGCGCCGGTCAGTTCGGTGACCGCCACCATCCCGGCCAGCGAAGAGCCCTTCATCACCAGCGTCAGGTTCGAGGTCAGCGGCGGCATGATCGTCCGGATCGCCTGCGGCACGATCACCCGGCGCAGGATCATCGGGAAGGGCATGCCAAGCGCGCGGGCCGCCTCGTATTGCGTCGAGGGGACCGCGCGCAACCCCGCCCGGATGTACTCCATGTTGTAGCCGGTGGCCGAGAGCGTCAGCCCGGCAATCGCCGCCGGAACAGCCGCGAGGTAGATGCCGATCTGCGGCAGGCCAAAATAGGTCAGGAACAGCAGCGTCAGCGCCGGTGTCGCCCGCATCACCCAAGAGAAGACGGCAGCCACGATACGCAGGCCCCGGATCGGCCCGTCCCGCATCACCGCGAGGGGAAAGGCCAACACCACCGAGAGGATGATCGTCGCGCCTGCGACCCAAAGCGTGGTGGCGAAAGCCTCCAGCAACAGTCCGGCGTTGTCCGTCACGACACTCCAGTTCATGTCATGCCTCCATTGATCGGGCCATAGCGGCGGCGCATCAGCCCCGACAGCAGCAGTTCGGCGACCATCACCACGCTTGCCATCGCGGCATAGACCGCCCCGGCGAACAGGATCAGGGTCATCGGGTCGCTCGAGATCGCAAGGCTCTGGCGCGTGACCATCATCACCTCGCCGACGGAAACCGCAGAGGCCAGCGACAGCATCTTCACGTTGCCCGCCAGAAAGGTTGCCCAAGGGGTCACGGAGATCCGCGCAAGCTGCGGGATGATCACCCGGCGCAGCATCAGCATGCGCCCCATGCCAAGGCTGCGCGACGTCTCGATCAGCCGCGGATCAATGGCGGCGAGCCCTGCGCGAAAGATCTCTGCATGAAACGCGGTGCCGATCAGCACGAAGGCCAGAAAGGCCGAACCGATGGCGCCCAGATCGATCCCGATGCGCGGCAGCGCGAGAAAGCAAAAGAGCAGGACGACAAGCTCGGGCAGACCGCGGAAGATCCATGTATAGACCGAGAGCGCGCGGCGTCCGCGCGGGCCGTTGACGAACAGCGCCAGTGCCAGCCCCAGCAGGGTCGAGACGGTGGCGATGAGCGCAAACAGCCAGATTGTCAGCCAGATCGCCTGCAGAAAGCGGGGCATCTGTGTCGCAAGAACATCCATGCGCGCCTCAATCCGTCACGCTGCGCACAAAGGCCTGCAGCTCTGGTGTCGACGGATTGGCCAGCACGTCCTTGGGATCGCCGGCTTCGCAGACCCGGCCCTTGTGCATGAAGACCACCCGGTCGGCGACATTGCGCACGAAGCCCATCTCGTGGCTCACCGACACCATGGTCATTCCCTCGGAGGCGAGGTCGCGCATCACCGAGAGCACTTCGCCCTTCAGCTCGGGATCGAGCGCCGAGGTGACCTCGTCGAAGAGCAGCGCCTCGGGTCGCATGGCCAGCGCGCGGGCGATGGCCACGCGCTGCTGCTCGCCGCCCGACATCTGATGCGGATAGGCGCCAGCGCGATGCGACAGGCGCACCTTCTCCAGCAGCGCCTCGGCCTCGGCCCGCACCTCGTCGCGGGGCCGTTTCATCACCATCACCGGGGCTTCCATGACGTTTTGCAGCGCGGTCATATGCGGAAACAGGTTGAAGCTTTGAAAGACCATCGAGATTTGCGTGCGGTAGCCAAGCAGATCGCGCTCGCGCACGGGCATGCGCTTGCCGCCGTTTTGCACCCAGCCGACCTCGCGCCCCTGCCAGAGGATCCGCCCGTTATCGGGGCGGATCAGCAGGTTGAGGCAGCGCAGCAGGGTTGATTTCCCCGAGCCCGAGGCGCCGATGATGGCCAGCACCTCGCCGCGATTGACGGTGAAATCGACGCCGCGCAGCACGTGCTGTGCGCCCAGCGTCTTTTCCAGCCCCGCAACCTCGAGCAGCGGCCCGTCAGTGGCGGACATGAATACGCTCCGGCCACGCGGGCGAGGTCAGCATTCGGGCATTGAAGACGTTCAGCACATTGGGGGTGACCACCGGGCAGCCCAGACGGGCCGAGATGTCGGCAAGCAGATCCTCGGGGTCATGCGGGGCCAGACCGTCGCCGTAGCCCCAGATCAGCGCCAGATCGAACGGGCCCTCGGGCGCCAGTTGATCGAGGGCCTCGCCGGTGGCAATGCCGATGCCGAAGTGGCTTTCGACGGTTTCCATCCACGGCTGCGAGGACCATGTGGCGCGGTCCTGATCGATGTGCCACTCGGTCGGCAGCAGCAGCGCCAGCTTGAGCCCGCCGCGCGCTTCGGCTTGACGCCGTACGAGATCGAACATCAGCTGATAGGGCAGCAGCAGCGGCACCGGCGAGGACAGCGCGCCTTCGGGATACATTTCGGCGCAGCACATCAGGATGATCTCGGCGCCGTCGGCCACATGGGCGTCGATGGCCGCCTGGGCGCGTTCCAGATACCACTCCTGCGCCACGAAAATCTCTTCCCAGCCCGCACCCATGCGGCGATCGTCGGGCGTGGTGTTATGCACGTAGCAGCCGATCCCAAGCCCATCCTCGGGCGAGATTTCATGCTCGGCAATCTGGGCGCGGGTGAGCCCGTCGAGGCAGGCTTTTTCGGTCACTTCAACCTCGAGGCCCATGGCGATCAGGGCGTTGGTGTGGAAGCTGACGTATTCGTTGCGCGGGCTTTGGCCCGTGGTGATGATCCCGATCTTGGTGGGCATGAGAGAGAGTCCTTTGGTTTCTTGGCCCCGCCATTCATGGGCGGGACCGATTGTTCAGGATGCTTTTGTGGGGCGCCGCTCAGGACGGATCCGCAGGCATCTGGGTGAAATCGACGGGCTGGCCGAAGTATTCCTCGACCAAGGCGTTCAGCGTGCCGTCCTCGCGGTAGGTCGCGATCAGCTTGTCCAGCGCTTCCGCCAGTTCCGCGTCACCCGGGGCGACGGCAACGGATTGAGTTTTGGGCGAGCGCACTTCGGGAAGCACGGTGATCAGCTCGTCCTTGGCCGCAAGGTAGGACGGCCCGAGGTAGTCCATGCCGATCCAGTCGATGCGGTGGTTCTTCAGATCGAGCGACATTTCGGTCCAGCCCGGATACTCGCTGACTTTGCCAAGGCAGCCCTCGGGCAGCGAGGCTTCGATCAGGCCAAGCTCGGCGGATCCGCGGATCACACCCACGGTCTTGCCGCAGACATCGTCCCAGCCGCCGATCTCGTCATTCGCCGCCAGCTTGGTGACCGCCACGCCGTTGATGATGTAGGGCGAGAGCATGATCAGATCGTCCGACGCGAGGCGCTCGGCGGTGCGGGTCACCCCCGACGAGACAACATCGAAGCGGTCCGAGGCGAGGCCCGGCAGAAGACCGGCCCAGTCCAGCTGTTCGAACTCGACGTTGATGCCGAGGTCTTCCGCCAGCTTGGTCATCACCGCCACGTCGAAGCCGCCAAGCTCGCCATCATCGCCGATCATCGAGAACGGCGGGGCCGAGCCGGTGGTCCCGACAACGATGGTGTCGGTCTTGAGAAGTTCATCTTTGAAATCGGCAGCGGCGGGGCCAGCCAAAAGGGCTCCTGCTGCCAAAACCGCCATCGCGGCCATAGCACGTTCGGTCATCCAGACCTCCTTGGTTCAAGTGTTGGAAAAGTCGGGTCTTTCCGGAGCCGGTCTTTGTGCCGATCCTTCCGGGGCGAGACCGGGCCTGCGCGGCCCGTCCCTGTCGTTCAAAGCCGCGTCAGAGATGCCGCAGCATGCCGCCATCGACCCGGATCATCGATCCGGTTACGAAAGAGGCCCGTGTGGACGCGAGGAACGCCGCGACCGCACCAAATTCTTCGGGCTTGCCGTAACGCCCGGCGGGGATCGTCGCGCGCGAGCTTGCCTGCACGTCCTCGACGCTCTTGCCGGTGCGCTTCGACGCGGCCTCGTCAAGCTGCGCGACGCGGTCCGTCGGGATGCGCCCGGGCAGGATCATGTTGACCGTGATGCCATCGGCGGCGACCTCCGCCGCGAGCGTCTTGGACCAGCCCGCCAGCGCCCCGCGCACGCCGTTCGACAGCGCGAGATTGGGAATCGGGGCTTCAACCCCGGACGAGCCGATGGTGATGATCCGTCCGAAGCCGCGCGCGCTCATGCCCGGCAGCAGCGCCGAGGTGAGTTTCATGATCGGACCGGCCATCGCCGCCCATGCCTCTTCCCAGGCCTCGGGCGTTTGCGCCTTGGCCGGGCCGGGCTTGGGGCCGCCGGAGTTGTTCACCAGAATGTCGATGCCCTGCGCGGCCATCTGCGCGGCAAGCTCCGAGACGCTGCCAGCATCGGTCATGTCGAGCGCGACCGGCGTCACCAGATCGCCGAACTCCGCGGCCCAGTCCCTGATCGCATCAAGGTCGCGCGCGGCGGCGAAGACTTTCACACCCTCGCGGGCCAGTTCCTGTGCGCAGGCGGCGCCAAGGCCGCGGCTGGCACCAAGTACGAGGGCGGTTTTTCCCTGCAGTCCGAAATCCATCAGCCAAGCTCCTTCAGTCGGCGTTCCTGTCTGCTGATCAGATAGTCGACCTCTGCTGCGGCAGCCGCGGTCAACCCCGAGCCCGGCGCGCGCAGGGCGGGCGAGGCAATCGCGCCGCGCTGCGCCAGAACGTGCTTGCGAACGGCAAGCCCGAGGCCGGGCTGAGACTCGTAGCGGATCAGCGGCAGATAGGCGTCAAAGAGGTCATGCGCCCGATCTTTCTGCCCCGCCTTCATCAGCTGGGCGATCTGCACCATCATCTCGGGGTAGCCGAAGCCGGTCATCGCACCATCCGCGCCGCGCGCCATTTCCTCGGCCAGAAAGCCGCCGCCATTGCCGCAGAGGATCGAGATACGGCGCTGTCCTGCCGCCTCGGCCTGCCGGATCTTGCTGATCTTCTGCAGCCCTGGCCAATCCTCATGCTTGAGCATCTTGATCGAGGGAAAATCGTTGATGATCCGCGCCAGAACCTCGTCACTGATCGCCACTTTGGTGGCCAGCGGGAAATCCTGAAGCACCACCGGAACCTCCGGCCCCAAGACCTTCACGACCTGCCCGTAATACGCATGGATCTGCGTGTCGGTCTGCAGGCTGCCCGGCGGCGCGACCATGACGCCAGCGGCCCCCATGTCCATCGCGGCCATGCTCAGTTCGCGCAGCGCGGCGAGACCCGGAGCAGACACACCCACCACCACCGGACGGTCCCCGGCCCGGGCGATGACCCGGCGCGAGATCTCCAGCGCCTCGGCCTGCGTCATCTTCGGCGCCTCGCCCATCATGCCAAGAATGGTCAGCCCGTCGGCCCCAGCCTCGAAATAGAAATCCGTCACCCGATCGAGGCTCTGCCAGTCGATCGCCCCTTGCTCGTCAAAAGGCGTTACGGAAATCACGAAGACCCCAGAGGTGTTCTCGTCGATCAAACCCATATCTCGTCTCAACTTTCTACTCTCATCCCCTGCCCCGCGGCGCGGCGGCCGGGCGTGTCGTTTCAGGCAAACCAGCCCGCCGTGGCGCGTTTCACCAGTCGCCCCGAGCCCGGTGCATTCAGCACCTCGCTGCCGTCCCAGACCGGCGCGCCGCGCAGATAGGTCGCCGCGACGCGGGCGCCGAAGGTTTCGCCGTGGAAGGGGCTCCAGTTCAGACCGTCGTGCGCGCGGGTCTCGTCCCAGGTGAAGGCACCTTCCTCGAGCACCGCCAGATCGGCCTCGCGCCCGATCTCGATGGCGCCCTTGCGGCCGTCGATCCCGAAGAAGCGGGCCGGATGCTCCGACAGCATCCGCGCGCACATCTGCGCAGGGTCGTGGCCGCGGTCACGCGCCAGCGTGAAGAAGGCGGGCAGCAGCGTTTCCATGCCGGGCACCCCCGCCCCCGCATCGAAGATCGAGTCGGTGTATTTGTTGTCGATCGGCCAGCTGGAATGATCGGACGAAACGAAGGCCACATGCCCCGCTTCGAGCGAGGTCCAGATCCCGTCGATCGCGCCGGGGCGGATCGGCGGGTTCACCTTCATCCGCGCGCCCAGCCGTTCGCCGTCGCGTGCCGCGTCGAACCACAGGTAATGGACGCAAAGCTCGCCGGTTGCCCGCATGCCCGAAGCGGCGAACATCGCAGTGATGTCAAAACTTTCCCGCGCGGTCTGGTGGACCGGATGCGCATGTGCGCCAGCCGCCTGCGCCAAAGCAAAGAACTGTGCCGTCGCCGCCATCTCGGCCGCCAGCGGGCGCGAGGTGGAATGCGCCTCGATCCCCTCGACCCCTGCGGCACGTGCGCGCGCCATGCGGGCATGCACGATCTCCTGATCCTCGTTGTGCAGCCCAAGCGGCAGATCGGTGGCCGAAAGCTGTTCAAAGAGGTCGAGCGTCAGATCCTCGGCGATGCGCGGAAAACGTGTGGGGCTGCTTTCAAACGACGAGATCTTGAAGGCCACCACCCCGGCGTCGATCAGCGCCTGCAGTTGCGCGGTGCCGGTCTCGCGGGTGGCGGTGCCGTAGAGCGCCATATCCGCATGGGCATGCTGCGCCACGGCCTCGGCCTTTGCCGCAAAACGGTCGGGGCGGTCCAGCGGCAGCGGATTGTCATAGGGCATGTCGACCAGCGTCGTCACCCCGCCCGCAACCGCCGAGGCGGTGGTCGGCGTGATACCGGGCAGGCCCATGTAGCTGGTTGCATGGGTCTGGCCATCGACCACGCCGGGAAGGATCAGTGCGTCGCCATGATCGTCGGTCTGCGCCGCGGCGGGCGCAACGCCCTGCCCCATCGCGGTGATCCGCCCGTCCTCAATGCCGAGCCAACCCTTGTCGAGCCGCCCCTGCGGAGTGACGAGGCAGCCTTTTACAACTCGGTCCATCACGAGCCCTTTCTAGTATAGTCCAGATCCAGCGCCGAGATGGCGTTGGCGACGGCGGCCTGCACCGGGTCGATCACCACATGCCCCAGCACCGCCTGAAGCGCCGGGCGGTGCCCGCCCATGCCGGCGCAGCCCAGAATGAGCACGTCGGCACCGTCCTTATCGATCAGATCTTGGCCGGTGCGGGTCACCGCGGCGCGCGCCGCATCGACGTCATTGGCCTCGGCCACGGTCATGTCGACGGAACGGTCGCCCGCAAGCCGTGTGCTGAGCCCAAGCCCCTCTATCCGGGCGAGATGCCGGGTGATCGAAGATGGCCCGAGCGACACGACGCCGAACCGCGCCCCGTGCAGCAGCGCGGCGCAATAGGCAAACTCGGCGATCCCGAAGATCGGCTTTCCGCTCGCCTTGCGCGCCTGCTCGACCCCCGGATCCGAAAAGCAGGCGATGACATAGGCATCCGCCTCGGTGCGGCGCACATAGTCCACGACCAGCGGCGCAACGTCGGCGACATGCTGGTCGGTCTCAATCCCTTCAGGGCCCTCGTCCAGCGTGTCGCAGATGATCGCGTGGCGCGTCGTGGCAATGAGCGGCGCAAGGCAGTCCTGCATGGAGGCCGTCACCTTGCGGGAGCTGTTGGGGTTGAGGACAGCAATCTGCATTTCAGTTCTCTCGGTTTGGTCGGCTGCAGGAGGTGCGAACGGTCACTGGAGGGCTCGAAGCGGACGGGTCATGCGCGGAGGAGCTGTGAAGAGGGAGCGCGCCCAAGCGCCTGTGATGATGCGACGATCTCGGGCGGGCGCGCTCTGCTCTCGAGCCAGAAGAGCCTGTCGTCGGTCTTGTCCATACATGAGAAAGCGAATCATCCACCGTTACGTTCTATTGAGATGTTTCTAGATATATCACGCAGTATCAATAGAGACATATCGAGAGAGCGGCGTGGGACTGATTTCCCCTGCCGACTGCTGGATTTCTGTGCATTTCTGAGGTGGCGGTCCGTCGCGAGGCCGAAAATCGGGATCAGGCGCAATCCCCTAGCCTCACGCTACGGCGAGCACAGCGGCTCTCCTTGAGGACCAGCTAAAGCGCCGGCAGAGCATCGCGACCTCAGGCACAGCAGCCCGAGGAAGCCTGACACATCCTTCTACCAAAGGGCGTTGAGCGCGGGACGCATGCACTGCGGCGCCGGGAAATATCCCCGGCCGCAGCTCGCGTGGCGCGCGTGCCATGCAGCCTTGCGCCGACATCATCAACGGTTGGCCGAGGGACGGGCTGCCCGCTTTTAGACCAGCCCGGTCAACAGCGGGATCAGCACCAGCGCGGCCAGCACGGCTGTCTGCACCGCCAGCATCGCGATGGCCGTGCCGCCGACGTCGGCGAGCTTGGCCAGCGAGGTCTTCATGCCCACGGCGGCCACTGCGGTGACCAGCAGCGCGCGGGACAGGGTCGAGGCGGGTTCGATCACCACCTCAGGCACGAGATGGAAGGAATTGAGCGCGGCCAGCACGAGGAACGCCGCGACAAAGCCCGGCAGCAGCGGCGGGCGGGCCGCCGCAGTGGGCGCGTGGCGGCGCATGGCGAGCGCGCCGATCAGCACCACCGGGGCGAGCATGGTCACCCGGATCAGCTTGACCACCGTGGCGATGTCGCCGGTTTCGTCCGAGACCGAGTAGCCCGCGCCGACAACCTGCGCCACGTCGTGGATAGTGCCGCCGAGGAACAACCCCGTCAGATGCTGGTCGAGCCCCATCGCCTCGGCAAAGATCGGATAGACGATCATCGCCAGCGTCGAAAAGGCGGTGACCGAGATCACGGTGAACGACAAATCCCGCTCGGCGGTGTCGCGCTGCGGCAGGATCGACGAGATCGCCATCGCCGCCGAGGCACCGCAGATCGCCACGGACCCGCCGGTCAGAAAGCCAAAGGCGCGGTCCTTGCCCACAAGGCGGGAGACAAGGATCGAGCCAAGGATCACCACCGCGATGCAAAGCGCGATGATCAGCACGAAGCCCCAGCCGATCTGCCGCACCATATCGAGCGAGACCCGCAACCCAAGCAGCGCCACGCCGATGCGCAGCAGCCCTTTGGCCGCGAAGGTGATGCCGGGGCCGGTGTTCTCGTGCTCTGAGAGGAAATGGAAAGGAATGCCCAGCAGGATCGCCATCAACATCACCGGCGCGCCGTAGTGGTTCGACAGGAACTGCGCCGCCATCGCCAGAACGATCGCCAGCGCCGTGCCCGGCGCGAGGATCTTGGCGCGGGCAACGATGCGGCGGGGGTCCGAAAGGGTGGCGGTAAGGGCGCTCATGTCCTGTCCTCGGTGTCTTTTGATATCGTATTGGGCAGGGCCCGAAGGCCCGCGCCGGGGCGGGCGCACCCTTAAAAAGGCGCGCCCACAAGGCGTTATTGAATGTCGCTGGCGCGCTCGGCGTCAAGCTCTTCGGTCGCGGCCTGCACCGCACCCTGCATGGCGCTGAAAATCTCCTCGCCGCCCTCGACGTTGGCGGTGAACCACTCATAGACCGGCTGCGCGGCGTCAGCGAAGGCCTGCTTCTCTTCGGGCGTCGGCACGTAGAGATCGCCGCCCCCCTCGACAAACTCCTGATAGGCCGGGATCGACTTGCGCTTGGGCGAGGCAAAGGTCGCCTGCTGCAGCTGATAGAACCCGTCGACCACCACCCGGCGCATGTCTTCGGGCAGCGCGAGGAAGGTCTCGTTCGACATCCACCACAGCGCGCCCATATAGGCGTGACCATCAAGCGTGACGTATTTCAGTCCGGCCTCGGGGAATTTCATCGACATGATGTCGGTGATGCCGTTCTTCGTGCCCTCGACCACGCCCGTCTGCAGCGAGGTGAACAGCTCGGGCCACGGGATCGGCGTTGGGGCGGCCCCAAGCGCGCGCACCAGTTCCTGCGGCAGATCGGCGACCACGGTGCGGATCTTCATGCCCTTGAGGTCCGCCGGTGTCTGCACCCGCTGCTTGGTGTTGGCGAAGTTGCGCCAGCCACCAGTGTTGCCGATGGTCATCAGGCGGATCATCCCGCCGGAGTCCTCCAGCGCCATCGACCGCATGGTGCGGGTGAACTCCCCCGAAAGCACCCGCTCGGCCACGCGGTCATCCTGCATCACATAGGGCAGGTCCAGCACCTGCACGTAGGGGAACAGCCCCGCCGCGCCGCCGGAGGTCGAGATATAGACGTCGATCGAGCCGTCGGCCACGCCCTGCAGGCATTCCGCGCCGTTCGAGCAAAGCTGCGTGCCCATGTAAATCTCGACGCCGATGGCCCCGTTCGAGGCGCTCTCGACGTAGGATTTGAAGACCTGCAGGCCGTCGTAATCCTCATCGTTCTCGTTGGAGTTGGCGACGGCGCGGATCGTGTAGTCCTGCGCCAGTGCCGGGACGGCAAGCGCCGCCGTCATCAGCAGCGTCGCCGCCAGCGTTTTGGTCTTCCCGAGCATGTTATCCTCCCTGATAGCTCTGGATTTTTCTTAGTTCGCGAACCCGGTCAGTCGCGGGATCGTCATGGAAATCGCGGGGAAATAGGTGATCAGAAAGATCACCGCGATCTCGACCGCGAGGAATGGCAGGATGGCGCGGGCGATGGTCGTCACCCGCTCGCCCGAGACGGCGGAGGCCACGAAGAGCACCAGCCCCATGGGCGGCGTCGCCAGCCCCACCGTCAGGTTCACGCACATGATGATCGCGAAATGCACCGAGTCGACGCCCATGCCGGTGAACACCGGGCCAAGGATCGGCCCCAAGATGATGATCGCCGGGCCTGCGTCGAGGAACATCCCCACCGCGAACAGCAGCAGGTTGATCAGGAACAGCAGCAGCAGCGGGTTCTCGGTCAGCGTCAGAATGAAATCGGCCATCTGCTGCGGCGCGTGCGACAGCGACACCACCGTCTTGAACGCCATGGCCGCGCCCACCAGCAACAGCACCACCGCCGAGGTCAGACCGGCCCGGCCCAGCACGTCGGGCAGTTCGGCAAAGCGCAGGGTCTTCAGCACGAAAAGGCTGATGAAGAGCGCGTAGAACACCGCCACCGCCGCCGCCTCGGTCGGGGTGAAGACGCCCGCAAGGATGCCGCCCAAGATGATCACCGGGGTCAGCAGCGGGAAGAAGGCCTTGAGGCTCGCCTCTCCCCGTTCGCCCCAGCTGTATTTACGGGACGCCACGGGGAAGTCGTAGCGGTTGGCCATCACCTTGATCAGCAGCATCAGCCCGACGCCCACCAACACGCCCGGCACCAGCCCGGCAAGGAACAGCGCCGCGACGCTCTCGCCCATGACATAGGCGTAGATGATCATGATCCCCGAGGGCGGAATGATCGGCCCGATGACCGAGCTCGCGGCGGTGATCGCGGCGGCGAAGCGGCGGGTGTAGCCCTGTTTCTCCATCGCCGGGATCAGCATCGAGCCAAGCGCCGAAGTGTCGGCCACCGCCGAGCCCGACAGCCCGGCAAAGAGCATCGACGACATCACGTTCACATGCGCCAGACCGCCGCGCAGATGCCCCATGAAGGCTTGGCTGAATTCCACGAGGCGATGCGTGATGCCGCCGCGGTTCATGATCTCTCCCGCCAGCATGAAGAAGGGGATCGCCATCAGTGGGAAGCTGTCCATGCCGTTGTAGAGATTGCGGTAGAGCAGCGTCAGATCGCGCTCCTGCCCGTTCAGAAACAGCAGGATGCCGGGCGCGGCCAGCAGGCCAAAGAACACCGGCAGGCCGATCATCAGGAACACGAGAAAGAGCGGAAGGAACCAGATCAGCATGTCATTCGGCCCCTTGCGTGTTGGCCTGCGGGATCGTGGGCAGGTCGCGGACCGAGCAAAGCTCGGCAAGGTTGCGCAGGATCAGCTCGATATTGACCAGCACCAGCAGCCCCATGCCGACGAGGATCGAGGCCATCATCCAGCTGCGCGGCACCCGGTGCCATTCGCTGAAATCAAGCGCCGTGGGAATGTAGAGCGAGGCCGAAGCAAAGCGCCCGCCGAGGCCCGTGACCTCTTTCCAGCCGATCTGCAGCGCGAAGACGAGCACCATTAGGCTGATCGCCAGAAGCACGAGGTTGAGCAGGCTGGCCGCCCGGCGCGGCAGCAGCGAAGGCAGGATGTCGATGGCGACAAAGCCACCCCGGCGGAAGGCGGTCGGGGCCATCAGCCCGGTCATCCACAGCATGCAAAAGCGCGCGGCCTCGTCCGGCCACGGCAGCGCATTGCCCAGCACATAGCGGCAGAACACCTGCACGAGGGTCACCGCCACCATGACCGCGATGGCCACGACGCCGATGCCGCGACCGACCTTCAGCAGGCGGTCGTTGATCCATGACAGCGGCCGGATCAGCCCGTCGAGTAACGTCATTCTCTCCTCCCCGTCACGCCGCGCCCTCCTCCAAGGCGGCGGCCTGCCGTCAGTTGATGTCGACCCGCGCGACCCGCCCGCCGAAGAAGGCCAGCGGATCGCCCTGTTGCGTGGCGGCGTGCAGAACCTCGCCCACGACGATCGCGTGATCCCCCGCCGCGTGCACCGCGTGCCGGCGGCAGTCGAACCGCGCGAGGCAATGCTCCAGCACCGGCACGCCATTTGCATTGCAGCCCAGATCCACGCCCTTCAGCGCCGCGCCATCCTTCGCCACACGCCACGCCAAATCCTGCTGGTCGGCGGCAAGCACGTGGATCGCGTAATGCTCGGCCCCGGCAAAGAGCCCATAGCGGCTGGAACTGCGCGCGGGCGACCAGAGCACCAGCGGCGGATCCATCGAGACCGACGAGAAACTGTTGGCGGTGATCGCGGCGCAGCCGTCGGGCCCGCAGGTGGTGACAATGGTCACCCCGGTGGCGAAGAGCCCGAAGGCATCGCGCAGCGCCCGCCCGTTGCCCGGGTCGGGCACAAAGCTATGGGGCTGCGCGATCTGCATCACGCCACCTCGCGGCCCAGTGCCGCCTCGTAGAGCTGGAACCATTGCACCCGGCTCAGCGCGACCTTGCGGGCGTCCGAGATCTTGGCGATGCGCTCCAGAGAGTTCGTGCCCAGCACCGGCAGGATGGTCGCCGGGTGGCGCAGCAGGAATGCCACGGCGATGGCGGCGCGGTCGACGCCGAACTCGTCAGCCATCGCATCCATGCGGCGGGTCAAAGGGCTGTCACCGGTCATCAGGCTGCCGCCACCCAGCGGCGACCATGCCATCACCGGATCCTTGCGGCGCTGGTGGAAGGCCAGATCGCCATCGGTGAAGGGCTGGACACGCGCCAGCGAGATCTCGATCTGGTTGGTGACCAGCTTGGTGTCCATCGCGCTTTGCAGCAGCTCGACGTCCCAGGGCCGGAAGTTCGACACGCCGGCGGCACGGATCTTGCCCGCCTTGACCAGCCCGTCGAGCGCCGCGCCGGTCTCTTCGTGGTCCATCAGCGGATCGGGACGGTGGATCAGCAGCAAGTCGATGTAATCGGTGCCGAGATCGCGCAGCGAGCTCTCGACCGACGCTTCGATGTGCGCCTTAGAGGTGTCGTAATGCTTGCAGGCCACATCCGCGTATTTGCCGCAGGGCGCGACGATATCGCATTTGGTGACCAGTTCGACCTTCTGGCGCAGCGCGGGGTCGGCCTTGAACGCCTGCCCCAGCACCGCCTCGGCGGTGTAATCGCCGTAAATGTCGGCCTGATCGAGCGTGGTGATCCCCTGCGCAAGGCAGGCGTCGATCTTGGCGCGGACGTGGCCCGCAGAAGTGTCGGCGTCATCGCCGATGCGCCACATGCCGTAGACCAGCCGCGAGAAGCTGAGCCCCTCGGCCATGGTCACGCGGTCCATGTCTGCGCTTTGGGGGGTGAAATCGCTCAGAGTATCCATCAGCGGCGGTCTCCTGCGCCAAGCGGCGTCTTCGGAAGGGTTTGCGGAACCCGGCCCCAGGCCTGGTTGAGCTGGCATGTATTGAGTTGCGGCAGCACGCGCGACCCGAAATGCTCGGCCTCTTCGATGTGCGGATAACCCGAGAGCACGAAGGCACGGATGCCCATCTTCTGCAGTTCCTCGAGCTTACTCAGCACCTGATCGGTCGAGCCGACGATGGCCGCGCCGCAGCCCGAGCGCGCGCGCCCCACCCCGGTCCAGAGGTTGGGCTCGATATAGCCCTCAAGGTCGGCCAGCTCGCGGTTGCGCGCCTGATGGCTGACGCCGAGGCTGCCCGAGTCCAGCGCCCGCTCGCGGATCGCCTGCCCCAGCTCGTCGTCGAGCTTGCTGGCGATGTAGCGGGCATATTCCTTGGCCTCCGCCTCGGTGTCGCGCACGATGACATGGCTGCGGAAGCCGTAGTCCAGCGTGCGGCCATACTGCTCGGCGGCGGCGTTGGCGGCCTTCATCCGGGCGGCGATGTCCTCGGTCTTTTCCGGCCACATCAGGTAGACGTCGCAATGCTGGCCGCAGAGGTCGAGCGCGGCGGGGGAGTAGCCGCCGAAATAAAGCATCGGCCCGCCCTTCTGGTAAGGCTTGGCGGGATCGGTGGTGAGGCCGGTGAAATTATAGACCTCGCCCTCGTAGTTGATTTCGTCGCGGTTCCACGCCTGCTTGAGGATCTCGACCACCTCGCGCGAGCGCTGGTAGCGGAACTGGCTTTCGGCCTTCTCGCCAGGGAAGTCGGACGAGATGATGTTCACCGTCAGCCGCCCCTGCAGCATGTGATCGAGCGTCGCGATGGTGCGCGCCAGCATAATCGGCTGCATCTCGCCGCAGCGCACGGCGGCCAGCAGGTTGATGCTCTCGGTGATCGGCGCGCAGCCCGCGACAAAGCTCAGCGTGTCCTGCCCGACCTGATAGGACGAGGGGCACAGGATATTGCCGAAGCCCTGCGCCTCGGCGGTTTTCACGATGTCCGAGCAATGGTCCCACGACGAACGCAGATCGCCGTCTGGCACGCCGAGGAACTGGTAGTCATCCGAGCAGAGCGCCGAGAACCAGGCCACCTCGACCGCGTCGAGATCGGCGGATGTAACGGGTACGACCGTCATGTTTTCCTCCCTGAAAACCTCCGAACTTTCCCTTTCACTACCCGCGTCTTTGATGTAGATCAATGGTGTATCAATTTTTTCATTCGCAGCATCCGCAGGGGGAGGCGGAAACATGCAGGAAAAAAACAGGAATTCGGCTCACAGGCCCGATGCGCTGCCGATCTACATGCAGATCAGCGAGCTGGTGATCCGCGATATCGCCGCTGGCCGGCTGGTCGACGGGCAGAAACTGCCGCCAGAGCGTGAGTTCGCCAAAGCCCATGGCACCACCGTGCGCACCCTGCGCAAGGCACTGCTGGAGCTCGAGAAAAAGGGACTGCTCGAGCGCCGTCAGGGCTCTGGCAACTACGTCCGCGCGGGTGGCGAGGTCGAATCGGTCTACTCGATGTTCCGGCTCGAACTGGCCGAGGGCGGCGGCGGCCTGCCCACCGCCGATATCCTCGCGGCCGACTATGTTCCCAAGGATCCGCAGCAGCCCGCCTATGGCACCTCGGACCACGGCACCCGCTTTCGCCGCCTTCGCTACCTCGACGATGTCGTCATCGCGGTCGAGGAGATTTGGCTCGACGGCGGCGCGGGACGGGTGCCGCGCGAAATGGTGCAGGATTCGCTCTACCTGACCTACAAGCGCGCCCTGCAGCTTTGGATCACCCGCGCCGAAGACCGCGTGGGCATCGGGCAGGTGCCGGACTGGGCGCCCGAAGCATTTCCGCTCAAGCCCGGCACCACCACCGCCTATATCGAGCGCCTGTCTTGGGCGCAGGGCAGCGAGGCGGTCGAGTTCTCACGCACTTGGTACGACACCCAAAAGGCGCTCTACGTCCAGCGCCTCATCTGAAGGGAGGAGGATTTCCCTATGACGACCCAGACCCTCGCGCGCAGCGAGACACGGACCATCACCTACGGCATCATCGGCTGCGGCATGATGGGGCAAGAGCATCTGCGCAATATCGCGCTGCTCGAGAACACTGCCGTCGGCGCGATCTTCGAGCCCGACGCCGAGATGCGCGCCCATGCGCGGCAGTTCGCCCCGAACGCGCGGTTCGTGGACAGCATCGAGGCGCTGCTGGACGCGGCCGAGATCGACTGCCTGCTGATCGCCAGCCCCAACTTCCGCCATGTGGAGCAGCTGCAGCAGATCGCAGGCAAACGCCCGCTGCCGGTGCTGGTGGAAAAGCCGCTGTTCACTGACCCAGAGCATGCCGCCGCCATCGACGCCTTTGCCGAGAGCTACCCCGCGCCGGTCTGGGTGGCGATGGAATACCGCTACATGCCGCCCGTCGCCAAGCTGCTGGAAGAGGCCGAGGCGGCCACCGGCGGCGTGAAGATGCTGACCATCCGCGAGCACCGCTTCCCCTTCCTCGAGAAGGTCGGCGACTGGAACCGTTTCAACCGCTACACCGGCGGCACCTTCGTCGAGAAGTGCTGCCACTTCTTCGATCTCATGCGGCTGACGCTGAAGTCCGATCCGGTGCGGGTGATGGCGATGGGCGGTCAGGCGGCCAACCATCTTGAAGAGACCTACGCCGGCGAGACCCCCGACATTTTCGACCATGGCTATGTGATGGTCGAATTCGAGAGCGGCGTGCGCGCCATGCTGGAGCTGTGCATGTTCGCCGAGGGCTCGCGCTTTCAGGAAGAGATCTCGGCGGTCGGCCCCAAGGGCAAGATCGAGGCGCTGGTGCCGGGGCCGGGCCGCTTCTGGCCGTCGCATCTGGGCGCGGCGCCGGTGCCGCAGGTCATCGTCTCGCCGCGTGAGCCCAAGGGGCCCGAGGTGCGCGAGATCCCCGTCGATCCGACGATCCTCGAAGCCGGGGACCACAACGGCTCGACCTTCTACCAGCATCGCGGGTTCCTTGAGTTGGTGCGCGGCGAGCGCAGCGCGCCCGAGGTCTCGTTGCAGGATGGCAAATGGGCGGTGCTGATGGGCCTCGCGGCGCAGCGCTCGATGACCGAGGGCCGCGCGGTGGATCTCAGCGAGCTGACCGGCGCGGCCTAAGCCACGGCGAGCACGGAACTTTCGGCGGGGGCCTTCTTATGGGCCCCTGCCCCACGCATCAGACAAGGCTGCAATCACGGCCTTCGGGCGTGGACGCGGCACCCGTCAGCGCTACCTCCCCTCCACAAACCAAGCGCCAAGCTACGCATGCGCAGCCAGGGAGGAGAGCCATGGTTTCGTTCGAACTCAACGGAAAAGATGTGTCCGTCGATGTGCCCGAGGAGACGCCGCTCCTCTGGGTGCTGCGCGACGAGTTGCAGATGACGGGCACCAAATTCGGCTGCGGCATCGCCCAATGCGGCGCCTGCACCGTGATGATGAATGGCATGACCCGCCGGGCCTGCGTGACGCCGGTCTCGATTGTCGACGGCGCCTCGGTCACCACGATCGAAGGCATCGACGGACCTGAGGCGGAGGCGGTGCAGGCCGCATGGGAGGGCCTCGACGTGCCGCAATGCGGCTGGTGCCAGTCGGGACAGGTGATGAGCGCCACCGCGCTGCTGCGCGAAGTGCCCAAGCCCAGCGACGAGGACATCGACAACGCCATGGCGGGCAACATCTGCCGCTGCGCCACCTATGTCCGCATCCGCAAGGCGATCCACGACGCCGCCGACAAGCTGGAGGGCTGAGACGATGACACAGACCTTCGAAAGACTGGCCTTCGCAAAACCGGCCCCCGCAAAACCCGCCCTGTCCCGCCGTGGCTTTCTTGCCTCATCGGCGGGGCTGGTGATCGGCATGACGCTGCCGCTGGCCGCCCGCGCCCAGTCCGGCGCTGCAGCTGCGCTGAAATCCGGCGCGACGGGTGACGCCACCTTCGCCCCCAACGCCTTTGTCCGCGTCGCGCCTGACGATACGATCACCGTGATCATCAAGCACATCGAGTTCGGCCAAGGCCCGTTCACCGGCCTCGCCACGCTGGTGGCCGAGGAGATGGACGCCGACTGGAGCCAGATGCGCGCCGAGAACGCGCCCGCCAACAACGAACTCTACAAGAACCTCGCCTTCGGCATGCAAGGCACAGGCGGGTCGACCGCTATGGCCAATTCCTACATGCAGATGCGCAAGGCCGGGGCCGCCGCCCGCGCCATGCTGGTCGCCGCCGCCGCCGAGGAATGGGGCGTGCCGGAGGGTGAGATCACCGTCGCCAAGGGCCAGATCATACATAGCTCGGGCAAGTCCTCGGGCTTCGGCGCGCTGGCCGAGAAAGCCGCCGGGATGACCCCGCCGGAGGATCCGCCGGTAAAATCGCCGGATCAGTTCGTGCTGATCGGCACCGACCTGCCCAAGCTCGACACCAAAGCCAAGTCCACCGGCACCGCGACGTTCACCATGGATGTCTACCGCGAAGGGATGCAGACCGTCGTCGTGGCGCATCCGCCCAAACTTGGCGCCACCGTCGGCTCGTTTGACGACAGCGCCGCGCTCGAGGTGCCGGGCGTCGAGGCCGTGCGGCAGATCCCGCAGGGCGTCGCGGTCTATGCCCGTTCGACCCATGCCGCGCTGAAGGGCCGCGAAGCGCTGAGCATCGAATGGGACGAGAGCGAGGCCGAGACGCGCTCCTCCGCCGAGATCTTCGAGGCCTTCTCGAAGGCCGCCTCGGAGGGCGGCAAGGACGCGGAAATGCTGGGCGATGGCGCGTCAGGTATCGAGGGCGCGGCGCAGGTGATCGAGGCCGAGTTCCGCTTCCCCTATCTCGCCCATGCCCCGATGGAGCCGCTCGACGGTGTCATCGAACTGCGGGAAGACGGGGCCGAGGTCTGGATGGGCTCGCAGTTCCCGGCGCTCGACAAGCCGACGATCGTGCAGACGCTTGGGCTGCAGCCCGAGGCCCTGCGCCTCAACGTGATGTTCGCCGGGGGCAGCTTTGGCCGCCGCGCGCAGGACACCGCGCATTTTGCGGGCGAACTGGCCGAGGTCGCCAAGGCGGCGGGCGGCCCCGGCGCTTTCAAGCTGGTCTGGACCCGCGAGGACGATCTGCACGGCGGCTACTATCGCCCGCTCACTGTCCACAAGATGCGCGCCGGTCTCGACGCCGACGGCAAGCTCACCGGCTGGGAAGACGTGGTGGTCAACCAGTCGATCATGGCGGGCGGGCCGATGGCGCAAATGATGCAGAACGGGATGGACCCCACCTCCTACGAAGGCTCGACCAAGATGCCCTATGACCTCGGCAACCTGCGCGTCGGCTGGGCCCAGCAGGAAAGCCCGGTCACCGTGCTCTGGTGGCGCTCGGTTGGGCACACACACACTGGCTATGCCACCGAGGTGTTTCTCGACATGGTGCTCGAAGCGCAGGGCAAGGACCCGGTGCAGGGTCGGCTCGATCTCATTCGCGAGGATGCGGGCCGGGATCGCGGCGTGCTCGAGAAAGTCGCCGAGATGGCGGGCTGGGACGGCAGCAAGGTCAAGGGCGACAAGGCCTATGGCGTCGCCGTGCACGAAAGCTTCCAGACCTATGTGGCGCAGATTGCCGAGGTTTCGGACGCGGGCGGACACCCGCGCGTGCACCGGGTCTGGTGCGCCGTCGATTGCGGCGTCGCGGTGAACCCCAACGTGATCCGCGCGCAGATGGAGGGCGGCATCGGCTACGGTCTTGGCACCGTGCTGTTCGATGAGATCACCCTCGGCGAGGGCGGCGCGGTGCAGCAGGCCAACTTCGACAGCTACCGCATGCTGCGCATCCACGAGATGCCCGAGGTGATGGTCGAGATCATTGCCTCGGACGCCGACCCCACGGGCGTCGGCGAGCCGGGGGTGCCGCCCATCGGGCCCGCCGTCGCCAACGCTTGGCGCGCGCTGACCGGCAAAGCGGTCACCGACCTGCCCTTCCTCAAGACCATGGAGGCCTGAGCCATGCGCAAGACGATCCTGATGGCGGCGCTGCTCGGCGCCGCACCCGCCCTCTTTGCCCTGCCCACCCTTGCCGAGACGGTGAAAGGGCTGCGCACCGTGGATGAATTCGACGGCATCGCAGACGAGACCGAGCGCTCGGTCGCGCTCTTCACCGAGATGATGGCGGTGATCGAGCACCCGCGCTGCCTCAACTGTCACCCGGTCGGCGACAGCCCGCGGCAGGGGATGGACATGCATCCGCATGAGCCGCCGGTGGTCCGAGGAGACGCGGATTTCGGCGCGCCCGGCATGCGCTGCAACACCTGCCACGGCGAGGAGAATTTTGCCTTCACCACCGGCGAGGGGTCGATCCCCGGCCATTCGCCGTGGCAGCTCGCCCCGATCGAGATGGGCTGGGTCGGCAAGAGCGCCGCAGAAATTTGCGCGCAACTCAAGGACCCAGAGCGCAACGGCGGGCGCAGCATGGAAGACCTGCACGAGCACAATGCCACCGACGGGCTCGTTGGCTGGGGCTGGGATCCGGGCAAGGGTCGCGAGCCCGCCCCCGGCACGCAGGAGATCTTTGGCCAGCTGACAAAAGCGTGGATCGAAACCGGCTCGGCCTGCCCCGAGGGGTGAGAGCCCTCACCCAAGGCAAAACGGCGGGCCAACCCACCGGCCCGCCGTTTTATTTGGCAATCGGAGAAAGTTGCCTAGCAACTGTATCCGTCATGCGCCTTGAAGGCCCCATGGTTCACGGGCTTTGCATAGAGCGTTGGGGATATTGACGAGCTTTCGTGCGACCGTAGTGATGTTGACCTGGTGCGGTTTTCCGGCGTCGCGCAGTCGCTGCGCGAAGGCTTTCAGGGTGGGGTTATGATTTGCTGCGGCGAGGGCGATCTGGAACAGGACATGCCGCAGGGCGCGCCGCCCTCCGGCGAGGGTTCGTTTGCCCCGCAACGCACCGCTGTCGTGCGCTTCATGTACCGCGCACAAGCAGGGCTTCGATTTGGGTTGCGGTGACGCCTTGGGTTTGAGCGGCACTCAGCGCACTGACCGGCCTCCTGATCCCGTGTTCAAGCGTCAGGCAACCGACACAGGCGTACCAAAGCAGCGTCACTGACGGATAAGGTACGTGTCCATGATCCAGCCGTGCCGGGCCCGCGCGGCGGTGCGGGTGGCGATAATCCTTGGCCCGGCCTCGGCCAGCGGACCGCTCTCCAGCACCTGCTCGGGCATTCCGAGAAATCCGCCCCACCAGATATGCCGCCCTGCGGGCGCAAGCGCCTGAAAGCTGCAGGCGCCATCGAGCATCACCGCCACGGTCTCGGCCCCCGCCGGCCAGCCATGCTCGCGCAGTTGCCGCCCGGTGGTCACCGTCACGGCGCCGTTCACCGTGTTGAAGGGGATGGCATGCGCCGCGGTCAGCGCCTGCAGCGCCGTGATCCCCGGCACCACCCGCAGCTTTGGCGCGGGCTCCAGCCGCGCCGCGATCCGCAGGGTGGAATTGTAAAGTCCGGGATCGCCCCAGACCAGCAGCGCCACCGGTCCTTCGGGCGCAGCGCGCAGCGCCTGCTGCCAGCGCGCCGCGATCGCGTCGTGCCAGCGCGCCACCCGCTCGGCATAAGGCAGCGCAGGATCGCGCAGGGGCATGTCGAAGGGGATCACCTTGGGCTCTGCGCCTGCTGCGCGCAGGATCGTCAGCCGCAGATGCGCGAGGTCTTCCTTGCCGGGCCCTTTGCGCGGGATGAGCACCGCCGCCGCCTCACGCAGCGCCGCCGCGCCCTCCAGCGTGACATGGCCGGGATGGCCGGTGCCGATGCCGATCAGCCAGATCTCGGTCATTGCGGCTCTTCCTGCGCGATGAGGTGAAAGAAGGTGCCTGTGGCGTGGCCCCGGCGCGAGCCGGTTTCAGGCACCGGGGTGCCGTCGGCATCGCTGACCTCTGCCAGAGGGGCGTCGGGCTGCTCGACAATGGTGGAATAGTGGAACTCATGCCCGCGCAGCAACGCGCCCTCGGACTGCCCCGGCATGGGGCCCAGCAGCGCCGCCCGGCGATAGCCGAGATGCAGCTTGCGGGTCTCGTAGCTGGTGACCAACCCGAGCAACCCGGCCATCTCGTGCCGCGCGCCCTGCTTGTCGATCAGCGCTCTGCCAAGCACCATGTAGCCACCGCATTCACCATGCACCGGACGGCTTTGCGCATGGGCGCAAAGCGCGGCGCGGAAGCGCGACGCGGCGGCGAGCGTTCCGGCGTGCAACTCGGGATAGCCGCCAGGCAGCCAAACCAGATCGGCCCGCGGATCCGGCGGCTCATCGGCCAGCGGCGAGAATGGCAGAACCTCGGCTCCGGCTGCGCGCCACCCCTCGAGCAGATGCGGATAGGTGAAGGAGAACGCCGCATCCTGTGCCAGCGCGATGCGCTGCGCCGGCGGGGATGGCAGCGGTGTCTTCGAGGGCAGCGGCGCTCCCTCGGCGGCGGCGCGAATGGCCGCAAGGTCCACATGTGCGCGCAGAAATTCGGCATAGCCCGCGATGGCCGCGTCGAGGTCGGGATGCTCCGCGGCCTGAATGAGCCCCAGATGCCGTTCCGGCAGGGTCAGGTCACCGCGCCGCGGCAGCACTCCCAATACTGGCAGCCCGGCGCGCTCCATCCCAAGCTGGGTCAGCCGCGCGTGCCGGGCCGAGGCGACGCGGTTGAGGATCACCCCGGCGAAGGGCAGATCGGGCATGTACTGGCGGAACCCAAGCGCGGTGGCGGCGGCGCTTTGCGCCTGGCCGCCGACATCCAGCACCAGCACCACCGGCCAGCCCATGCGCCGCGCCGTCTCGGCGCTGGAGCCAAAGCCCGTCTGCCCGCGCGTCGCCACCCCGTCATAAAGCCCCATCGAGCCTTCCGCGACGCAGATCTCTGCGCCCTGCGCCTGCGCCGCCACCGCCGCCAGCAGCTGCGGGCCCATCCCCCATGTATCGAGGTTGAACGACGCCCGCCCGCAGGCGGCACGGTGGAACGCCGGGTCGATGTAGTCGGGCCCGGACTTGAAGGGCTGCACCACCAGCCCGTCCTCGCTGAGCGCCCGCAGCAGCCCGAGCATCACCGTGGTCTTGCCAGTGCCCGAGGCGGGCGCGGATACCAGAAGCCCGCGCATCACTCCTCGCTCCAGCCAGCCCAGCGGCTGTCTGCATCCTGCGGGCGGTAGCGGCGGTCGTAGCCCGGCGCATAAAGGCAGCTTTCGTCAAAGCCCTCGCCCGCCAGCGCCGGGCCGACGAGGATCAGCGCGGTGCGGCTGATGCCTGCGTCCATCCGCGCCTCGATATCAGCCAGCGTGCCGCGCAGGATACGCTCATCCGGCCAGCTCGCGCGCCAGACTACGGCAACCGGGCAATCGGCGCCATAGAAGGGCGTCAGCTCGGTGACCACGGCGGCGAGGTTCTGGATCGACAGGTGCAGCGCCAGCGTCGCCCCGGTGGCGGCGAAATTGGCCAGCGTCTCGCGCTCGGGCATGCTGGAGGCCCGCCCCGGCGTGCGGGTCAGCACCACCGATTGCGCGAGCCCCGGCAGCGTCAGCTCGGTGCCGAGCGCGGCGGCGGCGGCAGCGAAGGACGGCACGCCGGGCGTGACCGAGACCGGGATACCGAGCGCCCGCAGCCGCCGCAGCTGCTCTCCCATCGCCGACCAGACCGACAGATCCCCCGAATGCAGCCGCGCCACATCCTGTCCGGCGTCATGCGCCGCGATGATCTCGGCGATGATCTGGTCAAGGTCCATGGGCGCGGTGTTCACGATCCGCGCGCCTTGCGGGCAATGCGCCAGCACCGCCTCGGGCACCAGCGATCCGGCATAGAGGCACAGCGGGCAGGCGGCGATCAGGTCGCGGCCGCGCAGGGTCAGAAGGTCGGGCGCGCCGGGTCCGGCGCCGATGAAGTGAACGGTCATCAGAGGTCTCCTGTCGCGATGGCGCATGTGGCCATCCGGTCGGGTGAAATCACGCGCGGGCCACGCAGGCGTGCACCGGGGCCCGCCGCGACAAGCGCCGCCGCCTCGGCAAGGCTGCCGGTGCCGCGCGCCGCCAGCGCGGCGGTGGAACGGGTCGGGGTGGGCTGCGCGCTCAGCGGCTCTGCGGGCAGCGCGACCACCGGCAAGCCGAGGGTTTCGGCGAAGGCGCGGAACGCTGGCGCCCCGGCCTTGTCGGCGGCGGTGGCCAGCGCCTCTGCCCCGCCGCCAGCACGCGCATAAGCCGCGGCAAGGCTGCGCGCATTGGCGCCGCTGCGAAAGCCAAACCCCGCGACGATCACAGCGTGACGCTCCATTGCGCGACCGGGCGCGCTGCGGCCCAGCCGGTGCGCGATCCCAGCGGCGCGGCCTGCGCCAGCTCGATCCGCAGCAGATCGCCGCCCTGCCGCGCATGGGCCCCGAGCAGCAGCGCCTCGGTCTCCAGCGTCACGGCATTTGCCACCAGCCGTGTGCCCGGCGCCAGCTGCCGCAGCAGAAATTCCAGCAGCGCCGCATCCAGCCCGCCGCCGACGAACACCGCATCCGGCGCAGCCAGCCCGGCCAGCGCCTCGGGGGCGCGGCCAGTGATCACCGCCAGCCGCTCCAGCCCGAGCCGCGCGGCATTGCCGCGGATGCGCTCGGCGCGGTCCGGGCGCGGCTCGATGCTGGTGGCGGCAAGCGAGGGATGCGCCAGCAGCCATTCCAGCGCGATGCTGCCCGAGCCGCCGCCGATGTCCCACAGGTGCTCGCCGGGACGCGGGGCCAGCGCCGAGAGCGTCAGCGCCCGCACCGGGCGCTTGGTCATCTGTCCGTCGCTGTCGAACCAACCGTCCGCACGCCCCGAGGCCAGTGGCAACACCGCGCCGCCGCCCTGCACCTGCAGCGCCACGCAGACCGGGTGAGCGAATGCGCCCTGAAGCAAGTCGGCCAGCACCGCCGTGACCCGCTCTCGTGGACCGCCGAGCGCCTCCATCACCCAGAGCCGCGAGGCACCGAAGCCCGCCGCGCACAGGTAATCGGCCAGTTCCGCCACAGCCGCGCCGTCGCGCAGCGTGACCAGCGCGCGCAGTCCCGGCGCCAGATGCGGTCGCAGCCGCGCCAGCGGCGCCGCATGCAGCCCGAGGCAGAGCAGCCCGTCAAGCGGCCAGCCCAGCCGGCTCGCCGCCAAAGAAAAACACGACGGCCCCGGCAGCGCCCGCCACTCATCACGCTCCAGATACCGTGCCAACACCGAGCCCGCGCCGAACCAGAACGGATCGCCCGAGGCCAGCACGACCACCTGCCGCCCGCGCAGCGCCAGCAGTTGCGGCACACCTTCGGCAAAGGGCATCGGCCATATCACGCGCTCGGCGCGCGCCTCGGGCAGCAGCGCGAGATGCCGCTGCGGGCCCATGACCACCTCGGCGCAGCCAAGCGCGGCAAGGCTTGCAGAGCACAGCCCTTCCGCGCCATCTTCGCCCAGCCCGATGATCGTCAGCCAAGGAGCCTCAGACATGTCCCGCCCCCTCGTCCTTGGCGGCACGACGGAAGCCAGCGCATTGGCTGCGCTGCTGGCTGAGGCGCGGGTCGGGGCGATACTGTCGCTCGCCGGGCGCACCCGCCAGCCCGCCGCGCAGCCGCTGCCGACCCGTGTCGGCGGCTTTGGCGGGGCCGAGGGACTGGCGCGCTACCTGCAAGACAACGGCATCACCCATGTCATCGACGCCACCCATCCGTTCGCCGCACAAATGAGCCGCAATGCCGCCGCGGCCTGCGCCATGCTCGGACTGCCGCTGATGGCGCTGAGCCGGGCCGCTTGGCAGGCGCAGCCCGAGGACCGCTGGCAACACGTGCCAGACATGGCGGCGGCGGTGCGCGCGCTGGCGGGACCGCCGCGGCGGGTCTTCCTCGCGGTGGGCCGCATGCAGCTTGCCGCCTTCGCCGCACAGCCGCAGCACCACTACCTGCTGCGCCTCGTCGACGCGCCGCAGGCCGCCCTGCCCCTGCCGCGGGCCGAGGTTATCGTGGATCGCGGCCCGTTCACCGTCGAGGCAGATCTTGCGCTGCTGCGGTGGCACGGCACCGAGATGGTCGTGGCCAAGAACGCCGGAGGCCCCGGCGCAGTGTCGAAGATCACCGCCGCGCGCGCGCTGGGGCTGCCGGTGGTGATGATCGACCGCCCCGCCCTGCCCGCGCGCGCCGAAACCGATGACCCGGCAGAGGTGCTGCGCTGGCTCGCTCATGCGAACCTCGGTGTGTAGACGATGGGCGCCCCGGCGCGCGGGATCACCCGCGTCCGCGACGATCCGACAATCACCATAGTGCGCATGTCCGCCATCTGCGGCGTGCAGTCCGGCAGCGGCACGGTGCGGATCTCTTCTTCGGGGGTCGAGACCGCACGGGCAAAGATCACCGGGCGGGCATCGCCGCAGACCTCGGTAAGCAGGGCGAGCGCGCGCGCGAACCCCTCGGGCCGGGCCTTTGAGCGCGGGTTGTAGAAGGCCATGGCGAAATCCGCCTCCACCGCCAGCCGCAGGCGCTTCTCGATCAGCGGCCAGGGCTTGAGATTGTCGCTGAGGTTGATCGCGCAGAAATCATGGCCCAGCGGAGCTCCCGCCCGCGCCGCCGCCGCCAGCATCGCGGTGATCCCGGGCAGCACCGAGATCTCGAGCCTGCGCCACGCCTCCGGGCCGGCCTCTACCGCCTCAAAGACTGCCGCCGCCATGGCAAACACCCCCGGATCGCCCGAGGACACCACCACCACGCGCCGCCCCGCCGCGGCCAGATCCAGCGCGTGCCGGGCGCGCTCAAGCTCGACGCGGTTGTCAGAGGCGTGTTTCACCAGCCCCGGGCGATCCGCCACGCGGGCCACATAAGGCAGATAGCCGATCACATCCGTCGCCGCGGCAAGCGCGGCACTGGCCTCGGGCGTGACCAGGCTTTCTGCGCCCGGCCCCAGACCGGCGATGACCAGCCGCCCGCTCATGGCCGTCGCCCCTGGCCGTGCACGACGATGATCGAGAAATAGGGGGTCACGCTGCGCTCTGCTTCGGCAAGGCGCTGGACGGTCTGGCCCGGCATCGAGGCGAACTCGATCAGCCATGCCGCATCATATCGTCCGGCGCTTTGAAGGGCGCGGCAAACTTTGTCGATATTGCGCCCGATCTTCATCACCACCAGCGCATCGCTGTCAGCCATACGCTGCGCCAGCATGTCCTCTGGCAGCGTGCCCATCAGCACGGTCAGCACGTCATCGCCCCAGGTGATCGGCGCGCCGGTGGCGGTCCAGGCCGCCGACATGCCGGTGATCGCAGGCACCACCTGCACCGGCACCAGATGCACCAGCCGCATGTAGAGATGCATGAACGAGCCATAGAAGAACGGATCGCCCTCGCAGAGCACGACCACATCTTCGCCCGCCTGCGCCAGTTCGGTCAGCCGGGCCGTGCAGGTCTCATAGAAGGCGGCGAGCAGGCGGTTGTACTCGGGATCGGCAAAGGGGATCTCGGTGGTCACCGGATATTCCATCGCGTGCTCTTGCGCGCCCTCGGGGATCAGCCCCTCGGCGATGCGCCGCGCCTGCCCGCGCCGCCCGGCCTTGCGAAAGAAGGCGACATGGCGCGCGCCGCGCAGCAGCCGGTCGGCGCGCACGCTCATCAGGTCGGGCTCGCCCGGCCCAAGGCCGAGGCCCCAGATCGTGCCTGTGTTTGGCTGCAAGTTCATTCGGCACGGCTCGCAATGGCATTGACCGCTGCGACGGTGATCGCGCTGCCGCCGAGACGGCCCTCGACGATGCAGCAGGGCACCGGCTGCGCGGCCCAGAGCGCGGCCTTGCTTTCCGCCGCGCCGACAAAGCCGACCGGGCAGCCGATGATCGCGGCGGGGCGCGGGCAGGCCGGATCCTCGAGCATGTTGAGCAGATGGAATAGCGCCGTCGGCGCGTTGCCAATGGCCACCAGCGCGCCCTCGAGATGCGGTCGCCAAAGCTCCAGCGCAGCGGCAGAGCGGGTGTTGGCCATCTGCTGCGCCAGCCCCGGCACTGCCGAATCGTGCAGCGTACAGATCACCGCGTTGCCCGCCGGCAGGCGTGGCCGGGTGATCCCCTCGGAGACCATGCGCGCATCACACAGGATCGGCGCACCTGCCTCCAGCGCGGCGCGGGCGCGGGCGGTGAACTCCTCGGAAAAGCGGATGTGCCGCTCCAGCCCGACCATCCCGGCGGCGTGGATCATCCGCACCGCGAGCTGTTCCTCGTCGCGGCCAAAGCGCCCGAGGTCGGCCTCGGCGCGGATGGTGGCAAAGCTCTCGGCGTAGATCGCTGCGCCGTCGGTCTGGTAGCGGTGGGGCATGGTCGTTCAAAGCACTCCGGTTTCAAGGTCGTCGGGCGTCAGCCCGGTGCGGCAGGGGGTATCTCCTGCGCGGCCATTTTCGATGAGGTCGAAGCGCCCGTCGCGTCCCACCAGCGTGCGGCGCGCGGCGCGCGGGCGGGCGCAGCCCTTGGCGCAGCCCGAGACGTGCAGCGCGCCGTCCCAACGCCCCGCGAGCGCCCGCGCCAGCGCGCGGGTCTGCACCGTGGCCGAGGCGCACAGCGGCGCCCCCGGGCAGGCGTCGACGGCAAGCAGCGGATCCCTCGCCGCGGCGATGAAAGGCCCGGGGCGCGGCAGCGCGCCACCCTCGAGCAGCAGCATCCGCCACGGCGTGACTCGGATCGCAATCGCGTTGCTTTCCCGCAGCACATCGGCCAGCGCCAGGGCATCGAGCTGGCCAAAAGCCGCGCCGATCAGCGCGCCCTCTGGCCGCAGGCCCGGCTCGGGCAGATCGGCGGCGGGCAGCGGCGGCACCTCCTGCCAGCCGCGCGGCAGGGCAGTCTGCGCCACCACCTGCGCCATGCGGCGGCGCTCCGGCGTGCGCCGCGCGTCGAACCAACGCAGCATCTCAACAAGGGCCGGGATCGCCCCGTCCTCGGTCACCACGCGCCCCGCCGCCGTGCCATCGGCGCGCAGGATCAGTCCGTTGGCACTGCGCTCCAGCCGGACATCCGCCGAGGCCGTGGCAAGCAGCGGTGCCGCGCCGGTGTCGATGGCAACGCCCACTTTGGCGGGCAGTTCGGGCAGGCTGGGCAAGGCTGCCGTCAGCGCGTGCGTCAGTCTCTCGGTGAGGTCCCCCGGCTGCCAGAATGGCGAGACGAGGATGTTGCGCCGCCGCTCCGCCGCGGCGCTGGCATCGAGCAGCCCGAGCGCCGCCAGACCCGCCAGCAGCGGGGCATGATCGGCCTCGGCAACGCCGCGGATCTGCAGGTTTGCGCGGCTGGTCAGATCGATCACACCGCTGCCGTGGCGCTGCGCCAGCGCGCAGAGCCCCAGCGCCTGCCGCGCGTCGAGCCGCCCCAGCCGGGGCCGGACCCGCACCACCAAGCCATCGCCCGACATCATCGGCTGGTGGGCCCCGGGGCACCAGCCCTTGACCGCGCCGCTCATCGGCCCTGCTCCAGGTCGGCGCGGATCGAGTTGCGGCGGCTGTCCCAAAGCCCGGCGCCCTGCAGCGCGAGGAACCGCGCGCGCAGCGCCTCGAGCGCGGCGGGATTGGCCTCGGCCATGAAAGCCGCGACCTCCTCGTCGCCCAGCGTCGCGTCGAAATAAAGGTCGAAGAGATGCGGGCCGACAACCCCTGCGAGATGCGCGAAAGCCGCCATGTGATCGAGCGTCGCCGCGATCTCGGCGGCCCCGCGGAAGCCATGGGCGCGCATGCCGTCGATCCAGCCGCGCGAGCCCGCCCGCGCCTGAACCACCCGCGCGATCTCTTCGGTCAGCGCCCTTGCGCGGGGCCGCGCCGGGTCGGTGGTGTCGAGATGGTAGAGCCTCGCATTGCCGCCGGTAAGCGCCTGCGCGGCGGCAAAGCCCGCCTCATGCGCGGCATAATCGGCGGCCAGCAGCAGGTCGGTCTCGGGCAGGTCCTGCGGGTGTACGAAGGCATCCGCCCCGGCGAGCCGCGCGCGCAGCCCGGCCTCGTCGCGCACCGCGTCCTCGCCATCCAGCGCCCAGGCCGAGGCCGCGAGCCAGGCCTGCCCCGCGCGCTGCCGGCCTGCGTCGCTGTAATCTTCCAGCGCCGCGGTCAGGCCCAGCCCGTAGCTGCCCGGCGCCGGGCCGAAGACCCGCGCCCCCGCGCGCCCCGCATAGGGATTGAAATCCGCCGCCTCGTCGCGCGCCGCGAGCGCCCGCACCGCGCTGGCAAACAGCGCGGAGAGCGTCGGGAAGACATCGCGGAACAGCCCCGAAACGCGCAGCGTCACGTCGATGCGCGGGCGCTCGAGCTCGGCGATCGGCAGCACCTCGATGCCACGCACCCGCTCCGAGCCCGCATCCCAGATCGGGCGGCAGCCCAGCAGGTGCAGCGCCATGGCGAACTCCTCGCCGGCGGTGCGCATGGTCGCCGAGCCCCAGAGGTCCACCACCAGCCCGCGCGGCCAATCGCCCGCGTCCTGCAGGTGCCGCCGCACCACCTCCTCAGCCAGCCGCACGCCCTGAGCATGGGCGGCCCGTGTCGGCACCGCGCGCGGATCGGTGGTGTAGATGTTGCGCCCGGTCGGCAAGACATCGCTGCGCCCGCGGTAGGGAGAGCCCGAGGGGCCGGGCGCGATCCACCTGCCCTCCAGCGCCGCCAGCAATGCCGCGCGCTCGGTGGCAACAGAGGCGGCGGTGTCGAAGGGCGCGCCCGGCCGCGCGGGGCGCCCCCAGACGTGCAGCCCCTCGCCGAACTGGCTTTCCTTCACGTCGCAGACGAAGCGGTCGATGCGGGTGATCGCCTCGGCGCTGCAGCCGGCGGTCGCGAGGCCCAGGTCATCCTCCACCCCAAGACTGCGGGCCTCGAGCCGGATGTCTTCCTGCAACCGCTCGCGGCGGCGTGGATCGAGCCCGTCGGCGTTGGAGAACTCATCCAGCAGCGCCTCGAGCCGCGCCAGCCGCAGCGGCGTGCCACTGGTCTTCAGCGGCGGCGGAATGTGCCCGAGGGTGACCGCGCCGATGCGCCGCTTGGCCTGCGCCGCCTCGCCCGGGTCATTGACGATGAACGGATAGATGACAGGCAGCGCACCGGTCAGCGCCCCCGTCAGCGCCTCTGGCCAGCAGGCGTCGGACAGCGCCACCGATTTGCCCGGAAGCCATTCCAGCGTGCCATGCGCGCCGATATGCACCAGCGCATCCACCCGGTCCTGCAGCCATAGATAGAAGGCGACATAGGCGTGGCGCGGCACCCGTTGCAGATCGTGGTAGTCATCGGCGCGCGCCTGCACGGGGCCACGTTCGGGCTGCAGCGCGACAAGCGCCCGGCCCAGCGTCACCGCAGGGAAGTGGAAGGCGCCGTCACGGACCGCCGGGTCATCCTCGGGCGCGCCCCAAGCGCCGCGCAGTTCGGTGCGCAGCCGCTCGGGAAGCCGCTGCAGCGCCGCAAGATACTCAGGCAGGGGCCAGCGCAGAGTGCGCGTGCGCAACATCTCCGGCAGATCGCCCGCCGGCTCCGGCACATCATAGCCCGCCGCCTGCAGGTCACTCAGGATCGCGCGCGCCGAGGCGGGCGCGTCGAGCCCCACCGCATGCCCCATCTGCCAGTCCTTGCCGGGATAGGTCGAGAGCACCAGCGCCACCCGCCGCTCCGGCGCCGACACCCTGGCCAACTTCAGCCAACTCGCAACCCGCGCCACCAGCGCAGCGATGCGGCCGTCATGCGGGCGGTGCAGCATACGCGAAAACTGCAGCGCGGGATCGCGCGGGCCGGGCTCTTTGAAGGAGATCACCCCGCCGCTCAGCCGACCGTCCACTTCGGGCAGCACAACGTGCATCGCAAGATCGGCAGGCGAAAGGCCGCGCTCCGCCGCGTCCCATGCCGCGCCGGTCGACGTGGCCAGCGCCGCCTGAAACACCGGCACCCCGGCGACGTCGAGGACCGATCCGCCCTCGGATCCTCGCCCCGAGAACGCGGTGAGGTTGACGATGGCGTCGGGCGCCAGCGCCTGCACCGCCGCGCGCATGTCCCCGGCGAGCCCCTGTGCCTTCAGCGACAGTGCAAAGAGCCCGACCACCTCGGCGCCTTCAGCGCGGAAGGCGGCGAAAAGCGCTTCGACCGGAGCGATGTCCGCCGCGACCAGATAGGCGCGGTAGAACACCAGCAGCACCCGGCTGCCCTTCATCTTTCCAGCACTACTCCGAGGAGCGCGAGGGGCAGCGCCCCTCGCATCTGCCAGCGCCAGCACGCCAGCCTCGGGCGTCCAGAGCCCCCAATCCGGCAGCGCCCGCGCGCCCGGCACCGGTCCGGCAGAGAGCCCCGCCGCCAGCGCCAGCTGCGCCAGCGCGCCATGCGCCGCCGCCGTCCCGCCCATGTCGCAGAGCTGCGCCAGTCGCCGCAGGGTCGAGATCGGCAGGTTGGAGATCGCATCGAGTTGCGTATCCTCGCGCCCGTCCGCCGGCAGCACCGCCAACGCGATGCCGCGGCGCTGCGCCAGCGCCTGCACCTGAGCCAGCCCGTAGGACCAGTAGGACCTGCCGCCGATCAGCCGGATCAGGATGCCCGTCGCCCCTTCAAGGGTGCGGTCCACATAGGTGTCGACCGACAGCGGGTGCTGCAGCGCCGCGAGATTGGCCAGTCGCAGGCTCGGCAGGCCACCCTCGGCGCGATGCCACGCCGCCGCAAAAGCCCCGAGATCGCTGTCGGAGAAGGACAGCACCACCAGCTCCGCCGGGCTTTGGCCCAGATCGGTCGGCGTGGCGCTTTCCTCGAGCCCATGGCTCTCGCGGAAGATGACATGCATGGCGGGCCCCAGGGTCTATGCGGTCTATTCGGCGGGCTGGCGGGCCGTCCCCAGCGCGGCCTCGATCACCTCGCGGCGGATGTCGTCATGTTCTGCGATGACCACCAGCTTGCCCTGCCGCGCCTCGCCCGGCTGCCACGGACGGTCAAACTGGTGGCGCACCCGCGCGCCCACCGCCTGCATCAGCAGCCGCATCGGCTTGCCTGCGACGGCAGCATAGCCCTTCACGCGCAAGATGTTGTGATCCCGCGCCAACCCCTCGATCGCGCCCACCAGCGCGGCGGGATCGGCCAGCTCAGGAAGGTCCACGACGATCAACTCAAAGTCGTCATGGTCGTGATCATGCGGCGTGTCGTGGTGACTGGGACGGGCTGCCATATCGTCCTCGGCCGCCGCCTCAAGACCGAGGATGACGCGCGGATCGACCACGCCTTCGGCCACCTCGATCACCGGGATCGGGCGCGGCGCTTCGGCGGCGATCACCTCCCGCGCCTTGGCGACGCCCTCCGGCCCGGCAAGGTCGGGCTTGGTCAGCAGCACGAGGTCGGCGCAGGCGATCTGATCCTCAAAGACCTCCGACAGCGGGGTCTCGTGGTCGAGGCTGTCGTCGGCAGCGCGCTGCGCATCGACCCGCGCCACATCGGGCGCGAACCGCCCCGCCGCCACCGCCTCGGCATCGGCCAGTGCGATCACCCCGTCGACGGTGATGCGCGAGCGGATGTCGGGCCAGTCGAAGGCCTTCAGCAAAGGTTTCGGCAGCGCCAGACCCGAGGTCTCGATCAGAATGTGGTCGGGGCGCGGCTCGAGCGCCATCAGCGCCTCGATGGTGGGAATGAAGTCATCGGCCACGGTGCAGCAGATGCAGCCGTTCGACAGCTCAAGGATATTCTCGGCCGGGCAGTCGGGGATGGCGCAGCCCTTGAGGATCTCACCATCGACGCCGACGTCACCGAACTCGTTGACCACCACGGCCAGCCGCCGCCCGCCGGGGTTCTGCATCAGCGCCGAGATCAGCGTGGTCTTGCCCGCGCCGAGAAAGCCGGTGATGACGGTGACAGGCAGTTTCGAAAGATCGCTCATGTGTCGGTCTCCTCAAGCGGATCGGGGAATTCGGCAGGCGGGATGCGCGCCACGCAGTTGCGTTTGAAATGGTCAGGCCGCTGCCGCCATGGGATCAGCCCGTCCGGCGCCGCGTGATAGGCGCGCGCGCCTTCAAGAAGCACCCCGGCCAGCGCGCTTTCGAGATTGCCGTAGACATAGGTCCATTTGCCGGCACCGCCGCGCAGCGCCGCGGTACAGCCCGCGTCGCAGTTCTGCAGGCATTCCACGGCGCGCAGACGCACGCCCTCGGGCGCACCCGCCGCCAGCAGCGCGTCGTAGAGCCGGCGCCCCGGGCGCAGCCCGTCGTTGTCGCCGGGCGTTTTGCTGTTTGCCTTAGGTCGGCATTTCACGCAGACCAACAGCTCGCTGTCGGCCTCGGTTCGTTCGGTCACTCTTAGCGTGTGCGCGCAGTTATTCATTCGCCTCGCCCTATCGGCAGTGCGCACGGAGGTATCGGCGGAATGAGTCCCGGCAAAAGGGTACACCCCGACACCGGCACACCCCGTCCGGTCTCATCAGTCAGGCTGGCAGGTCTCCCGGCTCACGGAATTCAAGGACATAAGCCCAGCGGACGCTCTGCCTTCCCAGCCTGTTGCGGCCAGTGGCAAGTTGAGCGCCCTTTTCCGTTCACGGTCGCGGGGGCGGCTGCTTTGGGCCTCTCACGAGGCCATCGCATTCCCTTTTCACCCGTTTACACGGGCACCAGCGTGATGCCAGATGCGCTCCAAAACCGACCCTTGTCAAGCGACGGAGCGTTGCAATGAGCGATGACCTCGACACACGCCACAACGAAAAGATGAAGCGCATCAAAGCCGCACGCACGCGGATGATGGCGACGAAAACCGAAGAAAAGGGCCTGATCATCGTCCATACCGGGGCGGGCAAGGGCAAATCTTCCTCGGGCTTCGGGATGATCATGCGCTGTATTGCGCATGGTATGCCCTGCGCCGTGGTGCAGTTCATCAAGGGCACTTGGGTGACCGGAGAAGCCGAGTTTCTGCGCAATCGCTTTGCGCAGGAGTGCCGCTTCTTCGTCTCGGGCGAGGGCTTTACCTGGGACACCCAAGATCGCCAGCGCGACATCGCCGCCGCCCGCAACGGCTGGGAGATCGCCAAGAAACAAATTCTCGACCCCGAGGTGCAATTCGTGCTGCTGGACGAGATCAACATCGCCCTGCGCTACGACTATCTCGACATCGACGAGGTTGTGGACTTTCTGCAGACCCACAAGCCGCCCATGACCCATGTCTGCCTGACCGGACGCAATGCCAAACCCGAGCTGATTGAGGCCGCCGATCTGGTCACCGAAATGAGCCTCCTCAAGCATCCGTTCAAAGAGGGCGTCAAGGCGCAGAAGGGCGTGGAATTCTGAGCTCTGGCGGTGCGTATGATGGCGCGCGCCGGCACCTGATCACACCCTGTCTGAGCGCTGTGCCCGCGTCTGGCCGACGGGCCGCAGACGTTTGCTTTGCCGCGCGACTCGCATCCGCGGGTGCGGCTCTGCTCTGCCGCAGAGCGCCGCCCGCCCGGCGATGCGCGGCGAAAGGCAGTTGCCAGAGCGGATCGTGAGCCGCTAAAGAACCTTCGTCGGTTTCCGAAAGGAATCAAAAGGGAATCCGCCACCGCGCCAAACGGTGAACCGGAACTGCCCCCGCAACTGTAGGCGGCGAGCACCAAGCGACACAGCCACTGTGGCCCAGAGCCATGGGAAGGCCGCTCGGTGCAACGACCCGCCAGTCAGGAGACCTGCCGACGCAACGCAACGCGGCCCGGACGGGGATGTCCGGGGAGGTGCCTATGAAATTCGTCTATCGGTGCCCAGGGGCACCGGCCATTGCCAGCTTGCGCGGGGGAAGCCAATCTTCCGTCGCCCCGCCAGCCGTGTGCGCGGCGTTCCCCTCCCTGTCTTCGGTCGGCCACCCTTCTGGAGACACTTCATGTATCGCGCACCCTTGATTGCGGCAGCCCTCGGGGTCGCCCTGCTGCCGCTGGCGGCAAATGCTCAAACATCCTATCCGCTGACGCTGGAAAACTGCGGCGTCGCGCTGACCATCGACGCCGCGCCCGAAAGCGCCGTGACGGTCGGCCAGGCCGCGACCGAGATACTCTACTCGCTGGGCCTCGGCGAGAAGGTGACCGGCACCTCGGTCTGGTTCACCAAGGTGCTGCCCGAGTTCGAAACGCTGAACGCCGGGATCGAGCGGCTGGCGGACAATGACCCGAGCTTCGAAAGCGTCGTCGCCAAGAAGCCCGGGCTCGTCGTCGAACAATACGAATGGCACATCGGCCCGCAGGGCATCGTCGCCACGCGCGAGCAGTTCCACGATCTTGGCATCCCGACCTACACGCTGCCCGCCGATTGCGTCGGCAAGGACAATTCGGTCGGTGTCGATGGCACGCGGCTCGAGCTCTACTCGATGAACAGCGTCTATCGGGGCATCACCGAGCTGTCGCAGATCTTTGACGTCGCAGAGAGCGGCAACGCGCTGGTCACTGATCTGAAGTCGCGCGAAGCGGCGGCCATCGAGAAAGCCGAAAGCCTCGATCTGCCAGAGGATGCGTCTGCGGTGTTCTGGTTCTCCTCGGCGGAGATGGACATCGACCCCTATGTCGCCGGTCAGGGCGGCGCGCCCGCCTATATGATGCAGGCGCTCGGGCTAGAGAACGTCGTCGACAGCAACGAGGAATGGCCCACCGTCAGCTGGGAAACCATCGCCCGTGCCAACCCGACGGTGATCGTCGCCGCCCGGATGGACCGCCGCCGCTTCCCCGCCGACGATATCGAGAAGAAGCTGGAGTTCCTGCGCACCGATCCCGTCGCGAGCCAGATGGATGCGGTGAAGAACGGTCGGATCGTGATCCTCGACGCGCATGGTATGGACCCTTCGATCCGCAATGTCGGCGCGCTTGAGACGCTGGCGGATGCGCTGAGCGGTTTCGACCTCGAATGACCGATCTGACGATGCCGGCGGGGGTCGCGCGGCCCCTGCTCCTGTGGGCACCTGCCGGCATCGCCGCTTTGGTGCTGGCGGTTGTCGCCGGGACCGTGCTGGGAGAGACGCCGCTGCCTTTGTCGATGGTGGCAGAGGTCTTTGCCAACCACCTATGGGGCGCAGGCCACGAGATTGATCCGATCGACGCCGGCATCATCTGGTCCTACCGGCTGCCGCGAAGTCTGGTTGCCGCGGGCTGCGGTGCGGGGCTGGCGCTGTCGGGCGTAATTCTGCAAGCGCTGGTGCGCAATGCGTTGGCCGATCCCTACCTGCTCGGGGTCTCGGCAGGGGCGGGAACCGGGGCGGTGGCCGTCACCATCCTTGGGCTCGGCGGTGGCGCGATCGGCATGTCGGCGGGCGCCTTTGCCGGGGCATCGCTGTCCTTCGTTCTGGTTGTCGTGCTGGCCCGGGCGGCGGGGGGCGGCTCGGCGCAGCTGGTGCTGGCCGGGATTGCCGGATCGCAGCTGTTCAATGCGCTGACGTCTTTTCTGATCACCAAGTCGGCCAATGCCGAACAGGCGCGCGGGATCATGTACTGGCTGCTCGGTAACCTGTCGGGGGTGCGCTGGCCGGATGTCTGGCTGGCGCTGCCCGCCGCCGGGCTGGGCCTTGCCGCCTGCGTCTGGTTTGCCCGCGCCTTGGACGCCTTTGCCTTTGGCGCCGCCGCCGCCGCTGCGCTTGGCGTGCCGGTGCGCCGCGTGCAGATTGTGCTGATCGGGGCGACCACGCTGATGACCGCCATCATGGTCAGCCTCGTCGGATCCATCGGCTTTGTCGGGCTGGTCATCCCGCATGCTATGCGCTTCATCGTCGGTCCGCGTCACCACCGGTTGATCCCGGCCTCGGCGCTTGCGGGTGCGGTGTTTCTCATCGCGGCGGATGTCGTCTCGCGCGTGCTCATTGCCGGGCAGGTGGTGCCGATCGGCGTGGTCACCGCCCTTGTCGGCGCGCCGGGCTTTGCCCTCATCCTGATCCGAAACCGGAGGCGGGCATGAGGTTGCATGCACAGGGGCTGGGCTGGAGTGCCCGCGGAAGACCCATCGTCGACGGGGTGACGATTGATATCGCGCCGGGCGAGACCTTTGGTCTCATCGGCCCCAATGGCTCGGGCAAATCCACGCTGCTGCGGCTGCTTGCCGGGCTCGCACCAAGGCCGCGCGGCACGGTCGCCCTCGATCAGCGCCCGCTGGCGGATTCTGACGCGGCGCGAGATCGCCCGGAGCATCGCCTTCGTCGAGCAATTCGCCGACACGTCCGAGGCGCTCTGCGTGCGGGATGTGGTGGAGCTGGGCCGCACGCCGTGGCTGTCGGCGCTGTCGCCCTTCGGCGCGCAGGACCGCCAGATCGTCACCGAGGCGCTGCGCGGCGTCGCCATGGAGCAGATGGCAAAGCGCAGTTGGTCCACGCTTTCGGGCGGCGAGCGGCAGCGGGTACAGATCGCCCGTGCTCTTGCCCAGAGGCCGCGGCTGCTGATCCTCGACGAGCCCACGAACCATCTCGACATTCACCACCAGCTGTCACTTCTGCGCCTGGTCAGCCGGTTGCCCGTGACTGTGGTGATGGCGCTGCATGACCTCAACCAGTCCATGGCCTGTGACCGGCTAGGAGTGATGGAGGCCGGTCGGCTGGTCGCCTGCGGTCCCCCGCGCGAGGTGCTGACGCCGCAGCGGCTCGCCCATGTTTTCCGGGTGCATGCCACCGCGCTGCACGATCCGGCTGACGACACGACGCTCTTCCGATTCCAGACACTTGAGGACTGACATGAAAGCAGCCGCCCTGTGGCTCGCCTGCCTGGCCATCTGGCCGCCCTACGCCGAGATCGCCCGCGTCACCGGCGGAGCAGCACCAAGAGAAGATAGAGCCCCCCGAGAAAGCCGGTCATCAGCCCGACAGGCATGGTCACCCCGAAGGGCGCGGCCTGGCTTGCCAAATCCGCCGCCATGAGTAGCGCCGCTCCGGTCAGTGCGGCGCTCAACAATGGCACCTCCGGTGCTCCGGTCAGGCGCCGTGCGAGCTGCGGCGCGGCGAGGGCGACAAAGGCGATCGGGCCGGTTGCGGCCGTGCCGACCGAAGAGAGCCCGACCGCCGCCATCACCAGCACCGCACGGACCCGCCCCACGGGCACGCCCAGTTGCCGGGCCATATCCTCGCCCATCTCAATGGTCGAAAGCTGCCGCGACAGCAGACAGACCGCCGGCGCAAATATCGCCAACCCCGCCCATACGGTGGCCGCATGCCCCCAAGTGCGCGCGTTCAGCGAGCCTGCGAGCCATACTTGCGCGGCCATGACCATGTCGATCTCGCCCATCGCCAGAAGGAGTGTATTGGCGCCTGTCAGAAACGCCCCTGCCCCGATGCCAACAAGGATCAGACGGTGGCCACCACCACTGCCGCTGCCGCTCCGCCGTGCCAACAGAAGCACCGTAATCGCGGTGAGAAGACCGCTGCCGACCGCTGAAAGCGCCGTGCGCAAAGGGTCGAGGCTGCTGAGGACGATTTGCATGACGGCACCGGTCGCCGCCCCCGTGGTAAAGCCGATCACGTCGGGCGAGCCCAATGGGTTGCGCGAAAGCGACTGAAACACCGCCCCCGCCATTCCAAGCGCCGCGCCGACCCCGGCGGCTGTCAGCAGCCGTGGCAAGCGCACGCTCTGCAGGATCCGTGTGGCGACGGGATCGCCCTGTCCGATCAGCGCCAGCCACACCTCCGGCGGGCTCAGCGCCAGCCGACCGGTGCCAAGCAGTCCCGCAGACAGGGCCAGAAGCACTGCGAGTATGCCAAACCCGGCAAGCAGCGATCGCGGTCGCCACAGCAGGCTCAGGCGGCCAAGCCTCTGTACTCTGCGCCCTGCCGGGATCATGGCCGGGCCAAGCGGAAGCGGCGGACAATATGGATAAAGACCGGTCCGCCGAGCAGCGCCGCGACGATCCCCGCCGCGACCTCAGCCGGGGCAACGAGCACGCGTCCAAGAATGTCAGCCAGCAGCAACAGCATCGCGCCGATCATCGCCGAAAGAGGCAGCACGCGCGCGCTTGCCGGCCCTGTGAGGGCCCGCGCTGCATGCGGCGCAACAAGTCCCACAAAGGCGATCGGTCCGGCTGATGCGGTGGCGGCGCCCGCCAAGACCATAACCGCAAGGCACGCCAGCGCCCAGACCCGGCGCGGATCGAGCCCCAGCACCCGGCCAAGGTCTTGTCCCAGCGCCAGCGCATCCAGTGCCGGAGCAAGCAGCAGCGCCACAGCGCCGCCGCAGGCCAGCGCCATGCACATGGTCAGACTGACGCCAAGGCCGCGTCCCGCGAGCCCGCCCGCGCCCCAATTGCGAAAGATATCGAGCACTCCCAGCCCGGCATTCAGGATCAGCAGGCTGGTTGCTGCACCAAGGGCCACCGACAGCCCCGCCCCGGCCAGAACGAGGCGCACCGGATCAGTGCCGCTCTCATGCGCGCGCCCGAGCACGAAGACCGCGACCCCGGCGAGCCCCGCGCCCAGAATGCCGAACCAGATATACTGCGTGATCGCGCTCAGCCCAAAGACCATCGCCCCCAGAACGATGGCCAGCGCGGCACCGGCATTTACGCCCAGAAGCCCCGGTTCGGCCAGCGGGTTGCGCGTCACCGCCTGCATCAAAGCGCCGGCGAGCCCCAAGGCGCCACCCGCCGCGAGGCCAAGCAAGGTGCGCGGCAAGCGCAGTTCACGCACCACAAGATGCAGGTCGTTGGCCGGATCGTAGGCGGTGAACGCGCGCAACACCTCATCCGGCGGCACCGAACGCGAGCCCACGGCGAGGCTCAGCGCCGCCAGCAGGATCAGGAGGGCAAGCAAGGCGAAGGTCTTTCGGCTCACGGGGCGAGTTGCTCTGCCACAGTGTCGACCATCGCAAGGCCGGAATAATAGTCGATGCGGAAGCTGCTCGGCCCCAGCGCATAGACCCGTCCGGCCTTCACCGCTTCGACATTGGCAAGCACCGGATCGGCCATGAAATTCGCGACGTCATCGGCATCGGCGGAGAGCAGAAAGACCGTCTCTCCGGTGATGCCCTGCGGCAATGTCTCATGCGAGATGAAATCGAACTCACGTGACTGCTGCACCGCACCGCGCAGGCTTTCGGGAATGCCTGTGACCTCAAACCCCATTTCCGTCAGAACACGCGCCTGAGCGCCCTCGGGCTTGCTGACACCGTAGGTGCCAAAGAAATTATACGACACGATGCTGACGCTGCCCTCGGGATGGACGATACGCTCGGCAGCGGCCTGCGTGTGGGCGATGAAATCCCGGCTGACCTGCTCGGCCCGCTGCTCTTCGCCCGTGACACGGCCAAAGGTGGTTGCAAGCGCCTCCCACGGGTTCACGCCGTAATTGAGCGTAAGGACCGGATAGCCCATGGCTTCTATTTGCGGCACGAAGGGAAGCACACTGTCGCCGCCGGTTTCCGAGACCACCACCAGGTCGGGATCGGCGAGGATCAGCGCCTCGATGTCGAAACTGAGGTCGCGGTAGAGCGGGGTGACGCCGCGATCATGCGCAACCTCGGCCCATTGCGTGAAGAAGCCGCTGTCATCGGTCAGGGTTCCGTTTGCCGCCGATGCCGTGGCGACCAGCGGCGCGCCGATCGCAAGAAGGGTGCCGGTGAGGCTCGGCGAGGTCGAGACGATCCGCTGCGGCGGCGCATCAAGGGTGAGCGTGCCGGTTGCATGGTCGATGCTGCGCGGCCAGCCTTCTTCGGCGGCCAACGGGGTCGCCATCATCAACAGTGGGAACAGGAACTTCATACCGCCTCGTCGCTGTCCATCATGTCTTCCATGCGCAGCCCTTTCGCGAGGGCAGCTTCATACGCCGCAAGCCGGCGGCGGTCCAACTCGGAACTCGAGGTGCCGCGTTTCCAGTAGCCCAACACCTGCAGCGCCTCGCGCGGCATATTCATAGCGCGGAAATACTGGCGCAGCCGCCGCATCTCTTCGCGCTCGCCGGCGGCCCAGATGGTCCAATCCGCAGGGTCTTCCAAAGCCTTCGCGGCGCTGATCAGCCGGTCGGTCGTTCCCGCAGGACAAGCTGCGTCGCGCAGCATGAAGTAGCGTTCGACCCCAGCGACCCTCGGCAAAGCCTCCATTGCGGCGCGGTCGCCGCCGTCGATCCAGACCGCACCAAGCACGCCGTCGGGCCAAGCCTCGAGGATCGCATGGACCGCCGGGATCGCGGTGTCGTCGGCAAAGAGAGCGGCGCGTTTGCCCGGCGTGAAGGGCGGCACAAAATGGGGCCGCGGACCGGTCAGCCAGACGGTGTCGCCTGGTCGTGCCATGTCCAGCCAACGCATCGCCGGACTGTCGTCGTCATGCAGCACGAAATCTATGTCGACCGTGCCGGCCTCGGCGTCAAAGCTGCGGATCGTGTAGATGCGGCTGATCGGACGTCCGGTCTGCGGCGTCTCGACCTCAAGGCGGACGGCAAGGTTGGGCACAGTCCACTGCGCTGGCGCGGCTCCGGGAATCCGGCCGGTGACACGGATCATCGATGGGAATGGCCGCGAGATCTCGCACAAGCTCATCTGGACCCGCTCCATGTCGCGCATGTGGTCCTCTCCCGAGAGCACGCCGTTGGGGTCCTCGACCTGTTCGGTCATCGCAGCCTTTCCGCCCCCGCTGAGGGGCTGATATCCGGAAATTGTCGCTGGCTGGAAACCGGGCAGCACCCGACCTGGCTGCGTCCATATTGCAGAGCGCATTCCGCGATGCAATACGAGGAGGACAGCTTCCGAAGCTTTGGAGTTCCGATGACTGACCGCCTGCGCGCCGAAGGGCTGACGCTGAAATATGATGCACGCATCATTTCCGAGGGGCTTTCGGTGAGCGTGCCCGATGGCGCTTTTACCGCCGTTGTGGGACCGAACGCCTGCGGCAAGTCGACCCTGCTGCGGGCTCTGGCGCGGCTGCTGCCACCAGAGGCCGGACAGGTTGTGCTGGACGGTAAGGCGATATCTCAGATTCCCTCACGCGAGGTGGCCCGAAACCTCGGTCTGCTGCCACAGCAGCCAATCGCGCCGGATGGGATCACCGTGGCGGATTTGGTCGCGCGAGGCCGGTTTCCGCACCAGAGCTTTCTGCGGCAATGGTCGCCGCAGGATGAAGCCGCGGTCGAGCGCGCCCTCAAGCAAACCGGGACCAGCGATCTTGCGGACCGCCCTCTCACGGATCTTTCAGGCGGCCAGCGGCAGCGGGTCTGGGTTGCGATGGCGCTGGCGCAGGATACGCCGATCCTTCTGCTAGACGAGCCGACCACCTTTCTCGATATCGTGCACCAAGTCGAACTGCTCGAGATGCTGGTTCAGCTCAACCGCGAGGGGCGCACCATTGTCGCCGTGCTGCACGAGTTGAACCTTGCGTTCCGCTATGCAGGGCACCTGGTGGCGATGCGCGACGGGGCGGTGGTGGCGACCGGAACGCCCGATGACATCGTGAGCGCCGCACTGATGCGCGAGGTCTTCGGGCTGGATGCGCTGGTCATGCCCGATCCTCTGACCGACCGCCCGATGGTGATCCCGCGCGGCCCTGCCTGACTTCGTCAGCTCGCCGCAGCGCCACCGGTCACGCGATTGACCACCTTCGCCACGTCCTGCAAGGCCAGCCGATCCGATGGCGTGCGCAACTGGCCTAGGTCCGTCACGGTGGTGATCACACAGGCAATCTCTCCCTGTGCATCGAATACGGGCGCCGCCTGCCCGGTCACGTCGGTCAGCAGATGGCTCGTCAGTTCGCACCAAGAGTCGCTGCGGATGCGTTCGATTTCGGCAGCCGACGGCGGTGTGCCGCGAAATGCCTCTGGCTGCGCGACGCGCGCCGCCGCGATCCGCGCAGGCGGTAGGAAGGCCTGAAAGACGTGGCCGCAGGCGGATTTGTCCAATGGCAACACATCGCCGAGGCCGATGGAGCTGATCGAGAATTGCGCGCTTCGATACCAGCGGACGAAGACCGGGCCACGATCAGACCAGATCGTGACGCCGCCGCTCATCGCCTGCCGTTCGGCCAGCGCCCGCATCTGCGCCCCTGCGATCTCGACCGCATCGACACGCCGCAGCGCTGCAAGCCCAAGGCCAAGCGCCGCCGGTCCGAGGTCATAGGCGCTGCTTGCCGTGTCCTGCACGGCCATGCCTTCCTTGACCAGAGATTGCATGTAGCGATGCGCGGTCGAGCGCCCGGTGCCGGTCGCCCGCGCAAGGTCGGCCAGTGACAAAGCCGTACCCGCTTCCGCGAGGCATTCCAGAAAACGCATAGCCATCGAGATCGACTGGATCGTGGCGCTACGCTTTTCCGGCCCCTCCTTGAGGCCGAGGCCGCTCATCTGTTCGCTCATATGCTGGGCCTTTGCCACCTTGCTTACGCAGTGACCATTACCGCACGCCGGCGCGAAGGCAAAGCATCACACCGAGATCACGCGATTGACATGTGGAATACGTCATGCAATGCGGAACTTAGATCACACAGGCCAGCCGCGAGCGTTTCCTCAAGCCAGTTCCTGCACCGAACGAAGATCCGAACGATCAAATTGGGGGACATCACATGCACTGCAGCCGCCTGATGCAGGGCGCAAGCCTGCTTGCCATCGCCACTGCCGCAACGCCCGTAACCGCTCAGGACAGTGAGCTTGGCTACGAACTTGGCACGATCTTTCTGACCGGCGAAAAGGTCGAACGTGACCTGATGGATACCGCGTCGTCGGTCACCCTCTACACGGGCGAAGAGATCACTGAAGAAAGCCCCGGCAAGCCGAACGTGCAGGCGCTGATTTCGGGAACGCCGAACGTGGTGTTCTCTGAAAACGTCAGCACTCCGATCATCCGCGGCAGCAACTCCGAAGGCCCACACACCGGCGCCAACGCCTTCTTCGGTGGGACCGTGCCGCGTGCGACGATCAATCTCGACGGGCAGTATCTCGACTACAACGCCTTCTATTTTGGTGCGACCTCGGCCTGGGACGTCGGCAGTATTGAGGTTTATCGCGGGCCGCAGACCACCTCGCAGGGGGCGAATGCGATCGGCGGGGCCATTGTGGTGAACACCAATGATCCGACCTTCGAGCGCGAGGGGGCCTACCGGCTGGAATTCGGCGATTATGGTCAGAAGCGCGCGTCGCTGATGCTGAACACCCCGCTGGGGCAGGACTTCGCGGGGCGGATCGCGCTGGACTACAGCGGCCGGGATACCTTCATCGACTACAACGGCAGCGCCTTCGTCGACAATGAGATCGGCCAAGACTTCGAGACGTTCGATGGCCGCGCCAAGCTTCTTTGGGCACCTTCGGACATCACCGGCCTTGAGGTCATGCTGACCTACAGCCACACCAACACCACGGGTCCCAGTTCGGAAGGCGCATCGCCTGACTACGAGGATTTTGAGTTCGATCACCATGTACATGCCGGGCTGGCAGCAAAGCTCCGACACGGCGATGCTCGATACCAGTTACGATTTCGGCGGCGGCCTCCGGCTCGACAACAAGCTGCAGTACACCTACTCGGACATCGACCGCCGCATCGGCGCAGAAAGCATGGGCGATGCGGATATCGAGCGCGCAAACTGGAGCAATGAACTGACCCTCAGCTTCGGCAATACCGAAGACGTCCTGAGCGGCTTTGCCGGACTCTACTACGCCCACACCGATCAGGACGACAGGCTGGATCAATACGGCATCTCTACCTTCGACGACGAGAAGGAAAACCTTGGCATCTACGGCGAGGCAAGCTGGCGCTTTGCCCCCGGCTGGACCCTGACCGGCGGCCTGCGCTACCAGCGCGATGAGGTCTCTCGCTCTGGCACGGTCACGCCGTTGTTCGCCAGCAGCGATCTGGACTACGCAGAGACCTTCGAAGAGGTGCTTCCCAAGATCACCCTCGCCTACGAGGTGAACCCGGACTGGACCATCGGTGCTCTGGTCTCCAAGGGGTACAACCCCGGCGGGGTCTCGCTCGACTTCGTGTCGTCGAAGGCATGGGAAGACTACGATGCGGAAACGGTGTGGAACTACGAGCTTTTCACCCGCGCCAGCCTGCTCGACAACCGCCTGTTCCTGACCGGCAATCTGTTTTACTCGCTCTACGACGACTACCAATACAACGTGACGCAAACGGTTGATGGCACGACCTTCATCCACACCATCAACGCCGACGAGGCCGAGGCTTGGGGCCTCGAGCTGGCCGCCGATTGGCAAGCCAGTGAAGCCCTGCAACTGAATGCGGGCCTTGGCCTGCTTGAGACCGAAATCACCGACTTCTCGGACGCGCCGAGTTTCGAGGGAAATGCCTTTGCCCGCGCGCCCGGCACCACGCTGAGCGTCGGCGCGAGCTGGGATCTGACCGACCGCTTCAACCTTGGCGGTCAGGTGCGCTATGTCGACGATTATTATTCCGATACCGCCAACACCGGTGACTACGAGATCGAGGGTTACACGCTGGCCGACCTGCGGATGAGCTATAGCATCAGTGATCGTTTCGAGCTCTATGGCTACGTCAACAACATCTTCGACGAGCGCGCCCCGGTGCTGAAGCAGGCCGCCCGCGGCACGGTGGTCTTCACGCAGGCCTCGATGACGTCGCCGCGCATGTTTGGCTTTGGCATTCAGGGCTCTTTCTGAGCGCGCACGTCTGACCTGTCGGGCCGGTCCCAACGGGTCGGCCCTTCTTGCTGCGGGAGGCCCAGCGATGAGACGCCGGGACAAACTTTGCATAGGCATGTCCGTTGCCCCGACCTGGCTTGCCGCCGAGGGCTGGCGCCGGTCTGACAGCGGCATCGAGGGGCTGTTTTCCGCAGGGTTTGCGGGCCGTATCGCTGAGGCGGCAGAGGCCGCGCATCTCGACTTCGTGTTTCGCCCCGACGCCAGCGCGCTGCCGCTTGCACCGCTGGAGCAAAGCTTTGGCTTCGCCAGTCTTGACCCGACGCTGCTGCTGGCCTCGATGGTCGAGAGAACCTCGAAGATCGGACTGGTCACGACGATCTCGACGAGTTTCACCCACCCTTACAATACCGCGCGCCAGCTGATGTCGCTGCACTGGATGAGCGGCGGACGAGCCGGTTGGAACGTTGTCACCGCGTTGGCCGGGCACCAAAATTTCGGACTGACCGAGATGCCGCCCTCACCCGAGCGCTACGCCCGTGCGGCGGAATATGTGGCGGCCGTGCAATCGCTCTGGAAGAGCTTTCCCTCCGACGCGCTGCTGATCGACCGCGAGAGCGGGCGCTTTGCCGACACTGGGCGCATTCGACCTGCTGCGCACCATGGCCAGCATTTCGACATCGCGGGCCCGCTCAACCTGCCGGCCTTTCCCGGCCCGGGGATCCCGATCATGCAGGCGGGCGCGTCAGAGGGGGGCGTCGCGCTTGCCGGACAGATCGCCGATATGGTCTTCGGGCAGACGCTGGACAAGGCGACCGCGCTCGCGGCATCCGCGCGGCTGGTAGCGGCGGCGGAGCGGTCCGGAAGGCCGCCGAACGCGGTGCGGCTCCTTCCCGGCCTGAGCCTGTATCTGGGCGAGACCCGTGAAGAAGCCCGCGCCCTGTTCCTTGCCACGCAGGCTCGGGTGAGCCGCGAGGACCGTATCGCGCGCGTGCGACGGGCCACCGGGCTCGACCTGACGGGGTGGGCGGATGACACGCCGGTGCGCGCCGAAGATTTGCCCGCAGAGCACGCGCCGCCCCTGCCCGGCCATCGCGCCATCCTGCAGGCGCTTATTGCCAGCGAAACGCCCAGCGTGCGCGACCTTCTGGCGCGACCGGAAGTGCTCGCATCGGTCCACTGGCAGATCATCGGCACGGTCGAGGATGCAACCGAGATCATCGCCGACTGGTTCGAGTCCGGCGCGATCGACGGGTTCGTGGCTGTTCCCGGCGGATCGTGGGCCTGCTTCGAGCGCGTACTCGGTGAATTGGTCCCGCGTCTCGCCGCCGCCGGGCTGTTCCGCAAGACCTATTCCGGCGACACGCTGGCGCATCACCTGGACGCTTGAGCCACAGCCTGCGCCAAAGCCCGGCCGCCCAAAGCGGAGCTTCATAGCCACAGGGCACACCCAAAAGAAGATTCCTGACAAAAATAGTTTGACTCTATCTTCACATTGGCGCGAAGAGACCGCAAAGTGAGGAGGAACATTTAAAATGCATGTTTCACGCATCGCGCTCCTGTCAGCGCTGCTCGCCGCCCCTGCGGTCGCCCAAGAAGCCACCGTCGATCTCGGCACCCTGACGCTCGAAGCGGAGAGCGACGATACGCTGCTTCAAGAGGGCTATGTGGCTGAATCCGGTCGCCAAGCGACGCGGGTCGACACGCCGATCCGGGATATTCCGCAGGCGATCAGTACGGTCACCCAAGACCAGATCGAGGATCAGCAGCCGCGCACCCTTCTCGACACTCTGGGATACTCCGCCGGCGCCAATGTGTTCAATTTCGGCTATGACAGCCGCTACGACGCCGTCTACATCCGCGGCTTCGCGTCCTACTACAACGGCCTGTTCCGGGATGGGCTGCGGCAGGTGAACGGCCCGTCGGCCTGGTATCGCAACGAGCCCTATACCTTCGAGGGCGCGGCAGTGCTGAAGGGGCCGTCCTCTTCGATGTACGGCGTCAGCGGCGCCGGCGGGATCGTCAACGTCATCTCGAAGCGCCCGAAGGACGATACATTCCGCGAGTTGCAACTCACCCTCGGCACCGAAGAGCGCAAGGAACTGGCGTTCGATTTCAGTGGGCCGCTGGATGAGACCGGGCGGCTGAGCTATCGCCTGACCGGTGTGACGCGCGATGCCGACACGCCGCTCGAAGGCTATAAGGACGATCTGAACCTCATCGCTCCTGCGCTGACCTATGAGGTCACGGAAGATACGCGCATCACGCTTTTGTCCGAGTATGCCGAAGGTGTGCGCGGCGGCACCGCATCCTACTACAACCCGGCCTATGGCGAGGCGTCAGACTTTTATGTCGGCGACCCCGATTACAATGATTTCGTCAACACCCAGTGGCGGATCGGCTATGAAGCGGAGCACGATTTCAGCGAGGCGCTGACCCTGCGCCAAAAGCTGCGCTATTCCGAGGTCGAAGCAGACCTCGAGTTCAGCGGGGTCTATGCCACGGACACCGGGCTTGGCCGGTACTGGGGCCATTACGTCGAGGAGTCCGAGACCCTTGCCATCGACACCATGCTCGAAGGGCGGTTCACCACGGGTCTTGCGAGCCACACGGTCGTCGGTGGCTTTGACTTCTCGCGCTCGTCTTACGACGCGGACTATGTGCTGGGCTATGTCTCGGCTGAAGCCACTGACGCGATGGACCTGCCCTACTATGGCGGTCAGGATATGGAGCAGCGCGGTATCTATCTGCACGACCAGATCATGGCGGGCGACTGGACGGTTTTCCTCAGCGGGCGTTACGATTGGGTCGATATCACCACCTTTGACGCCGCCGAAGACGGCAGCGACACCGATGCCGAGGGCTTTTCGGGTCGTATCGGCGTCAGCTATGCGGTGACCCCGCAAGTCTCGATCTTCGGCAATCTGTCGAGCTCCTTCGTGCCGGTCACCGGCCTTGTCTATGATGATCCGAGCGATCCCGACAGCGACCGCGCTGCCGATCCCACGCGCGGTCTGCAAAAGGAATTGGGTGTCAAATACCAGATCCCCGGCACCCAGAGTCTGATCACCGCATCGGTGTTCGACATCCGGCAGGAAGACGGCGTGGTGTTCCAGACCGTGGATGCCACGGCGTTCGACGGTCTCTATCAGGTGCAGGTGCCCTACGACCTGCGCTCGCGCGGGCTCGAACTTGAGGGGCAGGTCAACTTTGGCAGCGGGTTGCGTATGACCGGGGCCTACACGTACCTCGACATGGAGATCGAAGAGGGCGCGACGGGCACCGAAGGCAACACGCTCTCTGCGACCCCCGAGCACAGCGCCTCGATCTGGGGCTTCTTTGAGCCGCAAAGCGGGCCGTTGGCCGGTTTCGGCTTTGGCGGTGGCCTGCGCTATGTGGGCGAAAGCTGGGGAGACGATACCAACACCTTCAAGAACGACGCCGTGACCTTCACCGATCTGGCCATGTCGTATGATTTCGGTCATCTGGGCTATGATGGCCTGCAGCTGAGCGTCAACGTCAAGAACGCCTTCGACGTGACCGACCAGACCTGCAGCGCGGGCTATTGCTATCGCTACGAAGGCCGCACCGCCACGGCGAGCCTGCGCTACCGCTTCTGATGGAGCAGCAGAGCACATCCGGCAGCTCTGGGCGCGGCAACCTCTGGGGCGTGGTCGCGGCCATCGGCGGCGTCTATGTCGCGCAGAGCGTCATCGGCGGCGTCACCTGGACCGGGCTGCCGGGCGTGCTGCGGGCAAGGCAGTTGCCGCTCGATCAGATCGGGCTGGTTTCGGCCATCGTCCTGCCCTGGGCGCTGAAATTCCTCTGGGCGCCGTGGATCGAACGCTACCGGCTGCCGGCGCAGGGGCGCGACCGCTCGGCGACCATCGTGCTGGCGGGCGCGGCGGTCGTCGTCGCGGTTCTGCTGGTCATGGGGTTGATGGAGCCGGTGCCGCTGTTGCCGATCCTCGCGGTGCTGATGATCGCCGCCTTTGCCACGGCGACGGTGGACATCGCCTGCGACGGCTTTGCCGTCGACGCTCTGAAGAACACACCCTACGGCTGGGGCAATGCGGCGCAGGTGGGCGGGGCCTATATCGGTTCGGCGATCGGCGGCGGGGTCTTTCTAATCCTCGTCGACCGCGTCGGATGGATGGCCGGGAGCTGGGCCATGGCCGCGGTGATCGCCATGCTTTGCGTGCCGTTTGCCCGTGTTGCCCGGCGCGGCGCGACCCGTCAGCGATCGCATTTGCCAAGTCTGCGCGCCGCGCTCGCCCGCGCCGAAGTGCGGCAGGGCATGCTTGTCGCAGCGCTCTACGTCGTGGCGCAAAAGACCGCGATGGGCATGTTCGGCCCGTTCTTCATCGATGCCGGCTACGATCTGGCACAACTGGGAATTCTTGCGGGGCTCGGCAGCGTGAGCCTTGGATTTGCTGGCGCGGTACTTGGTGGCGGCTTCGTCCGGCGCTTCGGCACCCGGCGCGTGCTGATCGCGGCGGTGATGCTGCAAACCCTGATCCTTGCGGTGGTCGGCCTTTCCGCAGCGCAGCTCCTGCTGCCCGCAACCACGGTTGCTCCGGCGGCGATGGTGGCAAGCGCGGCGGTCATGGCCTTCGGCTTTGTGGCGCTCTACGGTCAGTTCATGCGCTGGTCCGATCCCCGTCAGGGCGGTGTCGATTTTACCATTTTCCAATGCATGGACGCGGCGGTGAGCATGGTCGCGGGCATGCTCGCCGGGGTCATGGCCGAGCACTTTGGGTACGCGGCGTTTTTTGCCATCTCCTGTGCGCTGTCACTTGCCATGCTGCCTGCGATATGGAGCGCGACGTCCCGCGCGACTGAAGTGCAGCACGGCTGAGCTGTTGGAACGCGCGGCGGGGGCCGTCTGCCATTCCCCCGGCCTTCCTCCTGAACCCCGGCTTGTCAGCAATCGGCGAAAAGGTATACACAAGGCCCCAGGCCGTAGGCCGCCAGCGCCACGCGATTGAGCCAATTGCGCAGCAAACAAACCCTTTGCACAAAACAGGTAATCTCCCTTTGGGCTTCATGCATTCCATGACCTGCCAGACCGAGGGCATCCAGAGCACCGCGCCGGTGCGATGGCGGTCTTTCCAGAGCATGTGTACCGTCTATTGGGAGGCACAGGGACAGGCTGGTGCCACCGGGTATTACCGCTCCCCGGACCCTCGGGTGATGCTGTTTTTCAACGACGTGTCGGACAGCATCCTGTTTGCCGGGCAGAGCGCCGCACCGCTTGCCGATTGGCGCCCCATGCTGCGGGCCCTTTACGTGCCCTCCGGCGTGCCGATGTGGACCAGCTTCCGCGCGCCGCATCGGTTCTCCCATCTCGATCTGCATATTGACGAGCACTGGCTGCTTGAACGGATCGCGCCAATGCTTGGCGAGGACACCGCCAGAGCCGCGCTCCGGCATCCGACCGAGGTGCAGGATGTCGCCGCGCTGGCGACGCTCGCTCGGGCGCTCGCCGACGAGATTGATCGCCCCAGCCGGGCGCCGGCCTTCGCCGAGAGCCTCGCGGTCGCGCTGGTGACCGGCCTTGTCGCCCCGAAACCCGACGCTGACGAAACCGCCGGCGCGCAGGGCGGGCTGACCGCTTGGCAGATGCGTCGGCTGCGCGGCTTTCTGGCCGAGCGCGGCGGCCGGGCCAGCAACGCCGAGCTGGCGCGTGAGGTCGGCCTTTCGGAAGGCTGGTTCAGCCATGCCTTCAAGCGCACGACCGGCAAGACGCCGCTGCAATGGCAGCAGGAACACCGCATCTCGGCGGTGAAGGAATGCCTGCTGCACGAGGATCTGACCATCGCCGAGATCGCGTTGCGCTTCGATTTCTCTGACCAGGGGCATCTGACGCGGGTGTTCCGGCGTCACGCGGGCATCACCCCCTCGGCTTGGCGCCGCGAAGCCCGGGCGCGGTAGGACCCGCCCGCAAAGGGCGGACGGGTCATTCGGTCACCAGCTGTGGTTTAGCGTCAGGCTGATCTCGCGACCGGCGTTGTAGTAGTCGGTCGAGAAGCCGCCCTGAGCGATGTGCTTTTCATCCAGCAGGTTGGTCACATTGAGCCGCATCTGGGTGTTCTCGGCAATGTCGTAGCCAATCGCCGCATCCCAGAGCCAGGCGGCGTCGGTCTTGCCGGTATTGGCATCCGAGCGCCAGTACTCGCCGGTGTAGCGCACCCCGAGCCCGAGGTTCAGGTCCCCGAAACGACCCTGTCCCGGCACGACGTAATTCGTCCAGATCGAGCCTGCGTGCTGCGGTGTCGAACCCAGCTCGTTGCCGTTGTTGCTGCCATTGTCGGATTCGAGGATCTCGCTTTCGAGGTAGGTGTAGGCGGCGGTGAACGAGAATTGCTCGGTCAGCTCGGCCTTCGCCTCGAGGTCGATGCCCCGCACCCGGGACTCGCCACGCACCTCGTCGAGCAGCGTGTCACCACCTCGACCCGTTCCAGATAGTAGGGATCAAGCTGCCCCATCGACGCGCTGCCGATGGTCAGACCGTCAAGATACTTGGGTGCGAAGGCACGATCCCCAAGCCCGCGGATCGAGGTCTCGTCATGCAGGTTCGAGGTGCCGCGATATTCCGAAAAGACCCCGGGCGTATAGCGCAGCGCCTCGGCCACCGAACCGGCGTCCTGATCGGTGATCTGGTCGGCGGTCACCACCGAGATCGACACCGGGGTTTCGGCGATCGGCGTGTCGCTCTTGGTCGCCGAGCCACTGCGCTGCGCCACATAGCCCTCGACCGGGCCACCCGCTTCTTCGGCGCTCTGCTGACGTTCAAGGTAGATCGTCCCAAGATCCTGCTCCTGTGCCAGTGCTGGCAATGCTGTCAGGATCGTGCTGCCCATCAGCAGCCCGCGCAGGATGGCGCCCCTTGCGCCGCGCCGAGACCAGCCCGCTTTTGCCTTTGTCGTCATCTGTCCACTCCGCTCCGCATGTGCCCAGCATTTGGCCCGGCACAGTTCTTGATGTTTTTTATCGGATTAATTAGCTTGGCCCGACCCAGTCCATCAGCAACATGTTTCCCGGCGCGACTCTTTGCTTTGCGCGCACGACATCAGAGCCAAATGGCCCAGAGATAGAGGCGGAACCTGCCGATGACGGTGCAGAATTTTCCCGGCGATCTGCGGATCGGAGTGCTGAACGAGCATATCGCCGGCGTCGAAAACCCAACTCCGTCCGATGTCCTGCCCAAGCTGCAGCTGCTGGTTCTGCTCAACGGGTATCAGGCGTTCGAACTTGGCGGTCGCGAAATCGTCCTTGACGCCGAGGGTCGCAAAGCGGCGGCCGTCATCATGCTCGTCTCGCAGGCGGTTACTCTGCGCTATGTCGCCTCGAGAGGTGCGCCGCTGCGCAAGATCGCGCTTGCCGCGCCCGATCACTGGCTTGATGCGCTGCCCAACGAACGCAGCAGTCAGATCGCGGGTCAGATCGCGAGCCCGGCGGAACAGGGATGGTCGGGCAAGGCCGGATATGCGCGGTATCATGTCTGGGTCCCGTCATCGGACATCTGCCGCTTGGCCGGGCAAATCATCACGCCGCCACCGAGCGAGGACGCACGCCAGAGCGGGCTCTTTCGGATGTCCCGGGGGCTTGAGATCCTCCGCCGTTCGCTGTCGGATCTGCACCATGCCGATGCGCAAGATAAGCCGATTGAGGCGAGCCGCCTTGCGGAAACCCTGCGTCTCTACATCATCGAGAACCTGCAGTCAGAACTTTCCCTAAGCGAGATGGAGCGCCGTCTCGGGCGCAACCGCCGGTCGCTGCAACGGCTGTTCAAACAGGAATACGGGCTGACGCTCAGCACGTTCATCCGTGACACCCGGCTCGATCTTGCCCGGCGCGCGCTGCAGGAACAGGGCATCACCGTCGGGCAGGCCGCGCATCTGGCGCATTACAGTTCCGCCGCCAATTTCGCCACCGCCTTCCGCCGTCAGTTCGGATTGGCCCCGCATGATCTGCGCGGACAATCTTTGTGATTTCAAAACGGCGCCTGAGCGATCAGGCGAAATGCGCTCGCAGCAACGCGATGTGATCCGCGCCGATACCGCAGCATCCGCCGATCATGGTTGCGCCTGCGGCCACCCAGCGTTCTGCCCACGTGAGATAAGCCGCGGGCGAAAGATCATCGCGGATCGTCGCAAGAACCTCGTTCGCCGCGCCATCCTCGCCGCGGGCTGTGAAGGCGTTGGCATAGACCCCGACCGGAAGGTCACGACCTCTCGCCACGCGCACCGCCTGTTCCATCACTTCGGGCATCGAGCAATTGAACAGCACCGCCTCCGCGCCGAGTTGACGGGCAAGGTCCACCGCGTCTTCCACCGTCTCGCCAGAGCGCAATGCAGGGTGAAGGCCAAGATCACGAGGCTCGTCGCGCAGGCTGAAGGACATCCACAGCGGTTTCTTGGACCCGGCGACTGCCGCGCCGGTCACCTGCGCTTCCTGCAGGCTGCTCATGGTTTCGGCCAGCCACAGATCGACGTGGGGCATCAGGCTCCGAACAAGAACGGCGAGAATCTCGGCCCCTGCTTCGGGGTCGAAATTGCGAGGCAGGTATGAGCCACAGGCGGGCGGCAAGGAGCCGGCGACCCTCGCACCGGGAAACCGCGATGCCGCGCGCCGGGCCAGTGATCCCGCAAGATCGGCGAGTTCCGCGCCGCGGGCATCAAAGCGCGCCTGCCCGATGTGATAAGGCACCACCGCGTAAGTATTTGTTGTCGCGATGCTCGCACCGGCCTGGAAAAACGCTTCATGTGCTCGAACCACCGCTTCCGGTGTCTCAAGCAGCGCGCCAGCCGACCATTCGGGCTGCCGCAGTTCAGCGCCGAACCGCATCAGTTCGCGCCCGAGGCCGCCGTCGAGAAGGGTGAGCGCGGTCATGTTACGTCTTCCTGAAGTGACCCAGCCCACATAGCGCAAGGGGCGGCAAGACGCATCCGCTTTTACGCGGCGGCTTGGGCTATTTGCCAGCGGTTCTCTCTTTGAGGAGCGGTGTTCAGGGTCAGCGCCAGCCCGTAGGCCAGCGGCCACCCGGTCTGCGCGCCCCAGGACTTTCGCTCAGGCCGCACAACGATCGCAAAGCAAAATCTACGGCTAGCGTGGCGCCGCCCCGCGCCCTGCGACCCGCTTGAACAGAACCGTGGCAACGGTCGCCAAGAGCGCAGCAGCGCAGAGCACCGCCTTTGACACCGGCTCCATAGTCCCCTCGATCAAGACGGCATGGACCACGCTACAGACGACGATCAGCACGGCGAGGCACCTGTGGGCGAGATGCCAGCTTCGGCTCCGCCTGCGGAGTGCCCCAAGCGCCCCGGTAAGGAAGACCGCCCACATGGCGATGACGCCCCAAGCCGAAAAGGGCGTCGGGGAGGCGAACGCCAGCGCGTCCAGAACGTCGGGCGGGCTGGTGATCCAGAGCCCCCCGACATGACCGACAACAAGCAGCACCAAGAGCGCCCCGCTCGCCCGGTGGACGCGGCGCGCGCAACGCGGGGTCAGTCCCGGCAGGGCTCTTGCTGCGAGCAAGGGCTGCACCAGCAACAGCGCCATCGCAAGGATTCCTGCAAAACCGGAGGCGATATAGATGGGCCGACGCCACGCCAGCAGCGGACTCATCGCCGCCGCCACGAGAGGCACGGCGATGATCAGCGCAAGGCAGACCCACGCAAGCGCCGCACGCCAGTGTTGCCTTGCGGGCGGCCCCAAGCCCTCAGACCGGCCGCAGTACGAAATGTGCCTCAAGCGCCGTGTCCCGGGCGCTCTTCATCACCGGACGCAAAAAGACGGTCTCGAACTCGCCGCTGTCGTAGGCAAGATGCCCGTGCGGCTGACCGAAGGCCGGGACGATCTGCGGCATTTCGAGGCGGAACACTCCGTTCGCATCGGTGAGCGTTGCGCCGTGGCTCTGTGGATCGCGCTCGTGCCCCTCGGTGGTATGGGCCCAGATCTGGATGCGCTGGCGCGCCAGCGGCTTCCCGTCTCCGGCGCGTCGCACCGTGCCGGACATCCAGAAACCGCCGCCCCCGATCCGCTCGACAACAGGCGCACCGGGGCGGTAGTTGTTGGCGCCGCCACGCATGGACGGCGTCGCGGCCAGCGCTTGCGCAGGCGCGGGTCGAAGCAGGCCGGACGGTCCGCCCAGGATCAGGGCAGCTCCGGACAGAAGAAGCGTGCGGCGGTCGTGTAAGACGCTGGTCATGCGAGGTCCTCCTGACAGGCACTCTGTGGCCCGGCGCGGGTCCGCCGGGATCAACCGTCGTGCAAGGCTAGCGCGAAAACCTCTTTGCCCAAAGCGAACCCGCGCGTGTTTGCTTCAACTCGCCGCCACAAAGGCGTGAACTGGCCAATCGAGAGGTCTCGGGCCTCCAACGTCACGCGCAGCCCCGCCGACTGCGCGAAGTGGCCGCCCGATGTCCTAAGGTTGCGCCTTCGCAGGGTGCGCTTCGACGGCCAGCCCCGTGAGCGTCAGGCACAGGTTCGTCGCCACCGTCATGTCCTGCACCGAGATCCATTCCAGCGGGCCGTGGATGTTCTGCATCCCGGTGAAGAGGTTCGGGGTCGGCACGCCCATCTCGGTCAGCCGGGAGCCGTCGGTGCCGCCGCGGATCGGGATCGACACGGGCTCGATGCCGAGCTTGCGACAGGCGTTTCGCGCAAGATCGACCGGCGTCATGTCGTCTTCGAGCCAGTAGCGCATGTTGCGGTATTGTGGACGGATCTCGCAGGTGATGCTGGCGCGCGGCTCGGTCGCCTGCACCGCCTCGCAGACCTGCCGCAGCAGCGCCCCCTTGGCCGCCAGCCCCTCACGTTCGAAGTCGCGCAGGATCAGCCGGATCTTCATCTCCGACGAGCCTCCGGTCATGTCGGTGACATGCACAAAGCCATCGCGCCCGTCGGTTGTCTCGGGGGTCATCGTCGCCTGCGGCAGCATCTGGACGATCTTCGCTGCCAGATGCGTTGCATTGACCATCTTTCCCTTGGCAAAGCCGGGGTGGATCGACACGCCGGTGACCGTGACCTCGGCGGCGTCGGCCGAGAAGGTCTCGTCCTCGATCTCGCCGACCCGGCCACCGTCGAACGTATAGGCGAAGTCCACCCCGAGCGCCGCGGGCAGCGCTTCGGACACCCCGCGCCCGATCTCCTCGTCGGGGGTGAAGGCAATACGGACCGGGCCGTGCGGGATCTCCGGATGCGCCAGAAGGTGCCGCGCGGCGGTCATGATGATTGCGACCCCTGCCTTGTCGTCAGCGCCAAGCAGCGTGGTGCCCGAGGCCGTGATGATATCATGGCCCTGCTTTTCCGAGAGGTAGGGAAAGACCTCGGGCGAGAGTTTGAGCTCGGGGTCGTCTGGAAAGGTGATCTCGCCGCCGTTATAGCCGTGGATCACCCGCGGCTTCACACCGGTGGCGTTGAATTGCGGCGCAGTGTCCACATGCGCGAGAAATCCGATGCTCGGCCCGGGCGCGGTGCCGGGGATGGTGGCCATAACGACACCATAGTCGGTCAGCTGCACGTCCTGCGCGCCGATCTCCCGCAGTTCAGCCTCAAGGAGCTGCAGCAGGTCAAACTGGATCTCGGTGCTCGGCGCGCTCGGCGAGGCCTCGTCGCTTTGTGTGTCGATCGCGGCGTAGCGGACCAGCCGCGACTCGAGTTCCCTGTCGAAGTCGTGTTGCATGTGCGTTCCTGCCTGATGAAGCTTTCCGAGCCAAAGGGGCGCGCTGCGGAACGAGAGTCAAGCTCTCCGCCTCGGGCGGGGCCTGTCACCCAAAGCTGCCGTTGGAACCTGTGAAGGCGTCAGGTCGAGGCTGGGCGGCGGCGGGATTGCTGTCCATGGCGGCCCGCTCATGGCGTGCACGCCAGATCATTTCGGGACCGTCCTGGCGCGAGCAGCCCCTAAAGAGCCAGAACATACCCCCAGCATGCCCCAGAGGCGCGAGGGGGGAAGGCCCGTCTACCAGATCACCTCAACCGCGGCGCCCGACGGCGGCTCGGTTGAGGCGCTTGGCTCAGAGGCCGCCGAAGTGGAAGGCCTTGGTCTCGAGGTACTCCTCGATGCCCTCCTGCGCGCCTTCACGGCCAAGGCCCGAGGCCTTCACCCCGCCGAAGGGCGCCTCGGCGTGGCTCACCGCGCCGGTGTTGAGCCCCACCAGCCCCGCCTCCAGCGCCTCGCCGAAGCGGAAGGCGCGGGCCATGTCGGTGGTGTAGAAATACGCCGCGAGCCCAAAGGGCGTGCCGTTGGCGATCGTGAGCGCCTCTGCCTCGGTCTCGAACTTGAAGATCGGCGCGACCGGGCCAAAGGTTTCCTCGCCGGCCAGCCGCATCTCCTGCGTCGCGCCGGTGAGCACCACCGGATCGGCGAATTGCGCCGGCAGATCACGCGTCGCCGTGGCGCGGGTGGCGCCTTTCGACAGCGCATCCTCGACATGGGCGGTGATCTTGGTGATCGCGGCGGCGTTGATCATCGGGCCGATGTGCGCCCCCTCCTCGGTGCCCGGCGCGACCTTCAGCGCGTCGACCTTCGCCGCCAGCGCCGCGACGAAACGGTCGTGGATGCCGGACTGCACGAGGATGCGGTTGGCGCAGACGCAGGTCTGCCCGCCGTTGCGGAACTTGCTGGCCATGGCGCCCTCGACCGCCGCCTCGAGATCGGCGTCGTCAAAGACGATGAAGGGCGCGTTGCCGCCGAGCTCCAGCGACATCTTCTTCAGCGTCGGCGCGCATTGCTCGGCCAGCAGCGCCCCCACCCGCGTGGACCCGGTGAACGACAGCTTGCGCACCACCGGAGAGGCGGTGAGCGTCGCGCCGATCTCCTCGGGGCGGCCGGTCAGCACGTTGAGCACGCCCGCCGGGATGCCCGCCCGCTCGGCCAGCACGCAGAGCGCCAGCGCCGAATAGGGGGTGAAGTCCGAGGGTTTGATCACCATGGTGCAGCCCGCCGCCAGACCCGGCGCGACCTTGCGGGTGATCATCGCGTTGGGGAAGTTCCACGGCGTGATGATCGCGCAGACGCCCACCGGCTCCTTCATCGCGAAGATCTTCTTGCCCGGCACCGGGCTGGGGATGATGTGGCCGTTGATCCGCCGCGCTTCCTCGGCGAACCAGCGCACGAAGGAGGCGCCATAGAGGATCTCGCCCTTGGCTTCCGCCAGCGGCTTGCCCTGCTCGGCGGTGAGGATCAGCGCCAGATCGTCGGCATGCTCGAGCATCAGGTTGTACCAGACCATCAGCAGATCGGCGCGTTCGGCGTGGGTCTTTGCCTTCCAGGCTGTCATCGCCGCTTCGGCGGCGGTGATGGCGCGGCTGGTCTCTGCGGCGGTGCAATCGGGCATATGGCCAAGCGTGCCGCCGGTGGCGGGGTTGGAGACCTCCATGTCAGCGCGGGCGATCCACTGTCCGTCGATCAGCGCCGCCTCGCGGAAGAGGTCGGGATCGGAAAGGCTGTCGCGGATGTCGGCGGCGAAGGCGGTGTGCAGGGTCATGGCTCAGGCCTCCAGAGCGGCGATGACGGCCGCGGTGATCTCTTGGGTGGTGTTGAGCCCCGGGCGGATGCCGATGCCCTTGGCGGTGGCGGCCTCGATGGCGGCCAGCACGGCGGCGGAGGCCTCGGCCTCGCCGAGATGCTCGAGCATCTGCGCCACGGACCAGATCGCGGCGATCGGGTTGGCGATGTTCTTGCCGGCGATATCCGGCGCCGAACCATGCACCGGCTCGAACATCGACGGCGCCGAGCGATCCGGGTTGATATTGGCCGAGGCGGCAAAGCCCAGCCCGCCCTGGATCGCCGCACCGAGGTCGGTGAGAATGTCGCCGAAGAGGTTCGAGGCCACCACCACATCCAGATCCTGCGGCGCCATGACCATCTTGGCGGCCATGGCGTCGATATGCATGTGGCTGACGGTGACATCGGGGTATTCGGCGGCCAGCTCGCGCGTCACCTCATCCCAGAACACCATCGAGTATTTCTGCGCGTTGGATTTGGTCACCGAGGTCAGGTGCCCCCGCCGCGCCCGCGCCTGCTCGAAGCCGAAGCGCAGGATGCGCTCGACCCCGACGCGGGTGAAGACCGAGGTCTCGACCGCCACCTCATTGTCCTTGCCCTCATGCACGCGGCCGCCGGCGCCGGAATATTCGCCTTCGGTGTTCTCGCGGATGCACAGGATATCGAAGCCCTCGGCCTTCAGCGGCCCTTCGACGCCCGGCAGCAGCCGGTGCGGGCGGATGTTGGCGTATTGGTTGAAGGCCTTGCGGATCGGCAGCAGCAGCCCGTGCAGCGACACCGAGTCCGGCACGGTGGCGGGCCAGCCCACCGCGCCGAGATAGATGGCATCAAACCCGCGCAGCGTCTCGATCCCGCCTTCGGGCATCATCGTGCCATGCTCAAGGTAGTACGCGCAGGACCACGGGAAGCTCTCGCTCTCCAGCGCAAAGCCAAAGCGGCTGGCGGCGGCGCCCATCACCTTCATCGCGGCATCGGTCACGTCAACGCCAATCCCGTCACCGGGGATCAGCGCGAGCTTATAGGTGGTCATCTTGAATCTCCTTGGGGGGATCAATTCGTAATCAGCCGCGGCTCACAGGTCAATCAACACCGACTTGGTCCGGCGGTTGGCGAGATAGGCCTCTCGGCCAAGATCCTTGCCCAGCCCCGAGGCCTTCCAGCCCCCGGTCGGCAGAATGTGGTCGCGGGTGCGGCCATAGCGGTTGACCCAGACCGTGCCCGCTTCGAGATCGCGGGTCAGCCGCATGGCGCGCGACAGGTCACGGGTGAAGAGACCGGCAGCCAGCCCGTAGGTCGGGTGGCTGGCAAGCGCCATGGCCTGTTCCTCGGTCTCGAAGGTCTGGAAGGTGGCGACCGGGCCAAAGATCTCTTCGCGCACAGCAGGATTGGTCTCGTCGACACCGCCGATCAGCGTCGGGCGATAGAAGGCCCCCGCGTGATCGAACCGCCCGCCGCCGCAGATCAGCTCGGCGCCGTCGTCCTGCGCGGCCCGGACGATGCTGTCGATCCGCGCCAGCTGCTTTTCGGAAATGATCGGCGAGAACCCGGCTTCGGCGTTATGGGTCTCGGACGGGGTGATCTTGGCAAAGCGCTCCGACAGTTTCGCCGCCAGCTCATCGGCGACGCTCGCCTCGACGATCATCCGCGAGCCCGCGACGCAGAACTGCCCGGCGTTGGGGATGATGCCGGTGGTCAGCGCGTCGGCGGTGACGTCAAGATCGGCATCGGCGAAAACCACCATCGGGCTCTTGCCGCCCAGCTCCAGCGTCATCGGCTTGATGCCGCAGCGGGCGATGTTTTCCATGATCGCCGCCCCGGCGCGGGTGGAGCCGGTGAAAGACACTTTGTCGATGCCCGGATGGCCGGTGATCGCAGCGCCGGTGGTCGGCCCGTCGCCCAGCACGATATTGATGAGCCCGGCGGGAATGCCCGCTTTCACCGACAGTTCGGCGAGGTAGAGCGTGGTGTAGGGCGTCATCTCCGAAGGTTTCAGCACCACCGCATTGCCCGCCGCCAGCGCCGGGCCCAGCTTCCACGCGGCCATGGAGATCGGGAAGTTCCACGGGGTGATCGCCCCGATGACGCCGTAAGGATGATCCGAGATGAAACCGAACTGCGCGTCCGAGGTCGGCACCAGCGTGCCCGCCTCCTTGTCGGCGAACTCGGCGAAAAAGCGGATTTGCTCGGCGGTCACCATCACGTCACCCGCCAGCGCCCCGGCATAGGGGCGCGAAGAGCAGACCGCTTCGAGCATCGCCAGCGTCTCGGCCTCCTGCTCGATGAGATCGGCCCATGCGTGCAGGGCGCGCAGACGGGCGCGCGGCTGCAGCCCAGCCCAGCCCGAGGTGCGCAGCGCGTTGCGCGCGCTCATCACGGCGCGGTCCACAAGCGCGGCATCGGCGCAGGGAATGGCCCCAAGGCGCTGGCCGGTCGAGGGCGAGACAAGCTCGATCGCCTCATCGCCGGACACATATTCGCCTCCGATGAAATGCCGGTTCGGCAGTGGCAGCCGGGCGGGATCGAAAGCGAACGTCATGGGGTACCTCATTCAGGTCTTGGGGCCAGCCTGCCGCAACAGGCGCAGTGAAAACTGCCGCAGCCCCGCGCCGCGCCAAGCGCGCCTGTCAGAGCGGCGACAGATTGTGCGCTAGTCTTAGCGAGCGGATTTTCGGCTGGCCAGAGCCGCCTCGGAAAAGCGTCCTGCCCCATAGCTTTCGCGCAGGTTCCGTGCCGGATTTCCGGGCGGAGTTTCAGCCGCCCGTTCCCCCGGCCGCCGCCTCACATGGCCTCACTTGGCCTCGGGCATGCCGATGCGGTCGATCTTGCTCACCAGCGCGGTCGCTGTGGCCAGCGCCGAGGCGGTGGCCTGCGCCATCTGCGGCAAGATCATCCATTCCAGCGCCCAAGCCGCGCCCGAGCGTTCCTGCTCGTGGATCATCGCCTGATGCATCCCAGAAAGCTGCACCGCGTTGAACCGCGCCAGCGTCACCAGCAGTTCGGCGCTCACCGGGTTCTGCTTGTGCGGCATCGCCGAGGAGCCACCGCCGCCCGAGAGTTTGATCTCGTCCAGCCCCTGTTGTGCCATCAGGCAGATGTCCTGCCCGATCTTGCCCAAGGTTCCGGTGATCAGCGACAGAAGCCCGGCATATTCCGCCACGCCGCCGCGCATGGCGTGCCACGCGCTGTCCGCGCTGGCCAGATCGAGCGCTGCGGCGACGTGATCCACCACCGCCTGCGCATCGGTGCCAAGCGCCTTGCGGTCGCCAGAGGCACCGCCGATCTGCACCCGCTCGACCCGCGGCGCCAGCTGCGCCAGCCGGTCCAGATGTGCCGCCAGCGGCTGATGCCACGGGCGCAGCCGATCCGAGACGGTGATCTCGGTCGCCGCCTGCATCCGCGTGCGCCCCATCAGCGGCGTCGTGCCGCGGCGCGCGTCAAGCTCGATCAGCGCCGCTTCCAGCGTGGCCAGCCGCTCCGCCAGCAGCGCGCTGCTCTCCTTGAGGGTCAGCGCCAGCGCGCTGTCCACCACATCCTGCGAGGTCGCGCCCTTATGCACCGCCACTGCCAGATCGCAGCCGACGATCTCCTTCAGCTGCGCCACCAGCCGCGGCACCGGCACGCCGTCGCGCGCCATGCCCGCGCGGATGTCAGACAGATCGATCTTCGCCGCCTCGATCTGTGCCGCCGCCGCCTCGGCCAGCGCCGCATCGGCCCGCCCGCAGACGCCGAGCGCCCGGCTCCACGCCGCCTCGAAGGCCAGCATATGCGCCATCTGCCGGTCCGCAGACCAGATCGCCGCCATCTCGGGGTCGGCAAAGAGCCCGCCCAGCCAAGGGTGATCGAAAACGCTCGCGCTCATAGGTCCTGTCCCTTCACATGCCGAAGGGGCGGCCCGCACAGCCGCCCCGTCGCATCGTTCTAATATCCGCGCCTCAGATGTCGAGGAAGACCGTCTCGCCCTCGCCCTGCAGGCGGATGTCGAAACGGTATTTTCCCTCGCCGGTCTTCTTGGCGATCAGCGTCTCGACGCGCGGGCGCTGCTCGATGCGCGCCAAGAGCGGGTCCGAGGCATTGTCTTCGTCCTCGAAGTAGATGCGCGTCTGCAGGCCCATGTTGATGCCACGCGCCACGACCCAAAGCGAGATATGCGGCGCGCTCTCCACGCCGCCCCGGCCCTTCACCTTGCCCGGCTTGACCGTGCGCAGGGTGAACTCGCCGGTCTCGGCATCGGCGGCAAAGCGGCAATGGCCCGAAACCTTGGGGTCCGCGCCGTCTTGCCCGGCAAAGACGCCCTTGGCGTCGGGCTGCCAGCTTTCGATTAGCGCGTCGCGCATCGCCCAGCCGGTGCCATCGTAGACAGAGCCGGTGATCTCGATGATCTCGCCGTCGCAGCCCTCTTCGATGGGGCTGACGCCGATCTCTTCGTCGTAATAGCCCGCGTTGCCCGCGTAGGTGGGCATCAGACCGATGTGGACGTAAGGGCCCGCGGTCTGCGAGGCGGTTTCCACGAGGGTGTCGAGTTTCTGCACCATGATCACATGCCCTCCAGCTTGTTCTCGAACATCGACTGGCGGCGGCCGCGCAGCACGATGTCGAACTTATAGGCGAGGTAGTCGAGCGGGCGCGAATGCGCCAGATCGAGCGGGGCGACCAGCGCATCAAGCTGGGCGCGGTTCTTGATCGTCGCGGCGATCGGGCAGTGGTCGATCAGCGGATCGCCCTCGAAATACATTTGGGTGATCAGGCGCTGGCCGAAGCTATGACCGAAGACCGAGATATGGATGTGCATCGGGCGCCAGTCGTTGCCGCGGTTCGGCCAGGGGTAGGCGCCGGGACGGACGGTGAGGAACTGGTAATAGCCGTTCTCATCGGTGAGCGTGCGCCCGCAGCCGCCGAAGTTCGGGTCGAGCGGCGCAAGATAGCTGTCCTTCTTGTGGCGGTAGCGCCCGCCTGCGTTGGCCTGCCAGATCTCGATCAGCGTGTTCGGCACCGGCTTGGCGTTCTCGTCAAGCACCCGGCCATGCATCAGGATGCGCTCGCCGACCGCCGGCGCCGCGCCCTTGGTCCAGTTCAGCACGAGGTTGTTGTCGAGCGCGCCCAGCTTGCCGTGGCCGAAGGTCGGGCCGGTCTCTTCCGAGGGCGAGCTTTCCATCGACAGCAGCGGCAGGTTCGGGGACCGGGTGACGCTGGTCTTATAGCCGGGATCATAGGCCACGGGATGCGCGTCGCGGTTGCGCGGGATCAGCGGGCCCTTATCTGTGGTGATGAAGTTGCTCATTCGGCTGCCGCCTCCATTTCGGCATAGGTCGCCTTGGCCAGTTTCAGCGCGTGGTTGGCGCGCGGAACCCCGGCGTAGATCGCCACGTGCTGGAAAGCCTCCAGCACGTCCTGCTTGCTGGCCCCGGTGCGCGCGGTGGCGCGGATGTGCATCGGGATCTCCTCGAAGTTGCCGGTCGCCGCCAGCAGCGCCAGCGTCAGCATCGAGCGCTCGCGATGGCTGATTGCGTCAGAGCTCCAGACCGTGCCCCATGCGCTGCGGGTGATCAGCGTCTGGAACGCCTCGTCGAGCGGCGTCTTGGCGGCTTCGGCGCGGTCCACATGCGCGTCGCCCAGCACCGCGCGGCGGGTCTTCATGCCCTGTTCGTAAAGCTCGTCCATTCAGGCGGTCCTCCTCAGAAAGTCATTGATCAGGCGGGCGGTCGCTTCGGGCTGTTCGACGCAGGGGATATGCCCCGCATCGTCGATCAACGCGAACTCCGCACCGCAAAGCTCGGCCGTGCCGCGCACCAACTCGGGCGGCGTCGAGCCATCCTCGGCCCCCGCCATCGCCAGCACCGGCAGGCTCAGCGCGCGGGTGCTCTCGGTCAGATCGGCGCCTGCGATGGCGGCGCAGCAGCCCACGTAACCCTCGAGCGGCGTGCGCTCGAGCATGTTCTTCCACAGTGCGAACTGCGGGTCGCTCTCGCGGAAGCCCGGCGTGAACCAGCGCTCAAGAATGGCGTCCGCCAGCGAGGCCACACCGTTTGCGCGAATGCCGTCGATCCGGGTCTGCCACATCTCGGGCGTGCCGATCTTGGCCGCCGTATCCATCAGCACCAGCGCGCGGATGAGGTCCGGGCGCTTCGCCGCCAGCCCCTGCCCGATGAGCCCGCCGATCGACAGACCGACAAAGGTGATGTCCTTCAGATCGAGCGCCGTGCAGACCGCCTCGGCGTCCGCCACCAGCGTCTCCATCGCATAGGGCGCTTCGGGCGCATCCGACAGCCCATGCCCGCGCTTGTCGAAACGCACCACGCGCAGCCCCTCGGGCAGCAGCGGCAGCAGCGCGTCCCAGACCCGCAGGTCGGTGCCCAGAGAGTTGGCCAGCATCAGCACGCGGCCATCTTTCGGGCCTTCGTCGCGGATGTGCAGGGTCACCCCTGCGGCGTCGATTGTCTGCATGTGTCCTCCTCGGGCCGGGTCGGGCCTGGCGCTCTTCTGCCATGGCAAACCGCCCGTGAAAAATATAAGTAGAGGCATCACTCATAACTGATGGGTTATAGATGCTCCACCCTCACCTGCGCATGCGCCACCTTAGGGTGTTTCTCGAGACCGCCCGCCTCGGCAGCCTGAGCGCCGCCGCCGAGGCGCTGCACGTCAGCCAGCCCGCCGCCTCGAAGACGGTGCGCGAGCTTGAAGAGATCCTGAACGCCCAGCTGTTCGACCGCAGCGGGCGGCGGCTGGCGCTGAGCCGGGCGGGCAAGATCTTCCAGCAATACGCGGGCACGGCGCTGGCCGATCTCGAACGCGGCGAGCGCCTGCTGCGCGAACTGCCGCAAAGCCAGCACAAGCTTGCCGTGGGCGTGCTGCCCACCGCCGCCACCGGGCTTTTCCCCGACGCCGCCGCGTGCTTTCGCGAAAGCCACCCTGACTGCACGCTGCGCGTCTCCACCGGACCGAACTGGCTGCTGCTGTCGCAATTGCGCGAGGGCGCGCTTGATCTGGTGGTCGGGCGCATGCCCGCCACCGGCACCGGCGAGGGGCTCAGCTTCCGCCAGCTTTACTGGGAGCGCGTGGTGCCGGTGATCCGCCCCGGCCATCCGCTTGCCGGGCAGCCGTGGGAGCCGTCGGACCTGATCCGCTTTCCGCTCATGCTGCCGCCCGCGGGCGCGGTGATTTCGGGCTCGGTGCGGGCGTTCCTGCAATCGCTGGGGCTGGGCGAGCCAGCTCCCGCATATGAGAATGTCTCCCACGCCTTCGGGCGGCGGGTCGTGGCGCGGTCCGACACCATCTGGTTCATCTCCGCGGGCGTGGTGCGCGCCGAGCTCGACAGCGGCGAGCTGACCGTGCTGCCGGTGCAGAACGAACTGCTGGGCGGCCCGGTCGGCATCTCGCTGCGCGACGGAACGCTGCCAGACCCGGCGCTGCAGGGGCTGGTGGACGCGCTCGTCGCCGTGGCCGCAGAGCATCCGGCGCAGGCGGTGTAAGCGGGCGTTGGCCCCCTACCCCGCCGTCGCCAGCGCCTTCATCTCCGGCACCGGGCTCACCAAATCCGCGCCGCTGGTGAAGGCGGCGATATTCTCGCGGATGAGATCGGCGGCCATCTCCTGAACCTCCGGCGCATTGCCCGCCATATGCGGCGTCAGCACCACGTTCTCGAGCGCGATCAGCGCCTCGGGCACCTCGGGCTCGGCCTCATAGACGTCGAGCCCTGCCCCGGCGATCCCGCCCGACTGCAGCGCCGCGATCAGCGCCTCGGTGTCCACCACCGAGCCGCGCCCGACGTTGATCAGATAGCCCTTCGGCCCCAGCGCCTGCAGCACCTCCGCGTTCACCGCGTGCTGCGTCGCCGGGCCGCCCGGCACGCAGGCGACGAGGTAGTCGCAGCGCTCCGCCAGTTCCAGCAGCGAGGGCACATAGGCATAGGGCAGATCATCCTTCGGGGTGCGGCTGTGATAGAGCACCTCCAGATCGAAGCCCGCCGCGCGCCGCGCCACCGCCGCGCCAATGCCGCCCATGCCGTAAAGGCCGATCTTGCGGCGCGAGAACAGCGGCCGCGGCGTCTCGCCGTAATTCCACGCGCCCGAGCGGGTCAGACGATCCTGATGCGGAATCCGCCGCACCGCCGAAAGCAGCAGCGCCATCGTGTGGTCGGCCACCGCGCCGGCGTTCACGCCAGCCCCATGCGAGACTTTGATGCCCCGCGCGATCGCCGCCGCGACGTCGATCCCCTCATAGCCGGTGCCGACGCAGCAGATCAGCCCGAGGTTCGGCAGCTCATCCATCTCGGGGCCCTTGGCGCCCTTGAACCCGGCGGTGACCAGAACACGGATTTCCGCGCGCTCTTCCTCGCTCAGATGGCCGTAGCCTTCGGTGCAATCATGCAGCGTGTAATGCGCGCCGAGCAGAGTGTGATAGGCACGGGTTTTGATGTTGATGGCGACATGCTGCGGCATCGGGCGGCTCTCCGGTCTGGCACCCCGCGGGGCGGGATGGGTCTTCAATCGGCGCCGCCCCTCCCCCGCGCGGCGCAACTCGCGCCCATCTGCGCCGAGCGCCGCGGGGGTTACAAGCGCCGAAGACCGAACTAACGCCGGTAGCGGCCCGGATAGGGCTCCATCGGCGGTAAATTCAGCGCCGCCTCCCATTCGCCGAGGGTCATATCGGCCAGATCGCCCGCGCTGCGCCCCGGCGGGATCGCCGCGGGTGGCAGCGCCACATAGGGCACGCAGGCCAGCGCGCAGCCGACCATGTCCGGGGTGATCCGCAGCGTCTTGGTGCCGATGAAGATCTCGCGGTACTTCACCCCCTGATCGGCGCCGCAGCGCAGGATCGACTTGGCGATATTCGCCTCGATGTCCTGCAGCGGCGCCTCGCCGGTGCTTTCCGTGTCCGACGCATCCTCGATGAAGAGGTTCGCCGTGGTCATCCGGTCCTCGGCGATGGCCAGCGCCAGCGCGCACCAGATCGCCGTTTCAGCCTTGGGGCGAATGGTCTGGGATTTATTCGCGCAGACCACCATGGCCCCCGGCAGCGGCGCGAACCGCCGCTCGTGGCGCGAGCCGAACAGCCGGTAGGCGGCGTCGAGCAGCGGCTCCATCGGCAGCACCGGCACCTCGGCGCCATCATGGCGCGGCAACACCATCTTTGCCGCCACACGGCCCTGCGCCAGATCATCGGCACGGGCAAGGTCATAGCCCCAGACCGCGCCGTTGACGCCGCAAAAGCTCGAGACGGTGATCATGTTGATCTGCCCGATATAGGCGTCCTCGCATTCCGCCCGGTCGTAAGAGACGATGCCCTCGAGCCCCTCGTCCATATCCGCCGCGACCGTGCCGATCGACAGCTTCAGCGCCGCTACATAGCCCCAGCCGCTGGATGGCGGATTGCCGTAACCGGCACAATTGTCCGGAAACGGGCCGATGGCGTTCTCGGCCACCTCGCGGAAATGCTCACTCATCTAAAGGTTACTCTCGGTCCAGCCGCAGATGCGCGCGCACCCATGCGCCGGGGTCTCTGGCGCTGCCGCCCGGCTCCACCGGCGTGACGATCAGCATGGCGCCGCCCAGCATCACCCGGTGCGGCGTGTTGTCGAGCCCCGCGCTGCGCACCTGCTGCAGATCGCCGGGGGCAAAGCCAAGTTCCGCGCAAAGCTCGGCCAGCGTGGTGCCGGGATGGGCAAAGACCCCGCCCGTCTGCGGCGCAAAGCCAGCGGCCAGCAGCGCGCTGGAGGTGGGGGTGGCGGTGCCGCCCTTGGGCGTTGTGGGCTCAGCCATGGCAGCCTCGATATCGGGCGGGATCTGCAGCAGCCGCCGCTGGGTGAAGCGCACCTCGGTGGCGGGATCGTCGATCACATGCGGCGCACAGTCATGGTAATAGGCGTTGACCAGCGAGGCGCGCAGGTTGGTCTCGCTCAGCCAACTCGCGCCCATGCCCGAGTAATGCCGCGTGCCAAGCGCATCCATCCCCATATACATGGCGTTGAGCCCGGTCCAGAACCCCTCGGGCGCCCAATGCAGGTAATCGTCCTTGTTCTTGAAATAGAGGTAATCGCCGGGCACCGGCGGCGCGTCGAGCGGCGCCGAGATCATGAAGAGCGTCGCCGGATTGGGCGTTTCCGCCTCGCCGATGCGCCACGGCCCGATATACATGCGCTGCCATTTGGCGGCCATCTCATCAAAGCGCGCGGCCCCCAGACCGTTCAGCAGCCCCAGATAGACCGCCATCTGAAAGCCCCCGGCGCATTCCCCGCGGAACGGCAGCAGCGCCCCCGTCACCGGCGCCATCGCCTGCGCCGCCTGCGTGTCCGGCGCCTGCGCAAACTGCGCCTCGCTTGCCCCATCGGGACCGAAGAACTGCCAGAAGCGCGACAAAAGCGCCGGTCCGGCGCTGCCGAGCCGCGGCACCAAATGGATGTCGGGGTTGAAGTAATCCACGTCATAGGCGCCGGTGTTGAAGCGGCTCATCGCCGCGATCGCGGCAAGACGAAAGCGGATCTCGTCAAGCGCATCCGCAAGGCTGGCAAACGCGTGTCCCCGCGGGGACAGCTGCCACGCCTCGACGATCTGCCGCGCCAAGGGCAGCTCGAGCGCGCGGAGCGCCTGCGCTTCACTGCCGCCAAAAGCCGCCTCGGACTGGCGCGCTGCGGGCACCGTCAGATGTTTGACCACCTCGTGCAGCGCGGCCTCGGAATCATCCACCGGCTGGCCGGCGATGGTCAGGCCGTTGAAGGGTGTTTGCGGTATCGTCACGCGGCTCTCCTTGCCCCAATTCGTAAGCCAGCCCGACATGCGCAAGTGCCCGCGCTTTGCCCGGATCACCACATCCTGCGCGGAAACTGTTGCAATCATTTCGGGAAACGCTTGCAATTTCTCTATGTAACGTTGAACGTCCTTCCCCATGGTAAAGACGCATCTTTAGTATCGACTTAATACCCTAGGGTTCTACGGGCTGCGCAAAACTACCGCAAAAAGTGTATCGCCACCCAGAACCGCAGCAAGGCTAGGCACGACACCAGCTTGCGCCGGGCACCGCCCGCTGGGGACCGGGGGAGTGACGTAAGTGACGCAGGCCGTGTTGAGGTTGCTTGGGGGCTACGAGTTGCAGCTCGCAGACGGCACGCCTCTGCGGCTCACCTCGCGCAAATCCTTTGCTTTGCTTGCCATTCTCGCCCAGCGAGCCGACCGCGCCGTGCCGCGCGAAGAGATCGCCACCCTGCTTTGGGGCGACCGGGGCGAAGAACAGGCCCGCGCCAGCCTTCGGCAAGAGCTTTCGGTGCTGCGCCGCGCCCTGTCGCGCTATGGCCTAGAATGCATCGAGGCCAGCAAGGAGGCGGTGCTGCTCGACTCGCGGCGCATCGAGATCGACACCCAAACCGCCGAGGCGCTGATCGCCAAAGCCACGCCCGCCGCCGCCGCCCAGCTTGCAGAGGTCTATCAGGGCGACTTTCTGTCTGGGCTCGACATCCGGTCCGAGGCCTTCGAGGACTGGCGGCGCCTCTACCGCGAACAGCTGCGCGACCGGGTGCTCGACACGCTGCATGAGGCGCTGCTCGACGATCCCGCCGAGCCCGACATCGCCCGCGCCCTGCTGCGCATCGACGAGACCCACGAAGAGGCGCATCGCGCGCTCATGCGGCACTTCTGGCAGACCGGGCGGCGCGGCGAGGCGCTGCAGCAGTATCAGCGCTGCCTCGACGCGCTGCGCCGCGAGCTCGACGCCGAGCCCGACCCCGACACGATCGATCTCTTCGAAGAGATCCGCGACACCACCGCCCCGCCGGTCACCGGGCGCAGCACCGGCCCGCTGCGCCCCGGCGGCAGCGCCATCCCCGAGCGGCGGCAACTGACCGTCGCGGTGCTGGGCTTTGCCCTGCCCGAAGACCTCGACCGTGACCCCGAGAGCCTGTCGGCGCTTCTGGCCGATTTCGCCGCGCATTGCCGCGATCACATCGGCGCCTATGGCGGCAAGATCATCGATCAGGCCGACGGCCGGATGATCGCGCTGTTTGGCCACCCTCGCGCGCATGAGGCGGATGCCGAGCGCGCGGTGATGGCGGCCCTTGGCCTGCTGGAACAGCCCTTCCGCGATGCGCGCGGGCGGGCGCTGGCGCTGCGCGCCGGGCTTGCGATGGGCGAGACGCTGGTCGGTCAGCAGGGCAGCGAGGGCGCGGTGATCTCTGTCGCCGGGCCTGCAGTGATGACCGCCTCGCGCATCGAACTGCAAGCCGCGCCGGGGGAGACCCGCATCGCCGGGGCGATGCAGCACGCGCTGCGCGGGCAGTTCCGCCTGTCCCCGGTGGGCGATGCGGCCAGCGGCGCGCAGGTGCAGCGGGTGCTGGGCGAGAGCCACCATACCGACCGTTTCTTCATCTCGGGCGCCACCCGGCAGTTGACGCGGCTCACCGGGCGCGAGGAGGAGCTGCACGAGATGCTGCGCCGCTGGCGCGCCGCGACCCAAGGCGAGACGCAGGTGCTCGCGCTGCGTGGCGAGTTGGGCATCGGCAAATCCCGCCTGCTGTCGGACTTCAAGAAACGCGCGTTGACCGACGCGCCGCGCCTGCTGCAATTCTCCGGCTCGCCGCATCATCAGAAAAGCGCGCTCTTTCCGCTGGTTCAGCACCTGCAAGAGATGCTGGGCTTTGCCGATCTGCCCGATGACAGCAGCCGCCGCGCGCGCCTGCGGCACTGGCTCGAACGGCGCCCCGGCCTCGATCTTGGGCAGGTCGAGCAGGTGCTTTCGACGCTTTTGGGTCTCTCTTCGGTGCCGGACGAGCGGCTGCGCGATCAGGACGCGCTGCTCTCGGCGATCACCGCGCTGCTGCGGCTGGCCGCCAGCGAAGGCCGCCCGCTGCTGCTCATTATCGAAGACATGCACTGGCTCGATCCCACCTCGCAGCTGCTGCTCGGCCGGCTTGCGCAGGAACTGGAGGATTTGCCGCTGATGATGCTGGGCACCTCGCGTCAGGCCGAGGGCGTCGCCGTACCCAAGCCGCCACGGCTGCACAGCATCACGCTCGCCCGGCTCACCCCGCCCGAGGCGACCGCGCTGGTCCGCGACATCTGCCCCGAGACATGGCCCGAAAGCCGCATCGCCGAGATCGTCGCCCGCTCCGACGGTATCCCGCTTTATCTCGAGGAACTGGTCCACACCGCCGCCACCGGCGCCGACGGCAGCATCCCCGACAGCCTGCAGGCCTCGCTCACCGCCCGGATCGACCGGCTCGACGGCGCGCGGCTGCTGTTGCAGCAGGCGGCGGTGATCGGACGGGTTTTCGACCGCGAGACGCTGGCCGCGCTCGCCGGACGCCGGGCCGAGGATCTCGACCCCACGCTGCGCGAGTTGCAAAAGCTCGATTTGGTCTACCGGCTCGGGCGCGCCGCCGACGCGCGCTATGAGTTCAAACATGCGCTGGTGCAGGAGCAGGCGCATCAGACCATTCTTCTGGCCGAGCGCGCGGCGCTGCACAGCCGCCTTGGCGATATCCTCGCCGCCGCCCCCGTGCCCGTCCCCGCCGAGCGCATCGCCCGGCATTTCGAACAGGGCGGCCGCCCGCGCGACGCCATCCCGCTGCTCGAAACCGCCGGCAAACAGGCGCTGCGCGTCGCCGCCCACACCGAGGCCGACGCCCATTTCGCCCGCGCCGCCGAGCTTGCCCGCGGCCTGCCCGCCTCCGAAGAGGCCACCGCGCTGGAACTGAAGCACCTGCTGCTGCGCGGCCCGCAACTGCTGGCCCTGCACGGCTTCGGTGCCCCCGCGATCGAGGCCAATTACGCCCGCGCCCTGAAGCTCGCCGACAGCACGCGCGAACGCGGCGATCTGGCCCATGTCTACTGGGGGCTGTGGAGCTATTACGTCGTGCGCGCCGACATCGCCACGGCGGTCCGCATCGCCGAGAGCTACCTGACGCTCTGCCGCGAGCTTGGCGATGCGGTGGGCGAGGTGGCGGCGAATTATGCGCTGGGGGTCACGCAATATTACGCGGGCGACCTGCCCGAGGCGCTTGCCGCCTTCCGCGAGGCCGTCGCGCAGCACCGGCCCGGACTGCATGAGGCACAGATCGAGCGCTATGGGCTCGATCTTTCGGTCTGCGCCCGCAGTTACGAATGCTGGCTGCACGCGCTCTGCGCCGCGCCCGAGGCCGCGCGGCAGGCCAGCGCCGGGGCGATCGCCGCCGCCGAAGCCCATGCGCATGATTTCTCGATGGCCTTCGCCCATGTCTTCACCGGGGTGATGCACCACTTCCTGCAAGCACCGAGCCTCGCGCTGCATCACGGCCGGATCGCCGAGCGGCTCGCCGACCGGCACGGCTATGCGCAATGGCGCGCGCAGGCCGAGATGGTGATCGGCTACGCCCGCGACCAGCAGGGCGATGCCACCGGCGCGGCGCTGCTGTCCAAGGGCACCGAGGCCTATCTGGCCACCGGCGCCCGCCTCGCCCTGCCCTACGCCCGCGCGTGGCAGGCCGAGATCGCGCTGCGCGGCGGCGACCGTGAGACGGCACAAAGCCTTCTGCAGCAGGCGCGCGAGATCACCGCTGCCAATGGCGAGCTATATTTCGAGGCCGAGCTTCTGCGGCTGTCGGCGCGCTGCGGCGGCGATCCAGAGCGTCTGCTCACCGGCGCGCTGAAGGCCGCCCGCTGCTCGAACGCAGGGCTTCTGGAGCTGCGCGCCGCCCGCGACATGGCCGCGCGCGGATTTGGCGATGCCGCTCTGCGCCGGGCGCTGCATGAACTTCCGGAAAAAGCGGCTGCGGGCGAGATCGCCGAGGCACAGCAGATGCTGGCGACGCAGGACGCCGCCGAGCCCTAGCCTACGGCCCCGCTAAATCTGCGCTTAGTGGCCTTCCTGACGGATGTCGCGGATGGTCAGCACCGGCGAGGCGTCGATCTCATGCGCGTCCAGCATCGCCGCGACCCGCTCGAGCGACGCCACCAGCTGCGCCTGCTCCCAGTCCTGCAGCCCTTCGAAGCTTTTGACAAAGCGCTGCTGCAGCGCATCGGGCGACTGGCTCACCGCCTCGCGGCCCTTGTCCGAGATCACCACATCGGTCTGTCGCCGGTCCTTCACCGAGCGCTCGCGGCCAACCATGGCGCGCGCCACCAGCTTGTCGACCAGCGCCGTCACCGTGGCCTGACTGACGCCCATCTGTGTCGCCAGCGCCTTGGGCGTCGCCGCACCATGGTCCTTCTTGGCAAGGATCTGCAACACCCGCAGCTGCGCCGGGGTCAGGCCAGCGGCCTGTGCGAGCTTGCGCTCGTACAGTTCGGTCGCGCGCAGGATTCGGCGCAGGGCGATCAGGCTCTGATCGGTTCGGTCGGGAACGGGGTCGGACATGGCAATCTTTTGGCAGCTTTCTGCCGAAGCTTCAATCTACGAAGCACTTGCCAGGGTCATTCGAAAGACTAAGGGGATTTGCTTCATAAAAACTTAGCACTTCAGAGGCAAAATGGCCTCAAAAGCCGCTATAAGCGTAAAAACTGCTTCGGTGGTTGAAACTTTATCGCTGTTCGATTAGTTAGATTGACGAACGAACCAGAGGACCCTGATCAATGCCGAAAGACATGACACAGCCTGAAACGCGCACTCCCGTGCTGCGTAAGCCCGAAGCAACGGACGGGGCTGCGATCTGGGATCTCGTGCGCGCGTGCAAGCCGCTGGACGAGAATTCGATGTACTGCAATCTCGTTCAGGCAGAGCACTTCCGCGATACCTGCGTGCTGGCCGAACTCGACGGCGAGCCGGTGGGTTGGATTTCGGGTCACATGATCCCGAACCAAGACGCCTTCTTCGTCTGGCAGGTCGCCGTGAGCCCCAAGGCCCGCGGTCTCGGCCTTGGCCGCAAGATGTTGACGCATCTGATCGAGCGTGAGGAATGCGCGGACGCAACTGAACTGAAGACGACGATCACCCGCGACAATGATGCGTCGTGGGGGCTGTTCCGCAGCTTCGCCCGCTCCATCGGCGGCGAGCTTTCGGACGAGCCGCACTACACGCGCGACGAGCACTTCGACGGCATGCACGCGACCGAACACATGGTCACGATCGAGCTGCCGGAAGAGGAAGAGGCGCTGCGCGCCGCGGCCTGATCGCACCCCCTTACATCGCTACATCCTTATCTTTTCAAAGTTCCTAGAAAGGACTTCTGATATGCCGAAAGACACGTCTAACGGCCCGACTATTTACGCTCGCCGCGAATCCGAGGCACGTTCCTACTGCCGCTCCTTCCCGGTGAGCTTCACCTCTGCCAAGGGCTCGGAACTGACCGACGCCAACGGCAAGACCTACATCGACTTTCTGGCTGGCTGTTCCTCGCTGAACTACGGCCACAATGACGCCGACATGAAGGCGGCTCTGGTCGAGCACATCATGAGCGATGGCATTGCCCATGGCCTTGATATGCACACCGAGACCAAGGAAGCCTTCCTTGAGACCTTCGAGCGCCTGATCCTCGAGCCGCGTGGCATGGACCACAAGGTGATGATGGTCGGCCCGACCGGCACCAACGCCGTCGAGGCGGCGATGAAGCTCGCCCGCAAGGTCACCGGCCGCACCAATATCGTGGCCTTCACCAACGGCTTCCACGGCATGACCGTGGGCGCGCTGGCGGCGACCGGCAACAAGGGCAAGCGCAACGGTGGCGGCATGCCGCTGCAGGGCGTGACCCATCTGCCCTATGAGGGCGCCTTCGGCCCCGATGTCGATACGCTGAAGCAGATCGAGATGATGCTCGAGAACCCCTCGTCGGGTCTCGACGCCCCCGCCGCCTTCCTCGTGGAGCCGGTGCAGGGTGAGGGTGGCCTCAACGCCGCCTCCGCCGAATGGCTGCGCGGCATCGCCCGCCTTGCCAAGAAGCACGGCGCGCTGCTCATCGCTGACGACATTCAGGCAGGCATCGGCCGCACCGGCACCTTCTTCTCCTTCGAGGAAATGGGCATCGAGCCGGACCTCATTCCGATGGCGAAATCGCTCTCGGGCTTCGGTCTGCCCTTTGCCGCGCTGCTGCTGAAGCCGGAGCTGGACGTCTGGAAACCGGCCGAGCACAACGGCACGTTCCGGGGCAACACCCATGCCTTCGTGACCGCCCGCGTGGCGCTCGAGAAGTTCTGGGCCGATGGCAAGTTCCAGGCGGAGCTGGCGACCAAGGCCAAGCTGATCGAAGACGAACTGAACACCATCGCCGACATGATCCCCGGCGCGTACCTCAAGGGTCGCGGTCTGATGCGGGGCGTCGACGTCGGCTCGGGCGATCTGGCCGGTGACATCTGCGCCGAAGCCTTCAAGCGCGGTCTCATCATCGAGACCTCGGGCGCCGACGACGAAGTCGTCAAAGTGCTCGCGCCGCTGACCACCTCGGAAGAGACCTTCCGCAAGGGCTTCGAGATCCTGCGCGATAGCACCGCCGCCTGCCTGAACAACCACAAGATTGCCGCGGAGTAACACCATGATTGTACGCGATTTCAACGAACTGAAGAAAACCGACAAGCACATTGCCGACGCGCGCTGGACCTCCACGCGCATGCTGCTGGCAGATGACGGCATGGGCTTTTCGTTCCACATCACCGTGCTCGAAGCAGGCTCGGAACACACGTTCCACTACAAGCACCACTTCGAAAGCGTCTACTGCATGAAGGGCAAGGGCTCGATCACCGATATCGCCACCGGCGAGACCCATGAGATCAAGCCCGGCGTGATGTATGCTCTGAACCTGCACGACAAGCACATCCTGCGTGCGGAAGAAGAGCTGCACATGGCCTGCTGCTTCAACCCGCCCGTCACCGGCACCGAAGTGCACCGCGAAGACGGGTCCTACGCACCGGCCGAGGAGACGGCGTAAGCCATGACCCATACCGTTGAGAAAATCGGCGGGACGAGCATGTCCCGCCTGAACGAACTGCGCGACACGCTGCTGATCGGCGGCCGCGAGGGCGAAGATCTCTACGGTCGCATCTTCGTGGTCTCCGCCTTCGGCGGCATCACCGACCTGCTGCTCGAACACAAGAAGTCGGGGCAACCCGGCGTCTACGGGCAGTTCGCCAACGCCCATTCCGGCCACGGCTGGCACGACGCGCTGACCGAAGTGTCCAAAGCGATGATCGAGGCCCATGAAGCGGTTCTCGATCACCCCGGCGACGTCGAGCAGGCGACCGATTTCGTGCGCAACCGGATCGAAGGCGCGCGCAACTGCCTGATCGACCTGCAGCGGCTGTGCTCCTACGGGCACTTCCAGCTGTCCGAGCATATGCTGCAGATCCGCGAGCTGCTGTCGGGCCTCGGCGAGGCGCATTCGGCCTATGTCACCGTGCTGATGCTCCAGCGCGCCGGTGTGAACGCCCGCAACGTCGATCTGTCAGGCTGGCGCGATGATGGCCACTACACCCTCGAAGAGCGCATCACCAAGGCGCTCGAAGGGGTCGATCCGGCCAGCGAAATGCCCATCGTCACCGGCTATGCCCAGTGCACCGAGGGGCTGATGCGCGAGTTTGACCGTGGCTATTCCGAGGTGACCTTCTCGAAGCTGGCGGCACTGACGTCGGCGCGTGAGGCGATCATCCACAAGGAGTTCCACCTCAGCTCGGCTGACCCCAAGCTGGTGGGCGCGGAAAACGTCCGCAAGCTGGGCCGCACCAACTACGACGTGGCCGACCAGCTGTCGAACATGGGCATGGAGGCAATCCACCCCAAGGCGGCGAAAACTCTGCGTCAGGCGCAGGTGCCGCTGCGCGTTACCAATGCGTTCGAGCCGGGCGATCCGGGCACGCTGATCGACGACCAACCGGCCGAAGAAGCCGCGGTCGAGATCGTCACCGGCCTCGATATCGTTGCGCTGGAGGTGTTCGAACAGGACATGGTCGGGGTGAAAGGCTATGACGCCGCGATCCTCGACGTGCTGACCCGCCATGATGTGCGCATCGTGTCGAAAGTGTCGAACGCCAATACGATCACCCACTATCTGGACAGCTCGCTGAAGACGATGCGCCGGGTAGAGAAGGATCTGGCGGAGCTCTATCCGCAGGCAAAGATCAGCTCGCGCACGCTTGCGATGGCCTCGGTCATCGGTCGCGACCTGAAAGGCCTGTCGGTGCTGACCCGCGGCCTGCAGGCGATCGCCGAAGCCGGCTACGAGTCGATCGGCGCCACCCAGGGCCCGCGCAACGTCGACGTGCAGTACATCCTTGAGCGCGACGACCTCGACCCGGTCATCGCCGCGCTGCACGGCGCCTTCGTGACACCGCAGGCGAAGAAGCTGAAATCGGCCGCCTGAGCCTGCGCGGTCCGACAGGGACCATTCGACCAACTGAGGGCGGCCTTCGGGCTGCCCTTTTTTACCCAAGGCCCAACGGCCCCAACCGGCGGCCCAGACCGCGCCCCAAGTCTCTTTCGAAGAGACTTGCAAAAGTCTTCCAAGACTTTTGCCGCCGCGCTCCGATGCCGTCATCCCCCTGCCATATGCCGCAGGGCATTGTTCTCGCCAGATTTGCACTATAGTGGGACGGGTTCTTGCCGTTTCTTCCCCGTGTTTCGCTGTCCGGAGGTGACCAGATGCAGACGCCCTATTACCTGATCGACAAGTCGCGGCTGCTGCCCAACATGGAAAAGATCGCGCATCTGCGCGAGACATCGGGCGCCAAGGCGCTGCTGGCGCTGAAATGCTTCGCCACGTGGTCGGTCTTCGACATGATGAGCGAGTATATGGACGGCACCACCTCCTCCTCGCTGTTCGAGGTGAAGCTGGGCCGGGAAAAATTCCCCGGCGAGACCCACGCCTATTCGGTGGCATGGGCCGATCACGAGATCGACGAAGTTCTGGCAAGCTCCGACAAGGTGATCTTCAACACCGCCGCGCAGCTGCAGCGTTTCGAAGAGGTCAGCCGCGGCCACACCCGCGGGCTGCGCGTCAATCCGGGCGTCTCGACCTCGGGCTTCGATCTTGCCGACCCCGCCCGCCCCTTCTCGCGCCTCGGCGAGCATGACCCAGCAGATATCGAGCCGGTGCTCGAACAGGTCAGCGGCTTCATGTTCCACAACAACTGCGAGAACGACGATTTCGAGCGCTTCGACAACATGCTCGGCTCCATCGAACAGCGCTTCGGCCATCTCATCCGCCAGATGCAATGGATCAGCCTCGGCGGCGGCATCCATTTCACCGGCGAGGGCTACCCGCTCGACCGTCTCGCCGAGCGTCTCAAGCGTTTCGCTGGCGAAAACGAGGTGCAGGTATATCTTGAACCCGGAGAAGCCTCGATCACCAATTCGACCACGCTGGAGGTCACCGTGCTCGACACGCTCTTCAACGGCAAGAACCTCGCGATCGTCGACAGCTCGATCGAGGCGCATATGCTCGACCTGCTGATCTACCGCGAAAGCGCCAAGATGGACGAAAGCGGCGATCAGCCTTGGATGGTCTGCGGCAAATCCTGCCTCGCGGGCGATATCTTTGGCGAGTTCAACTTCCCCGCCCCGCTCAAACCCGGTGACCGGCTCTCGATCCAGGATGCCGCCGGTTACACGATGGTCAAGAAGAACTGGTTCAACGGGGTGCAGATGCCCGCCATCGCCATCCGCGAGCTCGACGGCAGCGAGCGGCTGGTGCTCGGCTTCACCTATGAAGACTTCCGCGACGCGCTCTCCTGAGCGCCGCGCGGATCAAACGGACAAAATGGAGGTCCTTTGAGTTGAAAAAAGACGTTCTCATCATCGGCGCAGGCGGCGTCGCTCAGGTCGTGGCGCATAAATGCGCTCAGAACAACGATGTGCTTGGCGCGATCCATATCGCCAGCCGGACGCTTTCGAAGTGCGAGGCGATCCTTGAGTCGGTGCGCGAAAAGGGCGCCATGAAATCCGAGGGCGTTCTTGAGGCTCATCAGGTCGATGCGATGGACAGCGCCGCCGTGGCCGATCTCATCCGCAAGACCGGCGCGCAGATCGTGATCAATGTGGGCAGCGCCTTCGTCAACATGTATGTGCTCGACGCCTGCATCGAGACCGGCGCCGCCTATATCGACACCGCCATCCACGAAGACCCGGCGAAGATCTGCGAGACCCCGCCGTGGTACGCCAACTACGAATGGAAAAAGCGCGACCTCTGCGCAGAAAAGGGCGTCACCGCGATCCTTGGTGCCGGTTTCGATCCGGGCGTGGTCAACGCCTTCGCCCGTTTCGCCATCGACCAGATGGACGAGGTCAAAAGCATCGACATCGTCGACATCAACGCCGGCAGCCACGGCAAGTATTTCGCCACGAACTTCGACCCGGAGATCAACTTCCGCGAGTTCACCGGCACCGTCTACTACTGGGAAGACCAGCAGTGGAAGGAAACCTCGATGTTCGCTTCGGGCCGCGACTGGGATCTGCCCGTCGTCGGCACCCAGCGCGCCTATCAGTCGGGCCACGACGAGGTGCATTCGCTCTCGGCCAACTACCCGCAGGCCGACGTGCGCTTCTGGATGGGCTTTGGCGAGCACTACATCAACGTCTTCACCGTGCTGCAATCGCTCGGCCTTCTGTCCGAGCAACCGGTGAAAACCGCCGAGGGGCTCGAAGTGGTGCCGCTCAAAGTGGTCAAGGCCGTGCTGCCCGATCCGTCGTCGCTGGCGCCCGACTACACCGGCAAGACCTGCATCGGCGATCTGGTGAAAGGCGTGAAGGACGGCGAAGAGGTCGAGATGTTCGTCTACAACGTCGCCGACCACAAGGACGCCTATAATGAGGTCGGCAGCCAGGGCATCTCCTACACCGCCGGCGTGCCGCCGGTCGCCGCCGCGATGCTGGTCGCCACCGGTGAGTGGGACGCCAAGACGATGAAGAACGTCGAAGAGCTCGACCCCAAGCCCTTCTTCACCATCCTCGACGACATCGGCCTGCCGACCCGCGTCAAGGATGCCAAGGGCGACCGCGCCTGGAACGCATAAGCGTCTGACCAAAAAGTAAAATCCAAAAATTCGCGCCCCGGAAGCCAAGCTTTCGGGGCGTTTTCGGTCCAGCCCCCCTAGCCAGCACAACCGCGCCGCCCTCCCCGCTTCTTCTCTTTAAAAATACGCCGGGGGTGAATTGGCCTCCGGCCAAGAGGGGGCAGCGCCCCCTTTCCGCCGCCGCCAATTGCGCCGCAAGGCCCGCTCCGGCACAGTGCGCCTTCCAAGACCATAGAATAAAGGCCCGCCGCATGAGCCCCGCCTCCCCCTCCCCTGCCCCGCCCGCCGCCGCCGGTCGCTGGCCGATGCTCGCGGTGATCTGCCTCGGCGTCGTCGGCGTGCTGACCACATGGTTCTCGGCCACCGCCATCGTGCCCGAGCTGATCACCGAATGGCGCCTCAGCCCGGCGCAGGCGGCATGGCTCACCAATGCGGTGCATCTGGGGTTCGTGGTTGGGGCGGTGGGGTCCTCGCTCGTCAACCTGCCGGACATCCTGCCGATGAAGCGCCTCATGACCGCCGCCGCGCTGCTTGCCGCGCTGGCCAATCTGGCGCTGCTGTTCACCGGCCCCAGCGGCGCCATCGCCGCGCGCTTTGTCACCGGCGTCGCGCTGGCCGGGGTCTACCCCCCTGCCCTCAAGCTCATGGCCACATGGTTCGTGCGGGGGCGCGGTCTCGCGCTCGGCTTTCTGATCGGTGCGCTGACCCTCGGCTCGTCGATGCCGCATCTCATCCGCGCCCTGACCGAGGGCATCGACTGGCACAGCGTGGTCTGGGGCACCTCCGGCGCGGCGCTGGTCTCCGCCATCCTGTTCGCGGGTACCTTACGCGAAGGGCCGCATGGCTTTGGTCGCGCCACCTTCGACCCAAGACAGTCGCTCGCCGTGTTTACCAACCGTCCACTTCTGCTCGCCAACCTAGGCTACTTCGGTCACATGTGGGAGCTTTACGCAATGTGGGCATGGTTCCTTGCCTTCGCCGCCGCCGCGCAATCCGGCGGCCTCGCGCCCTTCCCCTTCGGCACGGCCTCGATGCTCAGCTTCGTGGTGGTGGCCAGCGGCGCGCTCGGCTGCCTGCTCGGCGGCTGGCTGTCCGACCGGATCGGACGCTGCTTCACCTGCGCCGGGATGATGCTGGTCTCGGGCGGCTGCGCGGCGCTGATCGGCTTTGCCTTTGATGGACCGCCGCTGCTCTTGGCGCTGCTGGCGCTGGTCTGGGGCATCAGCGTCATCGGCGACAGCGCGCAATTCTCTGCCGCGGTCACCGAACTGGCCGAGCCGCATTTTGTCGGCACCGCGCTGGCGCTGCAGATGGGCCTCGGCTTTGCGCTCACCGTTGTGGCGATCTGGCTGCTGCCGCTTTTCGCCGCCGCCATCGGCGGCTGGCAATGGGCCTTCCTCTTCTTGCTGCCCGGCCCGGTGATCGGCACCGCCGCCATGCTGATCCTGCGCCGCCGTCCCGAGGCGGCAAAGCTGGCCCATGGCGCGCGCTGAGGCCTCTCGGGCTGACCGCCGCGGTCAGCCCTTTTCGCTCTCAGCCTCGATATCCTCGAAGGCACCGGGCGACAGCTCTTCCCAGAACGCCACGATCGCCTCGGCATTCAGCGCCGACATCCAACCATGGCGCTCGAAATCGTCGCGCGCCGCGCCCGACAGCCGCCCCATGAACAAAAGCTTGTCCGCATCCCGCTGCGTCGGTTTGCGGCTCGCCGCCAGATCGCGGATGCGCTCCAGCCGCCGCGCGCGCAGCGTTGACGGTTTCGGAGGGTTTCGCCGCGAAACCTCCGCCGCGCCGTAATCCTCGCGCAGCGCCTTGGTGAGATAACCCACCGCGTTCTTCACGCCTTCGCGGCCGGTCACGAAATCCAGCTTCTCGGCCACATATTTCTCGCCATGCTCGCCCAGCCATTGCCGCGCCAGACGGTCCGAAACGCCAAGCTCGCGCAGCTGCGCGTAGAGGTCCGAGTTGCGCAGCCCCTCGCCATCGTCGAGATCGAGGATCGCCAGCTGCGGGTTCTCGGAGATCAGAAAGCGGATATCGGTCACGGTCCGGCCCATCTTGCGGGTCTCGGGCGTGAGCATGATGTTCGAGGTCTTGTTCACCTCGGCCACCGCGGGTTTGATGATCTTGGCGTTGAGCTGCTTGTAGACCTCGTAATAGGGACTGTCCGAGACGCCCATGAGCCGCCGGAATAGATCAAGCGACCACCAGCCGGTGGAGCCGGTGCGCACGAAACGGTAGCAGTTCTCGTAAAGCGCCAGCGCGTGGCCGGAGGTGAAGCGGCGCTGGATGTTGAGGTTGATCAGCGCAAAGACCTTCGGATCGTGCAGCTTCTCGGCCAGCGCCGGGGAATAGGCATACTCGCAGATGCCGCCCTTGAGCTTGGCGTAGCTGAGGAGCGAGCTGACACCCCATTCCTGCTGACCCTTCTCGTCGAGCATATCCCATTCCGCCACCGTCTCGGCGAGGCCGCGCAGAGACTGTTTCAGCGTCTCCATGTCGTTCGAATTATAGCCGATCATCAGGCACAGGGTGCGCGCGTCGATCTGGTGACGACTCTGCGAGGTCAGCGTGTCGTAAGCGTTAAGCAGCAGCACGTTCGACAGCTTGCGCTGCAACAGCGTCAACTTGCCCGAGACGTGAATCGCCGCCACATGTTTCTTGACCGCGCCGCGGCGCAGGGGGCCGCTCAGCCGCTCGCGGGGAATGTCGTCCATTCTGCTCTCGCTTTCCGGGCCGTCGGGCCCCAGTGTCGATCCTCAAGGCTCCGGGCGCGTGGAGGCAAGTCGCCATGGTCCGGTTGCGGCTATGATCGGCCAAAAGGTATCCACGGGCAAGTGGCTCTCTGGCACCTCAGGGCAATCCCGGAAACGGGTACCCATGGTTTTGACGGGGTGAGGAAAGGTATCCATTTGCGGGATCCCTCGGATCCGTGGCCGGGCAGGGCGAGTCCGATTCGTGGCGAAAAGACCCTAAGACGGGGAAAATCGACACTGATTAAGGCTCTGGGACTCGGGAACCCGAGAATCGGGGCCCTTGATCCCGGAAATGGGTGCCTTTGGTCCCGGAATCGGATGCCCTTTAACCCGGACGCAGGCACCCTAAGACACGTAAGTTACTGTAACTATGTGTTTTCTGCAGCCTAAAGATTCAAAAGAAGATCCAAATACTCTCAAACATCTGGTGCCGATGTGCCAGAATGATCCATATTTAGAGGACTTAGGGTCTCAAGCTGGTTAACTTCGCCCAACCCATGTGCCATAGTTTCGTGGATATCGCGGCAAACAGCGAACGTGGTGAGGCGACATGGCACATAAACCGGGCAGTTCCCCGAAGGCTGATCTTCCCCCTTATTTCAATATCGACCCGGCGGAGGCGGCTGCCAAGCTCTCTGATCCGATCGACACCGCGCGCTTTGCGAAGGCCGCCGCCTTTGCCATGCGCGGGCGCGACGATCTGGCCCGGCGCGGCTATGCCCCCGATGGCGCCAAGCGTCTGCGGCGGTTCTCCACATGGGAAGTTTGCCGCTACCTGATCCCGGTGAACGCCGCGCATCTGCGCCGCGTGCTGCGCCAGAACCCGGACCTGCCGCAGGGCGAAGGCGAGGGCGGCTCGAAGTGGTTCACCCTCGAAGAGGTGCTGCGGCTGCGCGACCATTTCGCCGAGGAAGGCGCCAAGGACCGCGAGTATCGCGCGTGGCGTCCCGAGGGGCAGCCCGCCAAGGTGGTCTCGGTCGCCAACTTCAAAGGCGGTGTCGGCAAGACCTCGACCTGCGCGCATCTGGCGATGTCCGCCGCGCTTGATGGCTATAAGGTGCTGGTGATCGATCTCGACAGCCAAGGCTCGATGACCTCGATCATGGGCGGCAAGGTAGAGGACGAATGGCAGACCGTGTTCCCCATGCTGGCGCGCGATTACGCGCAGCATCTGCAGCAGGAGAACAAGGTGCGCGAGGCCTCGGGACAGAAACCTTTCCCCTTTGATGAGACACTGACCGCAGCGTTAGAGGTTTCGCCGCGAAACCTCGTGCAGAAAACCCACTGGCCGAACATCGACCTGATCGGCGCGCAGCTGAACCTTTACTGGGCGGAGTTTCAGGTGCCGGTGTGGCGGATGCAAATGCTGAGCTGGCCGCTGTGGGATGCGCTGACCAATGCGCTGCAAGACGGGGGGATGCTGGATGAGTATGACATCATCCTGCTCGATACGCCGCCGGCGCTTGGCTATCTGACGATCAATGCGCTGTCGGCCGCCGACATCCTGCTGGTGCCGCTGGGGGCGAGCTTTCTGGAGTTCAACTCCACCGGGCGCTTCTTTGACATGATCTATTCCACCTTCGCCTCGATCGAAGAGGGGGAGAACCGGGTGCGGCGGCAGGGCGGCCTGCCGGAGATGCGCTTTGAATGGGACGCGGTGCGGGCGCTGGTCACGCGGTTCGACGCGGCGCAGCAGACCGATCTGGCCAATGTCATTCAAGCCTATTTCGGGGATTTCATGACCACCTACCGCCAAGAGCTGACGGCGATGGTGGGGCAGGCGGGCGAGCAGGTCTCGGGCATCTACGAGACCGATTACCGCGACTTCAACCGCGACACCTATGTGCGCGGGCGTGAGACCTTCGACCGGACCTGGGCCGAGGTGAAAGAAGTGATCCTCGGCACCTGGTGGCGGGACGTGCAGATGGAAAATGCTGAACGGGAGGCAATCTGATGGCCAAGAGACGCAAGCTCGAAGCGCCTTCGGCAGAGGACCTGAGCCGCTACGAAGAGGAGTTTCGCCGCGAGACCGCCGGGCGCGGGCCGCTCTCGGCACCGATCGCGCAGGTGGCCGCCGAGGCCGCGACGCTGCATGATCCGCGCCCGCCCGAGCGCCGCGCCGAGGATGCCAAGGACCGGGTGGATGCCGAACGGATGCGCGACGCCGAGGGACGCGGGTTGCTCATGCTGGAGCTGGCGGTGGAGGACATCAACGCCGACGCGCTGGTGCGCGACCGGGTGGTGCTGGACGTCGAGGAGATGGAGGAGCTCAAGGCCTCGATCGCCAAGGGCGGGCTGCGGCTGCCGGTGGAGGTCTTCGCCACGCCCGATGATGCGCAGGGCTTCGGCTATGGGCTGCTGTCGGGCTATCGCCGGCTGAAGGCGGTGCGCGATCTTTACGCGCTCACCAAGGATGCGCGCTACGCCAAGATCAAGGCGGTGATCCGCGACCCCGAAGCGATGGGCGGCACCTTTGCGGCGATGATCGAAGAGAACGAGATCCGCGCCAACCTGAGCCATTACGAGCGCGGGCGCATCGCGGTCATTGCCGCGCAGCAGGGGGCTTTCGTCAATGCCGAGGAGGCGGTGAACGCGCTCTTTCCCATGGCGTCGAAGGCGAAGCGCTCGAAGATCCGCTCGTTCGCGCTGATCTTCGAAGAGCTGGGCGACATGCTGACCTTCCCCGATCTGCTCAAGGAGAAGGACGGGCTGCGCATTGCCGCGGCGCTGCGCGACGGCGCCGAGGTGCGGCTGCGCGAGGCGCTGGCCGAGAAGGTGCCCGAGACGCCCGCCGAGGAGGCCGAGCAGATCGCCGCGGCGCTCGATGGGGTAGAGCGGAAACTGGACCCGGCCCGGGGCGGACGGCCCAAGAAGGCGGCCAAACCGGCGCCCGCCAAGGCGCTGTCGTCGGGGCTGACGCTGCAATTGGGCGAGGACACGCAGGGCTGGTACATCCGCGTCGGCGGCAAGCGCGTCGGGCGCGAGCTGATGGAGGCGGCGATGTTCGAACTGGAGCGGCTGCTGGAAGCGCCGCGGAAGTAGTGGGAGTGGAGCGTGAGAGATACGCTCTAAGATTATGATTTAATTATTTATTCCCCGGTCGAGGGCTTCTCGGCCGGGGAAATCGATCATCCTTTGGTTGCCTCGTCTGCCTTGACGGCCTCGGACTCTGCCTCGGCGTCCTGCGCGTTGGACTCAGGCTCGGGAGCGGGCTTGGGATCGGGTTTGGCGAGCGCCTTGGCGACCTCGGGGGCTTCGCCGAGGATGTCATTGAGATCGAGCCCGCGGCGGGTGGCGCTGTCGCGCACCGCTTCGCGCAGCCGGGCGCTGCGTTTGAGCAGGCGCTTGAAGCGGGTCTCATCCAGTTCGAGCAGGGTCGAGGGGGTGATCGCCACCAGCTCCGAGCGGCGGCGGCGCGGCATCAGCAGCGCCAGCTGGCCGCACATGTCGCCGCGGCCCAAGCGGTAGGTGTGCCCGGCAACGCGCTGTTCGACCGCGCCCGAGGCGATGAAATAGACGCTGCGCGCGGTGCTGTCGCGGCGGCTGATCACATCGCCGGGGGCGACGTAGCGGGTGCGCAGGCCGCGGGCGAGGGGGCGGATTTCCTTTTCCTCGAGATCGGCGAAGAGCGGGAAGCGACGGACAAGTTCGGCGCGCTGCACCGACAGATCGAGCGGCGGGCGCTCGTCGGCCTGCGCGCGGCGGCGGGCGAGGTCTTGGCTGAGCGCGGTGTAAAGCTCGTCTCCGATCAGCCCGTCTTCATGCATCGTGTCGTATTCGCCTTCTTCAAGGCGCAGCGCGGTGCGGCGGATGAAGCGGCGTTCCAGTTCCTCGGCATAGCCCGGATATTGCAGGCGCAGACCCTCGAGCGCGCGTTCGGTGGCCTCGCGGCGGCGGGTCAGCAGATCGCGCAGCAACTCGGCGACGCGGCGGCCATGGATGCGGCGGATGCGCCCGTCGATGAAGCCTTCGAGATCGCGCAGGATCTGCCGTTTCGACAGCAAGAGGTCGAAACGGTCGGCGGTGAGCCGGGCGAGGGGGCCGGAGATGTGCAGGCGGTTGTGGGCAAAGAGCGCCGCGCGGAAGACGTTGCCGTAGCGCACATTGGCCTTGGCCGCGCGCTGGTAGCCGACGCGGCCATCGCTGCGCGCGCCTTCGATCAGCCGGTCGCAATCGGACAGCGCCTTTTGCGCGAGCCGCAGCGAGATGGTGCGCTCGCGGATGCCAACGGTGGTGGCGTCGCGCTCGGCGCCGCCAAGCGCAATGAGGCCCAGCGTGACGCGGTCGCGGTCTTGGATCTCGTCGCCTTCCTCGGCGGTCTTCACCGCGGCGTCGAGGCGCTTGCCGAAACGTTTCGCCTCGGAGCGGACGATCTCGCGGTCGAGCCCATAGGTGTCGGTGGTGGTGGACACCTGCTCGCGCACGGTCTGCAGGGCGACGGCGACCACCTGATTGCTGAGCGCCTGATCAAGCGGGCCGAGGCGGTCGAGGCCGAGCTTTTTGATCACCCATGTGAGCGTGGTGCCCTGCACCAGCAGCGTCCAGAGGGTGAAGCCGGTGGCGAGGATGCCGACGACGCGTTTCACCTCGATCGGCACGCGGAAGCTTTCGGTCACCGCGAGCGCCAGCGCGAGGGTCAGCGCGCCGCGCAGCCCGCCCCAGAGGATCGCGACGCGATAGGGCCGTTCGATCCGTGGCGAGAGGCGCAGCATGCGCAGGATCGGCAGCAGCCCCGAGAGGATCGCGCCCCGCGCGGCGATGGCGGCGGCGGTGACCACGAGGATCAGGAGGAAATCGCCAAAGTGCACGTCCTCGAGCAGCCGCGGGATCAGCAGCGCGGCGAGGATAAAGATCAGCGCCCCGGCCCAATGCGCGAGGATGTCCCAGACGTCGTTGAGATTGGCCCATGCGGTGGGAGGGATCTTGCCGGGGCCGACGAGGTTGAGCGTGAGCCCGGCGGTGACGACGGCGATGACGCCGGAGGCGCCAAAGAGTTGCTCGGCGCCGATATAGGCCAGATAGGGCAGGGCGATAGAGACCGAAAGCTGCGCCTTTTCATAGCGCGCCAGCAGCGCCATGGCCCCGATCGCGCCCTGCGCCACCAGCCAGCCCGCCAGTGCGCCGCCGCCCAGAAGCATGGGGAACTGCGCCAGCGCGCCGCCGAGCGTCGGGTCGGGCACCCCCTCCATCACGAAGCCCATGAAGAGGCTGAAGAGCGCGATGGCGGCGGCGTCGTTGAGCAGGCTTTCGCCCTCGATGATCCGCACCAGCCGGCGCGGCGCAGCGATCGAGCGGAAGATGCTGACCACCGCCGAAGGGTCGGTGGTCGAGACGATGGCGCCCACGAGGAAACAGGCGGCCAGCGGCAGCGAGCTTGTCCACGACAGCGCAAAGCCGACAAACACTGTGGCGGCGACCACCGCGACGATGGCCAGCACAAGGATCGGCACCCAATCGTCGAGCATCCGCCTGAGGTTCATGCCCAGCGTTGCCTGAAACAGCAGCGTGGGCAGGAACACATAGAGGAAGACGTTGGATCTTATGGGGAAATTTATGATCGCCGCGGCCACGGGATTGAGCGCATCGGTGAAATCGGTGCGTAAGAAGAAGATCGCCGCCGCGCCGATAAGCGTGCCCAAAAGCGCGAGGATCGCGCTGTAGGGCAGACGGAGACGGGCCGCCAGCGGCTCGGCCGCGGCGATGACGAGAAAGAGCGACGCGATGACCGCGGTGACAAGAACGACATCCATGCGCCTCAGATAGACCGAGTTTGACGCTGGGAGAACTGGCGATTGGCAAAAATCTTCGTGGGGTGGCGCGCGCGGGCCGGACACGGGGTGGTCAGGGGGCTGGGCAGGGGGCTGGATTTCAGCCTCGATATCGGGCGGATGGGGTGCGCTTTGCACCCTGGCGCGCCCTTGGTTCTTGAGAACTGAGGGCTGCGGCTGTATCTGCGGGGCCAAATGGGGGGCGGACGCGGATTCTACAATGAGGCATGACATGCAATTGGATCGCAGACATTTCATCGGCGCGGGTGCCGCGCTGACCCTGACGGCGCTGCTGCCGCGCGGCGCCTTTGCCGCCTTCTCGCCGAAGCCCGCCGATTGGCGCCGCTTTGCGCTGACCACCAAAGTCGACATCCCTGCGGACGGCAAGCCGGTGCAGGCGTGGATCCCCGTGCCCTCGGTCAACGAAGAGGCATGGATGCGGGCCGAGGCTCCGGCGTTCAGTGGCAATGCCGACAGCGCCGAGTTGAAGACCGACGCCGAGAGCGGTGCGAAATACGTCCACGCGGTGTGGTCCTCGGGTCAGGCGCAGGCCGAGCTGGAGATCACCGCCGAGGTGGAGACCCGCGACCGGTTTGTCGATCTGGGCGCACCGGGGCTGGGGGCGCGCCTTTCGGACGAAGAGCGCGCGCTTTATACCGCGCCGACGCGGCTTATCCCCACCGATGGCATCGTCAAGGCGACCTCGGACATGATCACCGAGAACATGAGCGGTGATCTGCAGAAGGCGCGGGCGATCTACGAATGGGTGGTCGAGAGCACCGAGCGCAACCCCGAGACCCGCGGCTGCGGCATCGGCGATGTGGCTTCGATGCTGGAGATGGGCGATCTGACCGGCAAATGCGCCGACCTCAATGCGCTTTACGTCGGGCTGGCGCGCGCCGCGGGCCTGCCTGCGCGCGATGTTTACGGTCTGCGGGTTGCGCCGTCGAAGTTCGGCTACAAGAGCCTCGGCGCCAGTTCCGAGAACGTCAGCAAGGCGCAGCACTGCCGCGCCGAAGTGTTCCTTGAGGACTACGGCTGGGTCGCGGTCGATCCGGCGGACGTGCGCAAGGTGATGCTGGAAGAGCCGCCGAAGAACCTCGGCCTCGACGATCCCAAGGTGCGCGCAGTGCGTGCGGGGCTGTTCGGGTCGTGGGAAGGCAATTGGGTTGGTTACAACTTCGCCCATGACGTGGCGCTGCCCGGCTCGGAGCGCGACAGCGTTGGCTTCCTGATGTACCCGCAGGCCGAGATCGACGGCGTGGAGCAGGACGAGCTGGACCCGTCGAGCTTTGCCTATGAGATCACCGTGCGCGAGGTGGGTGCCTGACGCCAGCGCAGTGTAGGGCGGACTGCGCCGCAGATCGTGAACCGACAGAGGCCACCGTGCAGACGCGCGGTGGCCTTTGACTTTTGCCGACGGGCAGATGTGTTGGTCGCACAACCCAGGCGAGAGTTTTTACCCGGGGCGAATCGAATGTGGCGAGTGGCGGCGTGGCACAGTTATTCCGCTGCGCGGTGGCGGTTTGGCGGCATTCTCCGGTGTCGGAGCCTGCCGCTTGGGTCGAACCTAGCAAGTCTTTGAAATTCTGGGAGAACATCGCCTCTCGCGCAGTCAAATTGGGGATGAACCGCAGATAAGGCGATATTGCGAAGCTGCGGAAACCAGCAAAGATCGAGAATGCGCGCGGTCATGCGGCACCGCAGAAACTTTCCTGTTGCGTGACGTAAGCTGGCTCTACATCGTACCCGCACAAGGTGTTTTACGCGCGGTTGGAGCGCAACATGAGAGATTTTGAGATCGACGTTCAGGATGGCCGCCGCGTTGCGATCATCCACTACTGGCTGGTTGGAATGCGCGGTGGCGAGAAGGTCATCGAGGCCCTCTGCCGGATGTTTCCCGACGCGGATATCTACACCCATGTGGCCGATCCGGCGAAACTCTCGGCGGTGCTGACGAAGCACCGTATCGTGGAGACACGGATCGGACGTCTGCCGCTCGCCAAGAAGCTCTACCAAAAGTATCTGCCGTTGATGCCGCGCGCGCTTGAGGAGATTGATCTGTCGGGCTATGACCTGGTGATCTCGTCGGAGTCGGGCCCGGCCAAGGGGGTGATCGCGCCGCCGGATGCGCCGCATCTGTGCTATTGCCACTCGCCCATGCGCTACCTGTGGGACCAATATCACGTGTATCGCGGCGGTGCGGGGCTGATGACGCGGCTGATGATGCCGCAGCTGGCCCACGGGTTGCGGCATTGGGATGTGAGCAGCGCCGCGCGGGTCGATGGCTTTGCTGCGAACTCGAATTTTGTCGCCAGCCGGATCCGCAAGTATTGGCGCCGCGATTCAGATGTTGTCGCGCCGCCCGTCGCGGTCGAGGATTTTGCGCCAGTGGGTGAGGACGAGCTGGGCGATTTCTACCTTTGGTGCGGTGAGCTTGCGCCCTACAAGCGGCCCGACCTCGCGATCGAGGCGTTTCGGCGGCTCGATCTTCCGCTGGTGGTCATCGGTGGGCCGGATGACACGGTGAACAAGCTCAAGGCAAAGGCGGGGCCCAAGACCACCTTCCTTGGAAAAGCGCCGTTCAGCGTGCTCAAGGACCACATGGCACGCTGCAAGGCGCTGGTGTTCCCCGGCGAGGAAGACTTCGGCATCGTGCCGGTGGAAGTGATGGCCTCGGGCCGCCCGGTCATCGCGTACGGGCGGGGCGGGGCGCTCGACTCGGTTGTCGACGGGCTCACCGGGCTGTTCTTCGAGGAGCAGAGCGTCGATGCGCTGGTCGATGCGGTAGAGCGCTTCGAGCGGTCCGGGCTGGCCGACGCTGGGCCGCATGCCTGTGTCACGCGCGCGCAGGATTTTTCAGAGGTGAAGTTCCGCGCTGGTATCTCCGCAAGCCTTGCGCGGATCGGGGCCTGACCTCGGCAAAACCGGAGCTTCGCGTGACGCCGCCTCCGGACTTTCAGGCGCGATTGTGGCGCATGGAGTCATGACCAATCTCACTAAAAAGAAACAGATTTTTGAAGATTGACGCGTTCTGCCTGAAACTCTTGCGGTGGCGCGGCTCATGAGCATCTTTCTCTTAGGTTCGGCCGACTGAGAATTGGCGCGCTGCGCGGGGCGTGCGATATCAGTTAGAGTTCATTTAGGGTGTCAGAAGGGATCATTTAATGCAGACGATTACTCCTGTTATTCTGTGCGGTGGATCGGGAACGCGGCTCTGGCCGGTGTCCCGCAAGAGTTTTCCGAAGCAGTTCGCGCGTCTGATCGATGATGAAAGCCTGTTCCAAGCGACCGCGGCACGGTTCGCGGGATCCGGGCGCTTCGAGAAGCCGGTGATCGTGACGAACTCGGACTTCCGCTTTGTGGTGACGGAGCAGCTTTCGGCTGTTGGAATCGATCCCGGTGCCGTGCTGATCGAACCCGAAGGGCGCAACACGGCGCCAGCGGTTCTGGCGGCGGCCTTGCATCTGCATGCCAAGGATCCGGATGCGGCCATGCTGGTGGCGCCCTCGGATCACCGCATGCCCGACGGGGCGGCCTTTCGGGCGGCGCTGGAAAAGGGCATCCCGGCGATCGAGAAGGGGAAATTCGTTCTCTTCGGGATTTCGCCGGACCGGCCCGAGACGGGGTACGGATATCTTGAGCTCGACTCCAATGGCGGCGACTGCGTGCCGCTCAAGCGCTTTGTCGAAAAGCCCGACGCCGAAACCGCGGCGAAAATGCTGGCACAGGGCAACTTCCTGTGGAACGCGGGCATTTTCCTGTTCCGCGTGAAAGACATTCTGGCGGCCTTCGACAAATTCGCCAGCCAGTTGGTGCCGCCGGTGAGCGCGGCGGTGCGCGATGCGGAGGTCGATCTTGGCTTCCTTCGGCTGGCGCCGGGCCCGTGGAGCGAGGCCGAGGACATCTCGATCGACTACGCGGTGATGGAGAAATCCGACGCGCTGGAGGTGGTGCCCTTCGACGGCGGCTGGTCCGATCTTGGCGGTTGGGACGCGATCTGGCGCGAGATGGAGCAGGACGAGACGGGCGTTGTGGTCAACAAGGGCGCGACGGCGATCGACTGCGAGAACTCGATCCTGCGCTCGGATTCCGACGCGGTGGAACTTGTGGGCATCGGGCTCAAGGATGTGGTCGCCGTGGCGATGAACGACGCGGTGCTGGTGGCGTCCAAGGATCGCGCGCAGGACGTGAAGCTGGCGGTCAGCGCGCTGAAGGAAAAGGGATCCAAACAGGCTGTCGAGTTTCCGATGGACCACCGGCCTTGGGGCTGGTTCGAAAGCCTCGTGGTCGGCAGCCGCTTTCAGGTGAAACGCATCCATGTGCATCCGGGGGCGGCGCTGTCGCTGCAAAGCCACTTCCATCGCTCCGAACATTGGATCGTCGTGGAAGGGACCGCGCGCGTCACCGTGGACGACGAGGTGAAGCTGGTGACCGAGAACGAGAGCGTCTACATCCCGCTTGGCGCGGTGCACCGGATGGAGAACCCCGGCAAGATGCCGATGGTGCTAATTGAAGTGCAGACCGGCTCGTATGTCGGCGAGGACGACATCGTGCGCTACGAGGACGTCTACGCGCGTGGTCAGGGCGCCAAAGGGTGATCTGATCACCCCTGAGCCTTTGCGCAGCATGATCACGGTCGCCGATTTGCCTGCAAGATGGGCGACCGCGTGCCGTGGACCTTTAGGCAGCCACGCTGATCGAGCGTAAGGCTGCGATAGCGCTCGCAAATATATCCCCGCTTTTCCGTAAAAGATTTGCGCAACGGAGCGGCGGATATTCATCCGGTTTCGAATTGTACCAAAACCCGGCGCCACGTCATGCGGAGCATTCCTTGACGTAAACCGGGCTGACGGCTTTTGCCCAATTCCTGCCCGTGTCTTAACTCGGCGTGACCATACACTGGCCATGGTCAGGTGTTTTTTGTCGGTAGAATTTTTCGAATACATCCGGGGCGCCGAGCGAGTGTCTTTGGTGCCGCCACGGGCGAAACCCTTACCAATTGCTGGTTGCGACGAAATCTGACGAACCAGCAGCCGGAGAAATTTGCGTGACAAATGTAATCGCTTCGAATTCCGTAAATGACCCTAAGGCGCGGTATATATGGTACCTTGATCAGTCCAACCGGTCCCACCTGTCGATCGACGTTGAATCCGTGTGGGAAGATTACGACGGTGCGGGCGTCAAACTTGGTGTGATCGACACACAAATCGACTTCTCGCACAGCGAACTCTCGGGGGCCTATGACACCTCGCTGGACTACAATTTCGCACTTGGCACGGCAGACATAACGCCCGACTCTGGAGCTCTGACGACCTCACACGGAACCCAGGTCGCGGGCATCATCGCCGCAGAGACGGACAATGGTGTGGGGACTGCGGGGATCGCAGACGGTGTCTCACTCGTTGGCCTCGGCATCGACTACTCGGCGTCGAACATCGTAGAGCAAGTTCTGAATGCCATAAACGCAGCCGTTGATCTGGACGTGGTCAACAACAGTTGGAGCTTCACCAGCAATTTCGCGGACAACTTCAACGAGCGTCCCGAGCTTGAAGCGGCGCTACAGAACACCGCCGAGAACGGCCGCGACGGCCTTGGCACCACGATGGTTTTCTCGGCCGGCAACATGGGGACCCTGAGCTCGTCGAACTACCACAACTTTCAGAACTCGGCCTACACCATCGCGGTCGGCTCCGTGGATGCGAGCGGCGAGATCTCGAGGTTCTCGAGCATGGGCTCGAACGTGCTGATTTCGGCGGGTGGGCGCGACATCGAAACCACCACGTTCGAAGATGGCTACACGAGTTCGAGCGGCACGTCCTTCTCTGCCCCAGCCGTGACCGCGGTGGTTGCGCTGATGCTCGAGGCGAACCCTAACCTCGGGTACCGGGATATCCAGCAAATCCTTGCCCTTTCGGCCCGCAAGGAGGGCCTGTCGGACGACGCGCTGCGCGGCGACGGTTGGCAGTACAACGCCGCCAGCAACCAAAATGGCGGCGGGATGCATTACAGCGACTCCTTTGGCTATGGGTTTCTGAACGCGCATGACGCCGTACGCCTCGCCGAAAGTTGGACGACGCAGCAGACTTATGCCAACCGGACCTCGGTGTCGGTCTCGGACACGCTGAATGAAAGCCTCGTTGCGGGGTCCAAGGACACGATCAAGTTTTCCTTCGACATCGACAAGGACGTCACGGTCGAGCACGTCGAGCTTACGCTTGATCTTCGCTGGTATTACGCTGGCGACATGGACCTCTATCTTACGTCCCCAGAGGGAACGACGGTTCGGCTGACATACGACTATGAATCGCAAAGCCGCCTGTCGATCCGTGACTTCACGCTCAGCTCGGTCGCAACGATGGGTGAAAGCGCCAAGGGCACCTGGACGGTCGAACTGATCAACCGAAGCGACGAGCTTGACGGAAAGTCTGGGCGTCTGGTTGATTTCAACTTCACGGTTCATGGCGATGCCGAGGACATGGAAGACGATATCTACGTCTATACCGACGAGTTTTCGGATATCCTCGACGAGACCGGCGACGCCAGCCGCAAGGTGCTTGTGGACACGGACGGCGGGGTCGACACGATCAACGCCGCTGCGATCACCTCGGCCACATGGGCCGATCTGGGCAAGGGACACGCAACTCTCGACGGCGTGGAGATAAGTTTCGACGCAGGCGAGATCGAGAACCTCTTTGCCGGGGACGGGGACGATACGCTCACGGGCTCGGCCGGTGACAATCTGATCGACGGTGGACGTGGCGATGACACTCTCTTCTTTACCGAAGGGAACGACACGATCATCGGCGGTGCAGGCAGCGACAAGCTGATCTTTGACACAGTGGTTGATACCGTCTCGGGCTTCTTGACCGATGCCGGAGAGCTCATGCTCAGCTTTATCGACGCCGGATACAGCCTGCTCAGCGGAATTGAGGCCTATATCTTCAGTGACGTGAGCATGAGCTATGACGACATTATTGGCTGGCTCAGCGATGAGGAGCCAGTGATCACCGAACCCGAACCCGAACCCGAGACCGACCCGTCTACCGAAACCGACAGCGGCGATGGCAGCGACGCAGAAACCGGCGACGCAGGTGACGGCGGTGAGACTTCGATCGTCCCCGAACCGGAGCCCGAGCTAGAAGCGGGTGAGCACGGGACCGAGGGCGATGACCGCATGCGCGGCAGTGCCGAGGACGATATTCTCCACGGCCATGGCGGCGATGATTACCTCGTTGGTGGTGCGGGCACAGATGAGCTTTACGGCGGAAGCGGCAATGACGACCTGCGCGGCGGTGATGGCGACGACATCATGTATGGCGACGCGGGCGACGACAGCTTTGCCGGTGGGAAAGGCAACGACCTGCTGATTGGGGGTAGCGGCGACGATGTGCTGCGCGGCCGTGAGGGCAATGATACCATCTACAGCGACGCCGGGGCGGACATTCTGGCCGGTGACGATGGTGCCGACATGTTTGTTTTTGATCTCGGGACGATTGATGCGATCGATTTGATCGCCGACTTCAGTGCCGCGGAGGGTGACCAGATCGTCATCAGCAACCTGGCGGGAGCGGCCGGGTCGACGGTCGTCTCTTTCGCCCATGAAGACCAGAGCGTCTATCTGGAGGTCCTGCACGGCGATGCGCTGACACGGATCGCCGAGATCCGAGGGCTCGACACCGACACCGTCAGCATCTCGCAACTTGGCAGCGACGAATTGCTGGTCGCCTGACCAAAGTCGACCCGATTTGCGAACGCGCGGGCCCACAGCCCGCGCGTTTTCGGATGCGGAGATTTGAAGGTGGGATCAGCGTCCCGCGAACCACCGCTGGTGCAGGTCGGTGCCATGCTCGGCATCGAAGGCCGCCATCATCGGCGCAAATCGTGCCGCGAGAAGCTCGCGCAGTTCGGCCTCATTCTCGATCTCCCGCGGCACGTCTTTCACCGCAACGCGCCGCACCGCGGAGACCGCTGATTTTGGCATCCGGCTGCGCAGGTGGTTCCACATTTTCGTATCCCGGATTTGGGTCAATAGCGGGTGCCGCGCCTGACGTGTGGTTGGCGGCGTTGTGTTCCGCTCCCGCAGTTCGAACTCGTCGATCTCAAAGGTCTTAAGGTCGAGGCGCGCATAAATTCCGCTCAGAACCTCCTGCGGCCTGTTCCGCAGGTCTTCCGAGGTAATGATCTGTATCTTGTCGAAGTAGGGACGGAACCGGTCAAGCTGTCGCTTGTAGTCGCTCGTGTAGGTGTAGATGTTCTCTGGGTCCGACAGGGCTTCGAGGGCTGTCCGGTTTTCCTTTAGAATCTTGCGATCCTGCCAGTAGTGACTGATCGCACGATCGACCGGGTTCCGGACCATATAGATGATATGTGCGTCCGGGGAGGCTGCGGCGATGCGCTCTGGGATGCCGGAAAAGACCGGATAGCTCGAATAACTCGGGCTCGCCTCCATCCGGTATTTCGCGTGCGGGCCATGCGCGAACAGGCCCAAATAGGCCTCCAGATCCGTTGCTTCGGGGCGCATGCTCTCCATCAGCTGCCGCTCCCGAAGCTCCTCGTTCTCGACGAAGAAGGATGGCTCTTTTTCGGTCGAGCCGGTGATGTCCGGATGCTGGCTGAGATAAGCGTGTAGCGAGGTGGTCCCGCATTTGCCCGCGCCGATCAGGAACAGGTTTGGCATGACCGACTTCTGCTCTTCAGTCAGTGTCTCGTGACGTAAAATTTCGATATCTTTCATGTCAGCGCCTGATCTGATGTTGCGGGAGGATCTATGAGCCGAAGCGGCTGCGGATTTTTCTTGCGATGCGTGCCTCGATCCCATCGGGCCGGCCGATCACGAGCCACAGGATGAAAATGGCTCCGAAATAAACGGCTACGGCGAGAGCTGAGGACAAAACGAAAGCCAGGCCAAGCTCTAGGCCGATGGGCATCTGCGCCATCATCGTACCCGCTGGCCAAGCCAGAGCGGCGAGCGGCAGCGCGGCCAAAACGGGACGCCAGTTCGAGAGCATCTGCTCGCGGATCGAGACCGAAATGAGCTTGCGGATAAAGATCATCGACACGACCGCATTGCCGATGTTCGCAAGTCCAATCCCGAAGGCAACGCCCTGCATGCCGCCAAGCACGAAGCCGCCCCAGACCGCGGGCACGCGGAACGCAAGCGACAGGAGCGCCACGTTGAAGACGTAGTCGGTGCGCCCAAGCGCCATCGCCAGAGGGCGAAAGGGGATCCTGACCAGCGCCGGGAGCATCGCAAGAGACAGTCCGGCGAGCAGCGGAACCGCTGCGATCCATTTCTCGCCAAAGGCCAGCCGAAGCAGCGGATCGGCGAGGAAGAAGGTCAGAAGATATACCGGAATGCCGAAGGTGAAAATCGCCGTATCGGCCATCGTGTACCCACGGCGTACACGCTCGAGTTCCTTTGACGCGAGAACGAAACCCGAGATCAACGGCGCGGTCACCGCACGGCGCACCGTTTGTTCCAGAATGCTGGTAACATTGCTCGCGAGCCCATAATAGCCGAGCGCGGCGGTCGGAACGACCCGCCCGAGGAACAGCCTGTCGAACTGCCAGGCCACGGCGACGATCAGCTGCGAGGGCATCATCCAGCCCAGAAACTCCCAGAAGTAGCGCCACTCTTTCATCGAGAGTCCGGGGCGATAGGGCGCGTAGAGATAAGACAGCACGACGCTGGCGATCCGCGACACCACCGGTGAAATGGCCAAAACCCAGTAGTTGCCCAGCAGGATCGCCCCAAGGAGCGCGGCAAAGATGCCCAGAAGCTTCCCGCCGACCTCGACAAGAAAGGATTGGCGGAATTCCAGCTGTTTGAAGAGCAGCGCCATCTTTGGACTGCGCAGGTTATAGAGCGCCGAGGCCGCAGCCAAAACAAGGAGCAACGGCAGCAGCCGCGGGTCTCCGTAGAAGGCCGCGGCGGGCGCGGCGGCCGCGAGCATCACGCCAAAGATCACCAGTCCGCGCAATGAGCCCAGCGTGAACGCGGTGTGTAGATGCAGCTCTGTCGGGGCGTCGAGACGGACGAGAGGCGTGGCAAGCGGCAGGTCCGTCACCACATCCAAGATCGCGACCACGGAAGTGGCGATGGCGACCAGACCGAAATCCTCGGGCAGGAGAATTCTGGTCAGCACCATCAGCAGCAGCAGGTCCGAAACGCGTACCAAAAGGCGGGCGCCGACCACCCAGATCGAGCTGCGTGTGGCGCGCCCGACGAGGTTCTTGTCGTTCATGTCGTGGCCTCTGCTGGCATCGGTCATGCGGGTGTTTCCCCTGCGGCTGCGTCCCGCACCGGCAGGTTAAGGGGTTTGCGCATCAGGATATGCCTCAGATGTGTCATGACGAACCGAAGGCGTCGGCCCCAGCCCGCGCGGCGTGGCACGGCGGTCAGCAAGCTCAGCGCCGCAAGAAACAAAAGCGCTCTGCTCTCCACGCGCGTGCCCGCAGCGGTCAATCCCGCGTAAGGGACTGCGCTCAGCCAGGGGAGGCTGTAGCGATCGAGAACCTTTGAAATGTCGTCCTCGTAGCCGCGCGCCTCGTTGAAGCCGTTCGCCTCCTTGTTGCCGCCGACCGGTTCGGTGTGGCAAATCGCGGCGGTATCGAGGATCGCAAAGCTGTTCGGCCCTTCGGACAGAAGGTTGCACCACACCAGGTCGATACCGCTCTCAAGGCCCTGTTCGAACAGGGGGAGAACCTTATCGATCGCATCACGACGGAAAATCGGGCACATCATCTCGACAAAATTCACGTAGCGCAGTTGCCAGGCCGGTTGCCGCAGGCAGGCCGCGTAGGTGAAGTAGCTGTCGGCGGTGAGTGCCGGTTGCGACAGGACCAACCCGTGCTGTTGCGCCAGGCCAAACGCGCGCGCCAGCGTTGCGCTGTCGGTGGCCAGATCCTCATCCATCAAGCAGATATAGTCATATTGGGTCCAAAGCTCTCGCCGATCCCGCAGGAAAGCGGCGTAGCCCTCGACCTTGCGACCGGGGCGCTGCTCGACGATGACCGCTTTCGCCTGCGGCTCCTCGATCGGGTTGTAGGCACTGAGGACGACGTCAAACCCCGCCTTGTGGGCGCCGGAAACCCAGGCGCCATGAAGGCTCTTCGCCCCCACCCGCGAGACGACAAGAAACCGGGGGCGGGTCATGTCACACTCCTTGTCATCAGCCTTGTCGGCCGGCCGGAGCGGGCCGTGGCGGATGCGGCGAGCGCTGCGAAACCCGCGACGCTGCCTGCCATGAAGAAAAACATGATACCCATGTTCGGCGTCCCGTGCACGACGAGCGAGCGCATGATGAATGCCAGACATCCCATCTTCATGGCGCTGACAATCCGGCGGGTCTCGGGGTCGCCCGAGAGGTTTGGCGCCATGAACAGACGTTTGTAGAACACAAGCAACATGAAGAACCCCGGCAAACCCACCGAGGCGAGCGCAGCTGTGATCCAGTTGGAGGCGCGCACCGACCCCAGACCGGCACCAAGCATGTCGGTGTCGAAGAAGTTCTTGATGGCCTGGGCGTTCCAACTCATCCGTTCGATGCCGGAGTCGCTCGACAGCTTGTCGAAGAGCGAGCGATCGACAAACTGGCTGACGGCGGGGATCAATTCATAGGCGACATAGCTGGCGGCGGCCAGGACCGGGATCAGCGCGGCGACGCCGAGAACGATGCCCGCCGCTGCGCGGCTCATGCCTACTGTCGCGTTTCGGCTCTGAACGATGGCAAAGACGGCCAAGAAGCCTGCGGCGCCGACATAGGCGGAGGAGGACGTACAGCGAAGCAGTGCAAACGTGGCGAGAGCGAGCCAGAGTCCTGCGCCGCTCTGCCCTGCGCTTCGCGACGACAGGTAATAACTCATCCAGAAGCCGAAGAGGCCAAGGGAGAAATAGCCGAAAGTCGACGCTTCGGGGAATCCGCCGATCATCCGCCGGACACCGGCCATCTCTTGTCCGAGAGTCAGCGCATAGTTGGCGGTGCGGATTGGCTCCATGATCGAGGCCATTCCCGCATTTGCACTTGTCACGTCGATCAGTCCCAACGCCACGTTGATGCCGGTCGCAAGCTTCATCGACCGCAGCAAGAGCGCGGGATTGGGCCTGCGATAGATCAGGATCGCGACAACCAGAAAAGATGTCAGGCTGAAGCAGAGCCGGATCAGCTGCGAAAGGTTCGCGCCGCTGGCCTGCAGCGGTATCGAGATGATACCCTCTTCGTTGACGAGGCGACTGAGGCTGAAGACCTCGGTCATGCCGGCATAGACCCGCGGCAGGAACACACTCGCCAGCGTCGTATATCCAAGAAACAGAAGCAGTGTCAGTGCCATACTGCCGGGCGCGAAAATCGCCGTGATGTCACGGTCTACGCCCTTGCGGAGCAGCACCAGAACGAACAGCGTGAGCAGGAGCAGATCACTCATCAAGATCGACGTGCCGCCCACCGCTGGCAGGTTGAAGGCGGCGGTCATTCCGAAGGGCATAAGCGCCGCGAGCAGGGCGATCCCCACGTAGGGGCCCCGAAGGATCAACAGTGCCATCATCAGAAAGACGAAGGGGGTGCTCGAGACAATCTGCACGAAGCCCGGTCTCCAGAAAGGGATCTGCGGCGCGAGACCGCCAGTAAAATACTTTTGTCCGACGAGTAACATGCTGCGGTTGCATCTGTCTCCGGAGGAGCTCGCAACCGGCGCGGGGCTCCGCAAGAAAGCCGGGTTGCGACGCCATCTTGCCCAAAGAATCGCCATCTCGCATGGTCATGCTGCGGAGCGCGCATAGAAAGGCCACCCCGAAGGGTGGCCCGGAAGACATTTGGTCGGTGCTGGCGTCAGCCGATGAAGAGGTCGCCGTCGACGGTAAGACCGGTATGATCCGTCAGGTCCTCGACATTGGCAACATTGCGGACCAAGACGCTTGTGGAACCGTACTCAACCAGCACGTGCTTGCCCATGTCTGTGAAAGTAAGGTCGCCGAGTGATGTCGCATCTTCGAACACCAGCACATCCTGCACACCGCCAGTGAGCGTGGGATCGTAATCGAAGCCGTTGATTGTGTCATTGCCATCGTCAGTGTCAAAGATGAAGACGTCGTTGTATTTGACCAACTCAGCGTTGGTGCCGTCACCCGACATCAGGTCGTTGCCGTCGCCGCCGATGAGCGTGTCCGCGCCGTCGCCGCCCAGCAGCTTGTCATTGCCATTGCCGCCGAGCAGGGAGTTGTCGCCTTCACCGCCGACAAGACGGTCGTCGCCGGTGGCGCCGGCAAGCGTGTCATTCCCTTCGTTGCCGAGCAGGGTGTCGTCCCCCGCATCGCCGTCCAAGATATCATTGCCTGAGCCACCACCCAGGTAGTCGGCATTCTGACCGCCGGATAGGGAGTTGTCGCCGGCCTGACCCGAGACAGTGTCACTTCCGCTGTCGCCTGTCAGCGTGTCGTCGCCCGCGTTGCCCTTGATCAGATCGGCGCCGATTTCGCCGCCAAACACGTCGTCGCCCGTGCCGAGAACTGTTTCCGTCATCTTTATCACTCCAATAATAAATTTTGTTTGTGAAACCCCGAGGCTGGGCGCGTGTCAGCGCCCAGTATCTGCCTCTGGCTGATTTAATGCTGCCCCCAAGATCACAATAAGATTCGGGCCCGTCGAAATTCTCAGACCGCACTCGCGCCGAGATGTGGCGGCAGAAAACCGCAAAATCTTCTTCCGCTGCTTATTTCGGTTTCCGAAGTATTGGGTGCGAGGCTTCTAAAGAAAAACACACCTCATGAACGAAAAGGCCTATTGCAAGGTCCGAATCTCAAAGCGATGAATGTTAGTTCCATATATACGTTTCGACAACAAATTCGCGGAAATACAGCGCAAAAGATTCCGTCCCGCGAATAATCATGAATGTCAAAAGTAATGGCACAACAGATAACACGGGACAAGCCTGAGTTGGCGTTTTTCCGCGCACAAAAAATTCGCTTTCTGCACAAAAGCGAGCAGTCTCATCCGCTACCTGCAGAGAGCACGAGTGGTGACCCATGACGAAAGCGCTCTAAGTTGCAGTATTTAAACCATAAATTCAGAATGAGCTCCGGCTTGCTTAGACATGCGTCGTGGGGCCGGAAGGTCATTTTTCGCGCTGTGCTTTTGGCAGCTTCAGCGCTGCTACCACGGGTGAAAGGTTCTAAAAATCAGGCAACAAAAAGGCAATTCGGTGCATGCATATTTAATCACCAAATCTTAGGTCTCGCACTAAAATTTGGGCGGCGCTACGATTGCTTGATTCTTAATCGATTGCTTCTCAATTGACTGTTTTGCATGGGGGCGCGTTGAGCGAGTCATGTCCTGAATTGAGCGCTACGGTTTGGGGGGCAGCGCAGGCACCAAGGCAGTCGGGAAAGGCGGGCCGCCGCTTCAACGCCGCCGTCCGCTCGATACCTCGGGTTTGCTGAGTAAAAGCGCGACAACGGCTGCCCGACACATTTTTCGATAGCGAAAGCGCAATTGGCACATCAATTTTCTTGTCGCGGCGCCTAAGTACATGCTTCCGTTGCTTACTCTTTTATTTGAAATTGATAGGACTAGTTACGAGCATGTCACTCCAGCACTGTCCGCCTTCCACCGCCAAGCACGTTAACAACACGCCAGACCCTTTCAGTGTTATTCTTTTAGGCACAGGAGTTGCCGGTCTTTCCGCCGCGCAACGGCTCCTGAGTGCGGGTCATCGCGTAGCCCTGATCTCACCCGACTCACAATGTGGCGGCTTTCACCAAAACGATCAGATTGGCCCCTACAGTTTCGACCGCGGGAGCATTTTCTACGAAGAAACCTCGAGGCTGTTCGACCTTGCTCCGGGGCTTCGCGAGATGTGCCCCACTGTGCGGCGCGAACAGCGAAGGGTGACGCCCAACAATGCGATCCTGCGATACCCGTTCGAGGCGAGCGAATTGGCGGCTTGGAAGAAGTCGCAGATGGCCTCCGCAGTTTTGGACTTGGCCACGGCGCGCCTTCGATACCAGCTCGACGGGTCGCTTGACCGCATCTGTCATCGGCGTCTTGGCAAGACGATCTACTGCAAGACCGGATTGCGCGACTACATCGAGCGCTTCAATCACATCGACCCGGCGCAGATCGATGAATCTTTCTTCTTTCATCGCATGGGGCCGATAGATCGGGAAACCCAACTGAAGACCATGATGACGAAAGCCAAGCGCGCCGTTGGAATTGGCCGGGTGCCAAAGAAGGTCTGGCCGGCGCTGTACGTTCGGCCCGCCGAGGGATACGGGCCCATCTTCGAACGTATACAGCGGACGCTCGAAGCCGATGGCGCGCAGTTTTACATGGGTGAGCGCCCGATCAAGATCATGCGCGATGCGGCGGGTTTCCACGTGGTCAGCGAAAAAGGCACTTACACCGCCGATGCGCTGGTCAGCTCTGCACCGATTGGAACGATATACAAAATGCTGACTGGGGAGGACGCGGGTCTGCAGTCGCTCGACCTGCTCACACTCTATGTCTCTGCCGACACGCTGGACGACAGGACTGGGAACGTCCTTTACAACTTCAGCCGCGAAGGCGCCTGGAAGCGGGCAACCATCTATTCTCGAATCTACCCCGAACTCGGCTCTGGCCGAGCGTTCTTCTCCGTCGAAATCACCGTTCCCCTCAACGGAACATCAGACGCCGAAGTGGAATTTGACGCCGTGAAGAAGCACTTCGAGGCGGTTGGTCTGGGTCGGGGCCTGCGCCTCGAAGGCTCCGCCTACACGCCCCACTGTTACCCGCTTTACCGCGTCGGCGAGGGCGAGAGAATTAAACGGGTGATTGACCGGGTGACGGAAGCTGGCGTGGTGACGATCGGACGGCAAGGACGGTTTGAGTATCTTCCCACCGCCTCGGGTGTCATCCGCAGAGTTGGTCAGGAACTCGAGCAGCAAAGCCTCTTGCGACCTGCGTTGATCTAAGAAACGGCCCAGGTCAAAACGCTGGTAAATTTTTGTACCGTGGCGCCACCAGAGCCACGGTACCTCCTGATATGTCGATGCCGTCAGGCGACGTTGAAGACAAATGCGTCGGTGACCTCCGCCATGGAGCTCTGTAGAACCACGATCTCAAGCGTGCCGTCGATGTAGATCTCGGTGTCTGCACCGGCTTGGACAGTGGTGAAGTCGCTGTCGGACGCGAAGCTCTGGAATTCGATCGCATCGCTTCCCGCCTCGAAATCCAGGATGGTGTCCACCGCATCGTCGTCTTGGGTGTTCACGGTGAAAACGAATGTGTCATCGCCTTCGCCACCGCTCAACTGGTCTGTGCCTCGGCCACCGTTGACCCGGTCGTTGCCGGCGCCGCCGTCGAGGAAATCATCCTCGCTGTCACCGTAAAGCATGTCGTCGCCGGCGTCGCCGTAGAGCTCATCATCCTCGGATCCGCCATAGAGCGTGTCATTCCCACAGCCACCGTTGAGGACGTCATCGTCTCTGTTCCCGAGCAGAAAGTCGTTGTAGCCACTGCCGTTGATCGTGTCATCGCCATCGTTGCCCGCGATGGTGCTGGCGATATCGAAATCGGCGCTGATCACCTCGGAGTCCGCGGTTCCGCTGATCTGAGTGGTTCCCGCAGGGTCGCCCGTCGGGCAGGGGGAGTCGTCGTCCCCTGGGCCATCCAGGTCATCGGTCAGGTCGCAGATCAGGTCGATGATATCTGCCTCGACCGAGCCGCCGTTGCAAAGCACCTCGAATTTTGAGCAGAGTTCCGTATCAACCGCATCGAGGAAATCCTGCTTCCCTTCAGCAAGCTCGGGGACACCGTCCAGAATTTCCTCGAGTTCGGACAAGAGTTCGGACTTTGCTCTATAGAAATTCCAAAAATTGACCGTATCGAAAAACTCTTCAACTTTGGCCGTCAGCTGAAGCTCAATGTCTCCATCCACGCCGCAGCCGCAATCATCACCGGAGCTTCCACCGTCGTGGGAATTTTTATTTCCGGAGAAAATATATGAGAGAATTTTGAAAAATCCCGTCATTCCATGTCCAATCTATGAATAAAATCCGACGGCAGCGCGATCGACTGAAATACGGCGTCGACACCTGCCACATCGCAGACATCTTTCAAAAATCCGGAGCAGGGAAAGTTAAACCTGTAGCTCAGGTCTGATTATTTCAAAAATCTGGCGGTCAAAGAGGAAAAAGAAGTCAGGGCTCTGCCCTTGTGAGAAATGGGTGGTGGCAATTCAATTTTAGGGTGTGTCGCCGCGGTAGTCGAACCCTGCCATTCGCTCAAGGTTCGAATCAACTTTGGATAGAATGTAGTCTCGCTCCAATTCCACGCCCGCCCGAGCCTCGGCGTAGCGGCTCTTCCCATCATATTTCCATTCCGAGCCCATTCGCTTCTCTGTCGAGCCAGAGCCGGGCGTCGCGGTGAAACCGTAGCGGCGGGACATCTCCTCGAGGCATAGGCCGACGTTCTGGGTGAAGGCATCGTGCCGAACCAGCGCCAGATTGCCCCCCAGTTCCGCGAGGCCCAGATAGGCTTCGGTCTTCACGTTTCGCATCTCGAGAATGCTCGAATAACGGCGTCCAGTGAGCGGGTGTCGATCGAGCCGCAGCGGCAGGCCGTCGAAGTCGTCGTGATTGGGCAAGTCGAAGTATCGCTTCGGCCGATCGACGCGGGCATCCCATTCGGCACGAATGAAGTCGCTGAAGCTCAGCGACAACATGTCATCGCAGATGTGCCACGGCTTGGCGTACATGCTCACAAGCCAGTCGAACAGATTTCGGAAGGATACGATGACCAGATCCCGGCGACCAATGGCTGGAAAGGTCGGGATGCCGTGCTTCCAGCCATAGGGGCCAATGCTGGCTTCCTTGATCGTCGCGCCAAGAAGTTTCGAAAGGCGCATCGACACCGGATTTCCGCGCAACACGTCACGGTTGACGTCATGCAGGTCTGTCGCCGTCTCCATGGCCCATTGGATGTAATTGGTCCCAGAGCTTCGCTCGCCCAGAACATGGAATTTCTTCACGCCCGAACCGTCTCCGCCGACAAGATGCCAGCCCTTCTCGGTCATGTCTTTGGCGAGGGAATCTCGAAGAGTCATACGTATAAAATCCATATGAAAACACTGAGGTTAGGAGCGCACAGGAACCGCAGCAGATCAACCTATGAGCACAGATCCGTTCGGATTTTGGCGGGCTTGCTCGACTGACCTGCAATCTAGCCCGGGCCGGGTGCTGGAGCGTTCAAATTTTTGGCGCTCGCAACTTCGTTGGAGGAACAGGACCGGGATTTCCGGGGCTGACCCGTGGCTCTTGGGCCTATGCCGTGCATAGTGCAGAGATTACCAGAGACGGTCTGGGCGCGCAGGCGCCGAGCGTTTCGGCCAGAATTGATCTTGATCGGACGACCGACATGAAATTCATCCCAGACCGCGGCATTTTCTTTATCCACATCCCCAAAAATGCTGGCAAGAGCATTCACCGCGCACTTGAAGGGCAGGGCGTCAGCTTTGCCCCCTTCGCCGCAGACCTCGGCGTCGAGGAGGCTGAAGCACGCCGACTTGCGCTCTCGGAACGCCACCCCGACGACACCAGCGATCGCCATGATGCCAGCTTCGATTTGCCTCCCTTTGGTGCCGTTCATCCCGCGCACCTGCCGCTTTTCGTGCTCGCGGAAAAATGCCCCGCAACCTTCAAAGCCCTCGCGGAGGCGAGCCACTCTTTCGCGATGACACGGGATCCGCGCGGGCGCTTTTTCTCGGCGCTGATGCAACGCATGAAGGAGTTCGGCGACGCAGGCGCGATCCGCGCCGACGACAAGCCTGTGCGGGACGAGGCGGCCCGGGTCTGCGACTGGCTGGCGTCCCGCGATCGTTTTGCCGATCTCGAGTACGTCCACTTCATCCGGCAAAGCGACTTTGTCAGTCTGCACGGAAAACGTGTGCTCAAGCGCGTCTTCCCGGTCAATAGATCGGACCTTTTGTCAGAATGGCTCTTGGCCGAAACCGGGCTCACCGCTGAGGTGCCGATGAGTCACGCCCGGCGCCAACCCAAACGCTGGGCGCGTGCCGTTCAGCCAGCAGCCCGCTTCGCTGCGCGCCGGCTGATGCCTCATGCGGTGAAAAAAGCCATCTATCCCTATTGGACCGGCAGCGCCCTGTTCGACAATGCGGCGGGCTCTTACGACAAGGTTAGCCTTGGCGATGACGTCGAAGGGTTCATCAAGGACTTCTATGCGGTGGACGCCGCGCTACACCAAGAGGCGCAGCTTCAGGCCGCGCAGGCCGACGCAAAATGTCAAAAGGCAGGCTGAGCTGTGACGAAAATCTATGTGAATGGTAAGTTTCTTGGCGCAGGCCTCAACGGAGTGCACCGAACGGCCGCACATTATTCCAGCCTATTGATCGAAAAGGGCAGGGCGGCCGGGCACGAGGTCGTGCTGCTCTCGCCATTGGCCTTTGCCGGGGACCCGGCGTTTCCGCTCCTCGTGCCGGAGGTCCGGCCCGGACGCTTTGGGAGCAGTCAGGGATGGGAAATGCTGAGCCTGCCAGCCCTCGCGCGGGGTGGGCTCTTGGTGAACTTCTGTAACCTCGGGCCGATCCTGCACCGCAACTCCGTGGTGATGATCCATGACGCCCAGACCTTTCTTTATCCTGAGGACTACACCGGCCGGCAAGCGGCGGCCTATCGCGGCCTGCTGCCTGTCATCGCCCGGTCGGCACGCCGAGTGCTGACTGTTTCGGGGTTTTCGCGCGAGTCGCTGGCAGAACACCGGATTTGCCGCGCCGAAAAGATCGGAGTGATCCACAACGGGACGGACCATATTCTCGACACCGCACCCGATCCGGCGATCCTTGAGAAGCATGGCCTTTCGGGTAAGCCCTTCGTGCTCGTGCTCGGATCCGCCAAGGGGTACAAGAACATCCGCCGCGTCTTCGACGCGATGCGCAACGCGGGCCTCGGCCTGCCACTTGTCGTCGCCGGAGGCGCTGGCGAGGAGGCCTATCGCTCCAAGGGCTGGGAGCCGCCCGAGGGCACGATCTTTACCGGCTTTGTTTCAGACGGCGAATTGCGTGCGCTCTACGAGGCCGCCACCGTCTTTGGCTTTCCCTCCCAGACCGAAGGTTTCGGCCTTCCCCCGGTTGAGGCCATGCAATGCGGCACGCCGGTGATTGCCGCACGTGCCGGGGCCATGCCAGAGGTCTGCGCCGATGGCGCGATCCTCGTCGATCCGGAGGATACCGATGCTTGGCGCGCGGCGCTGCAGCAGTTGACCACGGACCCGGAGCAGAACGCGCAGTGGAGCGCGCGCGCGCGCGAACGCGCTGCAAAACTCAGCTGGGCCGCCGCAGGCGATCAGCTTTGGAAGCAGATTTCTGCGCTGCTCTGAGTGTCAGAGGTCCAGGATCCGGCCCGGGTGGGCCCGTCCGGTCAGGATATCCCCGAGCGCCAGCCAATTCCCCGCCGCCCGGCCACGCCGGTCAATCCAAGGCTCGGGGCTTAGGATCTTCGCGTGGTTTGCCGCGAAATTGCGCATCGCCAGACGTGCCGCGAATTTCGGCGTCATCGTTCCCTTGCGGACCAAGTACCACGTGTTCGCCAACTGGCTGTATCCGAGGCGTCGGCCAGAGGTTTCGCGCCCCGACTTCGCGCCTCGGTGCACCCCGGCAAACGCATCTGTCTTGACCCGCCCGCCGGAGATGCGCGCTGCGAAATCGATATCTTCCTGCCAACCGTAGAGGGGAAGTTCCGTGTCGAAACGCGCATCGCCTATCGCGGCCATCCGGTAAGCCATGTTGCAGCCATAGAGCCCTTCCAGCCCGGCGCGGATCACAAGGGGGGCCCGATCTTGGCCCGCTGCCGGCGTCTTGGCATCATGTTCGGCGACGAGCCTTTGCGCCTCGGCGTCCGTCAGGCCCGGTGCATTGATCCCGTCGGCGATGAGGTATCCAGTCATGCCGTTGACCTCCGGCCAGAGGCCGAAAGCATGCTCGATCCCGGCGAGTGCGAACCGCGAGGGGACGAAATCATCGTCGAAAAAAACCACGATATCGCAGTCGTTCTGGACAGCATCCAGCCCGGCGTTGCGTTGGCGTGGCAGGCCCTTCTCAGCATAGATCACCTCGGTGCCCGCAACCGGCGATGTCGCAGGGTCGAAGCCAACATCCTCGGGCTTGGTAACCGACAGGATCAGGCGATCCGGTTGGCGGGTCTGGGCGCTTAGCGCGGGCATCAACTCCGCGACGCATTCGGGTCTGCCGACAGAACAGATCACAACGGCAAGTTTGATGGCAGTTTCCGCCAAAACGCCAATCTCCTGTTCTAAATACGGGCATAACCTCTGCCCTTTCGCGACAAGTCTTGTCGCGCACAAGACGCTACGTCAATCTTCATGAAGAGCCGATCCGCACGAACTATGCAGGGACCGAGCATATGCGCTTCCGAGAGTTGGTTCTGCGCCTGCAGACTCACCATTTTTGCCAAGCCCTGCTGATCGCAATGCTTGCCGCTGCGCCTGTTCAGGGAGCAGACCTGCGCGGACCGGTGCTTGGAGCGGCATCAAATTTTGGCCAGGGCAAGAAGCCCAAGGTCATGTTCCTCGGCGAGAGCTTTGGGGTGAAGTATTACCGCGACGGCATGGCTTGGGCGCGTGCCGAAAAGACGCCCGGCACCACGCGTTTCCAATCACCGCGCACGGCCTATCCAGATAAGCTCGGACCGGAAGGTGCGAATTTGTCCATGGTCCTCAACTGGGGCAACCCGCTCTACGACGACGGCGACACGCCGCATAGTCCCGAGGCCATCGCTGCTTTCGGCAGTTTCGCGGGCGCAATGGTGTCGCGGTTCCCGATGATCGAAAGTCTCGAGGTCGGCAATGAATTCAACGGCGTGAACTTTGTCCGCGGGCCTCTTCGAGACATGCACCCGCTAGAGCGTGCCCGCGCCTATGTCCCGTTGCTCAAGGCGGCCTCGACCGAAGCGCGCAAGGTGCGGCCCGGTTTGCGAGTTCTCGGCGGCGCGACGCATTCGATTGCAGCGGGCTTTCTCTGGGAAGTGCTCGATGCTGGCGGCGCGGACTATATGGATGCGCTTGCGCTGCATCCCTACACCACGCCAGCCGAACAGTTTGTCCGCCAGGTCGGTGTCCTGCGGCGTCACCCAGCCGCCGCCAATATGCCGATCGAGGTCACCGAGTTCGGCACAGTCGCGCCCGAGCGCGCCGCTGCTCATTTTTTGCGCAACTACTGCCAGTTCGCCCTTGGCGGCGTGACGTATGCCGTCTGGTACCCGCTGAATGCCCGCGGCGACGGATTGGTGCCCCTCATCTCCGACCGGGGTCGCGTGACGCCCGCAGGCGAGACCTGGGAGCTGATTTCCGCGTCGATGGAGGGGCGGCCTGTGCAAGCTCTCGCCGCGGACCCTTTCACCTACGGCTGTCGCTTCGACCAGAACGTTCTCGTCATCTGGGGCGCCCCGCGCGAGCTGACGGCTCCGGACAACGCCGAGGTGCTGGATGCCACCGGAAAACCGGTGCTGAAACCATACTTGCTTGACCGGGAAAAGCCGCTGGTGCTGCGTAGCAAGGATGGTGCGCCGCTCGGCGAAGTGGAATTGTCGGATCAGAAGGTCGTGGCAGACAGCTTTGACCAATTCGCCTATCCCGAAGAGGTGGGCGAGCAGCCCGCGGCCGATCCTTTCGAACGGTTCGCGCGGCGCGGCTCGCAGATTATTCCGCTGGAAACATTGCCGGGTCAGCAAGGTCCGGGCGTACCTTGGACGCCGTATCTTGGCGCTGGGATGGGGGTGCGGGTGGCCGCCGACAGCCTGTTGCCCGGGGGGCCGCCCTCGAATCCCGTCGAGATTGTGCATCGCTACATGGCGCCCGAAAGTGGAACCTATTCCCTCACGGCCCGCTTTGATGTCGCCGAACGCAGCAAAGATGGCATATCCGTGCGCGCCAGCCTGGCCGGGCGAACCGTCTACGAGAAGGCGGGCCACGGCCCCTTTGCGATCGAGCTCCCCAACCTTGAGATGAACGAGAAAGACGCCCTCGAGATCGTGGTCGGCCCCAATGGCACGGCCCAGGGTGACGGCACGAAATACCGCATAACGCTGTCCCGGCCCTGAGCGCCATCGATGGGTCAAGCGCGGCACGAGGCTGCATTCAGACTCCCCCTAAACAATTGGCGGAAGGGCCTTCCCAGACCATGAAGAAAGTCGTGATCATCAATGATGCGAGTTTTGCCAGAGGCGGCGCCACCGGGCTGTCGTTGGTCCAGGCGCGCAGCCTCGCAGCCCGCGGGATCGAGACCGTTTTCGTCGCCGCGGACGGCGAGCCCAACGAAGACCTCGCGGCGCTCGGCGTGCGGCTCTATAATGCGGGCAGCGATCCGTTGATGAAAGCGCCGCCCCATGTGGCTGCGACGCGCGGACTATTCAATTCTGACGTGCGCGATCTCTTGGCAAAGGTGATCGAGGCAGAGGATGGTCCCGAGACCGTCTACCATACCCATTCTTGGTCGAAGACGCTCACGCCCGCCGCCTTTGCGCCGCTGCAGAGGGTCGCGCCGCGGGTCTTCATCCACGCCCACGACTTCTTTTTGGCCTGCCCCAATGGCGGGTTTATGGACTATCAGGTCATGCGGCCCTGTACCCGCCAGCCCCTGTCGGTGGAGTGCTTGCGCACCCATTGCGACAAGCGCAGCTATGCGCAGAAACTCTGGCGCGTGAGCCGCCAGATGGTGCTGAAGAAAACCCTGCCGCGCCGCGCCCCCTGGGGCGGGATCCTTCTGATCCACCCCGGCATGGCCGACCCTCTGGCCGCGGCTGGCTATCCGCGCAAGCAACTCATCACGCTGCGCAATCCTGCGACCGCGCTGTCGCCGGACAGGATCCCCGCGGAGCGCAACGGTCGTCTGCTTTTTCTTGGCCGCGTCGAGGCCGAGAAAGGGGTCGAAGAGCTCATCGCTGCCGCCGCCAAGGCTGGCGTTCCGCTCACCATCGCGGGGGAAGGGCCGCTGCGCGAACCGCTTGCCGCGCGCCATCCGGAGGTCCGCTTTACCGGCTGGCTCGACCGCGACGGCATGCTTGATGAGGCGCGGCAGGCGCGGGCGCTGGTCATGCCCTCGCGCTATCCAGAGCCCTTCGGGCTGGTGGCGGCCGAAGCGTCTCTTTCGGGTCTCCCGGTGATCGTCTCGGACAGCGCATTGCTCGGCCCCGAGATCGCGGGCGGCGGACTTGGCTGGCAGTGCAATACTTTCGACCCAGATGCCTTTGCGGCGCTGTTGGCGGAGGTGGCCGCCATGCCCGATGCGCAGATCGCCGACATCAGCCGACGCGGCGCCTCCGGCGCGGCCCGGCTGTGCTCCAGCCCGGACGAATGGATCGATATGATGCTCGATCTCTACGCGCGCGCCACTCAGGCGGCCAACGCCGCGTAGAGTTTCGCGACGTCGGCGCGCGCCTCTGCGATTGCCGCTGCGTGCACGGCGGCGTCCACACCCTGTTCCGCAGCCTTAAGCGCCTCCCAGGCGGCGGCCTCGGCACGAATCTCCGCCGGGTCCAGCAGCCATTTGCTGCGGTCGATCGAGGCGAGAAACGCGTCGACCTTGTCATCCCACTTGAGCGCAATAGACGGCACCGCGTAGGAGTAGCCCGCGATCAGGGCGTGCATACGGAATGCCACCAGCGCGTGGCAGCTCCCCACCACATGAGCGAGTTCCCTGGGGGTCTGGGGTCGGGCCTGCGTGACCGCCGGTCCGAGCCGGGCAAACTCCGGCATCAAAGCCTCCTGCACGACCTGATCTTCTCCGGCGCCATTGGTGAAGACGATCACCCGTGCCCCCGCCCTGACCAGAGTCCGCGCGATATCGACGTACCAGCGCATCAGCCCGGTTTCCGAGATGCGTGCCTCGGCATGGTAGCGAACCGCGACATGGCTCATTACACCAAGACCAATGACGGGACCGTCCCCTGTCGAACGTTCCACGGGCCCGTAGGTGTCCTGCGCGAGTAGGCCGGGATCGCGAACCACCACCGCTTTCTGCCCGGCGGTGTCGGCAAAGCGAGCGTCCCAGCGCCCCTTCGATATCTCGTCGCGCAGAAAGACCGCACGCGGCGAATTGAGCGCAAGCGCCTTGCGCATTCGGCGCTCACCCTCCTTGGTCCAATGCCCGCCCATACCGCAGGCATAGATGGCCAGCGGCAGATTGCTTGCGCCCGCACTGCGCAGTGCCAGCGCAAGCTTGGTCGGAAAATTAAGGTCGTGGTCGGACAGGAGATTGCCGCCACCGATCGCCACCGCGTCGGCTTTGCACAGGCCTTGCAGATAATGCGGACCCCACTTGCGGCGGCTCTGCAGGGCCAGCGGCGCGCGGACCACAAGGTTGCGCGCGCCGTCTGGCAATGCTTCGAGAGCGGACATGACCAACCCACGCCCGGTCATCTGCTGGCCATAAGAGTTGCGTCCAGCCAAGTCGATCGAAGCGGTGTCTGACGCCGCGCCCTGGGCAATCAGCGCATGCTCGAGACACTCGGACAAGAGCCCGTCGCCCAGGTTCGGGCTGTACTTCACGTTCATGCAAGCCACGCGCAATGCGCGCCGGTCCGCGCACTGGCCCACAGGTTCCAATCTCTTGTCCATTGCCACTCCCGGGTCCAAAGCGCTCCTTTGCAGAGGATTGCGTCTAGGCAGAGCGGTCAACCCCGAGGGCCAAAATGCAGGACACTATCGCCGCAACATCCGACGTGCCGCCCGCAGGTCAGGCGACGCAATAGTTCAGCCCTTACGTCGACCCTTCGGGCGCTGAATTCTTCAGGCTTTGTCGCGATGACGCGCCGGTGGTCCCGGCGGGCGCTCTGCAGTCCTTGCCGAGGGTGTAGAGCGTGCCATCGCAAGGGTGTTACTGAGCGTCTGCACGTGGCGTGCGCGGGCCGAAGCTGTTGCTCACAAGATGGATATTCGCCTGCCGCGCGCTCATGACGCGCCTTATCACGCACACCAGAAGACCCGGTCGCGACCTGGGTCGGTTGCGCGTCAGTTGCGCATGGGAATGTCCGTCGACGTCTCGACCGATACATAAAGCGTATCGCCGGGAAGGATTCTTGTCAGGGGGTCAATCTCTTGCGGCAAGCCCCGGTCTTCGCGTGTGCTATGGACCTCGACCTTCACGGTGAACGGGTCTTCCATCAAGAGTGCGGCGACCTGACCCTCGCTGAGAAGCGAAAGCTGCTCCAGCGCGCGCGCATAGCGCAGGGTCTGCGTGTCGATGTCGATACGGGCCTGCTGTAGCGCTGCCAAGTCCTCTTCGCGGCGGGCTGCGAGAAACTGGGCCTGTGCCCGGCGCGCATCGGCTAAGGCCTGTGTTGCGGCAATTCGCGCCAACTCCAGCTCAAGCGCCCCGGCTTGCGCGGTCGACAAGCGCTGCTCCACCGCCGTCATGCGCGATGCGGTCTGAAGACCGCGTTCCTGCAGCTGCTCGGCCGTATCCATTTCCGTCTGCGCACTGTCGACAATGCTCTCCTGCAGCGCGATGCGCTCGCCGAAGAGGCGCCGTTTCTCTTCAATCGTGGCGATCTCATCGGCCCAGAACCCAAGGAGGTCGCTGGCCCGCTGTGCATCTGTTTTGAGGATTTCGCGTTCCGCCTCCATCAGCTTGTCCAGCGGGACGGCACGCGGGTTCGGGATCAATGTGGTCAGCCGGTCTGGCAGATCGAACGCGGACTCGCCGGCGAGAGAGGCCTCGAGCCTGGCGATGCGGATTGCCGTTGTGGCAATCTCGAAATTCACGACCTTGGCTTGGCTTTCGATGTCGGTGCGGGCTCTTTCGACCTCAAGCCGGCTGATGCCCTCGGCCTGGCTGCCCCCGGACATCGCCAGCGCCGAGGCGACGGTCATGCCAGGCAGATAGGCAAGCGCGCCTGGGTTCGCCACGTCTCCGACAACAATGATCGGCGCATAATCAATGATCTTGAGAGACACTTTTGGATCGACATAGAGGGCCGCGAACCTGGTTTCATCCTCGACCCGTTCCTCAGCTTCATCGAGCGTGAGATTGCCCACGGAGATGCCTCCGACGCCAGAGACCCTGACCTGCCCGTCAATGTCGACGCGCAGGTCCTCATACTCTCCTGCTGCAGAACTCCACAGCCGCAGACTGTCACCCGGAACAAGCCGATACGGGTCAGAATAGGCGGTGTTTGCAGTGACCAGCAGGGCGATCATCGCCGCCCCGGGCAGGCGTCTCGCGCAGCGCGACAGAAGACCCATAGAACTCATCGAAGACGTCCCCAATACAAGCATATCGCCCTCAAGCCTCCGGACTCGCGAAGCCGGCCCGCATCCTGCGGACCGGCTTCGATTGCTATTCGTCCATCTGAACGGCATGAGGGTACAGGTCTTTCAATATCCGCTACGCGCGAGAACCACGCTCGCGGTGCGCCATAGGATGCGCATATCCGAGCGCAGCGTCATGGCTTCGTAATAATCCGCGTCCAGCTGCACTCTTTCATCGTAGGACACATCATTGCGGCCAGAAACCTGCCACAGCCCGGTCACGCCGGGGCGCATCGACAGGTAGACCCATTGATGACCACCGTAGTAGTGCAACTCCGAACTCGTGATCGGACGCGGCCCGATCAAGCTCATCTCGCCTTTCAAGACGTTCCAGATCTGCGGCAATTCATCGAGCGAGGAGCTCCGCATGAAGGCACCGAACCGGGTGACACGCGGATCGTTGCGCAGCTTTCGGTCCTTTTCCCACTCCTCACGGGCTTGCGGGTCCGTGGCTAGAAGGTGCTCAAGCCGTTCCTGGGAATCCTGCACCATGGTCCGGACCTTCCAGCATTGGAACGTTCGACCATTTCTTCCGACACGGCTGTGGCCGTAGAAGCCGGGACCACCATCCAGTCGAACCATGACGTAGAGCACAGCAATCACGGGAATGATGATCGGGAGCATCAAAAGCGACAGCACGACATCCAAAATGCGCTTCGTGATGTCCTGGTACGGGCCTGCATGGCGCAGCGCCGCAGAGTCAATCTTTAGAGAATTGTTGTGGCTCGTTGCGTTCGACATGATGGCATCCAAAATCACAGTTGTGGGTCAAATTCGCGTTGCTCAGAGTCCGGCAGGGTGTACCCGCGCTAAATATTCTGACATTTGAAACGCCGCGGAAGTTCCAACGTCGCCCCAGGTCTTTCGGTAAAAATACAAATAGTAGTGGTTACCATCATGACGCGCGGACCAGATTTTCACAGCCCCTAGCGCTGCGATTCTGCGTGCGCACAGATCATCGAAATTGGCCATTAACTAATTGTTAAAGGGTAAAAATATCTCGTTACCCGTCTGATTTTTGGCTCGTCGCCAAGTCAAATTTTTCTGCAGTGCAACATAATCCTAGGCGAAGTTTCGGACAGCTGTGCAATTAATAGTCGAAATCGCAAAAGCGCCGAGTGTACGGTTTCGCACAAATCCCCTCCACGGTCGCCACTGTGAGGCGCCCCGAGAATCACTTTGGACGAACTCTCCCCTGAGGTGATCTCGAGGGTCTGTTGCACAAAGCCAAAGACGCCCGGAGCTGCCCTTTTGGCGAACAATTGCCTCCTGCGCTCAGAAGATCAGGCTGCCGTCGTCGAGGTCGGCAATCATGGTCCGCTTCACCAGAGCAATCTCGCTTGCGCTGTCGTCGGTCAATATTTCGATGTGCAGCCCCCAGTCACTTTCGGTGAGCCGGAACTCACTGGCCTCGAGATCGAGCGCGGTGAGATCGAGCACGTCCCCTTCGTCCGCGTTGAAGTCCCGCACTGTGTCCCGACCGCCGTCCTTGGTGAAGACAAAGACATCTGCTCCTGCCCCTCCCTTAAGAATGTCATCGCCGTCGAGCCCGAAGAGGGTGTCATCCCCTGCAAGGCCGGTGAGCCGCGCATCTGAGCCGTCGAAATCGACCAGAAGGTCGTCGCCATCGGTGCCCTCCCGCTGGCGTGGCACGTCGGAGAAGTCGGCGTCGTCGATATCGGAAGACTCCGTGATGTCGCCTTCCGAGCCGCCGGCGTCGGGAGCCTCGGGCCTGAGGTCGATCACCTGTGTGGAGCCCGCATCGACATCGCTCTCGATCTGGTCGTTTGCAATGTGCTCCTGCAGAAGCGCCTCGGTGGTTTTGGAACTGTCAGCTGTCAGTATCCTGATGTGCCGGGTCGTGGCGTCGCCAGAGGATGTCGCGCCGTCATGTACGGTGAAGTCGAGTTGGTCGCCGCTTTGGACATCCAAGGCGCGAAGGACCAAGGCAGAGGTTTCGGTGACGGTCAGCGTGGTCAATGTCTCGCCGTTCAGGCGCAACTCGACGATCACGCCGTCTTCCGAGGCCGAAGAGACGCTCCAACTGGCGACGATGTCGACAGGGCCATCGGCCTCGGAGGTATAGCGCTCCAGCGCGGCGCGGTCGTTGCTGCCGTCGGTGGCAAAGGCGACCGGTAACAGAGTGTCCGCGGTCATGAAGAAGGGGCGGGCCCAACTGTCGCCGAGATAGGGGTTCCATTGCTCACCCATCCGGCTCTGGCCTTCCATCACGTTCAGAATGCTCTCGCGTTCGACGCCGTTCTGAATTTTGAGCATGTGATAGCTCCACGGTCCCTCGGGATCGCCGGACAAATCCCAGTCATAGAAACTGTCCGCGAGAAGCACGCCCTCGGCCTGTGGGGTGGAGACCTCGATATCGGTGCCTTGGATGTAGATTGGATCATCGTCGAGGGTCGTTGGTGCGTCGATGACCGAGCCGCCGGCGTCGCGGAACATCAAGCCAGTGCCCGAGATACTGACGTCTTGAAACGAGCCCCACGCAATAATCGTGCCGTCGCTGAAACTGTAGGCTTCTATGCCCGCGCCGATCTCGAGTTTCTGGACCGCATCGCCCCCTTCGAGGAGCGCAGCCACGAACCGAAAGCCGGAGAGCATAGCATTGGCCTCGGCGATGCTGTCATAGAGCCCCATATCCGGCGTGTTCGACAAGTCTTCGTCGAGGAGCGCGTACCAAGCCGCTTCCGACACGCCGTTTGCCGCCATTACGGCGACCATTTTTGCAAGGTAGGCCGCGTTCGACAAAGGGTCGTCGCTGTCGGCGGAGGCGCCGAACTCCGTGACCACGATGTCAGGGCGCTGATCATCGGGAAGGGCGTCGAGCAGCGTATTTAGATGTGCCAGTGACGTGCCGACCTCGACCGGGTCTTGCCCGTAGGGATGCAGGTCGAGCGTGTCCATATAGGCAAACGCGCCGGCGTCGATCAGCGCCTCGACATAGCCGGTGGCAACCGAATGGAGCGCGCCACCGCCGATCTGCACGTCGGCATGGCTGTCCGAGACCGCCTCATACACGCCTTCGAGAATGTCGGTGTAATATTCCGCCCGCTTTGGCACCGACATGCTGGCAGCGGTGCCGCTTACGAAACTGTCGTTGAGACCGTTGAATTCGTTGCCGATCACCACCCGCTCGACACTGGGAAACTCATCTAGAAGCGCACTGACGAAATTGGCAAATGCGGCAATTCCCTCCGCCGAGGTCACTGTCTCCCCATCGTCGTAGAGCGGATTGCCATGAGGGGACAAAGTGAGGGTGACCCCAAGCCCGTTGTCCTCCAGCAGGTTAGGAAAGCTCTCTCTGAAGCTCGAGAAGTCATAGACCCCCGGGCTACTTTCGACCCGCGCCCAGGAAATGCTGTCGCGAATGCCTGTCGCGCCGCTGTCTTTGATCATCGCGAGCAGCGCATCTGCTTTGCGCGCGCCATAAGTTCCGCCGTGCCCAAAATGGGTTGCGACACTCAAGTCCATGTTCCGTTGCCCTTATCCTGCGGAACGCGGTGCCGGTGTCACATTGGGTGACGGGTCTGGTCCGCGCCTCGTTTTTCAGGGCAGTTTTTTCACAGCTTTTGGGAGTGGAATATGGCGCGCCTGGGTCCCGTTATGGGTTTTTCCACTTAACTGCGCGTAAACATGGGGGTGTGTCAGAGGGTATTTTGGCGCAAATGGGCCCCGCGCCAAAATTCCGCCTGATAATCCGCGCCGTGGCGCGCGGGTCGCGTGGTTCAGGGCCTCACGCGGGAGTGGCTGCGGTCTGATGATTTCTGAACATCTGTATGAGCGGCATCTCAATGTGTCGCCATACGAGGATACCCACCCATATGCAGATGACGGTCGCACCGATGGTGATGGTCAGGAATTGCGGCCATCCGGTGAGCGGCAGTTGCCGAAACAGCGCCATCAGCGGAATGAGGATGATCGTGTGGGATAGGTAAATAGAATAGCTCGCGTCACCTATACGCAGAAGCAGCGCGTGCGGGGCGCGAAAGCGGCTGACCTCGAGCCCTAGAACCCCTGCGACGATCAGCACTGCCGCCGCAAAGAAGGCGGGCGCTTGCCAGATCGGCTCGCCCGGCGCGACCGCGCCAGCCAGCATGAGGAACGTCCCGGGCAAGAGCAGCCAGACGCATGTGGACGGAAGTCTTCCTTCCTGAAACAGACGCGCAAGAGTGAGGCCCGCCGCGAACAACAGCAAAAATGGATTTGTCCAAGTCAGGAAGATCGCGTTGTCGCTGGGGGAGATTGCCCCGAGGACCACCAGAGACAGCAAGAGCACGACCGGAAGCACATAGGTGCTGCGAGCGACTATGCCGACCGCGAAGATCACAAAGAAGAACGCCTCGTAGTTGAGTGTCCAACCGGGCACGAGGATCGGCCAGATTTCATCGGGCACGCCCCGGTGGAAGTGGGGTATGAAGAACAGGGACTGCAGGAGTTCGGGAACCCTGTCGAAGGGTGTGCCTGACATAAGATCGTTGCGGGCAATGAACGCGAAAAACACGACGGTCATCAGCCAATAGAGCGGAACGATGCGGATGACTCTGCGTCGCGCGAAGGTCCGGATCGGCTCGCTGCCGCAGGCAAACGCCATTATGAACCCGCTAATCACGAAAAAGATCAGAACACCGGGGCGTCCGAGGTTGATCTCGCCGAGCGGGGAAAAGCTCCAGGGGCGGGGGTGCAAAACGTGGTGGAGCACAACCAGTGTAGCCGCAATGCCGCGAAGATTCTGGATATGGAAAAGCTTGCGCGGAGCGTTGGAGTGGCTTGTCGAGACGTCTGGCCGTGTGTCGTGAGTCACTGAGGTCGCCATCGAAATCTCCGCGTTTGAACTTAAAGTTAAGTCACCTGAGAGCCTTCTGCCGTCGTGCCTGCTTGGAATGCCGCACAGTTACTTGTCCTCATCCAAGTGACTGTGCCGGTGTCATCGCGAATCATTGCCGTCCGCGAATGAGGTACTTGCTGTTGTAGGTTTTAGCGGCGCCATAGGTATCGCTTTCAGTCCTGTGATCGGTGAAGGTCATCGCCGCCACCATGGTCGCATCCGAGAACTCTTCGAGCTTGCGCACTGCTTCAGTGACTGCGCGGCGGCGTGTTCTGGTCTGTTTGACGAGCAGCAGAACCGCGTCCGCGAACCTCGAGATGCGCAGCGTGTCCGACACGAACATCACGGGCGCCGCGTCTACGAGGACAAGATCGTAGCGCGACTTCAGGTCGTCGATGAGCTTGCGCAGTGCGTCGTCAGTGATCGAGTCCATGAGTTCCGGCATCGGGCTGTGGTTCGTCAACAGATCGAACCCATAGTCCTGAACCCTGTGGATCGCGTCGCCGACGTCGCATCGTCCTGTTAACGCGTCCGCAAGGCTGCCGGGTGCCGCATATCCGAAGTCCTGTGCCAGATGCGAGCGGCGAAGGTCGAGGTCGAGCACAATGCAGGAGCGCTTTGCAAGGCTTTCGAGATGCGCCAGCCCCAGGATCGTCGAGGTTTTGCTTTCACCCGCAACCGCGGAGGTCACGAGCACGCAGTGTCCGCCCTTGGCCGCGGGCAGACGCATCTGCACGGATGTCCGCAACTGGCGAAACCGCTCTGAAATCGCGTCGTAAGGCGAATTCTTGAGGTGGCGCAGCATTCCGCGCGACGTGTTCCAGGGCCCCTTGAGGAGCGAGGTCAACACCGGCAGGTTGATGGTTTTCTCAATCTGCTCGGCTCGTTTAAAGCCTGCGCCGGAGAGGTTCAGGATTGCGGCCATCAGCAGGCCCAGCGAAAAGCCGACCGCGCCGCCGAAGACCGTCATCAATGTGACTCTCGGGGCCGACGGGGCACCGGGAACCTTCGCGGTTTCCACCAGCCGCGCGTCGGGACGTTGCAGTTCCTCCGTCGAGCGCGTTTCGTTCAGCCGGTTCAGCAAGGATTTGTAGTTGGCGCGCACAGACTCTGCCTGTCGCTCAAGCTGGCGGAGAATGATCCCTGCGCGGGACAGTTCCGCGGAGCGGGTTTCGATTTCGGAGAGACTTGATTGCACCGACGCCGTGCGGCTCCGGGCGACTTCGACGTCGTTCCTCATCGTGGCGACGATCTTGTTGACCTCCTGGCGAAGTTCGTCGGAGAGCAGGTCGATTTGAACCTCGACGCGCTGGCGTTCCGGGTGGTCGAGATTGTAACGGGTCGCAAGCTCCGCCCGCTCACGGCTCAACTCCGAGAGTTGCTGGCGAAGCGTGACGACGAACGGCGACGTAAGAAGATCGGCGGCGGCGGTGATGCCTTCTTGGTCGATCACCGACTGGATTTGCATGTAGCGTGCCTGAGATTGCGCCAGATCAGCGCGGGCCACGGACAGCTGTGTGCTCAGTTCCAGCAGCTGCTGGTCAAGTGTCGCTTGCGACTGACCGGATTCCGCCAACTGCGTGTTCCGAAAATCGACGACGTCATTTTCGGCCTGTTCCACGTTCGAACGCAACTCATCGGCGCGGGCCTGTAGAAATTCGGTGGCGCCCCGAACTGCGCTCTTCCGGTCCTCGAGCTGACGGTTGATGTAGGTCTCAACGACCTTATTCGCGAGTGTCGCGGAAAGACGCGGGTTCTGGGTTTCGACGGAAACGTAGATCAGGTATGAGTTGCCTTCGCGCCAGACGGTTATGCTGCGGCGCAGAGCCATGCTCAGGCGGCGCACAAACTGCTCTTCGGCGTCGACTTCGCTTTCGGCGGGCGGCTCCATGGCACTGCTGCCGAAAATGGCGGTGCGCAGCGCAGTGAGTTGCCGGCGCACAAAGGCCGTCACCGACTCCAAGGTAGAGGTTTTGGTGTTTCGCGGATCGAGCAGCTCACGTACATCCGGATCCAAGTCCCGAACCACCGCTTCGAGAAGCAGGTTCGAGCGCAAAACGGCTGCTTCCGTTTCGAGCACGGCCTTGTTGAGCGTCAGGTCGGAGACGACCGCTTCGGACGACAGCACCTGCACGGATCTGGGATCTAGCATGACGGTGGCACGCGCCGTGTACCGAGACGTCACCTGAGACACCAGCAGGAAGAACAGAATGGCAAAGCCGAAGGTCGAGGCCAGGATCAGCCCCTTGCGGGACCAAATATCAGCAAGGACGCGGCGCAGTTCGACGCGGTCATCGTCCGAGGTGGAAACAGGCGTGTCGGTTCGTACCAGCACAGGTGTTCCTCAAATCTAGAAACGTTCTTTAAATGCACAATGCTTTTAAAATCCGTACTCGCGGCATGCCGGTATGACAAAGGTTTTCGCCTTCTAGATGAATTCGACCGGTCGAGTATTCTTATACGCCTAATCCGTAGTCGGTTTTGCGCGTCTTCCAAGGGTGGTCAGGCGTGGAGGGCTGACATGAGCCTGCCTTGCAATTCGGGCCGCCATTGCAGGCCCTCCAGCCTCTGCTCTATCCCACCACGATTCCCGCGTCGCTCAATGCGCCGTGCAGGCGGGCGAAGGTTTCGGAGCTTTCCATCGCCTCGTGTTTGCGCTGGCTGAGCAGCGCGTCCAGCGGCTCGGCGAGGGCGATCGCGGTGTCGACCTCTTCATCGCTGCCGTGCCGATAGGCGCCGATGCGGATCAGTTCTTCCATGTCGGCATAGCGCGCGGCGGCGCGGCGGGCGGTGCGGTAGATCGCGTATTCGTCCTCGTTGTGGCAGTCCGGCAGCATCCGCGAGATCGAGCGCAGCAAGTTCACCGCCGGGAAGCGGCCCTGTTCGGCGATCTTGCGGTCGAGCACGATATGTCCGTCCATGATGCCGCGCACCGCGTCGGCGATCGGGTCTTCCATGTCGCCGCCATCGACCAGCACCGTGTAAAGCGCAGTGATATCTCCGGCGCTGCCCGAGCCCGGGCCCGCGCGCTCCATCATCCGCGGCAGTTCCGCGAAAGTGGTCGGCGGGTAGCCCTTGGAGGTCGGCGGCTCGCCCCCGGCAAGGCCGATCTCGCGCTGCGCCATGGCGAAACGGGTCACGCTGTCGAGCAGCAGCAGCACCTGCTTGCCCTGATCGCGGAAATGCTCGGCCACGGCGGTGGCGGTCCAGGCGGCCTGTCGGCGCATCAGCGGCGGCTCGTCACCGGTAGAGACCACGACCACCGAACGCGCCATGCCTTCCTCGCCAAGATCCTCCTGCAAGAAGTCCTGCACCTCGCGGCCGCGCTCGCCGACGAGGCCGACAACGATCACATCCGCCTGCGCGCCGCGCGCCAGCATCGCCATCATCGTCGATTTGCCGACGCCGGATCCGGCAAAGACCCCCATGCGCTGGCCACGGCACAGCGGGGTGAAGACGTCCATCACCTTGACCTTGGTGTTGAGCCGCTCGCCAACGCGGCGGCGTTCGAAAGCGGGGGGAGGGGCGGCACGGATCTTGCGCGGGGCGTCACCCTCGGGCAGGCGGCCCTTGCCGTCAAGCGGCTGTCCGAGCGCGTTCACCACCCGGCCGATCCATGCGTCATCGGGGCGAATCTCGGCGGCGCTGTGCGAGACCTGCACCGGATCGCCGGTGCGCACCCCGTCCCAGCTGCCGAAGGGCAAAAGCCGCGTGCCCTGCGAGTCAATGCCCACGACCTCGGCCAGAACCGGCCCTTCGCGGCCCTGCACGAGGCAATGCGCGCCGATGCCGACGGCGCGTTCGAGCCCCGACACGGTAAGGACAAGCCCCAGCGCAGAGGTCACCTGCCCGGAAATGCTTGACCTTTCAATGGTCCGTGTAAGACTTGATAGCTCCGAAAACGCCGTGTGCATGGCTACTATCCATTGATCAGTTCGTTTTATTCATGCTATCCTTGTTTCAACCAAAAGGGAACTCTTCATGAAACTTGGTGGAATGTCCTTTTTCCAGCTCGCTTCGGACCGCATGACGTGGCTTGGGGCGCGGCAGACTGTGATTTCTGAAAACATCGCCAACGCCGACACGCCGAATTACAAAGCGCGTGAGGTCAATGACTTCGCCGAGGCCTTGGAAGGGCAGCGCAGCTTCAACGGGCTCGCCGCCACCGATTCCCAGCACATCCGCAACACCACCACCGCGCCTGATGGCGTGCGGATCGAGCGCGACGAGACCGCGTGGGAAGGCAGTCTCGACGGCAACACCGTGTCGGTCGAGCAGCAGACCATCAAAGCCGCCGAAGTGGCGGGCAACTACCGGCTTGCGGCCGAGCTTTACCGCAAGGGCAACAGCCTGCTGACCATCGCGGTCACGGGCATTCGCTGAGAGGGGCCGTCATGGATCCGCTGAAATCCATTCTCAACGTCGCGGCCAGCGGCATGCGTGCACAGGGCGAGCGGCTGAAGGTCGTGTCGGAAAACGTGGCCAACGCCAGTTCCACCGCCAATGAGCCGGGCGGCGATCCCTACCGCCGCAAAGTCATCTCCTTCGAAGAGATGGTCGACCGCGAAAGTGGCGCGTCGATGGTGAACGTCTCAGACGTCACCCGCGACGATGCCGATTTCGAACTGCGCTACGACCCCGCGCACCCCTCGGCCAATGAGGATGGCTTTGTGAAGGTGTCGAACGTGAAGACCATCCTCGAACTGGCCAACATGCGCGAAGCCTCGCGCAGCTATCAGGCCAACCTCAACATGTTTGAAACCGGGCGCACCATGCGGACCCAGCTTCTCGATCTGCTGAAATAGGACTCCCAAGAATGGCGGAACCCTCGTCGCTCCTTTCGCTGAACTCTGCCAGCGGGGCCTACCGGGCCTCGCGCGACATGGTTGCCGAAAAGACGCCCCCGATCGTCCCCGAGCAGAACGAGGGGCCAAGCTTTTCCGAGATGGTCGCAAAGGCCGGCGCCGAGACCGTGCAGACCATGCGCGAGGCCGAGGCCACGGCGCAGACCGGGCTTCGCGGCGGGGCCGACACGCAACAGGTGGTGCTGGCGACGCTGGAGCTTAAATCGACGGTGAAGGTCGCCGTCTCGGTGCGCGACAAGCTGGTCGAGGCCTATCAGGAAATCATGCGGATGCCGGTCTGATCCGGCAGTGGGGGCGCGGTGACAGAAAGCGATACGCACACGATCCTGTCGGAGGCGTTCCTGACCGTGCTCTACGCGTCCGGCCCGATCATGGCGATCGCGCTGGTCATCGGCCTCGTGGTCGCCTTCTTTCAGGCGCTGACGCAAGTGCAGGAAATGACGCTGACCTTCGTGCCGAAGATCGTGTCGATCTTTCTTGGCCTGCTGGTGCTGATCCCCTTCATGTACGCCATGGTCAAACAGTTCTCGGACACGGTGTTCGACCTCATCGTCAGCGGGGGGCTGTGATGCGCCGTCTGGTGGATGTGCTTTTGGGGGCCGGGCTGGTGCTGCTGCTTGTGGCGCCGGGGGCCCGCGCCGACTGGAGCGATTTCTACCGCCCGACAGAGCGCGCCGCCGCGCCCGCGCCGGTTTTGCGCGGCGCCGCCGATCCGGGCGGTGTCTGCATCCGCGAGATCCTGCGCGCGCAGCTGCGCCACCAGATTCCCGGTAACCTGCTTTTGGGCATCGGCCTGCAAGAGGCGGGGATGATGCATGAGGGCGAGCTGACGATCTGGCCGTGGACCGCCAATGCCGATGGCGACGGGCGCTATTTCGACAGCCCCGAGACGGCGGCCAGCTGGGTCCGTGCGCGCCGTGGCGCGGGCGTCACCTCGATCGACCTTGGCTGCATGCAGGTGAACCTGCGCTGGCACCCCGACGCCTTTGCCTCCTACGAGCAGGGCTTCGATCCGGCGCAGAATGTCGACTATGCGGCGCGGCTGCTGGTTTCGCTCTACGAGCAGACCGGCGACTGGATCGAGGCGGCGGGCCGCTATCATTCCGCCACCCCCGAGTACAAAGACGTCTACCTCTCGCGGTTGCGCCAGAACGTCGAGATCGCCAATGAGCGGCTCGATATCTTCCGCGCGCTCGCCTCGGCAGAGGGCGGCACCCTCGCCGCGCCGGTGGCCGTCGCGACCACGCAGCCGCTGCCCGAGGGGCATTTCTGGACGTCTTCGATCACCACCCGCTCGGGCGCCGCCGCCGAGGGCGCGCGCTCGCTCTTCGGGCGCGAGGTGATGCAGCCCGTGCTTCCCGCCTTCCGAAAGATGTTCTGATGGCCCTGACCGATCCCTTCACCGCCACGCAGAAGAAGAGCAGCAACCTGCTGGGCAAGGGCATGGCCAACCGCGACGTGGGCTTCGCCATCGGCGTGACGCTGATGCTGGCGGTGCTCTTCGTGCCGCTGCCGCCGGTGATCCTCGATTTCGGCCTCGCGGTGTCACTGTCGGTCTCGGTGCTGATCCTGATGGTTGCGCTGTGGATTCCCAAGCCTTTGGAATTCAACTCTTTTCCGACGCTTCTTCTGGTCGTCACCATGCTGCGGCTGTCGCTCAACGTCGCCTCGACCCGGCTGATCCTCTCTGAAGGTCACACCGGCCCCAGCGCTGCGGGCGGGGTGATCGAGGGCTTTTCGCGCTTCATCGTCGGCGGCAACTTCATCATCGGCATCGTGGTCTTTGCCATCCTCGTGGTGATCAACTTCGTGGTGATCACCAAGGGCTCGACCCGGATCGCCGAAGTCTCCGCCCGCTTCTCGCTGGACTCGATGCCGGGCAAGCAGATGGCCATCGACGCCGACCTCGGTGCCGGGCTGATCGACGAAGAGCAGGCGCGCAGCCGCCGCAAGGAGCTGGAGGACGAGAGCGGGTTCTTCGGGGCGATGGACGGTGCTTCCAAATTTGTGCGCGGCGATGCGGTGGCGGGGATCATCATCACCATCATCAACGTCATCGGCGGCATTCTGATCGGCGTCGCGCAGCACGGGCTGTCGCTCTCGGAGGCGGCGAATTTCTACACGGTGCTGACCATCGGTGACGGGCTGGTGACGCAGGTTCCGGCGCTGGTGGTGTCGCTGGCGGCGGGTCTGATTGTCACCAAGGGCGGCACCGAAGGCGCGGCGAACGAAGCTGTTCTGGGCCAGCTCTCGAAGTTCCCGAAGGCGCTCTTCATGGCCTCGGCGCTGCTCTTTGGCATTGGGCTGCTGCCCGGCTTTCCGGCGCTGGTCTTCACCGCGCTGGCGGGGCTGATGATCGGTCTTGGCATTCTGGTGCAGCGTGGCGCGGAAGAGGCCGCAAGGACCGCCGCCCGCGAAGAGGTGGCGCGGCAAAAGGCCGAAGCCGCACCCGCCGAAGACAACATCAAAGAGACCCTGAAGCTCGACAGTCTGCGGCTCGATCTGGGGCAGGCGCTGGTGCCGCTGATCTCCAGCCCCGATGCGGCGCTGGCGGGCAAGATCAAGAGCCTACGCGGCCTCTTCGCGCGCGAGTTCGGCTTTGTGCTGCCAACCGTGCGCATCAAGGACGAGCCGATGCTGCCCTCGCAGAGCTATGGCATCATGGTGCAGGGCGTCGAAGTGGCCCGCGGCGAGGTGCGTCCGGCGGGCATGATGGTGGTCAATCCCGGCAACTGCGGCCTGAAGGGCGAGAAGGGCAAAGACCCGACCTTTGGCCTCGAGGCGCTGTGGGTCGATCCGCAGACCGCCAAGACCGCCGAGGGCATGGGGCTGACGGTGGTCGATCCGGAAAGCGTGATCATCACCCATCTGACCGAGGTGGTGAAAGAGCATCTTCCCGAACTGATGACCTATGGTGCCACACAGGAACTGATCGAAGGGCTCGACCGCGAGTATCAGAAGCTGGCCAAGGACATCCCCGGCAACGCGCCGATGGTGCTGATCCAGCAGGTGCTGCAGGGTCTGCTCGCCGAGAGGGTTTCGGCGCGAAACCTCCCGCTGATCATCGAAGCCATCGCCGACGCCAAGCGCAGCACCAACAGCGTCACGCAGATCATCGAGCAGGTGCGTCGCCGCCTCGCCAACCAGATCTGCAAGTCGATGATGGATGGCTCGGGCTTTATCTCGGTGATCACCATGGGTCCGGCATGGGAGAAGGAATTCCTCGAGGCGCTGCGGGTCAGCGGCGATGAGCGCAACTTCGTCATGTCGCCGCAGCGGGTGCAGGATTTCGTGCTGCAGGCCCGCCGCGAGATCCAGCAGTTCGCCGAGCGCGACGAATGGCCCGCGCTGCTGGTCAGCCCCGAGGTGCGCAGCTTCGTGCGTTCGATGCTGGAGCGGGTCAGCCCGATGACCACGGTGCTGTCGCACAATGAGATTCACCGCAAGGCGGCGCTGCGCACCGTCGCCACCATCGGCAAATAGATGAACCTCTCGGCGTTCCTCACCGCCGAGTTTCTCGGTGTGGCGCTGGTCTTTGCACGGATCGGCGGCATCGTCATGTTCGTGCCCGGCTTCGGCGAGGCGCTGTTTCCGGCCCGCCACCGGCTGGCCATGGCGCTGGTTCTGTCGCTGGCGCTTTATCCTCTGACGCCGCTTGGCCCGGTGGATTTCGAGAACCCCGCCGCCTTCCTTGCGACCATGGCGATCGAGTTGACGCTGGGCGTCTGGATCGGGGTCACGGCGCGCATCCTGCTGACCGGGCTGCAGTTCGCGGGTTATCAGATCGGCATGATCTCGGGGCTCGCCAACGCATTCTCGCCCAGCCTTGGCTCGTTCGAGGGCGCGAACCTCGTCTCCTCGGCGCTGATGATGGCGGCTGTCGCGGTGATCTTCGCCACCGATATGCACCATATGATCATCGGCGCCATGGTGATGAGCTATGAGGTGTTCCCGCCGGGGCAGATCCTGACCGGCGATCTGGCGCAGCAGATGGTCAAGGCGGTGAGCCAGAGCTTTTACATGGGGCTGTCGATCGCCGCGCCGTTCTTTGTCATGGGGCTGCTGCTCAACCTCGCCATGGGCCTGACCGCGCGGATGATGCCGACGCTGCCGGTGTTCTTCGTGGCGGGCTCGGTGCTGATCATGTCGGGGCTCTTGGTGCTGGTCATGGCAACGCCGATGATGCTGCGCGAGTTCGCCGACGAGTTTGCCGCTTGGCTCGGCCTGCTGGTGTTCTGAGGGGGCGCTGGAGATGGCCGAAGACGAGGATAAGGACAGCAAGACCGAAGAGCCGACAGAGCGAAAGCTTCGACAGGCGCGCGAAAAAGGCGACGTCCCAAGCTCCAAGGAGGTGGGCAATGTCACCACGGTGCTGTCGCTCTTTGCGGTGACGGCCTTTGTTCTGCCAAGTGTCTCGGCGCCGCTCTCGGGCATTTTGCGCGGGGTGTTCGAGACCGCCGGTCAGGTGCATGTGGGCGAGGGGGTGGCTGGCATCCGCGATCTCGGCGGCGTCACGTGGGGCGTGCTGCGCGGCGTCGGGGTGCTGCTTGCGCCGCTGATGGCGCTGATGGTTCTGGGGGCGCTGGCCGGGGCGGTGCTGCAGGGCGACGTGGTTGTGGCCGCCGAACGCATCAAGCCGAAACTGTCGAAAATCTCGCCCATCAGCGGATTTAAGAAAATCTTTTCGACCAGCGCGATGGTGGAGTTCCTCAAGAGCATCGTGAAGGTGCTGGTGGTCGCGGCGATCGGGCTTTGGATCACCTATAAGATGGTGCGCGAGATTTGGCAGGCGCAGGGCATTCTGCCCGGCGTGGTGACCGAACTGGCGCGGCAGGCTGCCTCGCAGATGCTGCTTGTGGTGCTGGCGCTGCTGGTGGTGATCGCGGTGGCGGATGTGTTCTGGAAGCGGTTCGATCACCGGCGCAAGCAGCGCATGTCGCTGCAGGAGATCAAGGACGAGACCAAGGACACCGAGGGCGATCCGCAGATCCGTGGCAAACGCGCGCAATTGCGCCGCGAGCGTGCCAAGCAGCGCATCGCGCAGTCGGTGCCGCGCGCCACGGTGGTGCTGACCAACCCGACCCATTACGCGGTGGCGCTGAAATACGAGAGCGGCGTCGACATGGCTCCGGTCTGCGTGGCCAAAGGGGCCGATCTCATGGCGGCGCGGATCCGTCAGTTGGCGCGCGAGTCCGAGGTGCCGATCATCGAGAACAAACCGCTGGCGCGGGCGCTGCACGATGTGGCCGAACTCGACAAGCAAATCCCCGTGCAGCACTGGGAAGCGGTGGCCGCAATCATCGGCTACGTCATGGACATGCAGCGCAACATCAAGCGCCCGCTGCCCGAAGGATCGAGTCTTCGGGAAGAAGACTAACGGCCGCGAGCTAATCCGCCCGGAATCAAGGCGAAGCCGCCGGGCGAGCGGTCGTTCGTCGTGGCGCCATCGGTTCGAGCCCGATGGACGACCCCGTCCCGGCGGGCTGGCGCTTTGGGCATAGTCTTAGGCGCTCTTAGGTCGTCCGAACTTGGCCGGGATAAAACTCCTACCACGCCTGTCGCAGCGCCATCCCACGGGCCAGCGCGCGCCCGGCTTTCGCTAGGTCAAAATCTCCACCGGCAGATGGTCGCGCAAACATCCTGCGCAGCGTGGAAATCCTGCAAGAACCGGGGTAGGGCAAAGGCGTCTGCCGCTTGCCCCATGCTGCGGCACCGCGACTGTAGACCTTTGTATGCAGAACGGCTAAACGGAGCCAGACCTCCAGGAAAGGCATTGCATTATGGCTGAGAACAACACGCCTGACATCGTTTACACCAAGGTCGATGAAGCGCCCGAGCTTGCCTCGGCCTCGCTGCTTCCGATCATCCGCAGCTTTGCCGCCGCCGCTGGCGTCTCGATCGGCACCAAGGACATCTCGCTGGCGGGCCGCATCCTTGCGACCTTCCCCGAAGCGCTGACCGACGCGCAGCGTCAGTCGGACGATCTGGCGTGGCTCGGCGACTGGGTGAAGACCCCCGAAGCGAACGTCATCAAGCTGCCGAACATCTCGGCTTCGGTGCCGCAGCTGGTGGCCGCGGTCAAGGAACTGCAGGCGCAGGGCTACGCGCTGCCCGACTACCCCTATGAGGCGACCACCGACGAAGAGAAGGCGGTTCAGGCCAAATACGACGGCATCAAGGGCTCGGCCGTGAACCCGGTGCTGCGCGAGGGCAACTCGGACCGCCGCGCCGCCGCTGCCGTGAAGAAATTCGCGCAGAACAACCCGCACCGCATGGGCGAGTGGACCTCTTCCAGCAAGACCCGCGTCGCTTCGATGTCGGGCGGCGACTTCTTCTCGAACGAAGTCTCGGCGACGCTCGACAAAGCCGCGACCGCGAAGATCGTGCTGGAAACCGCTGCGGGCGAGAAAGTCCTGAAAGAGGGCGTCTCTTACCCGGCGGGCACCGTGGTCGACGCCACCTACATGAGCGCCGCCAAGCTTGATGCCTTCCTCGAGGACGAGATCAAGAAGACCAAGGACGAGGGCACGCTCTTCTCGCTGCACATGAAGGCGACGATGATGAAGGTCTCGGACCCGATCATCTTTGGCCACGCGGTGAAGGCATGGCTCAAGCCGGTGTTCGAGAAATACGGCGACGAGATGAAGGCGCTTGGCGTCAACCCGAACTCGGGTCTTGGCGATCTGCTGGAGCGCGTGAAGGACAACGCCGAGATCGTGGCGGCCATCGACGAAGTACGCGCCGCGCGTCCGCCGATGTATATGGTGAACTCCGACAAGGGCATCACCAACCTGCACGTGCCTTCCGACGTGATCATCGACGCCTCGATGCCCGCGCTGATCCGCGCCGGCGGCAAGGGCTGGGGTCCGGACGGCAATGAGGGTGACACCAACTGCGTGATCCCCGACAACTCCTACGCGCCGGTCTATGACGCGGCGATCGAGTTTTTCAAAGCCAACGGCAAGCTGAATCCGGCCACCGCAGGCACCGTGCAGAACCTCGGCCTGATGGCGCAGAAGGCGGAAGAATACGGCTCGCACCCGACCACCTTCGAGATCCCCGAGGCGGGCACCGTCAAGATGATCCTCGACGATGGCACCGTGCTGCATTCGCATGAGGTGGCCGCTGGTGACATCTGGCGTTCGGCTTCGGCCCGCAAGGCGCCGATCGAAGACTGGGTGAACCTTGCCATCGAACGTCAGAAGGCGACCGGCTACCGCTCGATCTTCTGGCTCGATGCGAGCCGCGCCCACGATGCGCAGCTGATCGAGTATGTGAAGCCGATCCTCGAAGCCAAGGGCGTGTCGGACAAATTCGAGATCATGGCCCCGCGCGAAGCCACCATCGCCTCGCTCGAGACCATCACCAAGGGCGAGAACACCATCGCGATCACCGGCAACGTGCTGCGCGACTACCTGACCGACCTCTTCCCGATCCTCGAGCTGGCCACCTCGGCCAAGATGCTGTCGATCGTGAAGCTGATGAACGGCGGCGGCCTCTTCGAGACCGGTGCTGGCGGTTCGGCTCCGAAGCACGTGCAGCAGCTGATGGAAGAAAACCACCTGCGCTGGGACTCGCTGGGTGAATTCTGTGCCCTTGGCGAGAGCTTCAAGTTCCTTGCCGATCAAAAGGACAACGCCAAGGCGCGTGTTCTTGGGGATGCGGTCGAGGCCGCGACGCAGGGCATTCTCGACAATGACCGCAGCCCGTCGCGCAAAGTGGGTGAGCCGGACAACCGCGACAGCCATTATTGGTTCGCGCGCTACTGGGCCGAAGCTCTGGCCGCGCAGTCGGACGATGCCGAGCTGGCGGCGCATTTCGCACCCATCGCCAAGGCGCTGGCCGAAGGCGAAGCGGCGATCACCGGCGAACTGGCCGCAGTGCAGGGCAAGCCCGCCGATCTGGGTGGCTACTACCACGGGGACGCCGAGAAGACCGCTGCCGTGATGCGCCCCTCGGCGACGCTGAACGGCATCCTCGGCTGACAGCGATGCTGACGAAATGAAGGCGCCCCCGGTCCGATGGGCCGGGGGCGTTTCCATGTCCGGACATCGTCTGGGCATCGCGGGGTGCAGGGGCGCATCAGGGCCGATGGCCCGGCTTTCGGGATTTGAGGGCGAAAACGCGGCCCGCTCATCAAAGTATCCTACTGCCAAATGTGGCGCCTAGAACTGCCGCCACATCATATGGTGTGTTTTCCACCATCGGCAGATTAATATCTGTCTTTACAACATATTAACCCAAGCCCTTTATCGAGTCGGCGCGGAAAAACAGGCGATTCTCGCTTGCTTTCGCGGGGGCGTATTGTCGCAGCTTAAGTCGTTCTCTCACTGGTTGCAATGCCGATGTCCACAGACTGTGGAAAAGATGTGGCGTCACAGCGGCTTGTGTGAAATTCGCCACCTGGGGCAAAATTTTGCTCACGAAATGGCGATTTTTGGCTAGGCTGAGGGTGCCTGGGGTCGCTGCCACGACCAAATCCAAATCGAAGATTTTCTGCTTCTGGTGGTAGCGCCACGCCCATATTTTAAGGGCGGCGTCTGACGTTCGGGTCTAGGAAAGGCGATTTTAGCCAAACGTTCCATTTGGTCTTTAAGTAAGAGTGGCGCCCGGGGTTTTCCCCGGGTGTCTATTTTTTGTGGCCCGCGCCTCCTGCGGAAGCTTGAACCGATGCCTCGCCGGATATACATTTAAGGATGTAGATCATCCGCGTGGAGGCGATCATGCAAGTTTCGAAATGGGGCAATTCCCTCGCCGTGCGCCTGCCTGCCGATCTCGTGCGCGAGCTTGGCCTGAAAGAGGGTGACCGGATCGACCTGCACCCCGATGCGCGCGGCCTTGCGGTGAGCCGGGCGGAACGGCCTGAGGAGATCCTCGAAGGCCTGCGCCGGTTCCGCGGGCGCCTGCCCGATGCCGCTCGGCTGAGCCGCGACGAGGCCAACGCGCGCTGACAGCTTCGACATGGCGCAGAGCTTTTTCGACACCAATGTGATCCTCTACCTGCTGGGCGAGGGGCCGAAGGCGGATCGCGCCGAGGCGCTGCTGGCGCAGGGCGGGGTGATCAGCGTGCAGGTGCTGAACGAGGCGCTGGTGAATTGCCGCCGGAAGGCGAAGATGAGCCATGAGGAGGCCGGGGCGTTCCTCGGCGCGATCCGAGCGCTCTGCGAGACCCGTCCGCTGACCGAAGGCACCCATGACATCGGCCGCGCGCTTGGCGCACGCTACGGGTTCTCGGTCTATGATTCCATGATCGTGGCGGCGGCGCTCGAGGCGGGCTGCGAGACGCTGTGGTCAGAGGACATGCACGATGGGCTGCTGGTCGAAGGGCGCCTGCGCATCGTCAATCCCTTTCGTCCCGGCTAAAGCCGCGCTCACGGCGTTTTCACCCAAGCCTCACAAATTTGGGAACTTTTCGCGACCCCGTACCGTTGCCGTCTTGATAAGCGGTCGGTGCAAGGGACAGGTACGGATTGAAACGCGGGATCTTCCTGAGCATTCCTCTGCTGCTTGCCGGATGCGGCGGGCGTCACAACTGGCTCGCTTCGGCGGGAGAAGAAGCGCAATCCGTCGAAACCCTGTTCTGGGTCGTGCTGGCCGGTGCGGCGGTGATCTGGACGCTGGTGATCGGCGCGGCCACCTACGCCCACCGCGCCGAGGCCAAGCCCGAACGTGAGCAACAGGCCCGTAGGTTCATCATCTGGGGCGGCGTGGCGCTGCCGGTGGTGGTCGTTGGCGGGCTGCTGATCTGGGGCCTGCTGATCCTCAAGGACATCACCGCCGATGACGGCGCGCTGACCGTGCGCGTGGATGGCGAGCGCTGGTGGTGGCGGGTGATCTATGACACCTCCGAAGGCCCGGTGACCACCGCCAATGAGATCCGCCTGCCGCTTGGCGAACGGGCTCTGTTCCGCCTCACCGCCGATGATGTGATCCATTCGTTCTGGGTGCCCGCGCTGGGGGGCAAGATGGACATGATCCCCGGGCGCGAAACGACGCTGGCGCTGACCCCGCAAAAGCTGGGCAACTGGGGCGGGCTCTGCGCCGAGTTCTGCGGCGGTGCCCATGCGCTGATGCGCTTCGATGCCATCGTCATGGAGCCCGAGGCATTTGACGCATGGCTCGCGCATGAGGCGCAGCCCGCGCAGGTGGCCGAGGGCGATCCGGGTTTTGCCGTTTTCGACGAAGAGGGCTGCGGCGCCTGCCATGCCATTCGCGGCACCGAGGCGCAGGGGCCGGTGGGGCCGGATCTCACCCATCTGGCCTCGCGCGACAAACTGGGTGCGGGCATCTACGCGATGACCCCGGACAACATGGCGCGCTGGATCACCGACACCCACGAGATGAAGCCCGATATCGACATGCCCGCCTATCCGGGCCTGCAAGGCGAGCGGCTCGACGCGCTCGTGACCTTCCTGATGAGTTTGGAATGAGCCGCGCATGACCGAAGAGATCGACCTCTCCAAGCTGCCCCCCGCCGAGCCCTACGACAAGGCGCGCGACGAGGCGCAGCGCGCGCGGCTGATGAAGGTCTGGGAGACGCCCACCGGCTGGCGGCGCGTGTCGGCGGTGAACAACTCGTCGGTGGGCAAATGGTACCTGCTGACGTCCTTCGCCTTTTTCACCTTCGCCGGGTTTCTGGCGCTGCTGATCCGCGCGCAGCTGGCGGTGCCGAACAACGATCTGCTGTCGCAGAGCCTCTATAACCAGCTGTTCACCCTGCACGGCACGGCGATGATGTTCCTCTTCGCGGTGCCGATCTTCGAGGCGGTGGCGATCCTGATCCTGCCCGAGATCCTTGGCGCGCGCGACCTGCCGTTCCCACGTCTGTCGGCCTTTGGATACTGGTGCTTCCTGATCGGCGGGGTCTTCGTCTGCGGCTCAGTGTTCTTTGGCGTCGCGCCGGATGGCGGATGGTTCATGTATGCGCCGCTGTCGTCCAACCCCGATTACAGCGGCCTTGGGGCGGACATCTGGCTGCTGGGGCTGTCGTTCATCGAAGTGTCGTCCATCGCCGCCGCGGTCGAGTTGATCGTCGGCGTGCTGAAGTCGCGCCCACCGGGGATGCGGCTGAACCTCATTCCGCTCTACTGCTGGTACGTGCTGGTGGTGGCGGGGATGATCCTTTTCGCCTTCCCGCCACTGATCGCCGGAGACCTGCTGCTGGAGATGGAGCGGGCGTTCAACTGGGCCTTCTTCGATCCCGACCGGGGCGGCGATCCGCTGCTGTGGCAGCACCTCTTTTGGATCTTCGGCCACCCCGAGGTCTATATCATCTTCCTGCCCTCCATCGCGCTCATTGCGACCATCCTGCCGACCTTCGCCGGGCGGCCCATGGTCGGCCATTCGTGGATCGTGCTGTCGGCGGTGGGCGTGGCCTTCCTGTCGTTTGGCCTGTGGGTGCACCACATGTTCACCACCGGCCTGCCAGAGATCTCGCTGAGCTTCTTCTCGGCGGCCTCCGAGGCGGTGGCGGTGCCGACGGGCATCCAGATCTTCTGCTTTATCGCCACCATGCTGGTCAGCAAGGTGCGCCGCTCGGTGCCGATGCTGTTTGCCGGGGGGGCGATGGCGATCTTCGTCTTCGGCGGGCTGACCGGTGTGATGGTGGCGCTGGTGCCTTTCGACTGGCAGGCGCATGACAGCTACTTCGTCGTGGCGCACCTGCACTACACGCTGATCGGCGGCATGCTCTTCCCGCTCTTTGCCGGGGTGCACTACTGGTACCCGTTCGTCACGCAAAAGAAGATGTCCGACCGGCTGGGGCGCTGGAGCTTCTGGCTGATGTTCGGCGGCTTCAACCTTGCCTTCCTGCCGATGCATTGGACCGGGGTGATGGGCATGCCGCGCCGGGTCTGGACCTATGATGTGACCGACGGTTGGGCGGTGCTGAACATGGTCTCGACGCTGGGTGCCTTCATCTTTGCGGCGGGCTTCGTGGTGCTGGCGGTGAACGTGCTCTGGCCGCGCGGCAAGGCGACGCTGGTCGAGCGCAACCTGTGGAATGCCGGCACGATGGAGTGGGGCGCCGAAGTGCCCGACAAGCCGTGGGGCGTGCGCTCGATCCCCTATATCCACACCCGCTATCCGCTCTGGGAGCAAAAGGACCTGCTGGGCGAGATGGACCGGGGCGAATGGTTCCTGCCCGACGCCGAAGAGGGCAAACGCGAGCTGATCATCACCGACATCCTCGACGCGCGCCCGCTCTATGTGCAGCGGGTCGGCGGGCCGAGCTATCTGACCATCGGGGCCGCCGTCTGCCTTGGTGCGGTGTTCATCCTCGCCACGTTCCACCTCTGGGCGCTGACGCTGATCTTTGGGGCGGGCTTTGTCGGCTTCACGCTCTGGTGGCTGTGGACCGGCACGTCGGAAATCCCTGAAAAGCCCGAAAAAGCGGCGGGAAGGGGCCTTGTGCTGCCGACCTATGCGCAGGGCAACAGCTCGCCCGGCTGGTGGGCGGTGTTCATCACAATGACCGGCGACATGACCGCCTTCATGGGGCTGGTGTTCAGCTACTTCTTCTATTGGACGGCGCTGCCCGACTTCCTGCCCGAGGCTGCGAAACTGCCGGGGTTCGGCTGGCTCATCATCGGCCTTGCGCTGTTGCTGGCGGGCTGGGTGACGGCGCTTTTTGCGCGCGAGCGTCTGTCGGCTGGCGGGCAGGGGCAGGCGATGGCGCTTCTGGTCGCCGGTGTGCCGCTTGGCGCGCTGGGGATCGGCGCATGGTGCTGGGCGGCGTGGAGCGCCGGGCTGGACCCTACCGAGGCATCCTTTGACGCAACCGTCTGGGTGCTGATCCTGTGGATGGGGCTGCACCTGCTGCTCGATGCGGTGATGCGGCTCTACGTGGCGGCGCGCATTTGGCGCGGGCGCTGCACGCCGCGCTATCGCGCCGACAGCGTGAACCTGACGCTCTTCACCCATTTCCTCGCGCTGACGGCAGTGGTGATCTTTGCGCTGCTGGCGCTCTTTCCGATGCTGATGGGGGTCACGTGATGGCCCAGATGCCAGAGAAAGCGCCACAAAAAGCGCCAGAGAAAACATCAGAGAAAAAGACCGTCCCACCCGGTGACGCCCCGCGCGTCATCGATCAAGGCTCGGTATGGATCCTCGTCGCCGCGCCCTCGATCTGGGCAGCGCATTTCCTGCTGAGCTATTGGGTCGCGGCGATCTGGTGCGCCAAACTGGGGCGCGGCACCCCGCTGGCCGAGCCGCGCTGGATCATCGCCGGGCTGGGGGCGCTCTGCATTGCGGCGATCATCGGATTGGCGGTGTTGGCGATCCGCCGCTACGGCGGGGTCTTCGTGATCTTCGAAGAGATCACCCAAAGCTCGGAGCGCGCGCGCGACCGGTTCGTCGGCCATGTGGCGCTGCTGCTCTGCGTGCTGTCGGCGGTGGCGATCCTTTTCACCGTGATCCCCGGCATGGTGCTGGGCCAATGCTGAGCCCGCGCCGGATAGTGGCGCTGGCGCTTCTCGCGGCGCTCTGGCTGGGGCCGCTGCCGGGGTTGGCGGCGGGCTCGATGGTGCTGCACATGGTGCTGCACCTCGGCGTGACGGCTGTGGTGCCCGCGCTCTGGGCCCCGACCCTGCGGCTGCCCTCGGGAGCGATGGCGCTGGTGCTGGGTGCGGTGGCCGAGATGCTGGTGGTCTGGCTCTGGCACCTGCCCGCGATGCACCTCTGGGCGCGGCTGAGCCTGACGGGCTTTGTCCTCGAGCAGGGAAGTTTTCTGGTCGCCGGGATGATGCTCTGGGCCACGGTGCGCGCCGCCGGAGGCTTTGGCGGCGCGGTGGTGCTGCTGGCGACGACCATGCATATGACCTTGCTGGGCGCGCTGATCGGCCTCGCGCCGCGCACGCTCTACGGGGATATCTGCGCCGGGCACCTTGGTCTTTCGGCGCTGCAAGAGCAGCAGGTGGCGGGCGCGCTGATGGCCGGGGCCGGGGGCGCGATCTACCTTGTCGCGGCGCTGCGCAGGCTGGGGCAGGCACTCGAACTGAAGGAGGCGCAGGCATGAGGCTGAAGCGCTGGATTATCGGCGGTGTCGCGGCACTGGCCGTGGGCGGGGCCGGGTTCTTCTGGTTCGCGCCCTATAATATCGCGGCCTCGGTGCCGCATCTGCCGGGGGTTGGCGAGACCCTGCACCAGTATCTGCGCAATGCGGTGCGGGTGCGGGCGAACCGGGTGGAGATGCCTCAGCACGTCGATCTCGATGATCCGGCGCTGGTCCGCCTCGGCGCAGGTCATTTCGCCACCGGCTGCCAGACCTGCCACGGCGCGCCGGGCATTGCGCGCAACCCGGTGGTGCAGGGCATGCGCCCCGAGCCGCCGATGCTGACCTCCGAAGATTTCGAGCCAAAGGAATTCTGGTGGATCGCCCGTCACGGGTTCAAATACACCGGCATGCCAAGCTGGCCGGGCGAGGGGCGCGACGATGAGCCTTGGGCGTTGGCGGCCTTCTTGTCGCAGTATGATGGGTTCGACCGTCCGGCCTATGAAGAGGCCGCCTTTGGCCGCGCTGGTGGCTATGAGAGCGAGGGCGTGCGCTTCGGCGGGCTGCCCGGTGCGATCCCGCAGGATCTGGCCTGCGCGCGCTGCCACGGCGAGGACGGGCTGGGCCGCAACGGCACCGCGCCGAAGCTGGCCGGACAATCGCAGGACTGGCTGACGCTGGTGCTGGCGGCCTATGCCGAGGGTCACCGGCAGAGCGGTTTCATGGCGCCCTTGGCCGCACCGCTAGGCGCCGAGACCCGCGCGGGCATCGCCGAGCGCTACGCCGGTATGAGCGGCGCGTGGCAAGGGACCGCGCTGCCCTTTGGGGATGCGGCGCGCGGGCAGGACCTGGCGCAGAGCGGCGACGAGCATGAGGACATCGCCAGCTGCGCGTCATGTCACGAGGGCGGCGACGACGGGCTCACGCCGAAACATGCCGAGACCCCGCGCATTGCCGGGCAAGACGGCTATTGGCTGGTGAACTGGCTGCATCTCTACCGCGACGGGCCGGTGCCAGAGACGCCGCGCGCGCATCTGATGCAGGCCGCGGCGAAGAACCTGTCGGATGAGGATATCGCCGATCTCGCCGCCTATTACGCGACGCTTGGCGCCGATCCGGCAAACTGATCCCCGGCGGGCCGCACCGAGGCGCGTTCGACCAGCCGCACCGGAACCTCATAGAGCATAGGCTCGGCCTCTGCGGGCAAGGCGATGGCCTCCATCGTGGCGCGGGTCAAATCCTCCAACGACTGGCTGACCGTGGTCAGCCCATGCGAGGACCATGCCGAGATCGGCGCGTCGTCGAAGCCGATCACCGAAAGGTCCTTAGGCACCCGCAGCCCCAGCTCAAACCGTGCCGTGTTGAGCACCCCCAGCGCGATCTCATCGGTCACGCCGAAGATGCCGTCGATGCCGTTGATACTGGGCCGTCGCAGCAGCACGCGCGCCGCCTCGACGCCGGTGTCGTAGCTGTTGGGTCCATCGGCCCAGCGGCTCACCGGGATGCCGCGCAGCGCCATCTCCGAGCAGAAGGCCTCGGCCCGTTCCAGCTTGGCCGAGGTGCGCGAGCCTGAGATGACCACGGCCACCTTGCGGCAGCCCGCCTGCGCCAGCCGCTGTGCCGCGAGCCGCCCGCCGCGCGCACTGTCGGCGAGAATGAGGTCGGCCCGCGCCCCCACGGGCGGACGCGGGCGGTTGATCAGCACCATGCGCGCGCCGTTCTGCGCGCAGAGCCGGATCAGCGCATCGGGGGCCGCGCCCGAGAGCAGCACCACCGTCCGCACCCGGTAGTCGAGCAGCCGCTTGAGATCGTCGGCGATCCCGCCGGCGCTGTTCATCAGCAGGCATTGCAGCCGCCTTGCGTGCAGCGCCTTGGACAGCGCGTCGAGCTGGGCCGAGATATAGGGGTTCGAGAAATTGCCGCCGACCACCCCGACGAGATCGGACCGCTCTTGATGCAGGGTCCGGGCAAGGCGGTTGACCCGATAGCCGAGTTCCTCTGCCGCCTCGGTGATGCGGGCGCGGGCCTGTTCCGAGACCTGCGCGCCCGGGGTGAAGGCGCGCGACACCGCCGAGCGCGAGACCCCGGCGAGCCGTGCCACATCGGCGGCGGAGACAAAGCGGCCCTTCGGCGGGCCGAGCGGCGGGCGCGGCGGTTTCATCGCGCGCAGAGGCCCCGGTTCAGCACCTCCTGCGCCAACGCAAGCATCGGCGGCAAAGGGTATGTGGCATTGAGGCCGCGCAGCTTGCGCAGGCGGCAAAGCGCATCGTCAAAGGTCGGATAGGCGCCGGGCCGCCGCAGGTGCAGCCAGAGCGCCAGAACGGTGACCGAGCGCGAGCGCCCGCCACGGCAATGGACCAAGAGACCGCCTTTGGCGTGGGCGGGGTAATGCGGCTTGCCTTGGGTGTAGACCGCCGCAAGCCCGTCGATCAGCGACACCGCTGCCGCAAGCGTTTCGGGCGCATTCCCCGGCCCGTCGAGCAGCCCGATCTGGTAGCGGCGCAGGTGAAGCCCGTCGAGACGCTGCAGCGGGCCGGGAAAGATGTTCATCGCGAGGTTGAGGCTGGCGCTGATCCGAGCAGACTGCAGCGCGGCACCATCCTCGGCGGCGGACAGATTGCCCAGCCAGAGCGCGTCGAGGCCGGGGCCGATGTCGTCCTCGACGCGCCAGAGCAGCGGGCGGTTGTCCTCGGCGGCTTCGGCTTCGGGCACGGCGGTGGGCAGATGGTGGCGGATCATGGCTCAGACCTCGAGACTGGTGCAATGCCGCAGGCGCGGGCCAAGCGCGGCGGTCAGGCGGGGGGCGGTGGCAAGATCGACGAAGGCTGGCAGCACACGCTCGGCGCGGGTCTTGGCGGCAAGCTCGATCAGGTCGCACAGGCGCGGATGCACGTTCCAGCCCATCCAGCGGGCCCGCCCCTCGGCGATCATTGCGTGGGCCGGGCTGCTGCGCGGGACGTGGCCGGAAAAGACGAAGCGAAAACCCGGGCGCATGCGCAAGTCGCCGGGAAGCCCATGCTCGGCATTGGGTCCGTCGGCTACGATGATGTGCCCTTCTCGCGCGGTTTCCGCAGTGGCCACGGGCGGGCGGCTGCCGGTGAGGCGTTTGGTCTCTGCAGCGATCTGCGCGCAGGCCCGAACCTCCAGCCCTGTGGCGGTCAGCGCCGCCACCATGTCGGGGCCCCGCCCATCTGCAGGGCAGGGCAGCACCGCGCCGCCGCGCGCCGCGTCGGCAAGCGTTTCGATCTGCGCGGCAAGGCTCTCTTCGCGGTCACCATAAGAGGCGTCGGCCAGCACGGTCGCGCTGCGCGGGAAGGGATCGCAGCGCAGCAGCGCCGCCTCGGTGCTGAAATCGCCGGTGTAGAGAAAGCCGCCGCGCAGCGTCGGCACGCGCATCCAGATACCGCCGGGCGCATGCCCCGAGCGCCCGGTGTCAAGCCGCAGACCCAGCACATCCGCCGTGCCGCGCTCGGGCAGAGGCTCCACCCGCGCGGGCCGCAGGCCGGCGGGCAACTGGCGCAGCGTCTCGGCGGTGGCAAAGACCGGCGGGCTGCCGATCTCGGCCAGCCGATCCAGCGCGCCCACATGATCCACATGCGCATGGCTCAGCAGCACCGCATCCACACGCCCGGCGCGCGAGAGGTCCAGATGCTCCCCCACCTCGAGGCCGCCGCCCATGTCGAGCAGCAGGCGCCGCCCCTCGGTCTGCAGCAGGAAGGCGGCGGCGCTTTTGCGGCCCATGCCGCTCAGCACGGTCAGTCGCGCCATGGCAGCACCCCGTCCGGCAGGCGGCGACCAAAGAGCAGCGACAGCCCCATCAGGGCCAGCACCATGAGCACCATCAGGCAGCCGACGGCGGCGGCGAGGGTCGAGGATCCGGCCTCTTCCAGAAAGATGATCATCGGGCCGATGGTGGTGGCGCGCGAACTGACCAGCAGCACAGAGACCTGAATCTCGTTGACCGCAGTCATGAAGACGAGGATCGCGGCGGCCATGGCCGAGGGGGCAAGCGAGGGCAGCACGATGTCGCGCAGCCGGGCAAAGACCCCGGCGCCTGCCAGCTGCGCCGCCTCGTCAAGGCCGCGGTCGATCTGCGCGTAGCCGCCGAGGATGGGCCGCAGTGCGAGCGCGAGGAAGTTGGACAGATAGGCGGCAAGGATGACCCAGACCGTGCCGTAGAGCCCGGTGCCGATGAAGGGCAGGGGGCGCAGGAAGAACAGGATCATCGCCACGCCGATGATGATGCCGGGCAGCGCGTAGGCAAGCTCGGAGGTGAGCCGCAACAGCTTTGCCAGCCAGCCGCGGCGCCAGCTCAGCACGTAGCCGAGGGCGACCGCAGCAGGGATAAGGATCGCCACCGTCAGAAGCGTCAGCCACAGCGAGGTGAGGAAGGCACCCCGAATGCCCTCGTGATGGAAAAGCGCGTTGGCGAAATTCTCGAAGGTGATGGTCTCGGGCGTCAGCGGCTGGCCGTAGCCGCGCACCAGCGCGGTGCCGAAAAGCGCCGAGAGCGGCAGCAGCAGGCAGACCACAAGATAGAGCCACGCCAGCCCGGTCACTGGCAGGCGCCAGCGTCCAAGGCTCATGCGGGGTGGGCGCTGCGCGCTGTCGACGCGCTGATCGCCCCGCCGTCCAAGCCATGCGGTGAGCAGCATCCCAAGCACCGTCAGACCCGCCAGCAACAGCGCCAGAAGCGCCATGTCGTTGAGCGCCGAAGGGCCGTAGGAGTTCAGCCGCCGGTAGATGAGGGTGATCAGCGTGGAAACGCGCGCGGGGATGCCAAGCATCGCCTGAATGCCGAAATTACCGATCGACGAGACGAAGGCCAGCGCGGCCCCGGCGAAGATGCCGCCACGGGCCAGCGGCAGGATGATGTCGCGGGTGACCTGCCCGGCGCCTGCGCCATTGGCGTGAGCGGCCTCGACCAGCGCGGCGGGCAGGCGTTGCAGCGAGGCGCGGACCGAGAGGAAAACCAGCGGCGCGTTATAAAGCCCGAGCAGGAAGATGATCCCGCCCATGGAATAAAGCGGATGGCGCGTGCCGGGCGGCAGCGCAAGGCCGAGCGGGCCGAGGATCGGGCTGGCGGGCGAGAAGGCCTGCACCCAAGCCAGCGCGGTGACCTGCGGCGGGATCATCAGCGGCAGCACGAAGCCAAAGACCCAGAGCGTGCGGCGGCGCATGTCGGTCAGCGAGGTGAGCAGCGCCGCCAGCGTGCCCACCACCGTCGCCAGCAGGGTTGCGGCGGCGGCGATCCAAAGGGTGTTGAGCGTCGCCTCCAGCACCCTGCGTCCGCCAAGAACGTCGGCGATGCGAGCGGTGTCGAAACTGCCCTGCGGAAACAGCGCGGCGTGGATCAGGCGGGCCAGAGGCGCGATGGACAGCAGGCCGACAAAGAGCACCAGCGCCAGCATCAGCGCGCGCTCGCTGCCCATCGCCCCGAGCAGTCGGCGCGCCCGAGGGGGGCGCGCCGGTTGGTCTTGGAGGAGCGTCACGCGATCAGAGCCCGAAGATCTCGGCAAAGCGCGCGCGCACGGCCTCGTTGGTCTCGAGCGCGGCGTCGACGTTGTAGCCCAGAAGCGTCATGTCCTCGAGCTTGGGGAAGCCCTCGGGGCCTTCGACGCCCGGCAGGATCGGCAGCGAGCCCTGCTCGGCCACCAGCTTCTGGCCCTCTTCGCTGAGCAGGAAGTCGATGAATAGCTTTGCTTCTTCCGGGTGCTCGGTGCCTGCCATGATGGCGGCGGGCTCGGTGATGAAGCTCACGCCGTCTTCGGGGACGATGTAATCCACCGGCGAGCCGCTCGCCTTGGCGCGCAGCGCGTTGGCATCGACGATGATCGCGTATTTGGCCATGCCCGAGGCGACGGCCTTGGTGGCCGGGCCATTGCCGCCCTCGGGGACGATATCCAGCTCGTTGAGGCCCTCGTAGAACTCCCAGCCGACGCCTTCGACGTTCAGCAGCGCGTGCAGGTGGTTCAGCGCAGCGCCGGAATAGAGCGGCGAGGGCACGCCGATCATGCCGCGGTTTTCCTCGGTGATCAGGTCCATCCAGTGGCTGACCGGCTCGGCGATCTCGGTGTTGTAGGCGATGCCGGTGGTCATCGCCTTGGTGCCGAAATAGGTCATGTCGGCGTCATAGGTGGCGGGATCGTATTCGGCCACGGGGGCGTCCTCATAGGCCAGGAGGTGACCACCGGCCTTCAGCTCGCCAAGGTTGATCACATCGGCCACAAGCAGAATGTCGGGCTGCACATTGTCCGCCTCGATCTCGGCGCGGACGACGTTCATCAGCGCCGAGGTGCCGTTGCGGGTCCATTCGATCTTGATGTCGGGGTGGGCGGCCTCGAAGGCGTCCACGGTCTGCTGCGCCTGTTCCGGCGGCTGGCTGGTGTAGAGCGTCAGCGTGGTTTCTGCATAGGCGGCGCTGGTGAGCAGCGATGCGGCGAGGGAGAGGCTGAGAAGACGCATGTTCGGTGTCCCTGTGGTTGCGTGTTCAGACGTGGTGAGAAGAGGCGGCGGGATCGGGAATGACCCAGCCGTCGCGAAGGGCGAGAGAGATCCGCTGGCCGCGGGTCAGCGCGGCAGGAGCGGCGATGTTCACGGAAAGCGGAATGTCCCCGGCGGGACCCGCCATGACCTCGGCGCGCAGATAGGCACCGCGGTAGGTGGCGCGGGTGACATTGCCGGCGATCGCGTCGCGGCTGTCGCTCAGCTGCAGATCGCCGGGGTGGAACGAGATCTTGGCCCGGCGGCGGGCGGTCTCGCCGGGGGCGCAGCGCAGCGTGACCGGCAGCCCAAGCAGCGAGGCGGCGGCGCGGCCCGCCCCGAGCGGGCGGATGTCTTCGGCTTCGAGCACGCGGCCCTCTCCGATGAACCCCGCCACGGTTTCCGAGACCGGTTGGCTGAACAGCGCCTGTGGCCGGTCGAACTGCAGGATCCGGCCCTTGTCCATCACCGCCACGCGGTCGGCGAGGGCCAGAGCCTCGGCCTGATCGTGGGTGATGTAGAACATCGTAGCCCCGGAACGGGCATGGAAGGCGGCGAATTCCTCTTCCAGCGCGCCGCGCAGGTGCACGTCGAGGTTGGCCAGCGGCTCGTCGAGCAGCACCACCCGGCTCTCCATGGCGAGGCAGCGGGCAAGGGCGACGCGCTGGCGCTGGCCGCCGGAGAGGTCGGCGGGGCGGCGGTGCGCGAGCGGCCCCAATTCGACCAGATCGAGCACTTTGGCGACGCGGGAATTCCTCTCGGGTTTGGGAATGCCCGCGATCTTCAGCCCGTAGGCGACGTTCTGCGCCACGCTCATATGCGGCCAGAGCGCGTAGTTCTGGAACACCACGCCGATGCCGCGATGCTCTGGCGCGAGGTGATGGCCGGGAGCAGAGACGGTCTCGCCTCCGACCGCGATGCGGCCACCATTCAGCCGCTCGAACCCCGCAAGGCAGCGCAGCAGCGTGGTCTTGCCGCAGCCAGAGGGGCCAAGGACGGCCACGAACTCCCCGGCGTCGATGCTCAGCGAGACCTGCCGCAGCACCTGTGTCGCGCCGTAGCTTTTGTCTATCCCTGAGATCTGGATGTCGCTCATGGTCTGCCCCGTGGTGCCGGGCTGCACAGCTGTGCAGCGTCGGGGCGATCTCTGGCGTCGGGCTGCGACAGCGGGGCGACAGGTACATGACAGAACGGTGAAATCTGTCGCGCAAACAAAAACGGCGCCCGCGAGGGGCGCCGTTCGGGTCAGATCAAATGTAGGTGCTCAGCTGCCGCGGTAGGTGGAATAGCCGAAGGGTGAGAGCAGCAGCGGTACATGGTAATGCGCTGCCTCGGACATGCCAAAGCGCAGCGGCACCACATCCAGAAACCGCGGCTCTTCGGGCGGCGTGCCGCAGGCGTCGAGATAGGCGCCCGCGTGGAACACCAGCTCATAGGTGCCGGTGGCAAACTCGGCGGCGGGCAGGATCTGCTCGTCGGTGCGCCCGTCGTCATTGGTGACCAGCGTCTTGAGATGGCTGCGGGTCTCGCCCTCGATCCGGTAAAGCTCGATCTTCAGCCCCTGCGCGGGGCAACCGCGCGCGGTGTCGAGGACATGGGTGGTCAGGTATCCGGTCATCAGGGCTCTCCGTCAGGTGATCGCGGGCCATAGTGGCACAAGCGGGCGGGGGGTAAAGTCCCGCGCCGCCAAGAGTGTTTCAAACCGGATTTGAAGATCAGGCACGCGGCGCAAGGCGACGGGTCATGTCGAGCATCCGCGCCGAGAAGCCCCATTCGTTGTCGTACCAGCCGAAGAGCCGCAGCTGGCCGCCGTCGACCACACGGGTCTCGCGCGTCGACAGCACAAGCAATTCCGGGCGCGCCCGCAGGTCGGTCGACACGCAGGGATCGGCGGTCAGCCCGACGAGGGGCGAGCCGGTGAAAAGCTGCGACAGCGCGGCATTGGCGTCTGCGGGCATCTCGCGCAATTGCAGCACCGCGTCCACCGCCGAGACCGAGATGCAGGGCACCCGCACCGCCGTCACGCTCAGCCGCCCGTCGAGGCCGGGCAGCACTTTGATCACCTGTTTTGCGGCGCTCGTGCTGGTGGGCACCATGGACACGGCGGCGGCGCGGCTACGCTCAAAGCTGGCGCCGGGCGCGTCCACCGTCGGCTGGCTGCCGGTGTAGCAATGGATAGTGGTGACATGCGCGCGGGCGATGCCGAAGCTCGCGTCGAGCGCCTTCAGCATCGGCGCGATGGCATTGGTGGTGCACGACGCGTTGGAGACGATCCTCGCGTCGCCGATCTCATCCTCGTTCGCCCCGAGCACACAGGTGACATCCGCGGCCTCCGAAGGGCCCGACAGCAGCACCTTGCGCGCGCCCGCCATCAGCCCGGCCTCGGCATGGGGGCGGTTCGAGGCGGCGCCGGTGCATTCCAGCACCACATCCACATGGCTCAGGTCGAGCTCGCGCAGATCGCGGGTGGTGTGAAAGGGGATGCGCCTGCCGTCGATGACCAGCGCGCCGGGCTCTTCGGTGACGGTGCCGGGGTAGGGGCCGAAGACGCTGTCGTAGCGGAAGAGATAGGCGCACATCTCGGGGGCGGCGATGTCGTTGATCGCCACGAGGTCGAGGTCGGCATGAGCCGGATCGGTGAGCAACTGGCGCAGCAGGGTGCGGCCAATGCGGCCAAAGCCGTTGATCATGATGCGGGTCATCGGGTGCCTCCAGGGAACTTGAACGGCGCAAGCGATACGCCTTTGCGCCCCGGGGTCAAGCGGGGGAGGTATGGCGGGAGCCGGGCGAGCGCCTGCCCGTGGGATGGCGCCGCAAGGTTGGAGGTGGGCGCTTTATGCCCGCCGCGTCCGAATGAGTTACGAGCGCCGTACTGCGATGAAAAGCGCCAGCCCGCCGGGACGGCGTCGCCCATCGGGCTCGAACCGATGGCGCCACAATGGACGACCGCTGGCCCGGCGGCTTCGCCTTGATTCCGGGCGGGCAGGGTCCACGCTACCCCACAAAGCGCGCGCGGTAGTCGCTGGGGCTTTGGCCGCGCAGTGCGCGGAAGCGGCGCGAGAAATAGGCCGGATCGGAAAATCCCAGACGGTAACCGATCTCGGCCACGGGAATCTGGGTGAAGGCGAGCATCCGGCTCGCTTCGGTCATCACCTTACCCTCGATGTAGCGCGAAGCGCTGAGGCCGGTGGCGGCGTGGCACAGGCGGGTCAGGTGGCCGGGCGTGATCGACAGCGCAGAGGCATAGTCGCCGGCGCGCCAGCCCGTCGCCATGTGCTGCGCGATCAACCGGTCGAGCGCCTGTATTCTTGCGCTGCCGGTCGCGCTTTCCTCCTCAGGCGGGGCGAGCGTGCTGATCTCGGCAAGGATCGCATGGGCCAGCGCCACCAAAAGGTTGGCGCGGAACGGGCCGGGCTCGGAGAAGGCTGCGAGCAGGTCGCCCGCCAGACGTTCGAACCGCGCCGAGGCATCGCCGATCACCGGCCGCGACAGCTGTGCTGAAAGCGCGGGCGAGGTCGGGCGCATCGCCGCCAGCACCGGCGCCGGGAAGGACAAAACCAGCCCTTCGCTCAGGCGGGTAAACTCGAAACCATGCACGATCCGTACCGGGATAAGCAGAAACTGCCCGTCATCGAGACGCCGCCTCTGCCCGTCGATCTGCACCTCGGCGTGGCCCTTGCGCATAAAGAAAACCTGCGTGATCTCCGCATGCCTATGCGGTGAAATCACCCAGTCGTGCAGCCGCGCCCGGTCCCATATCCGCTCGCAATGCACGGTGTCGGGGAAACTGCCGGTCTCTCCGAAAAGGTCGAACTGAGGGATTTGCGCACGCAGGGTCATGCACGAATAGTACCAGCCTTTGCGCGGCCCGTCTATTCGCGCGAGCCGCCTCCGGGCCTAGGGTGGCGGCGAAAGATGGGAGGAATATGCATGAAAACCGACGTCGTGATCATCGGCGGCGGGCCGTCGGGCCTGCTGCTGTCGCAGCTTCTGAACCGCGCCGGAGTCGCGACCGTGGTGCTGGAACGTTCGAGCCGCGAGCATGTGCTGTCGCGCATCCGGGCGGGCATTCTTGAATGGGGCACGGTGGAACTGCTGCGCGAGGCGGGCGTGGGCGCGCGCATGGATGCCGAGGGTATCCCGCACGACGGCACCTATCTCACCGACGCCGAGCTGATGGTGCACATCGACTTCAAGGCGCTCACCGGCAAGCAGGTCATGGTCTACGGCCAGACCGAAGTGACCCATGATCTTTACGATGCGCAGGATGCTATGGGCACGCAGGTGATCCATGGGGTCGAGGATGTCACGATCCACGACCTCGAGGCCTCCGAAGCGGCGGTCGAATACACGCTGGACGGTCAGCGCCACCGTGTCGCCTGCGCCTATGTGGCGGGCTGCGACGGATTCCACGGCGTCAGCCGCAAGACCATCCCCGAGGAAAAGCGCCGCGAGTTCGAGCGGGTCTATCCCTTTGGCTGGCTGGGGATCCTCTCACGCACGCCGCCGGTGCATGACGAGCTGATCTACGCCAACTCGCCGCATGGCTTTGCGCTGGCCTCGATGCGCAACGAGAACCTTGTGCGCTACTACGTGCAGGTGCCGCTGTCGGACAAGGTCGAGGACTGGTCGGACGAGCGTTTCTGGACCGAGTTCAAGCGCCGCATCCCGTCCGAGGCGGCGGCCAAGCTGATTACCGGCCCGTCGATCGAGAAATCCATCGCACCGCTGCGCAGCTTTGTCTCGGAGCCGCTGCGCTGGGGCCGGCTGTTCCTTGTCGGCGATGCCGCCCATATCGTGCCGCCGACCGGGGCGAAGGGGCTGAACCTTGCGGTGTCCGACGTCTATTACCTGCACGAAGCGCTGATCGAGGCGGTGAAGCACGGCAAGGAGAGCGGCATCGACGGCTATTCGGAGCGCGCGCTGACACGTATCTGGAAGGCGATGCGCTTCAGCTGGCAGATGACCACCATGCTGCACCGCTTCGAGGGCGAGGACAGCTTTGCCGAAGAGATGCGCCGGGCCACACTGCTGCACCTGTCGGACTCGGAGACCGCCCGCAAGGACCTTGCGGAGAACTACGTGGGGCTGCCGTTCTAGGGCAGCGTTTCGGGCTTTCGGGAAATTTTGCAGTCGCTCCGCGATCAAGGCCCGCTCTTCGGAGCGGGCCTTATTTCGTTCAAACTATTGACTGAGCTTGCGTCCTGCGCGAGAGGGTGCATAGTCACTATGACGCAAAATTTCCGCAGGGAGGGTAAATTTTGCAAGATATCGGGGAGGCCTTCCGTCTGGCGCTCTCGCTGGTGCTGTCCGGCGAGGCCGATCTCTATGAGATCGTCGGTCTGTCGCTGCAGGTCAGTCTCAGCGCGACGCTGCTGGCCTGCGCCATCGGGCTGCCCATCGGGGCGCTGGTGGCGGTGAGCCGGTTCCGTGGGCGCGGCGCCGTGCTGGTGGTGATGAATGCGCTGATGGGGCTGCCGCCGGTGGTCGTTGGCCTGCTGGTGTATCTCTACCTCTCCCGCTCCGGCCCGCTGGGGTTTCTGGGGCTGCTCTACACTCCCGGCGCGATGATCGCGGCGCAGACCATTCTCATCGTGCCCATCGTCGCCGCCCTCTCGCGGCAGCAACTGGAGGATCTGCACAGCGAATACGCCGAGCAGTTCCGCTCGCTCTGCCTCAGCCGCTGGCAGAGCATCATTACGCTGCTCTGGGATGGGCGCTACGCATTGCTGACCGTTGGGCTCGCGGGCTTTGGTCGCGCCGTCGCCGAGGTGGGGGCGGTGATCATCGTCGGCGGCAATATCGACCATCTGACCCGGGTGATGACCACTGCCATCGCGCTGGAGACCTCGAAGGGCGACCTGCCGCTCGCGCTGGCGCTGGGGATCATCCTGCTGGTGCTGGCGCTGGGGGTGAACGCCGGGGTGCAGACGCTGCGGATGACCGCCGCGCGGCAGGCCTATGCGTGAGGGGATCCATGTCTGACCTGCAGATCACCGCCGTGCCACCCTTGTCCCGCGCCAGAGGCAGCGTTGGCCATCCCGCGCCGCTTTTGCCGCTGCAGGTGCACGGGCTGCGGCTTGAGGTGGACGGGGCGCCGCTTCTGGACGGCGTCGAGCTGTCGCTCGCGCCGGGGGGCTGCACGGTGATCATGGGGCCGAATGGGGCGGGCAAAAGCCTGATGCTCAAGGCGCTGCATGGTCTTCTGGCCCCCAGCACCGGCGAGATCAGCTGGAACGGAACGCCCGCGGCCGAGGCCACGGGGCGGCAGGCGCTGGTGTTCCAAAAGCCGGTTCTGCTGCGCCGCTCGGTTGCCGCCAATATGGATTTCGTCCTCAAGGCGCGGGGCGGCGACCGCCGCCGCCGGGACCGGCTGCTTGAGGGCGTGGGGCTGCTGCACAAGGCGCGGCAGCCCGCACGGCTGCTCTCGGGCGGCGAGGCGCAGCGGCTGGCTCTGGCGCGCGCGCTGGCCACCGATCCCGAGGTGCTGTTCCTCGATGAGCCCACCGCCAGCCTCGATCCCGCCTCGGTGCTGGTGATCGAGCGCATCGTGTCCGAGGCGCGTGCCCGCGGCACCCGCGTCATCTTTGTCACCCATGACATCGGGCAGGCGCGGCGCATGGCCGACGAGGTTGTTTTCCTGCACCGCGGGCGCGTTGCCGAGCACAGCCGCGCCGCCGAGTTCTTTCCCGAGCCGCAAAGCCAAGTGGCGCGGGATTATCTGGCCGGGCGGATCGTTCTCTGACCGCCGCCGGACCTTCACCAGTTTTTTGATGACCAAGGCAAAAGGAAGCCACAGATGAAATTTGCCAAACTGATCGCCTCCACTGCGCTCACCCTCGGCCTTGCTGGCGGCGCGCTTGCGCAGGAGCAGTCGATCATCGTGCAGTCCACCACCTCGACCGCCAACTCGGGGCTCTATGACTACCTGCTGCCGATCTACACCGGCGAGAGTGGCATCACCGTCAATGTCGTGGCCGTGGGCACCGGGCAGGCGATCAAGAACGCCGAGAATTGCGATGGCGACCTGCTGCTGGTGCACGCCAAACCGTCGGAAGAGAAATTCGTCGCGGCAGGCTTTGGCACCGAGCGCACGGATCTCATGTACAACGACTTTGTCATCGTCGGCCCCGAGAGCGACCCGGCAGGCGTGAACGGCATGGACGATGTCGAGGCGGCGCTGACCAAGATCTCCGAGGCGGGCGCGCTATTTGCCTCGCGCGGCGATGACAGCGGCACCCATAAGAAAGAGGTCGCGCTGTGGAAGGCCGCGGGCATCGACCCCACCGCAGCCTCGGGCGAGTGGTATCGCGAGACCGGCTCCGGCATGGGCGCGACGCTCAACGCGGGCATCGGCATGGGCGCCTATGTGATGACCGACCGCGCCACTTGGATCAGCTTCAAGAACAAGCAGGATTACGCGGTTGAGGTCGAAGGCGACGAAGATCTCTTCAACCAGTACGGCGTGATCCCGGTGAACCCCGAAAAATGCCCCTCGGTGAAAATCGACGCGGCGCAGGACTTCGCCGACTGGCTGCTCTCGGACGAAGGTCAGAAGGTGATCGCCGACTATAAGGTCGACGGTCAGCAGCTGTTCTTCCCCAACGCGCCGAAGAACTGATAGGGTCCGGGGGCGGCACGTTGCCGCCCCCACCAAGACAGACCCAGATGACCGACCTGCAGATCCCGCCTCACGAATATCTCACCGTCCGCGAACTGGCCGATCTGCTGCGCCTGAAAGAGCGCAAGGTCTACGATCTTGCCGCCTCGGGCGAGGTGCCCTGTTCGCGCGCCACCGGAAAGTTGCTGTTCCCGGCCGCCGAGATCCGTGCCTGGATCGAAGGTGCGCAGAGCGGCGGGTTCATGACGCCGCAGGCGGCGCGGCCCGGGGTCTTTCTGGGCAGCCACGATCCCTTGCTTGATTGGGCGATCCGCCAGTCCCGCTGCGGGCTTGCGACGTTTTTTGACGGCTCGCAGGACGGGCTGACCCGCTTTGCCGCGCGCGAGGGTGTGGCCAGCGGGCTGCATGTGCGTGCACCCGACGGCAGTTGGAACCTCGCCGTCGCGCGCGCCGCCGCAGAGGGGCAAGACGTGGTGCTGATCGGTTTTGCCGCGCGCCGCCGCGGGCTGGTGCTGCGCGAGGACGGCCCGGCACCGCAAGGGCTGCCTGATCTGCCCGGCCTGCGCGTCGCGCCCCGGCAGGAGGGCTCGGGCACCGCGGTGCTGCTGCGCGAACTGGCGCAGGAAGCGGGGATCGATCTGGGCAGCCTCACCTTCACCCCGACCGAGCGCACCGAGGATGAGGCGGTGCAGAGCGTGCGGCGCGGCGAGGCGGATGTGACCTTCGGTCTCGAGTCGGTGGCGCGCAGCTACGGGCTGCGCTTCGTGCCGCTCATCGAAGAGCGGTTCGATCTGCTGATCGACCGCCGCGCCTATTTCGAGCCGGCGCTGCAGAGCCTGCTGGATTTCTGCCGCTCGGGGCCCTTCCGCAGCCGGGCCGAAAGCCTTGGCGGCTACGATCTGTCGCGCTTCGGCGAGGTGGTCTGGAACGGCTAGCGCAGCGCCGATTTCATCGCGGCCTCGGGGAAGCAGGTGGCGGGGCGGCCCTGCGCCTCTTGCCAGCGCCCGATCGAGCGCCGCGTCTTGAACCCCGGAAGCCCGTCGGCGCCGCCCACGTCATGGCCCATCCGCTCCAGCGCGCGCTGCATGGTCGCCACGTCCGAGCGGTAGAGCCCGCCGACCGAGCCCCATGGCGCGCTGAAATCGCCGACGCCGTATTGAATGCGGTCCCCCACATGGCCGACGAAGAGCGCGTAAAGATCGCTCATATTGTAGTCCTTCAGCACGTAGAAATTGGGCGTGACGATGAAGGCGGGGCCATGCCGTCCGGCGGGCATCAGCAAAAATCCCTCGCCGCGCCGTTCATGCTCGGGGAAGGGGCGGCCCGAGACGCGGGCGATGCCCAGCTTTTCCCAGTCCGAGATGCGCTTGCCCTGATCCGGGCCTTCGAGCGCGCAGGACACCGAGGCAGGCACACGCACCTCAAACCCCCAATCCCGCCCGCTCTGCCAGCCGTGTTTGGCAAGATAGGTGCCGATCGAGGCGATGGTGTCCGCCTCCGAACGCCAGATGTCGGCGTGGCCGTCGCCATTGCCGTCGGCGGCATATTTCAGGAAATTCGACGGCATGAACTGCGGCTGCCCCAGAGCGCCGGCCCAAGAGCTTTTCATCACCCCGGCAGGCGCGTGCCCGGCCTCGGCGATCTGCAGCGCGGCGATCAGCTCATCGGTGAAATAGGCGGCGCGGGTCGACATGAAGCCCTTGGTGCCCAGCACTTCAAAGGCGCTGTGCGGGATCGACACGCGGCCATAGCCGCTTTCGCGCCCCCAGATGCCGAGGATGATGCGCCCGGGCACGCCGGTCGCCCTCTCGGTCGCGGCAAGGGCCGAAGAGTGGCGCTTTGCCATCTGCCGCCCGACGCTAGTGGCACCGTCGATAGAGCCACGGCTGAAGTATTTCGCAGGCTGGCCGAACTCGGCCTGCCGCTGCTGTTTGGGGGTCTGCGGCTGGGTTCCGGGGGGCACCAGATCGGGCAGATCCCAGTTGAGCGCAACCCCCGCAAAGGCCGCCTCGAAGGTGCCGCGCGACACGCCATTGCGCGACGCCTGCGGCCAGACCGTCTGTTCCAGCCAGCCGCGGAACTGCCGTTCCACCGCCGCCCGGTCGAGCGCTGCGGCGGGGGAGGTCGCCAGCAAAAGACAGCACAGGGCGCCCGCCCAGAGGGGCCCGAAGCTTCGGGATTTGACTGTTCTGCGCATGGGTCTGCTCCGCCGGGTTTTGCCCGAGCCTAGCGCAGGGGCGGCGGCGGTGAAACGCTCTCTTCGCCCCATTGCGCCATCTTGCGGTCGATGGTCTTGCGCGACACGCCCAAGCGGCGCGCCGCCTCGGCCCGGTTGCCGTCGCAGAGGTCGAGCATATGCAGGATGTGGCGCTGCACCACGAGGTCGAGGTCCTCGATCGCCTGCGCGCCGGTTACGCTGCCCGCGCCCGCGAATTCCTCGGGAAAGCCGCCGAGGATCACCGAGCGTTCCACGAGGTTGCGCAGTTCGCGCACGTTGCCCGGCCAGTCGTAGCGCCGCAGCTTGAGCAGCGTCTGCTCGTCGAGGGTGAGGCCGGGCATCCCCAGCGCCTGACTGAACTGCTTGGTGAAGAGCGCCGCCAGTTCGAGGATGTCATCCGACCGATCAGACAGCGGCGGCATCTCCACCGTCAGCACGTTGATCCGGTGATAGAGGTCGGCGCGGAATTTGCCCTGCGCCACCATCTGCGGCAGATCGGCATTGGTGGCGAAGAGAAAGCGCAGGTTCAGCGGCAGTTCCCGCTCGGCTCCGGCGGGGCGGATGCGCTGATCCTCGAGCACCCGCAAAAGCGCCGCCTGCAGCGGCTCGGGCATCTGCGCCACCTCATCAAGGAAGAGCGTGCCGCCATCCGCCAGCAGCAGTAGCCCCGGCTTCAGCCGCTCGCCGCCTTCGAGGCTGCCAAAGAGCTCTTGCACCATGCGGTCGGGCGCGATGGCGGCGCAGTTGACCGGCACAAAGGGTTTCTCGGCACGGTCTGAAAGCTGGTGCAAATGCCGCGCGGCCAGTTCCTTGCCGGTGCCACTTGCGCCGGTGAAGAGCACCGGGGTGGGCAGCGGTGCCAGCTTGGCGAGCAGCGCCCGCACCGCGACCATCACCTCGGATTTGCCGATCAGCTTGCCTTGGAAATGGCCGGTGCGCAGTTCTCGCCGCAGCAGCGTGTTGTCGCGGCGCAGGTACTTGCGGTCGAGCGTGCGCGCCACGGCGCCAAGGATCTGATTGGCGCGAAAGGGTTTCAGGACAAAATCGCTGACCCCGGCGCGCAGCGCGGTGATCGCCGTATCAAGGTCGGCATAGGCGGTGATCAGGATGGTGTCGCCGAAAAAGCCCTTGCGCTGTTGCTCGGCCAGCCAGTCGAGCCCGGTCGTCTTGGGCATGACGTTGTCGAGGATCACCAGATCGAAATGCGCCGCGTCGAGCTTTTGCGTCGCCTCCTGCGCCGAGGCCGCCTCTTCCACCCGCTGCACGCGCGGCCCCAGCATCTTGACCAGAAAATTGCGCATGCCCGGCTCGTCATCGACCACGAGGATCGAAGCACCGGCCAGCGTCGGGCCGTAGTCGTCGGCGGAGGCGTCCTTCGGCGTCATGCGCGGCTCAGTGGTCGTCGAGCCGGGCGTTGGAGGTGGAATAGACCTCAGCCGAAGAGAAGCCGATCTCGTGCAGGCCGAAATAGGCCACGATGCCGATAACAATGATGGCGGCAAAGCCGGTGAACATGGCTTTCATAAGTGGTCACTTTCCTTTGGTGGGCTGCTCTGTGGTGGCCCGTTTGAGATAGTCTATCAGGTCGGCGCGGTCATCGCTGCCCGCGATCACCTGCATGGGCATTTTGGAGCCGGGAATGTAGTGATCCGGCCCCTCATCGAACAGCGCGTCGATCGTGGTCTCGTCCCAGATGATGCCCGCGCCGTTCAGCGTATCGGAGTAGATGTAGCCCGGCACCGTGCCCGCGGGTCGGCCAAAGACGCCGTGCAGCGTCGGCCCGGCCTTGCGCGAGGGGCCGGGGGTCGTGGCGTGGCAGATCGAACATTTGCGCATGAACTGCCGCTCGCCATTGGGCATGGTCTCGGCATCGCGCAGGAAGCTGCGCGCGCCGGAGATGCCGGGCTCGAACGCGTCGAGCATCTCGACCGGCCACGCATAGGCGACATCGTCGAGCCCTCCGGCGTGGATCACCGTGCCATCGGTCGAGAAGGCCAGCGCCCAGACCGGCCCCTGACGGGTGGCGCGGAAGTCGCGGGTGATCTGCCATGTCTGCGTGTCGACGATCATGATGAAACCTTCGCCGTCGCCCACTGCCAACTGATGGCTGGCGGGGTGGTGGGCCATCGACAAGATGGGCCGCCGCTCGAGCGTGAGATCGGCGATCTGCGCGCCGGTCTCGAGGTCCAGCACACGCGTGCCGCCATCCACCGCGCCATAGGCGATCCAGTCGGGGCCGAGGGTGATGCGGTTGATGCCAAAGCCGTGCTGCACCATCGGCACAGGGGTGCTGCCCTCCGGGGCGTAGCGCAGCAGCGCGCCGCTCATGGTTCCGGCGTAAAGCGCTCCGTCCGGGCCAAAGGCAAGCGCGTTGACCCCGGCGCCGGGCGCGGGCAGGGCGGTGCCCTCGCCGCCGGTCAGGGGCCAGAGACGGATTGTGCCGTCCCAACTGCCGCTGGCGAGCGTTTGCCCATCGGGCGAGACCGCAAGCGCCGCGACCTTGCCCTGATGGTGGCCCAGAACGCGCGGCGTCTCGCCCCAGACCCGCACGGCGAAATCATCGCCGCCCGAGACCAGCGTGCCATCCGGGCCATAGATCAGCGCTGTCACCGCCGCCTCATGGCCTTCGAGCCAGCGCGGCGTGCCCGTCTCCCAGAGCCCGACGGAATTGTCGAAACTGCCGGTCGCCAATTGCCCCTCGGGCGAGACGGCAATCGCCATGATCGGCCCGCCGTGACCCTTCAAAGTGCTGAACTCGGGCACGCTTTCGCCCTGCGCCGCCAGCGGGGCGGCACAGAGCGTCAGCACAAAGGCGAAGGCCAGCCGGCCCATGGGCTCACTCCGCCGGAGTGGCCGAATTGCCGGCGGCTTTGCGGGCCTCGGCGGCTTCGCGTTCCTTCACCTTGTCGTACCAGATCGAGTGGTGCTGATGCGCCCAGTTCTCATCGACCTGACCGGAGCCCATGGCGTCATAAGCGCCTTCCATGCCGATCGTGCCGATATAGATGTGGCCAATGATGACCGCCATCAGCAGGAAGGCGACGATGGCGTGCCAAAGCTGCGCGAACTGCATCTCTTCCTGCGGGGCGAGGGCCACCGGGAAGCTTTCCATGCCGACCCATCCCGGCACGCCCCAATCGTTGAGGATCGCAAAGGTCTTGGCAAAGAGCGGCAGATCGAAGGGGAAGAGCAGCGACAGGCCCGAGACCGACACCGAGGCACCCAGCAGGATGACGCTCCAGAAGATGATCTTCTGACCGGCGTTGAACTTCTTGGCGGGCGGGTGCTTGTTGCCGATGATACCACCGGCCTGCGCGAACCAGGTGATGTCGGTGCGGTCGGGCAGGTTGTGCCAAATCCACATGACGAAAACCATGATCAGCGCCAGCATGAAGGCCCAGCTGACGTTGTTGTGGATCAGCTTGGAGTAATGCAGCAGCACCGAGTTGAAGTCATGCCCCATGAGCGGGATCAGATACTTGCGCCCGAAAAGCGTGAACAGCCCGGTGAACCCCAGCAGCAGGAACGAGCCCGCCAGCGTCCAATGCGCAAAGCGTTCGATCCACTTGAAGCGCTGCACGGTTGCGCCGGTCTTGCCGCCGTCGATCTTCACCCGGCCACGCAGCAGGAAGAACACGGCGAGAATGGCGATGGTGCCAAGCAGCAGCCAGCCGCCGTACGTGGCCAGCGGACCTTCGCGGAACTCCAGCCACCACATGCCGCCGTCTTGGATCAGCACCTTGCCGTTGGGGTTGAGGGTCGAGGCGCGCACGTCGGCCTCGTTGTAGCGCAGGGCGCGCCACAGGTCGGGGTCCGAGGCACCGCCGAGCGTGCCCAGTTCGGGCGCCGGGGGGACTCGCCACCGATGTTGTCGCGGCGGAAGCTGTCATCGATCTCGATGCCCGCTTGCCGGCGCATGATGTCCTCGAGCGTCTGCGCCCCGCCTGTGGCGGAGCGGTCAGGCTCGGGTGGCAGCAAAACAGCGTCCTGAGCCGCGGCGCCCAACGGGGCGGCGACCATCAGGACCAGTGCGAAAAGGGCCAGCAATTGGCGCAGCATGGTCATCTCCCGGATGTAGGTTCACGCCAGAACCGCGCGGAACGGCGGCCATCGCCGCCCCGCGCGGGACTTGAAGTGGCGGCAGGCCCGCAGGCCTGCCGGGATGGCTCAGTTGGCCTTTTCGTCGTAGGCGGTGCCCCAGCCCCAGGCGCCCGAGCCGAAGCCACGGGCCACCACGCGCTCGCGGTAGATCGACGACACTTCGTCGCCGTCACCGGCCAGCAGGGCCTTGGTCGAGCACATCTCGGCGCAGATCGGCAGTTTGCCCTCGGCGATCCGGTTGCGCCCGTACTTCTGGAACTCGGCTGCGGAATTGTTCTCTTCCGGGCCACCGTTGCAGAAGGTGCACTTGTCCATCTTGCCGCGCGACCCGAAGTTGCCGGCCTGCGGGTACTGCGGCGCGCCGAAGGGGCACGCGTAGAAGCAGTAGCCGCAGCCGATGCACAGGTCCTTGGAGTGCAGCACCACACCTTCTTCGGTCTGGTAGAAGCAATCCACCGGGCAGACGGCCATACAGGGCGCGTCCGAGCAGTGCATACAGGCGACCGAGATCGAGCGTTCGCCCGGCTGGCCGTCCTGAATGGTCACCACCCGTCGGCGGTTGATGCCCCACGGCACCTCGTGCTCGTTCTTGCAGGCAGTCACGCAGGCGTTGCACTCGATGCAGCGTTCGGCGTCACAGAGAAATTTTGCTCTTGCCATTTTCCTTGTGTCCTTTCGCTGGCGTTACGCTGGCATGATCTTGCAGAGAGTGGCTTTGGTCTCCTGCATCTGCGTGACGGAGTCATAGCCATAGGTCTGCGCGGTGTTGGTCGACTCGCCCAGCACGATCGGGTCCGCTCCGTCGGGATATTTCGAGCGCAGGTCTTCACCCTCGAAATAGCCGCCGAAGTGGAAGGGCATGAAGGCAACACCTTCGCCCACCCGCGGGGTGACCATGGCCATCACTTTGACCTTGCCGCCCTCCGGGCCTTCGACCCAGACGTCCGCCCCGTCACGCACACCAAGGTTGTTGGCGTCGCGCGGGTTGATCTCGACGAACATGTTCTGCTGAAGCTCGGCGAGCCACGGGTTGGACCGGGTCTCGTCGCCGCCACCCTCGTATTCGACCAGACGGCCGGAGGTGAGGATGATCGGATAGTCCTTCGAGAAGTCGTTCTTCTGGATCGAAGCGTACATGGTCGGTACGCGCCAGAAGGTTTTGTCGTCGTAGGTCGGGTAGTCTTCCACCAGATCGCGCCGGTTGGTGTAGAGCGGCTCGCGGTGCACCGGGACCGGATCCGGGAAGGTCCAGACCACGCAGCGTGCCTTGGCGTTGCCGTAGGGGGCGCAGCCATGTTTGATCGCCACGCGCTGGATGCCGCCCGAAAGGTCGGTTTTCCAGTTCACGCCGCCGATCTTCTCGGCTGCGTCCGACGGGTAGGGCCCGGTCTGCGATTGCTCGCCAAGGTCCGTGTCCGTCTCGGGGCGCTCGTCGATGTAGCCTGCGACGAATTCGATCATCTTCCGCTCGTAGGGCGTCAGATCGCTGTCCCAGCCGAGATCGATCAGCATCTGCATGGTGAACTCTGGATAGCCATCCTCGATCTCGGAACCGACGGTGTAAGAGCCCTCGGCAAGAAGGTTCTCGCCGTTACGCTCCACGCCGTAGCGGGCCCGGAAGGGCAGACCGCCCTCGGCCACCGGCATCGAGATGTCGTAGAGGTTGGCAGAGCCCGGGTGGTTCATCTCGGGCGTGCCCCAGCACGGCCACGGCATGCCGTAATAGTCGCCGTCAGCCGGACCACCCAGCGCCCGCAGCGTGGTGCGGTCGAAGGTGTGCTGGTTGGCCATGTGCATCTTGAGACGTTCCGGCGACTGGCCGGTATAGCCCACGGTCCACATACCCTTGTTGAACTCGCGCGTCAGATCCTCGATCAGCGGCTCTTCACCGTTCACCTGGATGTTGCGGAACATGCGATCCGCAAAGCCGAACTTGCTGGCGAATTTGTGCAGGATGATGTGATCCGGAAGGCTCTCGAAGAGCGGATCCACAACCTTGTCACGCCACTGGATCGAGCGGTTCGACGCGGTGACCGAGCCATAGGTCTCGAACTGCGTCGCGGCCGGCAGCAGATAGGTGTTGTCGGTCCGGTCGTGCAGGATCGCCGAGACGGTGGGATAGGGGTCCACCACGACCAGCAGGTCGAGCTTCTCCATCGCCGTCTTCATTTCCTTGAGGCGGGTCTGCGAGTTCGGAGCGTGGCCCCAGAACACCATGGCGCGGGTGTTGTCGGGCTGTTCGAGGTTGTCCTTCGCCTCGAGCACACCGTCGATCCAGCGCGAGACCGGGATCCCGGTCAGACCCATCATCTCTTTGTCCTTGCCATCCTTGCCTTTCAGCATGGCAAAGCGGCCCTTGAGCCAGTCCAGATCCTCTTCCCAGACGCGCGCCCAGTGGGCCCAAGCGCCCGCGGTCAGGCCATAGTAGCCCGGCAGCGTGTCGGCCAGAACGCCAAGGTCGGTTGCCCCCTGCACGTTGTCGTGGCCGCGGAAGATGTTGGTGCCGCCGCCGGCGGTGCCCATGTTCCCGAGCGCCAGCTGCAGGATGCAGTAGGCACGGGTGTTGTTGTTGCCGTTGGTGTGCTGCGTGCCGCCCATGCACCAGATCACGGTGCCCGGACGGTTGTTGGCCAGCGTCCGCGCCACGCGCTCGAGCTGGCTGCCCGGCACGCCGGTCACACGCTCGACCTCGTCGGGCGTCCAGTTGGCGACCTCGGTGCGGATCTCATCCATGCCCCAGACGCGGCTGCGGATGAAGTCGCGGTCTTCCCAGCCGTTCTCGAAGATGTGCCACAGCAGACCCCAGACCAGCGCCACGTCCGACCCCGGACGGAAGCGGACGTATTCGTCCGCATGGGCGGCGGTGCGGGTGAAGCGCGGGTCGCAGACGATCAGCGGCGCGTTGTTCTGCTCTTTCGCCTTCAGCACGTGCTGCAGCGAAACCGGGTGCGCCTCGGCGGGGTTGCCGCCGATGATGAAGATCGCACGCGACTTGTGGATGTCGTTGTACGAGTTGGTCATGGCGCCGTAGCCCCATGTGTTCGCAACGCCGGCAACCGTCGTCGAGTGGCAGATACGTGCTTGGTGATCGACGTTGTTGGTGCCCCAATAGGCGGCGAACTTGCGGAACAGATAGGCCTGTTCGTTGCTGTGCTTGGCCGAGCCGAGCCAGTAGACCGAGTCAGGACCCGAGCTGTCGCGGATGTCCATCATCTGGTCGCCGATCTCGTTGATCGCCTGCTCCCACGAGATGCGCTGCCATTCGCCGCCCACCTTCTTCATCGGGTACTTCAGGCGCCGCTCGCCGTGCGCGTGCTCGCGCACCGAGGCGCCCTTGGCGCAATGCGAGCCGAGGTTGAAGGGGCTGTCCCAGCCGGGCTCTTGCCCGATCCAGACGCCGCCCTGCACCTCTGCCATCACCGTACAGCCGACCGAGCAGTGGGTGCAGACCGATTTGACGGTCTTCACGTCGCCCGCGGCCGCGGTGGCGGCGGTGGCTTGGGTCACGGTGCCGCCGGTCGCGGCAACCGCCGCCAGACCGCCGATGGCCAGACCCGAGCCGCGCAGGAAGGCGCGGCGATCAACCGAGGCATTGGCCGCCTCGGAAAGGATACTTGTCCGCTGGGGGCGTCGCGCAACCCCGTTGGTCTTTTTCCTCAACATGTTTCTCTCTCCCCTTGCGTGCTCGGCCCCCCATGGTGCCTCGCTTGCTTGGTTATGCTCAGAGCCTTGGACAGTCGGGCGTCACGCAACCAGTCGTCCTTGGCGGGGAAAGCCTCGTCCGGTCAGAACCGGGCGGCGGCGTAATAGGCGCGGGTGTGCGCGGTATCCTGCAGCTTGTTCGACTGCAGATCGGGCTCGGCGGCCTCGGCCTCGGTCCCGTTGGTGGTGGCCACGGCGACGGCCGCAAGCGGCGCGGCGGTCGAAGCCAGCTTCAGGAAATCGCGGCGGCTGCTCGCCTGCTCGTCTTTCCTCTTCATTGAGAGACCTCCTCTCTCTGGGTTGCGGCGGTTGCCCGCCCCTATGCGGATCACTCCGCGCTCATCCGGAAGGCTTCTGCCTCAAGCTCCATGAACGCCCGGCCAAGACGGCCAACAGGGGCGTAGAAAACGGAGTTCTTGGCACCTTCGAGATCCGAAAAGAAATGCCCGGCCCAAGGGCCGATGTGCTTGTTGAAAAAGCTCTTCTGCTGGCCCAGCGTCGCCGGCGTGCCGAAGCGACCGACGATCATCGCGCCCATCATTTCCATGAGGCTGGCGATATTGTCCTCAGGCTCAAAGACATTCTCGGCGCGGGCGAGGCCGCGCGCGGTCATGTCCTGCCGCAGCAGTGCCAGCGGCTTCTCGTTCAGAAAGCCCGTCAGGTAGTAGGACGCATAGGGCAGCAACTCGCCGCGCCCGAGCCCGATGAAGAGGCGGTTGTACTCGCTCTCCACCGCTTTCGGTTTCGACAGGCGCGCGACCTTGGCCAGCGTGGTCACCGCCTCGCCGATCGGGCTTTCGTCTCCGGACAGCCCGGCGGTCTGGTCGATCAGCCCCTGATCGGCTGGCCGCGCAAGGATCAGGCCAAGGAAGTTATAAAGATCGGCACGAAGACGGTCTTCTTCGGCGATGCGGGTATCGGGGGCAGCGGTCATATTGGGCGTGTCCGTCATCATCAGGCCTCGAAGGAAAAGCGCATGCGCCGCGCGCTGGCGGGCAGGGGGCTTTCCTCGGGCTCGGGGTCAATCTGGGCGGTCTGCACCGCCTGCGGCTCGGCGGGCTGCAGCGGCGGGATCACCGGCTGCGCCTCTACCGTCGGTCCGAGCGTTTCGGGCGCGCGGATCGAGGCGGTTCCGGCATCGGTGGGGACCTCATCAGGCAAACCTGTGTCGGCAAGAGCCTGCGGGTCTTCCGCAGCCTCGGCAGGCGCGGCCTCTTCGTCGTCCTTCTGGCCAACGTATTCGAGATGCGCCAGCAGCCCCTTGCCCACCTGATAGGTGGTCTTGAAGTCGGCGGCGGGCGTCACGGCGGTGAAGTCGCCATCGTAGTCGTTCAACCCGTCGAGGCAGGCCAGCACCGGGTTCGAGCGCCACAGCGTGCGCAGCGCGCGGTTCTTCAGGCGCTTGGGCAGCTGCGATTGCAGGAACTTGCGCACCATCTCGCCATCGGTGATCTCTTCGGGCAGCGGCAGACCGGCCTCGGCCAAAAGCTCCTCGTCGCTGCGCTCGGCAAGCTGCGCCTCGGTTTCCGCGCGGCGGGCATCATCCTGCGCCTTCTCCTCGGCGCGGGTCTCGGCCTCGACGGCGGCCTTGCGGCGGGACCAGAAATCTCTCACTGCAGCCTCCCTCGCTTCAGGGCGGGCGAGGCGTAGACATCCGCGCTGGTCGAGATGCGCGGATCGCCGATGCCGTCCTGTTTGCCGTCCACCTTTGCACGATCCCTGCGACGTTTCACGAACTCTTCTTCTTCATGATAACGCTCGACGAAATCGCCGACCCAAGCGAGCAGCCCGGCGGGCATGGGCACCTTTTCAACGATGTCCTCGCCGCTGTCGGAATAGTCCTGCGCCTCGTAGGGCGAGGCGGTGACCAGCACGATTTCGAACGGGTGCTCGCCCAGCGTGGGGCGCATGATCACATAGACGCTCGGCTCGCGGGCGGTGATGCCGTGCAGATAGGCTTCGGTCTCGGCGCGGTAGAGTTCCAGCGTCAGAGTTCCGGCGTGATATTCGACCACATCCCCCTCACGGCGCAGCTCTCGCCAGTCCGCCGGGCCCGCGCCCGGCAGCACCGCGACGGCGCGCCACGCCCATTTCGCCCAGCGGGTGACGCCGGGGGTGCGGCGCAGAACCACGCCAATGGACATGAATTGATCGTTGCTCGGATGACCGGTCACAGTGATATCCTTCCTCCCGCGCTCATTGAAACATGTAGACCTCATGGTGAAAGAGCCAATCGGTGCACCGCGGTATTCTGCGGCCTCGACTGGACATTTTGGGTAGTCGGGGAATGGGCAAAAATGAGGCAGGGACGAAATGTCCATCCCGAGTTTTTTGCTCTGGAAAAGTGCCGCGGCGCAGCATGCGAATCACCCTGCGCTGACACGCGGCTTACGCCGCCCGATCGGCGGCATTCCGCCCGAGGAATTGAGTTGTGGGGACAGGCGAATCGGGTCTAGCTAACGGTCTCACCGAGCGACGAAAGCCCTCGAGATGCGCCGTCTGCCAGGAAGGAAGTCATGACCAAGACCTTGATAACATGTGATTGTATGGGCAGTCAGCCCATCGATGCCGAGGCCATCTCCAAGGCGACGGGATTCGAGGTCACCGCGCCCTGCAAAGCGCTCTGCACCACCCAGGCGGACCGCGCCGCAAAGGGATTGACGCAGGGGAATGTTGTCCTGTGTTGCACGCAGGAGAGCCGCACCTTCGAGGCACTGGCCGAGGAACTGGGGGTCGAGCCTGCGCCGCTTCTGGACCTGCGCGACCGCGCCGGGTGGAGCGCAGACCAAGGCTCCAAAGTGGCCAAAATGTCCGCCCTCTCCGCCGAGGCCATGCTGCCCGCCGCCCCCGAGAAGACCCTTGATGTGATCTCTGAGGGATTGTGCCTCATCTTGGGGTCTTTTGACGTGGCGATTGAGGCCGCCGAACAACTGGCACCGCACCTTGGGGTGACCGTGCTGCTGGACGAGGCCGACGAGCTTCCCGACACCCGCGCCTACGATGTGGTCACCGGCAAGCTGCGCAAGGCGCAGGGCGCGCTGGGGCAGTTCCGCGTGACCATCGACGCGCTGCGCCAGATCGAGCCCGAGGGCCGGGCCTTCACGCTGACCGAGCCGCGCGACGGTGGCATCTCGGAATGCGACGTGATCCTCGACCTGCGCCGCGAGCCGCCGCTGTTCCCGGCGCATGAAAAGCGCGAGGGCTACCTGCGCGCCGATCCGGGCCGCCCGCAGGCGGTGGCGGCGGCGGTCATGGCCGCCTCGCATCTGGTCGGCACCTTCGAAAAGCCGCTCTACGTGCGCACCGAGCCGCTGCTCTGCGCCCATTCGCGCGCGGGTCAGACCGGCTGCACCAACTGCCTCGACCTCTGCCCCACCGGCGCGATCTCGCCCGATGGCGAGCATGTGACGATCGACCCGATGATCTGCGCCGGCTGCGGTGCCTGTTCCTCGGCCTGTCCGTCGGGTGCGATCAGCTACGACGCACCGCCAGTGGACCTCACGTTCCGCAGGGTGCAGACGCTGGCGAAGACCTATCTCGAGGCGGGCGGCCAGGCGCCGCGCCTGCTGGTGCATGATGCGCATGGCGCCGAGATGATCCGCCTGTCGGCGCGCCACGGCGATGGGCTCCCCGCCGACGTGATCCCGATGGAAATTCGCGCCATCGGCGCCTTCGGCCATGCCGAGACGGTGGCTGCGTTGGCCGCCGGTTTCGCCTCGGTGACCGTGCTGCCGGGGCCGGGCGCCGATATTCCCGCGCTGTCGGCGCAGGTGGCGCTTTCCGATGCGATCAGCGGTGGCGGCAAGGTCACGCTGCTGCAAACGCCCGACCCCGACGCCATGTCCGAAGCGCTCTATGCCGAGCAGGCGCCCGCGCCCGTCGCCACGCCGGTGCGCCCCATGGGCACCCGCCGCCAGATCACCCGGCAGGCCGCTCGCGCCCTGCATCCCGGTGCCGAGACCCTGCCGCTGCCCGAAGGCGCGCCCTATGGCGCGGTGCTGGTCGATCAGGACGCCTGCACGCTGTGCCTGTCCTGCGTCTCGCTCTGCCCCTCGGGTGCGCTTGGCGACAATCCCGACCTGCCGCAGCTGCGCTTTCAGGAAGACGCCTGTCTGCAGTGCGGCCTCTGCGCCAACATCTGCCCCGAGGATGCGATCACCCTCGAGCCGCGCCTGCAATTGGGCGACGAGGCGCTGGAGCAGCGGGTGATCAACGAGGAAGAGCCTTTTGCCTGCATCGAGTGCGGTTCGCTCTTCGGCGTGAAGTCGACCATTGACCGGATCACCGAAAAGCTTCAGTCCCATGCCATGTTCAGCGGGGACAAGCTGCGGATGATCCAGATGTGTGACGACTGCCGGGTGAATGCGCAGTATCATGCGCAGGACAACCCTTTCGCCGCCGGGGAACGCCCGCGGCCCCGGACGACCGACGATTATCTCAGCAAGCGGCGCGACCACTGAGCCGCGACCCAAGGGAGACCCCGATGAGCGACGATTTCAACATGTCCATGCGCAAGTTCCTCAAGCAGGTGGGTGTCACCTCGCAGCGGGCCATCGAAGAGGCCATGCGCGAGAATGCGACCACCGGCAAAAGCTACGCGGTGAAGGCCGTGGTGACGATCGAGGAGCTTGGCCTGACCCATGAGGTCACGGGCGAGATCAAGGGACAGGAGTAAGACTTGCCAGCCAGCAGAGAGACGGTTCAATCCGTCCTGAAGAGCATCGCCGATCCGGTTGCGGGCGGTGACATCATGTCGAGCGGCGTCGTGCGCGCGCTGAACGTGGACGAGGCGGGCGCGGTGCGTTTCGTCATGGAAATCCCGCCCAGCCAGAGCACCGCCTACACCAAGATCAAGGAGCAGGCGGAAAGCGCGCTGCGCGCCACCGAGGGTGTCTCGGCGGTGGCCATCGTGATGACCGGCCATACCGAGAAGGCGCCGCCGGATCTGAAAGTGCGCAAGGCCGAGCCGCAGGGTCCGCAGCCGGTGCCGGGCATCAACCACATCATCGCCATCGCTTCGGGCAAGGGCGGCGTGGGCAAATCCACCGTCTCGTCGAACCTCGCCTGCGCGCTGGCGCAGCAGGGCCGCCGCGTCGGCCTGCTGGATGCGGATGTCTACGGGCCGAGCCAGCCGCGGATGCTGGGTGTGTCGGGCCGTCCCGCTTCGCCCGACGGCAAGACCATCCTGCCGCTGCGCAATCACGGCGTGACGATGATGTCGATTGGCCTGATGACCAACGAGGATCAGGCGGTGGTCTGGCGCGGGCCGATGCTCATGGGCGCGCTGCAGCAGATGCTGATGCAGGTGCAATGGGGCGCGCTCGACGTGCTGCTCGTGGACCTGCCGCCGGGCACCGGCGACGTGCAGATGACCCTCAGCCAGAAGGCCAAGGTCGACGGCGCCATCGTGGTTAGCACGCCGCAGGACGTGGCGCTGCTCGATGCGCGCAAGGGCATCGACATGTTCAAGCAGCTCAACGTCCCGATCCTCGGCATGGTCGAGAACATGAGCACGCACATCTGCTCGAACTGCGGCCACGAAGAGCATGTCTTCGGCCATGGCGGTGTCGCGGCAGAGGCGGCGAAACTGGGTGTGCCGCTGCTTGCCGAGGTGCCGCTCGATCTGCAGATCCGCCTTGCCTCGGATGGCGGCGCGCCGGTGGTGGTCAGCCAGCCCGACAGCGCGCAGGCCAAGTCGTTCCACGACATCGCCGCGGCGCTGGTGGCGCAGGGGGTGGCATGAGCACCGCCGAGGATCTGGCCTTCCCGCCCCTGCTGTGGGGTGAGGAGGTCACCACCGATGCCTTCGACCATGCCTGCCAACGCGCCCTTCTGGGCTGCGATGCCGGGCTGGTCGCCTATCGGCTCGGGGCGGACGCGCTGCAGGGGGCGCTGGTCTTCGCCCCCGAAGTGCCGCTGGCGCAGGCCATGGCGATGCTGCCGCTCTGCGGTGTCGGGTTCCAGAACGCGCTTGGCGTGATGGCCCCGCCCGAGGTTGCGGTGCATCTGGATTGGCACGGCGGCATCCGCGTGAATGGCGCCTCCTGCGGGCGCTTCCGCTGCATGGCCGCCACGCAGGACCCGGCGCAGGTGCCCGACTGGCTGGTCATCGGCTTCACCCTGCCGCTGATCCCCGCCAGCGACCGCCCCGGCGACACGCCCGACCAGACCTCGCTTTACGCCGAGGGCTGCGCCGAGGTGCAGCCGCCCGCGCTGCTAGAGGCGTGGGCACGGCACACGCTCAATTGGGTCAACCGCTGGGAAGACGAAGGCAACCGCGCGCTGCATTCCGAATGGCGCGCACTGGCGCAGGACATGGGCGAGGAGGTCACGCAAAGCGGGCTTTCCGGCACCTTCCTTGGCGTCGACGAGGATTTCGGCATGCTGCTGCGCGACGCCGAGACGACCCATGTGATCCCGCTCACCACGCTTCTCGAACCCGCACCATGAAGGTTTTCGCATGAAACTCGCCCGCGCCATCCATTTCGACGAGAGCGACAGCCGTGTCTTCTCCAGCCCTGCGCGCACCGGCGAATGGTGCCTGTCGGGCGGGTTCGAGTTCTCCAACTGGACCGAGGGCGACCTCACCGGCAAGGCCCGGCAGGCCTTCTCCAACGGCTGGCTCGGGCTCGAGACCTTTGGCCGCGTGACCTTCGTGGCAGTCACCGCGCTGGAGCCGGGCGAGCTTGAGGCGCTGACCGACCGTCTGGCCGAGCATTTCGTCACCTACTACGGCGCCCCTTCGGCCGAGGCCGCGCGCCCCGTGGCCGCCGAGGAACTGGCGCAGATGATCGAGCTCTGCGACGACCATGCGCCCAACACGCTGCTCACGGTGGCGCGCGAGTTGACCGACTCCGGGGTGCGCGAGAGCTACCGGGTGATCGAGGCCAGCGATGCGGGACTGGAGCAATTCGCCATCCACGGATCGCTCGACGATCCGCATGAGCCGCATCAGCACTGACCGCGCCCGCGCGCCCGTGCTAGGCTCGGCGCCAGCATGAGACCTCTGACCCGCCCGATGATTTCCGTCCGTCTGCGCCTGCTGATCCTAGCGCTTGCGCCGCTGGTGGTTCTCATGCCGCTGCTCTTGCTGCTCGGCATGACCCGCTGGACGGGCGATTACGACGATCTGCTGGCCGCCAACGTGCAGAGCGACCTGCGCATCGCCGAACAGTATCTGTCGCAGTTGATGACCCGCACCGGCGAGGAGCTTGGCGGCGTGGCGGGGTCCGTCGCCTTCGCCGAGGCATTTGACAATGGCGGCCCGAACCGCGAGTTCCTGCTGGCAAAACGCGCGGAACTGCGGCTCGATTTCCTCTACTATTTGCCAATGGGCGCGGTGGCGCCGGCCTCCGCGCGCTGGCCGGTGATCGCCGAGGCGCAGCGGGGCCGCAGCCGCACCGCCATCGACATCTTCCCGCCCGAAGAGCTGGCCGCGCTGCCGCGCAACCTCGACGCACGCGCCCGCATCGACCTGATCGAGACCGAGGCCGCCGTGCCCACCGACCGGCTGGTCGAGGATCGCGGCATGGTGGTGCATTCGGCAAGCCCGGTGCGTCTGCCGGGGCACGAGGGGGTGCTGGTGGCGGGCATTTTGCTCAACAGCAACCTTGGCTTCATCGACGCGATCAACGCGCTGGTCTACCGCAACCCGCTGACCGGCGGCACCCGGCAGGGCACCGCGACGCTGTTCCTCGACGATGTGCGCATCTCGACCAACGTGCGTCTCTTTGAGGACGTGCGCGCGCTTGGCACGCGGGTCTCGGGGGTGGTGCGCAACGCGGTGCTGGACGAGGGGCAGACATGGCTGGCGCGCGCCTTCGTGGTCAACGATTGGTACATCTCGGGCTATCTGCCGCTCAGCGACAGCTTCGGGAACCGCGTGGGCATGCTCTATGTCGGCTTCCTCGAGGCGCCCTTCGCCGAGGCGAAGCGCAAGGCTTATCTGTGGATGATGGCCGCCTTCGCCGGGGTGCTGCTGCTCTCGGCGCCGGTGTTTCTATGGATGGCCAAGGGCATTTTCGCCCCGCTTGAAAAGATGACCGCCACCATGCGCCGGGTGGCACGCGGCAACCTCGCGGCGCGCATCGGGCCAGTGGGCCGCGACGAGATCGGGCAGGTGGCGGCGCATCTCGACGGGCTTCTGGATCAGGTGCAGGACCGCGACCTCAAGCTGCGGGCATGGGCCGAGGAACTGGAAGACCGGGTCGACCGCCGCACCGCCGAATTGCGCGATGCCAATGCCAAGCTCGAAGACACCTATCGCCAACTGGTGATGAGCGAGAAACTGGCCTCCATCGGCGAGATCACCGCCGGCGTCGCCCATGAGATCAACAACCCGATGGCGGTGATCCAAGGCAACGTCGAGGTGATCCGCATGGAGCTTGCCGAGGCCGCCGCCCCGGTCGAGACCGAGCTGACGCTGATCGAGCGGCAAGTGATGCGCATGCAGGCCATCGTCGGCAAGCTGTTGAAGTTCGCCCGGCCCAGTGAATTCTCGGCCTGCGGCGAGGGCGTGGATCTGCGCCCGGTGGTCGAGGACTCGCTGCTGCTGGCGGATCACGCGCTTGGCAAGGGCGCGATCGAGGTGCAGAGCGATCTGCCATCGTTGCCGCAGGTGGCCATCGACGCGGGCGAGATGCAGCAGGTGGTGATCAACCTCATCCTCAACGCCGCACAGGCCATGGGCAGCGAGGGGCAGCTCTTTCTGGCGCTGCGCGAAGAGATGCGCGATGGCGTGGCGGGCGTGGCCCTGGAGGTACGCGACAGCGGGCCGGGGATCGCCGAGGAGAACCTTGGCGCGCTCTTCGACCCGTTCTTCACCACGCGCCGCGGCGAGGGCACCGGTCTGGGCCTGTCGATCTCGCAGAGCATCGTGCAGCGCGCGGGCGGGCTGATCACCGCCGCCAATGCCGAGGGCGGCGGGGCCGTGTTCACCGTGTGGTTGCCGCAGGTGGGGTGAAGGCTAAGGCGTTGCGCAACGGGAGCCGGGTGAGCGCCTGCCCGTGGGATGGCGCCGCGAGGCTGGAGGTCTGCACTTTATCCCTGCCAAGTCCGGACGACTTTCGAACGCAGTGCGTTGCTGTCAAAGCGCCAGCCCGCCGTGACGGCGTCGTCCATCGGGCTTGAACCGATGGCGCCCCATGAACGACCGCTCGCCCGGCGGCTTCGCCTTGTTCCGGGCGCTCTCCCGCCCCGCTATGCCGCCGTCACCCGCACCGCCGAGAACTTGAACTCGGGGATTTTGCCGTAGGGGTCGATCGCCGGGTTGGTGAGGATGTTGGCCGCCGCCTCCACATAGGCGAAGGGCAGGAACACCATGTCCGGCGCCACCGCACGGTCGGCGCGGGCCATGACCTCGATCTCGCCGCGCCTTGTCTGCAGCTTGACCATGCCGCCGGGCTCCACGCCCAGCTTGCGCAGGGTCGAAGGGTGCAGCGAGCAGTTCGCCCCCGGCTCCACCGCATCCAGCACCTTCGAGCGCCGGGTCATCGAGCCGGTGTGCCAATGCTCCAACTGCCGCCCGGTGGTCAGGATCATCGGGTAGTCGGCATCGGGCGTTTCGTCCGGCGGGATCACCGAGGCGGGGGTGAACCGCGCCCGGCCCCCCTCGCGGGGGAAGCCATCGGCAAACACGATGGGCTGGCCGGGATCCTCGGGCGAGAGCGAGGGGTAGGTGACGGCGTTCTCACGCTCCAACCGGTCCCAATTGATGTTGTCGAGCGAGGGCATGCCCAGCGTCATCTCGGCAAAGACCTCGCGCGGATGGGCGTAGTTCCAGCCCAGCCCCAGCCGCTGCGCCAGTTCGGTGGTGATCGCCCAATCCTCGCGCGCCGCGCCCGGCGGCGTGGCGGCGGCGCGGCCCATCTGCACCTGCCGGTTTGTGTTGGTCACCGTGCCGGTCTTTTCGTAGAAGGCGGCGGCGGGCAGGATCACATCGGCATAATTCGCGGTCTCGGTGAGGAAAATGTCCTGCACCACCAGATGCTCGAGCTTGGCGAGCGCGGCGCGGGCGTGCACCACATCCGGGTCCGACATCGCCGGGTTCTCGCCGAGGATATACATGCCGCGAATGTCGCCCGCATGCACCGCGTCCATGATCTCGGTGACCGTCAGACCCTTCTGGGCGCTGAAATCGTCAGAGCCCCAGATCTCGGTGAAGGCCGAGCGCACGCCGTCGTCGGTCACATCCTGATAATCGGGCAGGAACATCGGGATCAGCCCCGCGTCCGAGGCGCCCTGCACGTTGTTCTGGCCGCGCAGCGGGTGCAGGCCCGCGCCGGGCTTGCCGACGTTGCCGGTCATCAGCGCAAGGCTGATCAGGCAGCGCGAATTGTCGGTGCCATGGATGTGCTGGCTGACCCCCATGCCCCAGAAAATGAGCCCCGCCTTGCCTGTCGCGAAGGTCCGCGCCACGTCACGCACCATGGCGGCGTCGATGCCGGTCAGATCCTCCAGCGTCTCGGGCGCAAAGCCCGCAAGATGCTGCTTCTCGGCCTCCCAGTTCTCGGTGAAACGGTCGATATAGGCCTGATCGTAAAGCCCTTCCTCGACGATCACCGACATGATCGAATTGAGCAGCGGCACATCCGCACCGGGGCGGAACTGCACCATATGGCTGGCAAAACGCTTCAGCGCATGGCCGCGCGGGTCCATGACGATGAGCTTGCCGCCGCGCTGCGCGAACTGCTTGAAGAAGGTCGCGGCGACCGGGTGGTTCTCGATCGGATTGGCGCCGATGACGATGGCGACATCGGCGTTCTCGATCTCGTTGAAGGTGGCCGAGACCGCGCCGGAGCCGACGTTCTCCATCAGCGCCGAGACCGAGGAGGCATGGCAGAGCCGCGTGCAGTGGTCGACGTTGTTGTGGCCGAACCCCTGACGGATCAGCTTTTGAAAGAGGTAGGCCTCTTCGTTGGTGCATTTGGCCGAGCCGAAACCCGCCACCGTCTCGCCGCCCGCATCGCGCAGCTTGGCCAGACCGCTGGCCGCGGCCTCCATCGCCTCATCCCAAGACGCCTCGCGGAAATGGGTGAAGGGGTTGGCGGGATCGACGTTCAGCCCCTTCGGAGCGCCCTCAAGACGGATCAGCGGCTTGGTCAGCCGGTGCGGGTGGTGGATATAGTCGAAGCCAAAGCGCCCCTTGACGCAAAGCCGCCCCTCATTGGCGGGGCCGTTAATGCCCTCGACGTATTTGACCTTGCCGTCTTTCAGCTTCAGCGAGACCTGACAGCCGACGCCGCAGAACGGGCAGACCGATTGCACCGCCTCGTCGAAATCGCGGCTGTCGCCATGCTGCGCCTCATCCACCACCGTGGCGGGCATCAGCGCGCCGGTGGGGCAGGCCTGCACGCATTCGCCGCAGGCCACGCAAGAGCTTTCGCCCATAGGATCGTCCATGTCGAAGACCGGGAAGGCGTCATGTCCGCGATCCGCCATGCCGATCACGTCGTTCACCTGCACCTCGCGGCAGGCCCGCACACACAGGTTGCACTGGATGCAGGCGTCGAGATTGACCTTCATCGCCACATGGCTGTCGTCGAGCAGCGGGATGCGCGCCTCTTCCAGCTTCGGAAAGCGGCTTTCGCTGACGCCGGTCATCTCGGCCATGTCCCACAGATGCGAGCTGCGGTCATGCGCCTCGGTGCGCGCAGGCTGGTCGGCGAGCAGAAGCTCCATCACCATCTCGCGCGATTTCTTGGCGCGGGCGCTGTCGGTGGTGACCTTCATGCCCTCGGCAGGCGCGCGGCAGCAGGAGGCGGCCAGCGTGCGCTCGCCGTCGATCTCGACCATGCAGGCGCGGCAGTTGCCGTCAGGCCGGTAGCCCGGCGCATCCTTGTGACACAGATGCGGGATGGTGGTGCCAAGGCGTTTGGCGACCTGCCAGATGGTCTCACCGGGAAAGGCGCTGACCTCCTGTCCGTCGAGGATGAAAGAGGTCTGAGGAATGTTCGATCCGTCGGCCATGGCTCATGCCTCCCGATGGCTGTGCTGCGGTTCGGACGCGGCCGCGGCGGATTGAGCGCCACGGCCGCGCTGCTGCGCGTCCCGGAGAGGGCGGGGGGAGGGAACGCGCATCATTTCACCTCCTCGGGGAAGTGCTTCATCACCAGCCGGATCGGGTTCGGAGCGGCCTGACCGAGGCCGCAGATCGACGCGTCGGTCATCACTTGGCACAGGTCCTCGAGCAGATCGCCATCCCAAGTCTCCGCCTGCATCAGCTTCACCGCCTTCTCGCAGCCGACGCGGCAGGGGGTGCATTGCCCGCAGCTTTCCTTTTCAAAGAACTTCAGCATGTTGAGCGCCGCGCCGCGGGCGCTGTCCTTGTCCGACAGCACCACCACGGCCGCCGATCCGATGAAGGTGCCATGCGGCTGCAGCGTGTCGAAATCCAGCGCCACATCGCCCAGCGTGGCGGGCAGCAGCCCCGAGGACGGCCCGCCCGGCTGATAGGCTTTGAACACATGGCCCTCGGCCATGCCCCCGGCGGCGCGGATCAGATCGTTGATCGTACTGCCCGCGGGCAGCACATAGACGCCGGGATTGGCCACGCGCCCCGAGAGCGAATAGCTGCGCAGCCCCTTGCGGTCGTTGCGCGCAACCTCGGATTTGATCTCATGGCCTTCGCGGGTGATGCGGGCGATCCAATGCAGCGTCTCGACGTTATGCACCAGCGTCGGACGGTCGAAGATGCCCACCTGCGCCACATAGGGCGGACGCAGCCGCGGCATCCCGCGCTTGCCCTCGATCGACTCGATCATCGCCAACTCTTCGCCGCAGATATAGGCACCCGCGCCGCGGCGCAGGTCGATATAGCCCGGTGCCACCAGCCCCGCCGCCTCGAGCGCGGCGATCTCCTTGTGCAGGATGTGCAGGATCGCCGGGTATTCGTCGCGCATGTAGATAAAGCACTTCTCGGCCTCCACCGCCCATGCGGCGATCAGCATGCCCTCAAGCATCAGATGCGGCTCGCGCTCGAGATAGAAGCGGTCCTTGAAGGTGCCGGGCTCGCCCTCGTCACCGTTCACCGCCAGATAGCGCGGGCCGGGATTGGCGCGCACGAACTCCCACTTCTTGCCCGAGGGAAAGCCCGCGCCGCCCATGCCGCGCAGCCCGGCGGCAAAGATCGCCTCCTGCACCTGCTGCCAGTCGCCGCTGCACCGCAGCGCCAGCAGTTCCGCATAGCCGCCCGCAGCGCGATAGGCGTCAAAGCCCTGATAATTAGGGATCACCGGCTCGAAATCGCCTTTGTCGAGCGCCGCCTGAATTTTCTCGGGGGTGGCGTGATCCACGTGCAGATGGCCGATCTCGACCGTCGGCCCGGTGTCGCAGCGGCCCATGCAGGGCGCGCGCAGCACCCGCACCTTGGCCGGATCATGCCCGGCGGCCAGCGCGTCGAACAGCGCCTCAGAGCCCGCCATCTCGCACGACAGCGAGTTGCAGACGCGGATGGTCAGATCGGGCGGCGGGGTCTCATTTTCTTTCACCGGGTCGAAATGGGCGTAGAAGGTCGCCACTTCCCAGACCTCGGCCATCGACAGGCGCATCTCTTCGGCCAGCGCGCGCAGATGCGCGGCCGAAAGATGGCCGTAGCGGTCCTGAATGAGATGCAGAAACTCGATCAGCAGATCACGCCGCCGCGGCCTTTCGCCGAGCAAGGCGCGGACCTCGTCCCATGCCTGATCCTCCAGCTGCCGCCCCTTGGGCGTGGCGCGGCCCTTGCCGCCCTTGCGTCCGGATTTCCAGATTCCCTGCTGCTCGTCGAGCGCCATCGAGTGCCTCCCTTTCACGTCGGTGGGTTGATCGGTTGTGAGGCATCGGATCATTTCAGGTCAATATCGCTATCCCGTCAGTTGATAGAGAAACCCTATCAATCGAAGAACGCAAAGGATGGACAGCGCCGCAGCTCTTGCCTAAGCAAAGCAGATGACCAGCGATCAGATTTGGACACAGGAACTCGACGCCCGCGGGCTGCTTTGCCCGCTCCCCGTGCTGAAGGCGCGCAAGCGGCTGCAGTCCATGGGCACGGGCGACGTGCTGCGCATCATCGCCACCGACCCCGCCGCCGTGATCGACGTGCCGCATTTCTGCAATGAGGCCGGGCACGAGCTGATCGGAACAGCCGAAGAGGCCGAGGCGCAGGTCTATCTGGTTCGCAAGGGCTGAGTTCAGACCAGCCCGAAAGACGCATAGGGGATGTAGCGCACCGGGGTGCCCGGCTCTACGTCCATTGCCGCATCCGGCAATTCCACCAGCCCATCGGCCCAGGACAGCCCGCTGATCCGGCCCGACCCTTCAGAAGCGAAGACCTCGGCGTGGCCCGCGTCGGTGAGCCGCGCGCGCAGATACTCGCGGCGGCCCTGTTTCTTGCGCTTGGAGAAGGCGGCAGGAACGGTGAAGCCGCGCGGTTCGGTCCAGCCCGCGCCGGACATCAACGACAGCGCGGGACGCGCGAAGACCAGCGCGCAGACCAGCGCCGCGACCGGGTTGCCGGGCAGGCCAAACACTGGAACGCCCTGCCACATGGCCAGCGCCAGCGGACGTCCGGGTTTCAGCGCGATGCGCCACGCCGACAGCGAGCCGCGCGCACGCAGCAGGGCCGAGACGTGATCTTCATCCCCCGCAGAGGCGCCGCCGGAGGTGAGGATCACATCAGCCTCGCGCGCGCCCTCGTTCAGCCGCGCCTCAATGAGGTCCGCGTCATCTTTGACGTGCCCCAGATCCACCGGCTCGAACTGCCAGCCCTGCGCCAGCGACAGCAGCATCGGGCGGTTGGCGTCCCAGAATCTGATGCGGCTCTGCGGGCAGGGACGGCGCGGGGATGATCTCGTCGCCGGTCGACAGCACGCCAACGCGCAGCGGGCGGTGCACCGGCAGCTCGGCGATCCCCAAGGCCGAGGCAAGCGCAAGCTCGGGGGCGCGCAGGCGGCGGCCCTTTTGCAGCGCGGCGGCCCCGGCGGCCACATCCTCGCCCGCCTTGCGGGTGTTGGCGCGGGGTTTGATCGGGCCGTCGAAAACAACCGTGGTGGCGTCGCTGTTGGTGTCCTCTTCCAGCACCACCGTATCCACCCCCTCGGGCAGGATCGCCCCGGTCAGGATGCGCACCGCGTGGCCCGGCGGCACCGCATGGGGGTAGGGCTGCCCGGCGGCGGCACGGCCTGCGACCAGCGGCAGGCGCTGCACGCCGCTGCCGGTGGCGGCATGGGCAAAGCCGTAGCCATCCACCGCCGAGTTCGGCATCGGCGGGTTCGAGCGGATCGCGGCCACATCCGCCGCCAGCACGCGCCCCGCAGCTTCTAAGGTGGGAACAGTCTCGGTCCCGGTGACCGGGCGCAGGGCTTCGCGCAGCTTGCGCAGCGCCTCGTCCACCGGCATCCACGACACGCCCTGCGGCATGGCAAAACAGTCGTTGCGCAGGCGCGGCGGCTGCAGGTCATCTTTGGCGCTAGGGGTCTCAGCAGGCATGGCGGGCTCGGGAAGCTGTGGAAAGGCGGACTGCGCGGCGTCGGAAAGATTGCTCTCATGCCCAAGGCCGAGGATCCAGCCCTCTTCCTTGTCGCCCGCGCGGGTGAGCGTGTCGAGCAGCGCCGGATCGAGCGCGCGCAGCGCCCCGGCCAGCACCCGCACCTGCGCACGGTCCTTGATCTCATTGGGCTCGGCCAGCGCCGCCACCGTGCCTTTGATCAGAGAGGGGAAAAGTTCGACCAGCACGAGGGGCGCGTCCTGCTGCTCGAAGGGGCGCACGGCGATGTCCTTGCCGAACCGCTCGCGCAGTGCCTGCAGCCGCGCGATGCCCAAAAGCCCCTGCGAGCCGACGGATCCGGCCCCGGCGAGCTTCCACACCGGCTGCGCGCCGGGGGTCTCGTCGCAGGTGCGGGTCTCGGCGAAGGGATTGGCATAGCCCTGTTTGGTGCGCGGCAGGTCTTGGATGTCGCGTGCCATGCCATTGCCCCAGAACGGGCCGCTTCCGGGGAACAGACGGTTGATCTCTGCGGCCACCTCGAGGCGGTTGTTGGCATTGTCGGGCGCGTCTTCGATCCGCTGCGCCAGCGCCGCCCAGATCGCGAAAGGGTCCGAGCGCCCGGTTAACGCCTCGGCAAAACCCTTGGGATAGGCGAAAGGGAAATCGAACCCCGCCAGCACCCGCCGCCCGGCGGCGCGCTCCGCCTCGAACAGCTGCGCAAGCGTCTCGGTCGCGGCGGCACGGGTGCGGTGGTAGCTGGCCTCGACACCCTGCTCGCGGGCGACGCCGATCCAGATGGCATCCTTGCTCTCGCCCACGGGCGAGGGTTTCGATGCCCCAGACCAGTCCACGACGACGAAGGTGTCAAATCTCACAGCCCGACCTCGCGCGCGATGAAATCGGCGATGGCGGCGGTGTCGTTGAGATCGAAGCGGGGCAGGGCGGTGTCCACCGCGCTGTCGGCGGCGACGGCGCGGATGCTGGGGTTCGCGGGCGACAGCAGCGCTTTGCCGGTCTCGGCGCGATGCGCCTCGATCTTCGGGTGCGGCGCGGATTTGTAGCCCTCGATCAGCACCAGATCGACAGGGGAGAGCTTGGTCAGCAGCTCAGACAGCGGCGGCTCAGGGGCATCGCGCAGCTCATGCATCAGCGCCCAGCGGTGCGGCGAGGCAAGCAGCACCTCATGCGCCCCGGCCTGCCGGTGGCGATAGCTGTCGCGGCCGGGCTGGTCGACATCGGTGCTGTGATGCGCGTGCTTGAGCGTCGAGACCGAGAGGCCGCGGGCGCAGAACTCGGCGACCAGACGCTCCATCAGCCCGGTCTTGCCGCAGTTCTTGCTGCCGGTGACGCCGTAGATCCTCATGAGGCGAGCGCCTCGGCCCGCGCCAGATCCTCGGGCGTGTTGACGTTGAAGAAGGGATCGAAAGGCTCGGCGGGGAACAGCGCCTCGCCGGCGCCATGCTGGTCGGTCCAGAGCACCACCTTGCGCAAGCCCTCCTCCAGGGCCCTACGCAGGTGGTTTCGCAACGAAACCGGCCAGAGGCCGAAGGTCGGGTGCCGGTTGATCTTTTTGCCACCGCCGGATTTCAGCGCCTCGTCGCCAGAGCGGGGCGTGCAGGCGAGCGCGAGCAGGTGCGGGCAATCTTCGGCGGCCAGCAGCAGGCGCGGCACCAGATCGCAGGGGAAGAAGGGCGTGTCGGCGGCCACGGTGACGATGCTGTCAGCCCCCTGTTCGGCGGCCCAGTCGAGCCCGGCGAGCACCCCCGCGAGCGGGCCGGGGAAGCCGGGGATCGTGTCGGGCAGCACCGGCAGGCCATAGCGGGCAAAGCGCGCGGCGTCGCCGTTGGCATTGAGCGCCAGCCCCCCAACCTGCGGCTCGATCCGGTCGATCACGCGCTGCAGAAGGGGCGCGCCGCCGATCTCCAGCAGCCCCTTGTCGCCGCCACCCATGCGCGTGGCGAGGCCGCCTGCGAGGATCACCCCCAAGGGCTGTTGCAATGGGCGGCTCATTCGGCGGCCTCATCTGCGGATTTGCGCCGCGACTTGCGGTCTTCCTCGGGCACCGAGGCCGGGTCGACGTCGCGCAGCAGCCGCTCCTCGCCCGAGAGGCAGACGAAGCGCTGCCCGCGCATCCGGCCAATCAGCGTGAGGCCCACCTGCCGGGCGATCTCGACGCCCCATGCGGTGAAGCCCGAGCGCGAGGCCAGCACCGGAATGCCCATCAGCGCGGTCTTTATGACCATTTCGGAAGTGAGCCGCCCGGTGGTGTAGAGGATCTTGTCCTCGGCGCTCAGCCCATGGCGGAACATGAAGCCGGAGATCTTGTCGACGGCATTGTGCCGTCCGACATCCTCCATATAAACCAATGGCTTGTCTTGCTGACACAGCACGGTGCCATGGATCGCGCCCGCCTCGAGATAAAGCGATGGGGTGGTGTTGATCCCTTTCGCCAAAGCATAGAGCCACGAGGTGCGCACCTCGGCCTGCGGTAGAGTGAGGCCCTCGAGCCCCTCCATCATGTCGCCGAAGACCGTGCCGACCGCGCAGCCGGAGGTGCGGGTCTTTTTCTGCACCTTCTCCTCGTAGGAGGTCTCGCGCTCGGTGCGTACGACGACGGTCTCGATCTCGTCGTCATAGTCGACGCCGGTCACCACATCATCGGCGCGCAGCATCCCCTGATTGCGCAGGAATCCCAGCGCAAGATACTCGGGGTAGTCGCCGATGGTCATCGCGGTGACGATTTCCTGACGGTTGAGATAGATGGTGAGCGGGCGCTCCTCGACCACCGAGATCTCTGTCTCGGCACCGGTGTGATCGGTGCCCGAGATGCGCCGCGTAAGGCGCGCGTCTGCGGGGTTCGGGAGCAGGGGAATTTCGGGCATGCGGATGATCTTGCGCCTCCTCTGGCCTGCGCGTTGGGCATCTTGTAACCTGCGCCGGGGAGTTTCAAGGGGACGGACATGCTAGGGTACGTAACGGGTCTGGGTCGCGGTGAGGTGGACCGGCTGATGCGCGAGGTCGCCGACCGGCTGCGTGCCGAGGGCTGGCCTCTGGCTGGCGCGGTGCAGCACAATATCGAGACCGGCCCGACCAGCAAATGCCACATGGATCTGCAGGTGCTGAGCGGCGCGGACGTGGTGCGGATCAGTCAGGATCTGGGCGCGCTGTCGCGCGGGTGCCGTCTTGATCCGCAGGGGCTTGAACGTGTCGTGGGGCTGGTGAGCGCCGGGCTCGCGAAGGGGGCGGCGCTGCTTCTGGTCAATAAGTTTGGCAAGCAGGAGGTCGACGGTCGCGGCTTTCGTCCGGTGATCGGCGAGGCGCTGTCGTCGGGCGTGCCGGTGCTGGTGGCGGTGAACGAGGGCAACCTCGAAGCGTTCCTGACCTTTGCCGAGGATCTTGCCGAGTCTCTGCCCCCCGAGGTGGAGGCGGTCACCGACTGGTGCCGGGCACGGATGCGCGAGGCGGCGGAGGTCTAAAGGCGCAGGGCTTAAAGGCGTACAGTTGCGCAGCGGTTGCCGTGCTCTGAGACGATTTTGGCACCGGCCCCAAGGGCGATCTGCAGCATCGCGCGGTTGTCATGGCTGAAGGTCGCCTCGACGGTCTCGACCCCCATCTCGCGGGCATGATCCAGCGCGGCGGCAAAGAGGCGCCGCCCATAGCCGCGACCCTGATAGGCATCCTCGACCGACAGCGCGATTTCGGCATGCGCGGCCCCGGCGCGGTAAAGCTCCATGACCGCGCGGGTTTCGCCATCCGCCTCCAGCCCGAGCAGCAGATCGGGTCGGCTGGTCTCGGCGCGGCGTTGTAGCCAGTCGGGTCCGGCGGGGCATTGAAAGCGGCTGCGGCGGGCGGCGGCACTGAGCCGCTGCCAATGGCGCATCAAGAGAACCGTCGCGCGCCGCAGCGAGCCTTCGGTGGGGACGGAATGAAGATGTGCTTCGGCCTGTGCCATCAGGGAACTCCGGGCAGGGTCATCGTCGCTTGGGACCGAGATAGGGGCAGGGTGGGGGCGCAACCACCGCCAATTGCGACACTCCGCCATGCGGCCCGGGCATGCCACGCGGCGCTTGATTAATCCGATTAAAACTGTCAGAAAAGAAGGGAGGCCAGCTTCGACGCCAGCTCAGGCACCCTAATGGGTCGCGCGGCGACCCCCCGGACAGTCGGAGGCACTATGGCTGATCATCACGCGACACCCCAAGGACCGGGGCACGCCCGTTGCGGCGGCTCGGCGGGCATTTCGGATCTGACCGGGCTGGGGCGGCACGATCTGACGGTCCTGATGATCGCGCGCTATTTCTTCCAGTCCTTCGCGCATCCGCAATCCGAGGGCTGGCTGCGCGCCATGTCGGGGGCCGAGCAGGTGCTGGGCCCAAAGGAGGCGCCCGAGGTGGTTTTTGCGGTGCTGCGCGCGGTGCAGGAGATGCGTCATGCGCGGCGCAACCCGTTCAACTTCTCCAACCCGGATTGCCCCGGCTGCGCCGCGCGGCTGTGCGGGCATGAGCGGCTGTTTCTCAACATCTTCCGGGCCATGCGGCGCGGGCGGCAGGGCGATGCCGAGGCGCATGCGCTGCTGCTTTGCGAGGGCAATGGCGTCCAGCGGTTGATCGCTGCGATGGGCGTTCTGGCCGCGGCCATGCCGGGGGTGCCGCTGCGCCCGTCGGCCGAGCGTCAGCCGACACATTGAGGGCCGCGTCTGCGGGATGGGGCCTAATAGTAGGGCCTGAATAAAATGAGAGCCGCGCTGGGTGGGCAGCGCGGCTCTCTGCGGAAGACGGGAGATCAGCCGAACGTCAGCTGGACCTTCACCGCCTTGCCTCGGTCCATCGCCAGTTCCACCGCCGCCGGTGCCTCATCAACCGGCAGCGAATGGGTGACGATCGGGGCCAAAGTCATGGAGCGCCCGTTGATCAGCTCGACCGCCTGCCCGAACTCGGCGTCGAAGCGATGCGTGCCGCACAGGTTGATCTCTTTCGAGACCAGCATGTTGAACGGCACCGGCGTGTCGCCCATCACGCCAACCTGCACGATGGTGCCGAGCGGGCGAGTGCAGGCGATGGCGGACCGGATCGCGGGGCCAGCGGCGGAGCATTCGAAGCAGAGGTCGAACTGGCCTTTCTCGGCTTCATACTCGGCAAGCTCGGCGCCATTGGTGGCGACGTTGATCGTGCGGGTTGCGCCGACCTGTTTGGCCACTGCCAGCGTGGCATCCTGAAGGTCGGTGACGACGATTTCGGCGGCACCGTAATGCTTGGCCAGCGCCACGCAGAGCGCGCCGATCGGGCCGGCGCCGGTGACCAGCACGCGCTTGCCTTCGAGCGAGCCGGCGACCTGAACGGCGCGGGTCACGGCGCGGCAGCAGACGGCGAGCGGCTCGGCCAGCGCGGCCTCGGCCATGGGGACGCCCTCGGCGATCTTGTAGCACTGGCCCGCCCCGATCGCCACGCGGTCGCGGAAGAAGCCCTGCTCGTGCGGCAGGAACATCGCCGAGCCCTTGAAGCGCATGTTCATGCAGTGCTGGTGATCGCCCTGCGCGCAGAACTTGCAGGTGCCGCAGGGGTGCGATGGGTTCACCGCCACAACGTCGCCGACCGACACGCCCTCGACCGCCTCGCCAAGCGCGACCACGGTGCCCGCGGCCTCGTGGCCGATGATGATCGGCTCGCGCACCCGGATCGTGCCGATGCCGCCGTCGGCGTAGTAGTGGATGTCGGAGCCGCAGATGCCGCCCGCGCCGATCGCGACCACTACCTCGCCCGCAGCGGGGCTCGGCTCTTGGATGGTCTCGACGCGCAGGTCTTTTTGTCCGTGCAGCCGTGCGATGCGGTTGGTCATGGTGATGTCCTAGTTCGACAGGAAGGAAGGCAGCCAAGTGCTGAAGAACGGCACGTAAGACACGAGCAGCAGCACAAGGATGTTGGTGAGGATGAAGGGCATGATCGCGCGGGTCACTTCCCAGAGCGAGATCCGCCCGATGCCCGCGCAGATGAAGAGGCAGACGCCCACCGGCGGGGTGGTCAGGCCGATCATCAGGTTGAGCACCGCAAAGACCGCGAAGTGCAGCGGATCGACGCCCACGCCGGTGGCCAGCGCCAGCAGCGGCCCGAAGAGGATGATCAGCGCGGCGATGGTCTCCATGAACATGCCGACGAAGAGCAGCACGAGGTTGATCAGCAGGATCACCAGGAACTTGTTGTCGGTGAGCGAGAGCACCGAGTCCGCGATCATCTGCGGGATGCGCTCCGAGACGAGAATCCAGCCGAACACGTTGGCAAGCCCCACCAGCACGAGGATCGCGGCGGCAGAGACGGCACTGTCGATCAGGATCTTCGGCACGTCGCGGACCTTCAGCCCGCGGTAGACGAAGGCACCGACGACGAAGGCATAGATCGAGGCGACGATGGCGGTCTCGGTCGGGGTGGCAAAACCGATGAGCAGGCCGCCGACGATAAAGCCGGTCATCGCCACGGCCCAGAAGGCGCCGAGGAAGGCTTTCCACAGCTCGCCCACGCCCTGCCATTCCTGACGCGGGAAATTGTTGCGCTTGGCGATGATCCACGCGGTGATCATCATTGCGACGCCCATCAGGATGCCCGGCAGGGCGCCCGCGATGAACATTTTGCCGACCGAGATGCCCGACAGCGTGCCGACGATGATCATCGGAACCGAGGGCGGGATGATCGGCCCGACGGTGGACGAGGCGGCGGTGATCGCGGCAGAGAAGTCGGCGGGGTAGCCGGCCTTTTTCATGCCGGGGATCATCATGCCGCCGATCGAGGCAGCGTCAGCCGCGGCGGTGCCCGAGATGCCGCCGAACAGCATAGAGGCGGCGACGTTGGTCAGGCCCAGCCCGCCGCGCATCCAGCCCACCAGCGCCTGTGCCAGCCGCACGATGCGCCCGGTGATGCCACCGGCGTTCATCAGGTTCCCGGCAAGGATGAAGCCCGGGATGCAGAGCAGCACGAAGCTGTCCATGCCCGCGTACATCTTTTGCGGGATCACCACGAGGGGCATGCCCTTGAACAGGATATAGGCCATCGACGAGACGCCGAGGGTGATTGCCACCGGCAAGCCAATGATCAGGCCGCCGAGGAAGCAGCCAAGCAGGATAGTCAGCTCCATTTCAGAGCTCCTCTTCGGATTTTTCGGGGAGCCCCTGCTCTTGGCGGGTCAGCATCCCGATGACGCGCACCAGCGCGAACAGGCTCAGGGAGACCAGCGCAACAAGCACCGAGGCGTGGATGAAGTCCATACGGACGCCGAGCGACGGGGCGGTCTGCCGCACGCCGATCGAGACATAAAGCCATGTGGCCTTGATCAGCAGCACGCCAAAGCCGACGGTGATCAGCGCCGCGATCAGGCGCAGCACCCAAGAGGCACGGTCCGGCAGCGCTTCGCAGACGATGTCGACATTGACCAGATCGCCCGATCTATAGGCCAGTCCGACCCCGAAAGCGGCAAGGTAAAGCAGGGCGAAACGGGTCAGCTCTTCGGTCCAGACGACCGCATCGATCACCCCCGACCGGCCCAGAAGCTGGATCACGACGGCGACGATGATGGCAAGAAAGCTGAGCCCTGTCGCGATGCGGGCGATGGTGGTCAGGATCGAGACGACCTTCTGCATGGGATGGCTCGCTGTGGAATTGAAGAAATGGGGCCGGACCAAGTGAGGAGGAGGGTCCGGCCCCGGGAGCGTGGGCCCCGGAGGAGGGAGGAGGGGCCCACGATGCGTGGTGGATTACTCGGCGAAAAGCTTTTCCACCTCGGGCTTGATCTCGTCGGAGACCGAAGCGAGCACCGCGTCCTTGGCAGCAGCGGCGAAGGCTTCGTTGTCCACTTCGTTGAACTCCATGCCCAGTTCGGTCAACTGATCGACCAGCTGCTCTTCGTCAGCGAGGAAGAGCTCACGCTCGTAGTCCTGCGCGCGCTTGGCGGCTTCCATGACGTTGGCCTGATCCTCTTCGGACATCTGGTTCCACGCCATTTCCGAGATCGTCAGGTAGATCCACGAACGCACGTGCTCGGTCTTGTTGACGTAGCCCTGCACCTCGTTGAAGTTTGCCGATTTGATCAGCGCCAGCGGGTTTTCCTGCGCGTCGATGGTGCCGTTCTGCAGCGAGGTGAACACCTCGGAGAAGGCCATCGGGGTCGGGCTTGCGCCAAGCGCTTTCCAGACGTTCAGGAACAGCGGCACGTTCGGCACGCGCATCTTCAGGCCGTTCAGATCCTCGGGCGAAGAGATCGGACGGTTCGAGGTCAGGTTGCGCGGACCGCGGGCGAAATAGGCGATGGGGCGGATGCCGACCTGCTCGATGATCTGCGCCTCGATGCGGTCACCCAGCTCGCCGCCGGCGGCTGCGTCCATGTCCTCGAGCGAGGTATAGGCGTAGGGCACGGCCAGCAGGGCCGCCATCGGCGCCCAGTTCTGCAGCGACTCGCCGGTGATGGTCATATCGGCGGTGCCAAGCTGCATGCCGTTGATCACGTCCATCTCTTTGCCGAGCGTCTCGTTCGGGTAAACCTCGACCTCGATGCGGCCGTCGGTAAGGCTGGACAGCTCTTCGGCGAACTTCATCGAGGCCTTGTGCCAGATGTTGTCCTCATTGGCCGGGTGGCCGAGCTTCAGCGTCATGTCGGCGGCCATGGCCGAGGCGCTCAGTGCAACGGTGGCAATGCCGGTGAGCATGAGGGTCTTCAGGGTTTTTGCGACGGTCATGGTGTCCTCCCTTTCAAGGTCGCTTGGGGACGATGCCGCATACGCACTCACGCGGCATCGGGGTCGAAATAGTCGGGGAAGGCCTCGCGGATGGCCGGCAGGTCCGAAAGGATCATCTGCAGGTGTCCGCGCATGGCCGTCTCTGCGGCAATCGGGTCGCCCGCGTCGATGGCGTCGACCACCGCGGTGTGCTGGGCGATGAGGTGTTTGAGCGGGAAATGCGCCGAGGTCATCTGGCGCACCCGGTCCATCTGGCTCTTCATGCCGACGATGACCGCCCAAGCGTTGGGACGGCCCGCGCCGCGTGCCAGAGTGTGGTGAAACTCGTCGTCGAGCGGCACGAAGGCGGTGGGATGTTCGTCCACCAGCTCGGCTTGCGCGGCGATCTGTGCGCGCAGTTCCTCGACCAGCCCCTCGGGGCGTTCGGTGGCGCAGAGCTTGACGATATCGGCCTCGACGGCCTCGCGGACGAAGCGCGCGTCCATCACCGCGCCGACGGAAATCTTGCGCACGAAAGAGCCGCGTTGGGGCCGGATCTCAAGCAGGCCCTCTTCGGCCAGCTTGATGAACGCCTCGCGCACGGGCTGGCGGGAGACGCCGAAGCGCGCGCCGATCTCGGCCTCTGACAGACGGGTGCCGGGTTCGAGCTGATTGCGTGTGATGCACTGGCGCAGGGCCCTGATCAGCTGCGGGCCGACAGGGGCCGACAGGTCGACCTGCTCAATCTGAACTGTTCCGATTCCCATGGCACTCCTCCTGGGGCCGGAAACTGCTCCATACTTCCATACTAGTCAACATTAGAATCCGCTGGTATGGATCCGGCCACCACCACCGGCGCCGCGGATCGGGCCGGAACAGTTGACGAAAGGGAGGGAAAGCGATGCGTCAGACCTGGCGTTGGTTCGGTCCGAAAGACCGCGTGAGCATCGACGACATGATGCAGGCAGGCGTTGAAGGCGTTGTTTCGGCGCTGCATCACGTGCCCACCGGCACCGTCTGGTCCCCCGAGGAAATCGCGCAGCGGCAGCAAGAGATTGCCACCCGCAAGGACGGTCGCCCGTCGCCTCTGGTTTGGGATGTGGTCGAATCGCTGCCCGTCTCGGAAGACATCAAAAAGCAGAAGGGCGACTGGAAAACCCACATCGAGAACTGGAAAATCTCGATGCGGCACCTGCGCGACGCGGGTCTCGAGACCATCTGCTACAACTTCATGCCGGTGCTCGACTGGACCCGGACCGATCTGGCGTGGGAGCGTCCCAGCGGTGCGCGCTGCATGCGGTTCGACCTGATCGATTTCGCCGCCTTCGACATCCATATCCTTGAACGTGCCGGCGCCGCCGAGAGCTTCCCCGATGCGGTGGTTGCCGAGGCCGCCGAGCGCTTCGCCAAGATGGATGACGCCTTCAAAGAGAAGCTGGCGGGCAACGTCGTCTTTGGTCTGCCGGGCGCGGCAGAGAAATTCACTCTCGAGGATGTGAAGCTGCACCTCGCGGAATACGACAGCATTTCCGAAGAAAAGCTGCAGCAGCACATGATCGACTTCCTGTCGGAAGTGACGCCGCTGGCCGAGGATCTTGGCATGCGCCTGTGCTGCCATCCCGACGATCCGCCCTTCCCGCTGCTCGGCCTGCCGCGCATCATGTCGACCGAGGCGCATTATCGCAAAATCCTCGACGCGGTGGACCTGCGCGCCAATGGCGTGACGCTCTGCACCGGCTCGCTTGGCGCGCGTCCCGACAACAACCCGGTCGAGATCTTCAAGGCGCTGGCGGATCGCGTGCACTTCCTGCACCTGCGCAACGTCAGCATCGAAGGCACCGAGGTGATGAACTCGCTCTATGAGGACGAGCACCTTTCAGGTCACACCGACATGGTTGCCATGGTCGCCGCCGTCGTCGCCGAAGAGACCCGCCGCAAGGCCGAGGGCCGCGCCGACTGGTCGATCCCCTTCCGCCCCGACCACGGGCAGGACATCCTTGACGACATCGGCCGCGAGGCGCAGCCGGGCTATCCGGCGATCGGTCGTCTCAAGGGGCTGGCGGAACTGCGCGGCATCTACCGCAGCTTCGAGCACAAGCTGGTCACGGGGGCGGCATGAGGCTGACCTCCTTGACCCAAGTGCCCGAGGCGCTGCGTCCGGGCTATGATCCGCAGGCGCATGGGGTGGGCATCGTCCACCTTGGCCTTGGCGCCTTTCACAAGGCGCATCAGGCGGCGCTGACCGATCTGGCGATGACCGCAGAGGGCGGCGACTGGCGCATCCTTGGCGTGTCGCTGCGCTCGCCCAAGGCGTCGGATGAGCTGCACCCCCAAAACGGGCTCTACACGCTGATCGTCAAAGGGGCCGAGGGCACCTCGGCGCAGGTCATCGGCTCTATTGCCGACGCGATCTGCTCTGCGGGCAACCCCGAGCCGGCGCTTGCCGCCATGGCGGATGAAGGCACCAAGATCGTGTCTCTGACGGTGACGGAAAAGGCCTATGGCCTCGACCGCGCCGCGCAGGGCTGTGACGTGGCGCATCCCGCCGTCGCCGCCGATCTGGCGAACCCGCAAGCGCCGCAGGGCGTGCTCGGCTTGCTGACCGAGGCGCTGCGCCGCCGCCGCGATGCGGGCCTCGCGCCCTTCACCGTGCTGTGCTGCGACAACCTGCCCGAGAACGGCGTGCTGCTGCGCGGCGCGGTGGTGGATTTCGCCCGCCGCATCGACCCGGACCTGTCGGAATGGATCGCGCTCAACGTCGCCTTCCCCTCGACCATGGTCGACCGGATCACCCCCGCCGCCACAGCCTCGACGCTGGCCGAGGCGGCCGAGCTCACCGGCTGCGAAGACCTTGCCGCCATCGAGACCGAGAGCTTCTGCCAATGGGTCATCGAGGACAACTTCCCGCAGGGCCGCCCGGCTTGGGAGGCTGCAGGCGCGATCTTTACCGATGATGTCGCCGCTTTCGAGGCGATGAAGCTGCGGATGCTGAACGGCAGCCACTCGATGCTGGCCTACGCCGGGTTCCACGCGGGCTGCACCTATGTGCGCGACGTGATGGCCAATCCGCCGCTCGCCAAGCTGGTGCGCCGCCATCTCGCCACTGCCGCCGCGACCTTGCCGCCGATCCCTGGCATCGACACGGCCGCCTATGCCGACGCGCTGGCGCGCCGCTTCGAGAACCCGGCCATCGCGCATGAGACCTTCCAGATCGCCATGGACGGGTCGGAAAAGATGCCGCAGCGCATCTTCTCGGCGGTGGCCGATGCGCGCGCCAAGGACGTGGATTGCCGCGCCTTCACCTTCGCGACGGCGGCATGGCTGCGCCATGTGAGCGGTGCGACGCATGATTGCGACGCTTTCGAGCTGCGCGATCCGCGGGCCTCGGAGTTGCAGGCCATGGCTGCGGGCAAGGATGCCGAAGAGATCGTCGCGGCCCTGCGCGGCGCGGCTTTCGTGCCGCCCGCGGTCTCGGCGGACGATGCCTATTGGGCCGAGGTCACCGGCTTGCTGGCCGAGATGCTGTTTGAGCCGATGCAGGATGTGATCGCCCGCGAAGCGGCGGTCTGAGCGTTTCTGCCGCGCGGCATCCCGTTGATTGGGGGTCGCGCGGTGGCCATTGGTATACAATCATAGCCCAAACTCCGCTCATTGGCGGTGTTTGCGCAAACGGTATGTCCAGAATTACTGTCCCGTTACGAATGACCCTGTATGATCGGCGTGGGAGGACACCATGCCATATACCGACATTGATCGCGGGTACCGGACCCATTTCACGCCGCGTCGCAAGAGCGCGGAGCAGGCCGAAATTTCCCGCCTTGAGAACGAGTTGCGTGCATTTGTTGCCATCGCTCTGCAGCACGGGCTGCGCGATTATTGCGAGATTCGCCACCCCGAGCTGACCCATGAACTGGACGCGGGCCTGCAGCGCGCGCGTCAACAGGCCGAATCAAAGTATGAGCGGGTGATGGCCCGCCTCGCCAAGGTGCCGGGGCTGATCGCGTGCGTCGGCGATACCGGCGAGCGGACCTATTACCGCAACAGCCACGAAAACGTCGCCTATATCGAGCATTCGCTGTGGAACAAACGGTTCATCCTCAGCGGCATCTGGGTGGCGCCAACCTATCGCGGTCAGGGCATCGCGCATCGCATCCTGCGGCAGCTGGTGGATGCGGCGGATGACGCCGAGCTGGGTATAGAGCTGCACCATGAGCCGTTTGGCGAAGAGGGGCTCGACAAGCCCGCGCTCGAAGCCTTCTACAACCGCCACGGGTTTCAGCATCACGAGCTGACACCGGGCGCGATGTTCCGCATTCCCCGAACTCCGCTTGATCACCACGACAGATCCTAGCTTCACTGAAGGTTGAGCCCGCCGCGTCTGGCGGGCGCAGCCAATGGAGGTGCGGCACGGATGACGCTCGAGCTGGCCATGGTGCTCGGCCTGCTGGTGCTGGCGCTTGTGCTCTTCGCACGGGGCAGGCCACGCATGGACGCGGTGGCGCTTATGGTGATGGTCGCGTTGCCCTTCACCGGCGTGCTCAGCATGTCCGAGGCGCTGTCGGGGTTTTCCGATTCCAGCGTGGTGCTGATCGCCGCGCTTTTCGTCATCGGCGAGGGGTTGGTGCGCACCGGAGTGGCGCAATGGATGGGGGACCAGATCACCACCCGCGCCGGCGGGCGCGAGGGGCTGCTGTTGGTGCTGTTGATGCTCGCCGCGGCGCTGCTGTCGGCCTTCATGAGCTCTACCGGCGTCGTTGCCATTTTCGTGCCCATCGTGCTGGGGATCGCCCGCCGCGCCGGGATCGGACCGGGGCGGCTGATGATGCCGCTGTCGATGGCGGCGCTGATCAGCGGCATGCTGACGCTGGTCGCGACGCCGCCAAATATGGTGATCCATGCCGAATTGGTGCGGCGCGGGCTCGAGGGGTTTTCCTTCTTCGCCTTCCTGCCGTTCGGCCTGCCGGTTCTGGTGCTGGCGATGCTCTATATGCTGGCCACGCGGCGCTTTCTGGCTCCGGACGCCCCGCCGCCGGTATCCGAGCGGCGCCATATGGCCGAGATGATCGACAGCTACGGGCTGCGCGGGCGGGTGTCGCGGCTGCAGATCACGCCCGGCTCCGACCTTATCGGCCATCAGCTTGGCGAGCTTGATCTGCGCGGCCGGGACGGGGTGACCATCCTGACCATCGAGCGCCCGCGCCGCTGGGGCACCGAGATGCTGCGCCCGACCCGCGAGACGGTGCTGCAATCGTCGGACATTCTGCTGCTGGGGGTGATTGGCGAAAGCTTCGATCTCGAAGGCTGGCGGCGGGACCGGAAGCTGCAGATGCGGTCGCTGGGCGCCGAGGACCTCACGCGCCCAGACCGCGAGGTAGGCATCGCCGAGGCCATGGTGCCGCCCGGATCGCAGCTTGCCGGGCGCAGCCCCGCCGAGGCCCGGCTGCGGACGCGCCGCGAGCTTACCGTGATCGGCCTGCGCCGCGGCAGCGGACCGCTGGAGGGGGCGGGCGCCGACACCAAGCTGCGCGCGGGCGATACGCTGCTGCTGCTTGGGCGCTGGCCCGCGCTGCGCCGCATGTCCGAAGACCGCAGCGATCTGCTGCCGCTCGATCTGCCGGAAGAGGCCGACGCGGTGGCGCCCGAGCATCGCCGTGCGCCGCTTGCCGTGGCCGTGCTGCTGGCGGTGGTGCTGGCGATGGCCACCGGCGCGCTTCCCAACGCGCAGGCCGCGCTTCTGGGCTGTCTTGCCATGGGGGCCTTTCGCATCATCGGCATGGATGGCGCCTACCGCGCGATCAACTGGCAGACGCTGGTGCTGATCGCCGGCATGATGCCCTTTGCCACCGCGCTCGAACGGGCAGGGGGCGTCGATCTGGCGGCGCAGGCGGTGCTCGGGCTGATGGGCGAGATGCCGCCGCGCGCGATCCTCTCGGCGCTATTTCTTGCGACCACGCTGCTCAGCCTCTTCATCTCGAACACCGCGACGGCGGTGCTGATGGGGCCGGTGGCCATGGCGGTGGCCGACGGGCTTGGCGCCTCGCCCTATCCTTTCGCCATGTGCGTCGCGCTTGCTGCGTCGACCGCCTTCATGACGCCGGTTTCGTCGCCGGTGAACCTTCTGGTGATGGTGCCCGGTGGCTATAAGTTCACCGACTTCCTGCGCATCGGCGCGCCCTTCACGCTGGTCACCATGGCGGTCTGCATCACGCTTCTGCCCATTCTGTTGCCGCTCTGACCGGGGGCGCGGGAACAAGCACCGCGCTTCCCCGTTGATCCAGAGTTTCCCAAACGGCAGCCTCCTCTCGCCCCGAGATGTGGCGGAAAGGATCCCCATGCCCGAAACCCTGACCTGCGATGTTGCCGTGATCGGCGCTGGCACCGCTGGCATCGCCGCCGAGCGCAATGCCCGCCAGCATGGTGCCAAGACGCTGCTGATCGACCCCGAGTTTTCCGGCACGCTCTGCGCCAATACCGGCTGCATGCCCTCGAAACTGCTTATCGCGGCGGGGCGCAGCGCACAGCGGGCGCGGGGATCGGGGCTCTTTGGCATCCGCACCGGCAAGGTGAGCGTCGACGGGCCTGCCGTGCTGTCGCGGCTGCGCGACGAGCGCGACCGTTTCGCCGCGGCCACACGGCAGAGCTTTGACGATCTGCCCGCAGGCACCTGCATGCGCGGGCGGGCGCGTTTCACCGGTGAAAGCGCGCTGGTGCTGGACGATGGCACGCGGATCGAGGCGAAGGCGGTGATCATCGCCACCGGCGCGCAGCCCATGGTGCCGCCGCCGTTTCGCGACCTCGGCGACCGGCTGCTGACCAATGAGACGATCTTTGAGCTGCCGGATCTGCCGCGCAGCCTTGCGGTCATCGGCGCGGGGGTGATCGGTGTCGAACTGGCGCAGGCGATGGCGCGGCTGGGGGTGCGGGTGACGATCTTTGACCTTGGCGACCGGCTGGCCGGGGCGCGCAGCGATGCGGTGCACGCCGCATTGAAATCCGCGCTTGAGGCAGAGCTGGATCTGCAACTGGGCGTCGAGCCGACCCCGGAGGTGACCGAGAGCGGCGTGACCATTCGCTGGGACGGCGGCGTGGAGAGTTTCGACAAGGTGCTGGTGGCCTCGGGCCGGCCGCCGTCGCTGGAGGGGCTCGACCTTGAAGCGACGGGGCTGGACCTTGACGACAAAGGGATGCCGGAGGTGGATCCCGCAACGCTGCAATGCGGGAAGGCTCCGATCTTCATGGCCGGTGATGCCAATGCGGAGCGGCCCGTGCTGCACGAAGCCTCCGCCGAAGGGGCCATCGCGGGGCGCAATGCGGCGGCCTATCCGGCGGTGGTCCGCTCCGAGCGCAGCTTACCTTTCACGATCACATTCACCGACCCGCCGCTGGTTAGTCTCGGCGCGGGGCCAGAGGAGGCAGCGGCCATCGGCACCGCCAGCTATGCCGATCAGGGGCGGGCACGGGTCGAGGGCGAGAACCATGGTGTGGCGCAGATCTATGCCGCCGAACCCGATGGTCGTCTGCTTGGGGCCGATCTGTGCTGTCCGGGCGCGGATCACATGGGGCATATGCTGGCGCTGGCGGTGCAACAAAAGCTGACGGTCGGCGATCTGCTGGCGCTGCCGGTCTATCACCCGACGCTCGAGGAGGGGCTGCGCGGGGCGCTGCGTGAGATTTGCGAGGCGCTTTCCCTGCCCGGCGGCAGCGATCGCGGCGGTCCCTCGGGCGGCTGACCGGCATGGACCCCGCCGCCGCCGCGGCGCTATAACCGGCGGGGCAGGTGGCAGGGCAGGGGTGCGTGATGGACAGAGCAAGAGGCGCGGTACGATGATTTCGCGCAACCTGCGGCACCTGAGGGTTTTTCTGGCGGTGGCCGAAGAGGCCCAGATCACCGCCGCCGCCGAACGGTTCAATGTCTCGCAACCGGCGGTCACCCAGATGCTGGGCAAGCTCGAGACACAGGCGGGCGGGGCGCTTTTCGACAGGACCAGCCGCGGCTTCATTCTCAACGAGCGGGGCACCGCGCTGGCCGCGCGACTGTGCCGGGCGTTCCGCCAGCTTGATGCGGCGCTTGGTGCGATCTCGCCTCGGCTGCCCGCATTGGCCACCAGCGGTCAGTTGCAGGGCATGATCGCGGTGCATGATACCGGCAGTTTCACCCTCGCGGCCAAGGCGCTCGATCTGGCGCAGCCCACCGTGCACCGCGCCGTCAGCCAGCTTGAAGAGGAAGCGGGCGAGCGGCTGTTCGAGCGCACGCCGCAGGGGCTGGTCCCGAGCCGCACCTGCAGCGCGCTTGTGCCGCGCGCCCGGCTTGCGCTGAGCGAGCTGGATCAGGCGGACATGGACCTCGGCGAGATTGACGGGCGCGAGACCGGGCGGATCGCGATCGGTACGCTGCCGCTTTCACGCTCGGTGCTGTTGCCGCGCGCGCTTGCAGCTTTCCGGCAGGCGCGCCCCAACATGCGGGTCTCGGTGATCGACGGCACTTATGAGATGCTGCTGGCGGCGCTGCGCCGGGGCGATGTGGATCTGATGCTTGGCGCGTTGCGCAGCACCCAGCCCGCGCCCGACGTGGTGCAGGAACCGCTGTTTCATGACCGTTTCGCCATTGTCGCCCGGCCCGGGCATCCGCTGGCCGGTCGCGGGCCGCTGCACCCCTCCGAACTGGCCCGCTTCCCTTGGGTCGTGCCCGGCCCGGGCACTCAGCTAAGGCACCAGTTCGAAGCGATTTTTGCGGCGCACGACCTGCCGCTTCCGGCCAGCCTCATCGAGGCGGGTTTCATTTTGCTTATACGCGAATATCTCGATCTGAGCGACGCGCTGGCGTTTACCTCGGGGCGGCAGGCAGCGCCGGAGCTGAGCCGCCGCAACCTCGTGCAGCTGCGGGTCACGGAAAATCTGCCGCTGCGGCAGATCGGGCTGACCATGCGCGTGGGCTGGCTGGCGTCGCGCCCGCAGCAGCTGATGCTCGATTGCCTGCGGGCCGCGGCAAAGGGCCTTCCCGACCTATAGCAAGAAATTATGCAAAAATGCATCGAATGTATTGGTGCCTCCGGAAAGATGCCTGCACAACCTGTGCCGCACACGGCCTGTCACGCAGGCAGGCGTGATCTTGGGAGGATTACCATGCGTTCTGTTATTCTTGCCGCGGCCCTTGGCCTTGCCTCCACCACTGCGGCCTTTGCAGAAGATTTCAAATTCGCCAGCTTCTTCGCCCCGACCCACCCCTATGTGGAAGGCGCCTTCGAGCCCTTCGCCAAGGCGGTCGAAGAAAAGTCGGGCGGCGATCTGTCGGTGACCATCTACAACGGCGGCGAACTGGGCCCGGGCCCGGCCGAGCAATACAGCCGCGTGCTGGACGGGGTTGCCGAGCTTGCCGTGTCGCTGCCGGGCTACACCGCCTCGACCTTCCCGCTGACGCTCACCGCTGAACTACCGGGCGTGCTGGACACCGAGACCGGCACCGCCGACATCTGGAACAACATCGAGCTGTTCCAGCCTGAGTACCGCCGCGCCATTCTGGTCAGCCTGTGGTCCTCGGCGCCGAACCAGCTTTACACCCGCGACAAAGCCGTGCGCAGCCCGGCCGACATCGAGGGTCTGAAGATCCGCGTGCCCTCGCGCAACACCGGCCTGCTGGTCGAGGCATGGGGCGCGACGCCGGTCTCGATGCCGGTCAGCGAGATCTACAACGCCATGCAGACCGGGGTGATCGACGGCGCGATGATCGACACCACCGCGACCCGTGCGTTCCGTCTGGGCGAAGTGGCGACCTATCTGACCATCGGCATGGACACCACCAACTCGCCGTTCTTCATCCTCGCCAATCGCGATGCCTTTGGCAGCCTCAGCGATGACCAGCAGGCCGCGCTGCTCGAAGCGGGCAAGGAAGCGTCGGTCAAGGCAAACGAGGTGCAGCTGGCGGTCGCCGCTGGCGGTGTCGAAGCCTTCGCCGAGATGGACGGTCACGAGGTGATCGAGCTCAGCGCCGAGGAAGCCGCCGCCTTCAACGAGCTGGCCGCCCCCGTGGTGGAAAGCGTCGTCGCCGAGACCGGCGGCAGCGCACAAGCCATCGTCGACGCGCTGTCGAAGTAAGCGCCATGACGCGCTCTGAAACCCGGGTCCTGTCGGTCATCTCCGACAGGGCCACCTCGATCCTCGCGGTGATCGGCGGGCTGGCCCTGCTGCTGCTGGTGGTCCTGATCTTTGCCGGTGTGGTGCTGCGCTATGTTTTTGGCCAGCCGATCCTCGGCTCCAACGAGATCATCCAGCTGACCGCCGTGGCGCTGGTGATGTCCGCGCTGCCCTATTGCACCCATCTCAACGGCCATGTGACCGTCGACGTCTTTGATCGGGTGCTGGGCCGCTTTGGCCGCATGGCCGGGGACGTTCTGGCGCGGCTGCTGTCGGGCTATGTGCTGGGCGTGCTGTGCCACCGTGCTGTCTATAAGGCGCTGGATGCCGCCGAGTTCGGCGACACCACCAATATGCTGGGCCTGCCGCTCTGGCCCTTCTACGGAATTCTCGCCCTCGGCTGTGCCTTCTGCGTGCTGGTCTTTGCGCTGCAGATCCTGAATGTGATCATCTACAGAGAGGAACAATGACGGATGTTTCCGCAGGCCTTGTCGGTATCGCCTGCCTCTTCCTGCTGATGATCCTGCGCACGCCGGTGGCCTTCGCCATGCTGCTGGTGGGCTTTTTCGGCTACTGGGCGCTGTCGGGATTCCGCAGCGCCAGCGCCATGCTGCTGACCGAAAGCTATTCGGCGATCTCGTCCTACTCGCTGATCGTCGTGCCGATGTTCGTGCTGCTGGGCAATATCGCCTCGGCGGCGGGCTATTCGCGCGGGCTTTATGATGCCGCCTATGCTTGGGTTGGCCGCTTCAAGGGCGGGCTGGCCTCGGCCTCGGTGATCGGCTGCGCGGCCTTCTCGGCGGTCTCGGGCTCTTCGGTGGCCACGGCGGTCACGCTGGGCAAAGTGGCGCTGCCGCAGATGAAGCGCCTTGGCTACAGCGACGGTCTGGCGACCGGATCGGTTGCCGCGGGCGGCACGCTGGGCTTTCTGATCCCGCCGTCGACCGGCTTCGTGCTCTACGCGATCCTCACCGAGGAAAGCATCGGGCGGCTGTTCATGGCAGGGATTCTGCCGGGCATCCTGCTGAGCGTGCTGTTCATCGGGGTGATCTGGCTGCAGGCCACGCTGAACCCCGCGATCGGTCCGAAGGGCGAAAAGCTGACCTGGGCCGAGCGCATCCGCATCTCGTCCGAGGCATGGCCGCTCTTCGGGGTGATCATCGTGTCGATCGGCGGCATCTACCTTGGGGTCTTCACCCCGGTCGAGGCCTCGGGCATCGGCGCGGGTCTGGTGATCCTGTTGGCGCTGGTGCAGCGCAAGCTCGACTGGACGGGGTTCAAAGCCGCGGTGCTCGACACGCTCAAGACCTCCGCCATGCTCTATATGGTGGTGATCGGGGCCAACGTCCTGAACCCGTTCCTTGCCATCACCCATATTCCGGCAACGCTCGGCGCGCAGCTGGAAACGCTGGGTCTGGGTGCCTATGGCACGCTGATCGTGATCCTGCTGGCCTATGTGGTGCTGGGCATGTTCATGGACGGGCTGTCGATGCTGGTCATCACGATCCCGATCGTCTTTCCGGTGATCACCGGCTTCGGCTTTGATCCGATCTGGTTCGGCGTGGTCGCGGTGATCGTCATCGAGATGGGGATGATCACCCCGCCGGTGGGCATGAACGTCTTTGTGGTGCGCGGCGTGGCCGGGCCTTCGGTGCCGCTGACCACCGTGTTCAGCGGTGTGACGCCCTTCCTGCTGGCTATGGTGGTGGGGCTGGTGCTGATCATTGCAATTCCGCAGATCGCCACCTTCATCCCGGACACGATGTTTAACTAAAGCCGAAAATGGCTTTTGCACGAGGGACCGTGCGAGGGGGCCCCGCCGAGCGATCGGCGGGGCTTTGCCTGTCTGAGCGCGGAAGCGCAGCACGAGCCCGTGCAATCGGCAAAGCCTCTGGGTTTGAAGGCCGAATCATGCAAGGATCACCTGTCGGCCAGCGAATTTCTGCTTCTTCGGGCTTTTGTGCTCGGGTCATGTGGGCAGGTTTCAAGGCTGATCGGAGCGTGAAACGGTCTGGCTGAGGGGCCGAAACATACGGATGCTGACAAGCTTCCCGACGTTTCGCCCAACAATGGGGCAGCCACCTTGAACGGGCCGCTGGTTGGGTGCGCGAGTCATAGCCATCTGACTGAACATCGTGTAAAGGATTCAGGTGGGTTAATACCTATTAACTTGGATACTAAAGACTTTACGTAATTTCCTTTAAGGGCCCGATTTTTCAGGGGTCTGCCAGAGGTGTTTTTAATATGCGAATTGGAACGGAGAATCCGATGAATATTGTTATCCTGGGATGCGGGGGCTTTATTGGCAGCCATCTGCTTGATCGACTGCTCACCACCACCGATCACAAGATCATTGGGTGGGATCCGTCGAGCGAGAAGATCCACAAGCATCTGGATCACCCGAACTTCACGCTCCACCAGAAGTACGTTGACGACGCGGACACGCAGAAAGACCTGCGCGACGCGGTCGCAGGCAGCGACGTCGTGATCAACCTCGCGGCGATTTGCAACCCGTCAGAGTACAACACCAACCCGATCAGCGTGATCAAGTCGAACCTCTTCGACGTCTACCCGATCGTCGAGCTTTGCGTCGAATACAAGCGCTGGCTCATCAGCTTCTCGACCAGCGAATGCTATGGCCGCACGTTGTCGAGCTATGTCGGCGATACCGAATACGCCAACCCCGATCTCTACGAGCTGAAGGAAGACGAAACGCCGCTTATTATGGGGCCGATCGTCAACCAGCGTTGGACCTACGCCTGCGCCAAGCAGATGGTCGAGCGCCTCGTCTACGCCCACCACAAGGAAGACGGCCTGCCGTTCACCGTGGTGCGTCCGCTGAACTTCTTCGGCCCGCGCATGGACTATATTCCGCAGCGCGACGGCGACGGTGTGCCGCGGGTTCTGGCCTGCTTCATGGGCGCGCTGCTCAATGGCGATCCGATGAAGCTGGTGGACGGTGGCAAGGCGCGCCGCACCATCGTGTCGATCTACGAGGCCGTGGATGCGATCTGCCGCATGCTCGACAACCCCGAGAAGGCCAATGGCCACGCGTTCAACATCGGCAACCGCAACAACGAGGTCACCATGGCCGAGCTGGCGGATATGATGCGCAAGACCTACGCCAAGATCACCGGTGATCCCTCCTACGAGAACTACCCGATCATTGAGGTCAGCTCGGAAGAGTTCTACGGCGAAGGCTATGAAGATTGCGACCGCCGGATGCCCGACATCTCGAAGGCCAAGGAACTGCTCGGCTGGGAGCCGAAGATCGCGCTCGAGGATGTGCTGCTCGACACGATGACCTACTTCCACGAGCAATACGCCGGCACCATGGCGCGTGCGCATGTAGCCGAATAAAAGCCTCCCCTCGCCAATTCGATTGCCGCGCCCCCTCCCGGGCGCGGCAATTTTCGTTTTGGCCCCTTTGTGCACTGCCAGACCGAACCGCAGTCCGCCGCGCCGTTGCGTCACAGGGCGCGCAACGAGGCGGTACGTGACAAGCTGTCGCTTCCCAAGCTGGCAGTCCCGTGCGACATCACGCGGGTGCGGAGCCTTCTGACATATCCCCTTGCGCTGATCCTCGCCGGACTTCTGGCCCTGACCAGCGCGACCTCGGCAGCCATGATGGCGCCCGACCGCGGCTCTGCCGCGCTCGAAGTGCTTGAGCTGACGGTTGGCATGCTGCACCGCGATGGCTGCGGCTCGGGCGGAGCGCACGAGCATCACTGCCCTTTCTGTCACGGCCTGCCCAACCCGCCCGCGCTCAGCCCCCACGATTGCAGCCAGATGCTGGTGCCGCATGAAAGCTGGCGGCAGGGCGCGGATCTGCTGCGTGAGGCGCAGGCCCGCAATATCAACCATTCCCCAAGAGCGCCGCCCGTCGCCCTCTGACGGCACCCGGCCGTCACGTTCGACACCGGTCCGCGCGGAGAGCCCGCCGGATCGCTCTTGCAAAGGCCCCGCTACCGGCGGGCCAATCGGAATGGATTCATGACAGAACAAACACACCGCGCGGCCTCTGCCGCGCTCTACCGCGCCGTCTGGCGCTGGCATTTCATCGCGGGGCTGGTGATCCTGCCCTTCGTCCTCATCCTCGCGCTCACCGGCGGCATCTATCTCTTCAAGGATGAGATCAACGACGCCGCCTATCAAAACCTGCGCTTCGTGCAGGAGGGCAGCGCGCCGCTCGCCCCCTCGCAGATCACCGCAGCGGCGCTTGCCGCCCATCCCGGCGAGATGAAAGCCTACACGCCCGCCATGGCCGCGGACCGCAGCGCTGAGGTCGACATCCTCGGCGAGGACGGGCTGAAGGATACCGTCTATGTCGATCCCTACACCGGCGACGTTCTCGGCACGCTTTGGGATGGCGGCGCGGCGGGCAGCCCGGCGATGTATGTGGTGCGCAAGCTGCATTCGCTGGAATATGTGGGCTGGTTCGGCAACCGGCTGATCGAGGCCGCGGCGGGCTGGATGGTGCTGCTGGTGGGCACCGGGATCTTTCTGTGGCTGCCGCGCGGACGCAAGCTTGGCACGGTCAGTATCAAGGCCAAGCGCGGCCGCCCGTGGTGGCGCGATCTGCACGCGGTCACGGGGATCTACACCGGCGTCTTCATCGTCTTTCTGGCGATGACCGGGCTGCCGTGGTCCTCGGTCTGGGGCGGCAAGTTCTACGATTATGCCTATGCCTTGGGGATGGGCATGCCGGATGGCTATTGGTCCGGCAAACCGGTCTCGACGGTGCCGGTCGCTGACGCTGTCGACCGCGCGCCTTGGATCATGGAAAAACAGCCCCTGCCGCTGTCGGCTGAGAGCGCGGGCGTGCCGCAGGCGCTTGATTCAGTGGTGGCCAAGGTCGAGGATCTGGGCATCGTGCCGGGCTATTCGGTCTCGATGCCCGGCGGGCCGGAAGGCGTGTTCACCGCCTCGGTCTATCCCGACGACATCACCTATGAGCGGGTGATCCACCTCGATCAATACAGCGGCGAGGTGCTCTATGACGCCGGGCTTGAAGACCTCGGCACGCTGGGCCGCTGGGCCGAATGGGGCATCAGCGTGCACATGGGGCAAGAATGGGGGCTGGTGAACCAGATCGTGCTCCTGCTGGCCTGCCTCGCGATGGTCGGGCTCTGCGCGTCGGGTGCGGCGATGTGGTGGAAGCGTCGCCCTTCGGGTGCGCTCGGCGTGCCGCAGGTGCCCGCCGACTGGCGCATTCCGCGCGCGCTGCTGCTGATAGCGGTGGCGGCGGGCATCTTCTTCCCGCTGGTTGGCCTGTCGATGCTGGTGCTGGCGGCGGTCGAGATCGCGGTGCATCTGATCGGGCGCCGTCGGCAACTCGCCTGATCCCGCGCGGATCCTTGTGCTGGCCCCGTCTGACGCGGGGCCAGTGCATCCCCCTTCGCAGCCCGGCAGTGGCGCACTATAAGCGGCGCATGGATATTGGTCGTCTCCCGCCGCTGCGCAGCCTGCTCGCCTTTCAGACCGTGGCGCGCTGCGGCAGCTTCACCCGCGCCGCCGAGCTTTTGGCGCTCACCCAAAGCGGCATTAGTCGGCAGATCGCGCAGCTTGAGGATCACGTCGGCGCGGCGCTCTTCGAACGCCAGCCCTCGGGGGTGGTGCTGACGCGCATCGGCGAGGAATACGCCAAGGAGGTGGGGCGCGCGCTCGACGCGCTGCAATCGCTTGAGGCCGGGCAGCTGACCCGGCGCGGGCAGGATCAGGTGACCATCGCCTGTTCGCGCGCCGTCGCCGACCTGTGGATGCTGCCGCGTCTGACCCGGCTGCGCGACGCCTTTCCGGGGCTGGAACTGAAGCTGATCGTCAACGACTTCTTTCAGCAGCTGCGCCACGACGAGTATGACCTCGCGATCTACTACCGCCCGAACCGCCCGGCCGATCATGTGGTCGATGTGCTGGGACCCGAAGAGATGATGCCGGTGATGGCGCCGGGCGCGACGCCGCTGACCGAGGCCGAGGCGCCGCTGCTGCTGACCGTCGAAGAGACCCACAAGGAGTGGACGGACTGGGGCAATTGGCTCGCCGCGATGGACGTGCAACTGCCCGAGGCGGCGACGCGCTGGAAGCTCGGCGATTACCACCTCTCGGTCGAGGCGGCGCGGCGCGGCGTGGGCATCGCCATGGGCTGGACGTGGTTCATCGTCGATTATCTCGACAGCGGCGAGTTGGTGCCCGCCGACGCGCGGCCCTTCCGCGGCCACGGCCAGTATTACCTCATGCGCCCCACCACCCGGCACCAACGGCAGGTCGCGCGGCAGGTTGGTGATTGGTTGGTCGAAAGCAATCGCCGCTGGCGCGGGGCTTAACACGCACCCTTGCGCAAGCTGCTGATATAGCGCCGGAAAAACCGAGCCCTGAGAGGCGCTCAGAGGGGTATGACAAAAAATCATTTGTGCCTCTAAGCAATCCCCCGGATGTTCTGCGCCAAGCCGGCCAAGAGCCGCGTATAACGAAAAATCCACAGGAGAGACGACATGACGATCGTTCATGACATGTCCGGTATCAGCCGCCGCGGACTTCTTGCCGGGGCCGCAGGCATGGGCCTCGTGGGCCTCAGCGGCCTGCCGCTGCGCGCGCAGGATGCGCCGCGCAAGGGTGGCACGCTGAAGCTCGGGATCAGCGGCGGCTCGACCACCGATGATTTTGACATCCGCAAGCTGGCGGACTGGGTGCCGGTGAACCAAGCCTATATGGTCATGAACGGTCTGGTCGAGATCGACAGCGACAACATCGCCCAGCCCGAGCTGTTTTCGGCATGGGACGCGGAAGAGGGCGCCGCCGCATGGGTGTTCGACATCCGGCAGGGCGTGACCTTCCACAACGGCAAGAGCCTCACCGCCGATGACGTGATCTACTCGCTCAACCTGCACCGCGGCGAAAGCTCCTCGGCGGCGCGCTCGATCCTCGCGCCGATCACCGAGATCGAGAAGCTGTCGGATCATCAGATCCGCATCACGCTGGAGAGCGGCAACGCCGATCTGCCCTACCTGCTGTCGGACTATCACCTGCTGGTGGTGCCCGAAGGTTTCGACGACTGGTCCAACCCCGTCGGCACCGGCCCCTTCATCCCCGAGCGTGTCGAGCCCGGCGTGCGTGGCCGCTTTGTCCGCAACGAGAGCTACTGGAAGCCCGGCTGCGCCAATGTAGATGCCGTCGAAGTGGTGGTGATCAACGATGTGACCGCCCGCACCAACGCGCTGATGTCGGGGCAGGTGCATGCGATCAACGCGGTGGACTTCAAGACCGTCACCCTGCTGGGCCGCAACCCCAAGGTCGAGATCGTCCGTTCCGCCGGTGGCCAGCATTTCACCTTCCTGATGGATTGCACCAAGGCGCCCTTCACCGACGTGAACGCGCGCCTCGCGATCAAATACGCCGTCGACCGCGAGCAGCTGCTGAAGACCGCGCTCGCCGGGTTCGGTCAGCTGGGCAACGACCATCCGATCCCGCAGACCGACCGCTTCTACAACTCCGAGCTGGAACAGCGCGCCTATGATCCCGAGAAGGCGAGCTTCCACGCCAAGAAGGCGGGTTTCGATCCGCTCGCGGTGACCCTCTCGGCCTCCGACGCGGCCTTCTCCGGCGCCGTGGATGCTGCGGCGGTCTTCCGCAGCGCGGCCACCGGCGCGGGCGTTGATGTGACCATCAAGCGCGAACCGGCGGATGGCTACTGGAGCGACGTGTGGATGCAGGTGCCCTTCTGCATGTCCTACTGGGGTGGACGCCCCACCGCCGACCAGATGCTGTCGATCGCCTATAAGTCCTCCTCCTCCTACAACGACACGCGCTGGAGCAACGAGCGTTTCGACGCGCTGCTCAAAGAAGCCCGCGCGCTGCTCGACGAGGAGAAGCGCCGCGAGATCTACTGGGAGTGTCAGGCGCTGATCCATGAGGACGGCGGCGCGATGATCCCGATGTTCGGCGATTACCTCGATGCGGTATCGACGGACGTGAAGGGCGTGAAGCCCCATGCGATGTTCAACCTGATGGGCGCGCGCATGGCCGAAAAGGTCTGGCTGGACGCCTGATGGGTTCGCTGATCGCAAAACGTGCCGGCCTCGGGCTGCTGACGCTCTGGCTGGTCTCGGTTCTGGTGTTTGCCGGAACCGAGATCTTGCCGGGCGACGTGGCCGGGGCCATCCTCGGACAAAGCGCCACGCCCGAGTCCCTCGCCGCGCTGCGCAGCGAGTTGGGCCTCGATGTGCCCGCGCTTCAGCGCTACTTTGACTGGCTGGGTGGCATCCTCACCGGCGACATGGGCCGCTCTATGGCCTCGGGCCAGCCGGTCGCGGATCTGCTGTGGCCACGCTTTTGGAACACCATGGCGCTGGCAGCCTATGCCGGGGTCATCGCGGCGCCGCTGGCCGTGGGCCTTGGCATCCTCGCCGCCGCCAAGCGTGGCACGATCTTTGACCGCGCCGCCAATATCGCTGCGCTCGCCTTCGTGTCGCTGCCGGAATACTTCCTCGGCCTGCTGCTGGTGCTCTGGCTGTCGGTAAAGACCGGCTGGCTGCCGAGTCTTGCCGACACTTACGAGGGCATGGGGCTTGCCGCTTGGTTCAACGCCACCACCCTGCCGATGCTGGTGCTGGTCATGGTGACCATGGCGCAGATCCTGCGCATGACCCGGACAACGGTTCTGGGCGTTATGGACCAGCCCTATATCGAGACCGCCTTCCTCAAGGGCCTGAAGAATGGCCGCGTGGTCATGCGCCACGCCGCGCCCAACGCCGCCGCACCGATCGTCAATGTGGTGTCGTTCAACATCGCCTATCTGATCACCGGCGTCGTGCTGGTCGAGGCGGTGTTCAACTACAACGGGCTGGGCCGCTTTATGGTGGATGCCGTCTCGAAACGCGATCTGCCGATGGTGCAGGCCGCCGCGATGATCTTTGGCGCCGCTTATGTGATCCTCAACATGATCGCCGACATTGCCGCCATCGCGCTCAACCCCCGCCTGCGCCACCCGCGCGGAAAGGAGGCGTAAGATGAGCCGTCTTTCCAATATCCCGCTGACCGGCTGGATCGGCATGGCGCTGATTGCCGTCAACGCGGTCCTGTTCCTCTTCGGGCCGATGCTCGCGCCCTTCGGACAGGAAGAGATCGTCGGCATGCCCTTCGACATGCCGCAGCCGGGCCATCCGCTGGGCTTTGATCAGAACGGCCGCGACATGCTCTCGCGCCTCCTCTACGGCGCGCAAATGTCCATCGGCATCTCGCTGGCCGCCGTGTGCCTATCGTTCGCCATCGGCGTGCCGCTCGGCATTCTTGCGGCGATCCGGGGCGGCTGGCTTGATCTGGTGCTGTCGCGCGTCGTCGACACCGTTATGTCGATCCCGGTGCTGATCTCGGCGCTGGTGGTGCTGCAGGCGCTCGGCTCGTCGCTGCCGGTGCTGATCGTCACCATCGCCTGTCTCGACAGCACCCGCGTCTTCCGCCTTGCGCGTCTGGTGGCGCAGGGGATCAACGTGATGGAATACGCCGAGGTCGCCCGCCTGCGTGGTGAGGGCCTTGGCTGGATGATCCGCCGCGAGATCCTGCCCAACGCCCTGCCGCCCCTGGTGGCGGAGTTCGGCATGCGCTTTTGCTTCACCTTCCTCTTCGTCGCGGGGCTCTCGTACCTCGGGCTCGGCGTGCAACCGCCCTTTGCCGACTGGGGCGGGATGGTGCGCGACAACCAGCAGGGCATCCTCTACGGGCTCTACGCGCCGCTCTTCCCCGCCGCCGCCATCGCGCTGGTGACCATCGGCGTGAACCTCACCGTCGACTGGCTGCTGTCGGGCCACACCACCGTGCAGGGAGACAACCGATGAGCGATATCCTTCGTATCCGCGACCTGCGCGTCGCCACCGCCGAGGGCGTGGAGCTGCTGCATGGCGTGTCGCTCGACCTCGAACAGGGCGAGATCCTCGGCCTGATCGGCGAAAGCGGCGCGGGCAAGTCGACCATCGGCCTTGCGTCGATGGGGTATGGGCGCGGCGGCTGCCGGATCACCGGCGGCAGCATCGAGCTGGCGGGCCACGATCTGGCGTCGTCAACAAGGTCCGAGCGCGAGGCCGTGCGCGGCGCGCGCATCGCCTATGTGGCGCAGAGCGCGGCGGCGGCCTTCAACCCTGCGCACCGGCTGGAACGGCAGATCATGGAAGGCCCGCTGCGGCACGGTCTGATGACTGCCGGCGAGGCCCGCGCTTGGATGATCGAGCTGTTCACCGCGCTCGGCCTGCCCGAGCCCGAAACCTTCGGGCGCCGCTATCCGCATCAGGTCTCCGGCGGGCAGCTCCAGCGGGCGATGGTCGCCATGGCCATGTCCTGCAAGCCCGACATCCTCGTGCTCGACGAGCCTACCACGGCGCTCGACGTGACCACGCAGATCGAGGTGCTGCTGCTGCTGCGCGAGACGATCCGCAAATACGGCACTTCGGCGCTCTACATCACCCATGATCTCGCGGTGATCGCGCAGGTCGCCGACCGGCTCATGGTGCTGCGCCACGGCGCCAAGGTTGAGACCGGCACCACCGAGCAGATCCTGAGCGCCCCGCGCGAGGAGTACACGCAGCGGCTGGTCTCGGAACGGCAGGCGAGCCTCAACGCCGAGGCGGGGGCGCATCACCGCACTGGCGAAGAGATCCTGCGGGTGGATCATGTCTCTGCCGCCTACGGCAAGACGGCGGTGCTGCACGACGTCGATCTGTCGGTGAAGCGCGGCGAAACCGTCGCCATCGTCGGCGAGTCCGGTTCGGGCAAATCCACGCTGGCGCGGCTGGTCTCTGGCTTGCTGACGCCTTCGGCGGGGCAGGTGCAGTTCGACGGAGAGGCGCTGCCGACAAGCTACCGCAAGCGCGCGCCCGACCTCTTGCGCCGCATCCAGCTGATCTATCAGCTGCCCGACGTGGCGCTGAACCCGCGCCAGACCGTAGCCGAGGCCATCGGCCGCCCGCTGCAGACCTTCCGCGGGCTGAAGGGCAGGGCGCAACGGGACGAGGTGGCGCGGCTTTTGGATCTGATCGGTCTGCCCGCCGAGATGGCCGGGCGTCTGCCCGGTGCCCTGTCCGGTGGGCAGAAACAGCGCGTCTGCATTGCCCGCGCGCTTGCCGCAGAGCCCGATCTGATGATCTGCGACGAGGTCACCTCGGCGCTCGATCCGCTGGTCGCCGAGGACATCCTGCGCCTGCTGCGCAAGCTGCAGGACGAGCTTGGCATGACCTACCTCTTCATCACCCACGATCTGTCGGTGGTGCGCCGCCTCGCCGACCGCACGGTGGTGATGCAGAAGGGCCGGATCGTCGAAGAGGCGGACACCGCCACGCTGTTTGACGCGCCGCGCGATCCCTACACCCGCAAGCTGCTGGACTCGGTGCCGCAGCTCGACCGCGGGTGGCTCGACAAGGTGCTGGCCGCCCGCGCGTCCTGACCCGAACACACATCTGAATACACACGATAAACGGAAGTCATCATGGCCACCGAATTCATCGAACACGTCTGGATCCCCATGGCCGACGGCACGCGCCTCAGCGCCCGGCTGTTCCTGCCCGAGGGCGCCCGCAGCCACGCGGTTCCGGCGGTTCTGGAATACATCCCCTACCGAAAGCGCGACGGCACCCGTGGCCGCGACGAGGCGATGCACGGCTATTTCGCCGAGAACGGCTATGCCGCCGTGCGCGTCGATATCCGCGGCACCGGCGAGTTTGAGGGCCATATGGCCGACGAATACCTCGAGCTGGAACAGGACGATGCTTGCGAGGTCATCGCCTGGATCGCCGCGCAGGATTGGTGCGACGGCAACGTCGGGATGATGGGCAAAAGCTGGTCGGGCTTCAACTCGCTGCAGGTTGCGGCGCGGCGGCCCCCGGCGCTGAAGGCGATCATCACCTGCTATTCCACCGACGACCGCTTCAAGGACGACATTCACTTCATGAATGGCTGCCTGCTGAACGACAACTTCTGGTGGGGCTCGATCATGATGGGCTATCAGGCCCGCCCGCTCGATCCCGAGGTGGTTGGCGAAAGCTGGCGCGAGGACTGGCAGAAGCGGCTGGAAACGCTGCCTTTCTTCCCCGCCATGTGGGCCGAGCACCAAAGCTATGACGCCTATTGGAAGCACGGCTCGGTGCAGGAGGATTACGCGGCGATCGAGTGCCCGGTGATGGTCGTCGGCGCCTGGGCCGACAGCTACACCAACTCGGTGCCGCGCCTGCTCGAGAACCTTTCGGTGCCCACCCGCGGCATCATCGGGCCGTGGGGGCATGTATATCCGCAAGACGGCGTGCCCGGCCCGGCGATCGGCTTCCTGCAGGAGGCGGTGCGCTGGTGGGACCAATGGCTCAAGGGCGAGGACAACGGCGTGATGGAGGAGCCCAAGCTGCGCGCCTACATAAACGATCCCATCGCGCCCGACACCTCGCGCCCCGATCAGCCGGGCCGCTGGGTGGGCTCTGACTGGCCCCTCGCCGAGCCGATGCGCGCGATGCATCTGACACCCGGCGGCGCGCTCACCGATGCGCCGGAAGAGGGCGGGTTGCTGCCGATCCGCTCGCCGCAGAGCCACGGGATTGCCTCGGGCGAATGGATGGGCGTCGGTTGCGCGGGTGAGATGCCCGCCGACCAGCGTATCGAGGATGGCGGCGCGTTGGTCTTCGAAACCGAGGTGCTGCAGGACGATCTGGAAATCCTCGGGGTGCCCGAACTGGACCTGCACCTCGCCTCCGACAAACCGGTGGCGCAGGTGGTGGTGCGGCTTGGCGACGTCGCGCCCGATGGCAAGGTCACCCGCGTCAGCTATCAGGTGCTGAACCTCACCCACCGCAACGGACATGAGGCGCCCGAAGCACTGGTGCCGGGCCAATTCGAGACGGTGAAGGTCAAGCTCTCGACCTGCGGCCACCGCTTTGCCGCGGGCCACAAGCTGCGCATCTCGGTAGGCACCGCCTATTGGCCGATCATCTGGCCCGCGCCCGAGGCCGCAACGCTGACCATCGATACCGCACGCAGCCTGCTGCATCTGCCGCAGCGCGCGGGCGGCGATGCGCATCCCGGTTTCGAGCCTCCGGCGCATGGTCCCGCCTGTCCGATCACCATGATCCGGCCCGCCAAGCTCGAGCGCCACGTGACCACCGACTATCTCACCGGCGAGGTCACCTATGTGACCAATGGCGAAGGCGGGCTCTTCGGCGAGGGCGTGCTGCGCTTCGATGAGATCGGCACGGTGCTCTCGCACAGCCTGCGCCGCGAGTTGACCATCCATCCCGATGATCCCACCTCGGCGCGCTACAAGCTGCATCAGGACTATGAGATGGGGCGCGACGGCTGGATGACCCGCTCGTTGCTTGATGGCGAGATGACCTGCGACGCCGAGACCTTTTTCCTCAAGGCCACCATGGTCGTGACGCTGAACGGCGAAGAGGTCTTTGCCAAGACATGGGACGAGGCGATCCCGCGCGGGCTGATCTGAGCGCGGGCAGCAGACAGACAAGGCAAGCGCCGGCCCTTCGCGGGTCGGCGTTTTGCGTTTGCGGCCCACGGATACAGAAACGCGAAACGAAGTGTTTCCAAAAAATTAGAGAATATGGCGAAATTGCGGTCTAAGCTCTGGGGGATTTTCTTGCCGGAGGCAGCAGGCCGCTGTTCCGGGTCTTTGTCCTGCCGGGTTCGGCGGCCTTTGTATGGTAAGTCATATGCCCACGCTGTATCTGTTCTCCCTCCTTCTCGGCGCGCTGGCATGGAGCGTCGCGAGCCCCTCTTCCAGCGATGACGACACACCCGAGCCCGAGGACAGCGAGGAAGACATTTCCCTGCTCCTTGGTACCGTGGGCGACGACGCGCTGGAGGGCGGCGCTGGGGATGACACCCTTGATGGCAGGAGTGGCAACGACAGTCTCGACGGCGGGGCTGGCGATGATCTGCTGATCGGCGGCGAGGGCAACGATCAGATCGTCGGCACGCAGGGCTCGGACACTGCGCAGGGCGGCGCGGGCACCGACATCCTGCTGTTCCTCGACGATGCGCTCGGCGCGCCGGATGTGCTTGACGGGGGTGCCGGGATCGACGTGCTTTGGGGCGACGACGGCGACGTGATGACCGGCGGCGCCAACGCCGATCTCTTCATCGTGCCGGTGGGGCAGGAGGGGGCGGCGCCGGTCACCATCACCGATCTCGACTTCACCCGCTTCACCGAGCAGGACGTGCCCGACCGCGTGGTCTTCGTCACGCCCGAGGGCGAGATCATCCCGCGCGCCTCTTTCTTCGACGGCACGCTTGCGGCGGGCATCGGCGACATGCCCGACGGCAGCGGCGCGGGGATTTTCATGAATGGCGATGTGGTCGCGGTGATCGAGGGCTACACTGCCGAGGAGCTGTTCTACGAGACCGTCTGGATCGGCAACTTCGCCCCGGCGCTCACCGGGTTTTACGACGGCGACGACGCGCTCACCGGCTCCACTGCGCGCGACGAGCTGTTCGGCGGCGACGGTGCGGATACGCTGGAAGGTCTCGGCGGCGGCGACTACCTTGACGGTCAGGCGGGCGATGATTTCGTCAGCGGTGTCGATGCCGATGGGGCGGAAACGCTGGGCGACACGCTGGTCGGCAACGCGGGCGACGACACGCTGCGCGGCGATGCGGGCGATCACCTTGCAGGGGCTGCGGGCAATGACGCCTATGAACTGGTGGTGCCGCAGGGCGATGAGGACTTCACGCCGCTCACGCTGCACACCTATGATCTGCAAGGCAACGATGGAGGGCCGGAATTGATCACGCTGATCCTGCCGGATGGCAGCGCGCTTTCTGCGGGCGAGGCCTATCAGAACCTGACCGTCGCCTCGGCGGAGGATGGCAGCGGCGCGGCGCTGGTCTATGACGGCACGGTGCTGGCGGTGATCGACGGGGTGGATGCGGACAGCCTTGGCGATCCGCGTGGCTGGCTGGGCAATCTCGCGCAGGTGACGCCGCTGGCCGCGGCGCCGCCCGCTTTCGAGGGCACGCATATTTCCGTCACCGCCGCCACCGGTACGGGCGAGACGCTGGATGGCGCCTTCTTCGGCGGCAACCTCGTGTTCAGCGTCAACACCGAGAGCGGCCTGCCCTTGGACAATTTCGGCGCGGCGGCGGATGCGCTCGACATCACCCATCTGCGTTTCCCGGCGGGGCAGGGCGACAGCGGCGATCTCGAAGAGGATGGCGACGGCTTCCTCAACATCCTGCAAATGGAGCGCTCAGACGGCACATGGGCGCTGCGGCAGGAAGTCACCGACATGCTCGACTGGGCACGCGAGAATGGCGCGCAGGTGACGCTGGTGCTACCCACCAAGAACTACAGCGTGGCTGAGTTCGAGGCGCTGGAAGATGACATTGCCCGCTTTGCGCAGACCGTCGTGACGGACTACGGCGATGTGGTCGAAGCCTTCGAGATCGGCAATGAATACTGGAGCATGGGTGAGACCGCCTATGGCTCGAAGGCCGATGTCGCCGCCGTCGCACTGGCGCGCGGCATGGAGGATGCGGGCTTTGGCGAAGAGGATCAGGCCGCCATTATCGTGCAGATGGCCTCGCCCTTCTCAGGCTCGGAATACCATGTCTCGGTCGATGACCGGCCCTATCTGCAGCGCGTGCAAGACGCCAACCGCACGATCATCGACCAGCTTGGCACCGAGGCGCGCGAGGCGATCGACGGGGTGGTCGAGCATTACTACTACGACAAGACGGTCATCGAATTCGAGGGCACCAGCGGCGAGATGAACTTCATCAACCGCGACTATGCCGTCTGGGACGAGGCCTTCGACAAGGACCTCGACCTCTACATCACCGAATGGAACGTGCGCACCTCCGACACCACCGAAACCGGGCTGCGCTCCGCCTCTGTGCTGGTCGAGATGACTTCGACCATGAACGAGCTGGGGGTGGACGCCGCGCATGTCTGGCCGGTGCAGCACAACACGCCGACCGATCTGGCCGGCAAGCAGCATGAGGATGTGATCACCGATGCCGAGGGGCGGGTGCTCAACACCATCAACGGCGCGACCTTCGATCTGATGAGTTCCAGTCTGCCGGGGCTCGAACTGCTGGACACGGATCTGTCGATCGAGGACGGCAGCTTCACCTTCCACGCCTGGCAGTCCGAGGACAGCACGGTCGTTTACGTCGCCTCGCGGGCCACCGACACCATCGAACTGGAGCTTGACCTTGGGGCGCTGGTGCCGGGCTATACCTCCGCCTCGGCGGTGAAGATCGGTGCGGATTTCTCGGCCAACTCCAGCGACGGCGTGCATTACGTGCCGGGCGAGGGCTTTCAGGAAGCCGACAGCCTCCTCGTCAACGGCCAGCGCTACTACATCAACGAAAACGACGTGCGCGCCGAACTGACCGATATCGCGGTGAACAGCACCACGGTGCGGGTGACGCTCGACCCGTTCGAGGTGATCGAAATCAGCTTCGACACCTCCGGGGTGGATGTGACCGGGCCCGAGACCGGCGACAGTGAGGGCGAGCAGATCACCGGCACCACCCGGGCCGACACGCTGGAGGGGGGCACCGAGGACGACACGCTTTCGGGGCTTGCGGGCGATGACCGGCTTACCGGCGGCAAGGGAGACGACAGCGCCAATGGCGGCGACGGCGACGACCGGCTGCTTGGCTGGGGCGGCGACGATTATCTCAAGGGCGGGGATGGCGCCGATCTGATCTCGGGCAACCAAGGCAGCGACACGCTGGTGGGCAGTGAAGGCGACGACACGCTCACCGGCAATGAGGACGACGACGAGCTGAACGGCATGGTGGGCAACGACAGCCTCTCGGGCGGGGCCGGGGCGGATACGCTCACCGGTTGGGCCGGGCGCGATATCTTCGTGCTCGAAGAGGGCGATCTGACGGGCGGTGACGTGATCACCGACTTCACCCCCGGCAAGGACGTGATCGAAGTGGACCTGCCGGGCATCAACGCGCTGTCGGATATCGCCTTCAGCGCCAGCGACGCAGGGATCACCGTCCGCTTCGGCAGCCAAGGCAGCCTGCTTCTGCAGGGCGACCTGCGCATCGCCGACGTGAACGCCGCGCGCAATTTCACCTTCGTCTGAGGCGCAGCGAAAAAGGCTGTCCCCGCGGGGACAGCCTTTTTTGCGGGGTGCGCAGGATCAGAACGTGGCGCGCAGGCGGAAGCCGATCTGGGTGTAATCGTCAAAGCTCTCGAAGCTTGGCTGCACGCGCATGATGTTGCCACCCAAGCGCCAGTTCTCGTTCAGCGCCGCCTCATAGAATGCCTCGACCGCCCATTCGTCCTGCAGCTTTACGCCATAGGCATCCAGCGCCTCGCCCAGCTTGTCGGACCAGTCGTAGCGCGACCATGCGAGGCCCCAGCGGTCGCTCTCGCGCCCGGCGAAGGGGGCGTTGCCGCCGACGCCGACAAGATAGAGCGCATCAAGCGGGTTGGGGTTGCCGTCACCAAAGCCGACCTGACCGAACACCCCCCAGCCATGCATCGGGTTTTGAGGGTTGCTCCAGAGGTACTGCTGGAAGCTGATCCCGGCGTAGCTCACGCCCTGCTTGCTGCCGGCGAAACTGTCGTCATCGGGCGACAGCAGCAGCAATTCATAGTCCGTGCCCTTCTTGGTCGAATGCACGAGGTTGAGGTTGTAGAACCCCGGCTGGCCATTGAGCGCCGTCGCAAAGGTCACCGTGCCGTTGTAGACCGCGCCATCGTCGAACAGGTTGTCCCAGAAATCCTCGCCCTGCGCGTTGTTCGGATCATAGACGAAGAACGAGAAGATCATCGGATCGGTCTTCACCGCCAGCATACCGCCGAACACATAGGGCGGCAGCACGAAGTTGCCGGGCGCCGCAAGGCCGGTGTACTGGAAGCCGCCCTGTCCCTGCCCGCCGATAAGCGGCGTCTGCTCGGCCAGATCAATGACGTTGAACTTGCCGAAGGTCAGGCTGGTGCTGGGCGAGAACTGCTGCGTCACGGTCAGCGACAGGGTGGTGTTCTCATCGGCGCTGGCGCGCGGCAGCGCCGCGAAAACGTTGGTCGGCCAGATCACCCCGCCCTCGCCGAAGCCGACGAAATCGTCGCCGTCGTTATATTCAAGATGGGCGCTGACCGAGCCGCCGTCCCAGATCTCGCCGTAGGACATCTTGATGTCGGCGCGCCAGCTGTAGCGCCCGTCGTCATCGGCGTCGCCCTCGATGGCCGCATCCGCATAGGTGGTCAGGCCAAAGCTAAACTGCGGCCCGCTCTGCTGCGCGGTGGCGGCGAGCGGTAGGGCGGTGGCGGCGAGGCTGGTGGCAATCAGGCAGAAGGGAAGGGACGGGCGCAGGGGCATGGAAATATCCTCGTGCTTGAGGTGACTCTGACTTTGAAAAGCGTCGGCCCGGGATGGATTTCGCGCGCTGCCGAGGCGGAACTCGCAAGAAACATGATCTCGAAATATATGATTTCGCTGAGTTAATTCGCGGCGCGAAATCACTGTTAAAAGGATTTCACAGTCGCGTGAAAAAAGCAATTCTGTATCCACCCCAGCGCGAACGAGGGACAGAGATGTGGCCTTATTGCCCTTACGTCACCCTTGGTCTTTGTGGCCCGTAAGGCCGGGCAGAGGGGTCTGCGGCAGCGGGTGATCTCCCAGTGCGGCCTGCTGTGCGGCGGGGGCGGCAGGAAGCTGCGCCAGTTCGCCAAGGCGCAGTGGGCGAACGGGCGTGCGAAGCCGCAGATGGCCCAGTTCGGACGGCGCGCGTCCGGTCTCATCGGCCATGATCTCGGTCACGCTGGTGGCGCACATGCGGCCCTGACAGGGGCCCATGCCGCAGCGCAGGTAGGTCTTGATCTGGTTTGGCCCGGGTGCGCCGAGCCGCGCCGCCTCGCGGATGGCTTCGGCGCTGATCTCCTCGCAGCGGCAAACCAGCGTGTCGCCGCGCGGGGCGAGCAGAGCGGGCGGCGGTGCGAACCAGCGGTCGATGAAGGCGCGCCCAAGATCGGCCTGGCGCCATGCGCGCAGCGCTTCGGCGTGGTGGGACGGATCGACCGGGGCACCCAAATGCGCCAGCGCCGCCAGTGCGGCGCGCCGCCCGGAGGGCAGGGCGCGGTCTGCACCGCCAATCGTCGCGCCATCCCCGGCAAGAAAGAGGCCCGGCAGTGCGGTGCTGCCATCCTCGCGAGCATCGGGTTCGAAGCAGCGCAGCACCGGGTTCCAGCGGGTCGGAACGCCCGCAGCGGCGGCGAGATGCAGCGAGGGGATGACGCCCGCATGCAGCAGCACCATCTCTGCGCCGATCTCCTGCCAGCGCCCGCGCCGCTTCCAGCGCAGCGCTTCGGCGCGGGTCTCACCGCGCACCTCAAGCGCCTCGGCGCCTGAAATCACCCTAACGTTGCGGCGCACCCGTGCCATCAGCCCGGCGCCCTTGCGGAACCCGTCGGAGCGCAAAAAGCCCGGCAGATGGCGCAGCGCGGCGCGGCGGGTTTCGGACGGTGTCTCGATCAGCGCGGCAGGGCGCAGGCCGGCGCGCAGGAACTGGTCGGCGAGCAGGTAGAGCAGCGGGCCGATCCCAGCCAGAACCACCCGCCCCTCGGGCAGCAGACCGCCGCTTTTGAGCGCGATCTGCGCGGCGCCAGCGCCCATCACGCCGGGCAGGGTCCAGCCGGGCACGGGCAGCGGGCGCTCCTGCGCGCCGGTGGCGAGGATCACCGCGCGGGCCGTCAGAAGATGCGCGGCCCCATCAAGGGTGAGGCCGATCCGGGCGCCGCCCGTGGCCTCCGGCATGACACCCCAGACCGAAACACCCGGCACATGCTGCGCGCCGCTTTTGGCGAAGGCCTCGGCCAGCGCTGCGCCCTTGGCATAGTCCGGCCCGAGCAGCGTTTTGCGCGCCTCCGGGGCCGCGCCGATCCCGCGCCAAATCTGGCCGCCCGCCGCCGGGGCCTCATCGAGCAGCAGCACCTTCACGCCTGCCGCCCGCGCCTCAAGCGCGGCGGCCATGCCAGCGGGCCCGGCCCCGATGATCACCAGTTCGGCGGTGTCCGGCAGCGTGCGGCTCATTGCGGCGCCTCCGGGTGAATGCCGGGGAGAATGCTGGGGAAGATTTCGGGCGCGCCGGATTGGCGGGTGATGCGCATGCCGGGCGCGACGGTGACCATGCAGGCCTGCCGGTTGGCAACGCCGTCGATGGTCACGAGGCATTCGAAGCACACGCCCATCAGGCAATAGGGCGCGCGCGGTGCTCCGCTGACCACGCTGCCGCGGAAGTGCTGAACTCCGCCCGCCAGCATCGCGAGGGCCACCGTCTCGCCGCGGCGGGCGGCAAGGGGTTCGCCGTCGAGCAGGATCTCGATGGTGTCTTCGGGGGGCAGGGGATCACGCCGGAACATGGAACCTCGCGGAGGAAAATGCCGAAGGGCCGATCTGCTGCGCTCCCTCGGCGATCTTTGGCGCGACGTGCAGGGCGTGCAGCGCGGCGAGGGTGACGCCGCTGTGACAAAGCACCAGATAGGCGCCGGGGTGGTGGGCCGAGTGGTCGTAGATTGGCGCGCCATCCAGTGGTTTCACCCGAAAGCCGGTCCAGCTGCGGACAACGCCAAGCTGCGCCAGAGGCGGGTAGACGCGGATGGCGCGGGCGCCGAGCAGCGCCGCGATCTCTGGGTTGCCGGAGATCTCTGCGGTGTCGCCCTCGTCGCTGTCGCCGATCAAAACGCTGCCCTCGTCGGTCTGGCGGATGATCGCGCTGAGAAACGGCAGCCGGCCCGAGACGCGCTCGGTCACCACGATCTGCCCGCGACTGTGCCTGAGCGGCGCGCGCAGGCCGACCATCGGGGCCAGCGCCTCGGTGCCGGTGCCTGCGGCCAGTACGACGCGCGGCGTGGTGATCTCGCCCCATGCGCCAGTGAGGCGGAAGCCGCTGGGGCGCGGCTCGATCCGCTCGACGATGCGCTGCGCCTGATAGGTGACGCCCGCAGCGGCCCCGGCGCGATGCAGTGCGTGGAACAGCCGCAGCGCGTTCACATGGCCATCGGCGGAGCCATGGGCCCCGCCAACAACATCCGGGCCGATGCCGGGGATCTCGCGCAGCAGCTCGGCGCGCGACAGGCTGCGCCATGGGGCGGCTTCGCCGCCGGTCTCTTCGGTGATGCGGGTCATGTCGGCGGTGATCTCGTCCAGTTCGTGAGACGAGAGCGCAAAGCTGTAGCCGCCGGGCTGGTCGAGCGCCACGTCAAGACCGCTGCGCGCCGCGAGATCGCGCGCGAAGGCGGTCCAGATCTTGGCCGCCTCATACGACCAGCGCGCATAGGCCGGATTGCCCAAACCCTTGCCCGAGACCCAGACGAGGCCGAAATTGGCGCGCGAGGCGCGGGCGGAAAGATCCGCGCCATCCAGCACCAGCACGCGCTGCCCCGCGGCGGCCAGCCCGAGCGCCAGCGCGCTGCCGACGAGACCGCCGCCGATCACCGTGATGTCGTGCTGCTGCATGGGGTCCTCTTGCGGGATGGCTTTGCCAATGCTTTTCCCGCCCAGGGTCGGGCTTGTCCAGCCGAGATCAGCGCCGCCAGCGCAGCAGCGACAACTCGTCCTGGGCTTCGGCCTCGCGCTTTTCGGCGGCGCGGCGCTCTTCGGCGAGACGCTTGAGGCGCAGGATCTCATAGGTCTTTTGTTCGGCCAGCGCGGCGCGAAGCTTCTCTTCGGAGTGGGCCAGTTCCGGTGCGAGCCTTGCGGCGTCGCTGGAGATGCGGTCGACCTCGGCGCGGATGGAGCGGATGAACCGCCCGAGATAGGGCGCGCCTTCGAGCCCGTCGATGCGCGACTCGCCTGACAGCCGGTCGAGCAGCGCGGTCTTGTCGTTTTCGAGCTTGTCCATGCGGGCGCGGATCGCGCCGGTCTCGGCAGCCTGCTTTTCTGTCTCGAGCGTTTTGAGGCGTTCCATCACCTCGAGCGCGCGCAGGCGGCGGCGGACGGCCTCAGTGGCCATTGGCAGGAGCCGGCGCGTCCGGCGCATCGGGCACCGGGCGCTCGCCGCCAAGCTTGCGCCGCATGGCCGCGAGCAGATCTGCGGGGAAGCCGTTGCCGGAGGGGGGGATCTCGGTAAACGTGCCGCCGCGCGCCGCCGACATGAAGCCGGGGTCTTCCTCTTCCGCCTTGTCCTTCGGAGCGCCCGCAGCAAAGGCGCCGCCCGCGAGCAGCGCCAGAAGCAGAGGCCCAAGGAGGGCGAAGGCGGCGCTGCGCGTCATGCGGCGGGCAATTCCTTCTGCGCGGCCTCGACCTCGTAGAAATCAGGCTGCATGCGGGTGGGGATGTTGCCGCGACCGATCTCGACGCAGATGCTGGGCGGATGATCGGCGACCATGGCGACAAAGATGTCGCGGATGATGTGGTAGAAGGCGGCGTCTTCGTCTTCGATCTGCGTCAGACGGCCCGAGATCGGCTGCACCATGCAATAGGCGAGGAACACGCCGAGGAAGGTGCCCACCAGCGCGCCGCCGATCATCGCGCCGAGGATTTCGGGCGGCTGGTCGATCGAGGACATGGTCTTGATCACCCCCAGAACCGCCGCAACGATGCCGATCGCCGGAAGACCGTCGGCCACCTGCTGGATCGCATGGGCGGGAGCCATGGCCTCGTGGTGGTGCTTCTTGATCTTGCGGTTGATCACATCCTCAGTCTGGTACTTGTCGTCGAACTGCATCGACAGCATGCGGAAGCTGTCGCGGATCAGTTCGATGGCAAAGTGATCCGCCGCGATGCGCGGGTAGCGCGCGAAGATGTCGCTTTCCTTGGGGGATTCGATGTGGCTGTCGAGCGCGAGGATGCCCTTGGCCTTATAGATGCGCGACAGTTCGAACATCAGGTTGAGAAGATCGGTGTAATCCTTGGTCTTCCACCGCGGGCCCTTCATCACCTTCACGATGCCCTTGCCCGAGCTTTTGATCACCGAGAAGCTGTTGGCGATGACGAAAGAGCCGATCGCCGCGCCGCCGATCATCATGCCTTCGAAGGGCAGGGCGTGCAGCACGATGTCCATCTTGCCGCCCGACAGGATGAACCCGCCGAACACGAGACCGAAAACGAGGGCGAGGCCGAGTATCAACGTCATGGATGGGATCTCTGCTTGGGCTCTTGTTGCCGGAAAACGCCGGTGCTCATGTCCAAGCATAAGTAAATTTGACTTTTGTTCAAGTATAATCAAGAATAGATCAGGAAGTCGAAGAACTGTTCGGGGCCTTGATCATGAAAGCCGAAAAACTCGCTTATTTCTTCGAGGCCTGCGAGCTGCGCACGGTTTTCGCCGAATGGCCCGAAGAGATTGGATTGGCGCTGTGCCTTGATGAGGCGGGCACCTGCGAGATGCTGTTGCACCATCACGACGAGGGGGCTGCGGTTCTGCGCAAGGCGGCGGCGGTGCTGGATGCGCCGAAGGGCGGCTTTGCGGTGGTGCCGCCGGTCGAAGGCTATCCGACGCGCCGGGTGCTGTTTTCGGACGAGCAGAAGCTGCTCAAGCTGGTGGCGGGCGAGGATGACCTTGCCGAGATGGCCGAAGACTATCTGATCAACTACCGCTTCGAGAAAGAGCGCAAGACGCGTCCCGCATCTGCCCCTGCGCCCGAGCCCGTCGCCGCCGCGCCGAAACCGGCAGAGCCCTTCCGCTGGCGCCCGAGGCTGCACTTTTCAGAGCCCGCGCCCAAGCCCCTGCGGCGCCGCAAGCCTCAGGCCAGCGAGATGCCCGAAGGCTATGCCTCCGCCGAGGTTGTGCGCGATGCCGATTGCCAGTTCGTCGAGGCGGAGATCAGCCTGGGCTACCGTGGCGTGCGGGTGACGCTGGCGCCGGAACTGGTGACGATCACCGCCCGCACCGTGCTGGTCGAAGAGGTCGGCTTTCGCGATGACTTCTCGCGCTTCGTCCTGCCGCGCAAGGCGGTGGCGGGCTGGAGCGCCGGTGAGCCGCTGGTGATCGACATCCCCGAGGTGCGCTTTCCCGCAGGGCTGCGCCAGCGCTTTGCCGCGTCGCCGCGTCTGGCAGAGGTCACGGTGACGGACCATGGGGTGTTCGTCGCCCCCGGTGCCATCGTGCCGCCGCCCGCGCCCGAGCCCGCAGCGGAAGAGATCGCGCCGCAGCCGCTTGTGGCGCCGCGCAAGGCCCGGTCGCGGCGCATCCTGTCGCCGGTGCGTGTGGCACTGGCCGTGCTCGTAGGGGCCGGGCTGATGACCGGCACCATGATGGACGCGGTGCAACTTCCGCTGGCCTTCGATGCGCCGATGTTCGATCTCGCCTTCGACACTGTGCCGGGAACCGAGAAATGAAATGCGCGGTGATCACGCCGGTCGGTCCGGGTCACGAAGCGCTGTTTGAGCAGGGCTGCGCGCCGTCTGTGGCGCAGGCCAAGGCCTTTGACATGGGGCCGTTCGCCGAGGTTCATCACTACATGATGGACGATACGGCGGGCCGCTATGGCCGCTCGGCCCGGCGCAACGAGGCGCTGCAGCGGGCGGTGGCGGAGGGCATCGACTGGGTGTTCTTTCTCGACGCGGACGACGTGCTCACCCCCAACGCTTTCGAGGCCTTTGGCCGGGTGATCGCCGCCGAGCCCGAGCTGGACGTGGTCTGGGGGCTGATCTGCACGCTGGAGCCTGACGGAGAGCCGCAGCTGCGCGAGGGTCAGCCCGCCACGCTGGACAGCCGCGCGGAGTATCTGGCGGTGGCGCCCTACAACGCGGTGCAGATCGGCGGGTTTTACCGCACCGGCCTTGCGGCGCGGATCGGTTTCGACACGGCGCTCGACACTGGCGAGGACTATAAGTTTTATTGCCGCCTCTGGGCCGAGGCGCGCTGCGCGAAACGGCCAGAGATCTTCTTTCTCAATAAGCGCGGCATGCATTCCACCGGGCCGCGGTCGGCCACCGGCGCGGACTGGAGCCGGGCGGTCGCGCTGCAATGGCGGGCGGAACTGGCGCAGGTTCCGGTCTGGGCCGAAGTGGAGGACCACTCGGGCAAGCCTGCGGCGCGCATGCGGCTGACCAACCCGGCGGATCTGATCCAGCACAGTCACGTTGAAGGGCGGTTTTTCGAGCATGACTCGCTGGCCAAGCTGCAGAAGCTGGTCAAGGCGCCTCGCCCGCGCATCGTCGAAGTGGGGGCCAATATCGGCAATCACGTGGTGTGGTACGCACGAAACCTCGATCCCGCCTGCATATATCCGGTGGAGCCGAACCCCGCGGCGCTGGAACTGCTTGATGAGAACATCGCGGCAAATGATCTCGAGGCCATGGTCGATCGCAGAGGCTTTGGGCTCGGCGCGGGCGCGGGCGTGGGGCGTTTTGAGGCGGTCACCGCCAATGCCGACAACCTTGGTGCGACGCGACTGGTGGCGACCGAAGATGGCGGCATCGAGACCTGTACGCTTGACGCGCTGCTTGGCGAGGACCGGGTTGATTTCATCAAGATCGATGCAGAAGGCATGGAGCTAGACGTGCTTGAGGGTGCGTCGGAGCTGATCGCCCGAGACCGCCCGGTTATTTGGGTCGAGATGCTGAAGGCGAACGTCATGGCCTTCGCCCAGGGCTGGTGCCGCCGCAATGGGTACCGCATTGCCGACAGTTGCTTTTACATCAACACCACCGATTACTTCGCGATCCCGAAGGAGAGCTCATGAGCACCCAAGTCCTCTCGCGCAAGGAAAAGCGGGCCATCGCGGCCCGCGGGGCCAAGCTCTATGGGGTGGGTGGCGATGCGGCGCTGGCGATCCATCAGGCCTATCAGTTGATCAAGGCGGACCAGCTGCCGGAAGCCTGCCAACTGGTCGTGCCGCTGACCCGTTCGATCCCCGACAACCCCCACCCTTGGGTCATCCTTGGCATGGCGGCGCTGAAGCGGCGTGAGGCGCAGACCTCGAAAGCGTTCTTCGCCAAGGCCGAGGAATTTGCGCCGAAGCTGATGGAAGTTCTGACGGGCTTGGCCAAGTCGCACTTCCTCTGCGGTGAGCCCGAGCCGACGCTGAAATACATGGCCGCGGCCTTTCAGGCCGGAAACCGCGAAGTTCCGATGATGAAGCTCTATCTGGGCTTGATGTCAAAGGCCGCCCGCGTGCCGAGAGCGGTGGAGGTGCTCGGGCCGATTGCCGAAAAGATCGACGATCCGGAACTGACGCTGGAGATCGGCACGCAGCTTGCCGAAACCGAGGACGGCAAGTCGGCGTCGGTGAAATGGCTCGAGCGCGGCTACGAGCTGTCCCCGGGCACCGATCAGGGCAAGATGGCGCGGCTGTCGGCGCTGTTCCACGCCGGGCGTATGGTCGAGGCCGAGGAGTGGGCGCGCGAGTTGCTGGCGGGCGAGTTCAGCGCGCGCGACGTGGTGATGGTGATCCTGCTGGGCGCGCTGCGCTTCCAGTCGCGCCATCATGAGCTGATCGAGCTGGCCGAGGGCTATGAGTTCACCGATCCGGCCTCTTATGCCCGTTCGCGTGCCTTCGCCGCCAACGCCTATCTGGATGCCGGCGACTACGCCGAGGCGCGCCACGCCTATCTTGAAGCGATGCATATGGTGGCCGAGCTTGAAGAGCCCGCCCGCGCCTATGGCACCTTCTGTTTCTCGTTGGGCGACTACGAAGAAGGTGTGCCGAACTACTTCCGCCGCCATACGCCGAACTACCGTGCGACGGTGCCCTCCGAAAACTCGGAGAAAGAAAACCTCATGGCGCAGGACCGGATCCTGCTCATTGGCGAGCAGGGCATCGGCGACCAATTGGCGCTTCTGGCGCTGACCCGCGTGCTGGCGGTGAAAGAGGGTTGCGAGGTTATCTTTGCAGCGGACCCGCGGCAGGTCGATCTGCTGGACGGCAACGCGCTTGGGCTGAAGGTCGTTGCGAAAGACGAGCTTGGGGTGACCATCGAAACCCCGGCAAAGGGGCAGGCCGTTGCGCTTGGCGATCTGGTGCGCTTCATTCCCGACCACCCGGCCGCGGCGCGTCGCGGCAGCTATCTTCGGCCCGACCCGCGCAAGGTGCGCGAAATCCGTCAGCGCTATGCCGCGCTTGCGGGCGATCGTCCGATCTTTGGCATGGCTTGGGCTGCGCGCAGCCTGATCGGCTACCTGCGCTCGGTGCCGCTGGAAGAGATGGTGCAGCTGCTGCCCGAAGGCGCCTTTGTGGTGAACCTGCAATATGGGCGCACCGACGAAGAGATCGCCGCCGCGCGTGCGGTGCGGCCGGATCTGGAGTTCTACACCGATCCCGACATTGATCAGATGAGCGATCTGGCGAGCTTCGCGGCGCAATGTGCGGCGGTCGAGCGGGTGGTTACCATCGACAACACCACCGCCCATGTCTGCGGCGCCCTGGGTCATCCCGAGACGCATGTGCTGGTGCCCACCGGCTCGGAGTGTATGTGGTACTGGGGCCGCGAGGCGGAGATCGATCCTTGGTACGGCGTGCTGACGCTGCATCGTCAGCAGCGCGCGGGCGATTGGAGCGCCCCGTTCGAAGCGCTGCGCAAGGTCTGCGCCGCCTAAAGCGGCGCGTCACCCTCCAGAACATAGCCCTGCGCCCGGATTGTCCGCACGCGCAGGGCGTCACCGTAATGCTCGGCCAGCTTCTTGCGGATATGCGCGATATGCACGTCGAAGCGCCGGTCGCCATAGCTCCACTCGGTGCCCTCGACCTCGGCGGCGAGCGCCGGGCGGCTGATGATCTCTCCACGCCGGGCGTTCAGACAGCCGAGAATGCGCTCTTCGAGCGGCGTCAGTCCAAGCTGCACCAGCCGCGCGGCGCGCTGCCCGGCGTGAGAGACGCGCTGCAGCCGGACCGAGAGCCTCGCCTGCAATTCCGAAGGATCGTGATCGGCGCGGAGCGCGTCATCGGCGCCGGCGGCAAAGATTTCGGCGGCACCGCGGGGCCGGTTGCCATGATCAATCGCAAGGATCACCGCATCGGGTGCGTGCCTGCGGACGCCAGCGATCAGCGCCAGCATGTCGTTGTCGCGCGCGCCATGGGCGGAGAGCCCGACAATCATCGCGGTCAGCGGCACGCCGGGCGCAATCAGATCGCGGGCTTCGGCGGGTCGGGCGCGGCGCAGCACCCGCCGCGCCCCGTTCAGCGCAAGCAGGTCGGCCCATGCGTTCCGGCGCGCGGTATCGCGCTCGACCACCGCAGCAAATGACGCACGCGGGGTCATGCGTCACCTCCCTGCCAGAATTCTGTCAAAAAAATTCCCATGAACCGACGTCAACTCTATTTGTTCAACCTAGATTAACCTTAGTTTCCTATTTGCCTCATCAGGAGATGTGCAAGAAGAGACAAGGGCATGGGTAAAGCGTTGCATGGGTTTCTGTCGCGAGTCTTTCGTTGGCGGCGGGTCGAGGAGGCACCGCTTTCCGAGGAGTCATATTCGATGCTGGTCTGCCGCGAAACAGGAATGCAAAAACCTTTGCTGCGCCGACACTTGCAGGAAGTATTGGGCATGACCCCAGAGCAATACCGCAAGAAATGGCGCCTGCCCGAAGATTCTCCCCTTGCCTCGAAGGCCTATATTGACCGGCGGGAAGCCGCTCGAAACATGGAGTGTGAAGGTTAAATTCCCCGAGAGACAAGAATCTCTGTAAGGTAAAAGTGCAGTCCCCGTCGCCGGGCACGTCTGGTCAAGAACAGACTACATGAAGAACAGACCTCAAAGTACAGACAAGGGCGGACAGAAGACCGTCTGGTTCCGGCGATGCGAACGCAGAAGACGATTGGCAGGATGGTAGAATGAACGGACATGACAACTCTCAGGATATGGTCGCCCGTATCGTGGCGGCATACGCTTCGCGCCCCGATGTGAGCCCGGATGAAATCGTAAGCCTTTACCGGCGCTTGACCGGTGAAGTTCATGAAGCACCGGTCGAAACCACGGCGCCAAGGGCCGAAGGCGGCCTGCGTCCGGCTCTGCCGGTCGATCAGGCGGTGACCGAAGACAAGGTCTATTGCCTGTGCTGCGGCCGCGGCTTCAAGATGCTCAAGCGCCACCTCGGTGCCGAGCATGGCATGACCGAAGCGCAATATCGCGCAGCCTTTGGTCTGGCCGAGGACTTTCCGCTGGTGGCTCCGAGCTACTCGCGCAAGAAGGCCGCTCACGCCAAAGAGGCAGGCCTCGGAAAATACGACCGCGCCGTAATGGCCGGGCAGGAGTAACACGGCACCATGGCAGGCAGGAACGAGCAAGCGATCATCATCAAGAAGGTCGAGGAGAGCGGCGGTCACGGCCATCACGGCGGCGCATGGAAAGTGGCTTATGCCGACTTCATGACCGCGATGATGGCGTTTTTCCTGCTGCTCTGGATCCTCGCAGCCTCTGATGAGGAAAAGCTGCGCGGGCTTGCCGACTATTTCACGCCCAGTCTGTCCGAGGCTGGAGGCCGGGGCGAGGGCCTGCTCGACGGTATGGTGCTGGCCGAGGATGGCGTGATGAGCGGCACCGACGGGCCGCATACGCCGGTGCAACTGCCCAGCTTTGGCCAAGAGAACCCGCTGGCGGTGTTCGACAGCCGGTTGCGCGACGTGGACTCGCAAGTGGTGGTCGAGTTTGACAGCCGCCCCGAGGGCGAGCAGGACAGCCAGACGATCAACACCGGCGAAAACGGCGTCGCCGATGGCGTGGCCGCAGCGCAGGCCGCCGCAGATGCCGCCGAAGTAGAGCGCGCCGAGCAGGACTGGCAGGAAACTCAGGACCGGCTCGAGGAAACCATCACCGATCGCGTCGCCGAAGACCCGCAGCTTCAGGCGCTGCAGGACAACCTGCTGTTCGAGCGCAGCGCCGATGGGCTCGAAATCCAGATCGTCGACAAGAACAGCAGTTCGATGTTCGCCACCGGCAGTTCGCGGATCGAGGCGCGCACGCGCGATCTGCTGCGGATCGTGGCCGAGGCCATCGTTGATCTGCCCAATGAGATCACCATTTCGGGGCACACCAACTCGGTGCCCTACACCCGCGCGGGCACCTATTCGAACTGGGAGCTTTCCGCCGACCGCGCCAATGCCACCCGCCGTGTGCTGGTCGACACCGGCGTGAATCCCGCGCGGATTAGCCGGATCTCGGGCCTTGCGGACACTGCCCCGCTGGATGGCGAGCACCCGGACGCCCCGGAGAATCGCCGCATCAGCGTCACATTGCAGTATCCCGCCGCGGCGCAGCCTTAATCCTCTGGGCGAGCACCCCAAGACGGCGCAAATTTTCACCATATCTAGTGTTCGATTTGCAGCACTACGCCGCATATCCACACGTAATTTCCGATATGTTAAGGAAAATCCGAGGGTGTGGAAAGCGCTAACATCGGCGAAATCCCCTTTCCATTTGATCAAGAATCGCGCAATTACAGCGCCTTAACGCAGCCTGCCCACCATCCGCATATAGAGTCTGGGAACGTCAAGAGACCTATATCTAGCGGTCTGGTTAACATTTGGTGGGTATGCGGAGATCCTCTCAAAACATACTGTGAACTCGGGGAAAAACTCACTGGGGCACGGGTAACGATCATGCGTAGTGGCGATGTACTTACACTTATCTGGCGGGACGGCGTGTCTCTGCCAGCCAAGAGCTATGGTGCGCGCTTTCAGGCGGCCTTCACCGCGATCCTGCCGGTTCGCGTGGCGGTTCTGCAGGCGGGTGGCGCATGCACGCGCCCGCTGGTGATGGCGGATGAGCTTGAGCTTGCGCCCGCGCTTCCGCTGGGGGACGTGCTGGTCGAAGAGCTGCCGATCGAGCTGCCCTATGGCACGATGATTGTGATGCTGCCCGAAGGATCTCGGTCCTTTTCGGAGCAGTTGGGTGAGGCTGTGGGCGAGGCGCTGCTGCTGGCGCAAAGCCTTGGTGGCGTGCCCATGGAGCATGAGACCGACGCGCTGTATCTGATGGCGCATGCGGCGGCGCGCCGTGCCGCCGCGCTGCGGCTGGAAGGGCATCGCGTGGATGCGCAGCGCTTCAGCATTGGTCTGGGCCGCTGCTTGGGGCGTCATTGGCTGGCGGACCGTCGCTCGCTGCTGCCCGATCCCGCGCTGTTCGCGCGTCCGGATTTCCTCTGGCAGCGTCAACTGTCCGTCTATCTCGCCGATTTGGACCCGGGCTTTTCGGCGCCGGATCCGTTCGATGTTCCGGCAGATCTGCTGCAGGTGTCCGACACGCCGCTGCCTCTGGCCGACTGGGCCGGACGCACCGAGACCATGCTCCGCGCGGTGATGGGAGCCCCCGAGCGCGAAGATGTGCCGTTGCAGAGCAGCCTCGCGACCCGGTTTAACCTTCAATAAATCATTATATTCTTCCGCCGGTTGAAGAACTGTGGTTACTTATTCTTGCAGGCAAGAATGAGTTGGGCGTTTCTTCATGATGTCCATGACGTACCAGACAGCGATGCGCGAGCCGTTCCTCGATGTAGAGCAGGAACGCAGCGCAATCTGCAGCTGGCAGGATAGCGGAGACCGGAAGGCTCTGGAGGTGCTGCTGCGCTCTCATGCGCGGCAGGCGTGGTCTCAGGCCGCGCGGTTCACCGACAACCCGGTGCATCTGGAGGATCTTGCCGCGGAAGGGATGCTGGGGCTGATCAAGGCCGCCGACTGCTTTGACCGCAAGCAGGAGGTGCGTTTCTCGACCTATGCGGCTTGGTGGGTGATGAATGGCATCTCGAGCGCTCTGTCGCGGATCAAGGCGGTGATCGATATCCCGGCACGCACCTTTCTCGATGCGCATTCCGGTCGTTTGCCGGAAGAAGAGCGCGCGCTCATCCGGCTTGCGACGCAGGGTATGGTGGCGCTCGATGGCGGCGACGATGACGAAGACCAGCGCCCGCGCGACATCCTCGTCTCGGCCGAACTGGGGCCGGAAGACCTTGTCTCGCAGCAAAGCGAGCGGGCGATGCTGACCCGGCTTCTGGCGGACGCGCTGGCCCCAATGACCCCGGAAGAGGCCGAGGTGATCCGCCGCCGCCGTCTGCAACCCGATCCTGAACCTTTCGGCAGCATTGCGCGCGATCTCGGCGTGTCGCAGGACCGGCTGCGGCAGGTGGAAAAGCGCGCGATGCTGAGGCTGCGCCGCAATCTTATTGACCGGGGTTTTTCACGGAACGTTTTGTCATGATCAATTTGCTCAGTGCCATCGGCGCGGCGACGCCCACCGATGCGGCGACCACGGCTCAGGAGGCTGAGGCCGAAACGCCTTTTGCCGGACTGCTTGCGCTGCTCGGCGGTGAGGCGGCGACGGAAGGGGAGGAGGCGCAGGAGGGCACGCTGTTCGATCTTCTGGCTGAGACCGAGGCGGCGCTGTCCGATCCCGATCTGAGCGACGCCGAGATCGCCGATATCCTTGCCCCACTTCTTGCCCGGCTTGGGGCGGAACTCTCGGCGAACCCGGCGCTGATGTCGCGGGTCGAGGCCATGGTGGCCGACCTTGGCGATGCGCAGGCCGAGACCCTCGAGGCAAGCGCCGAAACCGAAGAGGCCGAGACGCCGTGGCGGCAGCTCGCGGCGGGCGTGTCGGACCTGCAGGATCTGCTCGACGGCTCCGAAGAGATCGAGGGCGACGGCGCGGAGCTTGCCGCGCTGCTGAGCCACGTTCTGGATGTGGCGGCGGAGATGACGCAGGAGGTTGCGCGGCCTTTCAGCCCGGTTCTTGTGGCGCTCGACCAACTGGTCGCGGCACCGCTGCGCGGCGCAGGGATGGTGCAGGGCACCGATGCGCCGCAGGCGGCGGCGGATCTGACCGACCTGGCCGCGGAGCAGTTGCAGGAGACGCAGGCAGACACAAATGCCGAGACCGGGGAGCAGGGGGCAGAGACCGGCACCGAGGACGCCCCGGAGTTTGGCACGGACGCGCAACGTGCGGCGCAGACCTCCGCCGCCGCTTTCACGCCCGCCGCTCTGAGCGGTGGGGACGCGCAGCTACAGGTGGCGCAAAGCACGACACTGCAGGGGCAGGCCACGCCTTTGGCCCCGGTGTCGGCCATGCCGATCGCCGCGAGCGCCATGGCGGCCTCGCAGCTTGCCGGAAACGCACCGCAAATGGCGGCGCCGCAAGGGCAGGAAATCATGGGCCAGATCCGCGCCAACCTGCGCGACGATGGACAGATCAAGGTCGAGCTGAAACCCGAAGGGCTGGGCAAGGTGGAGATCTCGCTCGGGCCGGATGAGGCGGGCAAGATGCAGGTGGTTGTGCGGGCCGATCAGGCGGCGGTGCTGTCGGCGCTGCGCGCGGACCGCGACGGGCTGGTCGCCATGCTGCGCGATGCCGGGCACGCGGTGGAGGATGGCGCGCTCAGCTTCTCCGACCTTGGCAGCGATACCGGCGCGCAGGGCGGAGCCAGCGACGGCTCCGGCAGCGGCTTTATCACTTACGGGACCGAGGGTGACGAGGCTTCGGGCCTTGCCGAAGCGGCGCAGACAGAAACCCTCCGCCTGCCCGAGGGCAGCGTGGACATCAGGATTTGACGGGGACGGTTCACTATGGCGATTGATCCATTCGGCACGACCACCACAAGCACCACGACCACCTCGGCAAGCTCCTCGATGAGCCAGCTTTCCGAGGACTACGAGAGCTTTATCACGCTGCTGACCGCGCAGATCGAGAACCAGAACCCGCTCGAGCCGATGGACAGCACGACGTTCATCTCGCAGCTGGCGCAGCTCAGTCAGGTCGAACAGTCGGTGGCGACCAACTCGAACCTCGAAGGCATCGCCTCGCAGCTGGCCTCAATGGGTGCGATCACCGGGCTTTCGCTGATCGGGCGCTCGGTCGTTGCCGCAACCGATGAGGTGACGCTGGAGAGCGATGGCGCTTCGGCGGATTTGTCTTACGCGCTGGCATCGGACGCCGCGAGCGTGACGATGACGATCAGCGCCGAGGATGGCACGGTGCTGCGGACCTACACTGGGCTCGAGACCTCATCCGCCGAGCGCCAGACCGTCACTTGGGATGGGATGGATTACGAAGGTCTGCCGCTGCCCGCGGGCACCTATACGGTGAGTGTCGAGGCGCTGGACACCGATGGCAACACCATCGCTTCGCAGACTTACGCGCCGGCGAAAGTCGCCAGCATGACCTATGAAGACGGCCTCGCCACGCTCCATCTGGAGAATGGCGACACCGTTCTTGCGGGGGCTGTCGAAGAAATCCTCTGATGTGGCGCGCGGCCCGGACCGTCAGGTCCGGGGCACGTCGGCCTTCACCAAAGACAGGAAGAGGACTTCGGAGACATCGTCGCCGAAGTCCTTTTTCAGATCTGCGGACAGGGCTTTCGACAACTCGCCGGTGTCGATGTTCACGCCCTTCATCGTCGGGCCGTCTGCAGCGCGGTGCATCGAGGTCAGGATCGCGTCGCGCAGTCGCGAGGCGTTCTCGGCCACGTTGAAGGTGACGGCGGTCTGGCTGTCACGCATGGCGACGCCGACTTCCGAGACCACATAGGTGATGCTCTCGGCGCGATAGACCGGCACGCTGATCTTGCCCAGCGTCACGACGCTGGAATCGCCCAGACGATCCTCGGTCAGCACGCCCGGCGGCGTTTCGGCCTCGGCCTTGATCTCGGTTTCCCGATGCGCGCCATTGTCGGCGTGCTCATTGTGCTGCGGCGTTCCGATCGCGCCGCCATCCTCGGGCGAGGTGGCGTGAGCGGGGGCCTCGGTCGCCAGATCGTCGAGGATCTGCTCGGCCTCGGAAGGGCCGGCTTCTGCCGTCTGCTCTTCCTGCGGATGCGCAGCGGGGGCCAGAGCTTGTCCGGCACCATAGCCCACGGCCCCAAAAATAAGGGGCAGCGCGGCCAGGGCGATGTATGATTTCTTCATAACGAAGTCCCGCAGTTTCTACTGTCAGGGTCCGGTATGGCCGACGATTCGGGCGAGAGTTTTCTCAAATAGCGGCGTTAATCCGGCCACTTCGCACTCAATACGGCAGGATTACGTCCATGACGTCTTCGCCATAGCCGCGCGTCTGCTGACGGCTGACCGAGCCCCGGCCACCATAAGAGATGCGCGCTTCGGCGATCTTGTCGTAGGGGATGGCGTTGGTGCGGTCGATGTCCTGCGGGCGGATGATGCCGGTCACGCGCAGTTCGCGCAGCTCTTCGTTGACCTTCACCTCTTGCCGGCCCGCGACGACGAAATTGCCGTTCGGCAGTTCCTGCACCACCAGCGCGGCCATGCGCAGGTTGATGGTCTCTTCGCGGTCGATCGAGCCAGAGCCAGAGGCGCCGGTGGTCGAGGTGATGTCCACGATATTGTCCCCGGAGGGCAGATCGTCGGGGCCGACGCCGGGCAGGATTTTGTCGATCTGCGTGCCGTATCCAAAGAAGCTGGGGAAGCCCAGCGTCGAGCCACCCGTGCGGGTCCGGTCCAACTCGTTGCTCAGCGAGGCCTCGTCCTCGATTTCGACGAGGATGGTGAGGATGTCGCCGATCTGCGTGGCGCGCTGATCGCCGAAGAAGCCGGACGAGCCGCGCTCCCAAAGCGAGGCACCCTCGGCACGGTAGGGGATGCGGTCGGGCTTGGGCGGCGGCATCGGGATGTTGACGCTGCGCGCCTCAGCCAGCGTCTGCGGATCCAGTCCGACCCGGCTCACTTCGGGGTCACGGTCGAAAGCGGGGCTGCCGCAGCCAGCCAGAAGGCCAAGCGCGGAAACGGCCATCAGGCCATGGCGAAGCGGGGTCATCGGATCACCTCCACGAGCCCCTCTTGGCGCGCAACGGCGACGAGAGGGGTGTTGCTGACGAGATTGACGATGCGCACATCCTGCCCGCGATGGGCATCGGTGAGCGCGCGGCCGGGGGCTGTGACCACCAAACGACCGTCATCATAGAGAATATTCACCTTGTCGCCGCGGCCGATCACCAGCGGCTGCATCACCGATTGGGTCATCACCGGGCGGCCCTGCGCCAGCATCCGGCGCACCTGCATCCCGGCCAGCCCGTCGGGGTTGGTCACGGTGAAGGCACCGACACGGCTCAGCGGCATGTCGACGATCTTGATGTCGGCCTCGGTGATCAGCTCACCCGGCATCAGGCGGCGGATCGGCACCGGCAGGCTTTGGGTGGCGACGACAAAGCCCTGCAGCCGCTGGGTGACACCTTCATCGGTGACCGCATTGGCGAGGAACTGGCCGCTGTCCCGATCCATCCAGAAGGCCGAGATCATCTCGGCGTCTTCGATCTGCGCGCCCTTGAAGCGCACCCGCAGGTCCGCCGCCGCGGGCAGCGCTTCGGCCCAGCTCATCCGGGCCTGCTCTTCGATGAGCACCGCAGGGTCTTCGGCCTGCGCGGCGAGCGGTGCCAGCACGAGCGCGACCAGAAGCGAGGCGAGGTGCAGAACGGGGCGGGCCATGGCTTACCTGATCTGGTTGGCCGCAGACATCATCTGATCGGCGGTCTCGATGGCCTTGGAGTTCATCTCATAGGCGCGCTGCGCCTGAATGAGATCGGTGATCTGCCGGATGATGTCGACGTTCGAGCTTTCCAGATAGCCCTGACGCAGGATGCCGACGCCCTCATCGCCCGGCACCGCAGGGATCGGATCGCCCGAGGCGACGGTGGCTTCCAGCAGGTTGTTGCCCAGCGGGCGCATGCCTGCGTCGTTGACGAAGGTCGTCAGTGTCAGCTGCCCAACCTCGACCGGAATGGTGTCATCGCCGACATAGGCGCTGACGATGCCGGTCTCACTCACCTCGATTGAGACGGTATCATCGGGCAACACGATCCCGGGGTCGATCTCGAACCCCTGTTCGTTGACGATCTGCCCCTCGGCGGATAGGCGGAACGAGCCGTCGCGGGTATAGGCCTGCGCGCCGTCGGGCATGTTCACGGTGAAATAGCCGCGCCCGTCGATCGCCATGTCGAGTTGGTTCTCGGTCTGCGCCAGCCCGCCTTGGGTGTTCAGACGAACCGTGCCCGCGGTGCGCACACCAAGACCGATGTCGAGCCCGGTGGGGCGGGTGTTGCCCTCTTCGGCGGTCACCGCGCCTTCGCGCGCGACGTTCTCGTAGATCAGGTCGGTGAAGCTGGCGCGCGACGCCTTGAAGCCCGTGGTGTTGGCGTTGGCGATATTGTTGGAGATGACGTCGACGTTGGTCTGCTGCGCCATCATGCCGGTTGCGGCGATCCCGAGTGCCTTCATGGTCGTCCCTTCCTCAGCTGTTCCGGATCCGGGTCAGCATTTCCTTTTTCAACTCGTCATCCTGCTGCACCAAATTCAGCGATTGCTGATAGGCCTGCTGGATCTCGATCAGCCGGGTCACCTCGGTCACCGCCTGAACATTGCTCATCTCGACCGCGCCTTGGATCACCTGCGTGTTGGTCTCATCGGCGAGCAGCTGGGCATTGCCATCCTGCGGCACGAACATGCCACCACCAGAGCGGCCAAGGCTCTGGCGATCGGGCAGGGTGAAGACGCCGACCTGCCCAAGCACCGCGCCCTCGGCGTCCGAGATCACCCCGTCGTCCGAGATGCTGACGGTCGAGGCCTGATCGGGGGGCAGCACCATCGGAGCGCCGCCCGCATCGAGGATCTGCGCGCCGCTGGCGGTGATCACCCGCCCCTGCGCATCCAGTATAAGGGCGCCGTCACGCCCGAAGGCCGTGTCGCCCTGCGGCGTTTCATAAGCGAACCAGCCCTCACCGCTGAGCGCGAGGTCGAGCGTGTTGCCGGTGGGCATCACAGCGCCCGAGCTGTTGTCCACGTAGGATCCGCGGTCGAGCACGTAGTTCGTGCCTTCTCCGGCCAGCGCCGCGTCGTCTTTCTGCAGATAGGTTTCGAACAGCACACGCTCGGCTTTGAAGCCGGTGGAATTGGCATTGGCGATGTTGTTCGACGTCACGTCCATCTGCCGCTCGAGCGCGGTCAGCCGGGAAAGCGCGACATAAATCGAATTATCCATGCAAATTGCCTATTAATGTTTGCGTGACCATTCTTTTCTTGCTGATGATGCGGCGTTTGCTAAGATAACGCAAGCATAATGATGACCAGACAGGCGTAAGTGGTGAGCTATTCTTGTGCATTCGTGGGGAAACATGCGGCCGTGATGGCCCTGCTTCTTTGCGCCTGCCCGGTGCTCGCCGAGCGGGGCGGGCCCGAGCAGGTCGCGCAGTTCACCCATGCGCTGCTTGCCGAGCCGCGGGTGATCGACCCTCCGGCGCTCTATCTCGGTCGGCGCGCCGAGCAGCCTTTCCTCGAAGAGCGCGCGCGTCTGATGGATGCGGTGATCGCCGCCGGGGACAGTCAGCCGGAGCAGGCCCGCGCCTTGACCGATCTGGCGGAGTTTTTCTTTGCCCATGCGATGTCGCCCGAAGGGCTGTCGGTGCTGCAGGCGGTGGAAGGCGAGGGCGTGCCGCCCGCGCATGAGCTTCGGGCGCGGTCTTTCGAATTGGCGCTGGGGCTGATCGACCCGCGCGACAGGCCGCTCACCGAGCGCGCCGCCACATTGCTCGATCCGGCGCATTCCGGCTGGCCCGATCAGCCGCTGTTCCTTGCCATCTCGCACATTCGCGATGCGGCCTGCGCCGAAGCCGCCCCGCTGCTGCCCGACGCGGTCACGCGGCTGTCGCGTTTCCCGAAGCCCGTGCAGGCGCGCGTTCTGCCGGGCTTTCTGGATTGCGCCATCGAGACCGGGCAATGGCGGCTGGCGCGGGACATCGCCGCCGCTTTCGAGGGCTATCCGGAACTCAAGGGCGGCACCGCCTATCACTTCTTGCTCGGCAAAGTCGCCGAGTTCGCCGACCAGCCGCTTGCCGCTTTCGACAGCTACGCGCAGGCCATCGAGGGGCAGGATATCTGGGCGCATCGCGCGCGCCGCGCGCTGATCACATTGGGGCTGACCAACGACGCGCTGGCCACCACCGAGGCCATTCGTCTGCTGAAGCTCGAAACCGAGATGTGGCGCGGCGATGCGTCGGAGGGCGACACGCTTGATCAGCTCGCCTCGCTGCAGGTGATCGCCGGGCGGGCCACCGACGCCATCGAGAGCTATGGCCTCATCGTCACGCGCCGCCCCGGCAGCGCGCAGGCCACCGCCGCGCAACAAAAGGCGCGGGCGCTGATCGAAGAGCTTTACCGCAAAGGCGCAGAGGGAGAGATCCCGCTCGGTCGCTTCATGGCCGATCACGCGCGCATCGCACGTTACTTCCGTTTCACTCAGAATTTCGCGCTGGCCTCCGAGCAGTTTGCGGACACGTTCCGCAAGGCTGGCGCAACCAAGATAGCCGCCGAAGAATATGCCACCACTCACGACTACCTTACGGCGGCGCAGGACCTGGGCATCACCACCGCAGACGAGGGGCAATTGTCGCGCCTCAAGGTGAAAGAAGCCGAGACCCTGCTGGCGGGCGGCCAGTTCGAGGCCCTCGGGACGCTGCTTTTGCAGCCGATCACCTTGACGGATCCGGATTTGAAGACGCGCTTCGATCTGGTTTCGGCCCGCTATTTCGATGAAACCGGCCAGACCGCCGAACTGCTGGACAGCAGCGGCGGGGCCGGTGAGACGACGCAGATCCTGCGGCTTCAGGCGCTGGCGCATTTCGAGCGCAAGGATTGGCCCGCGGCGGCGGCGGCCTATGAGACGCTGCATGTGCGCGAGGGCAAGGAGATGCCACTGCCCGACGCCATCCGCCTTTTGCTGTCAGAGCACCGCAGCGGGGCCGCGGATCGTGCGGCGGCGCTCGCCAGCGAGTTTCCCAGCCTGACCGAACTGCCCGGCTGGGCCGAGATCGCGCGCGGGCTGACCACCGATGCACCGGCGCTGCTGCCTCTGCGCGAAGACACGGCGCGGGCGCGGATCGACAAGGCGCAGGAGACGCTGGACGTTCTTCCGGACGTCAACAAACTGAACTGACCGCGCCCAGGCAAGGTCAGGCATGATTCAGCGACCTCTCGCTGAATTAACACAAGTAAAGATGATTTTAACCATGGTGAAACCCGCGCCTCCTAAGTGATTGGAGAAGATAGGTTCACCTTCGACCAATGGGGCGAGACGGACATGAGTATTTCCAACGCGATGGCGGCCGGCGTCAGCGGCCTGACGGCAAACTCGAACGCAGTCGAGCGCATCTCGAACAATATCGCGAACGCCGACACCATCGGCTATCGCCGCAGCTTCGCGCAGATGATCACCTCTGGCTCCACCTCGGCCACCGGCGGCACATCCACCGGTGTGGCGACGACGATCACCCATTCCAACAGCACCGAGGGCAGCTACACCGAAACCTCGGTCAGCTCGAACCTCACGGTCAACGGCAGTGGCTTCTTTGTGGTGAACTCGAACATCGAAACCGGCTATACCACAGGCAATGTGTTCACCCGCGACGGCAGCTTCGCACCGGATGAGGATGGCAACCTCGTGAACGGGCAGGGGCTCTATCTGATGGGTTTCGCCTATGACGAGACCGGCAGTTTGGGCACTGTGGACCGCTCGACCTTCTCCGATCTCGAGCCGGTGAACATCGCAAGCCAAGCCATCAACGGCACCGCCACCACCGAGGTGTCGATCAGCGGCACGCTGCCCTCGCAGGAAACCGGCGTCGATGAGCCGGGCGATGCCTTTACCACCTCGGTCGAGTTCTACAACTCGCTGGGTGAGGCCGACCGTCTGACGCTGTCCTTCCAGCCCACCGATGTGGACGACACTTGGGAGGTCACCATTTCGGGCACCGATGGCGACTATGGCACCGTCACCATGAGCTTTAACAACAGCGGCGCGAACGCCGGCTCTCCGTCCGGCTATGCCAACGCCACCTCGTTGGCCACGGCGCCCGCCGCTTTTGCCTTCGACGCGGCCACCGGCGAGATGTCCCTGACCATTAACAATGGCGACACGCCGCAGCAGCTGACGCTGTCGCTGGGCGCGCCGAACGAGTTCGACGGGCTGACCCAGTTCGCGGGCGACTACACGCCGATGACGGTGGAAGCCGATGGCGCGGAAAGCGGCGTGCTGACCAGCGTCGAGTTCGACGAGAACGGCGATGTCTGGGGCCTGTTCGACAACGGCAACCGCAAGGTTCTCTACTCGGTGCCGCTGGCGACCTTCGCCAATGCCGACGGTCTGGCCACTTCGAACAACTCGACCTTCCAGGTGTCGAACGACTCCGGCGCCTTCTACCTCAGCGCCGCGGGCACCGGCGAGACCGGCACGCTGACCTCTGGCGGGGTCGAAGGATCGAACGTCGACATCGCGCAGGAGCTGACCAGCCTGATCCAGCGCCAGCGCGCCTATTCGTCGAACGCCAAGATCATCACCACCGCCGACGAGATGCTGAACGAAACGGTCAACCTCAAACGCTGACGCACGGCAGATAGGATCGCATCATGAGCCTTACCGGGGCCCTCAACGCGGCGCGCAGCGGGATGAGCACCACCTCCCGCTGGGCGCAAACGACCTCGAGCAACATTTCCAACGCCAACAACGCCGCCTATTCCCGGCGCACGACGGTGATGGAAAGCAGCGCGACGGGCGGTGTCACGGTCAGCGAGATCACCCGCGCCGTCAGCAGCTCGCTCGACAGCCAGTATCGCGACGAGGTCTCGCGCACGGGCACGCAGGATGCGATCGCCACCGGCCTCTCGCTCTACACCTCGGAGCTGGGGGATACGGAATCCGACAGCACCCTGCTGACCCGGCTCACCGACCTGCAAAGCTCGCTGTCGCTGGCTGCGGCCACGCCTTCGGACAGCGGGTTGCAGCGCGCTGCGGTGACCGACGCACAGGAGCTGGCGGATCAGCTCAACAGCGCTTCGGAAAAGCTCGGCGAGGCCAGCGACACAGCGCTCGACGCGATCAACACCGACGTCGCGGGCATCAACTCGGCGCTGGCCGATCTGGCCGAGATGAACGCGCAGATCGCCAGCGGCAAGCTGAGCGACAGCCAAGAGCTGGCGCTTGGCGACGAGATGACCGCCAAGCTCGACAGTCTGGCCGAGCAGATGGACTTCACCCTGCGCACCGACTCCAAGGGGCGGGTCGAGATCTTCACCACCGGCGGCACCGCGCTGCTGCAGGGCGAGGTCGCGACCGAGATCAGCTTTGACGCCAGCACTGGCGTGCTCAGCGCGGGCGACGTCGAGATCACGCCGGGCGTCAGCGGCGCACGCGGGATCTCCGAAGGGTCTCTGGCCGGGCAAATCTCGCTCTATAATGACATTATCCCCGAGATGAGCGCGCAGCTCGACGAGGTTGCGCGCGCTCTGATGAGTGTGATGGAAGAGGCCGACGCCTCACTCGGTGCCGGAGATGCAGGCCTGTTCACCGATGCTGGCGATGCCCTTGGCGATCCGGTCGAAGCCGGACTGGCTGGCCGTATCGCGGTCAACAGCGCTGTGCTTCCCGAAGAGGGCGGGGCGCTGTGGCGGCTGCGCGACGGCATGGCCGCAACCACCGAGGGCGAGGCCAATGACGCCACGCAGCTCAATGCCTTCATCTCGGCGCTCGACAGCACGACCAGCTTCGACTCCTCGGTCGGGCTCGATGACAGCGCCACGCTCGCGGGCTACATGTCGTCGCTGATCGCCGGCCAGAACAGCACCCGCGCCAACGCCGAAACGCAGGCCGAATCCTATGCTGCGGGCGCCCTGACGGTGCAGGAAACGCGCCTTGGTTTCATGGGCGTCAACGTCGATGACGAGTTGCAGCAGCTGGTCACCATCGAACAGGCCTATGCGGCGAACGCTCAGGTCATGAGCACGGTGCTGAGCATGCTCGACACCCTGATCGAATCCTTCTGATCCCGGAGCCCGCCATGATCTATCTCAGCACCGGTCCTTCGACGCTCTACTCCAGCCTGCTGCGCCGCAATCAGGCCGCCGAGCTCAACAACGATTTAGCGCGCGCCGAGCAGGAGCTTTCCACCGGCTACAAGTCGGACATCTACAAGTCGCTCGGGGTCAGCGCCGCAGAGGCGCTCAACCTCAATTCGCAGATCGACAAGGATGAGGCGCAAACCTCGGTGAACACCGTGATGATCTCGCGTCTGGACATGACCAGCCAGTCGCTGAACTCGATGCGCGAGACGGTGCAAGAGGTGCTCGATCTTGCCGTGAGCAGCGTCGACAGCCAGTCGGGCACCGCCACCGGGCTGCAGACCGCAGCCAAGGGCGCGCTGGTCTCGCTGATCGCGCAGGCCTCGCAGACCTACGCCGGGCAGCCGCTCTTTTCGGGCACATCGGGCACCGCAGCGGCGCTGCAGGAATGGAGCGCCGCGCAGGACGACACTGGTCTTTCGCCGGAAGCGGTGTTCGAAGGCATTCTCTCGGGCGGCCTGACGTCGGTCGCGGATGTCGATGCGGCGCTGGCCCAGTTCGACGCGATCTTCTCCGACAGCGCCGCCGATGCGGACACCAATTTCCAGTCGCTGATCTACAATGGCTCGGTCGGTAACGACCAGGCAAGCACCTCGATCGGCGATGGCATCAGCATCACTTACGGCGTTCAGGCCAATGACGACGCCTTCCGCGAGGTGATCAAGGGATTGGCGATGCTGGCCACGATGGATCCCGCCGACATTGAGGATGATGCGGCCTATGGCGCGTGGATGACCGAGGCGGTCAGCACGCTTGGCTCGGGCGTCAGCGGCCTGCTGGAGAGCGAAACCATGGTTTCGTCCTCCTCGGCCCGGATCGAAGCGCAGAACGAGCGCATCGCCGACCGCGCGACCCTATATAAGAGCCGCCTTCTGGAGCTTGATGGTGTGGATGCCTATGAGGCGGCGAGCAATGTGACGATGCTGCAGACCCAGCTTGAGGCCAGCTACACCGTCACCGCGCGCCTATCCCAGCTGAGCTTTCTGAATTACATGCCCTGATGCGGCGAGGCTGAGGCGGGGGCCCTCGACCTCCCGCACGCTCTCGGCACCCGGAGCCAGCTTGTAGCCGCGGCCGCGGATCGTGCGGATATGCGGATCGCCCGAGGGCGACATCTCTTCGATCTTCTTGCGGATCCGGCAGATGTAGACATCGATCACCTTGTCGAAAGGCTGATCCTCGGACATGCCATAGACCGCATCATAGATCACCGCCTTCGAAACGACGCGCGGCGCTGCAAGCGCGATCTGTTGGAAGATCGCCAGTTCGCGCTGCGACAGGCGCATCGGGGTGCCCGCCACATCCGGGTCGCGGCCATCAAAATGCGCAGTGATGTCACCGATCTGTACCGAGCCCGCAGCATGGCCATGAAAGCGACGGGTGATCGCATTGACCCGCGAGCGCAGCTCGGGGCCGGTCAGCGGCCCAACGATATCGTCATCCGCGCCCGCATCCAGCGCTTCCATCGCCGCCTCGGGGTCGCGCTGGTCGCGCAGCACGAGGATGGGATTGCGGCAGCCGGATTTGCGCAGCCGGTAGATGTGCTCGACGGTGCGCGGCTGCTCTGACAGCAGAACCGGCCGGTCGGCGTAACCGTCGGTGCTGAGCAGGTCGAGTTCTCGCTCGAAGAAATCGTCACTCACGGCCACCGTCTGCCAATGCGCGGCATCAAGCTCGGACAGCAGCCCGCGGAAGGAATTCGAACGTGGCTCGTAAAGATAGATATGCACACTGCTCTCCCGGTGGGCGGCGGTCACTTATTATCCATGATCGGATGCACAGATCATGCTAAGAAATTCTCGGCTGGTCAAGCAATACACAAGGATAGCATGATTAGTTTAGAAAATAGCGTTGAAGAATTAGCTGTTCCGATGTTTAATTCTTGATATACCGGTCTTCGCAGCCCGCTTCACAGCCGCAGGGAGTTCCATGCGTATCGCAGCCTGTCTTGGCGCCGCCCTCATGGCGCTCTTTGCCGCGCTTCCCGCGGCGTCCGATGTCCGCATCAAGGATATCGCGACCTTCGAGGGCGTGCGGGAAAACCAATTGGTCGGTTACGGGCTCGTGGTCGGCCTCAACGGCACGGGCGACAGCCTGCGCAACAGCCCGTTCACCGAAAAGAGCATCGAGGCGATGCTGGAGCGTTTGGGCGTTGGCAATATGTCGGACGATCAGATCAAGACCAGCAACACCGCCGCCGTCATGGTCACCGCGATGTTGCCGCCCTTCGCCCGCCTTGGCTCGCCGATCGACGTGGTGGTCTCGTCCCTGGGCGACGCCTCCTCGCTGCGCGGCGGCACGCTGATCGTCACCCCGCTCACCGGCGCGGATGGCGAGGTCTACGCGGTGGCGCAAGGGCCGATCGCAGTCGCTGGCTACGCGGCGCAGGGCATGGCCGCCTCTGTTGTCGAAGGCGTGCCGACGGTCGCACGGATCGAGAATGGCGCGACGGTGGAAAACGAGATCGAATTCTCGCTGGCGACGCTGGATTCGGTGCGCCTCGCGCTGCGCAATCCCGATTTCACCACCGCCACGCGCATGGCCGATGCGATCAACAAGCGCATGGGCAGCAACACCGCCACGGCGCTGGATCCCGGAACGGTCGAGGTGGCGCTGCATGGCGCGGGCAAGGGCGACGTCGCGGGGATCCTGTCGGACGTCGAGAACATCCGCGTCGATCCCGATGCCATCGCCAAAGTGGTGATCGACGCGCGCTCGGGCACCATCGTCATCGGCGAGGACGTGCGGATCGACCGTGTCGCGGTCAGTCAGGGCGGGCTGACGGTGATGGTGCGCGAAGACCCGGAGGTCAGCCAGCCCGACCCGATCACTATCGGCGGCACCACCGTCGTCGTGCCCCGCACAACCGTGGGCGTTGATGAACAGGAAGCGCATTTCACCATTCTCGAAGGCGCCGACGTCAGCCTTCAGCGGCTCGTTGACGCGCTCAATGCCATTGGCCTCACCGCCACGCAGACGATCTCGATCCTGCAGGCGATCAAGGCCGCGGGCGCGCTGCATGCCGATCTGGAAATCATCTAGGGGAGGGACCCAATGGACGTGAAGACATCCATGGCCGCATTGCAGGTCACCGGCGCGCAGATCGCGCAGCCCGGCGCCATCGCGCCGGACGCTCCGGCCAGCGCCGCCAAGGAATTCGAGGCGATGTTCCTCACCGAGATGGTCGATGAAATGCTCAAAGAGGTCGATCTGGGCGACTTCGGCGGCGGCAAGGCCGAAGAGCAATGGCGCTATTTTCTCGCCGAAGCCTTTGGCAAGGAACTGGCCGAACAGGGCGGTGCTGGCATTGCGCGCAACCTTGAGCAGGCGATGGCCGCCTATGACGCAACCGCCCGCCGTGGAGGCACCACATGACCGAGATGACCCCCGCCCGCGCCACCGCGCTCGTTGACCGGCTGGCTCGGCTGCTGCGCGACGAGATCGCCGCCATCGGCAAGGGTGAACTAGCCCGGGTCGAGGAACTCTTTCCGCGCAAGCAGGAGCTTCTGGCAGAGATCGAAACCGTCTTCGCCGATCCCGAGGCGCTTCTGGAAGGCGAAGATGCGGCCTCGGTCAAGCTGCGCGCGCGCCTTTCGGATCTGCGCAAACTGATTCACAGCGACCTGTCGCTGCTGCAGCGCATGACCGAAGCGACCGGCGCCGTGGCCCGCGAGATCGATCGGATCCGCGAACGCCAAAGTCTGCGCGGTGTTTATGGCAGGGATGGCTCGAAAAAGCCACAATGCGTTACCCAGACGCAACGCTACGACCACTCGGTGTAGCGTTAACTTTGCTTTAACTCCTTGCTCCAATCTCACGTGATACGGTGACCGCACGGCAGGACCGTTTTCGCCAGAAAGGCGAAGAACAACGATAGAAATCGGAGCAGATACAATGTCTTCCATCAATACCAACACAAGCGCGATGAACGCGCTGTCGACGCTGCGCAGCATCAACAAGGACCTCGAGTTGACCCAAAGCCGCATCTCGACCGGCCTCAAGGTCGAGTCGGGCAAAGACAACGCTGCCTACTTTTCGATCTCCGAGACCATGGAGGGCGACAGCTCGTCCTACTCGTCGATCAACGAAGGTCTGACCCTGACCAAGAACTCGATCGCAACCGCGCGCCTTGGCGCCGAAACGATCCAGGATCTGGCGCAGGACTTCCTCGACAAGATCTCCTTCGCGCAGGGCGCCGAAGGCGGCCAGACCGAGATCGAGAACGATCTCAACGAGCTGGTCAAGCAGATGGAAACCACGCTCAGCCAGTCGACCTTCAACGGCGACGACATGCTGGCCGCTGGCGACTATGGCACAGCCAACATCTCCGGTGCTGGCGTCGTGTCCACGACCGGTGTTCTGACCTTGGGCACCAACAGCAACTCGGCAGCAGGCGCTACGCGTGATGTCGTCACCGGCATCAGCCGTGCCGGCGGCACTTTCGGCACCACGTCGATCGAGGTGTCCGAGCATGACCTCGCAGTCCTCGTTGATGGCTTCAAGCAGCTGGCCACCGGCTTCGCAGCAGCCGCCGACAACTCGGCAAGTGGCGCGGCCTTCCTTGCTGGCGCTCTGTCCTCGGCAGAAAGCGTGCTGGGTCTGACCACCGATATCGCAACCAAGCTTGGCCAGTCCGAGCAGTCGATCGAGAACCAGCAGGAATTCCTGACGGCGGTTGTCGACAACATCGACAGCGGCATCGGCGCGATGATCGACGCGGACATGGAAGAGGAAGCGGCACGGCTTCAGGCTCTGCAGGTTCAGCAACAGCTGGCCACGCAGTCGCTGTCGATCGCCAACTCCTCGCCGCAGAATATTCTGTCGCTGTTCCAGTAATTTCTCTGGAAGTGACACAACTTCTGATGGCATAATGAGGGGGCGCCACAGGCGCCCCCTTTCCGTCGGAGCATCGGACAAACCGGGCCCGGCTTACAGGTCACCCCGCAGATCGTCGGGGGAGCAAAGGCAGGAACGGAATGAGCATCTCCGCATACAAACGCACGATCCGCGAAAGCGAGTCGCCGCGCCAGATCGAGGCCCGCGTTTTTGCGCGCATCACCGGCGCCATGGAACTGCACCGCGACAGTTGGTCCAGCGCAAATGACCGATCCGCGCGTCACGCCATCCTCGCCGATGGCCTGCGCGAGGCGGTCGTCCAGAACCGCAAACTCTGGGGTCAGTTGCGCGACGATCTGTCCAGCAACCGCAACGCGCTGCCCGAGGCGCTGCGCGCGAACCTTCTGTCGATCTCGCTCTGGGCCGACCGCACCTGCGGCGCGGTGATCGGAGGTGGCGAGGGGCTCGCAGCACTGATAGACGTGAACCACAGTATTCTTGCCGGGCTCTCTGCCGCGCGTCCGGCCGTGTCAGGGGTGGATCAAGATGGCGCTCAACCTTACGCTAAAACCGTATGAACGGATTGTCGTAAACGGCTGCATGATGCGGAACGGCGGGCGCAAGAGCACGCTGACCATCGAAAACCGCGCCGACATTATCCGCGAGACCGACCTTCTGAAACCGGAGGCCGCCGCCACCCCGGTGCGCGCCGCCTATTTCCTCATCCAGAGCGCGCTGATCTATCCCGAACGCCGCGACAAGCTGGCCAGTGCCGCGCAGCAGCAGCTGGCCAAACTGGCCACGGCCTTTGGCACCGAGCTGCGCAGCCATGTGTTCGAAGCCGCCAACAACGTCAGCCAGAGCGAATACTTCGCCGCCCTGCGCCAGCTCCGCCCCCTGATCAAACGCGAAGACGAAGTGCTCGGCCCGCCGCCCGGCGAAGACGCTTCGGTCGGTGATCAAACGAGGATCTCCACATGATTTCGGTTTACGGCCTGTCCACCAGCCTTGCCCTCCGCATCATCGACAAGACGGAAGACAAGGAAAAGGAGATGATCGAGAGCGAGGCGGAACATCAGCGCGCGATCGAATACTTCATGGAAAACATCGAGAACGTCGAAACCGTCGACGATCTGATGGACGATTACAAACTCTATAGCTTCGTCATGAAAGCCTATGACCTCGAGGATCAGATCTTCGGCAAGGCAATGATGGAGAAGGTTCTCAAGAGCAACATCGAAGAGGATGACGCGCTGGTGAACCGGCTTAGCGACGACCGCTTCGAGACCTTCTACAACGCCATGGGCTTCAGCGAAGACGGCATGGCGAACCTCAACACCGTCGACGACGACTGGAAGGCGACCATCGTCGCGGCCTATGTGGACACCACCTATGTGAACTCGAAGGCAGAGGACAATGAGGCGCTTGGCACGCTGCTGGAGTTCCGCCGCAAGGCGGCAGAGGTGACCAGCGCCTATGAGATCCTTGCCGATGAGGATATGGCCGAATTTGTGCGCACAGCGCTTGGCCTGCCCGACGAGATCGCCAGCGGTGACATCGACAAACAGGCGGCGCTGATCGCGCGGCGCATCGACATCGACCGGCTGGGCGATGAGGATTACGTGGAAAGCCTCGTGCAGAAATACGTGGCGATCAGCGATGCCAACGCCGACCTGAGCTCGACCAACGCAGCGGTTCAGCTGATGAGCAGCACCATAAGCAACAGCTCGGGCAGCTTCGTGCCGGTGACCATCGACATCGAAAGCATCCAAGGGTTCAGCGGTTACAAACTGCGCTGACGCAAACCCGGGCCCAGCGGTGGGCCCAGGTCTGCCCCTTAGGACTGATCCGGATCAGTAAACCTCGTCTTCGTCGTCGCCGAGCGGCAGGCGGATTTGATCCTCGTCCGCCAGTTGGCGCGCATAGTCGAGCATCAGGGTCTGCGCCGCGTTCACGTCGCGGCGGCGCACCGGGCCCATGCCCTCCATCTCTTCGACCAGCATATCCCGCGAGCGCCCCGGCAGGGCGTTGAGGAAGGCGTCGCGCGCATCCTGACTGGCCCCGCGCAGCGCGGTGGGCAGCGTGTTGCCGGGCACGCCGCGCATGATCCGCGCAAGGTCCATCGGTTCGAGCTTCACGAGGTCTTCGAAGGTGAACATCTTGGCCTTGATGGCCATGAACGCATCGGGGATCGTGGCCTCCAGCGCGGGCGCCATTGCATCGAAGGCCCCCCGGTCGAGCTTGTTGAACAGATCGGCCATCCGCTGGTGCTGCTCGGTCGCGGTGGGCTGCGCACCGGCGTTGATGATGTCGCTCTGCAGCAACTCCTCGATCTGCCGCATCATGTGGTGCGGCACCGCCTCCATGCGGATCATCCGCTCGACCACGGAGTTCATCTTTTCCGGCCCAAGGAGCGGCAGCACCTTGGCGGTCACATCCGTGCGCACATTGGTCAGGATCGCCGCCACGGTCTGTTCGTGCTCGCCCTTGAGGTAGTTGGCGATGACATTCTCGGACAGCCCGCTGAAGCGCGCCCAGAGATCCCGCTCCTTGAGCGGGCCACGGATGTCCTTGAGGATGCCCTCGACCTGATCGCCGGGCAGCAGCGAGCGAAGCAGGTTCTCGGCCACCGCGAAGGAGCCGACGACCCCGCCGCCGTTGGTCATCCCCTCGACGAAATCGCTCAGCACCTGCTCGACCGTCTCGGAAGAGATCGAGCCAAGGCCCGACATGGCACGGGTCACGCGCTGGATCTCGTCGTCGTCGAGCTGCTGCATCAGGGCAGAGCCGCGTTTTTCGCCCAGACAAAGGAACAGGATCGCGGCCTTCTGCGGGCCCGACAGCTTGCGCCGCGTCGGGGCAGGGTCGGAGGTGGTGGTGCGTTGAACGTTCGCAGCAGCCATCAGGAGGCTCCAATCATAGGTTTATCCCCCACCAGCGAGGGGCAAATAACTTTCCATCAAACTTCCGGCCAGCATGTACCAGCCGTCGATCAGCACGAAGAAGATCACCTTGAACGGCAGCGAGATCAGCACCGGCGGCAGCATCATCATGCCCGCGCTCATCAGCACAGAGGCGACGATCAGGTCAATCACCAGAAACGGCAGGTAGATCAGAAAGCCGATCGAGAAGGCACGCCGCAGTTCAGAGATCATGAAAGAGGGCACAAGTTCGCGCCAGCCGACCGCTTCGGGGGTTGCGGGCACCGGACCTGGCTCCACCGCTGCGCCACCCGCGTCGCTGCGCGCGGCGTAGTCATGAAACAGCGCCAGATCCTTCTCGCGCGTGTTGACGTACATGAAGGTCTTGAAGGGCGCGCCGATCCGCTCCAGCGCCTGCTCTTCGGTGATCGAGTTTTCCATCAGCGGCCGCACGCCGCCGTCCCACGCGTCCTCGAACACCGGCTGCATGACAAAGAAGGTCATGAACAGCGCCATGGCGGTCAGCACCATGTTGGGCGGCGTCTGGTTGAGACCGAGTGCCGAGCGCAGCATGGAAAAGACGATCACGAAGCGGGTGAAGCTGGTCATGATCACCAGAAGGCCCGGCGCCAGCGACAGCACGGTCATCGCCGCGATCAGCTGGATGATCCGTCCCGACAGCGTTGCCCGCTCGTCCGAGCCCGCCGGGGCGGAACTCAGCGCATCCCCGATCGCGCCCAGAAGGTCCGAGCCAGCCGATTGCGCGTGCACAGAGCCCGCAGCCGCAAGAAACAGCCCCGCCGCCAGAAGCAGGCAGGTCAGCACCGTTCCAAGCTGGCCGCATCGCTGGGTCATTCTTCGGACACGTAATCCTTGACGATCTCGATCAGCGAGACCCCAAGCCGGTCGTCCGGCAGCCGCACCAGATCACCGCGCGCCACGAGGCGCTCGTTGATCATCACCTCGACCGGCTGACCGATGCTCTTGTCGAGCTCGATGATCGAGCCACGGCTGAGCTTGAGCAGCTGCGCGATCGGCATCCGGGTCTGGCCGAGCACGATCTGCACATTCAGCCCGACGTTGAGCATCGCGTCGATGCCCTGACTGTCCGGCTTGCCCGGCGCGGGTTTGGGCGCTGCCTCGGCGCCGATCTCTTCCTGCTTGGTCTCTGCCTCGTCAGCCATCTCTTATTCTCCTGCCTGATCCTGCCCGATGGCGGCGTCGATCCGCGCCTTGCTGTCCTCGAGCGCGCCGAGGATCCGCTGACAGATGTCGTTGAAACTGTAGCTCATCACGCCGTGGTCCCATTCCGCCCGCACGTCACCGGCGGCGAGGGAGGGATCGGATTTCACTTCCAGACGCCCGCCAAAGCCCGACTGCCGGGCGATCCGATGCACCTCGGCGCTGGCGCGTTCCGTAGCCTCGGGGGCGAACCACAGCTTCAGTTCCGCCGCGCCAAGCGCCATGCGCACCGCGCTGCGGGCTTCCTGCGTGGCCTCCGCCTCAGACAGCGCCGCGCTGGCCGCCGGGGCCACCTGCCGCAGCACCGACAGGGCAAAGCCAACCATCTGCGCTTCGAGCACGGCGTGATGCGCGTCGGCATCGGCATAGAGCGCCTGCAGCGCCGGAGCGACCGCCTCAAGCGCGCTCACCTGACGGGCGCTGGCGCTTTGCTGCGCTGCCTGAGAGGCTTCGTCGCGGCCCTGCGACAGCCCGGCCTCAAGTCCTTCGGCATGGGCCTTGGCCACCGCCGCGTCGAATTCGTCGCGGGTGTAGATCGCCCCGGCGCGGACCTGCTGGCCGCGCGCGGCGGCTTCTGCCTCGGCATCGAAATTGCGGTCGAAGATGAAGCTCATGTCGCGGACCCTTCTGCCAGCCAGCTCTTCACCACTTTGATGGCGTCTTCGGGCTCACGTTCGATCAGCTCACCCACGGTGTTGATCCAGCCGCGCTGCACGCCGCCCTGCACCGAGGCCACGGCCACCATCTCGTCGGACCCGTCGGGCAGCGGGTCGAGCACGGTGCCGCTGTGATAGACCGTCTCGTCACGATTGCCGCCCTGTTGCGCCGAATGAATGTGGGTGACGTTGTTCTGACCGGCCTGCCCCTGAGCGCCCTGAGCGCCCGGCAGGGCCGGGGCGGCGGCAGGGGCCGGAAGGCCGCCAGCGGCCTCGCCTTCACCCTCGTTGGCGACCATCAGACGGTTCAGCGCCGGACGCACCCCGAGGATCAGCACGGCGGCCACAAGCGCCAGCGCGAAGAGCCCGCGCAGGATGGTGCCGATGTTCTCGGACAGGATCTGCGTGAAGCTGCGCGAAACCGGCTCCCCCACATCCATCGAGTAATCCATGAAGCGCAGGCTCACCACCTCGATGCTGTCGCCGCGCGCCTCGTCAAAGCCCATGGCGCTTTGCACAAGGGCTTCCAGCCGGTCCAGTTCCTCGGCGCTGCGCTCTTCGTATTCCACCGACCCGTCGGGCTGCACATTGTAGATGCCGTTGACCAGCACCGCGACCGACATGCGCTCGACGTCACCGGGTTCGCGCACGGTCTCGACCTGCTTGCCGCCGATCTCGTAGTTGACGATCTCGTTGTTGGTGTTCGAACTGTTGGTGTTGCCGCCGGGCACCGCGTCGGCCAGAGCGGCGGGCACGTCATCGGCGACACCGACCTCACCGCCCGCGGCGCGCTGGTCCTGCGTCACCTCCTCGCGGGTCTCGGTCGAGCGCACCACCCGCTGATCGGGATCGTAGCTCTGCTCGCGCACGACCTGCCGTTCGCTGGTGAGATCGACGCTGACGGTGACCCGCGCGTTGCCCGCGCCGACCCGGGCCGAGAGGATTTGATTGATGCGCTGGCTCAGCCGGTCTTCGATCTGCGCCCGCGCCGATTGCAGCGACGCCTCGCTGCCCGCCTCGCCATCATCCGCAAGGATTGTCTCGCCCGACGCCGAGAGCACGGTGACCTGCGCCGGGGCGAGATCGGGCACGGCGGACGCAACCAAAGAGCGAATCGCATGGGCTTGCTTCATACCGATCTGCCGCGAGCCGCGCACGATCACCGAGGCCGACGGCGTGGGGCGCTCGCGGGTGAAGGGCTCGCGTTCCGGCAGCACGAGGTGAACCCGCGCGGCCTCGACCCCGTCGATGGTCTGGATCGAGCGGGCCAGTTCGCCCTCCATCGCACGCATCCGGTTCACACGCTGCATGAAACTGTTCATGCCGAGCCCGCTCTGCTCGTCGAAGAGCTCCCAGCCCGGTGTGCCCTCGCTGGGCAGGCCAAGCGAGGCAAGCTCCATACGGGCGCGCGCCATTTCTTCGGCGGGTACGCTGACGGCGGTGCCTGCGGTGTCGGTGCGGCTGCGGATGCCTGCGGCGTCGAGTGAGTTGACGATGCGGGCCGCATCCGCCGGATTGAGATCGCGGTAAAGCGAGACATAGTCGGGCGTGGTCACCACCGACAGGCCGAAAAACAAAGCAACAACAAGCGCTAGGCCCGTTCCGCCCAGCACCGACAGGCGCTTCCAGCCCAGCGATTTCAGATTTTCCAGTAGCGCCTGCACGTGTCTCGTTGTCCTGCCCTGTCACCCACAGCAAGAATAAACACAACTGTTCTTGATCATCAAGAACTATACCGGAGGTTCTGCTTGCTTAACGCGAAGAACCGGCCCATAATATTACAAGATTAACCACCACTGCCGATGACGGTTCATGGCTGACGCGACAACAACGGAAAATGGGGCCAGCGGCGGTTCCAAAAAGGGCAAGCTCATCATCGGGCTCGCCGTTGCGCTTGCCTGCACGCTGGCCCTGCTGATCGGCCTTCTGGCCTCGGCCGGTCCGGGGCAGCTGATGTCGCTGATCACCGGAGAGCCCCCCGCCGCCGCTCCTGACGCGGCACATGGCGGCCCCGACGGCCATGGCGCGCCGCAGGGCCCCGGCGCGCAGAGCGTCAGCACCGATGAGCATATCGTCGTGCTGCCGTTTCAAGAGATCATCGTCAACATCACCGCGACCACGGCCACCGGGCGGCAGACCACGCGGTTCCTGAAGCTCAACCTCGCCGTGGTCTACGATACCCGCATCGCAGGCTCCGAGAAGATCGAGGGCCGCCAACTCTTTATGCGCGACAGCTTTCAGGACTATCTGCGGCAGCTCAACGAAAGCGATCTGCAGGGCTCGATCGGGCTGGCGAAGCTGAAAGCCGAGCTGCTGCGCCGGGCGCGGGCGATCACCGGTAGCGACGCACCGCAGGAATTCCTCATCGCGGATCTCATCATTCAATGACCGAGCACAGCGAAATCACCATCGACACACGGGCGGTCGAAGAACTGATCGTCGAGCGCGCGAAACGCTCTTACACCCGGCTGCCCATGCTCGAGGTGGTCTTTGACCGCTTTGCCCTGTCGCTGGCGCAGGTGTTGAAAAGCTACCTCGGTGCGATGGTCGATGTGACGCTCAAACAGGTCGACTATCTGACCTGCCAGGACGCCATCGACGCGTTGCCCGACCCCTCGCTCATCGCCGTCACCGAGGCCCTTGAATGGAACGGCACGATCGCCGCGGTCATGCGCCCCGATCTGCTCTATTCGGTTCTAGAGATTACCTTCGGCGGACGCACCGTGCCGGAAAGCCCGCGCAGCGCCCGCAGTTTCACCGGGATCGAAAAGCGCGTCGGGAAGAGTTTTTGCGAAGAGACGCTCAGTGAACTCTCGTCGGCCTTCGAGAAGGTCACGCCGGTGAAGTTCGAGGTCAGCCACCTCGAGACCAACCCCAAGGCGCTGCTTCTGGCGCCGCCGACCAGTTCCTGCGCGCGCGCGGTGCTCAGCCTCAACATCGAGGACCGGGTGAGCGAGATGGTCTTCCTGCTGCCCAACACCGCCTTCGACAGCGTCGGCGACGTGCTGTCGCAGAACTTCACCGGGGGCCAGCTTGGCGGCGACACGGGCTGGCGCCTGAAGCTCACCGAGAAGCTGGGCACCACGGCGATCCCGGTCTCGGCGGTGCTGGGGCAGGCGGTGATACCGCTGCGCGACGTGCTGTCATGGATGCCGGGGCAGGTGCTCGATCTGGGCATGCAGGTGGATGATCCGGTCACCATTTCGGTGATCGGCAAGGATATCGCGAAGGCCGAAGTGGGGCGCCGGAAGAACGGCAAGATCGCCCTCAAAGTTTCAGATAAATTGTACGAAGAAGAGGAATTGCCAGATGTCCTTCTTGATTGACATTGCCATTCTGGTGCTGCTCGTCGGAACGCTCACCTATGCGTGGGTCGTTGACCGCCGGGTGCGGGTGCTGATGGCGGCGCTCAAGGACCTCGAGCCGATGATCGGCAGTTTCTCTGCGGCGGTGGACAAATCCGAAAGCACGGTCACCGCCCTGCGCAGCGCGGGCGAGCAGGTCGCCGACCAGCGCGCGCGCCGCCAGCGTGAACCCGAGGTGTCCCGCGACGAGGCGCCCTCGTTCCGCACCACCCGCGAGCGGCCGTCGCGGCCCAATGGCACGGCGTCTGTGTCTGGCAAATCCGAACTGGTGCGCGGGTTCTTCGAAACCGTGCGCAACCGCGAGGCCTGATGCCAATGCGACCGATTTCCTTCGTCATGATCGGCCTTGCGGTCGCGGTGGTCTCGAAGATCGCCCTGACGCTGGCCGAACAGCCGAAACTCGCGCTGCTCACTGACACGCCGCCCAAACCCGAGCAGACGCTCTTTGTCGGTGCAGCCGCCGCCGCGGCCAGCGAAGAGCCGGAACCCGCCGCCAAACCCAAGGTCAGTGCCGCCAGCGACGCGCCGCTGCAATGCGAAGACGGCCCCGAGGAACTGCTGGCCGAGATCCGCGACGAACGTGCGCTTCTGGTCTCCCAGAAAGAGCGCAACGACGCCCGCGAAGCCGAGCTCGATCTCGCATCCGAGACGCTGGAGGTCGAACAGCAGCGGCTGGCCGATCTGAAGGTCGAACTCGATGGTCTGCTGGAGAAGGTGAAGGCCGCGCATACCTCGGATGTGGACCGGCTGGTGGCGCTCTACCGGAACATGAAGCCCAAGGATGCGGCGGTGATCATGGACGATCTCGACATCGAGGTTTCGGTCATGGTGCTGGGCACGATGAACGAGCGCGACGCCGCGCCGATCCTTGCCGCGCTGAACCCGGTTCGGGCGCGGGCGATCTCGCAGATCATTCTCGAACGCTCGAAACTGCCGGGCGACCAGCGGCTCGACGACATCAAACTCTGAACGGGTTTCCCTCGTGAAAAGCGCCGGCTCACGCATGTGGGTCGGCGCTTTTTGCTGGGCTCGCGATCAGCTCGCCAGTTCGTAATAGGCCGCTTTCGCCTCGATCAGCGCCTCGTGCTTGCCGCGCTCGACCACACGACCCTGCTCCAGCACCACGATATGATCCGCGTCGCGCACGGTATTGAGCCGGTGCGCGATGACCAGCGTGGTCCGCCCGACCGCGAGCCGAGACAGCGCCGCCTGCACCTCGCGCTCTGTCGTGCGGTCGAGCGCCGAGGTCGCCTCGTCGAGCAGCAGGATCGGCGGGTTCTTCAAAAAGACCCGCGCGATGGCCACGCGCTGGCGCTGGCCGCCTGACAGCATCACGCCGCGCTCGCCGACCACCGTATCGAGCCCTTCGGGCAGCGACTCGACCAGCGGGCCAAGCTGGGCATGGGCCACGGCGGCAAGGATGTCCGCTTCGCTCGCGCCGAGTTTGCCGTAGGCGATATTGTCGCGCAGCGTGCCGCCGAACAGAAAGACATCCTGCGAGACCAGCCCGATCTGGCTGCGCAGCGAGGCGAGGGTCATTTTGTGGATCGGCACGCCGTCGATGCGGATCTCGCCGCCCGTGGGCTCGTAGAAGCGTGGCAGCAGCGCCATCAGGCTCGACTTTCCCGCGCCCGAAGGGCCGACCAGCGCCACCGTCTCGCCGGGGTGGATGTCGAGCGAGACATCATGCAGCACGCCGCGCGCACCGTCATAGGCGAAGCTGACCTGATCGAAGGTGATTTCGCCGCGAAATTTCGGGGCCTCCTGCGCGTCCGGGGCGTCAGCGATATCGGCCTCGGTTTCGAGCAGTTCGGTGTAGCGGCGGAAGCCAGCGATGCCGCGCGGGTAGGTTTCCATCACCGCCGCGATCTTCTCGAGCGGGCGGAAGAAGACGTTGACCAGCAGCAGGAAGCCGACAAAGCCACCCTCGCTGAGCGAGCCGCCAAAGACAAAGCCCGCGCCGGCCACCATCACCACCACCTGCACCAGCCGCATGCCGCCGTAATGCAGGGCGGTGAGCTTGGCCATCACTCGGTAGGCGTCGAGCTTGGTTTCGCGGTAGCGCCGGTTGTCCTCTTCGAAAAGCGCGCGCTCATGCGGCTCGTTCGAGAAGGCCTGCACCACGCGGATGCCGCCAAGGCTTTCTTCCAGACGCACGTTGAAGGCACCGACCCTGCCATAGATCTCTTGCCACGCGCGGGTCATGCGCCCGCCGTAGACCGCCACCAGCCAGACCATCACCGGCACGATCACCAGCGTCATCAGCGCCAGCGGCAGGTGGATCCACGCCATCAGGCCAAAGGCCCCGGCGAAAGTCATGATCGCGATAAAGAGGTCCTCGGGGCCGTGGTGGGCAACCTCGCCGATCTCTTCGAGGTCGCGGGTCACCCGCGCCACCAGTTTGCCGGTCTCGGCCCGGTCGTACCAACGCCAGCTGAGCTTGGTGAGATGGGCGAAGGCGCGGCTGCGCATCTCGGTCTCGATGTTGATGCCCAGCTTGTGACCCCAGTAGGTGACCACGATCATCAGCCCGGCGTTGACCAGATAGACCAGCACCAGCCCGATCGCCGCCAGAATGGTCAGCGTCCAGTCGCCCCCCGGCAGGAGGTGGTCGATGAAACCCGCGATGGCCAGCGGGAAGGCCAGTTCCAGCAGCCCCGAGGCCACGGCCGAGCCGAAGTCGAGCCAGAACAGGCGCATATGGGGGCGATAGTAGGCGAAGAACTGGCGAAGCATCCGGCTGTCTCCTGCGGAGGTATGGTCTTTCTACGGCAAAAGGCGCCGCACTCGTCGTGCGGCGCCTCGAAGTGTCAGCTGGCGCTTATCACCATTTGTAGGTCAGGCGCGCCTGCACCGTGCGGCCGTCGCCATAATAGCACCCGAAAGAGCCGCAGTTGGCCACATAGGCTTCGTCAGTGAGATTGCTGACGTTGACCGAGACCTGCATGTCCTCGGTGATCGCATAGGCCGCCTGCAGATCGAGCAGCGTGACATCTTCCATATGGTAGGTGTTGGCCGCATCGCCGTAGCGCTCGCCGATGTAGCGCGCGCCGCCGCCAACAGTGAGACCCGCCAGCACCGTATCGGGCGCAAAGCTGTAGTTGGCCCAGAGGCTGGCATTGTGCATCGGCGCGTTCGGCAGATCGTTGCCCTCGTTGTCGCCCTCGGTCTGTTCGGCGAGGTTCCAGCTATAGGCACCGCGGAGGTTCCAGCCGTTGTCGAGATCGACCGAGCCTTCCAGTTCCAGCCCCTGCGAGCGCGCCTCGCCGATCTGGTTGTAGTCGCCCACGCCGTTCGCGTCGGTCGTCGCGGTCAGCAGGTTGGTCTGCTTGAGGTCATAGATCGCCGCGCTGAAGAAGCCGTTGAAGCCGAGCGGCTGGTATTTCACGCCCAGTTCCCACTGCTCGCCCTTGGTCGGCTCGTAGGTGTTGCCGCTGTTGTCCGCCCCGATCTCGGGATCGAAAGAGGTGGCGTAGCTGACGTAGGGCGCGACGCCATTGGCGAAGACATAGCTCAGACCCGCGCGGCCAGTGGTGGCCTCGTCGTCCTGATCAATCTTTGTCGCGCCGCCGAAGTTGTTCCAGTTGGTGCCTTCCTGGCTGGCCCAGTCGTGGCGCAGCGCCAGCGACGCGCGCCAGTTGCCAAAGGCCATCTCGTCCTGCGCGTAGATGCCGAATTGCTCGAGCGTCAGGTCGTTGGTCTCGACGTACCACGCATCGGAAAGGTTCGCGCCATTGTAAGCCGGGTTCGAGAAGCTGATGTCGTCAGCATAGGCAAAGCCGGTGGATTCCTTGATGCCGTAGCGGCGCAGGTCCATGCCGAAGAGCAGCGTATGCGCCACCGGGCCGGTGTCGACGGTGCCGGTGATCCGCGCGTCGAGGTTCTGGGTGAAGCTGTCCTCGGAGGTGATGTTGGCGCCGCGCGTGATGGTGTCGCCGTCGGTCACGCCGTTGTTGACGTAAAAGCCCGTATAGTCCCAGTCGAACTTCTGGTAGCGGAAATTGACGTCCAGCTCCCAGTTCGCGCTCAGTTCCTGATTGAGCTCGAAGCCGAGGTTGAGCGTCTCGCGCTCGCTTTCATCGTCGCTGCTATCGCCCGCGTAGAACTCGCGCAGGTCTTCATCGTCGGCATCGCCGATCAGATCATAGGGCACACCGGCCGGGGTGATCGGGCTGTCCTTCAGCCACGAGCCGAGGAACTGCAGCGAGGTGCCTTCGGTCGGCTCCCAGCGGGTGGCAAGGCCGAGGTACTTGCGGGAGTTCTCCAGGTCTTCGACGTCTTCCTCGCTGTCGCGCGCCACGGCGGTGACGCGGGCGGCGAAGGTGTCGCTGAAGGCGTGGTTGTAGTCGATGAAGCCTTCGGTCGCCTTGGGATCGCCGAGACCAACGCCGACCTCGCCGAAGCTGAGGAACTGCGCGCGCTTCTGGATCTGGTTGATCACGCCGCCGGGGATGCCCGCACCATAAAGCACCGAGGCCGGGCCTTTCAGCACTTCGACACGCTCCAGCGAATAGATCTCGAAGGCAGGCGCCCCGAAGTCGCGCAGCAGCCGCAGGCCGTTGAGATATTGTGCGTTGCTGCCGTCAAAGCCGCGGATGGTCGGCGCATCGAAGCGCGGGTCGGTGCCATAGGGCTGCGCCAACAGGCCCGAGGTGTAGCCCAGCGTGTCGCCCAGAGTGGTGGCGCCCTGATCCTCGATCTGCTCGCCGGTGATCACCGAGATCGACTGCGGCGTCTCGAGGATCGGCGTGCCGGTCTTGGTGGCGGTCTGCGCGGTGGTCGCGACATAGCCCGGCACCGGGTCCGAGGGATCATATTCGCCTTCAAGAACGATCTCGCCGAGATCGAAGAGGTCTGCGGTGGATTGCGCCTGCGCGGCGCCGGCAATGGCGATCAGGCTGGCGCTGGCCATAAAGGACAGGCGGAGGGTGCTGGTCATGTCTCGTCCCACGATACGGATGGCTGTTTTGATTTTCCGAGCATTTAACTCGGGAAATCATCGCCCGCTTGAACCAGACCGCCGTGATTTGACGAAATCGCGCTCAAACGCGCCCGCCGCCATGCTCCGGGCGTTTCGCCATAGGCGCTGCGGAAGGCACGGGTGAGATGCGCCTGATCGGCAAATCCCACTTCGGCGGCGATCTCGGCAAGCGGCATGGGGCTGTCGGTCATCAGCGCCATCGCCGCCTCCAGCCGCAATTGCGTCAGCCAGCGTTGCGGCGTGGTGCCGAGGCTTTGCTTAAAGGCGCGGGTCAGCCAGCTTTCCGACAGGCCCGCCAGTTCCGCCAGTTCCGCCACCTCGATCCGCCGGTGCAGCGCCGCGACGGCATGGCTGCGCAGATCGCGGATCACATGCGGCGCAAGGCCGCCGCGGCGCGGGGCCTGCTCGGCCACGCCGAGATCGAGCACTTCGCAAAGCAGGGCCGACAGCAGCCCGTCGAGCATCATCTCGGGCCGGGCAGGGGCCTGCACCTCATCCGCCAGCATCGCCGCCAGCGCCGCAGCGCGGGTGCCGCCGGAGAGGAAATGCGCGCGCTCCATCTGCGACCCGCCGCCGGGGGCGCGCAGCCGCTGCGCCAAGGGGCCCGCCTCCAGATGCAGATCGAGATGCGCATAGTCCCGCCCCTCGGTCAGCTCGCTCCAGAGCGGCATTCCCGCTGGAATGTAGAAGGCGGCGATCCCTTCCATCCACGCCGCATCCGGGCCGGTGCGCAAGCGCAGCGCGCTGTCCGGAGCGCCCAGAAAAACCACCAGCCGCGGATCGGGGGAACTGTAGAAGCCGCCTCCGCCCGCCTCGCCCCGCACATGCCAGACATCGGCGATCGCACCGCCCCAGCGCCGCCAGCGCAGGGGGCGCAACGGGTGGATGGCTCGGGTCTGAGAGGTCATGCGAGGCATGAAGGTCATGGCGGCCTGCATCTAAGAAGGGTGGGGCCGGGCTTGGGCCAAGGCTGGTCCGGGTGCCCGCATGGGCCCTTGCGTCACCCGTCATACCCTTTCCTGATAAGTTTAGTCAAGCAACGGGCCGGCAGGGTGAGGCGCCCTCACGGTCACGGCACGATTCGGCTGATCCTGTCGCACCCCGCCCTGGGGAACCGCGCGAAGCGCCCGCGTTTTGCACAATTTCGATGCATCTTTTGCCGGTGGCGCAGCCAAGCCCCCGCTGCGCCGTTGCGGCAACCGGCAATTTCATACCATTTGGTTTGATCGCTTGCTATGAACCGACATAGAGCAGCGCAGGCAACCAGATGAAGGGGCACGCATGAAACGATACTGGGCCGATTACAGCAGCCGCGAGTTTGCCGCGCTCGACCGCGAGAAGCTGATCGCGGTGCTGCCTCTGGGCGCCATTGAACAGCACGGCCCGCATCTGCCCATGTCGGTGGACAGCTGCACGGTGAACGGCGTGGTCTCACGTCTCGCCGGGACGCTGCCGGAGACCAGCCCGGTCGTATTCCTGCCCACGCAGGCAATCACCAAGAGCAATGAGCACAGCGATTTTCCCGGCAGCCTGACGCTTTCGGCCGAGACGTTGCTGCGCGCATGGACGGAGATCGGCGCCTGCGTCGCGCGCTCGGGCGTGCGCAAGATCGTCCTGCTCAACGGGCACGGCGGCAATATTCCCGCCATGGACATCGTCGCCCGCGAGCTGCGCGAGAAACACCAGATGATGGCCTTTGCGCTAAGTTGGTTCGCCGCCGGCATGCCCGAGGGGGTCTATTCCGAGCGCGAGCGCCGCCACGGCATTCACGCGGGCGACATGGAAACCTCGGTGATGCTGACGCTGGATCCGGCGAACGTCGACATGTCGCAGGCCCGTGATTTCCCCTCTCAGGCAGAGGTCTGGGCGCAAGAGACCCCTTCGATCGCGCTGCCCGGACCGGCGAAACCGGCGTGGCTGACGCAGGATCTCAGTAGCGCGGGGGCCTGCGGCGAGGCACATCTCGCCAGCGCTGAAAAAGGCGAGGCGACGCTCGATCACGCGGTGACACAGCTCACACGGATCTTCGACGAGATCGACCGCGCGCCGCTGTCGCGCCTTGATGCGCATCCCGACTGGTAAGGAGCCCGCCATGCCTCTCGATACCTCCGCCACCCTCTCTGCGCAGGCCGCCGCGCAGATCGAGATGTCTCACGTCTTCAAGCGTTTCGACAATGGAACGCTGGCGCTGCAGGACATGGACCTCACCATCCGGCAAGGCGAATTCGTCAGTCTTCTCGGGCCCTCGGGCTGCGGCAAGTCGACGGCGCTGCGGATGATCTCGGGGCTGCTGGCACCGTCCTCGGGCCAGATCACCGTGAACGGCCACGCCCCCGGAGAGGGCGTGCAGGGCGGCGACGTCAGCTTCGTTTTCCAAGAGCCGACGCTGATGCCTTGGGCCACGGTCTTCGACAATGTCTACCTGCCGCTGAAGCTGCGCGGGCTCGGACGCCGCGAGGCCGCAGCGCAGGTGACCGAGGCGCTGGAGATGGTCGGGCTGGCGAAATTCGCCGAGAGCTACCCGCGCGAGTTGTCGGGTGGCATGAAGATGCGCGTCTCGATCGCCCGCGCCATGGTCACCAAACCGAAGCTGCTACTGATGGACGAGCCCTTTGCGGCGCTCGACGAGATGACCCGCTTCAAGCTCAACAACGACGTGCTGAACCTCTGGCGGCGCAACGGGCTGACGGTGATCTTCGTGACCCATTCGGTGTTCGAGAGCGTCTACCTGTCGAGCCGCGTCGTGGTGATGGCGCCGCGTCCGGGCCGCGTGGTGCACGACATGGCGCTGCCCGATGCCTCTGCCCGCGACGAACACTACCGCACCACGCCTGAATATGCCGAGACCTGCCGTCTCGTCTCCGATGCACTGGAAGGGACCATGGACGATGTCGACCTCAACCACTGACCCCGTGACCATGGCCCCGCAGGCCACCCCCGCAAAAGAGCCCGCAGAAGACCCCGCGCTGCGCGCCGCGCGCCGCGAGCGGCACCTGCAGATCCTCATGCCCTGCGCCGCGCTGCTCTGCGCGCTTGGGCTGTGGGAATTCCTGGTGCGCTACAACGAGATCCCGCACTACCTGATCCCGGCGCCCAGCCTCATCGCAAAGACGCTCTGGACCGACGGGCCTTCGCTGCTGTCGAGCGCGTGGTTCACCGTCAAGCTGACGCTGCTGTCGCTGGGGCTCGCGATCATCGGGGGCGTGGCGCTGGGGATGATCTTTGCGCTCTCGCGCACCGTCGAGCGCAGCCTCTTTCCCTTCGCGGTGATCCTGCAGGTGACGCCGGTGGTGGCCATCGCGCCGCTGATCCTGATCTATGTGGACAGCACCTTCGCGGCGCTGCTGATCTGCGCGTGGATCGTCGCCTTCTTTCCGATCCTGTCGAACACCGCCATCGGCATGCGCAGCGCCGACCACAATCTGCGCGACCTCTTCACCCTCTATGGCGCCAGCAAATGGCAGCGCCTGCGCTACCTGCTCATCCCCTCGGCGCTGCCCTATTTCATGGCCGCGCTGAAGATCGCCGGCGGCCTCGCGCTGATCGGCGCCGTGGTGGCGGAATTCGTCGCGGGCACCGCCGGGCAGAACACCGGGCTGGCCTCGCGCATCCTTGAAAGCAGCTTCCGGGGCGAGATCCCCCGCATGTTCGCGGCGCTTTTCTTGGTGTCGATGCTGGGCATTGTGATCTTCCTCGCCACCTCGTGGCTCTCGCGCGCCGTGCTGGGTCACTGGCACGAGAGCGAGATCAAGCGGCAGGGCTGAGATGAGCGTGACCACGTTGAACGGCGTCGCGCTGGCCGGGCGCGAGGGGCAATGGGACGTGACGCTGGAGGGCGCGCGGATCACGGCGCTCGCCCCGTCCGAAGCGCGGGGGGGCGGGCTGCTGCTGCCCTGCTTTGCCGACGCGCATGTGCATCTCGACAAGACCTTCACCGTCGCCCGCGTGCCGAGCCGTCCGAAGTCGCTGCATGACGCCATCGAGCTGATGGCCGGAGACAAGCCGAACTGGACCGCCAGCGACCTGCGCCAGCGTGCCGCCCGCGGGCTGCGCCGCGCCTTTGCAAATGGCACCAAGGCGATGCGCAGCCACGTCGATTGGACCGAGGCGGATATGCCCGAGGCGCTGCCGGTGCTGCGCGCGTTGGCCGAGGAATGGCGCGGCAGCGTCGATCTACAGTTTGCCACGCTGACACCGCTGGATGCCTTCGCCGATCTCGGCGCGCGGATCGCGCAGGAGATCAACGGGACCGGCGCCGTGCTGGGCGCCTTCGTCTACCGCAACGACGACATCCCCGGAAAGCTGCGCGCGGTCTTCGATCTGGCCGAACAGCACGACCTGCAGCTTGATTTCCACGTGGACGAGGGGCTCGACCCAGAAGCGCAGGGGCTCGACGCGATCCTGCACGAGACCGAAGCGCGGGGCATGGCGGGGCGGGTTCTGGTGGGCCATTGCTGTGCGCTTTCGGTCCGTCCCGAGGGCGAGGTCGCCGATCTGCTGGGACGGGCAGGGGAGGCCGAGATGGCCCTTTGCACCCTGCCGACCACCAACGCCTTTTTGCAGGACGCCACCCCTGGCCGCACGCCGCGACTGCGCGGGCTTGCACCGGTGCATGAGGCGCGCACCGCCGGGATGCCGGTGATGCTGGCCTCGGACAACGTGTGCGATCCTTTCTACCCGCAGGGCGATTACGACCTCTTCGACGTCTATCGGATGGCCGTGCTCGCCGGGCATCTCGACCCGGCAGGCTGGCTGTCCAGCGTCACCGAGACCCCGGCGCAATGGCTCGGCCATGACGTTCAGATCAAGGCCGGTGCCCCCGCCGATTTCATCCATATCGCCGCCAGCAGCCTCGACGATGCGCTGAACCGCCCGCGCGCGGTCCGCACCGTCTGGCGCGATGGCGCCCCCATCCCCGAGACCTCCGGAGACCTTGCATGACCGATACGCAACTGGCCGAACCACAGGGCCGCCACGCCGAGGCGCTCGCCGCGCTGCGACAGGAGCTCGACGGGCTGCGCTTTTATGACGACGAACGCGCGCTCGAAGCGCGGTCCAAGGATTACTTCTGGTACAGCCAGATCCTCGACGCCGAACTGAAGGACAAGCGCGCCGAACTGGTGGTGATCCCGCAAACACAAGACGAGGTGATCCGCGTCGCCGCTGCCGCCGCGCGCCACAAGGTGCCGGTCACCCTGCGCGGCGGCGGCACCGGCAATTACGGGCAATGCGTGCCGCTCGAGGGTGGGCTGGTCGTCGACCTGACACGGCTGAACCGGATCCTAGAGATCACCCCCGGCCACGCCCATGTGGAGGCGGGCATCCGCATGTCCAAGCTCGACGATGCGGCGCGCGAGACCGGGCAGGAGCTGACCATGTATCCGTCGACCCGCAGCCTCGCCACCATCGGCGGCTTCATCGCGGGCGGCTCGGGCGGCATCGGCTCGCTGCGCCATGGGATGCTGCGCGATGAGGGGAACCTCACCTATCTCAAGGTGCTGACGCTCGAAGAAGAGCCGCAGGTGATCGAACTGCGCGGTGCCGACGTGCAGAAAGTGCACCACGCCTATGGCACCAACGGCATCGTGCTGGAGGTCGGGCTTGCGCTCACCCCGTCGACCGACTGGCTGCACACCGCCGCGCTCTTTGATGGCTACGACAAGGCATTGCGCTTTGCCACCGCCGCGCAGGAGGACGGGCTGGATTGCTACCTGCTGACCCCGGTTGAGCGCCGCTTTGCGCCCTACTATCGCAAGTTCGAGGGCTATTTCCCCGAGGATCGCGACGCCATCTTCGCCATGGTCGCGCCCAGCGATATGGACCGTTTCCGCGCAAGGGCCGAGGCCGAGGGCGCCACGATCTCCTTTGCGATGACCATGGAAGAGATTCACGCCAACCGCCTGCAACCCGCTTATGAATGCGGCTGGAACCACACCACGCTGCAGGCGCTGAAGGTGGACAAGGGCTGGACTTACCTGCAGGTCGCCTATCCGCGGCCCTTCGACATCGATCTGGTGATGCGCCAGATGGCGCGCTACGGCGACGAGATGTTCTGGCACCACGAGATGGCGCGGCAGGACGGCGAGATCCAGATCTTCGCCCTGCCGCTGGTGCGCTTCCGTGGCAAGGACGCGATGTACGCGCTGATCGCAGAGCTGGAAGCAGACGGCTGCACGATCTTCGATCCGCATGTGGTCACCATCGAGGATGGCGGCATGAAAACCATCGACACCGCGCAGATCGACTTCAAGAAACGCGCCGATCCCTACGGGCTGATGAACCCGGGCAAGACCCGGGGCTGGCGCCCCGACATGGCGCGCAGCGCATAACAAGACCCACCAACAGGACCAAAACCATGACCAAACTCGGAATTTCGCTCACGGCACTCGCCGCGTCTCTGGCCGCCTCCGCCGCTTTCGCCGGTGACAAGGTTGTCTTCGGCACCAACTGGCTGGCACAGGGTGGCCACGGCGGTTTCTATCAGGCGCTGGCGGACGGCACCTACGAGAAATACGGCCTTGAGGTCGAGATCCGTCAGGGCGGCCCGCAGGTGAACAACCGCCCCATGCTGATCGCGGGCAAGCTCGACTTCCTGATGGCGGGCAACCTGCTGCTCTCGTTCGACAACGTGCGCAACGGCATCCCCACCACCGTCGTCGCCGCGATCTTCCAGAAGGACCCGCAGGCGCTGATCGCCCATGAAGGTGCCTACGAGAGCTGGGAAGACCTCGCCACCGCGCCCGAGATCCTGCTCAGCAAGGACGGCCAGTTCTCCTACTGGAAGTGGATGGTGCAGGACTTTGGCTTCCGCGACGAGCAGGTGCGCCCCTATGGCTACAACCTCGCGCAGTTCCTCGGCGACGAGAAGATGGTGCAGCAGGCCTATGCCACCGCCGAGCCGCTCTACGCTGCCGCTGAGGGCGCGGATGTGGCGACCTATCTGATGGCGGACTATGGCTGGAACACCTACGCCACCACCATCGAGACCCGCCAGCAGATGATCGACGAGAACCCGGACGTGGTGCAGCGCTTTGTCGATGCCTCGATCGAGGGCTGGTACACCTTCCTCTACGGCGATCATACCGCCGGCTACGAGGCGATCATCGAGGCCAACCCCGACCTGACTGTCGAGAAGCTGGACGCCGAAATGGCGCAGATGGCCAAGCTCGGCATCATCGACAGCGGCGACGCGCTGGAACTGGGCATTGGCGCGCTGACCGAGGCGCGGATTGCCAAGTTCTACGAGACGGCGGTGAACAGCGGCATCCTCGAAGAGGGCTCGGTGGATCTGACCAAAGTGGCCAACACCTCCTTCGTCAACCAGCGCCACGGCATGGACATCAAAGCCGCCGCAGAAGGCAACTGACCGGCAGAGGGCGGCGTCATGCGTGTGCTGATCGTTTTTGCCCATCCGGGCCGCGAAAGCTATGGCGCCGCTCTCTTTGCCACCGCGCGCGAAAGCCTGCTGCGTGCCGGGCATGAGGTCGAGGTGATCGACCTTTACGCCGAAGGCTTCGATCCCGTGCTCACTGCCGAGGATTGGACCGATTACCTGAGCGATACCGACCGGCTGATCGCGAAACTGGACCGCCATGTCTCGGCCCTGCGCCGGGCCGAGGCGCTGGTGATGGTCTATCCGACGTGGATGTACGGCCCGCCCGCCATCCTCAAGGGCTGGATGGAGCGGGTCTGGTTGCCCGGCGTCGCCTTCGATGTGGCCGGCGCCACCAAGAAGCGCGCCACCGGCAGGCTGCAGAACATCCGCCATCTGGCGGTGATCACCACCTCGGGCTCTCCTTGGTGGTGGCTGCGGCTAATCCGCGATCCCGGACGCTCTATGCTGACGCGCGGCTATCGGGTGCTGTTTCATCCGCGTTGCCGGATCACGTGGTTGCAGCTACACGACATGAACCACCGCAAGCCCAAGGACCTGAAGGCCTTTCTGGCCAAGGTCGACCGCCGCCTGTCGCGGCTTGGAGGCGAAAAGAACAGGGGTAGGGGCGATGAATGCCGCAAGTCTGAAGCGTAAAGAGATCCACGGCGCGATCCGTGAGGCGGCGCTGCGCGAGTTCGCCGCCACCGGGCTGGCGGGCACCTCGACGCAGCAATTGGCCAAGGCCGCCGGGATCACCAAGGCGCAGCTGCATTACTACATCACCTCGAAAGAGGACCTCTACCGCGAGGTGCTCGAAGGGATCATCGCGCAGTGGCGCGACATCTTCTTTGTCGAGGGCGAGCAGGATGATCCCGCCGAGGTGATCACCGGCTATGTGCGCCGCAAGCTGAAGCTCTGCCTCGACCAGCCGGAGGGCTCGCGGCTTTTCGTGCAGGAACTGCTGCGCGGCGCGCCCGAAATGGAGGATCACTGGGCCGGGCTGCGCGCCTCGGTTGACGACGCCTCGGGCGTGATCCGCCGCTGGATCGACGAGGGCCGGATGAAGCCGGTGGATCCGGTGCTTTTCATGATGAACATCTGGGCCGTCACCCAGCATTACGCCGACTATCAGTTGCAGAGCCGCCGCGTGCTCGACGTGCCCGATGAGGGCGCGCTGGACTTCGAGCGCATCGCGGATGAGGCGGTGCAGCTGTTCCTGATGCGCGCCGGACTGGCCTGAGCGCCAAGGAGACCCCGATGAAATCTCTGACCCCCGACACCATCGCCGCACCCTTCGGGCACTATTCGCATGGCATCGCCGGCGGGCCCATCGCCGTCACCTCGGGCCAGCTTGCGCTGCGCCCCGATGGCTCGATCCCCGAAGGCGTCGAGGCGCAGGCCGACTATTGTTTCGACGCGTTGCGCGCGATCCTCGCCGAAGACGGGCTGGATTTCTCGGATGTGCTGAAGGTCTCGGCCTATGTCACCCGGCGCGAAGACATGAAGGGCTATATGGCCGCCCGCGACCGCGCCTGTGCCGACCTGCAGGTAAAGCCTGCCTCAACTCTGATGATCGTCTCGGGGTTCACCCGGCCGGAATTCCTTGTCGAGATTGAGGCGATTGCTTTGCGCAGGCCTTCTTCTTAAGGGCGAGTGCGCCAGCATTTAAGGCAAACTTAGACACTTTCGTGCAACAACCCTCTCGCGCCGGTGACGCTGTGGGCGCCGTTTGGCAGCCTGACGTTGCGAAATTGCAGGCTGCGTGCCAGTGCTGCCGCAACGGCCGGGTACAGCGGCCGCGCTTCCGAATGAGAGGCAGTGTGTTGTGGCAAGTTACGAAATCAGCGCCTTTGCAGTAGGCGACTATTATTACCTTTCCGAAGATGGTGTGGCTGGTGCCGGCGTCACGCCCACTTGGGAACAGAGCCAGCGGGTCACCGTCGCGGTCACCGACGATGAGGATTACCTCAGCGGTGGCGGCGCCGCGCTCGACGGCAGCCAGCAGACCGCCACGGCCACCGACGCCGACGGCACGGTCCTCGCCACGGGCAAGCTCTACGTCAGCAGCGTCAACATCGTCTACGCGCCCGATGGCACCGCCATCAACGTCTATGAACTGGCGATCGAAGGCTACGGCGTTGTCGGCTATGCCACCGACCAGCCGATCACGCCCGGCATCACCTACACCTACGGCGGCGCGGGCACGCTGCCCGCCGAGGGCGTCGCCTATAGCGCCCTTGATGCGCAGGCCTACGAGCGCGACGACGCCAACACCATGGAAGGCGGAGATTTCTCGGAATCCCTCGATGGCGGGGCGGGCGACGACTACATCGAAGGCGGCGGCGGCAACGACACGATCATCTATGGCGAGGGCGCCGACACCGTCTACGGTGGCGATGGCAACGACTACATCGACGACATCAACGGCGCGCAATATTACGGCGCGAACGAATTGCACGGCGGCGCGGGCGACGACCTGATCTACGGCGGCTACGGCAACGACACCATCTACGGCGACGACGGCAACGATACGATCTACGCCGAGGGTGACGACGACTCGATCGAAGGCGGCGCGGGCGACGACTATATCGATGGCGGCGACGGCAACGATACGATCGACGCGGGCAGCGGCTCGAACACCGTCTATGGCGGCGCGGGCAACGACCGCATCGACGACGAAACCGGCCCGATCCTGACCGGCGGCAACGAGTTCCACGGCGGCGACGGCGACGACACGATCTTCTCGGGCGACAGCGCAGACACGGTTTATGGCGACGCTGGCGCCGACCAGCTCAACGCCGAAGGCGGCGACGACAGCATCTGGGGTGGAAGCGGCAACGACACCGTCACCGCCGGATCGGGTAATGACACGGTCTATGGCGACGCCGACAACGACAGCATCTCCGGCGGCACGGGCGCTGACGAGATCTGGGGCGGGACCGGCGACGACTCGATCCAAGGCAACGGCGGCACCGACCTGATCTACGGCGAAGATGGCGCCGACACGCTCGACGGCGGCCTTGGCAGCGACACGCTCTGGGGGGGCACCGGGGCCGACACCATCTGGGGCGGGGACGGCAACGACTACCTGCTCGGCGAGGACGGCAACGACTCGATGGACGGCGCCGCGGGCGACGACCTGCTCTGGGGCGGCGCCGGAGACGACTGGCTGTGGGGCGACACCGGCTCGGACCGCTTCTATGTCACCGACACCGAAGACTTCGACATGGCCTACGGCGGTGAGGACAGCGACGACAGCGACACAGACGCGCTCGACTTCAGCTATGCGACGGACCCGGTCTCGGTCACCTTCGACGGCTGGGAGTTCGGCAGCTACGAGGTGGGTGCCGCTGGCTCCACCGGCCAGTTCTGGGAAATCGAGCAGGTTGTCGGCGGATCCGGCAGTGACACGATCGACGCCTCGGCCAGCGATGCCGATGCGGAGCTTTATGGTCTCGCAGGTGACGACAGCCTCACCGGTGGCAGCGGCGCGGATTCGATCAGCGGCGGAGATGGCAGCGACACGATCACCGGCGGCGAGGGCGATGACACGCTGACCGGCGGCGCGGGCAGCGACAGTTTCACCCTGACCACCGACGGTGGCGCCGACACGATCACCGACTTCGACATGACGCTGGATGGTGACAATCGCACCATCGACCAACTCAACACCAGCGGGCTGCTCGACGACGCGGGCGAGACGGTTAACACATGGGACGTCGTGATCAGCGACGACGGCTCGGGCAATGCCGTGCTGACCTTCCCGACCGGCGAGAGCGTTGTGCTAATGGGAGTTTCTCCGGCGAGCGTCACCGCCGATCAGACGCTTTATGCCATGGGGGTGCCCTGTCTCGTGGCGGGCACACCGATTGCGACACCGGGCGGCTGGACCCCGGTCGAGGATCTGCAGCCCGGCGATCTGGTGATGACCGAAAGCGGCGCGCAGCCGATCCTCTGGGCCGGGGCGCGCAGCGTGACCGGCGATGAGATCGAGGCCGACCCGATGCTTGCCCCGGTGGTGATCCAGCCCGGCGCGCTTGGCAATGCTGCCGAGCTGCGCCTGTCGCGCCAGCATTGCATCGCGGTCACCGATCCCGCCAGCGGCCAGCCCGCGCTGGCCCGCGCCGGGCATCTGGCGCAGCGCCGCGGCAGCCGCCTGCGGCTTGCGCGCGGGGTGCGCGGGGTCAGCTACCACCACCTGCTGTTGCCCAGCCACGCGCTGCTGAATGCAGGCGGTCTGCTGGTCGAGAGCCTCTGGCCCGGCCCCACGGCGCTGCGCGCGCTCGGCCCCAAGGCACAATTGGAACTCGCCTCGGTCAAACCCGAACTCGCGCGGGCGATCTGGGGCCTCGAACCGGTGAGCGCCCTCTATGGTCCCGCCGTGCTGCCAGTGTTGCCCGGCGCCGATATGCGCGGCGGCGACGGCCCGCTGCTGCCGTTGCTGCCCGGGCCGGACTATGGCCTGCCCAAACGCGCGAAGGCCTGAGCAGGCCGAGGCGCCGCAGCGGTTCAGCAAGAACGGCGCGGCCCTTGGGCCATGCCGTTTTTGCTGCGCGTTCTGTGAGTGACTTACTCCAGCGGCAGGCCGACGTAGTTCTCCGCGATGCTGCGCGAGGCGGCCTCGGAACTGGCGAGATACTCGAACTCCGCCTTCTGCATGCGCGCTTCGAACGGCGAGTTCTCGGGGAACTGGTGCATGAGCGTCGAGAGCTGCCAAGAGAAGCGCTCGACCTTCCACACCCGTGCAAGGACCGTCTGGGAGTAGGCATCGAGATGCGCGTCATTGCCGGCGTAATGCTCGGTCAGGCCACGCGCCAGCAGGCGCACGTCGGCCACGGCGAGGTTGAGCCCCTTGGCGCCGGTGGGCGGCACGATATGCGCCGCGTCGCCAGCGAGGAAGAGGTTGCCGTAGCGCATGGGCTCGGCGACGAAGGAGCGCAGCGGCGCGATGGACTTCTCGAAAGACGCCCCCGTCTGCAGGTTGGCGGCGGCGTCGGGGCCAAGCCGCGTGGCGAACTCCTCCCAGAACCGATCGTCGCTCCACTCCTCGACGCTGTCAGACAGGTCGCACTGGATGTAGTAGCGGCTGCGCGTCTCCGAGCGCATCGAGGCCAATGCAAAGCCGCGCTGGTGGTTGGCGTAGATCAGCTCGTGGTTGACCGGCGGTTGATCGACCATGATGCCGAGCCAGCCAAAGGGGTAGACGCGCTCGAAGGTCTTCAGCACGTCCTTCGGGATCGCCTGCCGCGACACGCCGTGGTAGCCATCGCAGCCCGCCACATAATCGCAGCTCACCGTGATCTCTTCGCCGTCATGGGTGAAGCTCACCTGCGGCACGTCGGACTTCAGCGCGTGCGGCGTGACGTCCTCGACGTTGAAGAAGAACTGCTGGCCCTGCGCGAAGCGCTTGTCGAAGAGGTCCTTGGTCACCTCGGTCTGGCCGTAGACCATGACTGACTTGCCGGTCAGCCCCGCGAGATCGATGCGGTGCCGCGCCCCGTCGAAGGCCAGCTCGAAGCCGTCGTGCGGGATGCCCTCGCGGTGCAGCCGCTCGGCGACCCCGGCTTCTTCCAGCGCGGTGACGGTGCCCTGTTCCAACACCCCGGCGCGGATGCGCCCCTCGATATAGGCGCGGTCCTTGCGGTCCAGCACCACGGTGTCGATCCCGGCATTGGCCAGCAGTTGCGAAAGCAGCAGACCGCTGGGCCCGGCGCCGATGATGCAGACCTGTGTCTTGATGGTTCGTGTCATCGCGGGCTCCTCACAATATGCGCGTCAGGAAGAGGGTCAGGCTCGGCACGAGCACCAGGATGGCGACGCGAACAAGCTCGATGGCGAAGAAGGGGGCGACGCCGCGGAAGATCGTCGAGATCTGCGTCTTCGGAGAGAAAGACTTGATGACGAAGACGTTCATCCCGACCGGCGGCGTGATCAGCCCAAGCTCCACCACGATCAAGGCCAATATCCCGAACCAGATCCGCAGGTCGGAGTTCGACATGCCGAAGGCGGCGGTCTCGGCGGTGATGTAGTCGCCACCGTTGAGCTGCACGAGCACCGGCCAGAAGAACGGCACGATGACCAGGATCATCGACAGGCTCTCCATGAAGCAGCCCAGCACGATGAGGATCAGCAGCATCGCCACGAGGATCACATAGGGATCGAGCGACGAGGCCGCGGCCCAGTCCGACAGCGCTCCGGGCAGGCCCGAGCGGGCGAAGAAGCCCTTCAGGATGTCGGCGGAGAACAGGATGAAATAGATCATCGAGGCGGTCTTGGCGGTCGCCAGCAGCGCCGCCTTGAGGCGCGCCCAGGTCAGCCCGTCGCTGGAATAGAAGCGCAGGATCAGACCGTAGACGAGGATCAGAAACACCCCGACGGCGGCCGCCGGTGTCGGTGTGAAGAGCCCCATGCCGAGGCCGAGGATGATCGAGCCGAAGATCAGCGCCACCGGCAGCAGGCGGCGCAGCGAGCGGCGCACCTCATCATCGCTGATCGGGGTCAGTTCGGGGGCGAGCGCGGGATTGCGGGCGATGCGCAGACGGATCACCACGAGGAACATGATCACCGCGAGGATGCCGGGAATGATCGCAGCCTGGAACATCTCTAGGATCGAGGCCTCGACGACGATGGCATAGATCACCAGCGCCACCGAGGGCGGGATCAGAATGCCGAGCGTGCCGCCCGCAGCGAGAACGCCGGTCGACAGGCCCTCGTCGTATTTCAGCCGACGCAGTTCCGGCAGCGCAACGCGGCTCATGGTCGAGGCTGTGGCGATGGAAGATCCGCTGACCGCACCGAAGCCACCGCAGGCGAGGATCGTCGCCATGGCGACGCCGCCGCGGATCTTGCGGGTCATCACGCTCAGGCCCTGAAAGAGGTCACGGCTCAGCCCGGTTTCTGCGGCGAGAAAGCCCATCAGCACGAAGAGCGGCACGACCGACAGGTCGTAATTGGCCACGCTGTTCCACAGCGCGGTCTTGAACTGCATGAGATAGGGCACGAATTTGATGAAGGGCGAGGCGAGGCTCAGCGCCCATGTGCCGACGATACCGGTCAGGATCATCGCCAGCGCCACGGGGATGCGCAGCATGATCATCGCAAAAAGGCCGACGAGGCCAAAGACACCGATCAGTTCACTTTGCATAGGACACCTCCTGTCCGAAGGTTTCCATCAGCGCCGCAATGGCCCAGAGCAGGCACGACAGGACGGCAGTCGGCATGAAGACCCACACGGGCCAGCCCAGCACGGCGGTTTCGACATTGTCGGCGCGGGTCTCGATGGTGCCGTAGATCAGCATCACCGCCATGGTCAGCGCGAGCGCGGTGACCAGCAGGCCCGAAAGGATTTCGACGCCGCGGCGCGCCCAGTCCGGGGCCTTGTCCATGAAGATGTCCACGGCGGCGTGCCCGCCGTGCAACTGGCAATAGGGGAACATGGCAAGGGCCGCGACGCCGATCAGCATCGTCACCCCGTCCTCGTAGCCCGACAGGCCCGGGACGTCGCCGCCCCAGAGCCCAGCGATCATATCCGCCGTGAAGCCGGCGGCGTTGACGGCCGTCGCGAGGACGATGACGAGCAGCACGAGGCCGCCCGCCAGCGCCCATGTCGCGATGACCCCGGAAATCAGGGATCGAATGGACATGTCAGAGTTACTCGGTGTGCTCTGCCACGGCAGCACGGGCCTTTTCGATCAGCGTTTCGCCGTCGATGCCCTTGCTTTCGGCTTCGGCCAGCCAGCGGCCCGCCACGGCCTCGAACGGCCCGTCGAAGGCGGCGGAGGCTTCGGCAGACAGGGCGACCACGGAGTTGCCCGCGTCTTCGGCCATCTGCTTGCCCACCGGCTCGATACCGTTCCACTTCACGCCCATTTCCTCGGCCAGCGCGCGGCCCGAATGGTCGTCGATGATCTTCTGCAGATCCTCGGGCAGCGAGTTGTAGCTGTCCTTGTTCATCGCGAAGAGGAAGGTCGACGTGCCGAAGCGCTTGCCGCCGTCGAGCTCGACCGAGGAGTCGGTCAGCTCCGACAGGCCGAGCGGGATGGCGACCTCGAAGGGCACGAGCGCCGCGTCGACCACTTTCTTCGACAGCGCCTGCGGCAGCGCGGGCACTGGCATTGCGACCGGCTCGGCGCCCAGTTCCTCGATCACCCATGCGCCGGTGCGCGAGGGGCTGCGGACCTTCAGGCCGGCGAAGTCCTCGGCGCTTTCGACGGTGCGGCCCGCAAGATGCAGCGCGTTGCCAGCGTGAACGTGAACGAGGATCGGGTGGACGTCCTCGAAGTCCTCGGCGAGGTCTTCCATCATGTCGTTGATGGCGAGGTTCGTCGCGCGGGCGTCTCCACCATGCACATTGGGAAGCTCAAACACTTCGAGATGCGGGAAGCTGCCCGGGGTGTATCCCGGCAGGGTCCAGGCCAGATCGACCACACCGTCACGCACCTGGCTGTAGAGCTCGGGCGGCGAGCCGCCAAGCGACATGGCCGGGAAAATCTCGAAGTGGATGCGTCCGCCGGACGCTTCCTCGATGGACTTTGCCCAGGGCTCAAGCAGCACGGTCTGAGCCGGAGATTTCGGGCTCAGGAAGTGGTGGATCGAGAACTGGAACTCCTGCGCGAAGGCGGGCGCGGAAATGGCAATAGTGCTGAGCGCCGTGGCCAGCCCGAGCACGCTGCGACGGGTGATGGTCATGGTAGGTCCTCCCTTAATGGTACCCGTCAAAATAACCTTTTCGATCTTGCGCGGAATGAACGCGACGCACAAAAACTTGCATTTTTCGATCATGTGCAGATCATGTCCGTGGCGTAAGCGCGGCAAGGAGGGCTCATGGCACGCTTGATTCCGACCTACGAGCTATACGGGGAACTGCTGTCCGGCACGCTTTCGGACCCGATTCACCTCGAGACAATCTATGAGCGCAGCAGCAAGCTTGATTGGACAATCCGACTTCATCGCCACAGCCGGCTGCTGCAGATCTTTCTGTTCCGCACCCCAAGCGTCAAATTCCGTGTCGGCGATGGGGATCATCGCACCAGCGAGCCGCTGCTCCTTGTCGTGCCCCCGGGCACGCCACATGGGTTCCGCTTCCCCGAGGATATCAACGGCGATGTGCTAACCATTCCCGAGACGGAGATTCATCCGCCCGTGCTTGATCGGCTCAGGCAGGTGACGCAGCCCTACGCTGGCTTCCTTGCGCAGTCCGAAACGCCGCGTTTTGCCGATGTCGATGCGCTCATGCGGCAGCTCGGCGCGGCCTATCATTCGGTCGGCAGCGAGCGCGAAGCCCTGCTCAGGGCGCTCAGCCACGCCATCGTGCTGACACTGATCGAGGAACTGCGGCGGACCGCCCATATTGATGCTGGGCACGCTGGCGCCGAGCTCAGCCGCCACGAGGCGCAGGCGCAGGCGTTTTGCGAGCTGGTCGAGGCGCGCTTTGCCGAAACGGTCACCGTCGAGGACTATGCCCGCGCCATCGGCGTCTCTGCGCCGCATCTCACGCGCATCTGCAAGCGGATTCTCGGGATCGCGCCAAACGAGTTGGTGCGCCGCCGCCGGATGCTCGAGGCGAAACGACTGCTGACCTACACCCGCCTGCCGGTGCTCGACATCGCGCATCGCGCAGGCTTTGGCGATGCCGCCTTCTTCAGCCGCACCTTCAAGGCAACGTTCGACGTCACCCCGTCAGAGTTCCGAAAGCGCGCCGACTGAGATTGGCGATCTGCACGGCGGAGCGATTGCACCCGTGTTGCAGCAGCCTCCGAAGCGAAATCCCGCGGGACCCTTGTTCAGCGCCGCGCCGGATAGAGGCGCTTGTTGGTTTCCTCGGCATAGCGGCGCAGGCAGTAGTGCTCGTTGACGATGCCAAGCACCTGCCGCTCGGAATCGAGCACGGCCAGCGTGTCCGCCTCATTCTTGGCAAATGCGCCGATCGCGTCCTGAACGGTCTGCTCGGGGCGCAGCCATGCGCTTCTGAAGCGGGCGATGCTCGACAGGGGCGCCTTGGGATCCTGCCCGTCCCAATGCAGGTCGGTCATCAGGCACAGCCCGGCGTAGCGATCCGCCTCGTCGAGCAAAGGTACGGCCTTTGTCGCCCCGAGCGGAAAGCGGCGCCGCGCCTCGGCGATGGTGGCGGCGGCCGACAACGTATGGCCAGAGCGCCGCATCATGCGCCCGACGGTAAGATCGCGCATCCAGCCGACATCGGCGGCCGAACGGATGGTTTCGCCGCGCAGGTGGAAACGCCAGGTGGAAAAGCTGAAGCCGAAGAACTGCCGCACGATCGAGGTCGAGAGCAAGGCGGAGACCAGCACCGCCAGTGCCAGCGGCAGGCTCTGGGTCATTTCCAGCGCGAGAAAGCTCATGGTCAGCGGGGCGCCGATCACCGCCGTGGCGAGGGCGCACATGCCGACCACCGCAAGCACCTCGACCGGCGGTTGCAGACCGAACCCAAGCATCCAAAGCAGCGCGAGAACCTTGCCGAGGATCGCGCCAAGCAGCAGGGACGCAAAGAACAGCCCACCCCGAAAGCCCGCACCCAGCGAGATGATCGACGCCGTCATCTTGAGCAAAAACAGCAGGATCAGTGGCCAGAGAGGCAGATCGCTGCCCATCACCAGCGTCATGGCGCCATGGCCCGACGACAGCACCTGCGGGCTGATGAGCGCCAGAGCGCCGACGCAGATGCCGCCGAGGATCGGCTGGCTCCATCCGGGAATATGGCTCTTGCTCAGCAGCCGCTCCATCAGCGCCACCGAGCGCATGACGAAGATCCCGACAAGCGCCGCGGCGACCGCCAGCAGCGCGATCAGCAGGTAGGAGCGGGCGGGAATGTCGCCCGCGAAGACAAGGCTCGTGCCATGCGTATCCGACAGCAGCCGTGCCACCACGGTGGCGGCGATCGAGGCGGAGAGCACCGGCAGCAGGGCGGCGACGGAATAGGCGGCGAGCACCAGTTCGAACGCGTAGAATGCGCCTGTGAGCGGCGCGTCGAAAGCCGCGGCGATGGCCCCTCCCGCACCCGCGGCAACCAGCTGTCGCAGGTCCTCGCGGCGCAGCCGCAGCTTCTGTCCGCTCCACGACGCGAGCGCCGAAGCGGCCTGCGTGTAGGCTGCCTCCATGCCAACCGAGGCGCCGAAGCCGCTTGAGGCAATGGTCTGCAGGGTGATGTAGATGCTGCCCGGCACCGGGATCTTGCCGCCGCCGACGGCATTCGCCTCGATCGGGTCGGCGACGCGGCGGAACCAGCGACGTCCGACGAGATAGGACAGGCCCACGAGGACGCCGCCGAGCACCGGTCCGGCGAAGGCGCGCAGCGGGTCGAGTTGCTGCGCGCCGCTGACCGGATCGGCGTAGCCAAAAACCAGAAGACCCAGCAGGTGGATCACCTCCTGCATGCCGATCACCGCAGCGCCCGCGAGCACACCGATCAGCGCCGCCACCAGCGTGTAGGCGATCTCGTTGCGGCGGATCAGCGTCCGGATGCGGAACGGGGCACGCAAGCGGCGCAGCAGCCTGCGGCCGCGGCCTTTCGAGGGCGCGCGGCGGCTCTGAAGGGGACCGGTTGCTTCGGTGCCGGAGGCTCTGTCCACGGGGACGGCCTCGGGGGAGGTGAATGCGGTTTCGCGGCGGCTCATCACCGGGTCCTTCGGGGTAGGGGGGAATCTCTCGTCTTTGCTGCGGCCGCTGAAACAGCGCATTGCGCCGGTGGTCCAGATTTCACGACGGACTTCGGGCGAGAGGTCACGAGATTTTTACCAGGGTCTGATTGCGTGGTTGCGCCATCGCCCAGCAATGCGGCAGGTTCTTTGGCGTGGGGCGTGTCAGCTCGGGGTGCCTTGGGCCCGCACGTCCGCTGCGCACCGGAAGCCAAGGTGGCTCGACGTCGCCTGAGCGCCGTTCGACGTTCGCGCCGACACCCGGTAGCGATTGCAATAGGACGCGTGGCACAGATACGAGCCGCCGCGCATCGCCTTGAGATCCGGCGCGCCCGGATGCCAGTCGGAGGCCGTCCACTCCCAGCAGTTTCCGGACATGTTGTAGAGGCCGAAACCATTGGGCCGGAAACTGCGCGCCGGTGCCGTCGCGAGATAGCCGTCTGCGCCGGTGTTCTCCATCGGGAAGCGGCCCTGCCAGATATTGCACATATGCGCGCCGCCGGGCGTGAGATCGTCTCCCCACGGATAGGTGCCCCGCCGCAATCCCCCGCGTGCGGCCACCTCCCATTCTTCCTCGGTCGGCAGGCGCTTTCCGGCAAAGTCGCAGAACGCGATGGCATCTTGCCACGACACATGCACGACCGGGTGATCCATGCGGCCGCGCAGCGACGAGCTGCCCCCGTCGGGCCGATGCCAGCAGGCGCCGCGCGCGGCGCACCACCATTCGGGGGCGAGCAGATCATCGACTTCGGCGAGGGTGCCGTCCGGGTGGAGCTGTGCGGCAAAGACAAAGGACCAGCCGGCGCGCTCGGCCTCGGTGCGGTAGCCGGTGGCGCGGACGAAGGTGGCGAACTGCGCGTTGGTCACGGCGGTGCGGTCGATCAGGAAGGCGGGCAGGTCCACGGGCCGGACCGGCCCCTCGCCATCGCCGGGAATCGCCTCGGGGCCGTCGTCGCCAATGAGCCATGTGCCGCTTGGGATGGGCGCCATTTCCGGGTGCTCCGCCGGGTCCAGAGGGGCGGTCGGAACCGGAAAGGAGCGCTCAGGCGCGCCTGTTTGCACAATTTTTGGGCTGCAACACGTCAAAGCGTGCCCCTCTTTCTGGAAAACTCGCGATTTCTTTGGCGCGGACTTTGACAGCTACCTCGCGTCACGACAAGAGGTAGGACGTCCTACCTCTGGAGTCGGTATGCAGGAAACCTCAACAGATCGCGTGATCAACTTCATCAGATCCGAAGGCATGACGCCGGGCGACCGCCTGCCGGCGGAAATCGCCATGGCGCAGCTGCTCGGCCTCAGCCGCAACTCGGTGCGCGAAGCCTATTCCGAGCTTTTGGCGCGCGGGATGCTGACCCGCCGCCACGGCATCGGGACCTTTGTCGCCGAGCCTCCGATCATGAATTCCATGGGCAACAACGTCGGCTTCTGGAAGCTGATCGAGCAATCGAAGATGACCCCCGCGGTCCGCGAGCTGAGCCGTGGCAAGGCAGAACTGCCCGACGCGATCGCCTCGCTCATGGGGCTCGAGCCCGGCCGTGCGGTGGACTCGCTGCGCTGGCTTTTCCTCGCCAACGGCGAGCCCTGCGTGCTGATCGACCATTTCCTCGCGCCGCACGCGTCGCTCGAGCTGATCGATCCCGACGCGACGCCCAATGTCATGCATGCGCTGCGCGATCAGATCGTCGTGGAAGGCGCGACGCTGACCACGCAATCCTCTGCCACCAATGCCACGCTGGCCATCGCGGGGCTGCTCAACGTGCCGGAAGGCGAGGCGCTGCTGACCGGCATGGCCGCCGTCAAATCCGGCGACGGCACGGTGATCCTCGCCTCCCGGTCGTGGCACAACCCCAAGCTCATCAACAACCGCACCACCTCGCAACTCTCCGCGATGCACTTCCTGCACGCGGCCAATAACGCTCCCAACAACGCTTCCCAGGAGAACTCATGACCAAATCCGTTCGCATGTTCGGCGGCCTGCTGGCCGCCTGCGGGTTCCTCGCCGCGCAGCCGGTCTTTGCAGAAACAGCCGTCCGCTTCGGCGTTGACGCCTATACCACCGGCTCGCAAATCTGGGTCGCAGAGGACAAGGGCTATTTCGACGAAGAGGGGATCGACGCACAGATCACCACTTTCGCCACCGGCGTCGAGGCGATCGACGCGCTGCTGGTCGGCCGCGCCGATATGTCTGTCGGGCTCGACTTCCCGATGGTGTCGCGCATCCAAGGCGGCAAGCTGAAGGTGCTGGCGGGGATCTTCCACTCGACGCCGGGCTTCCACAAGCTGGTCGTGTCGAACGACATCCAGGAGCCCGCCGACCTGAAAGGCAAGAAGATCGGCATCGCCACGGGCACCGCCGAACACCTGATCACCTTCAAGTATCTCGAAGAGAACGGCCTCAGCCCCGACGACGTCGAGATCGTCGGCTTCACCAGCCTGATGGAAATCGTCGCCTCGCTGCGTTCCGGCCGCATCGACGCTTCCTTCGTCTGGGCTGACGGCACCGAAAAATCGACCAGCGACGGCGAGCATTACGTTCTGACCGACGACAGCGCCGCGAAGCTCAAGGGCAGCGCCTATATCGCCGCGGCTTCGGGCTTTGCCGAGGAAAACCCCGAGGCGGTGGTCTCGGTACTGCGCGCGCTCGACAAGGCCAGCAGCTTCATCTCGGAAAGCCCCGACGAGGCGGCGGACATCATCGCAAGCAAGACCCGCGCGCCGCGTGACACCGTGCGCAACCTGCTCGACTACAACGCTTTCAGCCTCGCGCTCGGGGACTACGAAAAGGCCGGTTTCGACGCCGTGTCAGAGTTTGTCTCGCGCAGCCAGTCGGCGGAAGTCACCTTCGAGACCGGCGTTGACGCGTCCTTCCTGACCGAAGCGGTTCCGAGCGCGGTCACCCTCGCCGAATGAGCGCCCTGAATACCAAGGATACCACGATGACTGCGACCACGGCCGCAATCTCCTTCGACGGGGTGGGCATGGCCTACCCCGGTCAGAAGGCCGGCAGCGAACTCATCCTCGCCGATCTCAGCCTGAGCATCGCCGAGGGGGAGTTCTTCATCCTCGTCGGGCCTTCGGGCTCGGGCAAGTCGACGCTTCTGAAGATCGTCGCCGGCACCCAGAAACAGACCGAAGGCGAAGTGCTCGCCTTCGGAGAAAAGATCAACGGCCCCGACCGGCGGCACGGCATGGTGTTCCAATCCGTCGAAGAGCCGCTCTTCGAATGGCTGACCGTGGCTGGTAACGTCGGCTTCGGCCCGGAGGTGGCGGGCAAGTCGCGCAAGGTTTGCCGGGAAATCGCGCAGAGATACATCGACCTCGTTGGCCTGCGCGGCCATGAAAAGAAGTTCCCGCACGAGCTGTCTGGCGGCATGAAGCAGCGGGTGCAGATCGCCCGGACGCTGGCCGCCGAGCCCGAACTGATCCTCTTCGACGAGCCCTTCGCGGCGCTCGACGCGCTGACTCGCCGTGTGCTGCAGCAGGAGCTGATCCGCATCTGGCAGGAAACCGGCCGCACCATGGTCTACGTGACCCACGACATCCGCGAGGCGGTGATCCTCGGCCAGCGCGTCGCCGTCATGAGCCGCGGCCCGCGCGCCAACATCACCCGCATCTACGATATCGACCTGCCCTATCCGCGGGACGATCTGGATGCCGAATTCGCCCGCTCGGTGCGCGAGATCGAGGCCGACATCGAAAAGGAGGCGTCCTCGCAATGGCAAGCGCAATGAACAAAGATGCGGCCCGCAAAGACATGGCGTGGTCCGCCGCCTCGGTGGCCGCTGTGGTGCTGCTGTGGCAGGCGGTGTCTACATGGTTCGTCGACCCGATGTTCCTGCCCACCCCGGTCGCCGTGCTTCAGGGCGCCTGGCAGTTGCTGCTCGACGGCACGCTGCTGAGCTCCATCGCGGTGTCGATGATGCGGATCCTGTCGGGCTGGATTTTGGGCAGCGCCATCGCCATCCCGATCGGTCTCGCGGTCGGTGTGTCGCGCACTGCGCGCGCCTTGATCGACCCGTTCATCCACTTCTTCCGCTTCGTTCCGGCGATCGCGCTCGTCACGCTGTTCATCGTGTGGTTCGGCGTCGGCGAGGTCAGCAAGATCATCCTGATCGCCTATGCCACGGCCTTCATCGTGACGGTGAACACCGCCAGCGGTGTGTCGGGCATCTCGCAGGACAAGCTCGATGCGGCGCGCTGCCTCGGCGCGAAACCGCTTCAGGTCTTCCGGCGCGTGACGATCCCGGCGAGCCTGCCGTCGATCTACGTCGGCATGCGGCTGGCGCTGGCCTCGTCGTTCCTGGTCATCGCGGCGGCAGAGATGCTCGCTGCGGACTCGGGGCTTGGCTACATCATCTGGACCGCGCGCCTTTATTTCCAAGTTGATTGGATGTTCGCCGCGATCATCGTGCTCGGCCTGCTGGGCTTCATCACGGACCGCCTGTGGCGGTGGGCTGGCCGCAGCCTGTTCCAGCGCTTCCTGCGCGGCGTGACCGGCTACTGATCAAGACACTTCCGGCGCGGCACCCGAGCGGGCCGCGCCGCCTCTCTTTCCAAGGACATTTCCGATGACCCAAGACCCGCAGCCGCTCATCGGCCGGACCCACCATGAATCGACGCGCGCCTATGCGCCGATCCCCACCGGACCCGCCGGCCAGCCCAATGTGATCTATGTGGTGCTCGATGATGTGGGCTACGCGGATCTGGGCTGCTTCGGCTCGTCGATCGACACGCGGAATTTCGACAGCCTGGCCGACCGCGGCCTGCGCTACAGCAATTTCCACACCACGACGCTTTGCTCGCCGACGCGCGCCTGTTTGCTGACCGGGCGCAACCACCATTCGGTCGGCATGCGCTATCTGGCCAATGCCGACATGGGCTGGCCCTCGGGGCGCGGCGCGATCGACCATAAGGCCGGGACGCTGGCCGAGATGCTGCGGCTGCAGGGCTATGCCACCTATGCGGTTGGCAAGTGGCACCTTGCGCCGACCGAGCAGGCCAACGCGGCGGGCCCCTTCGATCAGTGGCCGCTGGGGCGCGGCTTTGACCGCTTTTATGGCTTCATGAACGGCGGCACCGACCAGTATTATCCCGAGCTTTTCGAGGACAACCATTCGGCCACACCCCCCGCCAGCCCCGAAGAGGGCTACCACCTGTCGGACGACCTTGCGGACAAAGCCGTGCGCTTCATGTCCGACAAGATGGCGATCTGGCCCGACAAGCCCTTCTTCCTCTACCTGTGCTATGGCGCGGGTCACTTCCCGCATCAGGCGCCGAAGGAGGCGATGGAGCGTTACCGCGGCGCCTTCGCCCATGGTTGGGACGAGGAGCGCACACGCAGGCTCGCCAAGCAGAAGGCGACCGGCCTCGTGCCCGAGGGCACCGACCTGCCGCCGGCAAACCCCGGCGTGCGCGCCTGGGAGGAACTGTCGGCGGAAGAGCGCGAGGTCGCCGAGCGGATGCAGGAGGCCTATGCAGGGTTCCTCGATCACACCGACAAGAGCTTTGGCCGTGTCCTCGACTTCCTCGACCGCACAGGTCAGCGCGACAACACGATCATCGTGTTGATCTCGGACAATGGCGCCTCGATCGACTGCGATCCTGACGGCACCACCAACGTCCTGCGCTGGTTCAACAAGATCCCCGACGATTACGCGGTTTCGGCGCAGCAGCTGGAAGACATCGGCGGCCCGCGCAGCTTCGGCAATTATCCCTGGGGCTGGGCACAGGCCTCGAACACGCCGCTCAAGCTTTACAAGAGCTTTACCCATGGCGGCGGCGTGCGCGATCCGATGATCGTGTCCTGGCCTGCGGGCATGGAGCAGCAGGGCGAGGTGCGCAGCCAGTTCACCCATGCAACCGACATCACCCCGACCGTTCTGGAGATCTGCGGCATGCAGGCGCCCGAGACGATCAAGGGCGTGCCGCAGATGCCGGTGCATGGCGAGAGCTTCGCCTATTCCTTCGATGCGCCCGACGCTGAGACCCGCAAAACCACGCAGTATTTCGAGATGTATGGCCACCGCAGCATCTGGCATCAGGGCTGGAAGGCGGTCACCCGCCACGAGGCAGGCACGGATTTCGAGACCGAGGCTTGGGAGCTCTATCACCTCGACGAGGATTTCTCGGAAACCCGCGATCTGTCGGAGGAGATGCCCGCCAAGCTCACCGAACTGAAGGAACGCTGGTGGGCCGAGGCCGGGCGCTACGGCGTCATGCCGCTCGACGACAGCGACGTGCTGTTCCGTCCGCCCTATCGTCCGGGCGCGCCGCGCTGGCGCACCGCCTACAGCTTCTACCCGCCGATCTCGACCATTCCGCCCGAAGCGGCGCCGATGACGCAGGACTGCTCGCACCGGATCACCGTTACCGTCGAGCGGGACCGGCCCGACATGGAGGGCGCGCTGGTCTGTTTCGGCAACTGCCACGGTGGCTACGCGCTCGACATCTGCGACAACCGCTTGGTCTATGTCTACAACGCCGCTGGCACGCAGGTTGTGCGCCTGGTGTCCGACCGCGAACTGCCCGTGGGCCGCAGCGAGCTGTGCTTCGAGTTCGAGAAGACCGGCACTCTCGAAGGGCGGGGACGTCTGCTGATCGATGGCGAGGAGGCCGGCGCCTGCCTGTTCCCCAAGACCTTGCTGCGGCTCTCGCTCTCGCCGCTGCGCTTCGGCTCGAGCCATCCCGAACCGGTCGATCCCGCGCAGCGCAAGCGCCCCGACTTCCAGGGCCGGCTGCTGCAGGTGGACTACGCGCTCGGCGATGACGGCGGTCTCAAGCCCGACACGCTGGACGTGGACTGACCGCCATGAAGATGATCATCGACACCGATCCCGGCATCGACGACGCCATGGCGATCCTCTACGCCGCGGCGCATCCCGGGATCGAGCTGCTGGGGCTGACGACGGTCTTTGGCAATGTCACCGCCCGGCAGGCCACGCGCAACGCGCTGCACCTCGTGGAAAGGGCGGGGCTCGACATCCCGGTGGCGCAGGGGGAGAACAAACCTCTGGTCAACGGGCCGATCGAGCCCAGCCACCACGTACACGGACCCGAGGGGTTCGGCGAACTGACCTCCATCGACGCCCGTGGCACGAAGGTGGAGGAGAGCGCCGCCGCTTTCCTTGTGCGGATGGCGCGGCAGCATCGCGGCGAGCTGGTGCTCTGCCCGGTGGGGCCGATGACCAATATCGCCAAGGCGATGCTGCTCGATCCGGAGTTTGCCGGAAACCTCGCCGGGATCGTGTTCATGGGCGGGGCGCTGGACGTGCCGGGCAATGTGACGCCGTATGCCGAAGCAAATGCCTATCACGACCCGCATGCGCTCGACCTCGTGCTGAAGAGCGGCGCGGCGATCCGCATGATCGGGCTCGACGTGACGAACCGGGTGCTGCTCGACGCCGCAGATTTCGAGACGCTGGCGCAGATCAATCCCGCGCATGGGCCGTTCCTGCAGGAGATGAGCAGGTTCTATCTCGCATTCTACGCGGCGCGCGGGCAGGCAGGCTGCGGGCTGCATGATCCGCTGACCGTGATGGCTGCGGTGATGCCGGATTTGCTGGGCTTCATCCGGACGCCGGTCGAGGCTGTCCTCGAAGGGCCCGAAGGTGGCGCAACCCGGCGCGCCACCTACGGGCCCATGATCGAGGTGGCGACGGCCTGCGAGCCCGAGCTGATCAAAGAGCTGTTCTTTGCGCCGTTCCGCTGCGTCCCGGCATGACCAGTGTGAGTGTGAAACTTTGCGCCAATGCTGCCCGACCCTCGTGGCACTGGGAAATGACGTCAGATCGAATACGGTTGACTTGAGGGCGGCTCTGCCCTTCACAAGATGAGCACAGCGCGCAGACTGCAAGGACCAATACCTATGACCACCCGCTACAAGCTCGACCGGATCGATCTGAAGATTCTCGCCGAGTTGCAGCGGAATGGCCGTATCACCAACGTCGAACTGGCCGATCTTGTGCATTTATCGCCGTCGCCTTGCCTGATGCGGGTGAAGAAGCTGCAAAAGGCGGGCTACATCACCGGGTACGCGGCGCAGATCGATATGGCCAAGCTTGGCGAGACATTGATCGTGTTCGCCGAGTTCACGCTGAGCAACCACCGGCAGATCGATTTTGCCCGCTTCCAGCAAGCACTGGAGGAGGTCGAGTGCTGTGTCGAGTGCCACCTGGTGTCGGGCGGCTATGATTACCTGGCGAAATTCGTGGCCGCCTCGATTTCCGACTATCAGACGATCATCGAGGGGTTGATCGACCGCAACATCGGGATCGACAAATACTTCAGCTTCGTGGTGATGAAGACGCCCTTCAGCAAGACGCAAATGCCGCTGACGCATCTCTTCGCCGACAAAGTCTGACACGGGTTTCGTCCCGCGCCCCGCAGAGGGGGGTTAGTAACCCCGTGTCTGATCCACGAAGCCGGGGATTTCCGTGCCCTCGCGGGACGCGCGGACCACGGCGAGCGCGTGCTGCGCGCCCTCGCGCGCGTCGGTGCTGGCGGCCACATGCGGGGTGATGACGATGCGCGGATCGGCCCAGGCCCAATGGTCTTCAGGCAGCGGCTCGGGATCGGTGACGTCGAGCATCGCCGACGCAAGCTGGCCCGCGTCGAGCGCCTCTTTCAAGGCCGCCATGTCGAGTTGTGCGCCGCGCCCCGCGTGGACCAGCTTCGCGCCCTGGGGCAGCTTTGCGAAAAAATTCGCGTCCATCAGGCCGCGCGTCTCGGCGGTAAGCGGCAGCAGGCAGATGAGAATCTCGCTGCGGGCAAGGAAGTCCTCCATGCCAGTCGCGCCATAGACCTCGACCCCGGCCACGGCGCGGCCAGAGCGCGACCAGCCCGCCACGTCAAAGCCCATGCCGCGCAGGGTTTCAGCGGCCAGTTGCCCGATCCGCCCCATGCCCATGATTCCGACCCGCGTGCCCCGTGCCAGCGGCACCGGGCGGTTCTGCCAGCGGCCTTCGCGCTGCTGGCCCAGATAGATCGGCATCTCGCGGTGCAGCATCAGCGTGGCCATCACCACCCAGTCGCGGACCATCTCCTCGATGCCCGGTGCCAGCGTGCGGGCAAGCTGCACGCCCTTGGGCATCGGGGGCATGTAGTCGACCCCCGCGCCGGTCGAGATCACCACCCGCAGGTTCGGGTAGCGCCGCAGATCCTGCGGCGGCACCCAGCACACCAGATGGGTGATCGCGGCGGGGTCGGTCACCGCCGCCTCGCCCACGATGATCTCTTCCCCTGCCGCAGCGAAGAGCGGCTGCCAGACTGCAGCGCGCTGTGGCGTAGAGAGAAAGAGCAGCGCCATCAGGCGAGAACCGCGCGGATCTCCGGGTCTTCCAGCGTCAGGTCGAGCACGGTGCGGGTGCGCTCGACGATGGCGTCGATCTCGGCCTCGGTGCAGCAGAGCGGCGGTGCGTAGCCAAAGATGCCCTGCGCGAAGCTGCGCACGATGAGCCCTTGTTCCCATGCCCGGTCAAAGAGACGGGTGGCGGGCTGCACGGCGGCGGGCAGCGGCGTTTTCTTTTCCTTGTCGGTGACCAACTCGACGGCGGCCAGCATGCCGCGGCCGCGCACATCGCCGACCAGCGGGTGATCGCGCAGCGTCTCGAGCCCCGCCATGAGCCGCGCCCCGGCCTTGCGGCCATTCTCCAGCAGACCGCCCTCGTAGAGCCGCAGCACCTCCAGCGCGACGGCGGCAGAGACCGGATGCGCCGAATAGGTAAAGCCATGGCCGACTGCCTTGGCCCCCGCGCCCTCGGCGATGGTCTCATAGACATGATCGCGCATGAAGACCGCGCCCATCGGCACATAGCCCGAGGTGAGGCCCTTGGCGGTGGTCATGAGGTCGGGCACGATGCCTTCCTCTTCGCTGGCGAACAGCGGACCGGTGCGGCCAAAGCCAGTGATCACCTCGTCGGCGACAAACAGGATGTCCATCTCGGCGCAGGCGTCGCGCATCGCCTTGATCCAGCCCTTCGGCGGCACCAGAACCCCGCCCGAGCCCTGGATGGGCTCGACGTAGAAGGCGGCGACCTTGTCCTCACCGATGGCGGCAACCTTGGCCTTCAGCTCGGCGACCGAGGCGTCGATGATCTCCTGCTCGGTCTTCAGCGGGTTGCGATAGATGTAATGCGACGAGATCTTGTGCTGCCACTGGTAGGGCACGCCAAAGCCTTCGTGGAAGCCGGGCAGCGCCGTCAGGCCAGCGCCCATGGTGGTGGAGCCGTGATAGCCCTGCTCGACCGAGATGAACTGGTCGCGCTGCGGCTGGCCCTTCGCGTGCCAGTAGTAGCGGATGAAGCGGATCGTGCTGTCCACCGCGTCCGAGCCGCCGAGGCTGAAGTAGATGTGGTTGAGATCGCCCGGGCTGCGCTCGGCCAGTTCGGCGGCAAGGCGGATCGGCGCCTCGGCACCCAGATCGAAATAGCCCGTGGCATAGGGCAGCTTGCGCATCTGCTCGGCGGCGGCCTCGACCACGCTTTCATGACCGTAGCCAGCGTTGACGCACCACAGGCCCGCGAAGCCGTCGATCAGCTCGCGACCCTCGGCGTCGGTGACGGTGGCGCCGGATGCCGACCGCAGCACGCGCACGCCGCGCGCCTCATGGCCTCGGAAGGACGAGACGGGGTGGACAAGGTGCTGGCGGTCCAGCTCGACAAGGGAATTGGTCAGCATTTTGATCTCTGTGTCAGGAGGGGGTCAGGAGGCGATGACGAAGATTTTCTTCACGGTTTCCAGCGTGTGCCAGGTGCCGATGAAGCCAGGCTTCATGATGAAACTGTCGCCGGGTCCGAAGGTGTGGCTCTCGCCGCCGTCCTCGGAAATCGTGCAGCGCCCCGAGAGGATGTGGCAGAACTCGAAGGTCTCGCCCTTCAGCGAGATGGTCTTGCCGGGTGTGGCCTCCCAGATGCCGGTACGGACCTTGCCCCAACGGGCGGCCTCGGAGAGCGCGGTGTCAAGTTCCCACGTCTTGTAGTGAGGCGCGCCCTCGATCAGCCGATCGGGCGCGGCATCGGCTTCCTTCGGGGCGAAGGTGGGGGCGGTGTCGAGAGGAAGGAGGAGGGGCATCCGGGGCTCCGCAGCATCTTGGGTCATATGCATGTGTCGCACTTGCAAGGTGCCGCGCGGGGACTGAATGCGCGCCCCACACGGCATCGCCTGCCGATTTGGGGCCGAGCCACGCAATCTTCTGCGCCGGCTATGCCGCTCGGTCGAAACCCTGAGGGCAGAACAGCATAAAGTTTCGACAGCGCGGGATATTTGGTGGAATTCCCTGCTGGCCTTGCTTGATAGTGGGCTTAAATCTCCCGAGCGGGCGCATCGCCCGACAACCAGATGGACCGATCAAGTTGAGCGAGAACAGTTCCGCCCCGCCCGAGGACGCCCCCCTTTTACTCGAGACCTTCCGTGCGACCATCAGCCCGGTGACCGCAGAGAGATTGCCGCACCTGCATGAACTCGCGGTCAGCGTCTTCTGGCCGCATCGCGGGCGGGACATCGAGCTCTTTCTCGAGCTGGGGCAGGGGTACATTGCGCATGACGAGATCGGTCGCGCGATGGGCTCGGCGATGTACTTCCCGATGGGAGAGGACTTCGCCATGCTGGGCATGATGATCGTCACGCCGCGGCTGCAGGGCAATGGTGCGGGGCGGCGGCTGCTGGAGCGGGTCCTGAAGGATTGCGAAGGCCGCGATCTGCGCATCACCGCAACGCTTGCAACGCGCGCTTTCTATGCTTCTGCCGGGATGGAGCCTGTCTGCAATATCGCGCAGCACCAGGGCTTTGCCAGCGCCGTCGCCGCGCCAAAACCGGTGCCAGGCCTGCTAATCCGTCCGCTGGAGGCGGGTGACTTGGACGCAGTACGCCAGCTGGATACGGCGGCCTATGGGGCCGACAGGACGGTGGCGCTCGACGCGTTGCTGCGGCGGTCAGAAGGGCTGGTGGCGGTGCGCGACGGCGAAATCCGCGGCTTCGCGCTGAAGCGTCCCTTTGGGCGCGGTGTCGTCATCGGACCGCTCGTGGCCGAAGACGACGCGATGGCCGAGCAGCTTGCTGCGCCGCTGATCCATGCCTCTGAGGGGGCGTTCGTCCGCGTCGACGCGCCGGTGGCGCATGAGGCCTTCCGCGCGCTTCTGTCCGCAGCAAACCTGGCGGTCTACGACACGGTTACCGAGATGCGCCGCGGTCCTGCGCGACGGGCAACAACCGGGGCTCAGGTCTACGGCCTTGCGACCCACTCGCTCGGCTGACGACGCCGCTGATCTTATCGACGAATGCAAATGGGCCGCCTTCGAAAGAACGGCGGCCCTTTTCTTGGAGTGATGCGCCTCAGGACAAACGGTCCTTGAGGGCGAACCACTGGCCGACCAGCGGCAGGAACCAGGGTGTTCCGGTGTGCATCGGGATCGGCGGCCAGTCCATGCCGGCCAGCGGGTTCGTGTCCGTGCGGCCCATCGCCATATCGGCCAGCGCCTGACCGATCAGCGTGGTCATCTGCGCGCCATGTCCGGAAAACCCCATACCGTAGATCATGCCCTCCGCCTCGCCTGCGCGCGGGTAGCGATCCTGTGTCATGTCCACGAGGCCGCCCCAGCAGTAGTCCAGTTCGATGTCGGCCAGCTGCGGGAAGATCTCGGCGAAACCGCGGTGCAGGATCTGGCCGGACTTGGCATCGGACTGCTGGTCGGAGCGGGCTGAAAAGCGGGCGCGCCCGCCGAAGATGATGCGGTTGTCGGGCGACCGGCGGAAGTAGTTGCCGATGTTCATCGAGGTCACATAGGTCCGGTCGCCGGGCAGGGCCTGCGCCATCTCGGCATCGGTCAGCGGGCGGGTCGCGATGATGAAGGATCCGACCGAGATGATGCGGCGCCGGAAATAGCCCAGCTTTGCGCCCTTGTGCTGGCCGGAATACGCGCCGGTGGCAAGGATCACCCGCTCGGCCTGCAGGGTGCCCTTGGGGGTCTCCAGCAGCCAGCCCGCGCCGTTGCGGCTGCGCCCGGTGACCGGAGCCTGCTCCCAGATCAGCGCGCCGTGCCGCGCGGCGGCCTCGGCCAGCCCGTGCGCGTAGCGCCCCATGTGCATCATCGCCGTTTTCTCGTAGAGCATGCCGCCGTGGAAGGCCTCGGAGCCGACCTCTGACGGCAGATCCGCGCGGTCGATCCAGCGGGTCGCGCTGTCAACCTCGGCGTGAATCGTTTCGAAGTTCGCGCGCAGCCCGGCGACATGGGAAGGTTTGGAGGCCAGCTTGAGCTTGCCCGAGCGGCGGAAGTCGCAGGCGATGCCCTCCTCTGAGATGACATCCTCGATCATGTCGATGGAGCGGTCATAGGCCTTGTAGAGTGCATGGGCCCGTTCCGCGCCGAGATGCGCCTTCGCGCTGGCATAGCCGTGGGCGATACCGTTGTTGAGGTGGCCGCCGTTGCGCCCGGAGGCACCAGAGCCGACGCTGCCTGCCTCAAGCAGCGCCACCGAGACACCTTCCCGCGCCAGCTTGCGCGCGGCGTTCAGCCCGGTGAAGCCGCCGCCGATCACCGCCACGTCCACACGGCCCGCCACCGGGCCGGTTTGCCCCGCCGTGAAGACGGGGGCGGTGTCATGCCAGTAGGAGGAATATTTCATGCCGTCGATCCTTGCGCTCAGCTGTCTTGGCGCAGGATGCCGCAACTTCTGCCAAGCCATGTGCCGGTTTCCCCGGTCTCGCCGCAGGAAATTTGCTATTGCGCGGCAAGTGCAGCACGCCGTGCCGTATGGACGGCACGCGATGCGCGCGCGGCCCCGCGATTGTGGGGCGCGCACCGCGGGTTTTGCCCGCGAAACGGGCATATTCGGGCCGATTTTGGCATAAATCGCCGTTCTCACGGCTCATGACGCAACTTGGACTGATATGCCGCCGGGCCCGAGATTTCGCAACTTTCTGCCGTCTGCGGGCGGGATTTAGCATCCGCCACTGCGCCGGAGCGGTGATGCTGAGGATGTCCCGAGGCGCGCTCCCTCTCTCCTCAGCCGCCCGCGGACCCGGCGCACTCCCCGCTGCCGGACCAGACAGACCCGACGGGTCACCCCCCGGACGTGCCGCACCCTTCTGCTGGCACCTGACAGAAAGGACCGCGCCAGATGGCGACCGAGACCGCAGTGAAACCCCTGACCGCCTTCAGCTACGTCACCTTCGACGTGGTCGGCACGCTGATCGACTTCGAGGGGGCTATCAAGGAAGGCCTTGCGACCATCGCCGCCAAGGAAGGCGTGGACGTGGACGGCGAGGCGGCGCTCTCGGTCTACCGCGACGCGCGCTACGAGCCGGGCGCGGGCCTCTTCCCCGATGATCTGGGCCGCTGCTATTCGCGCATCGCCGCCGCCTTTGGCCTGCCCGACACCGAAGACTACCGCCAGCTGATGATCGACACGGTGGGTGAGGCGAAACCCTTCCCCGACAGCGCCGAGGCGATGGCCAAGCTCAAGGCCCGCTACAAGCTGATCGCGATGACCAACGCCCGCCGCTGGGCCTTCGAGAAATACGCCGAAAAGCTGGGTCAGCCGTTCTGGGCCGGTTTCACCACCGACGACACCGGCTGCGAGAAGCCGAACCCCGAGTACTTCCAGCAGGTGTTCGACTATGTGGCCAAGGACGGCGGCTCCAAGGACGACATCCTGCACACCGCGCAGAGCCAGTACCACGACATCGGCATCTCGCGCGAGCTGGGCATGACCAACGCCTGGATCCAGCGGCGCCACGCGCAGAACGGCTATGGCGGGACCATCGAGCCGAAGGAATTCACCGAGCCCGACTACCATTTCCACGCGCTGATCGAACTGGCGTGTGCCGCAGAGGATGCCTTCGAGGGCTGATCCTTCGGCCGTCGCGCAGGTCTCGCGCGGCGGCCTCGCGACGGTCGAGACGGCGCGAAGATCGTCCAACCGTTTCTCCGCCCCCGGAACGGGGATAAGATCAAAAAAAGGAGGCCGCTCCCCCGGGATGCCTCCGCAACAGGGACTGACGACATGACCAAACCCACCAATTGGATCCCGAGCAACTGGACGGGCCGCGATGACGCCCGCATCGAGGATGCGATCCGCCGCGGCGCGACCCGCCGCGACCTGCTGAAGATGCTGATGTCTTCGGGTGTCGCCGCCGCTGCCGGTGGCTCTTTGCTGCTGCGCGCGTCCGAGGCCGTGGCCGCGACGCCGGTCTATGGTGGCTCGCTGCGCGCCGCCGGCTGGTCCGCCTCCACCGCCGACACGCTGGATCCGGCGAAAGCCTCACTGTCGACCGATTACGCCCGCATCTGCGCCTTCTACAACCGCCTGACCTTCCTTGCCGACGGCGGTGTGCTGAAGATGGAACTGGCCGACGACATCACCACCGATGATGCAAAGGTCTGGACCGTCAAGCTGAAGTCCGGCGTGCAGTTCCACGACGGCAAGACCCTCGCCGCCGAGGACGTCGTCTATTCGCTGTCGCGCCACCTCGACGAAGCGACGGGCTCCAAGGTGCACTCCATTGCCCAGCAGATGAGCTCGATCACCAAGGTCGACGATCTGACCGTGCGCATCGAGCTTTCCGAGGCGAATGCCGACCTGCCGACGATCCTCGCGCTGCACCACTTTATGATCATCGCCGATGGCACCACCGATTTCTCCACCGCCAACGGCACCGGCCCCTTCGTCTGCGAAGTCTTCGAGCCCGGCGTGAAATCCGTTGGCACCAAGAACCCGAACTACTTCAAGGACGAGGGCCCCTACCTCGACAGCTTCGAGTTCATCGCCATCGCCGACAACACCGCCCGCGTGAACGCGCTGATGTCGGGCGACATCCAGCTTGCCGGTGCCGTCGGCCCCCGCGCCACCCGTATGCTCGACACTTCCGACGCGGTCTGGGCCAGCACCACGACCGTCGGCAACTATACCGACATGAACATCCGCCTCGACATGGAGCCCGGCTCGAAAGCCGAGTTCGTCGAGGGCATGAAGGCACTGATCAACCGCGAACTGATCCACAAGTCGGTGCTGCGCGGTCTTGGTGACATCGGCAACGACCAGCCCGTCTCGCCGGTGAGCAAATACTACAACGCCGAGCTGAAGCCGCGTGCGTTCGACCCTGAAAAGGCGAAGCACCACTTCGAAAAGGCGGGCGTCCTGGGCACCGAGATCCCGCTGGTCGCCTCCGACGCCGCCGGCTCCTCGGTCGATATGGCAACGGTGATGCAGCAGGCCGGCTCTCAGATCGGCATGAACTTCACCGTCGACCGCGTGCCGTCGGACGGCTACTGGTCGAACTACTGGCTGAAGGCGCCGATCCACTTCGGCCACATCAACCCGCGCCCGACCCCCGACATCCTGTTCTCGCTGCTCTACGCTTCGAATGCGCCTTGGAACGAAAGCCACTGGGCGTCCGACAAGTTCGACAAGATGCTGGTGGAAGCCCGCGGCCTGCTCGACGAGGACAAGCGGACGGACATCTACCACGAGATGCAGGCGATGGTCTCCAACGAGGCCGGCACCGTCATCCCCGCCTTCATGGCCAACGTCGATGGTGTTTCCTCGAAGGTCGGTGGCCTCGAGGCCAACCCGCTGGGCGGCCTGATGGGCTTTGCCTTCGCAGAGTACGTCTGGCTCAAGGACTGACCCCAATCCGCCGGGCCCCTGCGGGCTCGGCGTTTGCCTACCGCAGAAAAGGGCCGTTGGCCCTTTTCGCTCCCTACCACCCCGCACGAGGAGGCACCGCGTGGCCCCATCCCTGTTGCCCTGGTTCTACGTCGTCCAGCGTTTCGCGCTGGCGCTGCTGACGCTTTTCATCATCTCGCTCACCGTCTTTTTCGCCTGCCAATTGCTGCCCGGCGACGTGGCCGAGATCCTGCTTGGGCAGGCCGCCACCCCCGAGGCCGTTGCTGGCCTGCGCACGGCGATGGGCTTGGACGAGCCGGCGATCCAGCAGTACGTCAACTGGCTGACAGGCTTCCTGCAAGGCGACCTCGGCACCTCCTACGCCAACCGGATAGAGATCTCGGAACTGATCGGCGGGCGGCTGGTGAACTCGCTGAAGCTGGCCGGAATAACCACGATGATCTCGGTGCCCGTGGCCTTGACGCTGGGCATTCTGGCGGCGATGTACCGCGGCTCGGCGCTGGACCGGGTGATTTCCATCTTCACCATCTCGATCATCTCCGTGCCGGAATTCATGCTGGCCACCTTCGCCGTGCTGGTCTTCGCCGTCTGGCTGGGCTGGCTGCCTGCGCTGTCGCTGTCGAGCGCCGAAGCCCAAAGCTGGGGTGAGCTGCTGAAGGCCTACGCGATGCCGGTGATCAGCCTGTCCATCGGCGTCTCGGCCCAGATGATCCGCATGACACGCGCCGCGGTGATCGAGACGATCAACACGCCCTATGTCGAGATGGCGCTCCTGAAGGGGGCCTCGCGGTCGCGCATGGTGCTGCGCCACGCGCTGCCCAATGCGATCGGGCCGATCGCCAATGCGGTGGCGCTGTCGCTCTCCTATCTCGTCGGCGGCGTGATCATCGTCGAGACGATCTTCAATTACCCCGGTGTCGCCAAGCTGATGGTGGATGCCGTCGCCACCCGCGACCTGCCCCTGATCCAGTCCTGCGCGATGATCTTCTGCGTCAGCTACCTTTCGCTGATCACCCTTGCCGACATCGTGGCCATCCTCTCCAACCCGAGGCTGCGCAAATGACCGCTCGAACGTCCCTTCTCGCCCGCGTGCCCACACCGGCGCGCCTCGGCTACCGCTTCAACATCGTTGGCCGCATCGGCCTTGCCATGATCCTGTTCTGGGCGGTGATTGCCATCGTTGGTCCCTTCGTGGCGCCCTATCCTCCGGGGGAGATCGTCGGCTGGGACTATTTCACGCCGATGTCCGCGGAGTACTGGTTCGGTCTCGATTACCTCGGGCGCGACGTGTTTTCCCGCATCCTGATGGGCGCGCGCTACACGGTGGGCATCTCGCTGGCGGCGGTGTTCATCACCGTCACCGCCGGTGTCCTGCTGGGTATGGTCGCCGCCGTCATCGGCGGGTGGTTCGACATGGTGCTGTCGCGCCTGCTCGATGCGCTGAACGGCATTCCTTCGCTGCTCTTCGGGCTGGTGAGCGTTGCCGCCCTTGGCTCCTCCATCCCGATCCTCATCCTGACGCTGGCCGCGATCTATATCCCCGGCGCCTACCGCTATGCCCGCGCGCTCGCCGTGAACGTCAATACGATGGACTATGTGACCGTGGCCCGCGCCCGCGGCGAGACGACCTTCTACCTCATCAGCCGCGAGATCTTCCCGAACATCCTCGGCCCGGTGCTGGCCGATCTCGGCGTGCGCTTCATCTTCATCGTGCTGGTGCTCTCGGGCCTGTCCTTCCTCGGCCTTGGCGTGCAGCCGCCGAACGCGGACTGGGGCGGTCTCGTCCGTGAGAACATCGAAGGCATGAGCTTCGGCGCGCCGGCGGTGATCTTCCCGTCCATCGCCATCGCCACGCTGACCATCTCGGTGAACATGTTCATCGACAACCTGCCCACCAAGATCCGCGACAGGAGCGAATGATGACCGAACCTCTCGTATCCGTCTCCGACCTGCGCATCGGCGCGACCACCGACAGCGGCCGCCGCGTCGAGATCATCAAGGGCGTCTCCTTCGATATCGCGCCCGGCGAAATGGTCGCGCTCATTGGTGAAAGCGGCTCCGGCAAGACCACGATCGCGCTTTCGCTGATGGGCCACACGCGCACCGGCTGCGAAATCGACGGCGGCACCATCCGCCTCGGCTCTGCCGAGATCACCGCGATGACCGAGCGCCAGCGCGCCGCGCTGCGGGGCACCAAGGTGTCCTATGTGCCGCAATCCGCGGCCGCCGCCTTCAACCCGGCCAAGCGGATCATGGATCAGGTGATCGAGATCACCACGATCCACGACCTGATGCCCCGCGCCAAGGCCGAAGCCCGCGCCGTCGAGCTCTTTCGCGCGCTGGCGCTGCCGAACCCCGACACCATCGGCAGCCGCTATCCGCATCAGGTCTCCGGCGGGCAGTTGCAGCGCCTGTCTGCCGCCATGGCGCTGATCGGCAGCCCCGATCTGGTGATCTTCGACGAGCCGACCACTGCGCTCGACGTGACCACACAAATCGAGGTGCTGCGTGCCTTCAAGGGCGCCATGGCCGAAAGCGGGGCCTCGGGGGTCTACGTCAGCCATGATCTCGCGGTCGTTGCCCAAATCGCCGACCGGATTATCGTGCTCAAGGGCGGCGAGGTGCAGGAAGAGGGCGACGTCGAGCAGATCATGCACGCGCCCACCCATCCCTATACCCGCGAACTGCTGTCCGCCTTCGAACCCAAGCTGCACGCGAGCCCGGCATCGAAAGAGGCCCGTCCGCGTCCGATCATCGAGGTCCGCGATCTCTGTGCCGGTTACGGGCACATGCGCAACGGCGAGCCTCAGGCGAAGATTCTGAAGAATGTCAGCTTCCGGCTGGAGCGCGGGCGCAACCTCGGCGTCATCGGCGAGAGCGGCTCGGGGAAGTCGACGCTGGCGCGGGCCATCGCGGGCATTCTGCCACCCTATCGCGGCGACGTGCTGATCGACGGGCAAGAGATGCTGCCCGACCTCGCGAAACGCTCGAAGGAAGAGCTGCGCAAGAGCCAGATCGTCTTTCAGTTGGCCGATACCGCGCTGAATCCGACGCATTCCATCGGCGCAATCCTCGGGCGCCCGCTGACGTTCTATCACGGCCTCAAGGGCCGCGAGCGGGAGCGCCGGGTGATCGAACTGCTCGATATGGTGCAGCTGCCCGCCGCGATCCGGCGCCGTCTTCCGGGCGAACTTTCTGGCGGTCAGAAGCAGCGGGTCAACTTCGCCCGCGCGCTTGCGGCTGAGCCGGAGTTGATCCTCTGCGACGAGATCACCTCGGCGCTCGACACCGTCGTCGCCGCCGCGATCATCGACTTGCTGAAGGAACTGCAGCGCGAGCTGGACCTGTCGTACATGTTCATCAGCCACGATCTTTCGACGGTCGAGGCGATCTGCGATGAGGTGCTGGTGATGTATAAGGGCGAGGTCGTCGAGGCGCTGGCCGCGCGCGACATGACGGCAAAGGCAGAGCATCCTTACTCGCGCCTGCTGATCTCCTCGATCCCGCAGCTCGACACCAACTGGCTGTCGTCGCTGGAACAGGACCCCGAACTGGTCAAGCAGTTCGCACTGCGCTGAACGCAGGTACAGTCACGGAAGAAAGGGCCCCGTAAGGGGCCCTTAGCCGTTCTTAAGACGCGCCGTTTCGATGCAGGGAAGGCGGCGCTCAGGCGAGCGCCGCGGCCTCTTCGCAGAGGGCGTCGAGGTCTTCGGGCACCAGCGGGACACCGGGGAACTCCGACAGCGACGCCAGCGGGCAATCGCAAACGCCTTCGCGTCCGGCGGGATCGTCCATGAGATCGGCGATGCGCCCACGGAATCCGCCGCGCTCGGCGATCAGACCCTCAAGGCGCGGTCCCATAATGTCGTGGTCGAGCCATTGCCCCAGCGAGGAATACTTGCCCAGCACAAGCCGCAGCGGATGGCCGGGCACCGTGACGGCACTGGTGAGCCGGATGTCCCGCGACGACGCGCCGACGTGCAGCGTCAACTGTCCGCCCGCAAACACCCAGTCGTTGGCCGCCTCGTGCCAATGGGCCAGCCGCCGGCGCGTCACGGCGATCTCGACGCGCTGCACTTCGCCGGGCATAAGGTCCACCTTGGCCCAACCGCGCAGCTCGCGCTCGGGCGTGAGGAACCCGGCGGGCGTGGTCACATAGAGCTGCACCACCTCGCTGCCGGATCGCGCGCCGGTGTTGCGGACCGAGACCGAGAGCCGGAAGGCCGTCTCATCCTCCAGCGGCATCACTTCGACGGCAAGGTCTTCATAGGCAAAGCTGGTGTAGGACAAGCCGTGACCGAAAGGATGGTCCACCTCGATCTCGCGCGCGTCGTACCACCGGTAGCCGACAAAGGTGCGCTCGCCATGACGCGCGATCTCGTGGTCGCCCGGAAAGTCGAGGTAGCTCGGCGTGTCGGCCAGCTTCTTGGGGATCGTCTCGGACAGACGGCCACCGGGGTTCACCGCGCCGGTCAGAACATCGGTGATCGCTTCGCCATGCGCCTGGCCGGTCAGCCAGAACTCGACGATGGCCTGCACGTCGTCGCGCCATCCCGCGGTGGTGACGGCAGCGCCATTGCACATGGCCACGACGCGCGGCGCATCGAGATCGCGCAGCGCCTCGATCAGCGCCAGTTGCTGCTCCGGCAAGTCGATGTGGCTGCGGTCGCGACCTTCGCTCTCGTAGGCCTCGGGAAGCCCCAGCAGCAGGATGACCACATCCGCCTTTGCCGCCACGTCGCGGGCCGACGCGATCAGCTCCGGCTGGGCGGGATCCTCCTGCAGCGTGTACCCCGGCGCGAAGTCCACCTCTGCACCGGCCTGTGTCGCGGCGGCGCTCAGCACGTCGAGGACGGTGCTGATCCGGCGCGGATTGACCCGCGAGCTGCCCGCGCCCTGATAACGCGGCTTGCGCGCCAACTCGCCGATGACCGCCACCTTCAGTCCCGCACGCAGATCGAGCGGCAGGGTCCCATCATTGACAAGCAGCACGGCGGACGCCGCCGCCGCGCGGCGGACCAGCGCATCCTGCGCCTCGGGCTCGACCGGTACGACAGGCTTGTCGGCGGTGCGCGCCGCGAGCAGCCGCATGCGCTCGATCACCTGTTCTACCCGCGCGTCCGAAACGCGCCCATCGGCGTGTGCCTCACGCACCCGAGTGTCCTGCGGACGGCCGGGCATGCGGACATCGACGCCGGCGTTGAAGGCGGCGACAGGCTCGTAAACGCCGCCCCAGTCCGACATCACCAGCCCATCAAAGCCCCAGTCATCGCGGAGCACATCGCCGAGCAGCCACGAATCCTCAGAGGTATAGGTGCCGTTGATCCGGTTGTAGGAGGTCATCAGGGACCACGCACCGGAGGTTTCGAAGGCGATCTCAAAGTTGCGCAGGTACATTTCGCGAAGCGTCCGCATGTCGATCTCGGCCGAGACGCGGTGCCGGTCGTGCTCTTGGGTGTTGGCGGCGAAGTGCTTCAGGCAGGCGGCCACGCCAGTGCTCTGGATGCCGCGGGCGGCTGCCCCGGCGAGGGTGCCAGACAGCAACGGATCTTCCGAATAATATTCGAAGTTGCGGCCGCAGAGCGGGCTGCGCTTGAGGTTGAGGCCCGGCCCGAGGATCACGTCGACCCCGGCGGCAGCGGCTTCGCGTCCGAGCGCGGCACCGACCTCCTCGATCAGAGCCTCGTCCCAGGAACAGGACAGCGTTACCGCGGGCGGAAAGCAGGTCGCCGGCAGTGACCGTTCCAGACCAAGGTGATCGGGATTTTCGTCGTTTTGCAGGCGCAGCCCGTGCGGGCCATCCGCGAAGCGCAGCGACCGCAACCCAAGGGCCTCGACCGCGGGGGTGCTCCAGTAATCCTGCCCTGTGGCAAGGGCGAGGCCCGCATCAATCGCCGCGCGGTCCGAGGCGGTGCAGGTGTCGTCAGGTGTCATGTCTGGGTCTCTCGGGAGGAAAAACGGGGTATCGGCGGTCATCGCCGATGCCATGAACCGAGCACATGCGGCAGGGCGGATCAATCTTTGCCACCTCCGCCGAAGCGCTCAGGGTGACATTCGCAATCTTCTGCGCAGCGGACCCCGGCGAGGAGTGTTTTGTGCTGTGGTACCGACGCAAATAGCAGCAAATCCCTCGGCTTTCGCGCGACATTTTCCGCAACGAGCAGTTCTGGGAGACTCAAGATGACCACCTATAAGCTCGCGCTGATCCCCGGTGACGGGATTGGCGTTGACGTGACCGATGCCGCGATGAAGGTGATGGGCGCCGCCGCCAGCCGCTTTGGCTTTGCGCTGGAGAGCGAGAGCTTCCCGTGGTCCTGCGCGTACTACCTTGAGCATGGCACGATGATGCCCGAAGGCGGGATCGAGACGCTGCGCGGGTTTGATGCCATCTATCTCGGCGCGGTGGGCTGGCCCGCCACCGTGCCGGACTCGGTGTCGCTGCACGGGCTGCTGCTGCCGATCCGCAAGGCCTTCAACCAATACGCCAACATCCGCCCGCACCGGCTGCTGCCGGGCGTCGAAGGGCCGCTGAAGGCCGAGGGCTTCGATATCCTGTGCATCCGCGAGAACACCGAAGGCGAATATTCCGGCGCCGGCGGCCGCGTGCATGAGGGCAAGGACAATGAGGTGGCGGTCGAGACCTCGGTCTTCACCCGCGTCGGGGTCGAGCGCATCCTGCGCTTCGGCTTCGAGCAGGCGCGGGCGCGGCGGGGGCACCTGACCTCGGTGACCAAATCCAACGCGCAGAAATACTCGATGGTGTTCTGGGATGAGGTGACGCGCGAGCTGGCCGCCGAATACCCCGATGTCACCGTCAGCCACATGCATATCGACGCCATGGCCGCCAAGATGGTCATGGCGCCGCAGGATCTGGATGTGGTGGTGGCCTCGAACCTCTTCGGCGACATTCTCACCGACCTCGGTGCGGCGATCCAGGGCGGGCTGGGCTTTGCCGCCTCGGCCAATATCAACCCGGATCGCTCGGCGCCGTCGATGTTCGAGCCGGTGCATGGCTCGGCGCCGGATATCGCCGGCCAGAACATCGCCAACCCGATCGCGGCGATCTGGTCCGGCGCGCAGATGCTCGAGCATCTCGGCGAGGCCGAGGCCTCTGCCGCCGTGCTGGGCGCCATCGAGGCCGCCACCGCCAAGGGCATCGGCATCCGCCCGGGCCTCAACACCACCCAAGAGATCACCGCGGCCGTCATCGCCGCTCTGGAGGCCTGAGCCATGACCCTGCACACCGCCTTCGCCGCCGACATCCGCGACAGCCTGAGCGATCCCGACCTCTTCCGCGAGGCGGCGCTGATCGACGGGCAGTGGATCGCCCGCGATGACATGGAGGTCAGCAACCCCGCCACCGGCGGCACGCTTGGCCAGATGCCCGATTGCACCGCCGAAGAGACCACGCAGGCGATCGCCGCCGCCGAAGCGGCGATGAAGGCGTGGAAGGCGAAGACCCACGCCGAGCGCGCCGATCTGCTGATGGTCTGGTACAACCTGATGCTCGAGCATGCCGACGATCTGGCGCTGATCCTCACCGCCGAGCAGGGCAAGCCGCTGGCGGAAGCCAAGGGCGAGATCCTCTATGGCGCCTCCTTCGTGCGCTGGTTCGCCGAGGAAGCGCGGCGGATCAACGGCCACATCATCCCCAGCCCGGTGCCGGGCAAGAAGATCTTCGCGATGAAGGAGCCGGTGGGCGTCTGCGCGATCATCACGCCGTGGAACTTCCCCAACGCGATGATCACCCGCAAGGTCGCGCCGGGTCTGGCGGCGGGCTGCACCATGGTGATCAAACCCTCGGACTTCACCCCCTATTCGGCGCTGGCGCTCTGCGTGCTGGCCGAGCGGGCGGGCATCCCGGCGGGCGTGCTCAACGTGCTGACCGGCCGCCCCGAGGAGATCGGCGCGACGCTCACCGCCTCTCCGGTGGTGCGCAAGCTGTCGTTCACCGGGTCCACGCGGGTGGGGGCGCTGCTGGCCGAGCAATGCGGGCCGACGCTGAAGAAGATGTCGCTGGAGCTCGGCGGCAACGCGCCCTTCATCGTCTTTGACGACGCCGATCTCGAGGCGGCGGTCGAGGGCGCCATGGCCAGCAAGTTCCGCAACGGCGGGCAGACCTGCGTCTGCGCCAACCGCATCCTCGTGCAGTCCGGCATCCACGACCGTTTCGTCGCGGCGCTGGCGGCGAAGGTCGACGCGCTGAAGGTCGCGCCGGGCACCGAGGAGGGGGCGCACATCGGCCCGATGATCAACGCCGCCGCGATCACCAAGATCACCGCCCATGTCGAGGATGCGCTGTCGAAAGGCGCCGCCCGCGCCACGGCGACGCGTGATCTGCCGAGCCAGTTCGCCGATCCGGTGGTGCTCACCGGCGCGACGCAGGAGATGCGGCTGGCCGGCGAGGAAACCTTTGGCCCGGTCGCGCCGATCTTCAAGTTCGAGACCGAGGAAGAGGCGCTCGCGATCGCCAATGGCACGCCCTTTGGGCTCGCGGCGTATTTCTACACCACCGATATGGCCCGCGCCTTCCGCTTCGGCGAGGCGCTGGAGGCGGGGCTGGTGGGGCTCAACACCGGCGCGGTGAGCCACGCCGAGGCGCCCTTCGGCGGGGTGAAAGCCTCGGGCCTTGGCCGTGAGGGCGCGCAGGAAGGCATCGAGGAATACCTCGAAACCAAGGCCTTCCACTTCGGCGGGCTCTGAGCCAACCGCCGCCTCACCCGTGACGCCGTCGGGCGCCGCGGTTGCGCCGGTCCGGGTTTTCGGACCGGCGCTTTGCTGTCTCGTGATGGTGCGTGAACACGTAAGTGTGCCGAAAATATCAATTCCCGTGAAGATTGTGTGGAACCCTGCCGGGGGTGGGTCCGTTGGGTCAGGAGATTTGCCCCAAAACACGGATTTGATCCTTGGAACAGCTTGCACGCCGCCTCGGCCTACGAACCGATCCGACGATTTTCTTCATTTCGGCCGCCTTCACGATCATTTTCGTGCTGGCGCTGGTCCTTTTCCCAGAGGCCATCGGGGACGCCTTCGCGGTGGGACGAAATTGGATCGTCACCAACCTCGGATGGTTCTTTGTCCTCGGCGTGAACGTCTGGCTGGGCTTTCTGATCTGGGCCGCCATGTCGCGCCACGGTCATATCAGGCTGGGTCGCAAGGGAGAGCGCCCGGTCTATTCGAACCTGTCGTGGTTCACCATGCTGTTCGCGGGCGGTATCGGCACGGTGCTGATGTTCTGGGGCGTGGCCGAGCCGATCAGCCACTTCTCGAACCCGCCTTTGCCGGGGGTCGAGCCTTACACCGATGAGGCGGCCAAGGACGCCATATCCATCGCCATTTATCACCTTGGCCTGCACACTTGGACGATCTTCACGCTGCCGGGTCTGGCCTTTGCCTATTTCATCAACCGCTATGATCTGCCGGTGCGCGTCAGCTCGGTGTTCTATCCGCTGCTGGGCGAGGGCATCCACGGCCCCATCGGCAAGGCCATCGACATCGCCTCGATCCTCGGCACGCTGTTCGGCGTTGCCGTGTCGCTCGGTCTCGGCTCCAGCCAGATCGCGGCGGGGCTCGATGCGCTTTTCGGCACTGGGGACGGCGCGTTCGTCAAGGTGATGATCCTCACCGTGCTGACCATCGTGGCCGTGGGCTCGATCGTCGCCGGGCTCGACAAGGGCGTGAAGATGCTCTCGAACCTCAACATCGGCATGGCCGTGGCGCTGATGATTTTCGTGCTGGTCTGCGGCTCGACGCTGTTCCTGTTGCGCGGCATCGTCGAGACCTTCGGGCTCTATTTCTCGAACCTGCCGCGGCTGGCGTTCTGGAACGACATGCTGGCCAATGAGAACCCCGACACCGATGGCTGGGGCTGGCAGGGCAGCTGGACGGTGTTCTACTGGGCGTGGACCGTGACGTGGTCGCCCTTCATCGGGCTTTTCGTGGCGCGCATCTCGCGCGGGCGCACGGTGCGTGAGTTCGTCTTTGGCGTGCTGCTGGCCCCGTCGCTCTTCACGCTGATCTGGTTCGCCATCTTCGGCTGGCAGGCGATGGATTTCGACGGGCTGGGCCTTGCCGCACGCGAGGCGATGGGCGACAGCGCCGGAGAGATCAGCCGCGCCGTGGCCGACAGCGTGCCGCTGGCGATGTTCGCCTTCTTCGAGCACTTCCCCTTCACCACCTTCATCCAAGGCTTTGCGGTGATCATCGTGGCGATCTTTTTCGCCACCTCCTCGGACTCCGCCTCGCTGGTGGTGGATATGCTCTGCACCGGCACGGCGACGCCCGGCCCGACCCACCAGCGGGTGTTCTGGGGCGCTGCCGAGGGCGTGGTGGCCGCCATGCTGATCGTGCTGGCGGGCGAGGCGGGCCTCACCGCGCTGCAGCAGGTGATCACCGTGGTCGGTCTGCCGATCTTCATCCTTGTGAGCATGATGATCCCCTCGATCATCCGGGGCTTTGCCGCCGAGGATATCGAGCACATCAACATCGGCACAAGGCCCAGCCTCGAAGAATTCGGTCACGGCCCGGCGAGCGAGGAAAGCACGTCGGGCGGGCTACGCCCCGAGGGCAGCCCGGCCGAGTAAGCCCGGAAAAATCAGGCCGCGCGCAGACCCAGCAGCGCGCGGGCCTCGGCGGGCGTGGCGATGCTGCGCCCGTGCTTTTGCGCCACCTCTGCGGCGCGCTGCACCAGCGCGGCGTTCGAGGGGGCCAGCGTGCTTTTATCGAGGCGGATGTTGTCCTCGAGCCCGGTGCGCAGGTGCCCGCCCGCGGCGGCGGCCCATTCGTTGAGCTCTAGCTGGTGCCGCCCGATCCCGGCAGCGCACCACGGCGCGTCTTCGCCGAAAAGCACTTTCACCGTCTCCACATAGTAGTCGAACACCCGTTTCACCGCGGGCATGGCGTTCTGCACCCCCATGACGAATTGCACATAGGGCGTGCCCACAAGCTCGCCGCGGTCGGCCATCGCTTTGGCCTGATAGATGTGCGAGAGGTCAAAGGCCTCGATCTCGGGCTTCACGCCGTAGGTCTTCATCTCGGAGGCGAGCCACTCCACCAGTTGCGGCGGGTTCTCGTAGACGCGGGTGGGGAAGTTGTTCGAGCCCACCGAAAGCGAGGCCATATCCGGCTTCAGTGGCAGCATCCCGCCGCGGGCCTGACCTGCGCCAGAGCGGCCGCCGGTCGAAAGCTGCACGATCATGCCGGGGCAATGGGTTTCGATCCCCTCCTTCAGCGCGGCAAAGCGCTCGGGGTCAGAGGTGGGTTTGCCCTCGTCGTCGCGCACGTGGCAATGGGCGATGGTGGCCCCGGCCTCAAAGGCTTCCTGCGTCGACTCGACCTGCTCGGCCACGGTGATCGGCACGGCTGGATTGTCGGCCTTGGTGGGCAGCGAGCCTGTGATGGCAACGCAGATGATGCAGGGCTGGGTCATGGCGGAAGCTCCGTGTCGTCAGGGCCGCGCGTGGCGCGGCGAATGGCAAGAGGATGTCGCAACCCCGCGCGCGCCGCAACCAATGGCGGCGCTCAGAGCATCCATTCCACCGGCAGCCAGCTGATCACCCGGGCGAGAGCGCGTTTCAGCAGGCCGGTGTTGGGCTCGCTGTGGAAGGTCTCGGCAGGGCCGTCCGCCGGGTCCGAGACCCATTGCAGATCGCCGCTTTCGCCGAGGGTGACGTGATAGGCATAGCTTGGCTTGTCGAGCTGTTCCGAGAGCGTGGCGGCGATGGTCGGGCTGTCGATCAGCAGGCCCATCTCGGTGTTGATCTGCGCCGATCGTGGATCGAGGTTGAACGAGCCGATGAAGGCGCGCGTGCCGTCGAGGCCGAAGACTTTGGCGTGCAGACCCGAGGCCGAGCCCGACAGCACCTCGGGCAGCGAGCGCTTCACATGCTCTTCGCGCATGGCGCGCAGTTCATAAAGCGTGACGCCGCTTTCCAGCAGGGCAGGGCGGTATTGCATATATGCGGCGTTGACCGGCATCACGTCGGTCGATTCCAGCGCATTGGTCAGAACGCGCACCCGGACGCCTTTTTCGGCCAGATCGGTCAGCAACTCGGTGCCGCGATCGCCGGGAATGAAATAGGCCGAGACAAGGTCCGCAGAAGTTTCCGCGCCCGCCACCAGATCGAACAGCCGCTCGACGATCTTATGCTCGGGCGCCACATTGCCAAGCCCCTTGGCCGGGTCGTCGACGATCAGTTCGGCCTCGCCCCACTCCAGATCGAGCGCGCGGCCTTGCAGCGCCTTGACCAGCTGTCCTTCGGCGATTTCCTTCATGTAACCGGTGCCGATCGACGAGCCGCGCGCCGTCTTGCCCGCCTCGGCGATCAACGGTGCGGCGGGCTCTGTTTCGCCCTCTGGCAGCGGGGCGAGGATCAGATCGGCATCATAGGATGAGGCGCTATTCCAGTAGCGGTCGAACGCGCCCGAGACGTCGCTCACGATGGGGCCGACCGCCAGCGCATCGACGTCGAAATAATGCGTGCCCTCGCCGTATGCGAAATAGATGTCACCGATGTTGCGCCCGCCGACCACGGTGGCGACGCCGTCCACGGTCATGGATTTGTTGTGCATCCGCCGGTTCAGACGGCTGAAGTCGAAGAGATAAGAGGCCAGCTTCGGTTCGCGCAGGGTGAACGGGTTGAAGATGCGCACATCGGCGGTCGGCATGGCGTCAAGCTCGGCCAGCAGGGCGTCGAGGCCGGGGATGCCGTTGTCATCCACCAAAAGCCGCACGCGCACGCCACGCTCGGCGGCAGCGCGCAGCTCGTCGAGCAGGATCATCCCGGTCGTGTCGTCCTGCCAGATGTAATACTGAGCGTCGATGCTGGTCTTGGCGAGCCGCGCCAGCAGCACCCGCGCGGCAAGGGCGTCGCGGCCATCGGAGAGCGGGCGCACGCCGTTCTGCCCGTCATGCGCCTCAAGCGCGGCGCGGACCGTGAGCCCGAGCGGCCCCTCCCAGTCGGGCGCGAGGCTTTGCTGTCTCTCGGCGTAGTTGCTGTCGGGCAGGGGGAAGGCCAGCTTCATGCCGAAGACGAAACACACCAGCAGAAGGACGAGGACCAGAAGGCCTTGCAGAAACCGCATTGGACGCACCTACAAAATTCGGCCCCGCGCGTCCGGGATCTGCAGAATGCCCCCGCGATGGGGCGGGCCGAAGACTTCCCTTCCGCTACGGGGATTTGCCGTCGCTTTCCCTCAGCCTAGCCGAAACGAACCGCCTGCGTCGAGACTTACCTTGGGCTGCCGCACACGCCTATCACTGGCTCGGCAGCATCCCTTCGAGATAGCGCTCCATCAGCTTGGCGGTGCTGCTCTTGCCCAGTTGCGCGTAATTCTCCTCGAGCCAGCTCAGCGCGGCACCGCGCCCGGTTTCGTGCAGATCGACCAGCATCTCCCACGCCGGGTACATCTTGGAGCTGGGGTCGAGCTCGGACATGGAGGCCTGATCGTGGATCTCGTGGATGCGCAGATCGCGCAGCTGTTTCAGCAGGGCCGGGGCGTCGGACAGATCCTGCTCCGACAGCGCCTCGTGGATAATCGACAGCCCCCGCAATTCGGTCACCAAAGCTTGGTTGAACACCATCTCACTGACCCGCTCGGTGATCTCTTCGGGGGCGCGGGCGGTGAAGCTGCGTTTCGCCGGGTTGATCGTGACCAGCAGCAGATCGGCGTGCGGCGTGAAGCGCACCAGCGAGGTGATCGGAGGGTTGGCGCTATAGCCGCCGTCCCAATAGTCGACCCCGTCGATGTTCACCGGCGGAAAGCTCATCGGCAGGCAGGCCGAGGCGATGGCCACATCGGGGCTCATTTCATGGTTGCGGAAGATGCGGCTCCCGCCGCTGCGCGCATCGGTGGCCGAGATGAAGAGCTCTGGCGCGCCGGGCCGTTGCAGCGCCTCGAAATCCACCTGTTCGGCAAGGATGTCGCGCAGCATCATCTGCGCGCGCCGCCCCTGCCACGGCCGCGCCGAGATGGTCACCTGCCCGGCGCTCACCAGTTGCCACCATGCCGAGGAGGCGATGAAAAGGCCGGGAAAGCTTTCGAGCATGTGGAAGGCCGGGGTGGCCTCGCGCGCGGCGGCGTTCACCGCGGTCCAGAACCGCCGCAGCGCCTCGCGTCCGCCTTCCGAGCCGCCGGTGGCAAGGCCAGAGGCGACGACGATGGCGTTCATCGCCCCGGCGCTGGCCCCCGACAGAGCGCCGATGTGCAGCCGGTCGTCTTCCAAAAGCGCGTCGAGCACGCCCCAGGTGAAGGCCCCATGCGCGCCGCCGCCCTGCAGCGCCACGTCGAGGATGATCTTGTCAGAAGAATTGGTCATCGAAATGCAAAAAGCCTCCCGGTTGAGGAGAAATTCTGCGCTGCAGCATAGCGCGGCGGAGGATTTGCATCCAGCGGGCGGATCCGGTGGTCGGCGGCACCATGCCGAAGGCTCAGCGGGTGGGGCCGGGCGGCATGTCGCAGCGCCCGTCGTAGCGCCGCGATTTCAGGGTGAACACATCGATCCCCTCGATGCAGCGGGCGTTGACCGCGATCCGGTCTCCCCAGCCGGTGCGCAGCACGGCGACGCCGCAATCGGGGCAGAAGTGGTAGCCGCCATGGGCATCGCGCCAGAGGTAGGTGCTCAGCCGTATGCTTTCGGTTTTCAGTGTCACGGCCTCGAGCGGCACGAGCCAGCGCAGGAAGCCGGTGCGGGCGCAGGTCGAGCAATTGCACTCGAGGATATCTTCGGGCTCGGCATGCACCTCGGCGCGGAAGCGGCCGCAATGGCAGGAGATCGCGAAGGGCTGGGGCATCGGGGCACGTGTCCCTCGGGGTGTCGTCGCAGGATGCGCCCCGCCCGGATGTGGCTCCGGGCGGGGCTTGAACGGGGCTTGGATCAGCGCGGCAGGCGGTAGACCGAGACCATGTCGCCCACCGAGGGCTTCAGGATCGAGTTGCCGCCCGAGACGAAGGCCACATATTCGGCGCCGTCATGCTCGTAGATCGCCGGGTTCGACACCGAGGGCGCCTCGGTCAGGTCGCTCCACAGCTCTTCGCCGCTTTGCAGGTCATAGGCGCGGACCATGCCGTCCATCGTGGCGCCGATGAAGATCAGCCCGCCCGCGGTGATCGCCGGGCCGCCGATGGTGGGCGAGCCCCATGCTTCGGGCATGTAGAACCCATAGCGCTGCGACATGCCGAAGGGTTTGCGCCAGAGCGGCTCGCCGGTGGTCATGTCGATCGCCATGATCTCGCCGAACGGAGGCTCCCAGCAGGGCATGCCCCAGCGGTTCATCGCGGTCTTCAGCGACATGCCGTAGGGCGCGCCGGTCTGCGGGTGGAAGCCGCTTTCGCCGACCCCGGCCTCGCCGTTGATCTCGTCGTATTCCTCGCGCTCGTAAAGCTGGATGTACTGCACCACATGCGACAGGTTCACCACGGCGATCTGGTTCTCGGGGTCATAGCCGACGCCGCCCCATTGCACGACGCCCGCCGAGTTCGGATAGGCGCCTGCGCCTTCGCCCTCGGTGGTGGGCGCGGTATACATGCCGTCGTAGATCAGCTTACTCCATAGGTCCGAGCATTCCCCGAAAGATGCGATGTCGGCGATGTTCCACACGTCGGGCAGCTTCGACTGGTCGAGCAGCGGCGCGGGTGTCGTGGGGAAGGGCTGGGTCGGCGCGTAACGCTCGCCCTCGATTGTCCCCGCGGGGACAGGGCGCTCTTCGATCGGCCAGATGTCCTCGCCGGTCTCGCGGTTCACCACGAAGAGAAAGCCCATCTTGGTGGCCTGCATCAGCGCCGGGATCTCCTGCCCGTTCACCGTGATGTCCATCAGGGTGGGGGCGGAGTTGATGTCATAGTCCCAGATGTCGTGATGCACCCATTGCCGCGACCAGATCACCTCGCCGGTGTCCACGTCGAGCGCGGTGGTCGAGGTGGCATATGGGATGTCCTCGGTGCGGTTGCCGCCCCAATAGTTGGGCGAGGGCGAGGCCACGGGCAGATAGACGATGCCGCGTTCCTCGTCGGCGCTCATCGCGGTCCAGACGTTGGCGGTGCCGGTCTTTTCGCGGATCTCCTCGGGGATGGTGTCGAAGGTCCACTCAAGCTCGCCGGTCTGCGCGTTCACCGAAAAGACCGAGCCCGGAGGCGCTTCGGCCCAGTCCCAGTCGTTGCCCGCCCAGCCGATGATCACGTGATCCCCGACGATGGTCGGCGGCTGCAGCAGCGACAGCGGCCAGCGGTCGTTGACGGTGTTCCACTGGTTGACGTCGAGCACGCCGCCATCGGCGAAATCCTCGCAGAGCGCGCCGGTGTCAGCGTCCATGGCAAAGAGCCGCGCGTCCATCGTGCCCAGATAGACGATCTTCTGGCAGGCCTCGCCCTCGGTGGGGTTGGCGGCTTCCCAATAGGCCACGCCGCGGTTTTTCAGGGCGGGCTGGGTGAGCGCCTCGAGCGTGGACTGGGTGTCGTAGGACCAGATCTCTTCGCCGGTCGCCGGGTCGAGCGCCAGCACGCGATAGAAGGGCGTGCCGATGTAGAGCAATTCGTTGGCGTAGATCGGCGTGGCCGACCAGACGGTGGCGGGTAGATCGCCCGAGCCGTCCGAGACGTCGCCGGTCTCGACCCGCCATGCCAGTTCCATATCGCCGACGTTCTCGGGGGTGATCTGGGTCAGCGGTGAATATTTCGCGCCAGAGACCTGACCGTGGAAGCTGGGCCAGCCGGTGCCGGGGGCAGGCACTTTGGCATCCGACGCGGGCCGCGCGGCGGGCACTTCGACCACCGCCGTCTCGGCGTTGGGTTCGGGCTCGCTGTCGTCCTGCGAGGCGGTGTCTTCTGGGCTCTCCGGCGCCTCGACTTCGGCGGGTGTTTCGCCGCCCTCAGTGGCGGTTGCGCCGGGGGGCGGGGTTTCGGGGGCGTCGGTCTCTGGCGCTGCGCTTTCGGGCGCGGCGGGCGGGGTCGGCGTATCGGCCTGCTGCGCGAAGGCAGGACCGGCGAGCAGGGCGAGAAGGGCGGTGCTGCGGAGCAGATGGGTCATGCGTAAGCTCCTTCTTCGGGACCGGAGAGTGCAGCGATCCAGCCCAAGGCGCAGACGCCGAGCGCGGCCAGCATCACCCATTGGTGCATCAGGAAGGCGGCGAAGGCGGTCAGCACGATGCCGATGGCCAGCAGCAGCATCAGAATGACCCGTGCGCCGCGGCTGCGCGCCTTGACCATCAGCGCACCGCCGATCAGCAGGCAGAGCGCGCCGAAGGCGGCGGCGAGGGGACCCCAGACACCGGTGACACCGGTGAGCGGGACGAAATAGGCATAAAGGCCGCATCCGATGGCGACCAGTGCCGAGACCATTATGACGGTCAGGCCGGTTCGATAGGGCATGAGAGTGTTCCCGTTCAATTTCGCGGCGGGCCGCGCTGCGGGAAGCTCGCGACCGCGTCACAACAAGGAGTAGTACGCGCGAGCGAACGGGCAAATTTTCGTGTGGAATTTGTGAGGGCTGCGCCCGCCCGAGGGCAGGCGCAGCAGGGGCCTTACTCGATGGTCAGCCCGGCACGGCGCTGCGCGCCCGGCTCTTCGATCACCGGCTCGCGACCGCCACGCAGGATCGAATTGCCTTCGTAGAGCGTGCGCTGGTCAATCGCCGGAGGCTCGAGCCAGTCGCTTTCCTTCATCTGCCCGCTCTGCCCATAGGCCGCCAGCGCATTGCCATAGCAGACCGCGCGCACGGTGCTTTCGGGAACGCCGCTCTGCAGCGCAAGCTGCGCGGTTTTGGCGACGCCGAGGCAGTCGGAAATGCCCCAGTCGCAGGCGCTGTCGACGATGATGCGTTCGGACCCGTATTGCTTGAGCAGCTCGACCATCCGCGCGTTGCCCATCTTGGTCGAGGGGTAGATCGAGAAGCCCGCCCAATAGCCGCGCTGCAGCACCTCGCCGACGGTTTCCTCGTTGTTGTGGTCGATGATCACCATCGACGGGTCGAGGCCCATCTCTTCGCAGACATCCATCGATCGGGTGGTGCCCTGCTTCTTGTCGCGGTGCGGCGTGTGGACCATCACCGGCAGGCTCAGTTCCTTGGCCAGCGACAGTTGCAGGCGGAAGTATTTGTCCTCGAGCTCGGTCTGCTCGTCATAGCCGATCTCGCCGATCGCCACGACGCCTTCCTTGAGGGCGAAACGCGGCAACCATTCCATCACGCCTTCGGCCAGTTCCTCGTTGTTGGCCTCCTTCGAGTTGAGCCCGATGGTGCAGTAATGGCGAATGCCGAATTGCCCGGCGCGGAACCGCTCCCAGCCGACGATGGTCGACAGGTAATCGACGTAGGTGCCCACGAAAGTGCGCGGCTGGCCAACCCAGAAGGCGGGCTCGATAAGCGCCACGACACCGGCGGCGGCCATCGCCTGATAGTCGTCGGTGGTGCGCGAGATCATATGGGCGTGGGGGTCAATCAGCATCATGATACAAGATCCTCAAATGTACGGCCTTCGGCGCGGGCCCGGTCGAGCTCGGCACGGATTTCAGGGGTTTCGGCAAAGGGCGCCACGAGCGGCCAGAGCTCGGGCATGACGGGCCGTCCGGCGGCCCAGCGTTCGCGCGCATATTGCACGAGGATGCGCGCCAGTTCGGGGTTGGCGCGGGCCGCAAGCCCGGTGATCGGGCCAAGCTCGGCCCCGATGAAGAGCGCCTTCAGAACCATGTGGTTCCAGCGGTGCTCGTCGAAATGGTCGCGCGGGTAGGGGTTGTTGTGGGCGATCGCCTCGAACACCGGCTTGAGGTTCGAGCGCAGCCCCTCGCCAACCTCGAAATGCAGGCTCTCGGGCGCGGGGTAGAGCGGCAGGCCGCGATAGAGCGCGATCATCTCGGCAGCGTCCGACGTGCGGCGCAGGTCCTTGAAGGTCTCGGCGAAGGGACGGGGGCCGCTGTAGGTCAGCAGCCCCAGAATGCGCGCGGCACCGTCGATGCTCCAGCCCGACGGGTCCCAGCCAGAGCGCGCGGCATCGGCCTGCGCCAGATCGTCCGGCGTCAGCGCGAGATCGGCCTTGCCGAGCCTGCGCGGCGCAAAGCCGAGGTACATATGCAGGTCGCGCTCGGTCGCGTCCGGCGCGGCGAGTTGCGCCAGTTGCGCGTCGAGCCAAGGCCTTTCGTCCCCGGCGCGCTCACTTATCCATCCATACAAAAGGTCTTTCGGATCGGTCATCAAACTCTCTCCCGAATAATCAATGAAACACTGGACTGAGGGGATGGCGGCGCGTCATAGTTGCGCCCATATTCTTCTTGTTTTTTTCGAATGGATTTTGGTTCACAGCATGAAACCGACCCTTGTTATTCTTGTCGTCGGCCTGACACCCAAACTTGTCGGAGCTCATACCCCCCACCTTGCAGCCCTTGCCGAACGCGGCGGAATGCGCCCGCTGGAGACGGTCACACCGGCGGTCACCTGCACCGTGCAGGCGACGCTGGCGACCGGCTTGCCGCCCTCGGGCCATGGTGCCGTGGCCAATGGCTGGCTGTTCCGCGATCTCAAGGAGGTGCTGCTGTGGCGGCAGCCTAACTCGCTGATCGAGGGAGAGAAAATCTGGGACGCGGGCAAGGCGCGCGATCCGGGTTTCACCTGCGCCAAGATGTTCTGGTGGTACAACATGTACGCCACCGCCGATTACTCGGCGACGCCGCGCCCGATGTATCCGGCGGATGGGCGCAAGATCCCCGACCATTACGCCCATCCGCCCGAGTTGCATGACGAGCTGGATGCCAAACTGGGGCGCTTCCCGCTTTTCACCTTCTGGGGGCCGACGGCGGATATCACCTCTTCGGCGTGGATCACCGAGGCGACGCTGCATGTGATGGAAACGCGCCAGCCGACGCTGACCCTGACCTACCTGCCGCATCTGGACTACGACCTGCAGAAGTTCGGCCCCGATCTGGCGCATCCCGAGGTGCAGTCCTCCCTCAAGGACATCGACGCGCTGGTTGGCAAACTGGTCGCCGCGGCGGATGCCGAGGGACGCCGGGTGCTGGTCGTGTCGGAATACGGCATCACCCCGGTCAGCGAGGCGATCCACATCAACCGCGCCCTGCGCGAGGCCGGGCTGATCGCCGTGCGCCCCGAGGAACATGGACGCGAAATTCTCGACGCAGGCGCTTCGGCGGCCTTTGCGCTGTCGGACCACCAGCTTGCGCATATCTACGTCAATGACGCCGCGCGTCTGGCCGAGGTGAAGGCGCTGGTCGAGGGGCTCGATGGGGTCGAGACGGTCTGGGACGAAGATGGCAAGCGCCAGAATGGCCTCGACCATCCGCGCTCGGGCGAGCTTGTGGCCGTCTCGAAGCCCGACCGCTGGTTCAGCTATTACTACTGGCTGGACGACGACAAGGCCCCCGACTTTGCTCCCACCGTCGATATCCACCGCAAGCCCGGCTACGACCCGGTCGAGTTGTTCCTCGATCCCGATCTGCGGTTTCCCAAGCTGGCGGCGGGCTGGAAGCTGGCCAAGCGCAAGATGGGCTTTCGGCAGCTTCTTGACGTGATCTCTCCCTCGCGGACCGATCTGGTGAAAGGCAGCCACGGGCGGTTCACCGATGATCCCGGCGACGGGCCGCTGGTGATCTCTTCCGAGGCGGGCCTGCTGCCGGAAGGATCGGTCCGGGCGGTGGATTTCAAGGCGCTGACGCTGAGCCATATCTTCGACTAAGTCCCTGCAATGACCCGCTGCAGCGCGCGGGTGAGGCCAAAGCCGAGAACCGCGAGCAGCGCCGGGATCCATCCTCCGTGGACCCCGGCGATCAGCGCGGCGTCATAGAGCGAGATGGCGGCGATCAGCAGGGTGACGGCCTTTGGCACGTCGCCCTTTGCCCGGCGAAAGAGATAGTGCAGCGCCAGCCCGGTGGCGGCGAAGAACCCCAGCGCGATCAGCAGCGCCAGCGCGCTGCCCCAGCTGAAGATCAGCACCAGCAGGCAGGGAAAACCCATCACCGCCAGCGGCCACGCGCGCTCGATCCGGTCGTAAGCCTCTTGTTTGGCGGCATAGGTGAGGCCCACCACATAGGCCAGCAGCCCCAGCGCGCCCCAGATCGCCACCCCCGGAAAGCTGCCCGTCGCGCCGAAGGCGGCCAGCGCGTAGCAAAAGAACCGGGTGACCCCCATGATCACCGGCGCCAGCGCAGTGCGTTTGTGCAGCCAGTCGTAGAGGAAGATGCTGATGCTCAGCAGCACCGCCGAGACCAGCGCCCAGCCTCCGAGCGGCAGGGCCAGCAGGATGCCGGTGCCCAGCATGACGAAACCGCCGACAAAGACATCGCCCTGACGAATGTCGCCGCGGGGGATGGGGCGGTCGGCCTTTTGCGTGCGGTCGTGCTCGGCGTCGAAAGCATCGTTGAGCCACATGCCGCCCACGTAAAAGAGGGTTAGTGCCAGTGCGCTCAGCACGATTGGCCAGAACGCCGTGCCGGGGGCCGCCGAGAGCGCCAGCAGCGCCCCCGCCATGGCATTTGTCCAGACCGTCGGCAGGTTGGACACGCGGCCCAGTTCCAGAGCGGTGCGGATCATTGGCCCAGCCTTTTCAGAACCCAGCGCAGCTCTCGCGCGATGGCGGCATCGACGCTGGAGGTGCGCAACTCGGGCGGCAGCACATCCCAAGTGTAGGTCTCGACCTCGAGATGCGGCGAGATCGGCGCAGCGCGGTGCAGGTCGAGGATTTCCTTCAGAAACGCCTGTGTGCTGTCGAAGAGGCCAAGCGAGGCCAGAAACACCGGCACATGGAAATGGATGCGCCACTCTTCGCCATCCGCCTCGGCGCCGCGGGCCAGTGCCTCGGGCAGATCGGAATAGGCGGTGATCGGCCCGTCGCCGCGCCGTGTCAGCACCTGATGCAGGTAGGTGGGTTCCGAGAAGGGCTGCAACGCCTCGCGCACCTTGGGCGAGACCTCGGCCGCCCGCAGCGCCGAGCTGAGCTGCAGCTTGTGGATCGGAACGCCCGCGGTTTTCAGCGCATCGAGGCTGCCTGCCGCATCCTCATATTCCACCGCCGCGTGGCAGACATCGTAGCACAGGCCCAGATGGCGGCGCAGCGCCTCTTCGGCGGCCTCGCCCTTCAGCCCGGTGAGCTCTGCAAAACGGGCGACAGCGGCGGAGGAATAGAGCCAGTTTTCAAAGAAATCGACGCTACCGGCGATGGTCTCCAGAAAGCAGAAAGGCTCGGGCTCGATCGCCAGCGCGACCGCCACGCCGGTGTGTTCGCGCACCGACAGGCAATGCGCCGCGGCGCGCAGATAGTGCTCGGCCATCTCGGCCTCGGCACCGCCAGCCAGGGTGCGGAAGGTGCCCGGCACGGTGCTGAGGCTGACGTTGGCGCCCGGCTCTGCCAGTTCGGCCATCAGTTCGGTCAGCCGGTTGGTGTAGGCGAGCCGCTCTTCGGTCCGCCAGTCGGGCTGATAGACCTGTTCCTTCACGCGGGTGCCATGGAAGGGACCATAGGGAAAGCCGTTCATCGTCAGCGGGATCAGGTCGTGGCGGGTCAGAAACTCGCGCAGCGCGGCGCGGCGTCCGCCCTTGTCCAACCCTTCCAGCGCCTTGGCCGAAAGGCGCAGACCCACGGCGAAAGGCGCATCGGGGCTCAGCTCTTCCTTTACCGCCAGCAGCGGACCGGTGAGCGCGGCGGAACATTCCTCCCAAGTTTCGGTGGGATGGATGTTGAGGCAGTACGTCAGGCTGCCCAGCCCGTTGCCGAGCTGCATCAGTCCTGTCCCTGCGCCGCCAGCCAGCCGAGCGCTTCGGCCACCAGTTCCGGCTTCATCTCGTGCATTTCGACGCCCGTGCCGAGCCCGAGCAGCAGCGTGACGGTCAGCTCGCCGCCCAGATGCTCGCGGAACTCCTCAAGGCCGTTGAGGATCTCCAGCTGACCGCCCGCATCGCGCTGTTCCAGCGCCGGATGCCAGACCGGCAGATCAAGCGCCTGCAGCAGCGCCAGCACGCGCTCTTCTCCGCCTTCAGGCAGCAGCCCGGCCAGAACCGAGTAGCGGGCGTCGAGGGCGATGCCCATGGCCACCGCATCACCATGGCTGACCGCGTAATGCGTCAGCCCCTCGAGCTTGTGCGCCGACCAGTGACCGAAGTCCAAGGGCCGGGCCGAGCCGCGCTCGAACGGATCGCCGCCATGGGCGATCTGGTGCATGTGCAACTCTGCCGAGCGCCGGATCATATACTCTTCGGCGGCGGGCTCGAAGCGGCGCAGCGCCGCGGCGTTCGTCTCCAGCCACAGGAAGAACTCGGGATCGCGGATCAGCGCCACTTTCACCGCCTCGGAGATACCGGCGCGGCGGATGGCGGGCGGCAGGGTTTCGAGCATGTCGAAATCGTTGAGCACCGCCCAAGGCGGCGCAAAGCTGCCAGCGAAATTCTTCGAGCCCTCGAAGTTCACCGCGTTCTTCACCCCCACGCCGCTGTCGTTCTGCGACAGCACGGTGGTGGGCACGCGGATGTGTCGGATGCCCCGGTGAGCGGTGGCGGTGGCCATGCCCACCGCGTCGAGCACCGCGCCGCCGCCGATCGCCATCACATAGCAGTGCCGGTCGATGCGGTGGCGCAGGATCAGGCGGTAGATCTCGAAGACCTGCTCGAAGCCCGCCTTGATGTCCTCGCCCCCCGTGACCGGAAGCGGCGCGGTGGCCAGCGTGACCTCTGTGCCGAGACGGTCGAAACAGGCGGTGATCTCATCCGCCAGCGCGGGGCGCTGGCGCAGCATGTGGGCATCGACGAAGACGAGGCAACGTTGCGCCCGGCCATCGGAGGCCTCGCGAAAGACCTCGGCCAGCGTGTCGTTGCCCGGCGCAAAGAGGCCGCGGGTGAAAACCACGCGATAGCTGTAATCGACGCTGAAGCGCTGCAGCACCGAGGTGCCCTGAGGCGGCGCGGTGGGGCGCAGCGCCGGACGGCTGATGGGCGTGGGATCGGGCGCTTCGGCCATGGCGAGCGTGCCGCTGAGCGGCTGGCTCTCGGGGCGCATCTGCGCGTAGATCAACCGCCCGCCGAGGCCCGCCACAGGCAGGGCCAGCGCGGCGCAGAACGCGAGGAGGAACGAGTTGGCCTCGACCGCCATGGCACCCAGCGTCGCGTAGGCGGCGGCGATGCCGAGGTTGGCCAGCGCCACCACGCCGAGGAAGCGGCGCAGCGGCAGGCGGGCGATCCCGGCGGCGATGGTCGAGGTCTCGGCCAGCACCGGCACCGCGCGCAGCAGCAGCAGCGAGCCAAAGGCGAAGCGGTTCGACATGCGGCTCGAGCGGGCCAGTTCCTCGGCGCCGAGCAGCCTGCGCAGCGCGCTGGTGCCGCCGGTGGCGCCGATCCAATAGCCCAGCAGACAGCTCAGCGTCATGCCAAGCCAGCAGGTCAGCGTGCCGCCCGCGACCCCCAGAACGGTGCCAGCGGTGACATTGACCACGCTCGAGGGGACCGGCAGCGCCACATCAAGCGCCAGCGCCCCCACGATAAGGGCGGAAAGCCCCGCAAGGCTCTGCGCGCCGGACATCATGCCAAGCACGATTTGTTCGGTCTTTCCCTCGAAGAGCAGGAACGAAAAGGCAATCACGAGCGCCGGAATCCCAAGGATCGCAAGCCGGCGCAGGGTGAGGGAAATTGACATGTAAAATATCCTTTCTAAACCTCACAAGGTTGCCCGACATGCTGCGGCCAACCAGAAAACAAATGTATTCAAATACTTATCGTATACTCCGGAGAGAAAATTCCGGGGCGGGCGGGCAATAAACCGCTGATTCCGCACAATCAGGTTAGGCAAGACTGAGGCAGCAAGCCAGAAGTATCGCGGCTTTGCCTGCGGGAATGCGCATATGAGCGGTGTCGGTGCCCGCCTTCGCGGCTCAGGCGCGCTGGATGGTCAGCACCGCGCGCAGCCCTTTGGGCGCGGTTTCGAAACGCAGCGTGCCCCCGTGCAGCATGGCGATGGTCGACACGATGCTGAGGCCAAGCCCGGTGCCGTCGCTGGACCGCGCATTGGCACCGCGCCGGAAGGGAGCCATCAGCGCCTCGATCTGTTCGGTGGAGCGCAGGCCGCTTTCATCCTCGACGATGATCGTCGCGGTGTCGGCGGTGGCCTCGAGGTGCAGCTCTGCCCGGCGCCCGTATTTCAGCGCATTGTCCACGAGGTTCGAGATCGCGCGCTGGATTGACACGGGCCGGGCGGTGACGAGGATGCGATGCGCGCCCTCGATCACCTGTGCGCCGCGCCGCGCCGAGAACAGCGAGCGCCCGCCGCGCAGCACTATCGGCTCGACACGGGCGAGGGTCACCGGATGGCCCATGTCCTGATAGTCGTCGACCAGCGCCTCGACGAGCGCCGAAAGCGACAGTTGGCGCGGGTCTTCGACGCTGAGCTCGGCGCGGGTGTAGGTCAGCGCGCTTTCGATGATCGCGGTCATCTTGTCGATGTCGGCCTCGAATTTGCCGCGCAGCGCATCGTCCTCGATCAGCGCGCTGCGCAGCCGCAGGCGGGTGGCCGGGGTGCCGAGGTCGTGGCTCACCCCCGACAGCACCACGGCGCGTTTCGCCAGTTGCTCGCGCTCGTCCTCGAGATAGGCGTTCACCGCATCGACGATGGCGCGCAGTTCGGCGGGGCCTTCGGTCTCATAGCTCTCGGGCCCGCCGAGCCGCCGCCGCGTGGCCAGCGCCTGCGCGAAGTCCGAGAATTGGGCGGCGGTGCCGGTGACGCGGGTGAAGAACACGCCAAGGGTGATCAGTGCCAGCGCGATGGCGGGCAGACGCAAATCGCGCGGCGCCGCCTCGCAGCCCCAGACGCCGGGCGCCTCGACGCGCTGCCAGCCGCTCTCGCCCGAGCGGGCGATGATCTGCGGATGCGAGCAGTAACGCGCCATCAACCGGGTGAGCTGGCCCAGCGTCTCTTCGGGGCGCTGGCCGGGGCGCGAGGGCAGATCGGCGACGCGATATTGCAGCCCGTCCGAGATCACCGCCAGTTCGATCCCCTCGCCGCCGGTGCCGTCGGGCAGGATCGGGGCGAGCGTCACATAGCGTGGTTTCGGCAGGCCCGAGACCAGTGAGAAATTGCCGACCGCGGCGGCATTGGCGTCGATCTCGGCCAGCGGCGTGACGGTAACGCCCTCAGGCGGCGCCGCGCCACGGGTGAGCGTGTGGTAGAGCAGGATCCCGGCCCGCTCGGCGTGGTCGAGATGGCTGGTCCAGCGGGTCTGCGACAGGCTCCACATGCCGGTGATCACCATGCCCGCCAGCGCCGCGCCGATCATCAGGACGAGGCCCGAGACGCGCAGAGAGAGGCTGCGGCTGCTCACGTCTCTTCCGTCGTCACGTCGACCGCGAAGACATAGCCGACACCGCGTTCGGTGCGCAGCATCTGCGGGTCTTTGGGCGACTTCTCGATCTTTGAACGCAGGCGCCCCACCAGAACGTCGATGGCGCGGCCCTGCGTCTCTTCGGCCCCCTCGCCGGTGACGTCCAGCGCGGCGGCGATCTCGTCGCGGGTGAGCGGGATGAAAGGATTGGCCAGAAGCGCCTGCAGCAGCATCGTCTCGCGCCGCGACAGCGCCACTTGGAACCCCTCGGGCGAGATCACCTCGTCCCGCTTTGCGTCATAGCGCCAACCCGCAAAGCGGAAGGTCTGAGTGCGCCGCCGGTGCACCAGCGAGGCCGAGCGCCGGGCGCGGGCCAGCACGGCGCGCACGCGGGCGACCAGCAGCTCGGGGTTGAACGGTTTGGCGATATAATCGTCGGCGCCGACCTCATAGCCCGCCATGCGCTGGTGATCCGCCGACAGTGCCGAGACCATGATGATCGGCACATCCTGCTCGCGGCGCAGGCGCGCGCAGATCTCGATGCCGCTTTCGTCGCCGAGCATGACGTCGAGCAAGATGAGATCGATCCGGCCCGCGTCCATCGCGGTGGCGATCTCGGCCATGGACTGCGCGCCAAGCGCGATGAAGCCCTGCTTTTGCAGGAACTGGGTCATCATCATGCGCATCTCGGAATCGTCGTCGACGACCAGTAGTCTGAAGATGCTCACTTGACCCTCCGTCGCAAGTGCCCGGCCAGACCGGATTTTTCGCCGCAGCGCAGCGATTTCCGCCGCCCTGTAACAGCCTGTAACAGATCGCCGCTATTTTAGCGCCACCAGTGTTCTGGCGGTGGGTCTACACTCTTGCGAAGGCGGCGGCCAGCAGCGCAGGATTTATGCCACATCTGCCCCGGGGAGGGGCAAGACCAACGGGAGGACTACCTGATGAAATTCACCGCTAAGGCGGCAATCTCTGCCGCTGCCCTGTCGATTGCGGGCGCAGCCTATGCCGAGCCGCAGGCCGAAGTTCTGCACTGGTGGACCGCGGGCGGCGAAGCCAAGGCCGTGGCCGTGCTGCAGCAGGAATTCTCGGACCAGGGCGGCACCTGGACCGACATGCCGGTCGCGGGCGGCGGCGGCGATGCCGCGATGACCGCGCTGCGCGCCCGCGTGCTGTCGGGCAATGCGCCCACCGCCGTGCAGCTGAAAGGCCCGGCGATCCAGGAATGGTACGAAGAAGGCGTTCTGGCGGATATCTCGTCGGTGGCCGAAGAGCAGGGCTGGGCCGACGTGCTGCCCGCGCAGATCGCCGAGCACATGAAGTGCGAAGGCAGCTGGTGCGCGGCGCCGGTCAACGTGCACCGCGTCGACTGGATCTGGGCCAATAAATCCGTGCTCGAAGACAACGGCATCGAGATGCCGACCACTTGGGACGAGTTCAACGCCGCGGCCGAGAAGCTGCAGGCGGCGGGTGTGATCCCGCTGGCGCACGGCGGCCAGTCCTGGCAGGACGCGACCGTGTTCGAGACCGTCGTTCTTGGCCTTGGCGGCCCCGAGTTCTTCCAGAAGGCGCTGGTCGATCTCGATCAGGACGCGCTGACCTCGGACACGATGGTGCAGGTGTTTGACCAGATGCGTACCCTGCGCGGCTTTGTGGATGACAACTTCTCGGGCCGTGACTGGAACCTTGCCACCGCCATGGTGATGAACGGCGAAGCCGCCTTCCAGATCATGGGTGACTGGGCCAAGGGCGAGTTCCTGGCCGCTGGCAAAGTGCCGGGCGAGGACTTCGTCTGCGCCTCCACGCCGGGTGATGGCTTCCTCTACAACGTCGACAGCTTCGCCATGTTCGAAGTGGACGGCGACGACAAGCAAGCCGGTCAGAACCTGCTGGCAGAGCTGATCGTCGGCCCGAACTTCCAGAAGGTGTTCAACCTCAACAAAGGCTCGATCCCGGTGCGCACCGACGTGTCGCTCGACGAGTTCGACGAATGCGCGGTGAAATCCTCCGAGGACATGAACGCCGCTGCTGACACTGGCGCGCTGCTGCCGTCCTACGCCCATGGCATGGCGCTGCGCGGTGCGCAGTCCGGCGCGATCACCGACGTGGTGACGGCGCATTTCAACTCGGACATGAGCTCCGAGGACGCGGTGCAGATGCTCTCCGACGCTGTCGCGAACTCCATGTAACCGTCCCCGGTCTCGGGCTTATCGTCTCTGACCAAACTCGGCGGGCCCGTCTCCGATCCGGGGCGGGCCCGTCATAGGAGAACACCATGGCCAAATGGTTCGAAACCCATTTGCCGAAGATCGTGCTGGCGCCCAGCTTCATCGCGGTCCTGATTTTCGTCTACGGTTTTATCGGCTGGACCGCATGGGTGTCGCTCACCCGCTCCAAGCTGCTGCCGAAATACGAAATCGACGGCTTCATCCAATACGAACGGCTTTTCGCCTCGCCGCGCTGGGATACGGCGATGGACAACCTCTACATCTTCGGGGGCATGTTCATCGTGATCTCGATGCTGCTGGGGCTGATCCTTGCGATCCTGCTCGACCAGCAGATCCGCGTCGAAGGTGCGATCCGCACCATTTACCTCTACCCGATGGCGCTTTCGATGATCGTCACCGGTACCGCGTGGAAATCGATCCTCAACCCCGGCCTCGGGGTGCAGGCCATGGTGCAGGGCTGGGGCTTTGAGAACTTCAAGTTCGACTGGCTGGTGAACCCCGACATGGCCATCTACACGGTGGTGATGGCGGCGATCTGGCAAAGCTCGGGCTTCGTTATGGCGCTTTTCCTCGCGGGGCTGCGCTCGGTCGACACCGAGATCATCCGCGCCGCGCAGATCGACGGCATCCCGACGTGGCGCGTCTATACCGCGATCATCATTCCCTCGATGGCGCCGATCTTTCTGTCGGCCTTCATCGTGCTGGCGCACCTTGCCATCAAGAGCTTTGACCTCGTCATCGCGCTGACCGGCGGCGGCCCCGGCTATGCCACCGATCTTCCGGCCACCTACATGTACGCCATGGCGTTCTCGCGCGGCGATGTGGGGCAGGCGGCAAGCTCGGCGATGATCATGATGATGGTGATCTTCATCATCGTGGTGCCCTATCTCTACTCCGAACTGAGGGCGAAAAATGACTGATGTCTCGACAACGCCCGCCGCTGGCGCGGCCCGCCGGCAAGGCGCAGGCATGAAGACCGCGCTGCGCTGGGGCCTCTATGTCATCCTCGGGCTCTTCGCGATCTACTACCTGATGCCGCTCTTCGTGATGCTGACCACCTCGCTCAAAAGCCTCGAGGAGATCCGCACCGGCGATCTCGTGGCGCTGCCGCGGGAGGTCACCTTCGACGCATGGGCCAAGGCATGGTCCGGCGCCTGCACCGGCATCCAATGCGAAGGCGTGCGGCCCTACTTCTGGAACTCGGTGCTGATCGCGGTGCCGGGCGTGCTGATCTCGACCCTGCTGGGGGCGGTGAACGGCTATGTGATCGCGCAATGGCGCTTCAAGGGCGCCAACATCATCTTCGCGCTGATGCTCTTTGGCTGCTTCATCCCGTTCCAGGTGGTGCTTTTGCCCATGGCGCGGCTGCTGGGCCTGCTCGGCATCGCAGGCACCATTCCGGGGCTGATCTTCGTGCACGTGATCTACGGGCTCGGGTTCACCACGCTGTTCTTCCGCAACTACTACGTCACGATCCCGCAAGAGCTGGTGAAGGCGGCCAAGGTCGACGGCGCGGGCTTCCTGCGCATCTTCTGGTCGATCTTCCTGCCGCTCAGCATCCCGATCGTCGTGGTCAGCGTGATCTGGCAGTTCACCCAGATCTGGAATGACTTCCTGTTCGGTGTGTCCTTCAGCTCGGCCGGCACCCAGCCGGTGACCGTGGCGCTCAACAACATCGTCAATTCGACCACCGGCGTGAAGGAATACAACGTCGACATGGCTGCCGCGATCATCGCCGCGCTGCCGACGCTCCTCGTCTATGTCGTTGCCGGCAAATATTTCATCCGCGGCCTGACCGCCGGATCCGTCAAAGGATGATCCCCATGGCTCCCATTCTCGACATCCAGAACCTCTATAAGAACTACGGCGCGACCGAGGTCCTCAAGGACATCAACGTGTCGATCGAACCGGGCGACTTCCTCGTGCTGGTCGGCCCCTCGGGCTGCGGCAAGTCCACGCTGCTGAACTGCATCGCCGGGCTGGAACCGATCTCGGGCGGCACGCTGAAGATCGGCGGCGAGGACATGACCCATGTCTCGCCCAAGGACCGCGACATCGCCATGGTGTTCCAGTCCTACGCGCTCTACCCGACGATGAGCGTCGCCAAGAACATCACCTTCGGCATGAAGGTGCGCGGCGTCGATCAGGCCACGCAAGAGCAGAAGCTCGCCGAGGTGGCCCGCCAGCTGCAGATCGAGCCGCTGCTCAAGCGCCGTCCCGGCCAGCTTTCGGGCGGACAGCGGCAGCGTGTGGCCATGGGCCGGGCGCTGGTCCGCGATCCGAAGCTGTTCCTCTTCGATGAGCCGCTGTCGAACCTCGACGCCAAGCTGCGGGTCGAGATGCGCACCGAGATCAAATCGCTGCACCAGCGCCTCGGCGCGTCGATGGTCTATGTGACGCACGACCAGATCGAGGCGATGACGCTGGCCACCAAGATCGTCGTCATGAAGGGCGGCATTATCCAGCAGATCGGCACCCCGGCAGAGATCTACAACCAGCCTGCCAACCTCTTTGTCGCCGATTTCATGGGCTCGCCCGCGATGAACCTGATCCCGGCCAAGGCGCAGGCGGGCGGCAATGGCACGCAGATCGAGATCGCCCGCGACGGGGCGGCGCCCATCGTGCTGACCGATCCCGGCGCGGCGGGTCTGCCTGAGGATGTGATCCTCGGTCTGCGCCCCGAGGACATCTCGGAGCCGGGCTTCCGCAGCGGCACGGCGGTGCAGCAGGCCGAATGCCAGGTCGAGATCGTCGAGCCCGCGGGCGCCGACACCTATGTGATGACCACGCTGGGCGGCAAACAGGTGACCGCGCGTCTGCACGCCGAGACCGAGGCCAAGCCGGGCAGCGCGCATACCTTCGCCTTCGATCTGGGCAAGGTCTCCTACTTCAATCCGGGCACCGGCGAGCGTATCGCCTGACCCTGCGTTCAGCGCTGAACCAAAGGCCTCCCGCGTGATCGCGGGGGGCCTTTTCATGTGGTGCGGCGTGACGGCAATTTGGCAGCGGGAAGGCCGGATTGCGGAATGTCGCGCAGCCTCGGTAATTCCCGACTTATTTACTTGTCTACTCCCCTCCTGATTGCGTACCACGCCCGCGGCAGCCAAGCGGCTCTGTTCGAGTCGGTCAGCCTCCAAGCCACCCAGATCCGTAACGGTCATGATGGAGGAGGACTGATGACGCGCCCTCTCACGCATTTCGATACCCGTCCCGAGCTGCCCGGCCCGGGCCTTGCCTTTCTGAACGGTCGCGACACGCGCATCGCGCGCGGCCCACTGCGGCCCGTGCTGCGCGGCGATGCGGCAAGCCTCGGCGCGCGGCTGGCACCGGCGCTGGCGGCTCTGCCGCAGGGCGGGATGATCGGCGGCGCCCTGCCGTTCGACCGGGCGGCGGAGGATTGCCTCTGGAGCGCCGAGGCGCAGGGCGGGCACCTGCCTGTGAGTATGCCCGCACCAACGGGCCAACTGCGCCTGACCCCGGAGCCGCAGGCGCGGGACTATGCTGCGGCGGTTGCCGCCGCGCTGGCGGAGATGCAAGCCAACCCCGCGCTCGAAAAAGTGGTGCTGGCCCGGACCCTGAGGCTTGAAAGCACGCGTCCCATCGACCGCGCCGGATTGCTTGCCCGGCTGGCTGCTGACCCGGCAGTCACCGCCTTTGACGTGGCGCTGCCCGGCGGGCGGCACCTTGTGGGGGGCACGCCCGAGCTGCTGCTGGACAAGCGCGGCGCGGAGATCCTCTCGCATCCGCTGGCCGGGTCGGCGCGCCGCAGCACCGATGCCCGCGAGGACCGTGCCGCCGCCGAGGCGCTCGCAGGATCCGAGAAGGACCAGCGCGAACATGCGCTGGTGGTCGAGTTCATCCTCGACACGCTGGCACCGCTCTGCAGCACCCTTGGCGCGCCCGAGGGCACCTGCATCACTTCGACGGGCAGCATGTGGCATCTTGGTACGCGCATCGCGGGTCAGCTGCGCGACAAGGATCAGCCCGCGCCCGTGCTGGCCGCCTGTCTGCACCCGACCCCCGCGGTCTGCGGCTTGCCGCGCGATCCCTCGGCCGAGCTGATCCGCCAGCTTGAGCCGGTGCAGCGTGATTTCTACGCCGGGGCCGTGGGCTGGTGCGACGCCCGCGGCGATGGGGCGTGGCATGTGGCGATCCGCTGCGCCGAACTGCAGGGGACGCATGCGCGGCTCTACGCCGGGGCTGGCATCGTGCCCGGCTCGGATCCCGACAGCGAAACCCGTGAGACCGGCGCCAAGTTCGGCGCCATGCTGAGCGCTTTCGGCCTCGCGCCGGATGCCGCCCTCAACCTGACCTGACACTGAAAGACTGACCACGATGGCCCTGCCCGGAATTGCTCCCTATCCGCTTCCCACCGCCGCCGAGCTGCCCGCGGCCCGCGCGCCCTTTGCGCCGGAGCGTGATCGCCTTGCCCTGCTGGTGCACGACATGCAGCGGTATTTCTGCGCGCCTTACCCCGACGATGCGCCGCTGCGCCCGGCGGTGGCCAATATCGCGCGGCTGATCGCGGGGGCGCGCGCGGCGGGCATCCCGGTGTTCTACACCGCGCAGAAGGGCAACCAGTTCCGGCCCGACCGGGGTCTTCAGGCCGATCTCTGGGGACCGGGCATGGCGGCGAAACCCGAGCATGAGGCGATCCTTCCCGATCTTGCGCCCGCGCCGGAAGACATCGTTCTGGTCAAGCACCGCTACAGCGCCTTCCAGCGCTCCAACCTCGAGACGTTGTTGCGCGCGCGCGGCCGCGACCAGCTGATGATCACCGGGATCTACGCCCATATCGGCTGTCTGTGCACCGCGACCGAGGCCTTCCAGCGCGACATCGAACCCTTTGCCGTGGCCGACGCGCAGGCCGATTTCGACCGCGCGAAACACGACATGGCCATGCAGTGGATCGCCGCCACCTGCGGCGGCGTCACCTCGACCGGGCAGATGCTCGATGCCATTGGGGTCAGTGCCGCGGCCTGACGCCACCCGCTGCAAAGCCGGACGGCAGCCCGCGCTAGAGGCGCGGGCTGGCAGAGACCTGCGCATGCGGTGATCCCGGTGTAATCACGCTTGCAGGACCGCATCGGACAAACTACCCTAGATTGCAGGGCGCTGTGGGGTTTTGCGCCTTTCAGCCTAGTAGAAAATAGCTTTTCCAAATCACGACGGTGCCGCAGATTTTGCGGCCTCTCTACGCATACACGCAAAACGAGCGACCCTTCGGCCTCCCTCTGACGCGGGGACCGGCGCTTTCGGCGTACCCGCCCGTCTTTTTGCCCGCCTGCCGGGCCTGTGTCCGATCCGCGGCCTCGCTGGCTGATCGGTTCGAGCGAGTTTTCCCCGGTTTTCCTGATCTTCGCTGACCGTGCGCGGCCTGCGGCACCTTGGTGCCGCTGCGGGCCTGCCTGCGGGGCGGCTTGCCCGGAGAATGCCATGGCCGACAGTCTGCCCCTTGCCCTTGCGGCCACCGGCGCGCCCGTCGGCGCAGCGCTGTTCGGAGGCAATATCCTCGCGCCGCGCGGCGAGATGACCGGCACGGGGTCTTATGCCGAGGCGGTCTCGCAGCTTGGGGTCACCGGCCTGCGCTATCCCGGCGGATCGCTGACCGAGTATTATTTCGATCTGGCCGATCCCGATGCGACGCTGGCAAGCCATGCGATGACCGGCGCGGAAACCGCCTTTATCCCGCTGTCGGAGTTCATCGGCTACGCCGCCCAGACCGGCCACGCGGTGACCATCGTGCTGCCCACACGCGACCAGCTTTCGGATGTGCGCGACGAGACCGGCAACCGACTGCCGGATATCGACGAGGAGGTGCTGCGCGACTTCGTGCATGATCTCGCGTCGGGCGGCTACGGCGCGGCAGAGATAGCGGCGCTCGAGATCGGCAACGAATACTGGGGCTCGGGCGAGATGACGGCGGTGGAATACGGTCGCCTCGCCGCGCACATGACCGAGATCATCGCCGACGAACTGGTGCTGGTGGCCGAGGTGCAGGGGATCGACACCTCGGGCATCCGCGTGCTGGCGCAGATGGGGCAGAACTACGGGTTCTCGAACCTTTCCGAGGGCTACGAGGGATGGGCCGCCGAGGAGGTCATCGCCGATCTGACGGCGCTCTACCCCAATGCCGGGCTGAGCGAGGCCAACATCCGCGGCAGCGGCGAGGTCAATTGGTCCGAGGTGACCAACGCCCTGGTGCAGATGGGGTTCGAGACCGAGGCGGAGCGCGATGCGCTCGACGGGATCGTCACCCATGTCTACGCCCGAGGGACAGAGGCCAGCCGATCCTATGCGCTCGAGACCATCCAGAACACATGGCTCGAGCACGCGGGGTTCGAGCACCTCGAGATCCATGTCACCGAGTGGAACCTCAAGTCGACGCAGGGCCTCGACCGTGCAAGCGACTACGGGCTGTTTCAGGCGCAGGAGATGCTGCAGATCGTCGAGGAGTTCATCCTCGCCGGGGTCGATCAGGCGCATGTCTGGCCGCTGATCCAGAACACCGCCAATGCCCTGTCGACCGGGTTTACCTTCGAGGCCGCCACGGTGCCCGGCGAGATGTTTGCGATGATGGCCAGCGCACTGCCCGGTAAGACCTTGTTGGATTTTGTCCCCGGCGATGACGACACCGAAGCCGAAGCAGGGGCGGTGACAGTGCATGCCTTTGCCGGGTCGGGCGAGATGGTGCTCTATCTGATGTCGCAAAGCGACGCGGCGAGCGTGTCGGATTTTGATCTGTCGGGGCTGGTGAGCGGTTTCGGCGCGATGGAAATCACCGTGCTTGGCGTGGCCGAGGGGGAGGCCGTTGGAGACACCGGCTCTGTGCCCGATGTGCAGAGCGTCAATGCCGAAGAGGTCTATGCGGACGGCGTGCTCGAGGTCGATCTGGACCCGCGCGAGATCATGCAGGTGGTGATCCGCGACCTGCAACCGAGCGAAGCCTTCGCGCCCGTGCTGGCCGAGATCGACGGCATTGCGGCGGAGGAGGCCGAAGCGGTGGTCTCCCTCGACATGTTGCTGCCGGAGACGCCGGTGGAGGAGGAGGCGCCCGAGCCTGAGGAAGAAGAGGGCGATGCGGGCGGCTGGGGCAGCTTTGGCATGATGCTCGCGCTGCTGCCGCTGGCCGGGCTTTTGGGGTTCTGAGCGCCAGAGGTCCGATCCCGCCCGAAGGCGGGATCGCGGTGCTGATGGGTCCGTTGGCAGCTCAGTCCCTGACGGTCAGCACGTTCAGGTCGAGCTCATCGAGCTTTGCCATCACCCGATCAAAGCGGAAGGCGGGCGGCTCGACGGGGAAGACATGCGCCTCGGTCGGATCGCCGATGGTGCGGAAGAACGGCTCGAACACCGCGGGCACGAGCCAGCCGTAGAAGCGGGTATAGGGCGAGTCGAGACGGTAGCTGTGTACCGTGCGCGCCGTCACCTGACAGAAATCGCCCGGGTGCAGCGTCAGTTCGGTGCCGTTCACCCAGAGCGTCATCTGCCCTTCGAGACAGAAGAAATTCTCGGTGTGATGCTCGTGGTAGTGCCATGGGATCGGCTGCCCCGCGGGGCCCTCATCGAGCACCGCGAAAAACGCGCCATCGGTCGAGGCGGCGGTCTGGGTGAAGCTGAAAAGCTGATCGGCGGCGACCAGCCGCTCGCCTTCACCGTCTTGCAGCACATAGGGTACCCGCTCGGACGGCACGCCGGTGGCGGTGACCAGAACCGGCGTCATCTCGGGCAGGGCGCCGAGCCATTCCACGTCGGCGCTCGCGGCGGCGGCATCGAGCCGCTCCTGAGCGATCGTGTGGTCGGGCAGGTCGGGCTGCACCGGGCGGCTGAAGGGGGTGCCGAGGCTTTGGTAGAATTGACCCAGCCCATCGCCGATCGACCACGTGAGCACCCGCGTGCGCCATCCCGCCATGCGGTAGCCATGCGCTGTCCCCGCGGGGACATAGGCGTAATCACCCTGTGTCAGCAGATGCGCCTTGCCATCCATGTAAAGCTCCAGCCGCCCGGACATGACGTAGATCGCCTCGTCGGTCTTGGCGTGGCGATGCATGGGCAGTTCCGCGCCGACCCCGCCGGTGAGAATGGCGGCGGTGCAATCGCCCGCGGATTCCTCGGGGCGCATGATCAGCGTGGCGACATGGCCGCCGATCAGGTGGAACTCGCCCTCGCCGTCGCGCAGAGCGTAAAGCTCATGCTTGCCCGGCAGCGTGCCGGTGGCCACCGGCTGCGGCAGCATCCCCAGCGGCTGGTCGGCAAGCACCATGTCTCCGGTCAGCGCGGCGGCGGCCCCGCCAAGTGCGGCGCGGCCAAGGAAGGCTCTGCGTGAAAAACCCATATCGATACCTCATCAATTCTCTATGGGTTGCACCTACCGCGCGCCGTTGATCAGTTCTAATATCGAGTTTTGACCGTATGATCAGTTGGAGTGATCAATGGAGCTGCGTCACTTGCGCTATTTCACCGTGCTTGCCGAAGAGCTGCATTTTGGCCGCGCGGCGGCGCGGCTCAATATCGTGCAGCCGGCCCTTTCCATGCAGATCCGCGCGCTAGAGGAAGAATTGGGCGCGACGCTCTTTCTGCGCGAGCGGCGGCAGGTGTCGCTCAGCCCGGCAGGCGCGCAGTTCCTGCCAGAGGCCCGGCGGGTGCTGTCGCAGGCAGAGTTCGCCGCGCAGGTCGCGCGTGACGCGGCGCGCGGGGTGATCGGACACTTGCGGCTTGGGTTTTCGGCCAATGCGGTGTTTTCAGGGGTGCTGTCCGATGTGGTGGCGCGGATGCGCGAGGCGCACCCGAAGGTCGAGATCACGCCGGTGGAGGGCCATCCGACGGAGCTGACCGAGGCGCTGCTACGCGGCGAGTTGGACGCTGCGGTCAGCACGGTGCTCTCGGGGCCGGTGCGCGACGGCTTGCGATCGCGAAAGCTGGCAACATTTGCGCCGCGGCTCGTGGTGCCAAAGGGCAGTGACTTGGCGGCGCGGGGGCCGGTCGCGCCCGAAGCGCTGCGCGCCGAAGCTTTCATCGGATATTCGGGCAGCGGCGATGTGGACGGCATGGGGCTTACGGCGCAGGTGCTGGGGTTCATGCCGCGGCTCGCCTGCACCAGCTCGTCGCCGTCGATGGCGATCGGATTGGTGGCGGCGGGCTTTGGGCTGACCGTGGTGCCGGAAAGCCTCGCGCTGCCGGGGCAGGGGGTCGCTTTCGTGCCGCTGGTGGGCGCGGCGGAGGTGCTGGACGTGTCGGTGATCTGGCCCGAGGCGCAGGCCGGGACGGGGGTGACCGGCGCGTTCCTCGACCTGTTGGACGGGGGTTAAGCGCGGGCAGCGGCAGCAGAGCCCCTGCTTGGGCGGTAGACGCGCCGTCATGCGCATCCGGTCTCGCCCCATGCGCAATCTGCACTGGACGTTGCCTTGAGCGGGTCGCAAGATTTGGCAGGCCCGCCGAGGCGGCAGTTAACGGACGGAGTCCATGGCAGATTTTCCCCGCAGCAATCTTTGGCACGCCAGCGCGCAGGAGCAGTTTTCCGGCGCGGCTCTGGCCGAGGATCTGAGTGCCGAGCTGATCATCGTCGGCGGCGGCTTCACCGGCTGCGCGGCGGCGCTGGAGGCGGCGCGGCGCGGGGCCAGCGTGGTGCTGCTTGAGGCGCATGTGATCGGGCACGGCGGCTCGGGGCGCAACGTGGGGCTGGTGAACGCAGGGCTATGGCTGCCGCCGGATCAGATCATCGCGCAGATGGGGGAGGTGGCCGGCGGGCGGCTGATCGAGGAGCTGGGGCAGGGGCCTGAACGGGTCTTTGCGCTGATCGACCGTGAGGGCATCGCCTGCGAGGCGACGCGGGCCGGGACCCTGCATCTGGCGCATGCGCCTTCGGGCGTGGCCGATCTGGAGAGCCGCTTCCGACAGGGCAACCGGATCGGCGCGCCGGTGCAGCTGCTGGACGCCGAAGAGACGCACCGGCGCAGCGGCTCGGGCGAATTTCACGGCGCGCTTCTCGACCCGCGGGCGGGCACGGTGCAGCCGCTGTCCTATTGCCGGGGGCTTGCCCGCGCGGCCTCGGCGGCGGGGGCGCGCATTTTCGAGCATGCGCAGGTCAGCGAGATCAGCCGGGATGGTGCGGGCTGGCAGCTGCGCTGCAACGGCCACCGCCTGCGCGGGGCGCGGCTGCTGATTGCCACCAACGCCTACCACGAGGGGCTGCCCGCCGATTATCGCCCCAGCTTCGTCACCGTCAGCTACAGCCAGTTCGCCACCGCGCCGCTGCCGGATGGGCTGCGCGAGAAGGTGCTTCCGGGGGGTGAGGGCTGCTGGGATACGGCGCTGGTCATGTCCTCCTTCCGCATCGACCGCGCCGGGCGGCTGATCCTGGGTGGCATGGGCGACGCCGAGGGTCCGGCCCGCGCGCTGCACGGCGATTGGGCGCGGCGCAAGCTGCGGCGGGTGTTCCCCGAGCTTGGCGATATCGGCTTTGAGCATGCGTGGCGGGGGCAGATCGCCATGACCCGCGACCATGTTCCGAAGATTGTGCGCCTTGGGTCGTCGGCGCTGTCGATCTTCGGCTATTCCGGGCGGGGGATCGCGCCGGGCACCGTCTTTGGCACCGCCGCCGCCGAGGCACTTCTGGGAGGGTCTGAGGCGGCGCTGCCCATCGCGCCCATCGAGGGCTATTCGGAGCGGTTCACCCGCGTCATGGGCGGCTATTACGAGGCAGGCGCGGCGCTGACCCATGCGCTGAAACCGGGGCTTCTGGGGTAGGGGCGGGTGGCCAGTTCCGGCCACCCGCCTTTGTGTCATTCGATGTCGAACACCACGCCCTGCGCCAGCGGCAGCTCGCTGGAGTAGTTGATGGTGTTGGTCGCCCGCCGCATGTAGGCGCGCCATGCGTCAGAGCCGCTCTCGCGCCCGCCGCCGGTCTCTTTTTCACCGCCGAAGGCCCCGCCGATCTCGGCCCCCGAGGTGCCGATGTTGACATTGGCGATGCCGCAGTCGGAGCCGCGCGCCGACAGGAAGCTCTCCATCTCGCGCAGGTCGGTGGTGAAGATCGACGAGCTGAGCCCGCCGCCGACGTCGTTGTGCAACTCCAGCACCTCGTCGAAGTCGCTGTATTTCATCACGTAGAGGATCGGGGCGAAGGTCTCGCGCAGCACCGGGCCGGTTTGCGCGGGCATCTCCACCAGCGCGGGTTTGACGTAATAGGCCGCCTCGCCCTCGACCGCCTCGCGCTGGCCGCCGTGCACGGTGCCGCCGAGGTCTGCCGCTTCCTTCAGGGCCGTCTGCATGCCGTCGAAGGCGGTGACGTCGATCAGCGGGCCGACCAGCGCGTCGGTCTGCAGCGGGTTGCCGACGGTGACGCTGGCATAGGCGCGGCGCAGCGCGGGCACCAGTTGATCGTAGACGCTTTCATGCACGAAGAGGCGGCGCATGGTGGTGCAGCGCTGGCCCGCCGTGCCCATGGCGCCGAAGGCGATGGCGCGCAGGGCCATGTCCATATCGGCGGAGGGGCAGACGATCCCGGCGTTGTTGCCGCCCAGCTCGAGGATGCATTTGCCGAAGCGTGCCGCCACTTTTGGGCCGACGATGCGGCCCATGCGGGTCGATCCGGTGGCCGAGATCAGCGCGACTTTCTCGCTCTCCACCAGCGTCTCGCCCAGTTCGGGGCCGCCGACCAGCACTTGGCTCAGCCCTTCGGGGGCGTCGCCGAAACGGGCGATGGCGCGGTCGAGCACCGCTTGGCAGGCGAGCGCGGTGAGCGGGGTCTTTTCGGAGGGTTTCCAGATCACCGGATCGCCGCAGACCAGCGCCAGCGCGGCGTTCCAGCACCACGGCGCGCAGGGGAAGTTGAAGGCGGTGATGATGCCTACCACGCCCAGCGGGTGCCATGTTTCCATCATCCGGTGGCCGGGACGCTCGGTGGCGATGGTCAGCCCGTAAAGCTGGCGCGAGAGGCCGACGGCGAAATCGCAGATGTCGATCATCTCCTGCACCTCGCCAAGCCCCTCGGAGGGCGATTTCCCGGCCTCGATCGAGACCATGCGGCCAAGATCGTCCTTCGATTTGCGCAGTTCCTCGGCGAAGAGGCGCACCAGCTCGCCCCGGCGCGGCGCGGGCACCATGCGCCAGTTGCGGAAGGCGGCGCGCGCGGTGTCGATCGCGGCGGCGGCATCCTCGGCGGAGTGGGGGGCGAGCTGCGCGACACTCTCGCCGGTCACCGGCGAGATGATCTGCAGTCCATCTGCGGCATCCAGCGCGGCGGTGACGCCGCAGCGCTCGAGGGTTTCGGCGGTGAGGACGGGAAGCGGTTTGCTCAGCATCGGGGGCTCCTTCGCTTGGGTATCGGACGCTTGGGTCATTTGCGGTCTTTGCTTGCGGGCAGGATAGCAGCACGGGGCCTTGGGCCCATAACGCCAAGTCCGGCTGACCTCATGCGGGTTTGGCATGGTCCTTGGCCGGGGCGGGGCATATCGTGCGCCGCAGCATGACAAGAGGACCCACCGTGCCCCTGCAAAGACGCCTGCTTCCCGACATGAAGGTGCTGCAGACCTTCGAGCTTGCCGCGCGGCACGGCAATTTCACCCGCGCGGGCGAGGAGCTGGCGCTAACGCAGAGCGCGGTGAGCCGCCATGTGCGCGAGTTGGAGGAACAGATCGGCAAGCCGCTGTTCGAGCGGCTGCGGGGCCGGGTGGTGCTGACGCGGGCGGGCACCGAACTGCTGCCAGAGGTGCAGCGGCTTTTGCGCATGGCCGAAAGCACCATGCGCCACGCCACCGCCGGAGCGCAGGGCGAGAGCCTGCTGGCGGTCAACGCCCCGCCGACTTTCGCGACGCGCTGGCTGATGCCGCGGCTGCCGGAGTTTCTGGCGGCGCATCCGCAGCTGCGCATGGACGTGGGCACCAGCACCGGCGTCTTCGACCTCGATAGCCGGCAATGCGATCTTGCGCTGCATTTCGGGCAACCGCTCTGGCCCGGTGGGCAATGTCGCTATCTCTGCAGCGAAATCGTCCTGCCGGTGGCTGGCGGGGCGCTGCGTGAGGTGGCGATTACGGCACCGGAGGATCTGCTGGCGCAGCCCCGGCTGCACATCACGCCGCGTGCCACCATGTGGGGCGATTGGTTCGCCCGGCAGGGCATGGCGCTGCCCGATGCACAGGGCGGGCATTGGTTCGACGAATTCGCGCTGAGCATCGAGGCGGTGAAGGCCGGTCTGGGCTTTGCGCTGCTGCCGCGCTACCTGATCGAGGCAGAGCTTGCGCGCGGCGAGCTGACCGTGGCGCTCGACGTGCCGCATGGGACTGATCTGGCTTGGTATATCGTCACGCCTGAGGGTCGGGCCGACAAGGCCGCAGCGTTTTCCGAGTGGCTGCTCGGGCAGGTGTCGTTCCGGCCCTTGGAGGGGTGACATAGCAAGCTATGCGCTGGAGGCAGGGCGGGTCTTCCCTTTCGGAAGTTGTTCCGAAGCGCTTCGAATGGCATCTTTGATCCATCGACGCCACGCTGCGACGATAGAGTTTTCTAGAGGCTCTCTCCTCCTCCCTGAGCCTCGGAAATCGGCGGCGACCCTTCTCCTCCTCCCTAGGGTCGCCGCCACACTCACTCCCCCAGATGCCCGTTAAAAATCAATCGCTTCGCGAAGCGTGTGCTTGCGTGCATGCCTTTTTTGCAGTCGCATTCTTCGCTGCGCGGCAGGGCCATTCCGGCCTATGCCGCCGCCTTGCGCACTCTCAATTTATAAAATATAAATATCGAAAAAAGCGAGGCTTATATGGCGACCGACGCGCTGCAGACCACTCTCTTCGAGTTTGAGAACCCGCTCCTGCGGGCGGCTGCTGTCGGATTCTCGACGCCGAAGCCCTCGCTCCCCCTTTCGCAGCTTGCGGGTATACTCTTTGATGGCTGGGGCCTCGAAGGTCGGCTCACCGACCTTGGTGGCGAGCGGGACAGCAACACGCTGGTCGAAACAGGGCAGGGCACGCGCTATGTGCTCAAGGTCTTCAGCCCCGAAGACGGCGAGGACATCCGGCAGCTGCAGCATCGCGCCATGCGGCATCTGACCCAGCACAGCCCCGTGCCGACCCCCGCGCTGCACCCGACCTTGGCGGGCGCACTGGAACATCCGATTTTGCATAATGGCGACGTCCCGCTCTTTGCCGCGCTGATCGACATGATGGCGGGCACCGCGCCGCAGCCGGATGGCAGCGACGCGCAGATGCGGATGATCGGGCGCAGCATCGGGGCGCTGCAATCGGGTCTTTCAGGGCTGCAGCATCCGGCGGCGCGGCGCGTCCTGCTGTGGGACCAGATGAACGTGCTGAGGCTGCGCGAGCTTTCGGCGCTGATCGCGGATGCGGACCTGCGGCTGCGCGTGCAGCGGGCCATGGATCACCTCGAAGGGCGGATGGACGCGCTGGCGGCGCTGCCGAGCGCGATCATCCACAATGACCTGAGCCCGAGCAACATGCTGGTCGATCCCGCCGATCCGCTGCGGCTGACCGCGATCTTCGACTTCGGCGATCTGGTCGAGGCTCCGCTGATCAACGATATCGCCATTGCCGCCAGCTATTTCATCCGCCCCGCAGCGCCTTTGGCGCCGCAGCTTGCCTGCTTTGTCGCGGGCTATGAAGAGCACCGCCGCCTCAGCGATGACGAGCTGGCGGCGCTGCCGGATGCGCTGCTGTCGCGGCTGCTTTTGCGGCTGGTCATCCCGCTGTGGCGCAGCACGCTTTTCCCGGCCAACCGCGCCTATCTTCTGCGCCATTTCGAGGCGGCGCAGGCGCTGGCCGAGCCGCTGTTGCCACCGCGATCCGGGCCGATCCATCCGCCGCTGCGCTTCTCCCGTTCCGATCTGAAAGGGGTCTGACATGACCGATCTCGCCACCCGCCGCGCGCGCACGCTCGGGCCCGCCTACCGGCATTTCTATGACGCGCCGCTCTATCCGGTGCGGGGGCGGGGCGTCGAGCTTTGGGACGCCGAGGGGCGGCGCTATCTCGACGCCTACAACAACGTGCCATCCGTGGGCCATTGCCACCCGCGCGTGACCGAGGCGCTGGCACGGCAGGCAGAGATCCTCAATACCCACACGCGCTACATGCACGATACGGTGGTGACCTATGGCGAGCGGCTGACCGGGCTTTTCGATCCTGCGCTGTCGCAGGTCATGTTCACCTGCACCGGCAGCGAGGCGAACGATCTGGCGCTGCGTCTGGTGCGGGCGGTGACCGGGCGCAGCGGCATCATCGTGACCGCGAACGCCTATCACGGCGTGACGCTGGCGCTGGCCGAAATGTCGCCCTCGCTGGGGGCGCACAACCCGCTTGGCGCGCATGTGCGTACCGTCGCACCGCCGAGCGGCGCAGACGGGGGCGCGCGCTTTGCCGCGGATGTAAGCGCGGCGATCGCCTCGCTCGAAGAGGTGGGACTTCAGGCGGGCGCTCTGCTGTTCGACACGGCGTTCGCGTCGGATGGGCTGCGGCTCGACCCGCCGGGCTGCATCGCCGGGGCGGTCGCCGAGATCCGGGCCGCGGGCGGGCTGTGGATCGCCGACGAAGTGCAGGCCGGGCTTGGGCGCATCGGCAGCCACATGTGGGCCTACGAGCGCCACGGCGTGCGGCCCGATATCGTCACACTGGGCAAACCGCTGGGCGCGGGGCATCCGATCGCCGCCATGGTCACCCGCCCCGATCTGCTGGCGGAGTTTGGCAAGAAGACGCGGTATTTCAACACGTTCGGCGGCAATCCCGTCTCTGCGGCGGTGGGTCTTGCGGTGCTCGACGTGATCGAGGACGAGGGGCTGATGCAGAACGCCGCCCAGACCGGCACGCGGCTGCTGAGCGGGCTGCGCGATCTGGCGGCGCGGCATTCCGAGGCTGTCGCCGATGTCCGCGGCACCGGGCTCTACGCGGCGCTTGAACTGCGCGGCACGCCCGAGGCGGCGGGGCAGGGGATCACGTGGCTGACCAATGAGATGCGCCGTCGCGGCATCCTTCTTGGCAGTTGCGGTGCCCATGGCGAGGCGCTGAAAATCCGTCCGCCGTTGCCGTTCTCGCCGCAGAACGTCGAGGAACTGGTGGCCGCGCTGGACGCCGCCCTGTCCGACGAAGCGCTTCTGCAGACGCTGGGCAAAAGCGCGCAAAATGTCTGAGACGCGGGACCTTCCCATGGCTCGAGGGGCGGGCGTGAAGCCCATTGCCTCGGGGAGCCTCTCGGCCCGCGCCTATGAGGCCATGCGGCAGGGGCTGATCGAAGGCGCGTTTCACCCCGGCCAGCGCCTCATCCTGCAGGATCTGGCCAATCACTTCGGCACGTCGATCACTCCGGCCCGCGAGGCGGCGATGCGGCTGGTCAGCGAGGGCGGGCTGGAATTGCGCTCGGGGCGGTTCCTGCATGTGCCGGGGATGGATCGGGACCGCTACCTCGAAGTGCGCGCCATGCGCATCGAGCTTGAGGGGCTCGCCGCGCGTATGGCCGCGAGCGCCTGCACCGCCTCCGACCTGATGGAGTTGCGCGAAATACAGGACCGCTACGCCGCTTCGGATGCACCCGGTCAGGCCGCCGAGGCGGCATTGCTCAACCGCCGCTTCCATGCCGGTGTCTACAAGCTGTCGCGGATGCCGCTGCTCATTGGCCATATCGAGCAGCTGTGGGTCGCCATGGGGCCGATGCTGAACGTTTTCTACGACCTCTCGGAGCGGCGCTATTTCGGGGCCGAGGTGCATGAGGCCGTGCTGGCCGCATTGGCCGCGGGGGACGGCGCCGCCGCCGAACTGCAGATCCGGACGGACATCGCCAATGGCACCTCCAGCTTCCTGCAGCATTTCGATCAGCTCAGCGAAGGCAGCTGATCCCCAGTCCGGCCAAGCGCCGAAGGAGACACCGAACATGGACACGCATCTCGACCTGCAGCCTGCACCGCCCCGCGAGGATGCCCAGTGGCCCAAGGGTGCCGCCTATCTCGACGGCACCTTCATGCCTGCTGCCGAGGCGCGGATCCCGGCGGGCGACTGGGGCTACCGGCGCTCTGACGTCACCTACGACGTGGTTGGGGTCTGGGATGGCTGCTTTTTCCGGCTCGACGATCATATCGCGCGGTTCCGCGCCTCGATGACCCGGTTGCGCATGCAGCCACGGGAGAGCGACGCCGAGATCCGCGAGCTCCTGATCGAGACCGTACGCCGCTCTGGCCTGCGCTCGGCCTATGTGTCGATGGATTGCCTGCGCGGCTCGCCCGCGCCCGGTGCGCCGCGCATTCCCTCGTCGGCGCGCCCGTGGCTGCTGTGTCAGGCGCTGCCATGGGTCTGGGTCGCCAGCCTTGAGCAACAGCGCAAAGGGGTCAGCCTGATGATCCCTGAGGTCCGGCGCATCCCGGCGGAGAGCTTCGATCCGCGGGTGAAGAATTTCCACTGGGGAGACCTGACCGACGGCCTGTTCGAGGCCGAAGCCGCGGGAGCAGATTTCCCGATCCTTCTCGATGGCGCGGGTCATGTGACCGAGGGGCCGGGGTTCAACGTCTTCTGCGTTGCCCAAGGCAAGGTGCTGAGCCCGCGCAGCGGCGCGCTCGAAGGGATCACCCGCCGCTCGGTGCTCGAGCTGTGCGAGGATCTGCGGCTGCCCTTCGAGGTGCGCGATATCCCCGCCGAGGAGTTCCGCGCCGCCGATGAGATCTTCTGCGCGACGACAGCGGGAGGGGTCTGGGGCGCGCGGCACATAGACGGGCGCGCTCTTGGCAATGATGCACCGGGCGAGATCACCGAGCGCCTGCGCACGCGCTTCTGGCGCAAGCGGGCCGAGGGCTGGCACGCAACAAAGGTCGCCTGATAAGCCGAGATGTGCCTGCCAGTGCTCCCCTGCCTTAGGCCGATGTCGCGGTCGGGCTGCGGTTCCCGCGTTCTCCTTGGCTGCGTGGCTCTGAGCGTGTCTCGCGTTTTTCCCGCAGCATCAGCATCGCCGGGGTCACCACGAGGGTGAGCACGGTGGCGATCACCAGCCCGCCGGCGATGGCGCTCGACAGCTCGGTCCAATATTGCGTCGACGGGGCCCCGAAGACGATCTCGCGCGAGATGAAGTTGATGTTCATTCCCAGCACCATCGGCATCAGCCCCAGCGCCGTGGTGATCGAGGTGAGCACCACCGGGCGCAGACGTTGCGCGCCGGTGCGCAGCGCCGCTTCCAGCGGCGACATCCCATCTTTGCGCAGGTCGTTATAGGCGTCGATCAGCACGATGTTGTTGTTCACCACGATACCCGCAAGGGCGATCACGCCGACCCCTCCCATGACGATGCCGAAGGGGCGTCCGGTGACGACCAGCCCCAGCAGCACGCCCCCGATCGAGAAGACGATGGCGCTCATCACCACGAAGGACTGGTAGAAGCTGTTGAACTGGACCACGAGGATCAGGAACATCAACACGATGGCGGCGACGAAGGCGAGCGCCAGAAAGGTCATCAACTCCTGCTGGTCCTCGGCCTCGCCCGCGAACTCATAGCTCGCGTTGTCGGGCAGGTCGGCCTGATCAAGTGCGGCGCGCAGGGCGGTGACCTGATCGTTAACCAGCAGCCCCGGGGCGACATTGGCCTCGATGGTGGTGACGCGCTGCTCGTCGATGCGGCGGATGACACCGACGCGCTCCACCGGCTCGAAGGTCACGAAGTTAGAGATCGGCACGAGCCCCGCCGAAGTGGGCACACGCAGGTTGGTCAGTTCCGACAGCGAGCGCGAGTCGTTCGGGAAGCGCACCCGCACGTCGAGCTCGCCGTCGGCGTCCGGCGGGCGATAGTCAGTGACGGTGATGCCTTGGGTAAGCAGTTGCACCGCCTGTCCCAGCAGGCTGACATCGGCACCAAAGCGCGCCGCCTCGGCGCGGTCGACGTTGATCGCCACCTCGACGCCGGGCAGCGGGCGGGTGTCGGTCACATCGGTGAAGCCGCCGACACGCTCCATCGCCGCCAGCACCTTATCGACCGCCGCGCTCTGCTGAGTGAAATCTTCGGCCGAGACGCGCAGGTTCACCGGCTTGCCGCTGGACGGGCCGCCGCTTTCGGTCTCGACCTGCACGTCGATGCCGGCGATGTCGGCCATCTTGGCGCGGATGTCCTCGCCGATCTCGGCGGCGGTGCGGCGCGCCTGCCAGTCCACAAGGTCGAGCTGCAAAGTGCCGATCACATCTTCCTCGCCGCCGCCGGCGCTCATGGTCGAGCGGGCGTAGACGCTCTCGATGCCTTGGGTGCCAGTGAGCCTCTCCTCAACTTTGCGGACCAGATCGTCGCGCTCGTAGATCGACAGGTTGTCGCGGGCGCGCACCTGCACCTGCATGAATTCCGGCTCGACCGAGGGGAAGAACGAGATGCCGCGCCCGAACTGGCCGTAAAGGGCAAACCCGCCGAGCAGCAGCGCCAGCGCCAGAACCACGGTGGTCCAGGGCCGCAGGATCGCGCGCTCCAAGAGCCGCACGTAGGCGCCGGTAAAGCCGGGGATGCGGCGCGGATCGCCGCGCTCGGCGGCGTGCAGCGTGGCCTTTGCCTTGGCGGTCTGCGGCTGGTTGCGCCCGATCATACCGCCGAGCACGGGGATGAAGATCAGCGCCATGAAGAGCGAGGCGCCCAGCGTCAGGATCACGGTGATCGGCAGGTATTTCATGAACTGCCCGATCAGCCCGGTCCAGAACAGCAGCGGGAAGAACACCGAAAGCGTGGTGGCGGTGGAGGCGATGATCGGCCAGGCCATGCGCTTGGCGGCATGGGCATAGGCGGCCTTGGGGCTGTCGCCCTCCTGCAGGCGGCGGTCGGCAAGCTCGACGGTGACAATGGCGCCATCGACCAGCATGCCCACCACGAGGATCAGCGCGAAAAGTACCACGATGTTCATGGTGAACCCCATCGCCCAGATGATGGCGACACCGGCGAGGAACGCGCCCGGAATGGACAGACCGACGAGGATCGCCGAACGCAGCCCGAGGGCGAAGACGATGACGATCATCACCAGCATGACGGCGGCCATGACGTTGGCCTCGAGATCGGAAAGCAAGGTTTTCACCTGCTCGGACTGGTCCTGCAGGTAGGTGACGCGCAGGCTTTCGGGCCAGTCGGCGCTCATCTCGTCGATGACCGCTTTGGTGGCCGCGACGGTGTCGATGATATTGGCGCCCGAGCGTTTGGTGACCTCCAGCGCCAGCGAGGGCTGGCCGTCGATGCGGGCGTAGCCGGTGGGATCTTCGAAGGTGCGGCGCACGGTGGCGACATCGCCAAAGGTGACGACGGTGGTGCCGTCGACCTTCACCGGCATGGCCATCACGTCCTCGAGGTCTTCGATCAGCCCGGGCACCTTCAGCACGATGCGCCCGCCGCCGGTCTCGATGGCGCCTGCGGCGATCAGCTGATTGTTGCGCTGCAACTGGCTGGTCAGCGTCTCGAAGCTGAGGTTGTAGGTCTGGAAGACGGTCGGGTCGATCAGCACCTCGAGGAATTCCTCGCGGGCGCCGCCGATGTCCACTTCCAGCACACCGGGCAGCGCTTCGAGCTTGTCCTGAACCGCCTCGGCGACGTCATTGAGGGTGCGCTCGGGCAGCGGGCCGGACAGCACGGCGGTGATGATCGGGAAGAGCGCAGTGTTGATCTCGGTGACGTTGAGCGTGGTGGCGTCTTCGGGCAGGTCGCTCTGCACCGTGTCGGCGGCCTCGCGCACCTTGTCGAGCGCCTCGTCGATATCGCCGCCAGCGGCAAATTCGAGCTGCACGCTGGCAAAGCCTTCGGTGGCCTCGGCGGACATTTTCTCGAGCCCTTCGATGGCGCCAAACTCGGCCTCCATCGGCTCGATCAGCAGGCGTTCGGCGTCGGACGGGCTGATGCCGTCGAGCGTGGTGCTGACATAGACCAGCGGCAGCGGAACCTCGGGGTTCGCTTCCTTGGGGATCGAGATATAGGCCACGGCACCGAAGGCGAGGATCATCCCCAGCAGGATCATCATCGCCCGGCCACGGGAGAAGGCGGCGTCGATCAGGCTGTTCACGGCTTGTCCTCCGCGATCTCGAGCGGAACGCCCGCGGCCGCATCCGAGACCTGTTCGGTCTCTTCCTGAGGCTCGGCGCGGACCTCCTCGCCGTCGCGCACAAAGCCCTGGCCCACGGTGATGATCGTGACGTCGTCGTCGAGCCCGGTGACCCAGACGCTGTCGATCTCGGTCTTCACGATCTGGATCGGGTCGAAGGCGACACGCCCGTCCTCGACCGTCTTGAGACCGATCTGCCCGGCCTCGTCCAGCGAGATGATCGACGGGGCGACGCGATGGGCCGTGGCCTCGCCGGTGGGGATCGTCACCTGCGCCGACACACCGGCGGGCACCTCGCCGCCGGGATTTTCGACCTCGATCTCGGTCAGGAAGGTGCGGGTCTCCGATGCGGCAGCGGCGCCGACAAAGCTGACCCGGCCCTCGCGAGTCTGGCCGGTGATGAAGTTGACCTCAGCGCTCTGACCCTCGCTGATCCGGCTCAGCGCCTGTTGCGGCACCTGAATGGCGACGGTCAGCGGATCATTGTCGACCACGCGCGAGATCGTGGCTCCGGCCTGCACATATTCCCCTTCGCTTGCGGGAAGCCCTTCGATGCGCCCGGCAAAAGGGGCCTCGACGACAAGATTGTCGATGGCCTCTTCGGCGCTGGCCACATCTGCCTCGGCGGCGGCGAGCGCTGCGCGGGCCTCGGACAGCCGGTCGTTGGTGGCGACACCGCGTTCGAAAAGCCGCGCGGCGTTGTCGAACTCGCGCTGCGCATTGGCCCGCTGCTCTTCGGCTTGGGTGAGCGCCGCCTCGGCGCGGGCGGAATTGAGCCGCGCCAGCACGTCGCCGCGCTGCACCCGGTCGCCCTTGGCAAACGGCATTTCGATCACTGTGCCGGCGGTTTCGGCAATGACGTCGGTATCGCGGTCGGGCAGCGCCTGACCTTCGGCGCGGTAGCTGAGGGTGACCGGCTCGGCCTTGGACTGCAGGACCATCACCGACGGCGGCAGCGGATCGTCGGCGGCGGTGTCCGCCGCGGGCTCGGAGCCGGGCAGGAAGAAACCGCTGCCCATCCAAAGAATGATGGCGGCGACCAAGGATATCGCGATCCAGAACGGGCGCGACGAGCCGCGGTCGGTCTCGAACCGCAGGGCATCGGGCGTCGCCTCGGCGGCGGGGTGGTCGGTCATGCTGCTACTCTCGCTCATCAAGGCGTGATCGATATGACGTCTGAGCCGCTTTACATACCGACGGTCGGTCGGTAATCAAGGCCAGAGCTGACGGAGAACGTAATCGTGAACAGCAAACGTTCCAGAATGTCCGCCGAAGATCGCCGAACCGCGATCCTCGACGTTGCCACCGACCTTCTGTCGACCCACCCGTGGGAGGAGGTGACGGTGGCGCTGCTTCTTGATGCGGCGGGCATCTCCAAGGGCGGTTTTTATCATCACTTCACGTCCAAGGACGATGTTCTCGGCGCGGTGCTTCTGCGGCTCACCGACGCCAGCACCTCCGCCGGTCAGGCGGTCTACGAGCGCAGCGAAGGCGGCGCGGCGGCGCGGTTCACGGCCTATCTCGACGGCACCACCCGCTGGGAGTTGGAGCACGCCGACAAGATCATGGGCGTCATCCGGATCGCCATGATGGCGGGCAATGAGGCGATCTTCCTCAGGCTCGAGCAAGAGGCGCGGCGGCGCGCGACGCCGTTGATGCGCACGCTTGTGGAAGAGGGCGTTCGGGAGGGGGTCTTCGACGTGATCGACGCCGCTATGACGGTCGATCTGCTGCAGCACGCATGGCGCATGCGCTGGGTGGTCTTTGCGCAGGCGCGCCAGCGCTGTGCCACGGGCGATCTGGCCGGAGGTGAGGCGATGCTGGAACAGCGCCTCAGCCTTGAAGAGCGCATGACCAACCGTTTGCTCGGCTGCTCCGAGACAAAGGTACATATGCCCGGGGCCGCGAATTTCCGGGATTTTCTGCGCTCGGCCTGATCGCAGGAAGCGCATTAGATTGCTCTTCGGCGTCCAAGGGCTCGGAGGGGGCGCGCCGATAATCGCCACGCAAATATGCAGGAGCTATCCGGCTTCTAGCGGAACAAAAAATTTTCCACTGGTCAATGAATTTTCTTTAGGGGAATATCGCTCACTCCGACACCAACGCGGATTTCCCGGTATCTTGCGCAGGGGTGTGACCCCCTAAGCTGGCGCATGCCATGTCGGATACGGAGGACTGAGCCATTGCCCGTCAAAAAGCAAAGCGCGGCACTTTCGCAAAACCCCCACGCGGTGGGCGAGCCGCGCGAAAAGAACCTCGAAGTGGCCATCGGGCGGCAAGTCCGCGAGTTGCGCAAGCGCCAGCGGATGACCGGCGGAGATCTCGCGGGCAAGACCGGCCTGTCGGTCGGCATGCTGTCGAAGATCGAGAACGGGGTGATCTCTCCGTCGCTGAACACGATGTCGGCGCTGGCCAATGCGCTTGGTGTTCCGCTTGTGCAGCTTTTCTCTGGTTACGAGGAACGGCGCGGGGCGATGCACGTCAAGGCGGGGCAAGGGGCCGAGATCGAGCGGGCCGGGACGCGGGCCGGACATCAGTACAATCTGCTTGGCCATATCGGCTCGAACAATTCGGGCGTGGTGGTCGAGCCCTATCTGCTGACACTCAGCGACAAGTCAGAGCGGTTCCCCACCTTCCAGCATGAGGGGATCGAGTTTCTCTATATTCTGGAGGGCAGCGTCAACTATCGCCACGGAGATCAGACCTATCTTCTGGAGCCAGGCGACGCGCTGCTTTTTGACTCGGACGCGCCACATGGCCCAGAGGAAATTCTCTCCCTGCCGCTGCGGTATCTGTCGGTCATCACCTACCCGCAGGCGGGCTGAGACCGCGCAGGATATCCAGTGCGTGGGCGAACACCGCCGAAATGCCTAAGCCGTGACCAACAAACGGGCGTTTTTCGGCCAGCCTCGGAAATCTTCCCGTGGCGGCAAAAACTTTCTTGCAGGGAAAATAGATTTCCCCTTAGTGATGTTGCCAGCGGCGCATCCGCGCCAAAGACTAATTCATTGCGGAGAACACCATGTGTGGCATCGTTGGGCTGTTCCTGAAGAAGGATGACCTGCGCCCCAAGCTGGGCGACATGCTGACCGACATGCTCATCACCATGACCGACCGTGGCCCCGACAGCGCGGGCATCGCGATCTACGGTGATGAGACGGGCGGTCTGAAGATCACCGTGCAGAGCGACGCGCCCGATGCGGCCTTTGCCGGTCTTGGCGAGGCGCTGGCCGAGGCCTTCGGCCCCGATGCCACGCTGCGCGTCGTCGACACCCATGCCGTGCTGACTCTGCCGAAAGAACATGAGGCGGCGGCGCTCGACTGGCTCGAGGCGCGCGGGCTGCGCGTCATGGGCGCGGGCGAGAGCATGGAGATTTTCAAGGAAGTGGGCCTGCCTCGGGACGTGGCGGCCCGCTTCGGCATCCGCGAGATGGGGGGCAGCCACGGCATCGGCCACACCCGCATGGCGACGGAATTGGCGGTGACCACGCTGGGCGCGCACCCGTTCTCGACCGCTGACGACCAGTGCCTCGTGCACAATGGCTCGCTGTCGAACCATAACGACATGCGCCGCCGACTGGCCAAGAAGGGCGTCTTCACCAAGACCGAGAACGACACCGAGGTGGGCGCGGCTTATATCTCCTCGCGCATCGCCGAAGGCGCCACGCTGGGCGAGGCGCTGGAAGGCACGCTCAAGGATCTGGACGGGTTCTTCACCTTCGTCACCGGCACCAAGAACGGCTTTGGTGTGGTGCGCGATCCGGTCGCCTGCAAGCCCGCGGTGATGGCCGAGACCGAAGACTATGTGGCCTTCGCCAGCGAATACCGCGCCTTCGCCGATCTTCCGGGGATCGAGGCCGCCCGCGTGTGGGAGCCCGAACCCGCAACCGTCTACTTCTGGGAGCGCTGAGAATGCCGGTACTGGACATGTCGCAAACGCCGCTGCGCGAAGTGAACGCAGCGCTGCAGAGTGCCGCCAAGGCGCAGGCCAACGAGAGCTTTACGATTGAGAACCCGCGTGGCTCGCATGCTATGGCGGTGGGGCTCGACGGCCCGCTGTCGGTCACCGTGAAGGGCAACACCGGCTATTACTGCGCCGGGATGAACAAGCTCGCCACCGTGCATGTCGAAGGATCCGCGGGTCCGGGCGTGGCCGAGAACATGATGTCGGGTGAGGTGATCATCGACGGCGACGCCAGCCAATACGCCGGGGCCACCGGCCATGGCGGGCTGCTCAACATCAAGGGCAACGCCAGTTCGCGCTGCGGCATCTCGATGAAGGGCATCGACATCGTCGTGCACGGCAGCATTGGCCACATGTCGGCCTTCATGGCGCAGAAGGGCAATCTGGTCGTTCTGGGCGATGCCGGGGATGCGCTGGGAGACAGTCTCTACGAGGCGCGGCTCTTCGTGCGCGGCACGGTCAAATCGCTGGGCGCCGACTGCGTCGAGAAGGAGATGCGCCCCGAACATCTCGCCATCCTCAAGGACCTGCTCGAGCGCGCGGGCGCCGATGCCAAGCCCGAAGAGTTCAAGCGCTACGGCTCGGCCCGCAAGCTCTACAACTTCAACATCGACCACGCCGACGAATACTGAGGAGCGGACTATGGACAAGACCCCCCACACCGAGCCGCGCCAGTCCTGGACCTTTTCGCGCGAGGTGAATTCCGAGATCCGCCGCGCGGCGGCGACCGGCATCTATGACATCCGTGGCGGCGGGGCGAAGCGCCGCGTGCCGCATTTCGACGATCTGCTGTTTCTCGGCGCCTCGATCTCGCGTTATCCGCTCGAAGGCTACCGCGAGAAATGCGACACCTCGGTCACGCTCGGCACGCGCTTTGCCAAGAAGCCGATCGAACTGAAGATCCCGATCACCATCGCGGGTATGTCCTTTGGGGCGCTCTCGGGCAATGCCAAGGAGGCTCTGGGCCGCGGCGCGACGCTGGCAGGCACCTCGACCACCACCGGCGACGGCGGTATGACCGAGGAAGAGCGCGGCCACTCGGAAAAGCTGATCTACCAGTATCTCCCCAGCCGTTATGGCATGAACCCCGACGATCTGCGCCGCGCCGATGCCATCGAAGTGGTCGTGGGGCAGGGGGCGAAGCCGGGCGGCGGCGGCATGCTGCTGGGCCAGAAGATCACCGAACGGGTCGCCGGGATGCGCGATCTGCCGGTGGGCATCGACCAGCGCTCGGCCTGCCGTCACCCCGACTGGACCGGGCCGGACGATCTGGAGATCAAGATCCTCGAGCTGCGCGAGATCACCAATTGGGAAAAACCGATCTACATCAAGGTCGGCGGCGCGCGGCCCTATTACGACACGGCGCTCGCGGTGAAGGCCGGGGCCGATGTGGTGGTGCTCGACGGGATGCAGGGCGGCACCGCCGCGACGCAGGATGTGTTCATCGAGAACGTCGGCCTGCCGACGCTGGCGTGCATCCGCCCCGCCGTGCAGGCGCTGCAGGATCTGGGCATGCACCGCGAGGTGCAACTGGTGGTCTCGGGCGGCATCCGCACCGGCGCCGATGTGGCCAAGGCGCTGGCTCTGGGGGCCGACGCGGTCGCCATCGGCACCGCCGCTCTGGTCGCGCTTGGCGACAATGATCCCAAATGGGAAGACGAGTACCGCAAGCTCGGC